>JAHBTQ010000003.1 GCA_019638495.1 Taibaiella sp.
AGCGCCTCGTCATTACGACGAGGCGCTTTTCTTTTTGTATCATTCAAGTCTCTCTTCAGATATATCAGTTTAGAGGTCAATTGTGTTTTTTTGCTAGACGCTCAGCTGTCTTTACAAGTGTTGTAAATTCTGCCCGATAACCTTCATTGTCTGACTCAACAGACGCTGTAGCGAGGCTCAGAGTTTTGTTGTAACTACTAGTGCCGGCATATTGAGACTCCTTCAGTATCATTCCAAACATAGCAACAGAAGCAGCGAACCTGGTGTTTTCTGTTGCATTGTCCCAGTCTGTGGTATTGTCATCAATGATGTGTACCATTTCTTTACTCTTCTTGTCGTCCGGATGTTTGTACCTGAACCTGATCGTTGCGAGCTCATCACTATAGTTGTCTTGTAGCTTTTCCTTCCGGTATTTCAGTTTGTGAGCGTCGCGGAGGAAAGGACTTTTTACACCGACGGGAATCAGCTCGTACAATATTGTCACTGTGTGCCCGGCACCCATGTCACCCGCGTCCTTTTTGTCGTCTTTAAAGTCTTCCGTATTGAGCAAGCGGTTTTCGTAGCCTACCAATCTATACCCTTGTATTTTGGCAGGGTTAAATTCGATCTGGGTTTTTACGTCTTTCGCTACGGTAAATAGTGTGCTTCCGAACTCTGTGACAAGGGATTTTTTCGCTTCCTGTATATTATCAATGTAGTGGTAGTTACCATTACCCTTGTCAGACATCATCTCCATCTTGCTGTCTTTAAAATTGTCTGTGCCGAAGCCCAGGCAGGTGAGAAAAACGCCTGTTTCGCGCTCTTTTACAATCAGGGCCTCGAGGTCATTCTCGCTACTGATACCCACGTTAAAGTCTCCGTCGGTGGCAAGTATCACACGATTGTTTCCCCCCTTAATATAGTTGTCGGTGGCTACCTTGTAAGCCAGCCTTATCCCCTCTCCTCCGGCTGTGGACCCACCCGCGTGCAGATTGTCAAGCACAGCAAGGATGCGCTCTTTATCGTGGCCGGAAGTAGGAGGTAATGCAAGGCCGGCCGCGCCGGCATAGGTAACGATTGACACCTTGTCGACCGGCCTTAGTTTTTGTAACAGTAGCTTCATTCCCTCTATAAGCAGTGGCAGACGCTCCCATGATCCCATAGAGCCTGACACGTCTATCAGGAAAACGATGTTGGATGGGGGGAGCTCGGCGGTATCGGCAACCTGGGCCTGTATACCTATTCTTAACAGAAGGTGTTCTGGTCTCCACGGGCAGTTAGTCACTTCTGTATTTATTGAAATGGGATCGTTGTCGGTAGGTGGTTCGTACTGATACTTAAAGTAGTTCACCATTTCCTCTATGCGCACTGCATCGGCAGGAGGGAGATGGCCCTCGTTCAGAAATCTCCGTACGCTGGCATATGATGCACGGTCTACGTCTACGCTCATTGTAGACAGTGGATTAACGCGAACATTCATGAAGTCATTTTCGGGGTGCCTTTTGTATTCTGCAGTTCCCGGAACTTGTTGGATAGTATTCATTCCTTGTGCGGTACCACCAATATTCTGCACCTGTACGCCATCGATTATGTATAGCGTACCGCTACTACGCGCACCACTTATATTTACTCCTCTACCTCTCTGTTGCTGATATAGCGCAGGTGCCAAGCCAAGGGCATCGGTTGGGTCACCTGAAGGCAGTGTTTTGATATCTTCTGCAGTAAGAATAGTGATGTTTGCCTTGTCCACGTTTACCAGCGGCTTTTTGTAGGCCTTGATAGTTATGCCTTTTAGGCTATCGGAATTACGTACCATGCTGACATTTTGTGTTGTGACCTTGCCGGGAACAACTGTCAGTTTTGTGATAAGTACAGAGTCATAACCTGCATATGTTACGAGCAGGTCGTAGTAACCCGGTGTTAGTTTGCGGATGTTGTAATTGCCATCAAAATCAGTCACGTTCTGTTGTACATGTATCCCAGATTGCAGAACTACGACCAGGGCAGATAGAATGGGCTCTTTCTTTTCGTCGACTACCTTCCCTGCTATTTCTTGCGCTGTTGATTGCAGGGTTATCATTAACATCAACAGGAGTGCGTTTAAGGTTTTCATAAGCTATGCGTTTACTAATACAGACGAAATTCATTGGGTGGGTTGCTGTGTTATTTTCTATTTTACCAAGTTGTGACAAACGAGATAGCAGTTGATTTTCCGAATGATAAACAGGCATGAAAGCGAAAACGCCCCGCGGCAATGCCGACAGGACGTCTCCTCCCTTTTGTAAACTATATGATCGGCTAGCGAAGGTTTGTTGCTAGTGTTTGAGTCGGCATGCCAGTGGTGTGTATCTGAGGCGCGACTTCGTCGTTTTTTGTCTCCAGATGCTGTGAGTAGATGAAAGATCCATTCATTGTTACCCTGGCTACGCGATAATATTTGTAGCCCGTCTCATACAGGCGGTGAGTATATGTGCGTGGTAATACGCTGTTCCCTTTAGATGGCACAATAGCGATTACCTTGTAATCGGTACCATTATTACTTGCCTCTACCCGGAAATTTGTGGTGTTTACCTCTGAGGGCAGCGTAAATGTAATTGCAGCTTGTGTACCTACTGCCTGGAGTGCTACGTTAGTGAAAGTTTGCTGTGCTGTGGCGATCGATGCGGCCATCAGGATAATTGCGAGGATAATGTTTGTCTTTTTCATTGCTATTGTTTTTAGTGAGTTTTTGTTGTGGTTGATGATGCAAAGATGAGGCGGCTATGACCCCTTTTTCACCGTAAAACAACCGCTTGCAGGAAGCATTAACACGCACGGATGCACAGTGAAAACACCCCGGAAGGGTGAAGCCTCAACAGCCCACCGTGAAAACACGGTGCAGACGGAGTTTTAACACGTTATGATGTACGATAAATTGAAAATACATTTGTAGTGAACCAAAAAAATAAAAGGTTATGAAACAGAAATTATTAGTGCTGGCACTTGGCGTACTACTTGCATCCTGCAGCAATGGTGGCGGGGATACGGCTGCATTGCAAAAGAAGGTAGACAGTATGACTACATTGCTTGGCAGTACAATGAATGCGTCGGAGAGAGTAAGAATGACTATAGCCGATGGACTTATTCCGCCTCCGCGAATGATAACGCAGGAACCAAAAGAATCATACTATATCTCGTGGTGGCAAGGGCGTGACGACATCCAAAGGTGGCAAAATTACATATGGGACAAAAGTCATGGGCTTATCGAAGACACTGCTCGCTGTTCGTTTATTATTCCAGCTACCAATCTTCGCTACCTGGTGGACACAATGAATCTTGAGTACGTCGTATTCTATCTTTCACTTGATTCGGCCAAAATGTTGTCTCTGGTGTATGAAGGTGGTAACTTACAGATAGGAGACAATGGCAGTGATACTGTATTGATGGAGCAGCCAGTATACAGAAAAGCAGGCACCAACTATGCGTTTAACCACGCGTATCCCTGCCCGGTATGCGACAAGATAGGCCTGACCAACCCCAATGGCCAATAAAATATATAGTGGATTGAACGATCAGATATTTAGCATTTACTACTCCAGTATCTTACTTGGCCTATTAATTGGGATTGCAAGATATAAAAGGCTCAGCAAGGCTATGCGAACAATAGTGTTGTTCCTGTTTATTGCGTCATTGGCCGAGTTGATCTCCTATTTGGCATACATGAATGAGCGATATCTGGTTAAGACAGCCACCTCACACATATATAGTGTTGTCGAGGCTATTATCTTATCGACATACTTTACTTATGTGAACAGACCCTATCGTTCTTCGCGCTACCATATTGTGGCGATAATAGCCTGGTCAGTAGCAGGAATACTGAATGTTGCTTTTTTACAGCCGCTGGAGGGATTGAATTCAAATATTATTCTGTTGGAAAGTTTCTACTTCGTTACGATGTCTCTATACTCTATCTACATAATCTTAAAGAATGCGAGTATAACGGAACTGCGCTATCATCCATACTTTCGCATAGCCATTATCTGTTTAGTTACCTGGAGCTGCACTCTTTTCTTCTGGGCTACTATTAAGATACTGTACAGAAACCATTGGACGTACATCCAATCGGTAATGGATGCCCAGGCTATAATTAGTACCCTGTCTTACCTCGCTATCGGGGTCACCTTATTCTTTTACCCTAAAAACAAGGCCTTTGAAAACATCTGAAATCGCCATTATCCTTATCGTCGGTACACTTACGCTGCTTGTGTTCGTGTTCTTCATCATTCTGATCATCATAGAATACCGGCGTCGCCAGGTAAAGTACATTACCGAAAAGCTGGAGATGGAGCATAGGTTTAAGCAGGAGGTATTGCAGACACAGATAGAGGTGCAGGAGCAGTCGTTTCAGTATATTTCGGAAGAGATACATGATAACATAGCACAGACGCTGAGCCTGGCAAGGATAAAGCTCTTCAAAACCACTGAGCGCGCGACAGATGAGGCACAGAAGGCGAGCCTGCATACTACTACGGAACTGGTGGGCAACGCACTAGAGGGGCTTCGCAGTCTGAGTCACGTATTGAATGGCGGCCTTGTGCAGCAACTTCCACTAAAGGACAGCCTGGAGAAGGAACTGAAGTACGTAAAGGATGCGAACGAGATAGAGACAGAGCTGCGAATGACAGGCGAATACCGGGAACTGGAAGCTGGTAAGAAGCTTGTTGCATTTCGTGTAGTGCAGGAAGCCCTGAATAATTCAATCAAGCATTCACATGCATCCCGGATAAGTATTAATTTGGAGTATAGCCCGCAGAAAATAAGCATTGGGATTGAAGACAATGGAAAGGGATTTGACGTCGCGCATACACAATCGCGAGGGTTGGGAATGTACAATATGGAGATGCGCGCAGCAATGCTGGGCGACTTGCAGATAGCTTCTCGGGAAGGAAAGGGTACTACAGTAACACTAAACATCAGGACCGATGAATGACAAGATAAAACTGGCGCTGGCCGATGATCACAATCTTTTTCGCAAGGGCGTGGAGGAGCTTATTGAAGACTTCGACAATATGGAGGTCTTGTATAGTGTGAGCAATGGCAGGGAACTACTCGGCAAAATAGCCGGTGGCGGCAAAATTCCTGATGTATGTCTGCTGGACATAAACATGCCGGAGATGAACGGCTTTGAAACTGCCAAACAGATAAAGGCGAAATGGCCCGATGTGAAGATACTGGCAGTCTCTGTCTATGATTCTGAGTTCAACATACTGGGCATGCTGCGTGCCGGGGCAGGTGGGTATATTCTTAAAGATTCACAACCACATGTGCTGCGGGCAGCCATAGAAAGCCTGCACAAAAATGGGTTTTACCACTCAGAGCTAGTGACGGGTAAGATACTGCACCAGCTTATTTCCAAGCCCAACGAAGTTACCAGCGCGGCACTCAGCGAAAATGAGGTGCAATTCCTGAAGCTGTGCTGCAGTGAAATGACCTATAAGGAGATAGCTGATGTAATGAATATAAGCCATCGGACCATAGATGGCTATCGTGACCAGCTATTTCAGAAACTGGATATAAAATCGCGCACAGGGCTGGTGATGTATGCCTTGAAGACGGGTATTGCAACGCTGGAGGGATAAGTAACAAGAACTACAAAAAGTAAAAACGCCACACCTCGAGGTGTGGCGTTTTTTTGAGCGGGAAACGAGACTCGAACCCGCGACCCTCAGCTTGGGAAGCTGATGCTCTACCAACTGAGCTATTCCCGCAGGTAATGCTAAAATAGGTGATTTTCATTTACACTACAATTCGGGATGGTAATGCCGGGATTTGGCCACGAATGGCATAGTTGGCTAACTTCGGAAGATGAAGGCTCCTATTGATAACTTTTCGGCCGGATCAGGTAATTATTCTTTGTTCAGACCATCGTCTCCACCGGAATTATTTGATTTCCTATATGCAAATACGAATCGGTTTGAGCACGCCTGGGACTGTGGCACCGGCAACGGGCAGGTAGCGGCGGTGCTTGCACAGCGTTTCGAACGGGTCACGGCCACTGATATCAGCCAAAAGCAAGTGGACGAGGCACCAAGGCTTGCTAATATCGACTACCTGATAGAGCGGGCTGAACACACTTCGATTGCGTCCGCGTCTGTAGACCTGGTAACAGTGGCACAGGCGATACATTGGTTTGACTTTGAGCCTTTTTACGCCGAGGTGAAGCGTGTGTGCCGCCCCGGCGCGCTTATTGCTGCGTGGACCTATACGGGAATCAATATCACGGAGAGCGTGGATAAGGTAATAGAACAACTGTATCATGAGTTGACAGGGCCTTACTGGGACAAGGAGCGCCGATATGTGGATGCGTGTTATCGCTCCATTCCATTTCCTTTTGAGGAAATTGAGACGCCTGTATTCTCGATAGTAAGGGACCTGACGCTGGAACAGCTATCGGGGTATTTGCGTACATGGTCTGGCGTGAAACACTATGAAAGGGCAACAGGGGTTGATCCGGTTTCTCTGGTGGAGCATGAACTGGTGGCAGCATGGGGCGACGTGCCGACCAAGGAGAGCAAATGGCCTGTGCATATGCGGGCCGGTAGGGTATAAAAAAGAGGCGGGAATGAACCCGCCTGTTTCGTTACTGTGTGTTGTTGCTGTCTTAGTGTACCACCACCATTTTCAGGTTTGTGGTAGAGTTTTCGTCAGAAACCCTTACGAAATACATACCGTTTTTCAGGTTGGCTGTATTCAGGTTTATGACGTTCTCTCCGGCCTGCATATTCCTTTCTGCTGCCAGTACCTCGCGGCCACTAACGTCAGATACGCTGATGGTGATATGTGCTGCTGTAGTCATTGTAATAGCAACAGTAGCCTGATCGCCTGTCGGGTTAGGGAAGAGCTTCAGTTCTGATGCTGAAATTACGTTGCCCACGCCTGTAGTTGCCACGCCTGTACCTGCCAGTGCAAAGTCGTACTCTGATTCGTCAGCGTCGTTGTTGCTTACCGTAATGGTTGCTTTGCGCATGCCAACTGCAGTAGGCTTGAACTGTACCTGGAACGACTGGCTGCCACCTGCCACGATAGTTAGCGGGAAGGAAGGCGCGCCATACAATGTGAACTCCGAAGCATTTGCGCCGCTGAAAGCGATGGCCGGAACGCTAAGGGTGCCCACGCCAGTGTTATGGATCATATAGGTTTTAACCAGAGTGTTGTTTACAAGCACTGTTCCAAAATCAGTATTATTTGCAGTACCTGCAGTAGCGTCGCCATCAGTTATGTTTACGCTATCGCCCTGTATGTTGATCTCAGGAAGGCCGGTTGTTACCGCTTGCAGTGCAAAGTTGTAGGTAGCCTCGTCAAGGTCATTGCTCATGATGTTGATCGCAGCCATCCTTGTACCGATGGTAGTTGCTGAGAACTGTACAGAGATAGCAGCAGTGTCGCCGGGCGCTATAGTAGCAGGCAGAATTGGCGAAGCTGCAAGGCTGAACTCAGATGCTGCAACACCGGTGAAGCCAATAGTTGAAATGTTCAGGTTGCCAACGCCGGTGTTTCTGATAGTGAAATGCTTGATGATCAGAGATCCCATGTTCACACTGCCGAAATCAGTATTGTTTGCAGTGCCCGGCGTCATGTCCCCGTCTATTATCTCTACTCCGCTACCTTCTACAGATATTTCCGGTGTTGCTATCGCATTGCCTTCCAATGCAAAGTCATAAATTGCTTCGTCAGCATCATTGCTCATGATGTTGATGGTGCTATACTTTATACCGCCAGTCATTGGTGCAAACTTCACAGAAAGGATTATTGAGTCGCCCGCTGCAACTGTGTATGGGAAAGATGGAGCACCTACGAGGCTGTAGTCGCCGGCGCTTGCACCTGTGAACGTAATGCCGCTGATGGCCAGTGCACCCATACCTGTGTTCTGAACAGTGAAGTTGTGCGTAAGCATTGAAGACGTGTTAACGCTGCCGAAGTTTGTCATGTCAAGTGTACCTGCTGTTACGTCACCGTCTATGATGTTGATGCCATTACCCTTTACATTGATCTCAGGCAGGTAGTTCCCAACGCCTGTTACTGCAAAGTTGTATGTAGACTCATCGCCATCATTGCTCATAACGTTCATTACCGCAGGGCGTGCACCGCCGGTTGACGGCATGAATTGTGCTGTGACCGTGTAAGTGTTGCCCGGAGCGATCGATAGCGGGAATGTCGGAGCACCTACCAGTGAGTAGTCTGCCGCTGCTGTTCCTGTAAAGTTGATTGCAGATACAACCAGGTTTCCATATCCGCTGTTAGAGATCGTAAATGTGTGTGACAATGAGCTGCCCACGTTTACAGTACCAAAATCGGTATTGTTGCCAACACCAGGTGTCATGTCGCCATCAAGGATATCTGTGCCAGCGCCCTGTATGTTCACTTCAGGTGAGTCTACGCCCCATCCCCTCAGTGCGAAGTCATACGCACCTTCGTTGATGTCGTTAGTGCTGATATTAATAGTAGCGTTTCTGCTACCAGCCGCTGCCGGAACGAAGCTTACAGTTACTGTTTGTGTGCTGTGCGCTGCAATGCTCCATGGGAATGCAGATGCACCAGACAGCGCGAATTCAGAAGCGTTTGCGCCGCTGAAGTTGATGCCGTTTACATTGAGTGTTCCAGCACCCTGGTTTTCAATCACAAATGTTTTCGTGATGCTTGTACCTGTGAATGTGCTTCCCAGGTCGGTGTAGTCAGTGGTAGATGGAGTATTGTCGCCGTCTACAATGCTGATACTGTTGCCTGTGATATTTACTTCGGGAGCCGAGTTATAAGAGTCCGGGTTGAAGAATGCCAGAAGCTGACCACCTTCTACCAATTCACCGCCCACACTGTAGTGCGCCTGGTCGTCTATGAGGAACATACCCGGTCCCAGGATTTCTTCAACGTTTAGCACGCCTGATGCTTCTTCGTCCTGCGTCAGGTATTGTGCACCGCCAGCAAGGAAGCGGGTGCTGTCATGTGCGGCTACCTGCTTCAGCATATCAGAAGCTATATCATATTGCCATGTCTTGCCGATGTGGGCATTGTTACCTACGTCTTCAACTAGCAATACGTGGCCATAGTTGTCTATCGTGAGGTTATCCAGCATGCGCTGGCCTTCTGTGCCGTCAAGTACTGCTTCTACAGTGCCGCCCAATGCAGGTTTAGTCGCATCGGTGAAGCGTAGCCTCCACAGACGACTTGGGTTGTTAAAGCCGTTCGTTGTTGCAAAGTAAAAGTCGTTAGGGTGTTGAGGATCCCATGCGCCATCTTCGGGGCGAAGGAAGTTGGTAACACCTGCGGTGTTGCTGGCACTGTTGAGTGCTGCACCTGTCATATTCTGTACATTACCCATGTTTATGAGCGAGAACGAAGTGCCCGGTGCTGCAAATACCGCGTCAGATTCTGTAAGCATGCCAGAAACAGATACACCATAGAGGTTGCCATTTGTTAGACCCGCTTTTTCCACATCGGAACCAGTTGTGGTTTTTGTGCCTACGTACACATATATCTGGCCCGGAGTTGCGTCGTCCATACCAATTACTACAGTAGTGTCGCTCCTTTTAGGGCTTGCTACAGAGTTTTCCCACGAGAACTTACCAAGACGCGGCAGCTCGTAAGTGGTGCCGGCAGCAGGACCTGTTACAATGTGGCCAAGCGCACGTCCTTCATTACCAGTTTCTTCACCATTCATGAAGATGCGCTCCATAGTTCCCTTACCTGTATTGCTGTTGTAGAACGCAGAAACGGCCGGGAGGTCTGCTGAGCAGAACCTGCTGAATGCAGTAGAAGCTGAAGGGAATGAAGCATTGTAGTTAATGTAGCTTGACGTAAGCGGGTTCCACAGATTTACGTTCTGCATCAGGTCCGCACCGCTCACAACGCTGAGGTCTGATTTGTTAATTACCCACTTAGATACGAATGAACCTTTTTGGCCGTGTGCACGATTAATACCTGCAGTATTACCAAATTCGTGGTTCAATACAACGGTGAATGTTCCGTCTCCATTGTCGAATGCGCCCATACCGTCTGGTGTGCCACACATTCTGTAAGTGCCCACATAGTCGCCTGCTGTAAGGATGGAGGTGAATTTACCATCGACAGTAGTTGGTACAAGGTATGGAGACCTTGATGATGAGGGGCCAGTTAATCCCTGCGTTAGCGTGGGTTCAACTGCGGTGAAGTTGCTTAGTATGCTGCTTCCGTTCAACTTATATTTCACAAGGTGGCTGAGTACTGTGGTGGCAGTAGCTATACCGTTTTCCAATGGTGAGTATTGTCCATAGTCGTTGTCATTGCCAATGAAAATGGTACTGTCATTTACGATTGCAAGGCATTCTGTTTTCTCAAGTGTTGGATCCCAGCCGGTAGCGTTGATGTCCATGAACAATGTCTTCTGAACAGGAGTGATACCGTTTGCAGAAAGACCGGTTGCATCCACAAGCGCTTCCAGAGTAAGGCCGCCATAAAGACCGGAATGTACCGGCGTGGCGCCATTAATGTTGATCTTGTAGACACGCTTAATGTCTGTAGTGCCACGCAGAGCTGCTTCAATAACCAGGAAGGTAGAGTCGTTGATCGCTGCCAGGTCACCTATCTTCCAGTCGCGCAGGCGTATCTGGTTAGAACCTGAAGCGCCTATGATACCGTCATTGAGGTATGCGAACATGCGTGTAGCATTGGTAATCGGGTCTATCTCCAGTATCCTGTGTATTCGTGTGTTTTCACCTACAGTTTTTGTAGGGTAAAGTATTGGACTTTGTATGATGGCATATATTTTGCCATTTGGTGCGATTGTGATACCCTCAAATCCGCGGTTATTCTTGCGGTACTTGAATACGGTGTCTATTGCAACATCCTGAGCTTCTGCGCCTATTAGGTTTGCATATGGGCTGTAGCGTTTGATAGCGCGTCCGTTCTGGTCCAGTTTCCAGACTGAAGGACCACCTTCTTCACATACCCAGAAGTTTCCATCACGGTCTACTGCGATACCCTCTGCGTCGATACCCCAGATGTCTTTAGCTACAGTTTTGGATGCGAAGTTTGCGCAGTTAAGCACGGTGTCTGTAGAGGGTACTTCAGCAGCCGTGCTTCCAAAGCCAGTTGGGTTGATGATACCTGTAGCAGGTGTGCCTGATGGGCGTTTGATGGAAATAGTTTGCAATACCTGGATCGAGTCGCCGTTTACGCGTACCCTGTGAATCTTAGGTGCGTAAGAAGGGAATGAGTATATCTTGTCATAGGTCGGAGCGCAGCCCGATGGGTTTGCATTTGCCGCATCTATGTTCACACCCCTGTCTGATGTGATCCAGAATTCTCTACCATTAGTGCCGGCTACAGGGTAGATTCCTGAAAAGCCACCCTCCCTAAAGTTAATGCCCTGAAAGGTGCCGATGGCTGGCGAACTATAGTTCTTATAGTCCTGCACAATTGAAATTTGGGCTTTTGCTGTGCCAGAAGCTGCAGCTAACCCCGCAATTCCTAATAATAGCGTGTTAAGTTTTTGTCTCATAATCTATTGAATTTGAGGCCAAAGCTATTTGTCCCTTATTGCCGCAATGTTAGGAGCAGATTATGGAGCGGTTAATCTAAAATGAGTAGCATATTACCACATAACATGGGGTTAATATCGGCGTAAAATTGGAGTAATGTGCCGGTAATAAGTTTGACCCTTTTTCGGCTTCGTCATGAAAAGGGTTTGGGTGATTTTGTTTGCTGCGCTAATGTTGCTGGTCTTTCGGTCTGCAGAATCGCCTCATGGGGTAACCTATGCAGAGCTCTACCAGAGCAGACTACTTCATCTGTGTGATGCGAACCGCAAAATCAAAGACGTCCTGACAGCCCGTCGCGGCGTTGTAGCTGATAGCGACACAATATTATTGACTGTAATTAATGAAGCACGCCTCGAATTGAAGCGAGCTGATTTCTGGCTCAGGTACACTGATCCTGCAGCCTACCGGTTACTTAACGCTCCGTTGCCGGTAGAGTGGGAAATTGAGGTTTTTGAGAAGTTTGAGAAGCCATACAAGCGAGAAGGTGGTGGATATACTCTTGCTCATCTGGAATTGCAAGAAGCAACTCCGGATGCGAATATGATAAGCGCATTTATAGATAGCGCCGAAAAGGCGTGCAACGTTTTTACTTCTGATTCTATCCGGAGCCGGCTAGGTAGCTATTCCCATTTCTTTCTGTGTAACAGGCTTTTTCTACTGAACCTGGCTGCGATTTATACCACAGGGTTTGAATGTCCGGATGCCGAAAGGATATTGCCGGAGCTTCGGGAGATGCTGATGGCTGTGGGCGGCATATATAGCTCATTCAATGAGAGTTTTCCAACTTATGCGCTGCCTGCTGATTATATGGACTTATACAGGCGCATGGCAGCATTTACAGTTACTCAGCCGTCTGATGCATCTGCATTCGATCACTTCAGGTTCATACGTGATTATGTGAATCCGCTTTACACAATGAATCAGGTTTTGATACTCAAATACAATGTGGTGAGCAGGAGCCTCGTTGACTATTCACTCAACAAGAAGGCAACATCACTTTTTGACAAGAGTCTTTACAATGGGCAAAACGCCAAGGGGATTTTCAGGCGCGTAGAGGATAGCATTGCATTGGCAGACATAGAAGAAACCGGGCGCTTACTTTTTTATGACCCCATACTCTCTGGTAATAATCAGCGTAGCTGTGCCTCCTGCCATAAGCCTTATCAGTTCTTCACTGATACAACAGTAGCGACCGCTATCCATTTTGACAAGGTGAATCATTTGCCCCGGAATACTCCAACCTTAATTAACGCGGGATTCAATCATTTGCTCATGGCTGATGGCAGACACTTTTCACTGGACGGGCAAGCGCGAGACGTTATTAGTAACCCTGCAGAAATGGGGTGTGAGCAGGCGGAAGTCGTGCAGAAGGTGCTTAGTTGTAGTAAGTATAAGAAGTCGTTCAAGAGATTACTGCAATTCACACCGCAGGAGCCGGAGGTTACGCTTGAGCACATTACATCGTGCTTGACGTGGTACTATAATAAGTTCAGTGCTCATTATTCAGCGTTTGACAGCGCAATGAGCGGTCAGGCGGAATTAGATGTCGCTGCCCGGAGGGGGTTCAATCTATTTATGAATAAGGCGCAATGTGCCACTTGCCATTTTGTTCCACAGTTTAACGGAGTCAAGCCTCCGTATATCGGTTCAGAGTTCGAGGTGCTGGGCGTGCCGGGCGATAAGAGCTATAGTCGACTAAGTGCTGACTCCGGCAGGTATGTGGTTAATCCTTCGAGGGAAACTCTACGAGCATTTCGTACTGGCACTTTGCGAAATGTAACGCGCACAGCCCCATATATGCATAATGGCGTCTTTAGGACACTCCGAGAGGTCATAGACTTTTATGATGCAGGCGGTGGCGCGGGGCATGGTCTTGATCCCGGCAACCAAACGCTTTCTTCTGACTCGCTGCACCTATCAGAGAAAGATAAGAATGACCTGATAGCGTTTATGGCCAGCTTAACCGAAGCTGTGCCGGATCCGGTGGTGCCGGAAAGGCTGCCTGTATCTAAGCACAAAGTATTAAATAAGAGAAAGCCAGGAGGAATTTATTGATATGAATATGCGTTTAAATTTGATCGTCGTTTTATTGACAATGGCTGTGTCTGCTCGCGCACAGAAAAACAAGCCAGTGGCAGAGTTTCCTGCTGAAATGTCTGATGCTGTTCGTGCCGAATACCAGAAGCAGTGGGATAAAGGCAGGATACTGTGGGATATTAATTGCGCGCGGTGCCATAACATGCAGGTAAGAAGAAAGGTATTAATACCTGATTTTAAGCCGGAACAGTTGATAGGGTATGAACTGCGGGTTAAGAATGCCCAGCATGATACCGGCATTGCCGAAGAGCGGGTTTCTACTGAGGAACTGGGCCTTATAATGACCTTTCTTTCCTACAAAAAGAAGAACAAATAGGCTGTTTTTGTTGCGCTATCTTTGCAGAATGATCCGTATAGGCAAAATTGTTGCGTCTCATGGGCTCAACGGTGCTGTGGTGATGACTCACCTTGGCGCTGACGGCAAGTGGCTGAAGAAAGGTGACACACTTATGCTTGAAATGCAAAAGGGTAGCCTGATTCCATATTTTGTAGAACAGTGTAAGGCAACTAATCCCGGAGAGATGATCGTGAACCTGGAAGAGGTGTCAACGCAGCAAGCTGCGAAGAGGCTGGTTTCCAGGCATGTCTATGTCGATGAAAAGCTGCTGGCTGCTGAGGTGTCTCATTCCCCGCTATTGTGGATCGGATTTACGGTTTCTGATAAGCATTACGGGGAAATAGGTAAGCTTGAAGACGTGATGCAGACCGGCGCACAATGGGTGGGTAAAGTAAACTATAAGAACAATGAAGCGCTTATTCCTTTGGTCGATGCGACCCTATTAGGCATCGACTCAAAGAAGGGATTGCTCCTGACCGACCTTCCTGAGGGACTGCTTGAAGTATATTCGTAAACACAACCGGCACTTACAATGGGCTATATCCTTTTTGATTGGTTTGAGGCGGCAAATCTTCTGCCATTTACACATACGCGAGCCGTAGCAGATATCCGCTGTGGTATCTTTACCATGCGTGAGCGATGGGAGCGGATATTGGGCAGCCGTGCATCGGTGCTTACACGCGTTGACCTGCAGCCGCTGTACGAATATGAAAATGTGTCCGGGTCTGTTTACCTGAACGCAGCAGTAGTAGCCAATAGTGCAATAGCCGCGGCAATAGGCGACCTTGGGTTAGATTCTGTGCTTGTAAGTGGCGACACTGTTGTAGCCGCTCGCATAAGCCAGCAAATTGCTGGTCTCGAAGACCTCCATAATGCACTTGTTGCTTGCGCCAAGGTTCCATTCGAAGGAGAAGTCCTTTCGATTCGCAATAACTGGGATATATTCTCGCTAAATGATAGTGTGCTGCGCACTGACTTTGCAATGCTGACGAGCGGCCGTACAAGCGCGTTGCTGCCACCGGGCGTGGTTGTGTCTGGCCATGATAATTTTTTTATAGAACACGGAGCAAATATATACCCCGGCTGCATCATCAACGCGTCTACGGGGCCTGTGTATATTGCAAAGGACGCAGAGGTGCTGGAAGGTACGATTATGCGCGGGCCAATTGCCGTATGCGAGCACGCTGTGGTAAAGATGGGAGCTAAGGTTTATGGTGCTACCACAATTGGTCCTGGCTGCAAGGTAGGCGGGGAACTGAACAACGTCGTCTTTTTTGCAAATAGCAATAAATCGCATGATGGCTACCTGGGAAATGCAGTGATAGGCGAATGGTGCAATCTTGGCGCTGACACAAACTGTTCAAATCTCAAGAACGACTACGGGGTCGTAAAAGTATGGAATGAAGCTACCGGTAAAGAGATATCTACAGGGCTTACGTTTTGTGGGCTGATGATGGGCGATCATTCAAAATGTGGGATCAATACGATGTTCAACACAGGTACTGTTGTGGGCGTGTCGTGCAATATTTTTGGCGGCGGGTTTCCGCAAAAATATGTCCCTTCTTTTTCCTGGGGTGGTAGCGATGGCTTTGTAGATTTCAGGCTCGATAAAGCGATCGATGCGGCCAATAGGATGATGGCCCGCCGGGGAAAGAAACTCTCCGATGCGGAGACTGCAGTCTGGAGACAATTGTATGCTTCCAAGAAAGACCAATAGTAGAAACTGGCACGTAGTGAGCAGTGTGCGGTTTTCGCGATGGTATTGTTTAGGGTCTCTTATCTGTTTCTAATCTCTTTCAAATCGCATTCTAACCTTACGTTAAGGCGACACTTATAGCGATGCTGCAATTTTGGCACAATTAATTCTTGTGCCTTGAACAATATTCTGATTCCAACTGACTTCTCACCAAGGTCGGTAAATGATGCAGCTGATGCTGTCCGAAACATTGGTGGACGGAGCGACATATTTTTCTTCCACGCGCTGGATACGCCGGATAGTCTTACTGAGGCAATGACGAGGTTGGGAGTGCGCGGGGACGGCAGGCTCATTACCGACGATTTTCGCGCTAATTGCAAGAAGATAAAGAACGACCATTGGGAGATCATGAATATTTTCATCAGAATAATGTACGGATCATCTTTGGCTGCGTTCAAAGCCTTTGCTGATGCAAATGCAATAGACATGATCTTCCTGCCTGAGCACTATAAGTTCCGATCAGTGTCGCGCGGTAGTGTTGACCCCGCTTCCTGGTTCAGCCGTTCCGGAATACCTGTAGTTTCGAGGAATACGGTTTTGCAGAATGAACTTGTTTTTGACGTTATGAGGTCGTCTTTTACACTCAACTAATGTTGAATTGGTTGTCTTGAGTTTGGAAAGAGGATCTTCTGTATACAGCATAATGAGTTCGTCGTAATAGAGGGGTAAATTGATTGGTGGTGCGTGCAAAAGGATAAAAGCGTTGATAGTGTAAACCCTGTTTTTCTTGCATCAGGCCCGGATTTAGCCGGTCCGGGCCTTTCTTCTTTCTCTGGATTCCCCAATGTCCGTTGCGTAGCAATCTTGTCTAATTAGTGTAATAATCGAATAAAACGAACTATTTCAAGTAAAACAATCGTTATCTTCACGCCCTTTGAAATTTTACAATTTGTATCATAGAATGTTTAGGAAAGTTCTTTTATCCCTGTCGGTGGCGGCTTGCGTCTCTGGCACAGCCATTGCTCAGCTTCAGCCTTGCTGGTCTGACGAGCACCACAATCACTTGTTGAAAGTGCATCCGCAGCTCGCGGAATATGAGCAACAGTTTGAAGAGCAGGTAGCTGCAAAACTTGCTGCAAAGCTCACTGAAGCAGGCGATGCGAATGACACCGTTTATTATGATGTGCCGCTGGTAGTGCACGTTGTTCACGATTACGGTGTCGAAAACCTGAGCGATGACGATATTTACGAGGCAGCAAAGAACTGGGCCCTGGCATTTGTGAAGAAGAACGCTGATACTGCTACCGTGCTGCCGGCTTTTGTGCCGTATATAGGCAATGCTCGTATAAGGCTACATCTTGCCACAATTGATCCCAATGGTAATCCTACCAAGGGCGTTGTCAGGCACAACTCCTATCTCACGTTCGCTGCGGCAGATGAGGCGAAGTATCAGTCGTGGCCAAACAACAAATACATCAATATCTGGTTTATTAATTCATTTGGTTCTTCAGGAGCGGCTGCCTATGCATACTATCCATCGTCAGGTGCCTTCATGCCCTATTATGATGGGGTAATAAGCCTTGCCAGCTACCTCAATACATCCAAGACTATTCCGCATGAGCTAGGGCATGTGCTGAATCTGCAGCATGTATGGGGCAATAACAATAATGCAGGGGTTGCGTGCGGAAATGATGGTGTTGATGATACTCCTCCAACGAAGGGACACACTCCCGGTTGCGTTTCATCGGCTCTTTTTGATACTGAGTGTGCCGTCGGTTATTCGAAGACCTACATCTCCATGAGCGGATTAGCCGATTCTGTTGTAGACTATCCGGATACGACAAATGCGCAGAATATAATGGACTACACCTACTGTTCAAACATGTTCACAAAGGGCCAGTGTGCACGCATGCGCAAAGCACTGACGAGCGCCACAGCAGGAAGAAACAACCTTATCACAACTGCAAATCTGGCTCAAACAGGTGCGCTTGCGGAAATGCCGGACCTACCACCGGTGGCTGATTTCTTTGTGAACAAAGCTGTAGCTGTGGGAATAGTAACTGACCTGAAAACAAAGTTCCTTACGTTCAATAACGACGCCTCTTTCTCTTTTAAGAATGCCTCATGGAACGATACCATCTCTTCTATCCATTGGGAATTCTCTAACGGTGCTTCTCTGCCTACATCGGCTAGCAAGGGTATTGTAAATAACCAGTTCTCAGTTCCGGGCTGGGTCACAGTGTCCCTGACAGCGACTTCCAATGCCGGCAGTGATGTGATGATCGACCCACAGGCTGTGTATGCCGCCGATACCACACCGGTCGGAGGTGTAGGTTATAGCCAGTCGTTTGCATCTGCGGGTGATATATATAATTGGCCCATGATGAACTATTATCATAATCAATTTCGCTGGCAGCACTTTACAGGTGCCGGCAAAGACGATAATAGCTGCATACGGTATCGTTCGTTTGACACGTCTGACAAGATATACGGGACCGCTAGCGGCGACTATGACGACATTTTCACTCCGGCCTTTAATCTTGAGGGGGTGTCTGGCGATCTTTACTTAAATTTCTTCTCGGCAGGAATGGTTACATCTCTCAGCAGCAGCGCCTTGCGCGACTCGCTGGAAGTGGATGTCACCACTAGCGGTGGTGTACGCTGGGTGAAGCTGGGTGGTTACCGCGGCACAGAACTTGCAAATAATGGTTCAAAGTCCTCGGAGTTCATCCCCGGTGCATCGTCGTCCTGGGCTGCACGCGCCATTTCGGTGCCTGCCGCGTACCGTACACGGCAGACATTTTTCAGGTTGCGCTATCGCCCGGGCGATAACGGTAACAACCTTTATGTCGACAATCTTGCTCTAAGTTCATTGCCCGCTGACATACAGGATATTTCGAAGTCTAACGACCAATTTGTGCTTTATCCCAACCCTGCAGCCAATGGTAGTACACTGGCGTTCAGGGCTGGTAATGATGGAAATGTGAAAATTTCAATAAGAGATGTCTCCGGTCGCATTGTATTTGAACAATCGGAGAACTACGTACAAAATTCGATCTACTCGACACTAATATCTCGCGAAAAAACGCCAGTGGCGGGTATGTACATTGTTACAGTTACTACCGGGGGAGCAAACATTACAGGTAAGTTGCTGGTCTACTAGTATCAGCATACATAAGTGCAGAAGGGGTCGTTGTACACACAACGGCCCTTTTTCGTTCGGGTCGTTCACAAACCCTTGTAATTCACGTTAAAGGCGGCTTATATTATTGTCTTTTAACGTAGCTTTAACCGCCTCTTTTTTCACTCCCAAGGCAATCCGTCTATTTTTGTAGACACCTCGAAATAATTTGCATTTTGCATAATATGTGGCGGCGTTTATTGTTTATTTTTTTGATGCTGAGCAGCCATTTTGCCTTTGCGCAGAATGTTGTGTTCACTGCGGTGGCCGGGTCAAATAAGATAGGGATAAAGGACCAGGTACAGGTACAGTATACCATACGAGATGCTGAAAATTTGCAGACCGTAACGCATCCTTCCGATGCCGATTTTATAATAGTCGGCGGCCCGTACCAGTCGCAGACATCTAATACACAGATATCCAACGGGCACTATGTCACTTCTTCTGCTATCTCACTCACCTATGTGTTGCAGCCGCGGAAAGAGGGTACGCTTACCATCCCACCGGTGACTGCAAAAGATGCAGAGGGGCATACCTATCAAAGCAATGCCATCACTATCCAGGTTGTACCGGGATCGCTTGTGGCCCAGCAGCAGCAGCGCCGTGCACGCGCTTACGATCCGTTTGCCGATGCCGATGACGACGTTATGGCGCTGATGCGCCAGATGCAGCAGATGCAGCAACAGCAGATGCAGGCTATGCAACAGTTGCAACAGCAACGACGTGGCCAGCAGCCTCAACAGCAGCAGCAGGCTGAGCCGCCGGTAAATGAGGAGGAAATAAAGAAGGACCTTTTTATCCGTGTTACAGCAGACCGCAGTAAGGTGCACGTGGGCGAGCAGGTGACAATTAGCTACAAGCTGTATTCCCGCATACCTATGCAGGTGGCTATTTCCAAGTTGCCTTCTCTGAACGGTTTCTGGACACAGGATTTTGATATTCCTAAGCAGGCCAAGCCTACTGAAGAGGTTCTTGACGGTAAGAAGTACCAGGTGTTCCTGTTGAAGAAGTCGGCTCTGTTTCCCCAGCAGACGGGTACACTGGAGCTGGACCCCGCGGAAGCGAAGGGAATGGCGCGAATAGTGCAGCAGGTGCGTCGCCGGGTTGCTGACATGTTCGACCCATTTGGCAATGGTACGCTCATGATGAACGACCCGTTCTTCAACAACGCATTTTATAACACCATGGCCTACAAGGATGTGCAGGTACACCTTCGTAGCACACCTGTAAAGATCACTGTGACGCCATTGCCTGAAAAAGACAAGCCTGAGAATTTCAGTGGAGGTGTAGGTAAGTTCTCGCTCTCGTCCCGCATTGACAAGATGCAGCTTACAACAGATGAAGTTGCTACGATAACGCTGAACATTAATGGCAGTGGTAACCTGAAGCTGATAGAAGCACCTGCGTTGAAGCTGCCGAATGGCCTCAATACCTATGACCCCGTTATAATAGACACAATTACGGGTAGAAGCACAACTATCAGCGGTTCTAAGATCGTAACCTATGTGATATCGCCACAGGCGCCGGGCGACTATGAGATACCTCCCATAGCGTTCAATTATTACGACCCTGAAAAGGATAAGTATGTTGCTGAATCGACAGAAGCGATAAAGATCCATGTTACTCCCGGCAAGAGGGCTGCAGGGAGTCGCACAGATGCAGGCGTTACTTACAGGGATATCCATGATATTGTTAAGCAGCCACCGCGCACCATTGCGCCGGCAGGTGCGCCGCTCATCTTCCGTCCGTTTTACTGGCTTATCTTCCTTTTGCCACTCATCCTCTATTTCATTTTTGTTGCAGTTCGCAGGCGAGATGAAGAGCTTTCCCGCGACACGGTGCAACTACGCCGCAAGCGTGCCAATAAGGTAGCGCTACAGCGCCTTACTGTTGCCCGGAAGCTACTGCAGGGGCAAAATAAGAAGCCTTTCTACGAAGAGATATCAAAAGCCATCTGGCTTTATTTGAGCGATAAGCTGTCTATTCCGTTGTCGTCACTATCACGGGAGACAGCAGCAGAAGCAATGTCTGCAAAGAAAGTACCGGTGGAGTTACAGCGCACGCTGGAGGATGTGATATCGGAATGTGAAACAGCATTGTATGCTAGTGGAGGCTCTCGCACCATGAACGATACCTACAATGATGCAGTAAAAGTGATTAGTAACCTGGAAGACATTTTTAAATGATGAAGAAGGTTATTGGCATATTGATAGTTTCCGTAGTGCTGCCATTTTTGGTGGCAGCGAGTGATAATGCACAGCTATGGAAGAATGGCACGAACGCTTACCTGCAAAAGCAGTACGATAGTGCTGCGGCTTACTTTGAGCAGATAGCTGCCTCGAAGCCTGCAAATGCTGAACTCTATTACAACCTCGGCAACGTTTACTACCGCCTGAACAGGATTCCACAGGCAATACTTAATTATCAGCGTGCCCTGTACATCGATCCGGCCTACACAGATGCTTCGGATAACCTTGCCGTTGCACAGGCGCGTATTAGCCATCACATTCCCGCTACTGAGGATATTTTCTTCATTTCCTGGTGGAAGAACCTTACGGCGCATACGCATGCTACATCCTGGGCTATTGCTGCATTACTTGCTTTTTGCATGGTGATCGCATCTTTGTGGGCACGCAGATATGCAGGTTTTGGGAGTGTTCTTCCTACGCAAATGCCTGGCATACTAGGATTTGTGTGTGCATTATTCCTGCTTTTTGGCATTGTAGCCGGTGCCAATAGCACACGATCTCCGGGAGCAGTGGTGATGGAGGATGATGCTCCGCTGATGAATGCAGACCTGAAGGGCAAGCCACAGGCGCTTATTCCGGAGGGAACTACTGTGAAAGTAGGGGAGGAAAAGGGCATGTGGGTAGAAGTAACCCTGCCCGATGGCCGCATAGGCTATTTGTTGCAAGGGCAGGTGACCAAGATATAACAGCCCACGCTGCTGACGGTTTGAATAAAACTTTCCTTTTCGTTTCTCGTCTTTTACATGCTGTATCTCTTGAAATGCTGTGCGTTCGTAAATGTTCCTGGTTGGAAAGCACTAACGCTCAAGAATTACCGCCGGGGATGGATAGTAATGACACCACTCAGTAGCTACACGATATCGTCAACATGATAGGCGCTACTTTGTACCTATTATCTGGAAGTATTGTTCCACCATATCCCGGTAGTATGGCTTCAGTTGTGGTGGCACAGTCTTGTACTGCTCCAGCAGTTGCTTTTTGTTGGTGATATACTTTTGCAGATCAGGCGGAACAGGTCGGCTTATTTCTTCGCCACTTTTCGATGAACGTTTTTCGTCCTGCTCCTGTTCGCGCATAGCTTTTTCCGTTTCCAGAAGGCGGGTAGTTATTTCCTTTTGGCGCAGCATCAGGTCAGGGTTCACTCTGCGGTTCACCAGGTCAGTTTCGTTCTTGTCCATTTTCTGTTCCAGTTCGCGCAGTTCCTTGCTCAGCGCGCCCATACCCTTACTGTTCAGCTTGCTGGCCATCTCAGCGAGTTGCCTGCGTATAGCGGCCTGTTGTTGTGCCAGCCTTGCAAGTTTCTCTGATTCGCTTTGTTCACCGTTTTCTCCCTCCTGTCCTTCTCCGTTACCATTGCCACCCTTCCCATTTTGTCCTTGTCCTGCCTGGTCGCCGCCTTTTCCCTGTTTCCCTTTTTCTTTTCCTTCCTGTTCGCCACCCGGTTTCTTTCCTCCGTTCAGCTTCATCATGCCTTCACCCAATTGCTGCTGCTGGCTTATTATGTCAGACAGTTGCATGCCCGGTCCCTGTCCTTCGCCTTTCTTGCCGCCCGGTTTGCGGCATGGGGCACCGCCACCGCCTTTCTTGCCCTGGCTCTGCATAGCCATAAGGTTAGACAATAACTCATTCAGCAGCAGTGCAAGGTTATTCGTATAGGTCATCACATATTGCTGGTCGGCAGCAGCAAGGTCTATGCGCCTGTTCTCCAGGTTGGTCACCGCCTTTTGCATCCTGCGCTCAAGGTCGGTGGTATTCTTATTGATTGTTGGCGCCAGTTTTGAGATGCGCTTGCTCAGCTCAAACAAGCTATCGCGTATCATTTGTGAGTTGCGATGCAGGCGGTGCTGCTCATCCATATTGGTAATATATGCCTGGCTTGATGCAGAAGTTTGTTTTACCTTATCCATCAGGTCTTCCTCGGCAAAAGACAGGCGGATGAGGTTTGTAAGGAGCTGCCTTGTCGCCTTTATGTCCAGCTCTATCTGCTCCATGTCCATGCCTGCTGCTTTGTCGCGCAGTTTCCTGGCCATGTCTTCCATCTTATCTGCAGCGCCCTCCTGCGATTTGCCGGCTTTATCATTTTGTTGTTGCTCCAGGTCCTGCTCACTTTCCTGCATGTCCTGTTGCGCCTCGGCTCCTTGTTGTTGTTCGTTTTCCAGCCGGTCTTTCTCTTTTGTTTCCTTCGCTAACTGCTGTGCGTCTTTCAGATCCTCTTTCAGCGCCTTCTCTAGTTTTTCCTCCAGCTTCTTTTGTTCCTTTGCCAGTGCTTGCGCATCCTTCTTGCCCTGCTGCGTTTCTTTTTTCAGGTCACGCTGCTCCTTAGCTAACTCGTCCATCTTGTTGGCCAGGTCTTCCATACGCATCTGCAACTCCATGCGCTTCATCAGTTCCTTCATGCGCTCCATGTCCATGTTAAAGAGCTTGTTCTCCTGTTCCAGCTCTTTCATGGCTTCCATTGCCTGCTCTTTGGATAGCTTCTGCATCAGTTCCTGCAGTTTCTCCATTTGCTTCTTCAGCTCTTCGTTCAGCAGGTTGTCCATTTGCTTCTTCAACTCTTGTTGCTTTTCGCGCAGGTCTTCGCTGAACTCTTTTTGCTCAGTTTGCTGCATCTGCTCCTCAAACCGTTGCTTCACCTTTTCTACTTCCGATTTGAGCTGCTTCTGCTGCTCCATCATTTCCTGCAGTGACTGTTGCATCTGCCAGTCCAGCTGGCTGCTCTGCACCATTTTGTTCTGGGCATCCTTGTAGTCGTTTTGCAGTTGTTTTGTCTTTTCTGCACTGCTACTGATGCCTGCATTTATTTGTTCCGCATTTTCGTTGATAGCAGAGTCAAGTTGTTTTGCATCAAACATCTGGTAGCTCATCACTTCGCTCCTCGATGCTTTGCTACCGTGCACGCCATCATTATCCCACGCTTCTATGTAGTAAGACACTTTCTGGCCCGGTTTCAGATTCAGCGCCAGTATGTCAAAGTATTGTTCAAAGGAAGCAAGTGATCCATTGCCCGTTTTGATAGATGTACTCTTGCTGCTTACTGTTTTTTCGCCCTCGCTCACCTGGTAGTTGAATGTGACACGCGTAATGCCGTAATCGTCGCCCGCCGTACCGCTCAGCAGTACCTGCTTGGCAGATACGGAATCTTTATACTGCTGCAGCTCTATCACGGGATATTGGTCCGGTATCACCTGTACAAAGTAGTTGAAACTGTCTGAGATGCCGGCTTTGTTGTTATGCAGGGATATCTGGTAGGCAGTGTCATTCAGAAAGCGATATTCATATTCATATGAGCTTGTGTTTTTGCCCAATGTCACCGGATTGCCGCTGGCAAAGCGAATACTCGCTTCATCGGTATGGTCAGTGTTTAATGTCCATTTTACTTTTGTCCCTGCAGGTAGCACCATGTCGCCAAGACTATTGCGTGTTTCATCCGCTTTGCCAATATAGGTGGGATAGTCTAAGTGTACCGAGAATGAACGCAGTATTGGACGCTGTATTACTTTCACATTGTACTCCTGCGAGCGGAATCCGGCCGCGTGGAATCGGAACTTTAGTGGCTCAGTTATATTGCGAACTGTGTACTTGAAGCTGTGGTCCTGCCCGGAGATCATGGGCACCATTTCCCCATCTATCTCTATTTGCGCATCTAATGGTAAGGCGTCTCCTTTGCACTGGAGTTCTATTGCAAAGTCTGTATTACGCACAGCCGTCAGCGAGGACGACTTCAGCAGGAACTGAAATGGTGCAGGCTTTTCAAACTCTTTAGTTGGTTGCAGCAGTCGGGATGTGCTTTCCTTAAAAACATTCGGAGCAGCAATGAGTATGAATATGCCCGCCGATAATGGTGGTAAAATGTAGGGTAAATATTTGCGGTTTTTGGAAAGGTCAATTGCCGATGCAAAGGGCACTACCGATATCTGTCCTATCTTCTGGTTAATGCTTGCCTCTGCAAGCTCCCGGCTCCCGCTATTGCTTTGTGCATGCTTTAGCTGCAGAATATTCAGCAATTTGTCGCTCACCTCGGGGAAGTGTGTACCGATGATAGCTGCTGCCTGTTCATGTGAAATAACGCTACCCAGTCTTGCCATTTTGGACACGGGAACAATTACCCAGGCTACCAGGGCACCTAAGCCAAGTACCACCAATGCCGAAAGCAGGGACACTTTCATCCACACAGGAAGGTATAGGTAGTACTCGCCTACACTTACTGTTACTATGTAGAATAGCAGGCAACTCAGGAACACCAATGTGCCCCTTATTACCTTATTCGCATAATACTTCCGGATAAACGCGTCAAGCCTGCCAACCAGCCAGTCGTAATTATTCATAGAGTCCTGTCTTCCCGCAATTTAAGGTAAAAATCCGGTGGGGAAAGGTTAAAAAGGGGGATTTGGTTAATGCGTTAACTGGGTAAGAAGGTTAAGGGGATATGAAGTGTAGATATCAGGAGTTTTGTCGGGTAGGTCACGCTCCAAATAAGAAGCCCCCATGAATGATCACAGGGGCTTCCTATTTTTTTATTAACCTTTTAACTGGTTACCTTATTAACTAGTTCTGTGGTTTTTCCAGAAGCTTGAAGAATTGGTCAAGCTGAGGCAGAATCACGATACGCGTGCGCCTGTTGGCAGCATTACCTTCCTTGGTGTCGTTTGATGCGATAGGCATATACTCACCGCGACCGGCAGCAGTCATCCTGTTTGGTGGTACATTATACTTTGTCTGCAGCTCACGTACCACAGCAGTAGCGCGCTTCACGCTCAGGTCCCAGTTGTCCAGCAGCACGCCGCCATGGTAGGGCTTGTTGTCCGTGTGGCCTTCCACCATAAACTCGATATCTGGCTGGCTGGTGATCACTTTCGCTACCTTACCCAGCACAGTGCTTGCCTGGTCGTTAATGTCGTAGCTGCCGCTCTTAAAGAGCATCTTGTCAGAGATGTCTACGTACACCACGCCCTTGTCCACTTTTACATTTATGTCTTTGTCCTCCAGGTTGCCTATAGCGCTCTTCAGGTTTATTACGAGGGCCATATTCAACGAATCCTTACGATTTATCGCTGATTGCAGGTCTTTAATATATGCATCCTTAACGCCGATGTTATCAAGAGACTTCTTGATGCTCTCAGCCTGTGACCCGGAAATTACCGACAGGTCTTTAAGTTGGTTCAGTACCTGGTTGCTGTTTGCCTTGCTGTCGGCCAGTTGCGCTTCCAGTAGTTTAATTCTTTCCTGGTCAGCCTTGTTTGAGGTTTGGCAGCGCGCGTTTTCAAGCATCAGTACCCTGTAAGCGCTATCCAGTTTAGTGTAGTTTTCGCCGCATTTTTTCAGCTTCTTAGGGGCAGAGCACGAAAAAAGCATCGCTGACGCTGCACCCGCAATCATAATTTGTGTAAACCTCATATAGTTGTGTATTGATTGGTCAAAAGTATTGTAAATAACCTTAAAATAGCGTTAAGAAAAGACAGAGTGAGAATAATGTAAAATGTAAAATGCAAAAATATAAGTCGTTACAAATTGCACCTGCAATTATTTTCTCCTGTCTATTCCCGGGTATCAGTTAGAATTTCAACCCAACTGTAAACGCGACATTATTTAAGCCGAAGTCAGATTTTGCAGATGGTATTACCGGCGTTGCCGGTGTAGAATAAATAAAGTTGTAATCTACAATGTAAGGAACATTTACAGCCTGGTACATGCTGTGCACCAATGCAAGATCTACAAAGAAATCTTTGTCGCGGAATCCTATACCACCACCTATGTCAATGCGCTGCCCATTCAGACCGGTTACCTTGTACGGATTGCCGTAGTATCCCAGTCCAAGGCGTGCCATAAAGTATTTCGTCACCAATGCCTCTGCTCCTACGCGTACATTAGAAGTATTCTGGTAGGTTGAAGAAATGGACTGGTTCATGTCATATTGTGCCTGGGCATAGCTCACGCCTTGTCCATTATCTGCAGGATAGATATACCCCATAGAGTTGTAGCCGATATATTCGTAATCCAGTGTAATGAAACCAACACCCTTCATTATGTACGAGCCGCTAAGTATGCCTCGCCAAGGCGTCACAAACTGGTAGTTAAATGTGTTAGTAGCCAATCCTCCGTTTGCTGAGTTCAGCTCATAAGTCTGATTGCCTACTACCGATGTAATTCCCGGTGAGTAGTTGTCTGTGAGTACGTAGTAGGAGGGGGTGTGGAATGCCGCACCAATACGGACGTTGTCATTTGCCCGGAATATAGCGCCCAGCTTAAGGTTGATACCATTGCCTTTCACTACAATGTTTTGATCCAGGCGAAAGGAAGTAAATGATTCAGGGTTGGGTTCGTTGTTGCCAGGGGCAAGTGTCTCAGAGTAAGATGACGTTACATTATACCGGATAGTAGGTATGCCGATGGTTGCCCCCAACATCAGTTGCTCCTGGTAGTTGGCGCCTAGTGCTATCACGGTTTCGTTTATTCTTCCCTGCTCTTGTACTTTCTTGGTTTGGTGAACGCCACCTTGAAATGGTATAATTGAAGCGAAGCTATCTTTACCAATAGGATTTATAAGGTAAGCCTGGTACCCGATATAGGCAGGCACCGATTTTATGTCTGTGCTTGTAGCATCTCCGGGATACATATTGGCATCTGCCTCGAAGACATGTCCGGCGGTGCTGGTATAGTTATTACCAGTCATTGAGTAGGAACGATTCAGATCGGCCACGCGGTTTGTTCCTATGGCGAATGCCACAGACTTCCATTTGCGCTTTTCGTAGCGCTTTCCTTTGGCGGCGTCCGTAAAAACGATACCATAATTGTTGAAGTTGAATCGCGTTGCAGAAACGTCGGTAACGGTGCCCAGGTACTGGGTGCTGGAAGAATTTAGTCTCAGTCCGGGTGTCACCATTATCTCCGAGGAACGGTAAATGCCAAGGCCTGCAGGGTTTACACTAATGCTGCTAAAGTCGCCACCTATTGAGCCGAGAGCGTTGCCAAATCCCATGGAGCGCGCTGTTCCCTGTACTGTAAGGTTTGAAAGGGTGTAGGCATCATTGACGCTTTGTGCGCGTGCAGCTTGGGTGCCGGTTGCGAGTAGCACCAGAAAAAAACGAAAGTTGCGAAAATGCATAACGTGTATCGTTGATTGATTTTTTTGTATCAACAGGTTTTTATTGTTGCAAAGTACTTGTAAAAATTATACCCGTGAATGACACTTTATTATAAAGGCATTGTTACTTGCGTAGCAATGCCTTCTTGAAATGTTTGCTATATGGCATTACCTGCGTCCGCCGCCGCCACGGCTACCGCCGCCGCCGCTATTGCCGCCACCTCCGCGTCCGCCACCTCCTCCGGAGTTGCCACCCCCAAAACCACCGCCTCTGCTTCCGCTACCGCTGTTGCCACCACCAAAACTACGGCTTGGTGCCCCGCCGCCATAGCTGCGGGATGGTTGTCCTCCGCCGGTGTTGGTCCTCGTTCCGGCATTGCCGCCCCGGTTTTGCTCTGCTATGCTGCGGTTGCCTCCGGTAAAGAACGAGCTGCGATTGCTGCGCCCGCCGCCTGCTGAATTTTGTTCTGCACCACGGCTGCCAAAGAAACCACGACTGCTGCGCTGGCTTGGGTTGCCCTCTCGCGTAGCCCCATAGTTGCGCTGGTTGGGGTTATATCCCCTATAGGCATTAACGGTATTATTGCGAAGGCCCAGCTGGCTCACATTTGCTGTGCGGGTTGGCGAGCCGTTACCTCCACGGTAGTATGAAACCCGGTTGGGGCGATAGCCGCGAGGGCCATAGTTGTAGTTGCGTCGGCCTCCATCGTAGCTGCCTGCGTAGTAGCCATTCCAGTATCCGTTGTAATAACCGCCGCCACAATAGCCGCCGCCGTAATAGCCGCCACCATAATAGTAGGGACTGTAGTAGCCGGGGTAACCCCAGTAGCTGCCCCACGCTCCGTAGCCATACCAGTTGTTCCATCCCCAGGATGAAGTCCAGTAGGGATTACCATAACCAAATGAAATGCTTACACCCGAACGCCATGGGTTGTAGCCCCAATAGGGATCATACCAGTAGCGGTTATACCAGCCGGGATTATAGAACACACTATAGTATCCCATATTATAAAAGTCATTGTCAAAACGGTTAATGCGGGTGCTGTAGCTGTTATCATCGTCATAGTCCACATATTCCTCACCGTCGCCACCTCCCTGGTAGTTATCCGGAACATTGTTTTGGCCGTTTGAGGCCTGGTCATACTGATTGCGATAAGCATCATCTGTTCTGCCGGCATCACGCCTGCGCTTCTCGCGGCGGGTTTCCCGTGTATCATCCTTCGTTTGGTCGCTTCCTGTTGAGTAAATATCATCAGTTTGCGCAAACGCACCTTGCAGCATACCTGCAAGGAATAGGCCGGTCATTAATAAACGTCTCATTTTGAACAGTTTTTTGAGTGCAAATCGTTAGTGAAATTACTACTTTTGCTGCATTCGCCGGCGCAGGTTATGGTGAATTTTAACAATTCATTCCTGCTCTCCGGCGCTTTTCAATTTTTAGACTATCAAACGTTTACGAGGTTTAAATCATGTCAAAAGAAATAACGTCGAGAAGTACAGATTATTCGCAATGGTATAACGACCTGGTGCTTAAAGCAGGCCTTGCTGACTATTCGGCCGTGAAGGGCTGTATGGTGATAAAGCCACATGGTTATGCCTTGTGGGAGAATATGCGTGACGTGCTGGATCGCATGTTCAAGGAAACGGGACATCAGAACGCCTATTTCCCGCTCTTCATACCCAAGAGCTTTCTAAGTAGAGAGGCTGCGCACGTAGAGGGTTTTGCAAAAGAATGTGCCGTGGTGACGCATTATCGTCTTAAGAACGCACCGGACGGAAGTGGTGTGATCGTAGACCCTGATGCTAAGCTTGAAGAAGAACTGATAGTTCGTCCGACATCTGAGACTATTATCTGGAACACGTATAAAGACTGGATACAGTCTTACCGCGACCTGCCGCTGCTCATAAACCAATGGGCGAATGTGGTGCGCTGGGAAATGCGCACACGCTTGTTCTTGCGTACTACAGAGTTTCTTTGGCAGGAGGGCCACACGGCACATGCTACCAGAGAGGAGGCCGTGGAAGAGACAACAAAAATGCTGGAAGTATATGCTCGCTTTGCTGAAGAGTATATGGCGGTGCCTGTGGTACGCGGTGTTAAAACGGCAAACGAGCGTTTTGCTGGTGCAGAAGATACCTATTGTATTGAGGCGCTGATGCAGGATGGCAAGGCGCTGCAGGCGGGTACGTCTCACTTCCTTGGGCAGAATTTTGCAAAAGCTTTCGAAGTACAGTTCCGCGACAAGGAGAACAAACTCGACTATGTTTGGGCTACATCCTGGGGCGTTTCTACCCGCCTGGTAGGCGCGTTGGTAATGGCGCATAGTGATGACGAGGGACTGGTGCTGCCACCGCGCATTGCGCCGCTGCAGGTAGTGATAGTGCCTATTATGAACAAGGATGCCGAAGCGCAGAAGAAGATACGTGACTACGCGGGCTCGCTGATGGCTGCCCTTCGCTCAAAGGGCATACGTGTGAAGTTTGATGACGACGAGGCAACACGCCCGGGCTGGAAGTTTGCAGAGTATGAAATGAAGGGCGTGCCTGTGCGCATAGCGCTTGGTGCGCGTGACATGGAAAACAATGTGGCAGAAGTGGCCCGCCGCGATACACGTGAAAAGGCAAGCGTTTCTCTTGAGGGTCTTGAGGCACACATCTCGAATCTGCTGGAAGAAATTCAGGCCAATATGTACCAGAAGGCACTGGCTTTCCGTAACGAAAACACACGTAAGGTAGATACGTGGGAGGAGTTTGTGCGTGTGCTGGATGAGCAGCCGGGTTTTGTCTCAGCACATTGGGATGGCACGGGAGAAACGGAAGACAAGATCAAGGAGCTCACGAAGGCTACGATACGCTGCATCCCGCTGAACAACGAACAAGAGGCAGGTAAGTGTATTCTTACCGGCAATCCATCTACGCAGCGCGTTTTGTTTGCGCGTGCTTACTAGAAATGCTAATTTGACTACAAAAGGCAGCAGGATATCTCCTGCTGCTTTTTTATGCCGAGGCCTTTGGCATCGTAAAGTAGAATGTTGTGCCGGCACCCTGTCGGGTTTCAGCCCATATTTTGCCTCCGTTATCCTCCACAAATTCCTTGCAGAGCATCAGTCCAATTCCGGTGCCCTTCTCGTCGGCAGTGCCGCGGCTGCTCCCTGCAAAAGGCTGGAAAAGCGATTTTAGTTTTTCGTCGCTAATGCCGATGCCGGTATCGCTGATGGCAAAGGTCACGAACCCGGTTTCTTTACCAGTATCGCACATCATCTTTACCTGCCCGCCGCTGTTAGTGAATTTGACGGCATTTGACAGCAGGTTGCGGATGATAAAATCAAAATGGGAAGCATCTGCCCGCACACGTATGTCGTTCGGTATATTGTTCTCTACTTTGATATTCTTCGCATCTGCGGCCGCCTTCGCCAACTCAGTATTATTACGTAAAAACTCACCTACACTAAAGTCGGACAGGTTCACGCGTGCACCTGTTACCTGGTTTTTTCCCCAGAACAGCAATTTGTCTAGCGTCTCAATAGACGCCCGGGAATGCGCCTCCAGTGTTTCTATCATGTACGTGCGCTCTTCCTCTGAGATGGTAGGGTCGTTCAATAGCTGTAGCACCGGCGGAATATGTGCCATAGGGCCTTTCAGGTCATGTCCTATTATGGAGAACAATCGGTCCTTTGTGGCATTGAGCCTGCTAAGCTCCTCTTCTCTTTTCTTCAGCGTAATATTTAGCTGCCTGCTTTTTCGAAAAACGATTGTGAGTAGTACCAGCATCAGCGCGAGGGCACCAGCTACGCTTAGAATTATGTTTCGTACCAGTCTGCTAGATCTACCTTGCTCTTCTGCCTGCGCTAGCTTAGTCTGCGATTTTTCCAGCTCATATGCGGCCTGCATATTCATGAGCTCGTGCGATTTTTCAACATTCATCAGGCTATCTTCCAGCCTGCGCAGTTTGCTCACTGCTTCAACCGATTCTTTATACTTTCCCAGGCGGTAATAGGTGTCGCCGAGATTGTCATAGATGTCAGCCTCAAGATTTCTTAATCCCAGTCTCTTTACAGTATCGAGCGCTGCGAGTAGGGTAGGCAGCGCCGCCGCTGGGTTTGTGTGACTCACAATTGACGCGCGGGTTACGCTAAGCCGGGCAAAGTTTTCAGGAAGATTCTTGTCTTGCGCCAATTTTATGGCTTCGTCAAGATAGGGCAGTGCCTTGTCATACTGTCCCAGGTTTTCATAAACCAGTCCCAGGTTATTAAGTGTTAGCAGGCGAACATCAATTGTTCCGGGCCCTTCCGATCCCGCCAGTGCCATTTCGAAGTACTTACGTGCCTCCTCGAAATTGCCTTTCTTTCCATACACTACCCCAATATTGTTGTATATCCACACCAATTTAGTCCCCTTTACAGGCTGCTGCTCAATGTATTTGATGCCTGCAAAGTAGTATTCCAGCGCCTTGTCCAGGCTGTTCATCGCCTCATTTAGAGAGCCCAGTTTCTGGTAGGTATTTACGACTCCGTCAATGTCATTGATAGACTCAAATATTTTCAGCGCGGCAAGGAAATGTTTCCCGGCTTCAGCAAAGTTGCCGGTCTTTACATCCAGTATGCCGAGGCTTGCCTGCGAAGTAGCAACGCCCCGTTTGTGTCCTATACCTTCGAATATCGCCAGGGCTTTTGCATGCTTTTCCCTCGCCATTTCCAGTCGGCCCTGATCTGCTTCCAGAAATGCCGAGAGCACTAACATGGAGGCTGTGCCCTTTTTACTCTTTTGAGCCGCAAACTCTTTGGCTGCTGCTTCCAGGTAGTAACGAGCTGAATCGGGTTGGGAAAATTCGTAGTATTTGAAAACTGCTTTGTACGCGTCTATCCTTTCGTCCTCTCCGGTGGCTTTCGCCAGCTTTTCAACAAGGGCCGTGTTTTCTTGCGCGTACACTGATGTCACGCATAAGAACAGCGCAATAAGCCAGGTTGCTACCTTCATAGGGATAAATGAATAATTTGACTTATGGGTAATTATAGGGATGCAATATAATGTGTTTGGCCCGATGTTTCTAAAGCTGGCTTATTAATATTCATTTACCGGGCCCGGCTTTCTTCCTTCGAGGCGTACTACCTTTGCGCCCATATGCACTACGTATCGGCAGAGCGGATAAGCAAAACCCACGGCATAAAGCCGCTTTTTTCTAATATTACCTTTCATATCAGCGAGGGTGACAAAATCGCCCTTGTTGCGCGCAATGGCGCAGGTAAGTCAACCCTGCTGAAAATACTTGCTGGCAAGGATACTGTTGATGAAGGTACCGTATGGATAAACAAGGATGTTACGGTTGCATTATTTGAACAAGACCCGCAGTTTGACGAAAGTGCAACTGTGCTGGACAATATCTTTCATTACCGCCATCCCGTGGCGGAAGCGCTACGCAACTATGAGAAGGTTGTGGCCGAAGGCGATAGTAAAGACCCTGCCGAAATGGCGGCTGCGCTCGCCAGGCTCGATGAGCTGGGCGCATGGGATTTTGAGGCAAAAGTGCACCAGATACTCGGCAAGTTAAATATCCACAACTTGCAGCAACCTGTAAAAACGCTTTCGGGTGGCCAGCGCAAACGTGTGGCGCTTGCACAGATACTCATTGATATTGGGTTTGAGCATCGGCATGTACTCCTTATAATGGACGAACCTACCAACCACCTGGATGTGGGTATGGTGGAGTGGCTGGAAAACTACCTGAACCAGCAAAACGTGACTCTGCTAATGGTGACCCACGATCGCTACTTCCTGGAGGATGTGTGTGATGTAATATGGGAGATAGACAACGAACAGCTTTACACCTACAGAGGAGACTACCAGGACTACCTGGAGAAGAAAGCCGCTCGCATAGAAAATACGCTGGCCAACATTGACAAAGCCCGCAACTTATATCGTAAGGAGCTGGAGTGGATGCGCAAACAGCCAAAGGCCCGCACCACAAAATCTAAAAGCCGCCAGGACAACTTTTATGAAGTAGAGGCGAAAGCTAAGCAAAAGGTGACTGACACGCAGGTGGAACTGCAGGTGAAGATGACACGCCTGGGTGGTAAGGTGGCCGAGATGAAGAAGGTCTATAAGAGCTATGGCGATAAGGTAATTCTCAAGGGCTTTGACTATACGTTTAAGAAAGGCGAACGTATAGGTGTGATAGGAAAAAACGGGGCGGGTAAAAGTACATTCCTGAATATGCTGCAGGGCTTTGAGCCAGCTGATAGCGGAAAGATAAACATTGGCGATACCGTTGTCTTCGGCAACTTTTCCCAGCAGGGGCTGGAGATAAAGGAGGACATGCGCATCATAGAATACGTAAAGAATATAGCCGAGAACTTTCCGCTTGCATCGGGTGGTTCGTTAAGTGCATCGCAGTTTCTGACGTTATTCCTTTTCCCCCCAGAGCAGCAGTATACGTACCTTTCTAAGCTGAGTGGAGGTGAGAAAAAGCGCCTGCAGCTACTTACCGTGTTATTTCGCAATCCTAACTTCCTGGTACTTGATGAACCTACTAACGACCTTGACCTGCCTACGCTTTCCGTACTAGAAAATTTCCTGAGCGAGTTTCAGGGCTGCCTGCTCATTGTTTCGCACGACCGCTACTTTATGGATAGGTTGGTGGAGCACATGTTCGTATTTGAAGGAGACGGTGAAGTGCGCGACTTTCCCGGAAACTATACGCAATACAGGATCGAAGAGCGCGCCCGGGAAAAGGTGAAGGAACCTGAAGTCCAGGCCCCAAAAGCTACTGCACAGGCCACTGATGCAGCACCTCAGAAAAAGAAAATGTCTTTCAAGGAGAAGCGCGAATTTGAACAGATAGAGAAGGAGATGCCGCAACTGGAAGCCGAAAAGGCCACAATTGCCGAGAAGATGGCGAACCCCGGCATAAACTATGACGAAATACAAAAGCTGAGCCACCGCATCACGGAGATAACCAATAAGCTTGAAGAGATGGAAATGCGCTGGCTGGAGCTGAGTGAAATGGTGGATTGATGTGTTTTTTTTATCTTTAATGAAAAGGGAAAATGAAACATCTGTTTTGTTTGTTGGGTTGTGTGCTATTTGCCACTGCATCGTTTGCACAGTTGCAGATCAAGCCTCACGACGCCGACACTATGAGTAACCCCACGCTTGCAAAGTGGTACACTGATAAATACCGGGCATTTCTCTCCCTCTCACCCAGCCAGGAAAAGAAGGTGTACAAAATCTTGCTCGACAACAGGGATAGACTAGATTCCCTTCGTCGCAACCCCTCCGTTAGAACGGAAGACCTTGCGGCAAGCACCTTTTCAATGGACGAGCAGCTAAAAGCAGTCCTCTCTGACGCACAGTATTACGACTACCTCAGAACATCACAGATAATGGAGTGGCCGACCTCAAAGTGATTCTCGGGTAGTACGGCCCTTAGCTTTAATGACATCTCCTCCCTTTAGGGAGGCCGGGAGGGTTCTTTCTTCCAAAAATCCTATCTTACACTTTCGTACACGTTAAACCGCGTTTTATGTCAAAGAATCTGAGTGAGCTTTCGGGCAGGAAGGGACTGAGGGAGAACTTATTTGAAGAACTGGGCATTGCTGCTACACGGACAGGAGCGGTCTCCAAAGAGCAGGCTGCAGAACTTGCGGAAAAATTCCTATTCGGAAAGGCAAACGTCTATGGCGCTGCAACATTCTACGACTTTCTGCGCCCGGAAAACCAGGGAAAGAAGGTATATGTGTGCAACGGTAGTGCATGCCTCACAGCCGGTACCCAACCAGGATTGAAAGAAAAACTTGCCGGCTCATTTGAAGCAAACGAAATCGGAGAAATGTGCTGCCTGGGCCGCTGCCACGAAAACAGCGCGTTTCATATCGGCGGCCGAAACTACTCTGGTAATGACGTTGACAAGGTGGCCGAAATACTGAATGGGGCTTCCCTTCCGATGGATAAGTACAATGTCCAGGCGTCGGGCAAAGCGGTGCTTACTGCGCCATTTCCGGGTATAGAAGCCTGCTATAAAGTACTCGCTACGGCGCTTGCTATGTCGCCTGAAGCTTTGCTGGAAGAACTGAAAGCATCTGGCCTGCGCGGCCGTGGAGGCGCGGGTTTCCCTATAGCGTTTAAGCTGGAGTCTTGTAAGAATACTGAGGGTGAAACAAAGTTCATAGTCTGCAATGCCGATGAGGGCGATCCTGGTGCATATAGCGACCGTTACCTGCTGGAGGAACGCCCACATTCTGTATTGCTGGGCATGATCATTGCGGGTTATATTGCTGGTGCTAATACGGGCGTGGTTTACATACGTGGAGAATATCCCGAAGCTATTGCTATTACACAGGCGGCTATTGATACTATTCGTGAGCTTGGATACATTGGCGAGAACATTCTGAATAGCGGTTTCAACTACGATTTTAAGCTTATTAAGGCGCAGGGCGCTTATATATGTGGCGAGGAAACTGCACTGCTGTCCTCTATAGAAGGTCAGCGACCCGAAGTGCGTGTGCGCCCGCCATATCCCACACAGCACGGCCTGTTTAACAAGCCTACAGTTGTAAACAATGTAGAGACACTTGCCTGCATCCCCTGGATAGTTGAGCATACCGGCCAGGCCTTTGCTGCGATCGGCCGTGGTCGTTCCACCGGCACTAAGTTAGTTTCGTTGGATGGTTACTTTAACCGCCCGGGTATATATGAGGTAGAGATGGGTACACCGCTGCGCAAGGTAACTGACGATCTGGGCGGTGGGTTCCGTTCACCGGTTAAGGCTATGCATATCGGCGGCCCGCTTGGCGGACTCGTGCCTGTCGACAAGATAGACAGCCTCAGTGTAGATTTCGAATCATTCTCCCAGGGCGGTTTCCTGCTCGGCCACGCATCAGTCGTTTGCCTTCCTCAGGACTATCCCGTTATCAAGTACATAGAGCACCTGTTCCAGTTCACAGCACATGAGAGTTGTGGCAAGTGTTTCCCCTGCCGTCTCGGTTCCACACGTGGATATGAGATGGTAGGCAAGGCACTTAACGAAGGCTATAAGATGGACCGCGCGCTATTCACTGATCTCATAACCACCATGGAGATAGGGTCACTATGCGCGCTGGGCGGCGGCTTGCCGTTGCCTATACGGAATGCCCTGCAATATTTCGATGGCGAATTGCATCAATACTTCGAGAACTAAGATCAATGGAAAGTAACGTGCAGGCTACATCAGATGATGTGGCATTGGTGCACCGGCTATTTTGTGAGCTCTGGCCTAACTTCGGTAATGATGAATTACTTGTTGTAGCAGAGGATATTCTTGCTTCTGAGGATTTTGCTGTTTTTCTCTGTTACATCGATGGGGACTGCGCCGGCTTTATCTATATGTCGCTTCGAACAGATTATGTGCAGGGCTGCTCCACCAGTCCCACGGGCTATATTGAGGGCATTTACATTCGTGAGTCTTTTCGTCGGCATGGCATTGCAGGAAAGTTATTAAGGGTAGGTGAGGAGTGGGTTCGTAGCAAGGGTTGTACGGAAGTTGGCTCAGACGTAGACCACGACAACTACATTAGCCAGTCGTTCCACACTCGTTCAGGCTTTCGCCAGACCGGCCACCTCATTACGTTCCTGAAAAGACTAGAATGATCGATGGTGTTGCTGCCTTCTGAAAATGTGGCATACTTGTGATAATTTCTGGTTGCAGGCCCCCGCTTCTGTGCGCTATCTTGCAAACCAAATCATGCTGCTATGAGCGCACTGCATCCATTGCTCGTCCTTCATTCTTTGTTACGCTGGCTTGTACTTGCTTCGCTGCTTTATGCAATTATCAACGCCTATCGGAAGTGGCGTTCGGGAGCAGCATTTCAGAAAAATGATAGCATAGCGCGTGTCTTAACGGTCATTATTGCTCATACGCAATTGGTTGTCGGATTGATGCTCTATGCATTGAGCCCCCTTGTTAGTTACTTCTGGAAGAATTTTTCAACTGCGATCCATGAGCGCCAGGTGAGGTTCTTCGGTATGGAGCACATATTTGTGATGATATTAGCGATATTGATACTCACTATCGGCTCTGCAAAAGCAAAACGGAAGGCGACTGATTCAGAAAAACACAGAACTGTTCTTATTTGGTTCACAATAGCATTGTTGCTCATACTCTCGTCTGTACCCTGGGCGTTCTCACCACTAGTTAGCAGGCCGTGGGTACGTTGGTAGCAATAGAATAATTTCTACAGTTAGACGAGCAAAAACTTTTTAACTTGTAGTCAAATCTTACTGTCTATGAGTCATATATGGCATTTCGCTACGATTGGGGGGGTAAAGCGGGTAAGCCTGGTATCTTCCGGCGATCTTCTGCATTTGAAAGAACTTGACCAGAAGTTGTGGACTGCTCTCAGTTGCCCGGTCACCGATCTGGAGATTGACAAAAAGACGCTTGAACTGGTCGATGCCGACAATGACGGTCATATCCATGTGCCTGAGGTAATAGCTGCGGTAGACTGGATATTGCCATTAATGCGAAATCCGGATGAGCTTCTGGCGCCTTCGCCGGAGATGCCACTCTCTGCAGTTAATGATAGTACTCCGCAAGGCAAAGCGCTGCTAAAGTCAGCACGTACCATTCTGAAGAGCTTAGGTAAAGAGCAGTCTGAGTCTATTGCGCCGGAAGACACAGCCGACCTCCACAAAATATTTGCCAATACTCAGTTCAATGGTGATGGCATTGTTTCTGCTGACTCAGCCAGTGCGCCGGAAGTGGCAGCCCTGATAGACGAGATAATGAAGTGTTGCGGGTCTGTTACAGATCGCGGCGGTAAGCAGGGTATTGATCAGGATATTGCAAACTTATTCTTCTCAGAATGTGAAAAATTCATAGCCTGGCATAGGAAAGGTGACGAAAATTCAGAAGCTATTTTCTCATTAGGTGCTGACACAGCCACAGCGTATCAAAAATTCATGGCGGTAAAGGTGAAGATCGATGACTTCTTCTTTCGAACGAGGCTGGCCGCTTTTGATAAGCAATCTATAGAAGCATTGAACCTTCAGACTGAGAGGGTAAAGGGCATAACGGAAAAAAGCCTGCCAGGTTGTGCAGATGAAATAGCAACTTATCCGCTGGCCACTGTGGGTACGGATAAGGTATTGCCGTTGGCCTCCGGTATTAACCCGGCGTGGGAGTCTGCTATGGCTGATTTTCTGACACATGTCGTGATTCCTTTACTCGGGCAGCGCGGTTCGCTTACTGAAGATGAATGGAAAAAACTGTCGGCCCGGTTTGCGCCATATGAGCAGTGGATTGGGGCTAAAGAAGGAGGTAAAGTAGAAGCAATCGGTCTGGAGCGTCTGCAGGCGATCATCTCCGGCGACACACGTTCCCGAATCGATTCGCTCATTGCTCTTGATAAGGTAGAAGAAGAAGACGCCGCGAATATCATTCTTGTAGATAAGCTGGTAAGGTTTTACCAAAACCTGGCGCTGCTACTGAGAAATTTTGTGACATTCAGCGACTTTTATGCGCCGGAGCGGAAAGCAATTTTCCAGGCCGGAACATTGTATATCGACCAGCGCAGCTGTGATTTGTGTATCAAGGTACAGGATATGGGCAGGCATGCCTTGCTGGCACATTATAGCGGCATGTTCCTCATTTACTGTGAGTGCACATCAAAGGTGCGCGAAGGGAAAATGACTATTGTTGCTGCCCTTACCAATGGCGATGTAGATGATCTAGTTGTGGGGCGCAATGCGGTGTTTTATGACCGGGATGGGGTAGATTGGAATGCTACCATAATTAAGATCACGGAAAACCCCACAAGCATACGCCAGGCATTTTTCGCGCCATATCGCAGGGTCTCGCGCTTTGTAGAGGATCAGATCAATAAAGCCGCCGCCGCCGCTGACGAAAAGAGTAACGCAAAATTAGCAGAGGGGGTATCAAGTGTTAAGGACACGCCGGCTGATGATAAGGCAAAAAAGGAGACAAAGCAGGCATTCGACGTGGCAAAATTTGCCGGTATATTCGCAGCCATCGGACTTGCACTTGGCGCTATCGGGTCTACTGTTACGGCAATTGTTAGCGGCTTTCTCAAGTTGCCCCTTGTGCTCATGCCTTTTGCGCTCATGGGGACGCTTCTTGTAATTTCCGGGCCATCAATGATTCTGGCTTACCTGAAATTGAGGAAGCGGAATTTGTCGCCGATTCTTGATGCAAATGGATGGGCCATAAACGCGCGTTTGAAGGTCAATATCCATTTTGGTCGCACACTCACACATCTTGCGTCATTACCGCCAAATGCCAAAGTGAATTTCAATGACCCGTTTGCAAAAAAGAAGAATCCATGGCCGTTGATATTACTGGCGGTACTCCTTGTTTGTGCCGCTGTGTTTTATTTGCTGTGGAAAGGGGAGTTCCTGCACCTCAATCGTTGGTAGGTCGTGCAGAGTATGTCTGCTTTTGAGGTAGGGTGTTTACATCCGGCTCAGAGCTAAAAAAGTCAGTATTCCTACAGCCGCTATGGCGATAACGGAGATGACAAGTTGCCGTGCAAAATTGTGTTCCCTGGCAAGGCCCGGGTAGTAGGCATATCCGATTGCCAGGCCACTCAGCAGTCCGCCCATATGTGCGGCATTGTCGGTGTTGCCCTGAAGGCCATATAGCAGGTTGAAGACTACAAAGAAAAGTATGCTACGCAACATGGTCTGGCGCATGGCTTTGTTCGGCACATGACCGGTTGATAGTATCGCGAGGAATACACCATATAAGCCAAAGATGGCGCCGGACGCGCCCACGCCCACACCATGCGGGTGCATATACAGGCTGGCTAGCCCGCCGCATATCCCGGCGAGTATATATGCCACCGCATAGCGTAGCTTGCCAATGAGTGGCTCGAGGAACATACCCACATACAGTAATGCGAACACATTGCCGGCAAGGTGCACTACTCCGCCATGCAGGAACATGTGCGTAAGCAGTCGCCACCAGTCTCCTTCTGCAGTGTAGAATCGTGCATTACCTCCCCAGGAGAGAAGGTTCTTTACACTTGGGTCTATGGGCGACGCACCTGCAGCCACCATTAGCAGCAGCAACAAAGTGTTCACGTAAATGAGCATGGGCGTCACCAGGTGCCTTGCAGATGGCAATAAGGCGCCGTAGTCCTCCATCTGCACCGCAAAGAGATTAGTGCTTTCTTTACGTTGCTTATCGCGTATGGCCGCAACGGCCCGTGTCAGGCGCCGGGCGTTAGCTTCATTGCGGTTCTCAGGCCAGTAATATTCATTGGATGCCTGGCTGGTAAAGATTATTGCTTCTCCCTGTAGCTCCAGGTGCACCTCTTCACCATAAGATTCACCCTTGCCGGGTACGAGGAAATTCATTTGGCCCGGTGCGGCATCGATTCGCTGCCAGCCCATGTTGTGTGCAGCAAGCGGCACAATGCCCATCCACTGTCGTGGGTTGATGTCACCGGTATCGATTTTGGTCGTAAGGAAAGATTCGTTCACTATTTCAGATCCACGTTTTTCGGTTTAGTAAAGTTACGATCTTTCAAAAGTTGGAATTGTTCGCCTTCCGTCTTTAAATTTATGGTACAATAGTCTGAATCAATGAACGCAAGAAAGTTAGTAGTAATTGTAGCGTCGGTAGCATTTGCCGGCTGTTTTGCAGCCAAAAAGGCATTGCCTACACAGGCGGACGCAGATAGAGGAGCTGCAAAGTTCCCCGGCTACACGCTCGCCGAGCTAAACCAGGGCAGGGGGCTTTACGAGAGCAACTGTGGAAAATGTCACGGTCTCAAGAAAACAACGTCCGAAAGTGAGGCGGAATGGAGGCGGATCGTGCCTGCTATGGTTGCTAAAATAAACAAGAATGGCAAGGTGCTCGACGATCATTCGCAAGACCTCATTCTTCGCTATGTGGTTACGATGAGTAAACGATGATTCGTTAGTTGTGGTCTGCAGTTAACAGCTCGGTAAGTACGCGTAACAGCAACTTGTAGTCATGGGGTTTGGTAATAAATCTGTATGCCCCAAGGTTCTTGGCTATTTCAATATCACGTGTATGTGATGAAGTAGAATAGATAATAACTGGAATGTCGCGATACAGATCGTGTTTTTTCAGCAGCGTCAGGCATTCCCATCCGCTTACAAGAGGCATATTTATGTCCATGAATATCACATCGGGTTTGCCAGGCTGCAGCGCGGCCAGCAGCTCCATTGCCTCGTCTGCGCCGGCGGCGGTGTGGCAGCTTATCTCTTTATCCAGATCTTCAAGCGCCTCGCAAAAAAGCTCGCGGTCGTCTCTGTCGTCGTCTACAAGTAAAAATTGTTTGAAATTCATGGCCTGTCTATACTATTTCTTTTAGTTGCCGGTAGGGGAGCAATATTGTAAAGATAGCGCCTTCCCGCTCTTCACCTCTCGCCTGTATGCTGCCATTGTGCCGTTCAGCGATTTTTTTACAGAGTGCCAGTCCAAGTCCGGTACCTTCGTATTGGTCTTTGGGGTTCAGCCTGGAGAAGGTGTTGAAGATTTTTCGGGAATATTCGGATGCAAAGCCAATTCCATTGTCGCTTAATTCGATTTTTGCATACTTCCCATCCCGGTCATCGGAACAACGAATGTTTATCACTGGCGTCCTTTCTGTGCTGGCGAATTTTAGCGAGTTGCCTATAAGGTTATAGAACAATTGGTAAAGTAGTACGCTTGCTCCTTCTATACTCGGCAGATTGTCTTTGACAATTATTGCTTTCTTCTGCTGCATGGACAGCTCCAGGTCGGCTTCAATGTTGCGAATTATTTCATTTAGATCCACTTGCGTCGTGTGTTGGTCCTGTGCGTCTATAGTTGAATAATTCAGCACGCCCTCTATCATGGCATACATTCTGTCTGTGGCCGAATGTATTTTTTCCAGGAACAGTTTTCCTTTTTCAGGTAGTGCCTCCCCATACTCATGTTGCAGTCTGCTACTGAAGGTTTTAATTTTGCGCACGGGCTCTTTAAGGTCGTGGCTAGCCACATGTGCAAACTGCTGCAGGCTTTCATTAGACCGTTTCAGTTCCAGCGTTCGCTCGGCCACCAGCCGTTCCAGGCTGGCCTCAATTTCTTTCTGGTCGTGTATATCAGTGAAGCCCCCTATCCACCTGTCTACCTCACCATTGTCTTTCAGTATGGGTTCTCCCTGTCCGGAGAACCAGCGATACTTCCCATTTCTGTTGCGTAGTCTTACTTCTGTTCTGTAAGGTCGAAGAGTCCTCCTGCTTTTCTCCCATGCGTCGTTCACTGTTTTCAGGTCGTTAGGATGCACTATTTTCTCCCAGTTGTCCGGCTCGGGGTCTATACCTGTATATTCACGCCACCTGCTGGACGCATACACCATCTCGCCCTCCTCATCCATTGTCCAGATCAGTTGGGGAAGTGTCTCAGCCAGCAGGCGAAATCGCTCTTCGCTCTCCTCTATCTTTTTTCGGGCAATGACCGTCTCTGTTACATCTACCGCAAAGTTCATTACACCCATGATATTGCCGTTCTGGTCATGCCATGGCTTATAAACGAAATTCAGGTAGCGTTCCTGCATCTCTTCGTTGCCGCCGCGCACATATACCGCACGTTCGTTCTCCTCCACCGATTCGCCGGTCGTGTACACTTTATCAAATGTTTCAAATATTCCCTGCCATTCCAGTTCGGGCAGTGTGTCGCGCAGCGGCAGACCGGTGAAGTCTACGTTGCCCAGAATGTCTTTGTTTTTGGGATGAAAGAGCACAAATCGGTGCTCTGGCCCGATGAATACATTTATCAGCGCCGGCGCTTGCATCATTAGCTGGTAGAACTGCTGTTCAGTTTGTCTTCTTACAAGGTTTATGCGTATATGGTTGGCCACACGCACCAGGAGTTCCTTAGCTGAAAATGGTTTTACCAGGTAGTCATCTGCACCCGCGTCAAGGCCCTCTATTTTTGCTTCTTCGCCTGCGCGCGCAGAAAGGATTATTACAGGAGTGTGTCGTAGCTCGCTATTGGCCCTTATTCGTTTCAGCAATCCGAGACCGTCAAGCCGTGGCATCATAACATCAGAAAGAATAAGGTCCGGTTTCAGTGCTATCGCTTTCGCGTATCCATCTTCGCCATCTGTAGCGGTAACAACGGTAAACTGATCAGACAGTAAGCGTTGAACATAGTCACGCATGTCTGCATTGTCGTCTGCAAGCAATACGGTTGGCACTTGTCTGTTCGATCGATGTTCTGCTTCTTCGCTACTTTGGGTTGTTTCAGGCAACCACTTCAGCGCCTCCGCTATATACGGCTCCACGTGCTTGTGGTCAATTGGACCCTGTTCCTGGATTATTTTGTCTTGTGGCAAATGCTGCCTGCCGTGTGGTATGGTAAGGGTAAATACGGAACCCACACCGGGTTCGGAAGCTGCTGTAATGTGGCCCTTGTGAAATAGTACAAGCTCCTTCACCATGGCCAGTCCAATACCCGTTCCTTCCTGGCTTCTTCCGTCTGAATGTTCTATCCTGTAGAAACGCTCAAATACCCTGTCCAGGTGTTCATTTGCGATTCCTATGCCAGTATCGCTTACAGTTATTGTAATGTTGGGTCCGGTTTGTCGGGAGTCGATGTGAATGTGGCCCAGTTTGCTGTATTTGAATGCATTTGAAACGAGATTAAGGATGATGCGTTCCCACATTTCGGTGTCCACATACACGTCGGCAGTTATTTCTCCGGCTGTTATTCTTAGTTCCATACCCGCCTTTTCCACTGCTGCTCTGAACGTGCTTGCCAGATCTCCGGTCAGCCTTGCGATGTCCACTTTGCGGTATCTTCCTTCAGTTCGCCCCGCTTCTAAACGGGAAAATTCAAGAAGGGTATTTACTAGTTTCTGCATCCTTAACGCATTGCGGTGCACTACTTCCAGGCGTTTCCGGTTTTGTTCACTTGTTCCCGGGTCGTTTAATACGTCCAGCACCGGCCCAAGTAGCAGCGTAAGCGGAGTCCTAAACTCATGGCTGATATTTGAAAAAAATGCAGTTTTTGCCTGGTCTATCTCAGCAAGTGCCAGCGCCCTTTTTCGCTCTTCCTCGAAGACGCAAACTTTGGCAAAGCTCTGTTGCAGTTGGTCGGCTATAAGCGAAATGAATCCCATGTACTTCTCGTCAAGCAGGCGGAAGGGATTCACGCCTAATATTACAATCCCATATAGTTCTGTGTTGGCCGGCTGGGCAATAGGAAGGGCTATTGCCTTGTCTGGAGATACGTGCCATGCCCCTTTAGGCATGGCACCGACACGCAAACAGAGGTTTTCGAATACTTGTGGTTTGCGTGTCTCAATTGCAAGGCGTATCGTTTCTGCTATCGGGCTGCTTGCGTCCAGGGCCACTACTTCCGGCACGTACTTTGTTGCATTGTCCAGGTCGGTAGATCCCACCAGTTTGGCGTTTGCCCCGTCTATGATGCGAAATAATGCAAATGGAAAGTCAAATGGGTTTTCCTGAATAGTCTCAATGAACTGGTCAATAATTTCGTGGGTATTGGTGCAGTCTGTGAGTTTTTTACCAAGGTTTGTAAGCGTACGTAGTTGTCGCTCGCTGATGATCCTCTCGGTATCGTCTGAATTGGCGCAAAACATGCCGGCAGTCTTTCCGTCGTCACCTGGTATTGGCGTATAGGAGAAGGTGTAGTAGGTCTCTTCGGGGTATCCGTTACGCTCCATTATCAGTAGCTGCGACTCGTGGTAAGTGCCTTCGCTGTTTTCCATTACCGCTTGCTTCAATGGGCCGATCTGTTCCCATATCTCGCGCCACACGTCAAACGCAGGCTGGCCCAGTGCTTTGGGGTGTTTGCCGCCTGCTATAGCCTTATATGCGTCATTATAGAGTTTTATCCATTCGGTTCCCCAGCCTATCCAAATTGGTTGCCTGGATGCTAGCATGATACGTACGCAGGTGCGTAAGCTTTGCGGCCATGTGTCAACAGATCCCAATGAGGTCGATCCCCAGTCATAAGACCGTATCAATTCCCCCATTTCCCCGCCGCCGGAAAGAAATTCGGGTGATGATCTCTGCTGCTGTTCAGAATTGACTTTTTCCATTCGGCCCTCTTGTACTCCTAAGTTACATAATCGGTTCCTTATCCAATCCAACCTTCTTTTTGCAAATTTCCTCCTCCGAGATTGAGTTCGTATCCATTTGTTTGGCAGCATCTTTTATATGCCTTTTGTTTGTTTCACGTTGCGAATGTTCAGTTATCGTTATTTTTGAGCGTATGCGTTTCGCTAGTTTCATCCTATTGTCGCTCTTGCTTTCGTCTTGTTACAAGAACAAGTGCTATACCTGCACGGTAAAGAGGGTGAGCAGTGATATGAGTATCAATGTCACTAAGGTTTATCCGGAGCAATATTGCGGTAAGTCTCCAAAGGATATCGACAAGATTGAAAAGGAAGGATCATATACTACTACACAGCCCAATCCCATAACAGGAACAGACGTAGATGTCACTGTGACAACGACGTGTGTAGCTGCAGGCAAATAGGGTGCCAGTTATTTCTGAATTTGTACCATAATTACTTTTTGCTTGTCATTTTGTCGTACAGCTTACTTCGTTTGCAGTCGAATTCATTGGAGTTCGTGTTAAACACCAGTGCCTGCGGCCGTTTCGGGCAGGTACGTTGCACGCGCTGTCCAATGATTGACGATGTTTATTGCATAACAATGCTGAAAATTGCACAGTTGTCGTTCGATGTCACTGCTTTGAGGATAGATGGTCCCGACGGTAGTTTAGATCATAGTCGCCCCTTGTCACCTCCTTCGTCTCGGCAATGTTGTTTTCGGTTATAGCCGCCAGCGTTAAATGTTTTGCGGATTTAATTCCCACCTTTAGAAATATTCTCTGTTTACTTGTTTAAGATTAGTGCAATAATATTGAACGGAATAATCTGGAAATACGCTCTAAAGAAATAAGGTGTCATCCGAAAGTTGACACGTTATTTTATTCGATTCTCCTATTCTGTTAACTGTGATAGATTATGTGATGCTACAAAATTTTATCCTTTGAGTTTCATTCAGTTAAAAAAAAGTGTTTAATTTTATGAACTAAATAATAAACAAAAATTACTGTTGCATGAAGATGCGAATGTCTGTTTTGCTTTCATATTTGTGCTTTTTTCGCGTACTCGTGGCCTTTTCACAGCCATACCAGGTTGGGCACATCAGTGCTTCCTTCGTTGACGCTACGCGTAGCAATAGGACGGTACCGGCTGAGATCTATTACCCTGCAGACGTTGCGGGCGATAATGCGCCATTCGCCGCCAGTTACGTAGGTAAAGCACCTGTAATTGCGTTTGGTCACGGTTTTGTTATGACGCAAGATGCGTATGCCAATGTGCGCGATGTTGTTGTTTCCAATGGTTATATCATTGCCTTCCCTACGTCTGAGGGCTCATTCTCTCCTGCTCACAGCGCATTTGGCAGAGATCTTGTTTTTGTTCTACGGCAGGTAGACGGTTTAGGTATGGTCAGCTCGTCTGTTCTATTCAATAAAGTGGACGCTGCAAATTGCGTTATGGGGCATAGTATGGGTGGTGGTGCGGCTCTTCTTGCCGCCTCTTATGACTCCTACATAAAGTCAATTGTCACATTTGCCGCTGCAGAGACGTCACCTTCCGCAATTAGTGCTGCAGCTACAGTAAGTGTCCCTGCCCTTGTTTTTGCCGGTGAAAATGATTGCGTCACTCCTCCCTCTACCAACCAACAGCCAATGTACACCGGGCTCGCGTCAGCATGCAAGCAATATATTGGTATAAAAGGAGGTAGTCATTGCCAGATGGCCGGATCCAGCATCACCTGTAGCTTCGGAGAGGCGTCATGTTCGCCCGCGCCAACTATTACACGCGGAGAACAGCATGCAAAGTTGGCACAGTATCTTGTGCCTTGGCTTAACTACACGTTGAAAGGAAACTGCCCTGATGGCGCCTACTTCGATGCCACTGCTCCTGTCGACGCCAATATATCTTATACTGCAAATTGCATGTTATGTAGCAGTTCCTCTGTATCGCACCTGCCGGTTGATGCAGGCGTTCGAGTGCATCCCAATCCGGTCCGAGGAAAAGTATGGTTCACATTTGCTCGTCCCGGCAGCGCTGTTATTTCGCTTTATTCGGCTATTGGTCAGAAGGTATTTGAATCGTCCGTCGCAAGCGATATGGAACTGAGTGTACCTGGTTTCCCCGCAGGCGTTTATATCTACAGCGTTGAGCGCCACGGCGAAGGGCCGGTACGCGGCACGTTGCTTTTGTTAGATTGATTGGCTTCAGGGAGAGCTCAAAAGACAGATGCGCTTGAGCCGACCTCTATTCATCTTTGTAGGTGATAAAGATCTTAACATTATACCGGTGGCTGCCAGTTGCCGGGGTCTTTGCGCCACATAGCCAGTACCTCACGGTCTTCTGCACGCACCAGGTTCTGTTCCTCTGCTACCTCCATAAGAGCCGTGTAGTTGCTGATTGTATGTAGCGGCACTCCTGCTTTCTCAAACGCCTCATCTGCTACCGGGAATCCATAAGTAAAAAGGCCGCACATGCCCAGCACTTCCGCTCCCTGCGCCCTCAGCACGTCTACCACCAGCAGGCTACTCTTACCGGTAGATATAAGGTCTTCTATCACCACCACCTTCTGGCCGGCTTGCAGCACACCCTCTACCTGGTTGCCCATGCCATGTTTTTTTGCTTCAGAGCGCACATATACAAATGGCAGTTTCAGCAGGTCTGCTGCCATCACGCCATGTGCTATACCGGCAGTCGCCACGCCCGCTAATACTTCAGCATCGGGGAACTTGTCTAAAACCATATTCGCCAGTTCGCTTTTCACGAAGTCGCGCACGTGAGGATAGGAGAGCACTTTACGGTTATCGCAATAAACAGGAGACCTCCATCCGGATGCCCAGGTATATGGCGTTTGCAGGTTGACCTGCAATGCCTTAATTTGCATTAACTTTTCAGCGAAATGTTTTGGTGTGCTCATAACCGCCCAAACCTACGCCAATATTGCAAGCCGCCAAAATGTAGACTCCATGTTTTTCTCGCAGAAAATATATTATAACGATAAGCCGCTCGTCGTGACGACCAACATGGAAGCATACCTGGATGCCAACCCGGTGGCAGAGATGTACCAGTTTTTTTCTGGCGGCACACTCAAGAGTTTCACCCAGGCAATCGCATACCTCGAGCGCCCGGGTAGCCCCGGCGCCATCATCGAAGACGTGTCTGAAGTGACACTTAAAGAACAACTTGATGCTATGTACTATCCGCTGGATGCGGGTGGGGGACTGGTGTTTAATGAGCATGACGAGTTACTCATGATATTCCGCAGGGGCAAGTGGGATTTGCCCAAAGGCAAACTTGATCTGGGCGAGGATATAGCCGAATGTGCATTGCGTGAAGTGAGCGAGGAGACCGGCTTGAGCACATTGCAGCTTGGCGACAAGCTTTACGACAGCTACCACATATACTTCCAGGGAAACGACCGCTATCTGAAGCACACCGCCTGGTACATCATGAAGGGTTCCTCATTAGATAAGCTGATGCCACAGAAGGAGGAGAACATTGTCGATGCACGCTGGGTAGCCGAAAAAGAACTAAGCGTATATGCTGCACGCACCTATGAAGCCATTAGGGATGTACTGAAGGCGGCTAACCTCCGCTGGTAGGTACTTTTTCTGCAAAGGCTGTGCCAGACCGTAGTCTTTTAGATTCCTTGAAATACAGCCCTGGTTGCCCGGGCCGATCTATTCCGTATTCCACTCCAGTGGCTGCAATCCTTTTTGCGCCGGGCCGGTTAATAGTGTGCCGTCAGGTGCATACCGCGATCCGTGGCAGGGGCAGTCCCATGTGCGCTCTGTGCTGTTCCACGTTACAATACAACCTGCATGCGGGCAAACAGGATCTACTGCCAGTATTTTGCCCTGATCATCCCGGTATATCGCTAATTTTTGTCCCTCCCAATTTGTCACTATGGCCTGCCCGGGTGCGATGTCAGCCAGTGCGTTGATGTGGTCATAACTGAAGCGACGGCTTACAAACTGGCTCACCACATCTGCATTTTCCTTAATAAAGTTGGCCAGGCCCGCTGCCGGTTTTACCCGTGAAGGTGAAAATATGTCTGCGTATGGACTGGTTTTCCCGGCGATAAGCGAGCTGATGATGAGGCCGGATAGTGTGCCCAGTATCATGCCGTTCCCGCCAAATCCGGTAGCAACAAAAGTGCTGTCATGCCCGGGCATGCGCCCTATGTACGGTAGTCCATCTACTGGCACATAATATTGCGATGACCATTTGTAGGCCACGGCATCTACAGGGAATAACTGTCTGACATGCGCCTCCAGCTCCCTGAATTGTTGTTCGTTGTTTTCTGTGTGCCCGGTTTTATGGTCATACCCGCCGGCTATAAGATAGGTGTTGCCATTGCTGGCATGTGTGCGATAGTAGTTGTATGGCTCCTTTAGGTCATAGAGCAGCGCATCAGGATACTGTTCATCGCTTAGCGTCACTGCAATTGCATAGCTTCTATACGCTGCGCAACGAAAGTTGAAGTTATTCAGGCCCGGGGGAATGTGTGTTGCATATACCAGTCTGTGAGCCTTAAAGGTGCCCAATGTGGTTTCAATATTTACCTCTTTAGGGCTAACTTCTTCGGATTTGATCACCGTGCAATTCTCAAGAAGGACACCTCCTGCAGCAACATAGGCCTTCGCCAATCCCACAAGGTATTTCGTAGGGTGAAATTGTGCCTGTCGCGCTATGGCAATAGCCGTTCTGTATGGGATTGAAGTAGGGATACTCGTGGCCCAGTCGGCTACGATCCCTGCCTCCACTGTTCCCTCCTTTATCTTCAGCAGTTCTTTTGCTTCATCCTCTGTTTGGGAAAAGAGGTAGCCCGTCTTGTACTTAAGTTCGCAGGCTATCTTGTGCTTCATGCAATATGCCTCGATGAAATCTATGGCTACGCGTGCACCCCTCGCCACAATCCGTGCTGTCTCCACCCCGAATTTGTCTGTTATATCGTAGTAAGGTGTGTCTAGTACCGTATTCAGGTGAGCGGTAGTTCCTGATGTTGTTCCAAACCCTATTGACTTGGCTTCTGCCAGCACGCAGTGCAGGCCTTGCTCCTGCAGCAGCAGTGCCGTCGTAAGACCAGTAATTCCTCCCCCGGCAATCAATACATCATATGTCTTTTCACTATTTGTGTTCGTTTCCGGTGCCTGGAAGGGGGGTATTTCCTGCCAAAGGCTTTTGTTATAGCCATCTCTCTTCATGGGTAGGTAAATGCTGTCTTACAAAGTTCCCGAATAATGTCCCGGCAATTTTACATCTTTCCTGCTTTGACTGCGCAGATAGGTTGGCGCTATACCCATATATCTTGCAGCTCATGTACTTTTCAGGATAGGCCAGTATCTTCGCAACTTCAAATTTATCATTTGCCGCACGTCTTTTCATATATTTCTTATCGCGGTACCGGCCGCTTCTCAAAGCTTGTTTCGGACTATTCAGAAGGGAAAGTGGATAGCAAATTCTATGCTTATTCCCCGGATCCACAGGGAATTGCAGACGCTATTGCCTCCAGGTCAGTAACGCCGGTAAACAGGCAAGTACTGCACGATACCATTAGCAGGCAATACGAGGGATTGGAGCTGTCGGAGCGACTTGCGGCAAATATTACTGCTTTGGCAGCGTCCACGACGTTCACGATTACAACGGCCCACCAGCCAAACCTGATGACGGGATACCTGTATTTCGTTCATAAGATACTTCATGCCATTAAGTTGGCCGATGAGTTAAATGCTCAATATCCGGGTAAGCACTTTGTGCCCGTTTATTACATGGGCAGTGAAGATGCAGATCTGGATGAGTTGGGTACATTTCGTTTTCGGGGCGATCAATATCGCTGGGATGGCGGTGGCCAAAAGGGCGCAGTAGGGCGAATGGATACGGCCAGTCTCAGGAAATTACTAGACGAGGTATTCCGTTTTTTTGGTCCTCCCGGCCCCGACGCGGATGCGCTTAAGGAGGTCATTCAGAAAGCTTACCTCGGGCATAAAACAGTGGGTGCGGCTACCCGCTACCTCGTGAATTTCCTTTTTGGTCGCTACGGCCTTGTTGTCTTAGATCCTGATGATGCTGCTTTCAAGGCACTCTATGTGCCGGTGATGGAAGATGAACTGCTTAATGGGATAGCTCACAACATTATTACAGAGCAAACAGCCCGGCTTAACGAAAGCTACCAGGCACAGATGTTTCCCCGACCCATCAACCTCTTTTACCTCGAGAGTCAATTGCGCGAGCGAATTGAAAAGCAGGGCGACAAGTGGCAGGTCTTAAACACCTCAATTTCTTTTACGAAAGACGAGTTGCTGGCAGAACTGCACGCCCATCCTGAGCGATTTAGCCCGAATGTAGCGCTGCGTGGCATGTTCCAGGAGACTATCCTTCCTGATGTCGCTTTCATAGGTGGTGGCGCAGAGGTGGCATATTGGCTTCAGTTGCTGCCGTTGTTCCGACACTATGGAGTTTTTTATCCTCCTGTGCTGCTGCGCCAATCTGTGTTGTGGGTGCCTGCAGATATGGCCCGGTTGCGGAACTCAGTTTCGCTCGACCTTGTCGACATGTTCACGCCGCTCCAGGAATTGCTGAAACAATATATACTTGCGCACAGCGGAGACACGCTATCACTGAAGCCTGAAATAGAGAAGATGGAAGCGCTGATGCAGCGTTTTGCTGATCGGGCTGCCGAGGTAGATGCTACCCTTAAATCGGCGGCAGCCGCAGCCTCCCAGAAAATGCGCAATCAGGCAGTGGCGCTGCAGAAGAAAATGCTTCGCGCGCAGAAGCGCAAAATGAATGTGCAGGTCGACCGGATAACCCGCCTGTGGGAGGGGCTGAATCCAAATGGTAACCTGCAGGAACGTACCGACAATTTCCTGGAATACTACCTGGAGCATGGGCACAATTTCTTCGATGTTATCTTGCAAGCCATCAAGCCATTGACTACAGAATTTCTAATTGTTGAGGAGAAATAAGAAAGGTGGACAAGTTAGCCCACCTTTCTGAAGATATTGAGAACACCTTAGCTTAGCTCGCCGACCATATCTTCCGGTTTTACCCACTGGTCGAAGTCTTCCGCCGATACATACCCGAGCTCTATGGCTGTTTCTTTCAGCGTCTGCCCTTTTCTGTGTGCAGTCTGCGCTATTTCGGCTGCTTTGTAGTAGCCTATCTTAGTATTCAGCGCTGTTACCAGCATCAGCGAGTTGTTTACGTGCTTGCGGATGTTGTCTTCAAGTGGTGCCAGGCCCTCAGCGCATTTGTCGTTGAATGATACGCAACCCTCACCAATCAGGCGAGCGCTGTGCAGGAAGTTGTAGATCATCACTGGCTTAAAGACATTCAGCTCAAAGTGGCCATTGCTGCCGCCTATGCTTATCGCCACATCATTACCCATTACCTGCGCAGCTATCATGGTCAGTGCCTCACACTGTGTAGGGTTCACCTTACCCGGCATGATAGAAGATCCCGGCTCATTGTCCGGTATAAACAGTTCGCCAATGCCTGCGCGTGGTCCTGAGCTCAGCATACGAATGTCGTTTGCTATCTTCATCAGGCTTACTGCTACTGTTTTCAGCGCGCCGTGTGCTTCCACTATTGCATCGTGTGCGGCCAGGCTTTCAAATTTATTCTCGGCAGTAACGAAGGGGAGGCCGGTAAGGTTTGCAATGTTCTCGGCAACTTTAACTGCATATCCTTTTGGTGTGTTGATGCCGGTGCCCACAGCAGTGCCACCCAGTGCCAGCTCGCTCAGGTGAGCCAGGCTATTGTTGATAGCGCGCAGGCCATGGTCTAGCTGGGATACATAACCGCTCAGTTCCTGCCCTACAGTAAGCGGAGTTGCATCCATAAAGTGCGTGCGGCCTATCTTCACCACATGCATAAATTCTTTCGACTTTGCAGCCAGTGTATTGCGCAGCTTTGTGATGCCCGGTATTGTGGTGTCCACCAGCATTTTGTAGGCCGCAATGTGCATCGCTGTTGGGAATGTATCGTTCGATGATTGCGACTTGTTCACATCATCGTTAGGGTGTACGAACTTATCCTTATCAGTAAGGTTGCCGCCGGAAATTACGTGTGCCCGGTAAGCAACTACTTCGTTCACATTCATGTTGCTTTGTGTGCCCGAACCCGTTTGCCATACAACTAGCGGAAATTCTGCATCCAGTTTTCCCTCCAGTATTTCGTCACATACCTTACCTATCAGCTCTGATTTTTCTTGCGGCAGCACCCCTAGTTGACTATTGGTCATTGCTGCAGCTTTTTTCAGGTACGCAAATGCCTTGATGATCTCCTTCGGCATTCTGTTGATGTCCTGCGCAATCTTAAAGTTTTCGATAGAGCGCTGAGTTTGTGCGCCATAGTACGCATTTACAGGCACCTTTACCTCGCCCATGGTATCCTTTTCTATCCTGAATTCCATAATCTGTTATGTGTTTGATTTGTATTGATTTCGGGGTGCAAAGGTAAGTTTAATTGTAATATTCGGTATCTTTAATGTAGCCGTAACCGGTTCTGAATCCAGCAGGAAGCACGACTTTTAACCCTGCCCGCCGGCAGGTAGGTTACGACTAACGACAAAAATTATGTGGCAGGAAAACGACAATAAACTATACCGGAAATTTCAGTTCGCAAACTTCAGCGAGGCCTTCGCTTTTATGACACGTGTAGCGCTTGCGGCTGAAAAGCAGGACCATCACCCCACGTGGACTAATACGTGGAATACTGTGGAGATATGGCTGAACACTCACGATGCCGGCAACACCGTCACCGACAAAGACCGCAAACTAGCAGCCTCCATCGACAAACTAGCAGGAAGCTAGAAATAGACCTCCGATTTTCTTTTGCAACTTCCCCTTGGGATTTGGAATTTCTTTCTTGGAATTTCCCCATTGTGTCCTTTCTTATTATAACTCAGCTTTGTGCCCCTTGCCTGCCCGTCCGCAGGCGGGTGCAAACCTTAGTCCCCTTCGTGTTAAGCCTGGTTTTTTTGGTCCGCCGCGGCGGATGGAATTTCATCCTTGGGATTTGCCCTTTGGAATTTGGAATTTAGCCCTTTGGAATTTACTCCCTGGTATCCATCACTATCGTTACCGGCCCATCGTTTACCAGCGCCACTTGCATGTCTGCACCAAATACCCCGGTGGCAATCGGTTTTTGCAACTTTTGTTGTAGGAGCTCCACGAAATATTCATAGAGTGGGGTAGCCTGTTCCGGGCGTGCGGCCTTGATGAATGATGGCCGGTTGCCCTTCTTGTAGGCTGCATGTAGGGTAAACTGGCTCACTACCAATATTTCTCCACCCGTCTCCATCACGTCACGGTTCATCATGCCGTTTTCATCTGGCATTATCCGTAGCTGCGCTATTTTGGCTGCCAGCCATTCAGCGTCGGCTCTTGTGTCTTCCGTTTCCACACCCAGCAGCACCATAAGCCCTGTACCAATTTGGGAATGGACCTTTCCGCTTATCGTTACACTTGCCGTTTGCACTCTTTGAATTACTGCTCGCATCATTCAAAAGTAAAGACTCCCTCTACGAATTGCAAAGTGCTGAATTACCTTCGGCGGTCAACGGATACTTATCTTCTTGCCATATGCCGTATAGTTGTCTGAGTGGACACCCCCCGTTGGCGATTTTACCTCATAATAGTAAGTCCAGCTAAACAGTATCGAGTCTTGTTTGAAGACGATTTTTCTTGACGCAGCCGACAAGTAATAGATACCGGCTTTGCTGTATTTGATGCGATGCTTCACCGGATAGCCGTCATAGTTGTCATCATCCTGGCGGAAGGTTGCATTGCTCGTAATTTCAAATGAGTCGTTTGTAAAATGATCGACGTAGAAATAGACTACGCTATCCGACATCATGTAGTTGGTTGAGGGGTGCATTCCTCCTCCCTTAAAGGTATCTGTCCAGGGGAGAAAGACCGTTGGTGTGGGCGTTGTCGTGGTCGTGCCCGACGTTGCTGGTGGTTGCGTCGTTGCCTCTACATTTTTTGTTTTTCTGCAGGCTACCAGGCAGATAGCCACGAGCACGATTGAAGCCAGGTATTTCATAGAGTGTGTTTTTGAATATAACGGAATTCCCGTATGGTTATTGTGAGGGGCATCTGCGCTCATTCGGCCCTGCCTACCGGACAGGCAGGCTCACCCGCCCCTTCGGGGAGGGCTGGGGAGGGTCTACTCACAGTGCTTACTCGCTATCACCCTCTCCCTTGGAGAGGGCCGGGGAGAGGTTTCGTCTCTCTCTGAGAGGGCCGGGGAGAGGTTTCGTCTCCCTCTGAGAGGGCCGGGGAGAGGTCCCATTTCCCTACATTTGCCCCATGCATGCCATGTCCGATACTATAGTCGCAATTGCCACGCCACCCGGCGAAGGGGCCATCGGTATTATCCGTCTTAGTGGTGCCGATGCCATCCGCATTGCGGCTGCTATTTTTCGTGGCAAGGACCTGAATACGCAACCTGCAAATACTATTCATTTTGGCCGCATTGCAGATGGCGATGAAGTACTGGACGAAGTGGTAGTGTCGCTCTTTCATGCGCCCCGCAGCTATACGGGGGAGAATATAGTAGAGATAAGCTGCCACGGCTCACGATATGTGCTGCAGCGTGTCCTTGCACTTTGCATTACGCGTGGTGCACGCATGGCCGATGCAGGCGAATTTACCTTGAGAGCCTTCCTCAATGGCAAGCTTGACTTGGCACAGGCAGAGGCAGTAGCAGACCTCATTGCCAGCGACAGCAGTGGCGCGCACAAGGCCGCTATGCACAATCTTCGTGGCGGTTTCAGTCACGATCTCGCAGAGATGCGTGAGCGCCTTATAGAGTTCAGCGCCCTCGTGGAGCTGGAACTTGACTTCAGCCAGGAGGATGTAGAGTTTGCCGACCGTACCCGCTTCTATGAGCTCATAACCCGCATAGATGCGGCGACTGAACAACTGCTCAATTCTTTCTCCCTCGGCAATGCTATCCGCAATGGTGTGAGTGTAGCCATCGCTGGCAAGCCCAATGCAGGTAAGAGTACCCTGCTGAATGCACTGCTTAATGAAGAGCGTGCCATCGTCAGCGACATTGCCGGCACCACCCGCGATACAATTGAGGAAACGCTTAACATCAACGGTATTCTCTTTCGCCTCATAGACACTGCCGGCATACGCGAGCATACCACAGATGTGATAGAGCGGAAGGGTATAGAGCGCAGCCGCGAGGCCATGAGCAAGGCGGATATTGTTATCTATCTTTTCGATGCGCCCGCTCTGCCAGACTCCGACTTTGAACGTATGGACCTGATGAAGCAGGAAGAAACGCTGCAGCAGGGTAGTGGCAAATTCCTCTTGGTAGGCAACAAAAGCGATATGCTGGCTCCCGCACAGCTAGAGCAAGTAAAAGGCGCTGCACGCGGCGAGGTGATGCTGATATCTGCAAAGAGTCGCGACAACATCAGCCAGCTACGCGATGCACTCTACGAACTTGTTGCCGGCGGAGCCGTGCGCACAGAAGGCACCATAGTCACCAATGCCCGCCACCATGCAGCATTGCAGCAGGTCCTATCCTCCCTCCGCGACATCCGCAACGGCCTCGATAACAACATCCCCGGCGACCTCCTGGCCCTTGACATCCGCCGCTGCCTGCACTATCTCGGAGAGATCACCGGGCAGGTTACCACAGAGGATAAGCTGGATTATATATTTTCTAAGTTTTGTATCGGGAAGTAGACCTTGAAGGAATAGCTGGAAAGTTATTTATGCGTTTTTTTACGTTCTAAAACAGATAACGTCGACATTAAAGTTTATTAAAAGATGGCAATTATTATATCAAGTGGGAATCAAGATCATATCAGGAAAACCGTAGATAACGATGTTTTAGGAATATTTCGGAAATATCGTGAGGACGCTGAAATTGGAGAAGTATTAAAGCACTCTAACGATGAAGGAATCAGATGTTGGGGGTTAAATGAGTCATCAGCTCAAAACGGGCTTTATCGGAGAATTAGACCAGGCTTCGAAGTCTTAATTAAAGAAAATGGTACAGAGAAGTTCACTAGGTACGGTATAGTAATACACAAACTTCAAAGTCCTGCATTTGCTAAAGAACTTTGGCCAGATAATGATAGGCACTACATTGTATTTTTAGCAAACGTCAGGCAAATTTCGATTGAGAAAAATGACTTAATAGGAGCTGAGGATGATCTACAGGGAATGAGAATTAAAGATTACTCTGACTTTCCATTTCTGAATGGCAACAGTCTTTCCGTGCATTATCAAATTCCTGTCCTCGAAAATATTCGAAACATTAGACCGCAACTTACCTACTACGCGGCGAACTTGCCAAGTCAAGGGACTCGAAGGCAGGGACATCAAGAGTTTGCTGCTCAGATAAAGGAAAATTATCGGTTTGAGTGCGCAATTTGTGGCATTTCAGAGCCGGAATTTTTGGTTGCAGCTCATATTAATCGGTGGGCTGATGACGAAGAAAATAGAATCAATCCGAGAAATGGGATCTGTCTTTGTTCTTTGCATGACCAAGCTTTCGAATACGGATATATTGGGCTCGACGCTCATTTCAAAGTTGTTCTAAGTCCGAGGGTGCGAGAAGGGACTCCACTCCATTCTATGCTCAGAGTTCATGAAAACACTCCGCTGAAGATGCCGGTAAAAGATCTGCCGAATTCTGATTTTCTGCAAAAGCACAGAGAAAAATTCGGATTTGAACTTTCCGTCCTCGATGAGTCTCCCGCCCTTCGCGGGGACTCATCGAAATCAGAGCGGTGAAGTTTAAACTACTGGTCGAAGCGTCACGTTGAGTATAATAATGGCGGTAAGACTGCTGGGGAAGCGCCGGGATATGTGGTGCCCAATAAAAGAATAGACGATTTGAAAAAGGTTTCGAAAAGAACAACAAAGTGGAACATTCCGTCCTCGATGAGTCTGTAAATCCTGAATTTTGAATGGAAGAAAAGGGTAAATATTTTGGTATGACGGTTAATGAACGTCTATATGTCGGTGGGGTAATAGATGAATTTTATCGTGCTATCGCTGAGAAGAATTACGATTTGGCAAGGAAGCTACTGGAGAAAGTTGAACTTACCGATGCTTCAATTGAACCTATTTTAACAAGCAATGGGCTTTTCCCTAAAGATAATGAGAGTAGTTAGTTTGTCCCCTGGGCGACGCGTCTCGCATCGCCCGTTGTTCAGTGTCTTCCGAAGGGTGACCCGGAACAACCAATAATACTCCGTCTGTGACGGTTTTCATCATGATCGCGTTCTACGTTCTTGAAAGCAAAGCCTACCTGCACGAAACTCGAGAAGTTATCAACAAATTCATACCCTCTGCACCAACTGAAATTCCTCCCATTTACCTTTGTATCGAAAATGAGGGTTTGTTACGGCAGCTTACTTTGCACAGCAATCGTACTATCCTTGAATCCTATAAAACATAGTTCCGAACCCGTTTAGCAATTTTTAGAAATTCGTAGCAGTTTTTACGCAATTTTTAGCAACTTTTAGAAGGGTTTAGAAGCGTTTAGAAATTGAATAAAAATAGCATAATAAGTGCAGTAGCGCATTTCAGCCGATGCAAAATGGCTCAAAGACGCAAAATTGAATTTAGGGTATAATATACCTTGTGGTGCCGGAAGTGTGGAACACCTCAAAGGTGTGCCACACTTGTGCGTGGGCGAAGTACAAAAGAAGAGATTCAGCAAATTCTTAAATCCTGACCATTCAGATTCAGACAAACATTTCCGGTCGGAAATGTCAAAACGAAAACAGGCTGCAATGCTTGCTGCTACTGAGTTTCGGGCACTTCCGGTCTCCTTTAGCAACCGGAAGAAGTCGGAAGCGTTTCGGAAGTAGAAACTCTTCCTGCAAGAAAAAAATTACCCGATATTAGTCCCGTGAAAGTTTGTATTGCAGAGAAACCTAGTGTAGCAAGGGACATTGCCTCAGTGCTGGGGGCCAGAGAACGCAAGGATGGCTACTACGAAGGGAACGGCTACCAGGTCACCTGGACGTTCGGGCATTTCTGCTCGCTCAAAGAGCCGCACGACTATCATCCCGAATGGAAGGCATGGCGGCTGGATTACCTGCCCATGATCCCAACGAACTTTGGCATCAAGCTCATCGAAAATGCCGGGGTGAAAAAGCAGTTCGGCATCATTGAGGGGCTGGTAAAGAACTGTGAAGAAGTGATCAACTGTGGTGATGCAGGCCAGGAAGGTGAACTTATCCAGCGCTGGGTTTTGCTGAAGGCAAAATGCCCTGTTCCCATACGGCGCTTGTGGATCTCTTCCCTCACGGAGCAAGCCATTCGCGAAGGTTTTGAGCATCTGAAGGAGTCGGCACAGTATGACAATCTTTATGCCGCCGGCAGTGCCCGTGCCATCGGCGACTGGCTGCTGGGCATGAATGCAACCCGGCTTTTCACTAAAAAATTTGGCGATGGTAAGGCCGTCCTTTCTATTGGCAGAGTGCAAACGCCAACCCTCGCCATGATAGTAGCGCGGCAAAAGGAAATTAACGCCTTCGTTTCAGAAGAGTATTGGGAACTGAAGACGATGTACCGAGAGGTGGAATTTACCGCTACCATCGACCGGTTGAAGTCGCTGGAAAAGGCAGAAAAGGGATTGGTGTATCTGAAAGAGCATCCGTTCGAGGTTACTTCATTTGAGCGGAAAGAAGGGAAAGAAGGCAACCCCCGCCTGTATGACCTTACAGGCCTGCAGGTGGATGCCAACAAGCGTTTTGGCTACTCAGCCGACGATACCCTGAAGTTTGTACAAAGCCTTTATGAAAAGAAGCTGGTAACCTATCCCAGGGTCGATACCACATATCTGTCGGAAGACTTGCACCCAAAGATTGAGGGAATCATGAAACAAATGACGCCCTATAGTGCGCTGTTGGCCCCGGTACTGGCGCAGCCAATACCCAAACTGAAATCGGTCTTTGATGATAAGAAGGTAACAGATCACCACGCCATTATTCCCACGGGTGAGTATCCCGGCAACCTCGCTTACGATGAAAAGCGGATCTACGACCTGGTAGCCCGCCGCTTTATTGCTGCTTTTTACCCTGAGTGTAAGATCGCGAATACCACCGTGCTGGGCAAGGTGGGCGCGGTTGCTTTTAAGGCCACCGGTAAGCAGATACTGGAGCCTGGCTGGAAAGCGGTGTACGCACACCTGGCCAAAGAGAAGAAAGAGGGTGACGAAAAGAAAGAAGGTGAGGAAGAGGAGGAGCGCGTATTGCCTGAATTTGAAGTGGGTGAAACCGGTCCGCATGAGCCAAGGGTCCATCAAGGCAAGACCTCTCCGCCAAAAGCATATACAGAAGCGACCTTGCTGCGAGCCATGGAGACTGCCGGCAAGCAGGTGGACGATGAGGAAATGCGGGAGCTGATGAAGGACAACGGCATCGGCCGCCCTTCCACCCGCGCCGCCATTATCGAGACACTCTTCCGCAGGAAGTATATCGAGAAAAAGAAGAAGAACATCTATGCCACGCAAACGGGTATAGACCTGATAGATACCATACAAACAGAGTTGCTGAAAAGCGCTGAGCTCACGGGCCAGTGGGAGCGCAAATTGCGGATGATAGAAAAAGGTACATATACCATTGATACCTTTAAACAAGAGCTGATACAGATGGTTATTGAGCTAACGAACGAGGTGAAGAACAATGCGTATAAGGTCATCAGTATAGCGCCGGAACAGCCGCCTGCTGCCGCAGTGAAACCTAAACGCGAACCCCGGCCCAAGGCGCCCAAAAAGGAGGTGAAGATTGAAGAACTCAATTGTCCAAAATGCAATAGCCACCTGTTAAAGAAGGGGCATACAGCCTATGGTTGTGCCAATTATTCGGTTTGTGGTTTTAAACTGCCTTTTGAAATTTTAGGGGTAAAACTTTCGGACAAGCACATTACTGACTTGCTGACGAAAGGGAAAACTGCTAAGGTCAAAGGCCTGGTATTACCCGGCACAGAAGACAAGCGGGATGGAAAACTGGTGTTGAACAGAGACTTTGTTGTGAAGGTGGAATGAATTGAAAATAGAAGAACATAGAGTCGCCTCACCCCGGGACAACATCGTCAGAATAAATGAACGAATACAGGCAAACGTTCTGCAGTACTAATTATCCGTTGCCAGGCGGAAACCCAAATCCCATCTGCGGGTTTTGGGCAGGTAGTGGTCGCGGAATACGGTGCGGCAGCGAGAGGCATCTTCGAAGAAGGAGCCACCACGAACAACCTTCATTTCTCCTGTAGCAGGGCCTTTGGGGTCGGTAGCGTCCAGCGTGCCTTTGTAGTAGTCTTTATCATACCAGTCAGTGCACCACTCAGACACGTTGCCGCTCATGTCATAGATGCCCAATTCATTGGGCTCTTTCTGGCCTATGGGATGGGTTGCTCCTTTGGCCTTGCCATACCAGCCCACTGTACTCAGTTTGTTGCTGCCGGCATAGGTATATTTGCCTGAGTATTTACCACCTCGTGCAGCATACTCCCATTCCAGCTCTGTAGGCAGGCGATAGTTCTTACCGGGATATTTTTCATTTAGCCGGCGTATGAACTCCTGCACTTCTTCATAATTCACCATCACTACCGGGCAATCGTCACAATCCTTGTTGATGTAATTTTCGCCGATGTACGATTCTGGTAATATGCCCATTAGCTTGCGCCACTGGCCCTGCGTTATTTCATACTTGCCTATGTTGAAGCTGGTGATATTAACACGATGTACCGGGCGCTCATCTTCATATTCTTTGCTGCTATATTTGATGTCGTCACAGCCACGGAAAAAATTTCCACCCTTCACATATACCATCTGAACATTGATATTTCCCTGTCCCCAGGCAAGTGATCCCGTGGTAAGAAGCGTAAATAAGAGTAGCTTTTTTATCATATAAATATTCGACGCCCGGATAGCGGCAGAGTCAGATGCGAATATAGCAATAATCTTAAAACACGCCCGTGACGGGCAACATGCCTACGCTTCGTGGCTTTCCAGCCTTTCCACCTTGCTGATCCCTTCCAGTGCGCTCAGCCTGTTCAGGAATCCGTTCAGTTCCTCGCGGTCGTGTACATATACCATTATCGTACCCTCAAACATGCCGTCCTTAGAGTCCAGGCTCAGGGAGCGCATATTCAGCCTGAGCTCGCCGGATATGACGTTGGTGATCTTCTGAATCACGCCCACATCGTCCAGGCCGGTAATGCGCACGCCTGTAAGGAATGATATTTCCTTGTTCTTGGCCCACTTGGTTTTTACTACGCGGTGGCCATAGTTGGCCAATAATCTAGCTGCATTGGGGCAGTCGGCGCGGTGAATTTTGAGCCCCTCACCCGAGGTGACGAACCCAAAAACATCATCGCCCGGTATGGGCTGGCAACATTGTGCCAGCTTGTAGAGGATCTTGTCAGACCGTTCACCAAAGATGATGAGTTCAGAACCCTTGCCATGTTTTTGTTTCAGTAGTTCTTCGTCGGCCAGTTCCCTTGTGTCGTGTTTTATCTCCCTGTGCGGGTGGTGAAGCTTGTCTCCATATACCGCGAAAGTATTCAGCTCTGCAAGGTCTATATTGCCTACGGCTATTGCGTAGTACAGGTCCAGCGCTGATGGCTTTTTGTAGTAGTGCACCAGTTCGTTCAGGTTGTGCTGGGTGAGGTTCACATTCAGGTGTTCCATCTTCTTTTTCAGCATACTCTTGCCCTGCTCGGCCGTCTTGCGTTTGTCTTCCTTGAGGTAATTCTTCACACCAGACTTGGCCTTGGCTGTCACCAGGAACTGTAGCCAATCTTCCGACGGGTGCTGCTTTGATGAGGTTATCACTTCTACCTGGTCGCCGCTGGACAATGTGTGGCTCAGGGGCACCAACTTATAGTTCACCTTGGCGCCTATGCAGCGCGCACCCAGTTGGGTATGTATGTCAAATGCGAAGTCGAGCGCGGTAGCTCCCTTGGGCAGCACACGCATATCGCCGGTGGGCGTGTACACGTATATCTCCTCGGTAAAAAGGTCCAGTTTGAAGTCCTGGATAAAGTCCAGCGTGTCTGTATTGGGATTGGTAAGCACCTCGCGCAGATGCTCCAGGAAAGCATCCAGTTTGCTCTCCTGTGCTGTTGGCGTCTCTTCTTTGTACTTCCAGTGGGCTGCCAGTCCTTTCTCTGCTATCTCATTCATGCGGCGGGTGCGAATCTGCACCTCTACCCAGCGTCCTGCAGGCCCCATCACGGTTGTGTGCAGCGCCTCATAGCCATTGCCCTTGGGCACGCTTATCCAGTCGCGTAGGCGCTCCGGGTTAGGGTGGTAAGAGTTGGTGACAATAGAATACACCTTCCAGCATTCCTCCTTTTCCCTGTCTTGTGGTGCGTCTAGTATTATACGGATGGCAAAGATGTCATACACTTCATCAAATGCCACCTGCTTCTTACGCATCTTGTTCCAAATGGAATGAATGGCTTTGGGGCGGCCATAGATGTCAAAACTGAAGCCTGCGGCAGTGAGCTGTTCGCGTATTGGTTTGATGAACTCGTTGATGTAGCGGGAACGTTCGCGCTTGGTTTCTTTTAGTCCGCGTTGAATGTCGTTATAGATATCCGGCTGGGTAACACGAAGCGAAAGGTCTTCCATCTCAGACTTTATCTCGTACAGGCCCAGCCTGTGAGCCAGGGGCGAGTAGATGTAAGTAGTCTCCGAAGCTACTTTTAGTTGCTTTTCGCGGCTCATGCTGTCCAGCGTGCGCATATTGTGCAAGCGGTCTGCCAGCTTTATCAGGATCACGCGTGGGTCTTCGGCCAGTGTCAGCAATATCTTCCTGAAGTTTTCCGCCTGTATGGTGGTATCTCCCTTCAGGTCTACGACGTTCGATATTTTGGTAAGGCCGTCAATGATCTTGGCCACATTGTTGTTGAATTCCCGCTTGATGTCCTCCAGCGTTATCTCTGTGTCCTCAACAGTGTCGTGAAGCAGGGCACAGATGGCAGATGTAACACCGAGGCCAATCTCCTCTACAGCTATCCGTGCCACGGCCAGGGGATGCAGGATGTATGGCTCTCCCGACTTTCGGCGTGTGGTCTTATGAGCCTCTGCCGCCAGCTCAAAGGCATGGCGCAGCAGGGCTTTGTCGCCCTTCTTTATGTTGTGCTTCAGCGCACGCAAAAGTGCGCGGTACTCGCGTAGTATCAGTTTTTTCTCGTCCTCTTCGGTCTGATTATACCAGTCAATTGTTGTTGTCATAAAAATCGACCTCTCCCCGGCCCTCTCCGAGGGAGAGGGAGGTGGGCTCTTTATATTGTGTGGTGATTATCTATAGTAAATCGCTTTACTAATTTACGAAGTATTTGGCATGTGCCGGTTATGCACGATTAGAACTAGTTTATAGCTGGCTTCCGGTTTAGCTGCTGCCGCCCAAAAGGGGAAGCCTTTACCGTAAAATGCTGATTGTCAATAGTTCGCAATTTTCCGTACTTCCGTTTTGCTTCCGCTTTTTGCCGGGGGCGGAACAATTTGTCTGAACCAGGATTTTTATGACCGAAGGATTTTAGTATTTGACCATGTGGCTTCATAAAAGTTGTTAGTGGTGATTTCAGCTATACGGGATTAGCGAAAAAATGTTCTGATCTCTTGAAGGTCGCAATACAGCCCGTCAACACCAAAACAAAAATCTATGAAGTTGCGAAAAGAAGGGTATGATAAGACGCAGGGGGCTTGTGATAGATTCTTTCTTGAGCGGTTCAGTCCAATGCACTTTTTACCCCACTATCCACAACCCCACCTTGCAACACAGCAGCCCACCTGCTACGCTAATGATGGAGTAAGCCAGCGCAACAGAGGTTTGCCCGCGCTGCATGAGGTTTATGTTCTCCAGGGCAAACGCGGAGAAGGTTGTGAACCCACCGCATAGGCCGGTAGCAAGTAGCAGCAGCATGTTTTGGCTATTGGGTGCAGTGCCTTTTACAAACAGGCCGAAGAACACGCCTATTAGTAGGGAGCCAATAAGGTTTATAGAAAGGGTAGAAAGCGGATAGGTGTTAGTTGGTAGCCGGGCAAAGGCAAGGCTCACGCCATAGCGGGCAATGCTGCCAGCCGCGCCGCCTAAACCCACAAACAAAAATGGTTTCATATCCATGCCTGCAAGCAAAATACGATTTCTATAGCATCTGTAAAAAAAGAAGCCGCCCTTTTGAGGCGGCTTCTTGTGTTGTCTTATCAATGTCTGCTATGAGCTGCAGGTGATGCAACCATCTTCCATGCTGCATGTAGGTCCTGTAAACTCGGTTGTGATGTCGTCGATATCATTCTCTGCAGCTTTTGGAGCCTGTGCAGGAATTACGGGCTCTATTTCCTGGCTCGCCTGCTTCTCTACGGTAAACTGTACCGCCTGTGCGGCAGCCTGCGTACGCAGATAGTACATACCTGTCTTCAGACCCTTCTTCCATGCGTAGAAGTGCATAGAGGTAAGCTTTGACATGGTAGGGCTGTCTACAAACAGGTTCAGCGATTGAGACTGGCATATGTATGCGCCGCGGTCTGCAGCCATGTCTATCAGGTTACGCTGCTTTATTTCCCATACGGTCTTATACAGTTCCTTGATGTTTGCAGGTATCTCGTCTATGTGCTGTATGGAGCCGTTTGCCTTGATGATGGCATTCTTCATGGTGTTGTTCCACAGGCCCAGCTCTGCGAGGTCGCTGAGCAGGTGCTTGTTCACCACTATGAATTCTCCGCTCAGTACACGGCGTGTGTAGATGTTAGAAGTATATGGCTCGAAGCACTCATTGTTGCCCAGTATCTGCGATGTAGATGCTGTAGGCATTGGCGCCAGCAGCAGTGAGTTGCGCGTGCCATATTGCATTACTTCTGCCCTCAGGCCATCCCAGTCATAGCGGTCAGATGGTTCTGCATTCCACAGGTCAAACTGGAACTGTCCTTTAGAGAGTGGAGAACCCGGGAAGGATGGGTAGTGACCATCTTTCTTAGCCAGGTCCTTACTTGCCGTCATAGACGCGAAGTAGATGGTTTCGAAGATGTTTTTGTTCAGCAGCTTCGCCATGTCGCTTTCGAATGGCAGACGCAGCAGGATGAACGCATCCGCAAGACCCTGAACACCTATGCCTATCGGGCGGTGACGCATGTTGGAGTTGCGCGCTTCCTCCACAGGGTAGTAGTTATAGTCAATTATCTTGTTCAGGTTCTTCGTGATGTGGTAAGTAACCTCATACAGTTTCTCAAAGTTGAACTTGCCCTCCTGCACAAAACGTGGCAGGGCAATGGACGCCAGGTTGCAAACTGCTACTTCGTCAGGGCTTGTGTACTCTATGATCTCTGTGCAGAGGTTGCTACTCTTTATGGTACCCAGGTTCTGCTGGTTGCTTTTTGCGTTGGCGGCGTCCTTATATAGCAGGTATGGTGTGCCTGTTTCTATCTGTGCCTCAAGTATAGCAAACCAAAGGTCTTGTGCCTTAATGGTCTTGCGTGCGCGACCTTCCTGCTCATATTTAGTGTAAAGAGCCTCAAACTCAGCGCTGTGTGTTTCAGACAGGCCCGGCGCTTCGTTAGGGCAGAAAAGGCTCCAGTTGCCGTTCTCTTCCACACGCTTCATAAACAGGTCGGGAATCCAGAGCGCGTTGAAGAGGTCACGTGCGCGCATTTCTTCTTTACCGTGGTTCTTGCGAATGTCAAGGAAGTCGAAGATGTCAGCATGCCATGGCTCCAGGTACACTGCAAACGCGCCTTTACGCTTGCCGCCACCCTGGTCTACATAGCGCGCAGTATCATTGAACACGCGAAGCATAGGAATAAGGCCATTGCTGGTTCCGTTGGTGCCGCTGATGTAGCTACCCGTAGCACGAACGTTATGAATAGCCAGGCCGATGCCGCCGGCGCTCTGCGATATTTTCGCAGTTTGCTTCAGTGTATCATAAATGCCATCGATGCTGTCATCCTTCATGGTAAGCAGGAAGCATGACGACATTTGTGGCTTTGGCGTGCCGGCATTGAAGAGGGTAGGTGTGGCGTGCGTGAACCAGCGCTCGCTCATCATGTTATAGGTTTCTATTACGGCATTAATATCGTCTTTGTGTATGCCTACAGCTACACGCATGTACATGTGCTGAGGACGCTCCATGATCTTGCCGTTAATGCGCAGGAGGTATGACTTTTCAAGCGTTTTGAAGCCAAAGTAGTCGAAAGCGAAGTCGCGATCGTAGATGATGGAGCTATCCAGCAGTTCTGCGTTCTTTGCTATCACTTCAGCCACATCGTCTGCAAGCAACGGCATTTTGCGGCCGGTTGTTTCGTCGGTGTAGTCATACAGCAACTTCATTGTTTCAGAAAACGATTTGATCGTGTTCTTATGAAGGTTGCTGATGGCGATACGGCTTGCCAGCAGTGCATAGTCCGGGTGCTTTATGGTAAGCGACGCCGCTGTTTCTGCTGCCAGGTTGTCCAGCTCAGTAGTATGGACACCATCATAGATGCCTTCTACTACTTTCTTGGCCACGTCAATGACGTTCACAGCCGGATTCAGGCTGTAAGACAGCTTTTCTATGCGCGCTGTGATCTTGTCAAACTTGACACTTTCGCGCTTGCCGTTTCTTTTTATTACGTACATATACTAAATATTATAGAGGTTAGTGTTAAAGTCAGTGATCCGGCCGCGACTCCCGGAGACGCGGTACGTTCTCAGAGTAAAAGGGGTTTGCTAAAAATCTTCGTCAAGCGAGAAACTCTGGGTCGCCGGCCCCGATATCACGCCTGCCTTCTGGTAATCACCCACACGTTTCTCGAAGAAATTCGTCTTGCCCTGCAGCGAGATCATTTCCATGAAGTCAAATGGGTTAGTCGCATTGTACACCTTCGGATATCCCAGTTCAGATATCCACCTGTCTGCCACAAACTCAATGTATTGCTGCATCAGGCGGGCGTTCATACCAATAAGATCTACCGGTATCGCTTCGCTGATAAACTGTTTTTCGATGGTAACCGCTTCGCAAATGATGTCATAGACGCGCTCTTGCGATAGCTTGTTGCCAAGCATGCTGTAGAGCAGGCACGCAAACTCACAGTGCATACCCTCATCGCGGCTTATGAGCTCATTGCTGAAGGTGAGGCCCGGCATGAGGCCGCGCTTCTTCAACCAGAATATAGAGCAGAAGCTGCCACTGAAGAAAATACCCTCCACTGCTGCGAACGCTACAAGACGCTCGGCAAATGTTCCGTTCTCTATCCAGCGCAGTGCCCACTCTGCTTTTTTGTTCACACCCGGCACCGTTTCTATTGCATGAAACAGGCGGTGTTTTTCTTTAGGGTCTTTGATGTACGTATCTATGAGCAAGGCATAGGTTTCAGAGTGGATGTTCTCCATCATTATCTGGAAACCATAGAAGCAACGTGCCTCAGGCAGTTGCACTTCGCTCATGAAGTTAACTGCGAGGTTCTCATTCACGATGCCATCGCTCGCTGCGAAAAATGCAAGTATGTGAGAAATAAAGTGGCGCTCTCCGTCATTAAGCGCGTCCCAATGTTTCAGGTCGTCGCCCAGGTCTATCTCTTCTGCCGTCCAAAAACTAGCTTCATGTTTTTTGTACATCTCCCACACCTTCGGATAGTTGATGGGCAGTATTACAAAGCGGTCTTTGTTTTCCTTTAAAAGTATCTCTTCCTGCATGTTCTTTCTGTTCTTTTAGCCTCGAAAAAAAGCGTTTCGCGGGCTGCCGTGTTCTCGGCAAAAGGGGTTGCCGGTGAGCCCGGGGGTACAGCGGCAAGAACAAATGTAGAGACGAATGGTAGGCGTTTTTTGAAATGATTTTAACAGTTGTGGATAACAACCATTGACATTGTTAGACCCTATTAGAGACGCATCGTGTATGAAAATAACAAATTCAAAAGAAGCAATATTCGATTTCTCTTAACAGACCTGTGAAGGGTGAAACAGAACCACTGAAGGGTGTAAAAATGGCCATATAGGGTGGCGCTACCTTTACAATATTGCTAAACAATCTAAAAACAACAAACTATGGCGAACCTAACAGAACTGAAGGGAAAATGGAACGAAACAAAGGGAAAGATCAAACAAAAATACGGCCAGCTTACCGACGATGATCTGACACTTGTGGAAGGTAAAGAAGACGAGCTCGTAGGCCGTCTGCAGCAGAAGCTGGGCAAAACCAAGGAAGAAGTTCACAAAATGGTGATGGGCGAAGACGAATAGCGCTCCAATTTTGGTTCACCTTTAAATCTTACAGCTATGAAAACGAATAGGAATTTGCAGAGTGGAGATGACGGTGGTAAAGGCCCGCAGCCATTGCCGGGCGAGCAAAAGCAAACGCCGGCTCCCGAAATACCCAAAATGCCAGGTAAGGAAGTAGAGCAGATGCCTGTGACACCAGAGGGCCCGCAGGAGCAGGAAGAGCAGCACCGAGCTGCCTGATCAATAATTCTGTGCTGTTATGGATAATTCTCTGATACAGGTAAACAGGCGCCTGCTATTGATCTCGTTGATCGTAGCAGGCGTTTATTTTGCGCGCCCGTTCCTCGTCCCGCTGGCGATAGGCAGCGTGCTGGCCACGCTGTTTCTGCCGCTATGCAAATGGTTTGAGGCAAGGGGTTTTGCTCCGGCATTGGCAGCCACGTGCTGTGTCGTTGTGCTACTTGCAGCGGTGGCCGCGATAGTATCTCTGCTGGGATGGCAGGTGACTGAAATGGCGGGAGATATTGTGCGTATCAGGCAAGGTCTGAACAGGATTATCACGAACGTCCAGGATTTCATCTTCCGTCATTTCAATGTGTCTGGCTGGGAGCAGGAGCAAATACTTAAGGAGGAGCAGCCCCGTCTCGGAACGTTGGTGAAAGCTGCTGTAGGTTCCGTCTCAGACATTCTATATCAGTTTATCCTGGTTGCTGTTTACGTAATGCTGTTCCTCTATTACCGACTTCACGTACGTGGCTTTGTGCTCCGGCTGTTCAACCGTCACCAGCGCTATGAGGTAGATGCCGTACTTAATAATATTGCACAGGTTTCGCAACAGTACCTTTTGGGACTTTCAAAGATGATCGTGTGTCTGTGGGTGATGTATGGAGTTGGATTCTCTCTTCTCGGCGTTGAGAATGCACTTTTCTTTGCATTTCTCTGTGGCCTGCTTGAGATCGTACCATTCGTTGGGAATATCACTGGCACCACCATCACGGTGCTGGTCACGGCTGCGCAGGGAGCGCCGTTTGCGTTGCTGGCGGGCATTGTACTTGTTTATGGTTTTATTCAGTTCATTCAGGGGTGGCTGCTCGAGCCATTGATCGTAGGGCCACAGGTAAAAGTCAATCCGCTTGCAACTATACTGGCGCTGGTGCTAGGTGAGCTGTTGTGGGGATTAGCTGGCGTTTTTCTTGCTATTCCGATAGCAGCAATGCTAAAGATATTATGCGACCACATAGAGCCTCTCAAACCTATTGGTTTTTTGCTTGGCAATAAGGTTAAGGCCCTTCGAAGCAGGCCTCAGCCTGTTATTAAAACTAGCGTGTAAAGTGCAGTACGTACTTTGATTCATTCCCATTTTCATCGGTGGCTTTAAACACAAGTGTGTGTTTGCCTGCAGGACAATGCTCATCGAACTCGTAGAAGAAATTTGTGCCGTGCTGCTCAAAACAAACCCACTTACCATCTATAAGTCCCTCAAATGATTTTACAGATGTCATTTCATCCTTAGCAGTAAGCGTCAACCTTTCTGCCCTTGATAAGTTTGCATTGTTCTTTATCGCTGATCTGATGGCCGGAGCAACAGTGTCTATGGCCAGCCAGTAAGTGCCAAAGTTGCGCACCTTTGCTTCATACCAGCCCTGGTTGGTGTATCGGGCGTCCCTGCCATCCTCATCCTTGCCATCACTATACATCAGGGCCACCTTATCGCGAAGAGCAATTGGGGTCGTTTTGTTTGGCTTTAGTGCCAGTTCAAAGTAGTGATGTAGTGGTATGTATGGGTAGTGTATGCGCACCTTGTTGGATATGCCCTTTCCCGGTTGCGAGTCCGAGGTAAAGCAAATGTCATCATATAGTTCCCTGTCGTCCAGCGCAAAGCGGACATTGTTACTCTCGTATTTATTGGTCGAGGCTGCTGCAAATGGCGTACAGTCTGTTTCGCGGGTTTGCGCATCAGTAGTTTCGGTTGGCCGCACTACAAACTCAACCGTACTTTCATTGCCCGCAGGATCGGTGAGCACAAGCTTCATTTTGTGGGCAGCACCGTTCATCGCTATCCGGCCCTCCTTATCGTTTAACTGTGTGTATAGGGATGTGAGCCTATTGCCCGGAAGCTTAAAGAGGCATTGAATCCATTTGTTGTACTTCTCCTTGGAGTAGTAGTCGGTATAGGCATGTATATACCGGGAAACGTCATAGCCTATATCATCCAGTGTTACCTCTGCTTGCAATTCATCATCTGCGTAGAGACGGGCTGTGTAAAAGGTAATTGTGTTTTCGCTGCCCTCCATGTAATCATCTGCATTAATGCCTACGCCTATAATGCTGCCCGGAGCATCGACCGTGTCGCCAGATACTTTGTATCTGGGATTGCCTGAGCGGACAGGTTTGTAAGAATTGCCCCGCTTTATCAGTGAGTAAGATGCCAGTTGTCTATCATATATGTTCCCCGAATACAGCACAATTTCTCGTGCCACCGGAGGCAGCTTGTCGTTCACATCAAAGCCAAATAATTGTGGGTTGAGTGGATGTTCTGTTTTGTTGTCGCGTATCTCAAAGTGCAGGTGCGGCGCAGTAGAACCTCCAGTATTGCCAGACCATGCAATTTGCTGCCCTTTTATAACCGGGAATTTTTCTGCCGGGAAACTCATGTCCAGGTCCCAGCGCTTACGTGCGTATTGCAGCTCTCGCAGGTAGGTCTGCAGAAATGGGGCAAAGTGATTGAGGTGGGCATAAAGCGTGGTGTAGCCATTGGGATGGGTGATGTAAATGGCGTGGCCAAATCCGCCTTTCTCCGTTTTGATGCGAGATATGTAGCCATCTGCAGCGGCATAAACCGGAAGGTCCTCCTTGCCTTGTGTTTTAATGTCCAGGCCGCTATGGAAGTGTCCGGATCTGCACTCGCCAAAGTTACCCGCAAGCAGAATGGGTATGTCAAGCGGGTTTCGAAAGTAGCCTGTAGGATACTTTGATTCCTGTGCCATACACAGAGTGGGTAAGAGGAGGGTAGCAAGAAGTCGTGAATAGCCCATCGCACAATGTTTCAGGGCAAATTACGCACTATTGCATCATTTTCAGGAATGAAAAATGGAGCTATCTATACCCAGCTTCTTTGCAGTCTCTACGAGGTCTTTTACCACCGGCGCTACGATCGGTATACCGGTCGACATGCGCTCGTGTTCTGCTTCTCTTTCCGGGTCGCCTGGTATCAACACTCGCTCATGGCCGGCAGCCGGTGTGGCCTCCCTGAACCGACCTATCCAGTTGTCCATATGTTCCTTGAATTCTGCTGCAGGGCGAAACGCATCGATGCGCATTGCGCCAAAGAAATGTCCGAGTCCCTTGCCGGGCATGTTTTCGGGCATTGGAACATAGGCTGGGAATGGCGGTGCCCATGGGCCATAGCTGCCACCACTTAGCACTGCTGAGAATATATCTACAATGCTGCCGAGTGCATAGCCTTTGTGGCTGCCGTGTTCGCGGTCGCTGCCCAGTGGCAGTAGGGCGCCTTGCTGCTTCAGCGCGGTTGCATCAGTAGTAGGGGTGCCGTCTTTTTCCTGCACCCAGCCCAGCGGCGCTTCTGCATTTTTGCGTTGCAATATTTCCAGTTTTCCGTTGGCAGCCGTTGTTGTTGCCATGTCAGCGACAAATGGAGGTTGCCGGCCCGCCGGTATAGCAACTGCTATTGGGTTTGTGCCCAGCATGCGCTCCACAGAAAAGGTTGGCGCTACCAGCGCGCTGGCATTGGTCATGGCGATGCCTATCATATCATTGTCCAGTGCCATCATGGCGTGGTATCCTGCTATGCCGAAGTGATTACTGTTCTTTACGCTTACCCAGCCGGTGCCCACGTTTTTCGCTTTGTCTATGGCCACCTGCATGGCATATGGAGCCACTACGAGGCCCAGCCCGGCATCGCCATCTACTACTGCGGTTGAGGGTGTTTCGTGAACGATAGAGGGCTTTGCGGTACTATTGATACGGCCCGCTTCCCACAGCCTCACGTAGCCGGATAGCCGCGCCACTCCGTGGCTGTCAATGCCCCTGAGGTCGGCCGAGAGAAGAACCTTAGTGGCGAGGGTGGCGTCTGCATCGCTGCAGCCCATTTTTTTGAAAGCAGATTCTGTGAATGAATAAAGATGCGTGTAACTAACCGTTGTGGACATATGCCGCCAAAATTAGCCATCTGCCCTGAAACAAGAAAAGCCCGGGTAGACCCGGGCTTTGAAAAATAAGTGCCTTGTTATTTTGCTGCTTCGTATTTGGCGTAGTGGTCCGCTGTCATTGCAGCCTTTAATTTTTGATCTTTTGCCATCTTCATTTGCATGCTTTGGCCATGCGAGGGCTCATACCCGGCATCCTGCGCACGTTTTAATTCTTTTTGGTAAGCCAACTCAGCATTGTATACTCCTGTGTACTCTTCCGCGCTCAGGCTTAGCTGAGCTTGCATAGTACGAGTAATGCGTTCTGCAAGTTGCTCTGGCGTGGGGCCGGGGCTTTTTGCCGATTGGGCAAACGAGCCCGAAACCGAAGTGGCAAGCAAGCAGGCGATGAATAGCTTCTTCATAAACATGTGTTTGATGATTATTGTGATTCTCTAAATTAAGTTATTTCGAACAATTGTCACTGACATACACTGCAAATCAGGTGCCATTATTATCAAAAGTTAGTAAGAAAATGAAGAATATTAACAGTTGAAATTGGAAATTTTCGTCAAAAATCCCTGTACAACAAGTACTTTTTCCGGACTTTGTTAAAATTGTCCAGGGCAGGCTGCCATGAATCGCGAATCTCTTTTTCGCTTTTCCCGGCTTCTATCTGTTGCCTTAGTGTTTCAGTTCCGGCGAGCGATGTGAAGAAGGACGTAAAGAATTTCGCTTTTGTTGGGTATTGTTTAAATGCCTTAATCAACCAATGTAGCCTCAATTTCCCGCCCAGCTCCTGGAGAATTTCCTTTTCCGTTCCGGCTACCAGCTCACCATAGCATTGTTTCCCCTCATATGGTGGTTTTGCTGCACCCTGCATGCTGTGTGGCGTAAAGGTATAGCGGAATTTCCCGCTGAATTCCGGGCAGCCATATTGCCGGAAAGGCATATCGGTGCCACGCCCCATGCTGATAACTGTACCCTCGAAGAGGCAGAGTGACGGGTACGCATATATTGCTTCCATCGTCTTTAGGTTTGGGGAAGGTGGCACCGGCAGTTTGTATTTGCTCCGGTGATCATAGTTTGTGCATTTTATCACCTCCAGGTCCAGCGATTCTGCGCCATCAATCCATTTTTCGCCCTTCAACATTTGGGCATACTCGCCTGCTGTCATGCCATATACTATAGGCACCGCCTGCATGCCTACAAATGAACTGTGTTTTTGTTCCAATATGGGGCCATCCACATAAAACCCGTTGGGATTTGGCCTGTCCAACACGAGGAATTTCTTGCCATGCGCGGCGCAGGCCTCCATGCAATATTCCATGGTGGAGATATAGGTATAAAACCGAACGCCCACATCCTGCAGGTCATAGACCAGGATGTCGATATCAGCAAGCTGACCCTCAGTGGGTTTCTTATTCTTGCCATAGAGCGATATTACGGGCAGCCCGGTTGATTTGTCTGATCCATTTTCTATATGTGCACCAGCGTCTTCTGTGCCCCTGAATCCGTGCTCCGGCACAAATATCTTCCGCAGGTTTATGCCCTTTGACAGGAGTAGGTCCGGTAGCAGTGTCCCCTGTGTTGTGGAGGTTTGGTTTACCACCACGGCTACCCGTTTGCCCGCGAGCATCTGCAGATATCCGGACGGTGTTTCTGCTGCCGGCTGGGGCTCTTCCCTGTTTTTGGCGATAGCGGTGGCTGAAAGTAGTAAAAGAAGCGCTAAATGTATAATGCGAGTCAAAACGTTCGTGTGTTTTTACCAAAGTTACCATCCTGCGAATAAATCGGTGCTCCAGGCCTTTAAACACATCCCTTTGCCCCGAGGCTCGGTGATTTTGCCAGCGTCGCTATATTAGGTATACCCGATAAACTTTCTATTACTACTTTTGGTGGACACAATATTGCAGATGGATTGGTTTGAAAATTGGTTTGGCTCACCTTATTACAGGATATTATACCAGAATCGTGACGAACTCGAGGCACAGGAGTTTGTTGAGTCCTTGCTGGAATATCTCGATCCTCCCGCCGGTTGTTCCATGCTGGATATTGCATGTGGGGAGGGGCGCTACGCCCGACAGTTGGCCGAACATGGCTACAAGGTCACCGGTATCGATATCTCGCAGGCCAGTATCGCTACTGCAAAGGCCTATGAGAACGAGAACCTGGAGTTTTTTGTGCATGATATGCGTCTGCCATTTATTACCAATTATTTCGACTACGCGTTCAATTTTTTTACCAGTTTTGGCTATTTCGCGCACGACAGAGATCATGACCTCGCAGCGCGCGCCTTCGCCGGTGCATTGCGAACCAACGGAATATTGGTGATCGACTATCTTAACCGTGATTGTGTGTTGGCCAATCTTGTGCCGGAGGAAACCATTGAGCGTGGCGACTATACGTTTAATGTGTCTCGTCGAATGGAGCGAAATCATTTTATAAAAGATATACGCTTTAAAGATGATCAAGGGGTGGAACGGCACTTTACGGAGAGTGTTGCGGCCTTTTCCCAGTCAGACTTTACACGGATGTTGCGTGCCGCCGGTATGTCGCCTGTTGCTACATTCGGAGATTACCAGTTGCGCCCATATCATCCTGTTGACTCACCGCGCCTCATCATGATTTTCAAAAAGAAACATGCATAGTACACTCCCCGAATGGCTGGTTCACTATGATCGCATGGTTTGGTATTACCTAAACGTGCAGTGGCACAACGAGGTAATGGATTTCATCATGCCCTTTCTGCGCAATCAGTGGTTCTGGACTCCGCTTTACCTGTTCCTGGCCATATTTATGCCATTACGCTTCGGCAAGTATGGTTGGTTCTGGTGTGCCGCCTTTATTATTACGTTCGGGCTTTCTGACCAGCTAAGCGCCCACCTTATCAAGCCTATTTTCGCGCGCCTGCGTCCATGCAATGATGAAGAGCTGAAGCAGGTGGTGCACTTACTGGTAGACTGTGGCAGCGGTAAGAGTTTCCCTTCTTCGCATGCTGCAAATCATTTTGCACTCGCCGTGTTTAGCGCTGTCTCTTTATCACACATATCACGTTGGGTTTGGCCTGTGGGGCTGTTTTGGGCAGCGTCGGTTGCCTATGCTCAGGTCTATGTTGGGGTGCATTTCCCGCTCGATGTTTTTTGCGGTGGGCTCCTGGGTGCCATGGTGGGTTGGCTTACAGGCCGCTTGTTCAACAAGCAATTCAAACTTGCGTAGTTGATTCCTTGCAGCGACCTGTAAGCCAGGCTCAGTACTATGTTTTGGTTATTCTTCCCCCGTGTTCGTCATCCTTGCCATTAGAAAAAAAGCACCATGCGTTGCTATTCGGGCGCCGTGCGGCAAGTCTTTAAGTAGTTTTATTTCTGAATGCCCAATCTCAGATGTGCCGCGTATAACGGGAATGCGCTCAAAAGTTGTCGATCCATCTTTTTCGTCGGATAGCATGAAAATGTAGTCTTTGCCATCGAAGGCAACAATAGCATCATCAGGCACAGTGGGGTAGAGGTCTATATTCAGGCTTATGCGTGCGGTGACACTCATGCCCTCTATAAGACCGCTTTTGTCGTTTATCACGTGTGCATGCACAGGTACTGCCCTCGTGTCGTTTACAAAAGCACTGCCAATCGAATATATCTCGGCATCGTATTCCTTGCCGGGGCTATTTGTAAGCGTAAAGTGTATTGTTTGCCCCTTCTTCACAAGTGGCAGGTCTTTCTCGTAGACGAACAGATCCAGGTGAAGTTCTGAATTGTTGATGATCGTGGCAATCGGGTCTTTAGCATTTACCTGGGAGCCTATCAGCGCCTGTATTTCGGAAATGGCGCCACTAATGGGGGCTGTGACCGTAAGCACAGGCGATATCTCACCCGCAGTAGACGCACCCTGTGCATGCAGTTGCTGTTTCAGCGCGTCTTGGCGGGTTTTCAGTGTGCTTAACTCCGCCTCTGCACGCTGCAGGTTCTTCAACGGAGCAGCGTTACCCGTTACCAATTCTTTTTGCCGGTCGCGCTCCTGTGTGGCGTAGCGCACTTCTGCTTCTGTGGCGGCCAGTTGCTGTTGCAGCCCTGTGAGCTCTGTGTTGGTTATGGTTCCTATCACCTGGCCTTTCGTTACGTGGTCTCCCGGCTGCACGTTTATGCTACGCACTACTCCACCTGATAGCGACGTTACAAACGCTTTATTCTGGTTGGGCACGGCCAGCACACCATTTACGCTTATTGAGCTGGTAAGGTTCTTCATTTCTACAGTGTCAGTTGCTATTGCGGCTGTTTTTATTTGGGCAGCTGTAAGCGTTACTGTATTGTTTTGCTTTGTGGTTGCTGTTGATGCAGTCTCGGGACCAGATGTCGCTGCCGGCTTATTATTGCAGGCTGCAATGGGCACTATGAGAAATATTGCTATAATTTTCGTGAGTTTCATTTGTTGTTGTTTAAGAGGTAATTGAGGCGAATTGCCGCCATGTTGTACTGGTGCAGTGCGTCGAGGTGGTTTCGCCTCAGGTCTATTGCCTGTCCCAGGTATTGCGCCAGTGATGCAAAATTGATCTCGCCGCCACCGTAGGCAAGCATCGATGCCGATATCAACGCGTCAGCCTGCGCCAGGCCGGCATCTTCGTAATATTTGAGCATCGATTTTTGTTTCTCTACTTCGCGTCTGTATTGCAGTGTTTCAGCGCCAAATATCAATTGCGAATGCTGGTAGTGTGCTTGCCGGCGATCTTCCTCAAGGCGCGCGGCTGCTATCTTGTTTTTTGATTCGCTAATGCCCATTAATGGCACACTCATCGTCACCGAAAACCCGTTGTAAGGGTTATTAAGCCCGTATAATCGCTGGCTGAAGAATCGGCCTGAGAAGTCTGGCATTGTGCTGCGCCGGGTTGTCAGCAGCTCGGCATGTGCCACTTTGATCAACTGTTGCTGCACCATCAGTGAGGGATGTTCGTTGTTGCCCGGCAGGCTGCCTGTCTCTACCTTGGCAAGGGGTTTGTCCTCAGGTAGAAAACTATTTGCCGTATTCATCAGTGACATCAGATAGGCCTGCGCTGCCAGTATGTCGCTTTCAATGCCTGAAAGCTGGGCGTGCACTTCCATGCTGCGGGCAGTGGCGGCAATGCTGTCCAGGCCGGCGCTTTCGCCTGCGCGCACCCGGCGCACAGCAATATCCATGGCTCTGAAGCAAAAGCTATCCAGTTGCATCCATATTTGTCTGCGAGATACGTGGTACCATAGCGTGTAATAGGCGGACATAACGTCACGGCGCAGCTCTGCTGCCTTAAGCGTTCGCGCATAAGATTCTGAAACGGCCTGTTGCTGCAATAGTTGACGACGTGCACTGTAGATGCCCGGCCATTCTATATTCTGTGACACACCTATCTTCAAAATGCCACGGTGGTCAGACGGTCTTAAATCCTCGTTCTCAGCAAAGAAACCCGTTTTAGGAAGGTTGAAGGATGAGCCGCTAAGGGTCTCTGATCGTTGAGACGCAATGTCTGCGGCCTTTATTCCCGGGTTGTTTTCGAGCGCTGACTGGTACGCTTTTTCAAAAGAGATGTTTGTTTGCGCCTCAGACGGTGTGATTGTGCCAAGTGTTAGCACCATTGCTGCCACGGCTGCGGCGATCTTCTTTTTGCGGGTACCAAATAGCAAATATAGCAGCGGAAGTACGATAAGTGTCAGGAGCGTAGCCGTTACCAGTCCGCCTATCACAACTGTCGCCAAAGGCCGCTGAACTTCTGCACCTGCACCGTGTGACAAGGCCATGGGGAGAAAGCCGAGAGATGCCACCATTGCGGTCATAAGTACAGGACGCAATCGCGTACGGGTGCCCTTTCTTATCACCTCCATCGGGTTGGTTATCCCGTCCTTCACCAGGTTGTTGAAGGTGCCAATAAGTACTATCCCGTTCAGCACAGCCACGCCAAAGAGTGCTATGAAACCAACGCCGGCCGATATGGAGAAAGGCATTCCCCTCATCATCAGCGCGAACACGCCCCCGATTGCAGACATGGGAATGGCCGAGAAGATAAGCAGCGCTTGCCTCAGGGAATGAAACGTGAAGTAGAGTAGCGACAAGATGAGTAGCAGCGCTATTGGCACCGCTATCATCAGTCGTCTGGAGGCATGCTCCAGGTTCTCAAATGTTCCTCCATATTTGAAGAAGTATCCTGTAGGGAGTTTTACTTCTTTGTCCAGCTTGCGCTGTATGTCGTGTACTACACTACGCACGTCACGCCCATCTACATTGAAGCTGATAACAATTCTACGGCGGCCCTCGTCACGACTTATTTGAGTGGGGCCCGTAGCATAGCCTACAGTCGCTACCTGAGAAAGCGGCACCTGCCCGCCACCGGCTACAGGTATAGCCAGGCTACTCACATCCGTTATTGATGTCCGGTGCGCGCTGTCCAGCCTCACTACAAGTTCATAGCGGCGCTCATTTTCATAAATAGCACCAGCTACCTGTCCGGCAAAAGCGGCATTCACAATCGTGTTCAGATCTTCAATGTTCACGCCATAGTTGGCCATTCTTGCGCGGTCATATTTTATGGCCACCTGTGGCAGGCCGGCCACCTTTTCCACGCGTGGCGTAGTGATGCCGGGCACAGAACTTATGGTAGCCGCTACCCTGTTCGCCAGGCGGTGAAGGGAGTCCATATTCTCGCCAAAGATCTTAATCGCTACGTCTTGCTTAATGCCGGTCATTAGTTCATTGAATCGCATTTGTATTGGCTGGCTCGGTTCTACGATCACGCCGGGTATGTCAGACAGTTTTTCCTCGATCTCATCTGCCAGCCCGTAAAAGGTTTTTTTCTTTTCCCACTCACTCTTATCCTTGAGCACTACTATCAGGTCAGTGGCTTGTGGCGGCATCGGGTCGGTGGCGGCATCTGCGCTACCGGTCTTGCCCACCACCATTTTTACTTCCGGCATCTCGCGTACCATACGTTCCGCCTTGAGGGACGTAGCCACAGCCTGGCCCAGTGACGCGCCTTGCGGTAAAACGAATTCTATGGCGAAATCGCCCTCCTCAAGTTGGGGTATGAACTCCCCGCCCATCCGCGTAAATGCAAAGATCGCTACGCTCAGCAGCACCACGGCCGTAGTTATGATGGTTTTGCTCCATTTTGTAGCACGAAGCAGGATAGGTTCGTATGCGCCTTCCAGTTTAGCCATGACCTTGTCTGAGAGAGATGTTCCGGCTGCAACACGTTTGGGTAAAAAGGCTGCCGACATCATAGGTATGTAGGTGAGCGAAAGAACCAGCGCGCCGAGTATGGCAAAGCCAACAGTCTCCGCCATGGGTCTGAACATTCTCCCTTCTATGCCTGCCAGGGAGAGGATGGGCAGGTACACAATAAGAATGATTATCTCGCCAAAGGCTGCGCTTGTACGAATTTTGGCAGAAGAGTTATACACTTCCTCATCCATCTCAGCCTGCGTCAGCGGCCGCGACAGGTTTCTGGCACCCAGGTGGTGCATGATCGCTTCCACGATGATCACGGCACCATCTACTATCAGGCCGAAGTCTATTGCACCAAGAGACATGAGGTTAGCGCTGACGTGAAAAATGTGCATCATGCCAAATGCGAATAGCAGCGATAGCGGGATGGCAGAAGCGACTATGAGCCCGGCCCTGAGGTTACCCAGGAACAGCACCAGCACAAAGATGACGATGAGCGCACCTTCTATCAGGTTTTTGCGCACGGTTGCTATTGCCCGGTTTATCAGGTCGGTCCTGTCCAGGAATGGCTCCACCACCACATCTGCCGGCAGTGAAGCCTGCACCGAAGCCATGCGTTCTTTTACACGTGCCACTACGTCAGCGCTGTTTGCACCCTTCAGCATCAGCACTATACCGCCCACAGCTTCTTTTTCTCCGTTATAGGTAATGGCACCATACCTGGGCGCGTGGCCAAACTGAACGGTTGCTACATCTCTTATCAGCAGTGGCAAACCATTTGGCTGCAGCTTTACGAGCGTATGCTCAATGTCGCGTATGTTTTCCATCACACCGATGCCGCGAATGAAATAGGCATTGGGCAGTTTCTCAATGTATGCGCCACCTGTGTTGGCATTGTTTTTTTCCAGCGCGTTGTAGACTTCCCTGATCGAAACATTGAGCGCTCTGAGGCGTGCCGGGTCCAGGGACACCTCATACTGTTTCTGTATGCCTCCAAAGCCGGTTACTTCTGCCACGCCGGGTATGCCATAGAGCTGCCGGGCCACGATCCAGTCCTGCATATTGCGGAGCTCCATCGCGTTATATTTTTCTTCGCTCCCTTTCGCGGCATGTAGGGTATATTGGTAAATTTCACCAAGTCCGGTGGTTACGGGTGCCAGTTCCGGGGTGCCCATGCCCTGCGGAATGATCTGGCTCGCCGCCTGTAGCCGTTCGTTTATGAGTTGGCGGGCGAAGTAGATATTGGTCGATTCGTCGAAAACTACTGTCACCACACTAATACCAAAACGGGATATGGAACGTAATTCAGTGAGGCCCGGCAAGTTGGAAACCGACCGTTCCACGGGGTAGGTTATAAATTGTTCCACCTCCTGTGCGGCAAGGGCTGGTGCCTTGGTTATCACCTGCACCTGGTTGTTTGTTACATCCGGCAGTGCATCTACCGGCAATTGCATGAGCGAAAAAATGCCCCATGCTACCAGTAGGAACATGAAAAATGCTACTACCAGTTTGTTCTTTATTGAAAAATGGATTATCCTGTTAAGCATGTAATTGGTATGCGTTAGCAAATAAAATAAACATAAGTCACCCGGTCACCTTGGTGCCGGGCATCGTATTAGCTTACTTTATACCAATTGAGGAGGTTGCCACACGGGTAGCGAAACGGAAAGAAGACGGTCCTGTGTGTATCCTGTAAACAACAAGGTCTCAGGCTGACGGTAAACGGGTGTTGGTAATTTTACAACACTGTGGGGCACTGTAATTGCTGCACAACACGTACAATGGCAGAAGGGGGAGCAGAGATCGCGCAGAGGGTCAGCGTCATGGCGGCAAGGGGCCTGGTGTACCACCTCCTGTCTATGCTGTTCAGCCAGGCGCATTTCATCCAGGTCGGCACACGGCATCAGGCTCAGTACCATCACCGTCATCGCTAGTATGAATGCTATTATGCGCATGCGGATGCAAAGATAACCATTTGCGCAAACGAAAAGCTGTTCTCTGTCATTCCGGCGACCTTGCGCTCGCGATTTCCTCCAGGCCAAAATTCAGTGACGATCCCTGTCGAATAATTAACCCCGGGAACTCGATTCTGGAATTTGGGCTTTGGAATTTTAATATCCGAGATATTTTCAGAAAATTTTAAGTAAAACGGGTTCCCAATGATGTAGGTGAACGGTTATTTTTGCGAGGCAACCACCCGGGCGCTACATTTACAGTAGCGTGCTCAGGCAGGGACAACACCATCCGATATGACAACGGCAGAGATATTAAAGAAGGTCAGGCGGATCGAAATAAAAACGAAGGGGCTGAGCAATCACATTTTTGCCGGCGAATACCACTCTACGTTTAAGGGTAGAGGTATGTCATTTAGCGAGGTGCGTGAGTATATGCCCGGCGACGATGTGAAGTTTATTGACTGGAATGTTACCGCCCGTTTCTCACATCCGTTTGTAAAGGTGTTCGAAGAAGAGCGCGAGCTCATTATGATGCTGCTGGTAGATATAAGCGGTAGCTCACTCTTTGGTACGCAGAAGCAGGTGAAGCGCGACCTTATAGCCGAGCTCGGCGCTGTGCTATCGTTCTCCGCCACTACTAATAACGATAAGGTAGGGGTGATCTTTTTCAGTGATAAGGTTGATAAATACATTCCGCCTAAGAAAGGGAAGGGTCATATACTTCATATAATCAGGGAACTCATTGCGTTAGAGCCAAAGCAGACTGGGGAAACCGATATTAGGGTGGCACTGGAACTGCTGAACAACGTAATGAAAAAGCGGTCCATCACCTTCCTGATGAGCGATTTTGTGAGCAAGCCCTATGAGCAGGCGCTGCAACTAGCTGCACGCAAGCACGACCTGGTGGGCATTCACGTATACGATAAGTATGACAGGGAAATGCCCGCTGCGGGCCTGATCCAGGTTCGGGATTCGGAAACGGGGCAGATGTTCTGGATCGATACGGAAGATAAGCAGGTGAAGTACCAATATGAATCGGCTTTCGACAAAAAATACAAGTATTGCATGCATACGTTCCGCAAAAGCGGCGCTTCATTGTTGCATGTGCGCACAGATGAAGACTATGTAAAAGTGCTGCAAGGATATTTTAAAGGCAGGTAAAAAGAAGAATCAGTAACAGGACACGTGAGCGCAAATAGAGTTTCATATTTAAAGAGAACCCTGGTAATAGCCGTTGCACTATTACTGGCCTTCACATCGGAATCGTTACCGACACTGGCGCAACCCGAAGCCTCAGCTACCGCCAGGATGGATGCCCGGCAAATAGTGGTGGGCGACCAGGTGCGCCTGTTTCTTGAGGTTACTAATAAGCCATCGCTGGGGAAGGTGTTTTGGACAGCCCTCCCGGATACATTCAATTCACTGGAAATAGTAGAAAAGGGCAAGATAGACACCGTGCTGGCCGGCGACCTTGTTACGTACAAGCAGCGCCTTGTCATTACCGGATTCGATTCAGGCTTGTTTAAGGTGCCATCTTTCATATTCCCAGTTAACGCTACAAATGGCGATCCATATACGATCCAGACCGACTCATTCATGCTGGCGGTAAATACGGTGGCTGTGGATACCACAAAGGCTTTCAAGCCGATCAAAGACGTCATTTACGTAGATTGGCATTGGCTTGATTATATCTGGTACATTCTGATAGGTATTGTTCTGCTTATTCTGATAGTAGCTGTGGTCGTCTACCTCGTAAAGAAGAAAAAATACGAGGTGCCCGCACCTGAGGGGCCTAAGGAAACACTGCAGGAAAAAGCATTGCGACTGCTGCGCGAACTTGATGCAAAACAGCTTTGGCAACAGGGAAAGGTAAAAGAGTATTACATTGAGCTCACTGATATTTTGCGCAGTTACATAGAGGACCGATTCAGCACTCCTGCTATGGAGCTAACTACGGACGAGTTGCTGTACAAGGCCCAGGTGCACCGCGAATTGCAGCCTTACCATACTGCGCTGAGCGTAATTCTCACTACTGCCGACCTTGCCAAATTTGCGAAGGCACAGCCGGCTCCGCAGGAGCATACCGATGTGATGCAGCGCGCAATAGAAATTGTAGAAAAGTCAAAACCAATTATAGTACCACCGCCAACTGAGCCCGGACGATGAAAGAGCTGATGGATTGGGAACATATCACCTTTGCGCACCCATGGTATTTTGCGCTGCTGTTGCTGCTTCCGTTGCTGGCGTGGTGGCAGTTTCGCGTCCGTAAGACGGCCAACCCTGCACTGCGCCTCACCACCGTTTCGGGCATAGACCCCGCAAAAGCCGGTGGCCGTGCACGGCTCAGACCTGTTCTTTTCGTGTTGCGTCTCGTTTGCCTTGCGGCACTTACCATTGCCTTGGCGCGGCCACAAAGCAGCAATACTACCGAGAATGTGGACAGTGAGGGCATTGACATCGTGCTCAGCATGGACGTGTCTGGTAGCATGCTAGCTGAGGATTTTCGCCCCAACCGTATAGAAGCGGCCAAAGAGCAGGCGCTCAAGTTCATAGATCAGCGGCCTACAGATCGTATTGGTTTAGTGGTCTTTGCAGGGGAAAGTTTTACCATGTGTCCGATTACTATTGACCACAATGTGCTCAAAAACCAGGTGAGCCAGATAAAAAATGGCATGATCACCGATGGTACTTCAATTGGTATGGGGCTCGCCACTGCGGTTGATCGTCTTCGTAATGCCAAAGGGAAGAGTAGGGTAGTGATCCTTATGACGGACGGTGTAAACAATACCGGCATAATTGACCCTAGTACCGCACTGGAGATTGCTAAAGCATTTAAGGTCCGGATCTACACCATTGGCGTTGGCTCTATGGGGCAGGCACTTATGCCCCAGCAGACTCCGTTTGGTATTCAAAAACAAATGGTTCCGGTGGAGATCGATGAACCGCTTCTGAAGAGAATGGCCTCGTCTACCGGCGGCAAGTATTTCCGTGCCACGGGCAACAGGTCCCTTGCCGGAATATATGCAGATATCGATAAGCTCGAAAAAACGCGCATAGACATTACTTCATTCAAGCATTATGCTGAATTGTTTTTCCCTTTTGCGCTTATCGCGGTGCTCGCACTTACACTGGAAATGGTGCTCAGGTACACCGTTTTCCGGTCTATCACCTAAAGGGGATTTCTTGTTTTTATCCTAACATTCCGGGGCGATCCTACGCCCATCTATTTGAGGGAATTATACCCCGCAATTGCTTAGTTTTTAACCAAATGGAATGAAATTCAGCCCCTTTTGCCATAATTATGGTATGTAAGGGCTTTTTTTCGGTTGTGAGATTGCATGTCATAATAAAAATGTTATTTTTGGAACTATAAATTGCCGTACGTGTATACAAGTAAATTTTTACAAATAGGATATATGAAGCGTTTTTTTACCGACTCATTCAGTGGAATTGCTAAAATAGCCGTCCTAAGCCTGGTGGTTTTGCTTTCAATTGTTAAGGCAAATGCACAGGTAACGGTTACAGCTACCGGCATTGGCCCCGGCCCTACTATTTATCCCACACTTGGAGCAGCATTTGCACAAATAAACCTCGGAACCCACACCGGCGCCATAACGATAACCGTGGCCGCTGGTGGTACTAACGAGGGTACTACTCCCGCTGTTCTTAACAGGAGTGGTGCAGGTGGTTCCTCTTACACTTCAGTACTCATTAAGCCGGCTACAGGAACGAACCCTGTTATCCAGGGAAACATCAATAATAACGGTGTGATCTTCCTGTTCGGTGCTTCAAACGTTACAATTGACGGTTCTAACACCGTAGGCGGCACTACTAAAAACCTCACGATCCAGAATACATACACGCTCGCACAGACGTTTTGCGTTATTCGCATGGGCAACGATGCTACTGCTGGTTCGTCTAATAACGTCATAAAGAACTGTAAGATCAGGGGAAACACGAACACAGTAGGTTACGGTATCATTTCCAGCAATGGAACCGTTGCGCTTTTTCCGTTCTCTGCTGCTGTTGGCGGCTCTGCTGCGCTCTTTCCATGCTCTAACAATACTATCGAAAATGACAGCGTTTACACATTGCTCGATGGCTTCCTCTCATGGGGCCCCGGTACTGCTCCGCTGGATGACAACTGGGTGGTGAAGGGCAACGACCTTTCAGGTATCGCGTTTAACGGTCTCCAGTTCAACAACGCAAATAACTCGAGCATGATCGATAACTACGTGCATGATTTTACCATTAACGGTGGTAATGCACAAAGCGCGATCCTGCTTTCTTTCCTTTGCACCAACGTAACGATCGCGAGGAACAAGATCATCAATATTACGAATACATTGGGCTTTGGGTCGCGAGGCATGTATTTCGACCTTTTGACCGGCTCTACGAACGTCACTGTTTTTAATAACTTCATTTCAAATCCAAACTGCCCTGTATCGGCTACGGTTGCCAACTGGCCAATGGGTATGTACATCGACATCGCAAACGGATTGAACATATTCCACAATACGGTTCACCTGAATACTACTACCGGTGCGCCAAGCAGCGCTGCTATTTGTTTCAACCCGGTTACGGCGCTCGGACCAATTCCTGCAAATGCGATAAACCTTCAGGATAACATATTCTCAAACTCTCAGTCTGCCGGTGCCCGTTATGCCATTTACAGCACCAGCCCGGCAACTATCTTCTCGACGATCAACTTTAATAACTATTCTTCTCTCGGTACCCTTGGCTTCATAGGCGGCGCCCCACAGGCCACGCTTACTGCTATCCAGACAAGTTTTGGCGGCAACCTGAACTCTGTGGTGTTAACGCCATCTCCATTGTTCATCTCTGCAACAGACCTTCATCTGCAGACCGATCCGTTCAATGCTCCGTTGGTGGCAGGAACACCACTGGCTGCAGTGCCTACAGATATCGATAATGCTGTTCGTAGCCTCACTACGCCTACCATTGGCGCCCACGAGCTCATTGATACTGTCATAATCAATAGTCCATTGGCCGGTACGTGTCATGATGACTTTGATACCCTCAGCAATGTGCAGATCAAGTCGCCAAGCGGTGTTCCACTTGCAGGTGTTTTTGTTCCGCGCATTTATTTCAGAAAGGGTGCAGGCGCATGGTCTAGTGCTGCCGGTACAAAAACTGCCGGTTCAGCTACCGACGGTACATGGCGCTTCATCATCAGCGCAGCGGCTATGGGTGGCGTTGTTGCCGGTGACATTATCTCTTACTATGTTGTTGCACAGAATGGTGGCGGAACAGTCTTTGGCAGCCCTAACGCAGGTCTTGCTGCTACAGACGTGAATACTATCATTACTGCGCCTACCACGCCTCTTACCTATACGGTTAACGCGGTTGCACTTAATGGCCTGGTGTTGTCAAACCAGGTTTGCTTCAACCCAAGTATTGCTACTAACGTGCCTTACTCTTACGCCAGCGCGGCAGGAGCACCTAACCAGTACTCACTGAGCTGGGCACCGGTAGGCCCAACGGTGGTGCCTGCGTGGACTACATTGCCCGCTAGCCCCATCAACGTAAACGTTCCTACAGCACTACCTGCGGCGGTATTCAATGGTGGACTTACAATCAGGAATTCCACTACAGGTTGCCAGAAGATATATAGTATCGCGCTTACAGTGAATCCATTGCCGGCAACTATCTCTGGTCCGGACACTACTTGTGTCGGATCGTCAGTTGTTTTCACAAGCTCTACAACGGGCGGCACATGGAGCAGTATGGCGACAGGTGTGGCCACTGCGGGTCTCACCAGCGGTGTCATCACGGGTGTAGGTGGCGGTAATGCAACTATCGTTTACACATTGCCTACAAGCTGTACAACGTTTAAGAGTATCGACGTCATAGCGCCTCCGGGACCTATCACCGGTACTGCTAGTCTTTGTCCGGGTCTCACTACTACACTCAGCAATGCCACTCCGGGTGGCGGCTGGTCCAGTGGTAACCCGTCGGTTGCAACAGTTAACCCGTCTACAGGCGTAGTAACAGGTGTTTCTTCCGGTAACGCGCTTATCGGCTATGGCATACCGGGATGTTCTCCGGTTTACAGGACCGTTACGGTGAATCCTACACCAAATGCAATAACCGGTACTTTGTATGCTTGCGAAGGCTTTAGCACTACGCTTTCTACAACGTCCACTGGTGGAACCTGGATCAGCGGCTCGCCGTCAGTAGCTACCATAGGTTCTACGACGGGTGTTGTTTACGGCGTAAGCGGGGGTAGTTCCATAATTACCTACCAGTTTACCACCACAGGTTGCATCACTACAAATACTGTTACAATATTCCCTGCTCCGGGTCCTATTGTTGGTGGAAATGTAATATGCCAGGGTCTGTCAGTAGCATTGACCAATTCCCAGCCATTCGGTACTTGGTCCAGCAGTATGCCGGGCATAATCTCTGTTGGTTCTACATCTGGTATAGCTACAGGCATCGCATCTTCTGGTACCGCAAGGATCACCTATACATTACCTACTGGTTGCAAAACAGATACTATTATGCACGTGAACGCGCCACCAACCGCAATTAGTGGTGCAGCAACGGTTTGCGAAGAGTCTTCAATAACGTTGACCAACGGCACTCCTGGTGGTACTTGGACGTCGGGCTCAGTTGCTACAGCCGTGGTTCACTCTACAGCCGGTATCGTTACGGGTATTAATGCAGGCGTAGTAAACATTTCATATAGTACTCTTGCTTGTAATCCCGCGGTTTACAGTGTTACCGTATTGCCGACACCTAAGCCAATTACCGGCGGCATCACAATATGTAATGGTGCAGCCACAACAACAGTCACGGACACAACTCTCGGTGGGGTGTGGACAATGACCGGCATTGGTTCTTCTATTTCCGGCACCAGCACCGGGCCCGGCCTGGCCACGGCGGTTGTTACAGGTCTTTCAGTAGGGGGAACATACATTGTGACTTACACAACGCCTAATGGTTGCCGTCGCACTGCACCGATCATCGTAGATACCCTGCCTGCACCTATAGTTGGTGTTGACTCGGTTTGTCCTGGCCGTACAGTTACATTCTCTACGTCATCCACGGGAGGCGTTTGGAGCAGTGCTAACTCGTCTATAGCAAGCGTAGTTGCAGTTTCAGGTGATGTTACCGGTGTAGCATTCGGCTCTACTACCATCACATATGCGTCACTTTCAAGCTGCTATCGCACTAAGCCTATAAGGGTTACAAACCCTATTCCGCTTTCAGTAACACTTACCCGCAATCCTGCAGGAGACCCTGTATGTAATGGTGTGCCCGTTACATTTACCGCGCATCCGGTAAATGGTGGCGCTACACCTAGGTATATATGGCAGTTATTCGGAGTTCCGGTAGATACGACTGATGTTGACACTAATTACACGTATATTCCTACACATGGCGACGTGATACGTGTGTTCTTGTTCAATAGTGATGATGTGTGCGCTGCACCAACCCCGGCTTATGTTGACATGCCTGTAAATGTTTATCCAAACATTTCACCTACAATTTCTATTTCAACACCAACACAGCAGCCTGCGGACGGTTCGCATCCTTATCCTTATAAGATAGCCACTTACTATGGCCAGCCGTTCACGTTCAATTCGCTGATCACTTCAGGTGGACCAGGTGTGGCCTACCAGTGGTATGTGGACGGAGATCCGGTACCGGGCGCTACAAATAATACCTTCGTTCGTGAAGCGTATGATGATGACCTGGTTTATTGCAAAGTGATAGGCAACCCTGACTGCCCTACAGGCACAACGGCTACCAGCGGTTCTATCCAGATATATGCCGATTACCTTTCTGCAAGCAATGTAGATGGTGGCAATGTAAGGTTCTCCCTGTTCCCTAACCCGAACGATGGTAATTTCCGCCTTACCGGCAAACTTGCTGCCGCTTCAAATGATGAGGTGAAGTATGAAGTGGTGAACGTCCTCGGCCAGGTAGTTATGAAAGGTTCTGCAAAAGCTGTTAACGGCAATGTAGATACCAAAGTGGTACTTGGAAGTAATACGGCATCCGGCACCTATATGCTGCGCGTGGTTAGCGGCGAAGGCGATCAGGTATTCCACTTCGTGGTAAGTGAATAAGACTTAAGTTGATTTTTTATAATGAAAGTGGCGGGGACTCCCCGCCACTTTTTTTGTATAACCCATAAAAAGAAAAGTCCCGGCACAGCCGGGACTTTCAAAATATTGACCGTATTGCTACTTAGAAGCGCTCAAGGCCGCTGAAGAAGAAGTTGCCTTCGATAGCAGCATTGTCGTCGCTGTCAGAACCGTGAACTGCATTTTCACCCACAGAAGCTGCATACTTCTTACGGATAGTACCTTCTTCTGCCTGTGCAGGGTTCGTAGCGCCTATCAGCTTGCGGAAATCGGCAACAGCGTTGTCTTTTTCCAGGATAGCTGCTACTATCGGGCCACTGCTCATGAATTCGGTCAGCTCTCCGTAGAAGGGGCGTGAAGCGTGCACTTCGTAAAATTTCTCTGCCTGGGCCTTAGTAATCTGCAGGTACTTCATCGCTACTATGCGGAAGCCTGCTGCGTTGATCATCTGCAAAATGTTCCCGATGTTACCGGCTTTTACCGCATCAGGCTTGATCATTGTAAACGTACGATTGGACATGATTTTCAATTTGAATGCGCAAAGGTATCTATAAAATGATGTTCAACCCATGCGTAAACGTTAAAAACTGGCAAATGTCATTATGGCTCCGTCGCCCCAATACCTAATAACCAATTACCCGATCAACCAATTATCCTTTTACCCGGATATTCAACCTAATATATTTCTGCTTTTTAGCATTTTTACCTTTGTCATAACAAGTGTAAACCATATTTTTGCACCCCCAAAGAGGTGGGTGTTCTGCCGAATTTGGACAACATAGCATGCTGCCCATTCAAGAGGTATTTCCTGAACTGAATGTTTCCCGGAAGATATTCATTACCACACATCACAAACCAGACGGTGATGCGATAGGTAGTATGCTTGCCTTGAGTCACTATCTGGCAGCAAAGGGACATTTTGTTTCAGCCGTGAGCCCCAGTGAAGTGCCTGATTTCCTTAGGTGGATGCCCGGTTGCAGCCAACTGATCAACTTTGAGAGTACACCTGACACTGCAATCAAGGTGCTTAAAGAAGCTGAGATCATATTTTGCCTTGACTTCAACGATCCCGGTCGTACAAAGCACATGGAAACATTGTTGCTGGAAGCTAAACAGCCAAAGGTGCTTATTGATCACCACCTTTTTCCAAAAGATGTGTGGGACTATGGTGTGAGTATGCCCGAAAAGAGCAGCACCTGTGAAATGGTATTCGATTTCATTCGCCTCGCAGGTGATGACGGTTACATTAACAGCGATATTGCAACATGCTTGTATGTGGGTGTGATGACAGATACCGGTTCATTTAAGTTTCCGGCCACCACACCCAGTGTGCATACTATGGTGGCCCGCTTGCTGGAGACAGGCATTGATCACACTGCTATTCATGAGCATGTATATGATGCCTGGAGCGAAAGTCGTATGCGCTTCCTGGGATATGTGCTCATTGAAAAAATGGAGGTCTTTAGAAAATTCGATGCTGCATTGATAGTGTTGTCACGGAAGGATATGAACTTGTTTAATGTGCAGAACGGAGATACCGAGGGTTTAGTAAACTATCCGCTCAGCATAAAAGGTATTCGGTTCTCCACACTTATTACCGAGCGTGGCGATGAAATAAAGATGTCATTCAGAAGTAAGGGCGATTTTGACGTAAGTAAGTTTGCACGACTGTATTTTGAAGGTGGAGGACATTTTAATGCGTCAGGAGGCAGGTCAAAATCCGGGCTTGACGATACTGTGGCACAATTCAAACGTATATTAGAGGATAACCATCCTAAATAGCAATAACAACTAAAGCAAATAATAAAACACAAAAAACATGACAACCAGGATTATTTCGGCTGCGCTGCTCGGAGCATCAATCATAGGTCTTAACGCGTGCAAAAGCGGCGGCGGAATGAAGACTATAAAGGGTATGGAATATACCATTGTAAAGGACGAAAAAGGTCCGAACGCAAAGATCGGCGAAGTGGTTGAGTTCAACCTCCGCGCCACTTGCGACACAACCACTATCAGCGATACCTGGAAGATGGGACACCCTGCGGCACAGCCCGTAGATTCACCTCATAACTCTACAGATCTGATGGCTATCCTGCCAATGCTATCGGCAGGCGACAGCGCGCTGGTATATATTTCTTGCGACTCTATTATCGCCGGTATCCCTGCAGAGCAGATGTCTAACAAGCCGGAGTGGATGCAGAAAGGCAAAAAGATCAAGATTGAGCTCTCAATCGTATCTGTAAAGTCGAAAGACCAGGCGATGAAGGACATGGAGAACAAGCGCCAGGAGGAAATGAAGAAGATAGAAGAGCAGAAGGCCGCTCAACTTCCTGTTGACGATAAGACGCTGCAGGAGTATTTTGCTAAGAACAACATTAAGGCTGAAAAAACAGCTTCTGGTCTCTATTACACCATTCAGTCTGCAGGTTCCGGAAAGCAGATCGAAAAGGGCCAGACAGTGAGCATGATGTACACTGGTAAGACGCTCGACGGGCATGTTTTCGATTCGAACATGGACGAAGAAGTAGCCAAGAAGAACGGTCATGGTAGCGATCCACTTACATTCGTTGTGGGTATGGGTCAGATGATACCTGGTGTTGACGAAGGTGCCGGCCTGCTGAAGAAAGGCGCTAAGGCAACCCTTTACCTGCCTTCGCCTATAGCATACGGTCCACAGAGCCCGAGCCCTGAGATTCCTGCAAACGCGATCATGATTTTTGAAGTGGAGATCAAGGACGTTAAAGCTGCTGAAAACAAATAGTTTTTAACAGTTTTTCATTTGCCCCTTACTTATTTTTACAACAAACCATCCTCTAAATGAAGAGTAAACTTATAAAAGCCCTCGTGCCAATGGCAGTAGCCATGGGTATGACAACTTTCGCCACTGCGCAGGACAATGCCGGAAAGACTAAAGACGGTTTCTCGGTGCTTCCCAGCGGACTGCAATACAAGATCATTAAGAAGGGCAACGGTACCCACAAAGCCCAGGTTTCGGATCATGCTGAAATGTTTATCCGTGTATCGCTGGAAGATAGTCTGATCTTTGATTCGCGCAAGATGTTCAACCCTGATAAGCCTGTACCGGTGACGATACAGCAGCCTAAAACTCAGGGAGATCATTTGTACGAAGGTTTCATGTTGCTCAGCGCAGGCGATAGTGCTCAATTCAAAGTGCCGGTAGATTCAGTTGTGAAGGCAGGTGGCCCCCAGATGCCTGGTATGAAACTGGGTGTGGGCCAGATGATGAACTATGAGGTGCAGGTCGTTACTATCAGGACTGCGGAGGAAGAGAAAAAGTATAATGATGAAATGGCCGCTAAACAAACGGGCATTGACGAGGCGTTGCTGCAGGACTATTTCAAGAAGAATGGGATAAAGGCAAAGAAGACCGCCTCTGGACTATACTACTCAGTAAAGAACGAGGGAACCGGTCCTAAGGCAAAAGCAGGCCAGGAAGTATCTGTTATGTACACCGGAAAACTCATCGATGGTAATACATTTGATTCCAATGAAGATCCGGCTTTTAAGCACCCGGAGCCATTCAGGCTCATATTGGGTAAAGGCCAGGTGATAAAGGGCTGGGACGAAGGTCTGCAACTGTTTAGCAAAGGCGCTAAGGGTACGCTTTACATACCGTCTGCCCTGGCTTACGGTTCGCAGGATAGATCGCCGACTATACCTCCCAACTCTATCCTGATATTCGACGTAGAGATAAAGGACATCGTAGTGCAAATGACTGCCGAAGAGCAGGCAAAAAAGGATGACCAACTCATCAGCGACTACTTGAAAAAGAACAAAATAAAGGCTACCAAAACGGCATCGGGTTTGTACTATTCTGTGTCTAAGAAAGGCGAAGGTCCTATGATGCAGGCTGGTAAGAAGGTGAACATGAACTACACGGGAAAGACACTGGATGGCAGCAAGTTTGACTCTAACGTAGATCCCGATTTCCACCACGTTCAGCCTTTTGAGTTTACACTGGGCCAGGGCCAGGTAATAAAGGGATGGGACGAAGGCATACAATTGCTGCAGAAAGGTAGCAAGGGTACACTTTATATCCCGTCTGGTCTTGCATACGGCGCGCAAAGCCCGTCTCCCAAAATTCCGGCCAATTCCGTGCTGGTATTTGACGTAGAAGTAGTAGGCAGCGAATAAGAAGCTATATATGTGTTTTAGCAGGGCGGCGTCAAATTGACGCCGTTTTGCATTTGCAGAAAAATCACACTCGCATTCACGCATCGGCTTTTCGCCCGGTTCGGCCCCTCGTTGTATATTGTGCCATGAAAAAGCTGCTTCTACTCTCAGCCTTATTATACAGCGCTGCCGGATTTGGCCGCGGATATTCCCATGCCGATTCCCTGCGCGGCAGCGATTGGCCTCACCGTGCCTGGTGGGACGTGCTGCGATATGAGTTGACTGTTGACTTCGATACCGTATCACAGTCTATCTCGGGTTCAAATAGAATTATCTTTTTGTGCGGTGATGATAGGACTGATTCTATGCAGATAGACCTGCAGCGCCCCATGGAGCTGGACAGTGCATTTCTGATCACCGGCAATGATGGTGCGCCCGTCAGCAGTAAAGTGAAGATCGTCAATGAAAACAATGTGTGGTGGCTGAAACATCCGTTCTCCCGGCTCGAAAAGGGAGCAGAGGCCTCTGTCTTGCTTTATTACCACGGCACACCACGAAAAGCCGTTAATCCACCCTGGGATGGCGGCTTTAGCTGGAAACGTGATAGCCTGAATCGGCTATGGATCTCTGTGTCTTGCCAGGGGCTTGGTGCCAGCGTATGGTGGCCATGTAAAGATGCTCAATGGGATGAGCCGGACAATGGCATGAATATCACCTTGAGCACACCCAATGGCCTGCAAACCGTGAGCAACGGTGTCATGACCGTAAATGGATTGGGCGGTGGCAAGACCACTACCGAGTGGGAAGTGAGAAACCCGATCAATAACTATGATGTTACTTTTTATATCGGTCATTATGTGGAATGGCACGATACGCTCATGGGCGAAAAAGGAAAGCTATCACTCTCTTATTATGTGCTTGACTATAACGAGACCCGTGCCAGGAAACAGTTTGCCGTTGTAAAAGACATGATTCATTGCTTTGAGTATTGGATGGGCGCCTATCCATTTTACGAGGACGGCTATAAACTTGTAGAGTCACCCTACCTCGGAATGGAGCACCAGGGTGCCATTGCATACGGCAACAAATACAAGATGGGTTACAAGGGCATGGATCGTTCGTGGTCGGGTCATGGGCTCAAATGGGACTACATTATCATTCACGAAAGCGGGCATGAGTGGTTTGGAAATAATGTGACCGCTCGCGACATGGCCGACAACTGGATTCACGAGGGTTTTACTTCCTATACCGAAGTGTTGTTTACAGAGTGTCTGCTGGGCAAAAAGAAAGCGATGGAATATAGTCGCGGGTTGTGGAAGCTGATAAGGAATGACAAACCCGTAATCGGCGATTATGGAGTGAATGAAGAGGGGAGTGGTGATATTTACGAAAAGGGTGCTGCGATCGTACACATGATACGCGCTATGATGAACGATGATGAACGGTTCCGTGCGATGCTGGGAGGGATAAATGCTGAATTCTATCACAAAACAGTTACCACAGCGCAAATTGAAGGCTACATCAGCGCAAAAAGCGGTATTGATCTTAAGCCATTCTTTGATCAGTACCTGCGCCATTCTGACATCCCGCGGCTGGAATATGCTATTAAAAACGGGGAGATCAGCTATCGATTTGAAAATGTAGTGCCCGGCTTCTCTTTGCCCATTAGCGTCACTTCCGGCGATAAGGAGACCACGTTGAAGGTGACGGGCGACTGGCAATCAGCACCATGGGATGGCGGGTATGACGTGGAATTCTCTAAAGACTTCCTGGTAAAAGTGAAAAAATAAGCTTGTACTTTGTGCCTGTGAGCAACAAAAAGGCAACAGCAGTTCCGCCGCGCAGAAACGAGAAACCAGGTCCATTGGCTGCCGGCAACGATAACGGCAACGGCAACCTGCCGCGCTGGGCTGTGCCGCTTTTACTGCTTGTCATTGCTGCGCTCTATCGTCATGTGCTGGATTTTGCTATCACATTCATTGACGATGATATGTACATTCTGCGCAACCCCTACCTGCGCGACTTCAGCTTAAAGGGCCTTTCAGCCATTTTTTCGTCGTTCTACGAGTATAACTATCATCCGGTTACTACTACGGTGTGGCTCACGCTCTATAAGATATGGGGCCTTGACCCCATGCCTTACCATGCTGCCAACCTGTTGTTTCACTTGCTGAATACATGGCTGGTGTTCAGGCTTGCCACGGCGCTGGCACGCAATGGTTATGTAGGCTTTGTGGTGGCGGCCCTTTTCGGTCTGCATCCACTACATGTTGAGTCTGTGGCATGGATTTCTGAGCTCAAAGGCGTGTTATGTGCCACCTTTTATTTCGCTTCGTTGATCTGGTATGTACGATATGTGGATGGTGGCTACAAACGGAAGCACCTCGTGGTTGCCTTTCTTCTTTTCTTAGGCGCACTCTTTTCCAAGTCTGCAGCGGTGACACTGCCCTTGGTGGCACTCACTATCGATTACTATAGAGCAAGGAAGCTGAGCCAGGCGCTCATAGAAAAGCTGCCGTTCTTTGCCTTATCCGTACTGTTCGGTGTGCTTGCCATCATGTCGCAGAGAGCAGGAGGTGCCATTTCAGATATAGCATCGGGGTACAACCTGCTTAACCGGGTACTCATTTTCCTCAGCGGCCCTGGCTTCTACTTTGTAAAAGCGATAGTGCCTTATCCACTTTCTGCTATTCACTACTTCCCGAATGAAGTGAACGGTATGCTCCCATGGTATTTTTACGTTTACCCGCTGGCGCTTGCCGGGGTGGCCTTGCTGGTTTACCGGTCACGGCAATACAAGAAAGAAGTGGTGTTTGGCTTGCTGTTCTTCTTTGGTGTACTGTCGGTAATGCTGCAAGTGGTGCCTGTGGGCGCAGCATGGGCTACTGAGCGTTATTCTTATGTGTCTTACTTCGGTCTGTTTTATTTATGCGCCATTTGGGTTGTAAGGCGGCGACGGGAAATTCGGCAACGTTTGCTGGTCACCGTTCTCGGAGTGTTGGCTGCATTTAGTTTCATATCTGCGAACCGGCTGGAGACATGGCAGAATACTGATACCATATTTGCCGACCTGGTAGAGAAGAATAGTGCAAACAAGAACAATTTTCTTGTTTACTACCACTGGGGTGACTATTGCCAGGTGCGGGGTGATATGCAAGGTGCCATAACGCACTATGATGAGGCCATCAGGATCAACCCTTCCTTTACTAAGGCTTACCTGAGGCGAGGAGAGGTGCTGGATGCTTTCGGGAATTTTGATGCTGCATTATCTGACTACAATAAGGTGCTTCAGGCCGACCGTGCAAATGCAATGGCCTGGAACAACAAAGGCTGGGTATATTTCGAGCAGGGAAAACAGGCGGAAGCGAAACAAATGTTTGACAGCGCATTGGCTATCAATGGCAAACTGGCGACTGCCTATAACAACAGGGGGTGGGTCAGCCTGCAGCAACAGGATACGGTCGTAGCCATGAAGGATTTTACGAATGCTATAAATGCAGACAAGACTTTTGCCAAGGCCTATTATAACCGGGCTATGGTCTATGTGGTTACCGGCAGGAGGGCCGAGGCGATTGCTGACTATACCGCGCTTATAAAGGTGAATGAGCGGGACGGCCAGGCTTATTTTTTTCGCGGGGTTGTATATAAAGAGATGGGGCGCGAGCTATCTGCCCGGCGCGACTTTGAATCGGCAGACGACCTCGGGTACCAGGGTGCCCGGGAAGCCCTGAATTCGGTCGGCAGGTAGGAATTTGCTATTTGATCTGGCAGATTCCGGTATTTTTGTTGAAAATTGCAACATAATACAATTTTATTTTTGGGTATTTCAGAATATGCATTACCTTTGCAGTCCTTTAAAAATCAGAATTAATGGCAAACCATAAAGCAACCAAAAAGGATGTCCGTCAGAGTGAAAAGCGCCGTGAGCGTAACCGTTACTATGGTAAAACCACACGTAACGCTATCCGCACGCTGCTGTCCTCAACTGAAAAGGCGGGCTCTAAGGATGAGCTGAACAAGGTGCTTTCTATGATTGACAAGCTTGCTAAACGCAACGTTATTCATAAGAACAAAGCTAGCAACCTGAAGTCAGGTCTCGTGAAGAGGATCAATGCTTTAGCATAATCGAATCCAGATATTTACATGCCGTCCCGTACACAGTATGCGGGACGGCTCTTTTTTACCCGCCATTTACTGTTTTAGCAATTTGTGAAAATATCGGGTACAGCCACAATTGACCATTGTCTTCGTACCTTTGCAACTCAAAATCAGGTCTTTTTTTAAAATATGATCAGCCGCAGAAATATCCGGGTTAAAGTGATGCAGACACTCTATACATTGTCATCGCTCGAAGCCGGTGCGCAGGGAAATAAAGTTGCCGCCTCCAGGATACTGGACGACAAGCTGAAACAGGTACTTGACCTCTTTACTACAACTGTTCTCTATTCTATACGTATAGCACAATATGCGGAAATTGATGCCCGCCAGCGTGCATCAAAATACCTAACCACTGCTGATGATCTGAATGCAGATTTTCGTATTGCAACCAATGGCTTCATTGGTGGCCTTATGAGTAATCCGAGTTTTACGCTTAAGATCAAGAACGACAAACTGGAAAGGTTTATAGACGAGGCATTGGTAAAGAAAACGTTTCAGCAGTTGCAGAAAACGCAGGAGTATGCCGACTATGTAGCTTTGCCGCGTCATGATGCGCCCACCGACCGTGCTATCATCCAGTTTATCTGGGAAAAGCAGTTGCTCGAAAATGAAGATGCTGTTTCTCATTTTGCTGATGAGTTGCCGGGCTGGGAGGATGACAGTGAGCTGATTATTATGCTGATGCAGAATTTCTTCAAGACCAGTTCCCGTACAGACTTTGGTAAGCTGCTGTCCGCCGAGAAGAAAGAGTATGCGCATGATCTGCTGAATGCGGTGATAGAAAAGGAGGCTGTGTGTATGGAGCGTATTTCACCTCGCCTAACCAACTGGGACAAGGAGCGTGTAGCCATGATAGACATGCTGCTGCTGCGTATGGGTGTGTGCGAATTCCTTTGGTTCCCTACAATACCTACCAAGGTTACCATTAACGAATACATAGACATCGCCAAGCAATACAGCACACCACAAAGTGGCCAGTTTGTGAATGGCGTACTGGACAACATTCTGAAAGACCTGGTAAAAGAAGATAAGATCGTAAAGACCGACAGGCCTAAACACTAAACTGTTCAAAAAAGCCGCCGAATATGAAACGCTATCTCATTTGCTCCGTTCTTTTTCTTGCTGCTTGCGGCGACGGTAAGCAGTCGGGTACGGAAGAACGACTATCTACAAGCCTTGTAAACAACCCAGCATCTGCATCGGGCGTGGACCCGGTGGCAGCGGCTGAGAAACCGGTTATGGAGTTTAAGGACACCCTTCATAATTTTGGCACGATACACGAGGGCGAGGCCGCTTCATACGACTTCGCATTTACGAATACCGGCAAAACGCCGCTCATCATTACCTCCGCTTCCGGCTCATGTGGCTGCACTGTGCCTGAGTATCCGCACGACCCTGTATTGCCGGGGCAGGCGGGCACTATGAAGGTGACATTCAACTCCGCAGGCAAGAGTGGCCACCAGGAAAAATCGGTGACCATTGTAGCCAATACTGTGCGCAACATTCATATGCTGTACATACAGGCAGAGGTAGAAAAGAAACAATAAACGATAAACAATAAACATAAAATGCAACCAGGAACAATGACACTATTGCTACAAGGTGCCCAGCCGGGCGGCGGACTGATGCCTTTCTTTTTTATAGGCATGATCATCATCATGTACTTCTTTATGATAAGGCCACAGGCTAAAAAGGCAAAGGAGCAGAAGAAGTTTGCCGATAGCATGAACGCGGGCGAGCAGATCGTAACTATAGCAGGTATTCATGGCCGCATCAGCCGCGCCAACGAAGATGGTACACTGCAGATAGAAATAAGCCGCGGTACCTTCATGACGATAGAGCGCTCAGCAGTATCTATGGAAATGACTACAGCTGCACGCAAAAAGGCAGGAACCGCTACCACAGAAGTAGCCGCTAAGTAATTTTCAAATCAACATCGGCCATGCTAAAGGTAGGTATTACAGGAGGCATCGGTTCTGGAAAGTCAGTTGTATGCCGGGTGTTCGCTACACTCGGCATACCTGTGTTTAATGCAGACGATGCCGCACGCTACCTGATGCAGCACGATGAGTTGCTGAAGCGTTCTATCATAGCTGCCCTCGGCGCAGATACATACGCACATGGCTTGCCGGACAGGGAACGCATAGCCGCCATCGTATATGCCGATGCTACAAAATTGGCCACCCTTAATTCCCTCGTTCATCCGGCCACCATTCAATATGCTGCAGACTGGATGGCAAAACAGAATGCCCCCTACATTATTAAGGAAGCCGCCATATTCTTTGAAAGTGGTAGCTACAAAGAAATGGATGTAATGGTAGGCGTCTCCGCCCCCACGGAGCTACGCATAAACCGTGCTATGCAGCGCAGCCACACCACCGAGGAAAAAGTGCGCAGCATTGTTGCTCAGCAAATGGATGAAGCTGAAAAAATGAGCCGCTGTGACTACGTAATTGTCAATGATGATGTGCAGGCCATATTGCCACAGGTGCTGGAGCTACATGAAGCCTTGCTGAGGAGAGTAGCGAGTTGAATAAATCAGCCCTTCCCGAGTGTATCTTCCTTAAATGTCCTTATTTCTGGCCCTGGCTTGTTTTTGTCTGTGGCATTAGCGCTCTTTACTTCCGAAATGCTTCCGACTTCTGCCGGCGATGAAACGGAGTCGGAAGTGGCATGAATCCCTTTCTCAGACGGGATTTCAGAGGATTTTTCCGGCGTCACTTCCGGTTGTTTTTCTGTCGTCTCTTTCTCCGTAGTTTCTACATTGTCGGTGGCCGGGGTGACAGGAAGTTCAATCTCAACCGCGGGTAGTTCCGGCTCAGGGGTGACTTCCGGACCGTATTCTACCTGGTAAGGGAGGTAGCCATTTTTCGCTTCGCCTTCCAGGAAGTGCTCCATTGCCTGATTGAGTGTGAGCCGAAAGTCCCTGTTACCGTAACTATTCGCGAATGCACGAAACATGCGCAGGACCTGCATAGTCTGGGAGAGCGCGGGTGCGCTTTTCATCTTGTCTGCGCTCAATACCATCTTGCGTGTAAGCTCGGCCTCCTGCAAAGTGGGGTAGCGCTTGCCTTCTTCTCTCGAGGCGATGTCATTTTGCAGTTCCACGATCTGGCTGAAGATATTTTCAGCAATAAGTGCGGGCGCGGTGCGCGCCGCCTGGCGTAGACGATCCCATCCGTTGGTCTTTATCCAGGTGTAAACAGTGCGCTCACTTACTTTGAGCGTTTTCGCGATGCTACGTTGAGTAGTGTCGCCGGCCATAAACAGGAGGCGGGCAGTGTCGAATTTGGAAACCCTCCCGGCCTCCCTAAAGGGAGGTGACGGAATTTGAGCGCAGAAGTTTTGAGAAGACACCCTGGCCCTAAAGGGTGACGGGCTTTGTTGGTTTGTGTTTTGAGAAGACACCCCGGCCCTAAAGGGAGATGGACTTTGTTGGTTTGTGTTTTGAGAAGACACCCCGGCCCTAAAGGGTGACGGGCTTTGTTGGTTTGTGTTTTGAGAAGACACCCCGGCCCTAAAGGGAGATGGACTTTGTTGGTTTGTGTTTTGAGAAGACATAGGGTTGTTTTTTGGTTTTTGGCGACAAAGGTGACGTGGTGATGCGGGATGGGCAAAACGGGTTTTTATGATAAGACGCATGCGTTCTGTGATAGTGGTGAAAACGCGTTGTGATAGAAATTTGTTTGAGGTGGCATGTACTTGTGGTGAATCACTTATATATGGTTCTGTGTAGGCGGTTGCAAACCGCCATCTCCTGTGTGGCACGGGTGGGCATTACCAGGAGATTTGTTCTTTGATTTGGCTTTGTGCGACATCTCGGGAGATCTCTCACTCCCCTTGCTGCGCTGCGCTCTGTTCGAGATGACGGGGTGCTATTGGGCTTGTTTCTTCAAAAATCGGCATCTTACCTACTGTTAATTATTCTTAAAAGTCCTGCCCCTAACCCGTATGGGGTGAAATAAATAAGTGTTTTTTTCGTTGCTTTATGTTACATCATCCACACCACACACACCTAATGAATCGCCTGTTACTCCCGGGGTTGCTGCTGTTGCTTTCTGTACAGTTTTGTGCAGCGCAGAGCGCCTATAGAATAAAGGGGCATCTGATAGATACCCTCACTACCAATCCCGGTTACCTTTCGGCAGTTACGCTCCTGCGGGCACAAGATACCGTGATAGAGAACTTTACCCGGGCCGATGATAATGGCGTCTTTTCCATTAGTGCCGCAAAACCCGGCAAATACCTGCTTCTCATATCGCATCCGGGCTATGTAGACTATACCGACCTGCTCTATATTAAGGACACGCTCACCGACCTTGATACCATTGTTATGCTCTCTAAGGAGCATATGCTGAAGGAGTTTGTCTTTACACAGCAGGTGGCGGCAATAAAGATAAAGGGCGACACCACGGAGTATATGGCAGACAGCTTTATGAACAAGGCTGGCGCTACTGTGGAGGACTTGCTGAAAAAGTTGCCTGGCATACAGGTGGATAAGAACGGGAAAATAACCGCGCAGGGGCAAACCGTGGAAAAGGTGCTGGTAGATGGAGAGGAGTTTTTCTCGGACGACCCTAAGGTAGTGACACAAGGTCTTGCTTCGAACGTGGTAGAGAAGGTGCAGGTGTTTGACAAGAAAAGCGACCAGGCAGAGTTTACAGGTATAGACGACGGTGAAAAGACGCGCACGATAAACCTGCAGCTCAAGGAGAACATGAAGAAGGGCCTCTTTGGCAAGGCCGACGGAGGCATGGGCACGGACAACTATTACCAGGAGCAACTAATGCTCAATGCCTTCAGGGGTAAGCGGCAGATAGCAGGGTTTGGGATAGCTTCTAATACTGACAAGGTGGGCCTGGGGTGGAATGAGAGTGAAAAATATGGCGGAGCAGACCGCGTTACCGAAATGACGGACGACGGCTACTACACTATCTATAGCAGTGGCGGCGACGACTTTGGCGGATGGAACGGCACCTACAACGGCGATGGCCTGCCCAAGGTAATGACGGGTGGCCTGCACTTTGCCGATAAGTGGAATCACGATATCCACCACGCATCCGCCAGTTATCGCTATGCATTGCAGCAGGTGAAGGGCACCGGCAACAACAGCAAGATATATACCCTCTCCGGAGACTCATCTCGTGTAAACACAGAAAACAAAACGCAGTTGCAACGCGCAGAGCGCAACAAGGTGAGCGGACTGTATGAATGGAAGATAGACAGCCTCACCAGCCTGAAGATGACCGCAGGTGGCGAGATGAAACGAACAAATGTTAACTCTGTTTACCACACAGAGACGTACAATATCGTAGGGGACTCAGTAGGGGAAAAAACACTCAACGACCGCGATATCACTTCAGCGTCTTACGAGCAGAGTTTTAATGCAGATGTGATATTGCGCCGTAAATTCCTGAAGAAGGGGCGGTCACTATCGGTAGACCTGAAGGAAACCTACAAGGACATAAAGGGAGATGGTAGGCTGATCTCGGCTATTTACAGGCCGGGTACAGGGGCAGACAGTACCGACCAGCGAAAGGAAAATGCCAGCAACGATGTGACGCTATATGGAAAGGCTGTCTATACCGAGCCTATATCAAAAGTCGCGTTCATAGAAGGCAACTACGCCCTATCTGTGCGCAACAGCACAGCCAGTAATCTCTCGTTTGATAACCGGCCCGGAGCCACCGATGCACCGGTAGACAGCTTCAGCAGCGACTTCCGGTACAACATCACTACCCAGCAGGGAGGGCTTAGCCTGAAGTTTGTGATGAAGCAGATAAATATGTCGTTTGGCAGCAACGTTTCTAATGCCGCTTTCCTGCAGACCGACCACAGGCACGGCGATACATCGCGCCGCTATGACTACTTCAATATCTTCCCTAAGGCGAATTTTAGCTACAAGATATCGAAGCAAACAAGCCTGCGCGCCTCGTACAACGGGAGCACACGACAGCCAAACATAAACCAGGTGCAGCCACTGAACCAGAATACGGACCCGCTGAATATATCAGTGGGTAATCCGGGACTAAAGCAGGAGTTTAACAACAACATGAGCCTGAACTTCAACAACTACAAAGTGTTGTCTAATACCTATCTATATGTGGGTGTTTCCGGTAGCCTCACCGATAATGCCATCAGCACAGAGCAGGAGATAAGGAACGGGGTAAACTATACCAGGTATATAAACGTAGATGGCAACCGCTCTATGAACTGGTGGGGTGGTTATGACTTTAAGATAAAAAAGACTAACCTGCAGCTTGCCATGAACGTGGACGGCGAGGTAAACCGTATAGTGAATGTGGTAAATGGCATGCAGAACATCAGCACCAACAATGCCTATACGTTCAACCCCAGCCTTCGCTACGAAAAGGAGGAGAAATACGAGTTTAGGGTGGGGCCGGGCGTCACCTACAACAATAACAAGTCTACCATCAATGTAAATGCTACCGACTATTGGGTGCTGAACGGTGATGTGTCCGGCGATGTGTACCTGCCTAAGAATTTTGAGATAGGCACATCTGCCACCATGATGTTCCGTCAAAAGACGGTTGTGTTTACGCAAAACAACTCTATCATTCGCTGGAATGCCTATGTGTCTAAAAAGTTCAGGAAAAAGAAAGACCTGATGCTGAAGCTTTATGTCTTTGACATACTGAACCAGAACCTGGGCTACACCCGCGAGGCGAAGGGCAATGTGCTGACACAGAACAACTATACCACCATACGCAGGTATGGTATGCTGAGCCTGATATGGAATTTTAATTTCTCACCCGGCGCTGCGCCTGCTGCCACAGACGATGACGACTAACCTATGAAAAAGATATTATTCCTGTTAATGTTGGCTTGCACATTGTTTCCTGCTATAGTAGACGCGCAGTACGTAATGAGCGGTAAGATAGAGTATGAGCGCAAGGTGAATGTACACGCCAGAATGAAGGACTATGGCGACGATAACAATTCGTGGTATGAACGCATGAAGTCGTCAACGCCAAAATTCAACGTGAGCTACTTTGACCTTACGTTTGACCGCAACCGTAGTATATACAAGCCCGGCAGGGAAAATGAAGCCCAGCAGAAATCATTCTGGAGCGATCCTGCGGCAGATAACATCGTATTCAGCGACCTGGCAGCAAAGAGGGTAAAGGCCATAAAGCAGGTTTATGAGCAGAAGTTTATAGTGCAGGACAGTATGCGCAAGCTGCCCTGGATGCTGAAGAGCGAGATACGCACTATAGCAGGCTACAAATGCCGGAAGGCTGTGGGCATCATCTGCGATTCAGTTTATGTAGTAGCCTTCTATACAGAAGATATACTGGCGAGCTCAGGGCCTGAAATGTTTGGCAACCTGCCCGGTATGGTGCTGGAGGTAGCCATTCCCCGCCTGCATACCACCTGGACGGCCACCCGTGTGGACCTGACAGCCGTAAAGGACGAGGACTTTGAAACGCCGAACAAGGGCAAGAAGGTAGGCAATGCCGGCCTCTATGCCGCCATACAGGAAGGCCTGAAAGACTGGGGCAAGTGGGCGGCCAGGAATATATGGCTTGTAGTGTTGTAGGGGAGGGCGTAGTTCTTACAATCGTAGGGGGCATGCATTAGCTATCCTACTGTCTTTTAGCTACAGAACTCCAAATTCCATTCACAGAACGGCCTTTATTGGCGGTTCCTGATGCTCTTCGGAACATCAGGAACAACGAGGGAATTCGCTACTTCCAGAATCCTATGCCTAACCTCAGTCCAATACTCATGTTTCTGTCGATGTAGTCGGATTTTGATGCCATCAAATTGTTGCGATTGGGACTCGTCCATATCGACAAGCTTTGAAATTTCTCATAGTTAGACCAATCATATTCTAATCCGACACTTATTTCTTTTGCCCACAAAGATCTTTTAAGGCTTCTGTCTATCCCTATGTAACCCTGACCAGAAAGGAGTCTATTCGGAAAATAAATAGTCTGCAATGGTCCTATTGCCTTAACAATTGTCTGTCTCCCAAATTTTGTTTCGGCATACATAAAAGAGACTTCGTTATTCGTGTAACCGTTGTCTGAGATGTAATCGACACTAAAGATGGGATGCTCCCAGGGACCGTTAAAAAAACGCTTTTCGGTTAATCCGGCTTTGGCGGTGATTGCCCAATTGGGATGCAGTTGCCATCGATAACCAACTAACAGCCTCAAACCGGTATAATTGACAGTAGTAGCAAACTTGTATGAATAAGTATAACCATTAAGTGCTATAGCAGCGTCTTGATCAAAATTGGTAAAATCCTGCTTCGTAACAATTGCATACCGCCTCGTTCCGTAATGAATGCCTGCACTTAAAAGCAAGCCATATTTTGTCGTTCTCTCATACTGAAGTGCAGCATAATTACCCTTTGTATTGCGAGCTCGGATGGATATGCCTGGGAACGGATTGCCATTTACTATGCTTCCTTGTTCGTTATACTGCTGACTCGTAAAGGAAATGCAAAGCCGGTTATAGCCGTGTTTTTTCTGAGCAGGAACCCTGTTCGGAAAGAGTAAGCCGGATAGGATAGTTAATAAGATTGCAATAGCGTTCCGTGATTTCATGATTGGTCGAAAAACAAACTATTTCTTTCCCGCCGCAGTTGGTGTTCCTCACCAACTGCCACGAGCTGGTCATTTCTAAATGGGGAAACGAAACGGAATATATCTACCATAATAGTACTAAGATTTCACGAATAGATGCTGCGGTTTGCGGATATTTGAATGCAAGTGGTCGAATTGTCCATGTGCTGGTTGCTGGTGAAGAGCACTAGCAACGGCGGAATAAGTAATACACCATTTTACTTCCAGAAACCGACTGCCAGGCGTAACGCAACCGAGATATTCCTGTCATAGAAAACATCACGGCTAGCATTGATTTCATTTACTGAGGGACTACTTTTTACGACTACCGTTTCACGGTTTCTCCACCCTCGAGACACTTCGATCCCACCCTCAAGGTTCTGTAAGAACAGAAAATTGATCTTTCTCTGTACCCCCAGGTAAAGTTCCCATGTTGATAACGGCCCGGGGTAAAACAGCTTATTGGCGTATGCGGGAGGTTTCCCATACTTCGTTTCAATTATTGTTGCAGCAGGAATAAATTTCCTGTTACCTGCATCGTCTCGGTATACAAAATCTCTTTCGTCTCCAAAATAGCCACTAATATGAAACAGCTTTGTTGCTATGCCCACTTTGCCCACAATTGTATAATCAGGATGAACCCGCTTACTATATCCCATCATCAACTTAGGACTCAGGTAAGGCATGCGGGCGAGATAGCTACCCACGTTAAATATGACACCTTTCAAAGAATCTACAGCATCAGCATCGAACGCATCCATGTGCTGAACGATAGACAAGTTATAGCGCCGGACTCCATAGAGGATTTCTCCGGAAATCACAAATCCGCCAGCCCTGGTATGTGAGAACTGAATACCCATGGCGCTGCCATCCGTGTTTCTGGGGCCTATAAGGCCGCTAGGAGCAACGGCGTCATATTTCACCGATTTTGAGTCGAAATACTTTACCCGGCTGTAAGAAGCCGACAAAGTATTAACGCTCTTTTCTCCTTGCCCACTAGCTAAGGCCGGAGCAAAAAGACTTGTAACTAGTAGTGCTGCCGATAATTTCATAGTTATCGCCATAGCCCAACTGACAATCTGATGCCCAGAGAAAAGTTTCTGTCGGTAAATTCATCCTTGCTTCCTATTGGCGGACCATAAATTTCAGTTGTCGAGTGCACCACTACTTCCGGATTCTGACCTTTGAAGATATTCCTGCTGGCTTCTATACCAAAGGAGATATTTTTGACCACAGATCTATCAAATGTTCGCTGCACGCCAAAATATATTTCAATTGGCGCGAGCGTATTAGAGGTGCCTCCGAGGCCAAATTGTCTTTTAATGATAGAGACCTGCGATGTTGTTGAAGTGATGCCGTTATCCCATCTATAATCGATAAAACCACCAGTTACCCGGTGGTCGCCATTCAGAAACCCCCGCACTGACATTCCGGCTTTAGCAGATATGCCCCAGTTGTTTTTTAATGCAAAATATCGACCGGCCAGTATGCGAAATGAGAGATAATTTACGGATGCGGTTATCGATTCGCGATAAATGAAGTTGCGCAAATTAACTTCGGCCACAGGGTCATACCCGGTCATGTTTTGTTCTATTTGCACATCGTATTTTCTGACACCATACTGCACATCTGCGCTCAGAAGAAGGTTGTTTCGTGTGCGTCGCTCAAATTGAAGACCGAAATTGTAGCCATTTGTGTTATTGGCTTTGAGATAATCAGACGGAGGCACACGGTCATACAGTATGCCTCCTTTATCAAAATATCGAACGATGCCAATTGATGGTTGTATGCTGTTCTGCCCTGCTTTGTTTTGAGCAAAGCAACTAAACCCCAATAGAGAAAAAGTGCAGGCTAACTGTATTTTCATAAGCTATAAGGTGTTGCACCAACGAAAATATAATATTTACCGCATCCGTTTGTTGCAAAATCGTTCAGCCACTCCAGGTTTTTTTATAGAATAGCCTTTTGCGTAGCCGTGTCACGGTGACGGATAGGTACGCATCTACTTCGAATCCTGAACGCCCACGGCTATTTTCATCCACTTATATGCTCATCTATTTTTAATATTCCCGGCCCTTGGCGGCAGCGGGCCTCGCGCCTATCTTTGTCAAAAAACGAACACGCATGAAACGTAACGCAACCGCCATCTGGAATGGCTCAGGAAAAGAGGGTAATGGTACCATGAGTACCCAAAGCACATTGCTGAACAATGCCCAGTATTCTTACAAAACAAGGTTTGAGGATGGTGTAGGCACCAATCCTGAAGAGCTGATAGCTGCTGCGCATGCAGGCTGCTTCTCTATGAAGCTGTCTTTTGTACTGGGCGGCGCAGGCTTTACTCCTGAAAAGATAGAGACTAAGTGTTACATCACACTGGACAATGGTGCAGTTACAACCAGTGAGCTGGAGGTTACAGCTTCTGTTCCGGGCATTACTGCTGAGAAGTTCAACGAGTGCGCTGAAGATGCAAAGGCAAACTGCCCGATCTCTAAGCTGCTCAACTGCAACATTACGCTGAATGCTACACTGGCATAAGACGACGATATTTTGATAAGAGAAAGGCTCCCGTTTGGGAGCCTTTCTCGTCATTATGACATCATCTTTTCAAGTCGTTTAAAATTCTGCACCGGGCTGGCTCCCTGCCATAGTATCTCGTATATCACCGTGGCCATCGGTATGGCTATGTCATACTGGGCAGATACTGCCTGCATCCCCCGTGCGGCATAGTAGCCCTCGGCCACCATGTTCATTTCCAGGGTGGCTGCGCGCACGCTATATCCCTTGCCTATCATAGCGCCAAATGTGCGGTTGCGGCTGTGCAGGGAGTAGCAGGTCACCAGAAGGTCGCCCAGGTAGGCGCTGGTATGAAAGTCTGGCTGCTCGTGCGATGGATGCACTTTTTCGAAGTGTGCCTGCAGGAAGCCATACATCTCGCGGTAGCAATTCGTAGCGTACACACTCAGGAAGTTGTCGCCATAATCCAGCGAGTGGGCTATGCCTGCACCAATGGCGTAGATATTCTTCAGTACTGCGGCATACTGTGCTCCCCATATGTCATGGTTGCTGGTGGTGTTGATGTAGCTGCTTGTAAATGACTTTGCTACGTCTTGCGTCAGTGCGTCGTTGAGGCCTGAGAATGTGAGGTAGGAGAGTCGTTCGCTAGCTACTTCCTCAGCGTGGCACGGCCCGGTAATGGCAATGTATTGCTCCAGCGGCAGTCCATATTCGGCCGTCATGTAGTCGTTCAGGAGCAGGTTACTGTCAGGCAGCACTCCCTTTATGGCAGATACTACCTTCTTTTTCTTCCATACATCCGGAGCCACCTTGCTGATGACATCATTGGCATATGCCGATGGTACTGCCACCACTATGGTGTCGCACTGTTCTGCCATTGCAACAATATCGTTGGTGGGGTGTATAGTATCCGGCGCAAAGGTTACCGAAGTAAGGTAATGCGGGTTGTGATGTCTCTTCTGCAGGCTGGCTATTGCCTCCTCGTTGCGCACCCACCAGTGTATCTTCTTGCCGTTGTCTGTAAGAATTTTTGCCAATGCGGTGCCCCAGCTTCCATTTCCTATTATGCCAATCTGTCCCGTCATGCAGGTGGTATTAGTTAACGTAAAAGTAGTTTTTTGTGCGCGAAAGTGCTATACTGTAGGTGGCGCAGTTCGTGTTTTGTCTTTGTAAAATAGCAGCAATAGGATGCCTGTGATTACCAGGCCCACAGACAATAGCTCGGCCTGTGTAGGCTTTATGAAGCCCAGGTCATACTTGGTGTTTACGCGTATGAGCTCTACAAAGAAGCGCTCCACGCCTGCCATAATGAGATAGACGCTAAACATCTGCAATGTGCCCGTGAGTCTTTTGCGCAGCAGCCACATCACACCAAAAAGCGAAACACAAGTGATGGCTTCGTAGATGGATGTTGGGAACACGCTTACGGGTAGCACACTGCAATACTCGCCTACACAACCCTGTATCATCATGCCTTCGTGGCCTACGTTGTGTGGGTAGTTGAAGCCCACGAGCCAGTTAGGCAGCCACGATGGGGCCGGCACAAATGCAGCGGGTGTCTGGCCTATCATGTGCTTCACAAAGTCTGCATCGGCCAGGGAAGCAGCACGGAGGGTGCCATCTGGGTTGCTGATGTAGGCGCTGTTGAATATGCCCCAGTCGCCATCGCCGCTGAAGTGGCAGCCCAGCCTGCCGAGGCCGTATGCCAGCATAATAGCGGGCGCAGCGGTGTCGCATAGATGGTCAAACGGGATCTTGTGCTTACGTGCGTAGTAATAGAATGCAATTGTTGCCATAATGAGGCCGCCCAGGAAGGTGAGCCCGCTGGAGGATGTGAGGCTTTCTATCGGGTTTTTAATAAAGTCGTCCCATGTCTCTAATGCATTGAAGACCTTGGCACCGACAAGGCCAGCGACGGCTGCCACCACTACTATTTCTGTGATTAGTTCGTGTGGGTATACCTGCACTTGCTTGGTCACCGGCTCCGGTAGTTGCTGTTTCTTTTTCTCATAGTAGCGGGAATAGCCCATGAGCGCTGCGCCGGCAAGGCCACCCAGGAAGTTGCCGTTGAGGGAAAATAGGTAGCCCATAGGGTCGGGCGACACTTCGGCAAAGTGGCCGAAAATGCCTACTATCTTGAACCCGATGAGGAAGCCTGTGATGGCTGAAGCGATTAGTTCACCCTTTGTGGCGGGGAAGCCTACTTCCATCGTTCTGATCTGGGGTTGCAGCAGACCCAGCTTTGTTTTGCGCTTCAACTCTGAAGACATAACCCATGCGGCTCCCAGGAAAGCAAGCGCTACGAGAAAGCCAAAGGTTTTAAAAAGGCTGAGCCATTCCGGCATTTCCGTACCGAAAATTGCCTGCAGCAGGTACTTAAAATCGGGATACATGCCGTAAAAGTAGGGTAAAACATGGAGACCTCTCCCCGGCCCTCTCCGAGGGAGAGGGTGAGGCCGAATGAGCGCTGATTTACCCTTTGCCCGTAAACGTTAAAGAATTCGCAGTTTGCACATTTACAGTGCTTTAGCTGCAATAACAAACAGGTATCTGCGTTTGATGTACAAACCAAACACATACAAAATGACGAAAGGTGCTTGCATACTTGTAGTGGCTCTGTTTAGCCTTACGCTTTGTTCCTGTTTCACCACCTACCAGGTTGAAAGTACCAATAGGGTGGGCAAAGACGACGGACACCTTGTGGTATATCGAAAGGGGATAGTAGGATTTGCCGTAGGCTCAAAAGTATATGCCAATGGCAAATTTGTGGGCAAGGTTGGCGCAAACAGGTACATCTCCTGCTGGCTACCGGAGGGTGAGTACCTGATGTCGGTAGGGTTTACGAAAAGAGATGAAACATTTTTTAAAGTGCTTGTAGGTTCCGGCCGTACTTATGCCTATTCATTTAGCTTCTCGCCGTTTAAAAACGGGGGAAGGGCAGTGGTGCAGCCAATGCCGGACGTGGCGGTAATAGATCATCGCAGGCCTCCGGTAGTAAATTATTTTAATTAATAAATTGATTTCGATAGAGGGTATTTTCGTAATTTGTGTAGATGAAACCTGCCCTTCTACTTATTTCGTTTGCTCTATGCACGAATATTCAATTGCATGCAGAGCCCCACTATATCGTCATTCACAAGCGGTTACTCTATGGCTGGAAGCTTGAGCATGTGAGCAAGCCTGAAAAGCGTTTGGAAAGGTGGACATACGATAAGGCAAACGACACTTATTTCCGGGTAAATAGCTCAGTTGGATTACGGGTGAAAGCGGTGATGAATGAAACAGGCAAGGATGCCAGGTATGTATCTGTGAAGCAGGGGTGGTCGGTCTGGAAAATATCTCATGTCGAAGAGCCGAAGAAAAAATTGAAAAAGTGGTACCTGGATCCGGAATCCGGGACTCACTACCGAATCAGATATTTTTGGGGATGTCATGGACACATCAGGTAGTAAGCTCTGCCTTGTAACTTCACAAGTTTTTGATGAGCGACCCGATAATCAACGAGAACTTCTTCAGAAAATTTCTGGACTATGTAGAACTCAATTTGTTAGCATCGATCAGGGCCTCAATTGCCTTGTTGGCGCCTGACGACGGGGTTCGAGTATCCACCACTGAAAATAGGAACAACAGCATATTCTATTTTGATGGCAGGCGTGAAGTGTCTGACCAGATAATAATTGAGGTGACCTTTTTAGCGTCAAACGACGATTAAGGATTTCTGATCACGTTCGATCTGTTTTATTACCAAGATAAAGTAGAGGTTGAGTCGGATATTTTCAAGGGGGCTTCCGGTGATGCCGCTGTTCAGAAGGCCATTATCAATAGCCATCGGATTGCTGTGGAATACAATAACCTTGAGAACTTTGATTTGAGGTTGGACGACTATTGCGAAGTTGCGTTGCTGTTGCTGAAGGAGTACTTGTTAGACCGAGGTAACAATTCAAGGGCTTAGTAGAGCTGCGATCACATTTTTTAGGGGCGTTTCAGTTTCGTTTCATTACCACAATTGCGTATTATAATTTACTTTCGCACCACTTCAGCATATACATGAAAAAAGAAAAAATACTGATACTTGGGGCCGGTGGCCAGATAGGTGTGGAACTAACGCTTGCATTGCGCAATGTGTTTGGCACAGACAACGTTATTGCGTCTGACATTCGTGAAGCGCACCCTATTCTGAAAGATAGTGGTCCGTATGTGATGCTGAATGCTATGGATGCAAATGCTATTCATGAGCAGATAAAGAAGGAAGGAATAACACAGGTTTACCTGCTTGCGGCGCTGCTCTCTGCCACCGGTGAGAAGGACCCTAAGAAGGCATGGGAGATAAATATGCAGAGCCTGCTGCAATTGCTCGACCTTGGTGTGCAGGAGAAGCTTTCCAAGATATACTGGCCTAGCTCTATAGCCGTCTTTGGCCCTACCACCCCGCGCCAGGAAACGCCTCAGGCTACAGTAGTGGAGCCACGCACCGTATATGGCATCAGTAAATATGCCGGTGAGCTTTGGTGCCAGTATTACCACCAACGTTGGGGGCTGGATGTGCGCAGTCTGCGCTATCCCGGCCTCATAAGCTGGAAGTCGGCACCGGGTGGTGGTACAACAGATTATGCAGTAGAGATATACCACGAGGCACTGAAACACAAAAAATACACATCATTCCTTTCTGAAAATACCTATCTGCCCATGATGTATATGGATGACGCTATACGCGGCACCATAGAACTAATGGAGGCGCCAGCTGAGCAGATGAAGACGCGTATGGCCTACAATATTTCGGCAATGAGCTTCTCGCCAAAGGAGATCGCTGCCAGTATACAAAAGCACATACCTGACTTCGCTATAGACTACGCACCGGATTTTCGCCAGCAGATAGCCGATGGCTGGCCGCAAAGCATAAATGACGCCGAAGCGCGGGCACATTGGCATTGGCAACACAAATTTGACCTGGACAAAATGACTGCTGAAATGTTAAGTAACCTCAGGGGCGCTGTCCTTTAATTGTTATTATTCTCTAGTAATGATATTTTTACGCAGAGGTGTTTTGTGTAAAATGTTAATGTCGAAAAAATAATTGTTAATACGCGGTTAAGTTCGGAATTACTTATTATCTTCGTGTAGCAAGAAAAAAAATCGATCTCGATATATCTAAGAATTTCGTTTCAACAAGGGGTAAATGGTTCTTCTTTTTCTAACTAAGGACCGAAATGAAAAAAGGAGCGTGGAATCACGCTCTTTTTATTTTTAGTCGCAAGTCAAAAGTCAAAAGTCGTAACCTGCCTGCCGGCAGGCAGGGTCGAAAGTCGTAAGTCCGCGAGCATGAGTGTATTTTTGATAAAAGCGTATCAATGAGCACTCCGCAAGATATATTACAGATAATGCTGGCAAAAGACAAGTTTACCGAGTGGCTTGGCATCATTATTGATGAGCATAAAGTAGGGTATTGCAAACTTCACTTCACCGTGAGGGATGAGATGCTGAATGGTTTTGACATTGTGCATGGAGGTATTGTTTTTGCGGCAGCAGATAGCGCTTTTGCTTTTGCATGCAATGGTCACGGAAGGTTAACAGTAGCTTTAGATGTATCCATTAGCTTTGTGAAAACAGCAACTGCAGGTGATCAGTTGTTTGTAGAAGCAAATGAGATACATGAAGGTAACAAAACCGGATTTTATGATGTACGCGTTACTAACAAAGCCGGTGAAATTATCGCCCTGTTTAAGGGCACTGCCTACCGCACCGACCGAATGATATCCCCCGAATAATAATAAACCAGCAATAATGACGGACGGATTTTCCCTAAATTTGTATTACACCAATCATAAGACAGCATGTTGAAGAAGATTATTGGAGTAGTAGTGTTACTTGCCGCGATAGGTGTAGGTACAGGTATTTATCTGTTCTATAAAAAGCCTGAAACTGTTGACGACAAGAAGGGGATTGCTGTAACCGCGATTGAGCTGGCAAAAGAGTTTGGTGCTAATGAGCAGGCTGCCAATACAAAGTATCTCAATAAGGTAATAGAAGTGTCTGGTGTAGTGTCTGAAACTGAGCAAAACCAGGATGGGGGCCTTATGGTGATACTGGATACGGGCGACCCTATGGCCGGTGTTCAATGCGCTATGCGCGAGAAAGGTATCCAGGTGCAGAAGGGAAAAGAAATGACTATAAAAGGATTTTGCTCCGGCAGCGGCATTACAGGTGTGTCGCTCACGGATTGTATCATAAAACAGTGAATAAACAACACATGCGAATTGCAAAACTGATAGCATTCCTTCTGCCGGCGGCGATAGTAGCCGGATGCTATAATGACAAGTATGACAAGCTTTACCCAACGGGTACTGTGGCATGCGACACCAGCACTATAACCTATGCAAGCGACATACAGCCCATCTTCAATGCCAAGTGCAATACGGCGGGTTGCCATGATGCTACGGCATCGGGCGGGTATACACTTACCACACATGCGGGGTCACAGGTAGCAGTAAATAGCGGAAAGCTATTGGGCAGTGTCACATGGACGACCGGATTCAGTGCTATGCCAAAGAACCTCCCAAAACTGTCAGACTGTGAGATCAACAAGATCACACGCTGGATAAACCAGGGGGCACCAAACAACTAATCAGAATCTTACAAACCGACAAAATGAAGAGACTATTTGTAATAGCCGCGGCTGCCATCCTATCTGCTGCGCCAACTTTTGCTCAGAAATTCAGCACACGAACAGCGAAGATATCTTTCGACGCTACTGCTCCAGGGTCGCCTGAAGACATTACTGCCGTAAATAATGAAGTAGCGAGTATTCTCGATGCCAAGACCGGCGATGTTGTATTCCAGGCGCCGATAAAGAGTTTCAAGTTTAAGCGTGCGTTGATGCAGGAACATTTTAACGAGAACTACCTGGAGAGCGATACTTATCCCAAGTCGGATTTCAGAGGCACAATAGCAAATGTTTCGTCGGTAAACTTCTCAAAAGACGGTACGTATGAAACCAAAGTGAGCGGAAAACTAACGATGCACGGTGTGACGAAAGAGGTAACTGTACCGGGAACCATAGTGGTAAAAGGAGCGAGCGTGATTATGAAGGCGACTTTCAATGTGCTTCTCGCCGACTATAAAGTAAATGTGCCGGGCGTGGTATCTGACAAAGTAGGAAAAGAAGCAAAGGTGCAGCTTGAGGCCACGCTGGCCCAGAAATAGAAGTAGCACGGTAATAAGATTTCAAACACACACAAGCGAACAATGCGCAGAATAATATTATCAGTTTTAGCGGTAGCACTTCCCTTTGCTGCTGCCTTTGCACAAGCCGATAAGCTACTTGACGAGCTGAACGATGATGGTGGCAAGGCAAAAAAAGAGCCTGTTACCAGCACGTTTAAAGCTACTCGCATCATCAATAGTAGTACGGTTGAAAATCTGGCACCGGGCGTACTGGACTTTCGCATATTGCACCGATTCGGCCGCGTGAGCGATGGCGTTGATAATTTCTATGGATTCGATAATGCTACTACCCGCATTGGGCTGGATTATGGCGTAACTAAGTGGCTGATGGTGGGCCTGGGGCACAACACGCTCTTTAAGGCAAATGACGGTTTTGCAAAAGTGAAACTGCTGACGCAGAAGAAGAATGGAACTCCGCTTTCGATAAGTTATTTCGCAGGTATAAGTGTAGATGGCGGTGCCGCGCCTAAGCTACCGCCAGGTATGGACTGGTATTTTACGCACCGTATGGCATATGCGCACCAGTTGCTGCTGGCGCGAAAATTCAGTAATCGCCTGTCGTTGCAACTGATGCCTACGGTCATTCACCAGAACCTTGTTGACAGCACTAAATGGTCGAATACAACCATCGGATTAGGTGTGGGCGGCAGGATAAAAGTGAGTAATCGTGTAGCTATTACCGGAGAATACTATTTCCGCGGAAACAATTCAGACATGTTATTATCCGGCGCTACTACCTACAATAGTTTGTCTATCGGCTGCGATATTGAAACAGGCGGGCACGTATTTCAGCTATTCTTTACGAACTCGAATGGTATGACCGAACGATCGTTCGTGACGCAGACTACAGACACCTGGGAAAAGGGTCGGATCCACTTCGGGTTCAATATTTCCCGCGTGTTCACAGTAGTGAAGCCGAAAGAGTTCAGGTCCACAAAAAACAACTGGTAAGCGTGCCGTCAATCGTTCGAGTTACGAAACCGCAGCGGTCTTAATATGCTTGCTTAGACTGAAGCGCCTTGTGTAGTTGCTTATGATTTTGTTTACTGCATAGTTCAGATGAGCGGTCTCATTACCGTCCTTGAGAATGAAAGTTGCGGCACCACTGGCAAGTGCTTCCACGGCTATGTGGTTTTCCTTGCGGGCAGACACCATAAGCACGTGAATAGATGGATAACGGTTGCGAATGTGCTTAATGACCTGCAGGCCGTCCATGTTTGCCATATCATTGTCCAGCAAGACGATATCGGGAGACATGGTAATGTTACGCAGGCACTCTTCGCCTGTCTGGAACAAATAGATATTCTCCAGTCCTGTTTGCGACAGTGAGTGGCGATAAAGATTGCTGCAAAAGAGGTCGTCATCAACAATAAAGACCTTCATGTTCCGAAGTACGCGTGAATTGTTCATACAAGTAAGGATTGTGCGGGAGACTTAAGGCAAACAGAATGCCAAAGTTTGTTGGTGCTTATAATCAGTGCAATACGAAGCGATAAATAGTTTATATAATCCATAAAATGGAATTTAATTTCCTTGATAGACAAGTGTAAGTAGTTGATTGTCATTAACATACAACTTGTTAATGAAACCGTTTTTAATATTTTTGTGATTATGAGAGTAATAGTTACGTTCCTGATTTGCTTATTTATCTCACTCCCAAAGCCGTCATGCGCTCAAAAGTTTGGAGACTGGGACAGGCCATATGCACCGTTCAGGATCGCCGGCAATGTTTATTATGTTGGTACGTATGACCTGGCATGTTTCCTTGTCACTACTCCTAATGGTCACATACTTGTGAATACCGCCATTGAGAGCACAGTAGACCAGCTTAAAAAGAATGTTGAGCAGTTGGGTTTCAAATTTTCAGACATCAAGATTCTGCTTGTGTCCCAGGGTCATGTAGATCATACCGGCGGGCTGGCAGAAATAAAGAGGTTAACGGGAGCCACTGTGATGATAGACGAAAAGGACGCACAAGTTGTAGAAGATGGCGGGCATTCAGATTTCATTTATGGGGAAGTAGGTGGACCGTATTATTTCCCCGGGGTGAAAGTGGACAGGGTACTTAAGGATCATGATGTGGTGGAACTGGGAGGGACTAAACTGGAGATGTTGCACCATCCCGGTCATACCAAGGGATCGTGTAGTTATCTGCTGATGACAAAAGATGAAAGCCGGTCATGGACCATGCTCATAGCTAATATGCCCTTCCTGCTGCCGGAGGTGAAACCTGGTATGGCAACATATCCCGACATAATGGAGGACGCCAAAAAGACAATACGCGCAATGCGGAATATAGATTTTGACATCTGGGTTGCAGCCCACGCCAGCCAGTTCAATCTGCACAAACTGCGAAAAGAAGGTGATACATACAATCCGGCAGTCTTTGGCGACCGCAAGGAATATATTCGACAACTTGACAACATGCAATCGGTGTACAAGGAGCGGAAAAAAAGTAAATAGCCATAGCTACACGGCTACGTTAAACTCTGTCATCCATATGTTGAGTGAGGCAGCGCGCCATAGTTGCAGCGCTTCGGGGGTTGTGAGGCTACGTTGTTTCAACTTGCCCAGGAGAAAATCTCTTTGAGTAGTTGTGAGCAACTCGCGAGCAGTAACCCAGGGTTCTATCCATGCTGCATCTTTATACATAGCATCAATGAGCGGTGTGTAGAAACCGATCTTATCTGTGCGGTTGAAAACCTCATCCGGCAGGTATTGGCGGCACGCTTCTCTCAGCAGGTATTTGCGCATCCCTTTCACCAGGAAGTCGTCCGGCCGAATGGAAACTACTAACTCAGCTATACGGTGGTCAAGGAAAGGCATGCGGCCCTCCAGGCTACGCGACATACCATTGCGGTCGTCGTAGTGCACCAGGTGGGGGATATGTACGCCATAGATGCTCTCCAACATTACGTCGTACGGATTGTTATAATCGTATAAAGAGATAAGTTCATTGTCCACTCCCTGCATGAGCGCAGGATTGATGATGCTTCGGCGGTTAACGCGGGAGTTGTGACGCATGCTGGTCTCCAGGGATGGCACTAACGATTTCATCCATGTCCGTATCATGTACATGTTGCCAAGGTCCATCTTCTTCAGATTGGCCGAGAACTTACGGAAGTGCATGGATTTGATCTGCTGAACGAGTATGGCTTGTGCCATATTGTTATACCCAAAGAATATCTCATCAGCACCCTGGCCGTTGAGTACTACTTTGATGCCGGCTTCGGCGGCCATAGACATCAGGAAGCCATGTGCCATGATGGATGGGTCGCCGAAAGGCTCTTCCTGTATTCGAATGAAACTCGCGAGATCGTCCTTCAGCGAAAGCTCGTGCAGGTTTTTTCGATGTACGATGAAGTTATTGCGCTTATTCATGGCAATAACAGCATCCACATATTTCGATTCGTCGTAGCGGCTACCGGTAGTTTGTGCCGTAAACAAGTGGATGTCCTTGTCATAATAGGCCGAAAGAATGCCGGCTACAATAGAAGAGTCGATACCCCCGGATACCGTGATGCCAACCGGCACATCGGCAAGGGTTTGCGAAAGCACCCCTTCCACTATTGCGTCGTGTAGTTGCTTTTTTACGGTTGCATCAAATGGGCGCTGTTCCCGGTGAGGTACGTGGGGCAAATACCAGTAACGGTTGGTTTGCAGCGCGGTTTGCCCTGGTTTTATCCAGGCATAACAGCCCTGCGGGAAATGTTTGATGTCCTTGTAGAATGTGTGTGCGCCAAGGTGTCCGTAGTTGCCCAGGGCAAGGTATTCAACAAATGCGGTTGGGTCGGCCTTTAGTTGCTCGCCGGCTTTGATGAGCGGTTTTACTTCACTTGCAATGATCCAGTCACCCGCTGTTTGCCGGTAGAAAATCGGCTTTTGTCCGTACCGGTCACGGCTCACGAATCCTACTTTTTCTTCGCTGTCCCAGATAATGAGCGCCCACATGCCCACCATTTCGGTAAGCATTTTCTCCCTCAGGATCCGGAAAAGCTCCAGGATGGTCTCTGTGTCTGAGTGTCCCCGAAAAGGGTGCCCCTGCAAGAACTTCGAGCGGAGTTCAAGATGATTGTAGATCTCTCCGTTGAAAACGATCTTATACCTGCCGCAGGAGGAGGTCATGGGTTGGTGCCCCAGCTCGGAGAGCTCTAATATTGCCAGGCGACGATGTAGCAACACAACATTGTCATCAGCAAAAACGCCGCTGTCGTCCGGACCGCGGTGCTGCATCAGGTGACCTGCCTGGTTGCAGAAAGAGAGACCGTCTTCTTTATTGCGGCCTATATAGCCGGCTATTCCGCACATTCAGGTGAGTTAGTTGGTGTAAAATTAAAGCGTATCGCGTTAATGGTCAATAGCAAATAGCATCCGGGGAAATAAACAATTATTACTTAACTGTTGAAGAAGTGCTCCCGCGGCCTAAGGTACAAACATAACCGGCAATCCTTGTACTTTTGAAGGATCGAACCAACGACGTATATGAGGAAGAATTTCACGCTTGCCCTATTAGTACTGGCTTCAGCGATGACGGCAAATGGCCAGCAAGTCCGGCCGGCCAATTCGGGTACTATTTACCATGAATTGCGGCAGCTAAACAACCTGGTGAGCGTACTTTATGTGGCTGCCCACCCCGATGATGAGAATACCAGGCTGCTAGCCTACATGGTAAACGACAAACATATAAGGACGGCTTATCTCTCACTTACCCGTGGCGATGGCGGGCAAAATCTGCTGGGCAGTGAGCAGGGTGAGGCCTTGGGCCTAATAAGGACCCATGAACTCATGGAGGCACGAAAGATAGACGGTGCAGAACAATTCTTCACGCGGGCTGTTGATTTTGGGTTTTCCAAGTCATATGAAGAGACGTTCAAGCATTGGCCCAAAGCAGTTCTGGCAGATGATGCGATACGGGTGATCCGCAGGTTCAGGCCGGATGTGGTGATATGTCGTTTCCCGCCCGATACCAATGCCGGGCATGGGCAGCATGCAGCATCGGCCATTATCGCAGAAATGGCATTTAACGATGCTGGTAATAAAACGCAGTATACAGACCACTTCAAGTATTACGATGCCTGGCAGCCCAAGCGTCTGCTATTTAATTCTTTCCGGTTTGGATCACGCAATACTACCTCAGAAGACCAATTCAAAATGCAGGTGGGGCAATTCGTACCCACGCTGGGCATGGGAGTAGGTGAGCTGGCAGGCCAGAGCCGTAGCGTGCATAAGAGCCAGGGTGCGGGCACGCCCAGCGTACCCGGAGTGCAAACGGAGTACTTTAAGCTGGTGGCAGGAGAACCGTTCAAATCTTCCATTTTTGAGGGTATAGAGACTACCTGGAAGCGAGTGGGCCGCCCGGATATAGGTGACTCCGTGGCATCTCTTATTGCCAGGTATGACTTTAACAGGCCGGATCTTTTGCTGCCATCGCTGTTCCGGGTTCGTAGGATGATAGCCGAGGTGAAGGACCCATACTGGCGCAGCCTGAAAACAGAGGAAATAAACCGGCTTATACAGCACTGTGCCGGCGTGATGGTAGAAGTGACCACAAAACAGCCCGTGGCCGCCAAGGGAGAGCTGGTGCCTTTTACTGCAAAGATCATTGCCCGCTCTGCCACACCTATTATACTCAGGAAGATAGGCTGGCGTAACGGTGACACAACAATGGATGTAAGGCTTGGTTTTGATTCATTAGTGACGCTGGAACACCTGGAGATAATTCGCGCAAATGAAAAGGTGACGCAGCCATACTGGCTGGAGTTTAATGCAAATAATGACCTTTACTACATGCCGCTGGATACCGCTGCGGGCCTGCCGGAGACTCCCAACGGACTTGTAGTGCCCATAACGCTGTTAGTGGGTGGGGAGACAATGACTATCGATGTGCCGCTGTCCTACAAGCGACTGGACCCGGTGAAAGGAGACGTGGTAGAGCAGTTGCGCATTGTGCCCGACCTGACAATAGAATTTACAGACAAAATTATAGTGGCGAAAGAAGATGGAAGTTGTAAGATCAGCGCGAGGCTGCATGCCTATGCTGATCTGAATGGATTGAACCTGAGAATGGCTTCAGACAAGTCAGGGGTGCTTCTTGAAGCATTTATCACCATGAAGAAAGGGGCCGATTCCCTGCTGACATTTAGTGTGCCTGCAGGGCGCGGCCCGAGTGCCGAAAGGGATATGTATGTAGTGCCGGTGGCCGGGGTTCCTGATATGGGGACGCTAAACCTGATACAGTATGACCACCTGCCAACGCTTCAATATTTTTCGAAACCCTTTACCCGGGTAATAGCTCCATCCTGGAAAAGCACGGCCAGGAAGATAGGATACCTGGAGGGGGCCGGAGACAAAGTGGCAGAGGTGCTGCGGCAGGCCGGGCTGGAAGTAGATGTGCTGAAGCCAGAGGACCTTGCATCTGCAGACAGGCTCATGAAGTATGATGCAATACTAACCGGTGTGCGCGTGGCCAATGCTGAAAAGCGAATGGCTTTGTGGATGCCGGTTCTACTCAAGTATGCCGAAAATGGAGGTACACTGGTGATGCAGTACAATACTGCACATGAGCTTGCAACAAAGAAGCTAGGGCCATATCCTTTTGACCTCTCGACAAAACGCGTGACCGAAGAAGATGCTGAGATGACGATAACCAAACCTACACACAGACTGCTGAACTATCCGAACAAGATAGAGAAAGCCGACTTTGATGGATGGGTGCAGGAGCGTGGTCTTTATTTTGCAAGCAAGTGGGATGACAAATACACCACGCTATTCAGCGCGCATGATACAGGAGAGGAGCCGCTGAATGGAAGCACCCTGTATGCACAGGTGGGTAAGGGACATTACGTGTATACTTCACTTTCTTTCTTCAGGCAGTTGCCGGCGGCGAACAAAGGCGCCATAAAGCTGTTGATGAATATGCTAAGTGTAGGTAAGTAGTAGCTTTGATCAGCTATGGTGCTCGTGTAATATGAGCATAGGTATGCGTGTAATAGCAGCTAATGCTTTGGTGTGGCTGCGATGGAAAAGACCCTCGAAGAGCGAATATTTTCCGTGAACAACAACTAGCCAGTCTACATTGTGCTCTGTGCAGAATCGATCTATTCCAAGGTCTATGTCTTCCTCGTACCGAAAGTGATAATGTGGGTTTGCGGGTGCAAGCGCTTTCTTTACCTGGTCCGGAATTACGGAGACATTATCTCGGTTTAAGACGTCCTTCTGTACATTCAGAACGTGCAGTGTAAGCTGAAGTCGTGTACAAAGCGCTGCAAACATATCGAGTGAGATTACGGTGTTTTCCCTCGCGATGTCCAGTGCAAAGCAGGCAGACCCCGGTGTTTTGTACTGGGTATCCGGCGGCACTGCAATAATAGGAACACTGAGCTCATTGGCCGCCGTCTTCAGTGTGGAAAAGAACCATGCACTTGACTCAGTGGCGATGCTGTTCCCCAAAACCGCAAGTAGCGGTCGGCGGTGACTTTGTGCATAGTGCTCTACTATTTCAATAGCATTACCATAGATGACATGGCTGCTTATTGCTAACCCGGGATGCCTGGTGGCGATGACCTTTTCCAGCTCCCTGATTTTGTTTTCCGCGTCTACCTGGGCATCATTGATAATGGATGCCGGAGCTGGGACATCACCTATCATCAATGGCATTGAAAACGCATTCATGATTACCAGATCGAGTCGCTGCGCAGCGGCGAGTGCTGCTGCGTAGTGTACTGCATTGTCTGCAACGGCAGAAAGGTCGGTAGCTGCGATGATGTAGGACATAGGCGCGGTTTTGTCTTTCCTAAAGTTACAAAGAACATTATTGGTAGCATATGACAAACATCATATGATGCTGAATTTAACAGAGGGTTCAAATAGGGAGCGCGGTAGCTAATCCATTTCGGAAAATGATTTGAAACATTATTTTTGCCCACTATGACACCGGAAAGAGAAGCGAAGATCAGGAAGGTACTAAACAACAGGCAGGGTGGACTTGTGGTTGTTATGGAAAACGTGCAGGACCCGCACAATATATCTGCAGTGATGCGCACGTGTGACGCCGTAGGTGTACAGGATGTTTTCGTCTTGAATAACACTATTCCTCTACATAAGAAGTTTGCCAAGAGCAGTTCTGCAAGTGCATTGGGCTGGCTTTCTGTGCATCAATACAGTGATACCGCGGCTTGCATGGCGGCCGTAAAGCAATTGTGCGACAAGGTTTATGCAACACACCTGGGTGTGCAGTCCTCATCACTCTACGAGTTGAACCTTACCGGCCGGGTAGCGCTGGTGTTTGGTAATGAGCGGGAGGGTGTGACGGCTGATTGTCTTGCATATTGTGACGGTAATTTTATTATTCCGCAGGTGGGTATGGTGCAGTCCCTGAATATTTCCGTGGCCTGTGCCATTACATTGTACGAGGCATTCCGGCAAAGGAATGAGGCCGGGCTGTATTCGGGAAAGCCAACACTAGCTGAGTCTCGCTGGACGGATCTGGCTACGGGCTGGGGCTTGCTGAATGAACAAGGCGAGGTGGCATCTTCCGATTAGAGGGTCCTGAAAGTAAGATCGCCCCGGACATGCCGGGGCGAATACAAATAGAATCGGGGAAAATTATCCCAGTATTTTCTGAATCTTCTTGTCGAACACGTTCTTTGGTGCCATGCCCAGTTGCTTGTCTACTACCTGGCCATCTTTAATGAACAGCACACATGGAATGCTGGTAACACCATAATTGATGCTAAGGTTAGGGTTTTCGTCTACGTTCACTTTGCCTACGTTCACTTTGCCTTCATATTCTTTCGACAGTGCGTCGATAGTGGGGCCTAGCGCAAGACAAGGACCACACCATGGTGCCCAAAAGTCGATCACGGAGAGCTTGTCTGCCTTTAGTACTTCTGCATCGAAGTTAGAATCAGTATACACTGCTGCCATTGCTGAATTATTTTTTGAATGAAGGACAAAGGTAAATCAAATTATGGCCCGTCTGAATAGAATAGCGATATGGGATTATAGCGTATTCACATTGCACCCACATTTTTGCAACTTCTTTAACATCGCAGGAGAACCTGTGCTGAAAATGTAAAAAAGTTTGGCACGATTATTTCAGTATACGTAATAAGCCTGTTATTTGGCTGAATGTTAAACCCTTGTGTGTTATGGCCGGTGTTATGCTTTTGTTCGCTTTTTCTATGTCGCTGGTAATTAGGATCGTAGAAAAGAAGGTGCTTCCGGGAGAGGAAGCAGACCTCATCTCAAATGATCTGCAAGACCAGGGAGAGACCAAATAGCGATTCCCAAACCGGGATTTGCTTCCATCCTATGGAGGCCGTGGCTACTTCTTAATGATATTCATCTCATCAATAAGCCAGCCTGCACCACCAAATTTGTCTATAATGAATAGGGTGTAGCGGATGTCGACGGAGATATTCCTGCAACGGTTCGGATCGAAATAGTAGTCGCTCATAGTACCCTCATATGCACGGTCGAAGTTGGTGCCGATAAGTTCTCCATTTGCATTTAGCACGGGGCTGCCGGAGTTGCCGCCTGATGTGTGGTTTGACGCAGTGAATGCAAGTGGCATCACACCATTCACGCCCCAGCGGCCATAGTCTTTCTTTTCGTACAGTTCCTTCAGTTTCGCCGGCACTTTGAAGATGTCCGACTCAGGGTCGTCCAGTGCTACTGCTTCGCCAAGTGTGGTTTGGTAGGAGTATTTGGCTGGTCCGTCGGGGTCCAGGCCTTGTATCTTGCCATAGGTGAGGCGCAGCGTCAGGTTGGCGTCAGGATAGAACTGGCGCGTGCTTTGATGTGCCATCTGTGCCTTCATATAAAGGCGCTCCAGGTAACGCATGTCGGTTTTGTAGTTTGTGAGTCCGGGCGACACATTGTTCTCGCGTTCCTTGTTTACTGCGTCGTAGAGCATGTAGGCAGGGTCATTGATCAATACAAACGTGTCGGCAGCGCCTGCTTTTGCAGCCCATTCTTCAAGTTTTTCCTTTGAAGTGAAAATGGAGTTCGCATACACATCATCAGCCCATTTTTCCATCTTCTTTTTGTGCTCCTTGTATTGTGTGCTGTAATATTCAGGTAGGGTAGAAGCGCACTTTGAGAAATATAGCTTCATCAATGCGGCAAACACATCTTTGTCGGTAGCGGCGTCGTAGTTCTTATAGAAGCCTTCCTGAGCTTTTACAAGTTTTGAAACTGTGTCTGTAAATGAAACCCGGTGTTTCTCCAGTCGTGCCACCTTCAGAAGTCTGTCAGTAAAAGCCGCCTGCTGAATGAGTTCAATAGCCAGCACAGTCTCGCGCAGGTATTGGTCTTCTTCAACAAGTTTGTCGGCATTGCCGGCGGCAGTTTGCATTTTGGGTAGCAGGCTGTCTGCCCAGGGATAGTTACGGTCTGCCCGTGTCCAAGCCTGGAACCTCTTTTCGTAGGTTTCTTTTTTCGTCGTTACGTCGTTCAGCTTCAGTCCCTTCACTTCGCCTTGCCACTTTTTCCAGCCGTTGGCTACACCTGCGCGTTTTGAAGTGTATTTCAGGAAGATGTCCCTATCTTCAGTCATGTGTTTTGTCCAGACGTCAAGTTTTTTGGTACGTGCGTCGATTGCAATCGGATCTGCAATTTCATAGACATGCTTCAGTGCAAAAGATGAAATGTATTCGTTTGTGGTGCCCGGGAAGCCATAGACCATTGTGAAGTCTCCCTCCTTATAGCCGTTGATGTTGATATTGAAATATTGGTCTGCATCGTACGGTTTGTTATTAGCAGCATAGTCGGCCGGTTTATTGTCTGCGCCGGCATATATTCTAAAAATGCTAAAGTCGCCGGTGTGCCTCGGCCATGCCCAGTTCTCCACATCTCCACCAAAGGCCCCGATCCCGTTTGGTGGGAACCCGACAAACCTGATGTCGCGGAAGGTTTCTGAGATAGCAGCCCAATATTCATTGCCTTTAAAGAATGCTTTAATGTTTACGTCAAGACCGGTGGCTTTCCCCAATTCCTGCTCGGTGCTCTTTATACGCGCGTCCACTATGCTGTCCCTTACTTTGTCGTTCAGGGTGTCTGCAAGGCCGTCGGTGATCTTTTGTGTTACATTTTCAATTTTTCTTATAAATGTAACTGTGAGACCTTTTACCGGTTGTTCCTCACTCATGTTCCCGGCCCAGAAGCCATTAGCGAAGTAGTCTTTTTCAGGACTACTGAGCGACTGAGCGCTGCCGTATCCACAATGATGATTTGTGAGGATCAGCCCTTTGGGCGAAATGATCTCGCCCGTGCACCCCTTACCAAAAAGTACGATGGCATTATTTAAACCTGTTCCTTTTTCGTTATATATGCGGTCTATAGCGATCTGAAGCCCTGCTTCCTTCATCGCCCGCTCCTGGTCTTTAAGCTTTGGAGGCATCCACATTCCTTCTTTTGCGGAAGCGGAAAATCCGAGGGCAAAGATTGATAAACTTACAGTTGAAAAAACGGTGTAAAGTGGCGACAGCAGGCGCTTTCTTGTCATGTTTGTATTTTGATTTGCGGAAATAAATATACACCTTTGCTGGTAAAGTTTTCGGCTATTTACTTATATTAGCGGAATAATAGGATTATATCTTGACGGGAATATGAAAAAATGCTTACTAACCTTGGCGGTGCTATTTGCATCGCAGATGAGTTTATTTGCGCAGACTTTGTTCACTGGACCGGACACAGTGTGCGTGAATCAGCCTATCGAACTCAAAAGCAATGTTTTTGACGGCCAATCATATTTCTGGGGATTTTGTTCAGGATTTCTGTTCAACGCGCCTGCCGGTACCAATATGGGCAGTGCGTATTCGCTTAAGGGACCTTCGGGCATTGATGTGATCAACGATAGCGGAATGTATTACGGTTTTGTAATCAACTCCCGTACTACTGAGCTTATTCGTCTTAACTATGGCCGCAGCCTGAATAATACACCCACTGTAACCAACCTGGGAAACCTGACAAATGGTCTTCCCGTGAATCCGACCACGCTTTACATGCTGCATGATGTGTTTTCGCACAAATGGTTCTTATATGTGGCTGGTGGTTTTACAAATGCAACATCCCAGTTGGCACGTATCGACTTTGGGCCGCGCCTGAGCAATAACAAGCCCAATATTGCCAATTTCGGCAATCCCGGAGGCTTACTTAGCTATCCTAAGGGCCTGTTTGTAGCCCAGGACCAGACATCTAACAACTGGTATGGCTACGTGGTAAACTATAATAATGGTGAACTGATTCAGCTCGATTTTTCCTTCAACCCGTCTATTACACCACTGGCAAAAAGCTACGGAAATGTAAACACAGAGATGAATTTCCCATCAGATCTGGCAGCTATCTATGACGCAGGCAACTGGCATTTCTTTGTCACAAACTTTGGAAACAGCACCCTGGTGCGCATAGACATGGGGGCAAACCTGAACCCGGTGACACCAACGGCTACTAACCTTGGCGACTTCCTTTTCAGGATATTAAAACCATCATCGATTACTCTGGTACGTGACTGTAACTATATCCATTCTTACATCACAGATAGCACAACAAGTCAGTTGGTGGAGGTTCGCATGCCTGCTGCGATAGGGCCTTATACCGGTATCAGCTACAGCGTAGTTGGTGGTATGAATTTCCCTTCCAGCATTTCCAGCATTGTGCGCGACAAGGACAGTGTTTACGGCTTTATCACCAATGGCCTGGATACGTCAATAACAAAGATCACTTTTGGTAACTGCAGCAACTCAACAATTCCATCATTTACAGATGTTGCACCGCCTAAATTTTCTTACAATGCTCCCGGTATCTACAATGTATACTATGTTGTAGACGAGGGCTTGCCTACGCAGCGTGCAGATTGCCGCGACATTACGGTTCTGCCACCGCCTACATTGTACAGGCCAAATGACACATCGCTTTGTATGGGTGATACTTTGAGGCTCTACGCGGTGTCGACACTTGCTGATTCTATCCGCTGGTCTGCCGGCCATAATATCGACACATCAAACGAATTTTTTGACTCAGTTCGCGTTTATCCTACGCACTCTACAACATACCGTTACACACTTTACTATCCGTTTGGCTGCATCGTAGATACAGCGATCAACATTCGTGTTGTAAAGGTGAAAGCAGATGCAGGTCCGGACAGGTTTATCCGCGACGGTGCGTCATCAATTGTCGGAGGTCCAAACACATCAGAGGGCAGGTACAGGTATCAGTGGGAACCATTCCAGTTCATGAACGATAGTACCGTTCCTAATCCGTATGTGAACCCACCATATGACTTCACCTATTACTTAACGGTCACGGAGCAGGGTGAGGGCTACCAATGTAGTGCAAAAGATACGGTGACAGTGCGCGTTCAGTGCGGCGATTTTTACCTGCCCAACGCATTTGTACCTACAAGTACACATTCAGGCAGTAACAGGTTTGGTATTCTCAATAACAATGTCATAAAACTGAACTATTTCCATATCTACAACCGCTATGGGCAGCTTGTGTTCAGCACTACTGATCCAACGCAGGGTTGGGATGGGATATTCAATGGTTCGCTTGCTGAAGAGGGGGTGTATGTCTGGGTAGCAGACGGATTCTGTTTATCGGGACGCCCGATAAAAAAGCAAGGTAACGTGACGCTGTTGCGTTAGAACGGCCGTTAATCTAAATATTGTGGTAAAGTGGCAGCTTTTTTCTTTCAGTTGGAATTGCCCGAAATGAGTGATGTTATCGCTGCGGTGATACCTGTGCACAGGTTGCATATCAACAAATTGTTTGCTGAGGGTAGGATATTGTCCTATAGTGTTTCTATGAGTCGCAGCACCATTTGGGTAGTGATAAATGCAGAGGACGAGCCCGAGGCAAACGAACTTGTATTATCGTTTCCGCTTTATCCACATTTTACAGAAGTGACGTGCACTCCACTCCTGTTTCACAATACGCTGCCGGCAACCATGCCCGGTATGTCGCTCAACTAGTTGATTCTCTGAATTGAAATAGCCTATTCTCGGATAGGCAAACACGATGATGCGCGTCATGCTTTTTTATGGAGTATGAGCGATATTTGCACACGAAAAAAACATACAGTAAAAATGGAAAACAGTTTCGTAACGGTGGGCATGAGTTTCCCACAGTTTGAAAAGAAGGCAGTAGTATCACTGGAAAAAGGAAAGGAATTTAAAGAGATCGGCAGCAAAGACATTGAAGGCAAGTGGGCCGTAATGTTCTGGTGGCCAAAGGATTTTACATTTGTCTGCCCTACCGAAATTGCAGAGTTTAATAAGAACTACACAGCTTTCACTGATCGCGACACCGTATTGCTGGGCGCATCTACTGACAATGAGTATGTTCACCACGCATGGCGCGTTGCTCATGACGATCTGCGCAACCTGCGTTTCCCAATGATCGCCGATACTTCAAAGAGCCTCGCTGAGGAACTGGGAATTCTTTCGGCAGACGAGAAAGTAGCATACCGCGCCACTTACATTATAGATCCGGAAGGCATTGTGCGCTGGGTAAACATCAATGACCTGAGTGTGGGACGTAATGTGGCAGAAGTGCTGCGTGTACTGGACGCATTGCAGACAGATGAGCTGTGCCCATGTAACTGGACAAAAGGCCAGGAAACACTGGAGCCTGCTGTAGGATAATAGTGCAATATTTGGATATGTACGTCCCGCATATGCGGGACGTTTTTTTGAGACCTAAAAAATGACGAAATGTCTATAGAGAACGAATCGATTCAGAATCTTTTTGCGGACCTGGGCATAAATGCAGCGCACACCAGCAAATCGCTGGAGACCCTGGCGGCCGTGAACCATAAATATATCCGGGACCTGAAACTGAACGTGAGCTCTGTGCTGGGTAGCCAGCATATGAGCCGGAAGGAAGCTGTGCTGCTCGCACTGTCGATAGCAGTAAATGAGAAGAATGACGTGCTGATAACGGCCTTTGAGGGCCTTGCTGTTAAGGAGGGTGCGACAGCAGATGAAATAGCGGAAACGCATGGATGCGCATCACTACTTAGCGTAAACAACGTTTTCTACAGGTTCAAGCATTTTATGGCGGGCGTGGAGTTTTACCAGAAAACACCTGCGGGCCTACGCATGAGTATCATGATGAATCCTGCAATGGGTAAGCCATTGTTTGAACTTATGAGCCTTGCGGTATCTGCCGTTAACGGATGTGAGCAGTGTGTCACATCGCATGAATATTCGGTTCGGGAGCAGGGTGCAGACCAAGCCAGGGTATATGATGCTATTCGCCTGGCAGCTGTGATAAAGGGATTGTGTACGGTGATATAGATTATCTCACCGCAGGAAATGTGATTGTGAAAGTACTTCCTTTACCGGGAGTACTTTCTACTTTTATACGGCCATCGTGCGCGTCTACGATAGCCTTTACGTAGCTGAGCCCAAGGCCGAACCCTTTTACATTGTGCAGGTTGCCGGTATGCGCGCGGTAGAACTTCTCGAAAATACGCGCCTGCGTTTCCTTATCCATGCCAATACCATTGTCGGTGATCTTGATGGTGAACATGCCATTACCATGCTTCAGCGTCTCTACCAGAATTTTGGGCGCTGCAGATGAATACTTCATCGCATTGTCCAGCAGGTTGAAGATAATATTGGAGAAGTGAACTTCGTCTGCCTCTATTACAGAGTCGGTAGCCGCCAGGCGCAGGTCTATGCTGCCATTCTTCTCCTGCACCTGCAGGGCCATATTGTGGGCTACTTTGCTGATGACCTGGTGTGCATCCAGTTTCACCAGGGTCAGCTTTATCTCTTCTTTTTCCAGGCGGGCAGCTTGCAGTATCTTTTCTACCTGCTTGTTCATTCGCTTGTTCTCCTCCTTTATCATGCCGCTGTAGATCTTGATCTTATCGGCATCGTGGATAACCTTTTCGTTAGTAAGAGCGTCAATGGCCAGTGATATGGTAGCGAGCGGCGTTTTGAGCTCGTGGGTCATGTTGTTGATAAAGTCAGACTTTATCTCAGATAGCTTCTTCTGGTTGAACAGGGTGCGCACCGTAAGTGCAAAGGCCAATACAATGATGGTAGTAAATACGATGGAGGCCACGATCATCCAGCCCATTTCGCGGATGATCAGGTTTTTGTCTTCGCGAATGAACACGTACAGGGTCTCCTGCGATCGGTATGAGTCCTCAGGCGAAAGCAGAATTTTGGACAGCGTCTCCTGGTCTGTCATCCGGAAACCGTCTGACTGAATGATGATGTTCTTATAAATATTGGTAATGCCGAACTCAAAGGGCTGCTTGATGTTATTGTCCCTGAGCTTTTGCCTTAGTATGTCACCAATATCCTGGCTGCTGAAGTTGCCCTCAACGATAAACTCCCTGCGCAGCAGGTGTTTCTTTGACTCTTCGTTAGGAATATATCCTGCATGTCTGTAGGAGTAGTTGTCGTGGAGGCCTTGACGGGTTTGTGTCAAAGCATTTTCTACTCCATGTGCGAATTCCTCATGCTTCAGCTTAATAGCATTCTGAATCCAGGACATCTGAATGAAGAGTATACCCACCACAGAGAGTGTGATGAGGATGACGATCACCGGATATATCTTCTTCATGTTCATGAAGTGCCAAAAATACTATTGCTTCTGTAAGTCAAAGGTTAAAAGTAGTGAGAGAATTTTATATTATTTCCCCAATGGTTAAACTAAGAACGGCTTGTGGCCTGGCTGGGTGGGTACCCAAAATGGTCTGCAAAACACCTGGTGAAATAGGATTGTGAAGTGAAGCCGGTGGCATAAGCAACCTCGGTTATGTTGCCTTCCTTCTTCAGCAGCATTTCCTTCGCACGTTCCAGGCGGATAGTTTTTATCAGTTCTGAAGGCGAGTAGCCGGTAAGAGTCTTAATCTTCCGCTGGAAGTGGCTCCTGTTAATATTCATAAGTTCGGCAAGCCGCTCTACAGATAGTTGCGCATCGTCAAGATGCTCATTGATGAGGTCGTAGCATTGTTTCGTGAAAGGATCAGTGCCGGTGAATCTTTCTGGTATTGACGCCTGTGCGTTGGCATTTTGAGCCTGGTAAAGTTCTTTTTGACGTGCCAGGATCGCAAGATGATTTTTGATAAGTGCCTTGAGCTCAGCCGGGCTGAATGGTTTGGCAAGATATGCCTGCGCCCCGACTGAGATTCCCTCCACACGGCTGGGTTGCGATGCCTTTGCGCTGAGTATGATAACGGGTAGGTGAGATGTGCCCGGGTTTTGGCGGATATCCTGGAGCAGGGCCAGGCCATCCTTCGCAGGCATCATAAGGTCGGTAACGACGATGTCAGGCAGGTTTGATTCCAGTAGTGTCTGGGCTTCAAGTCCGTTTATTGCTGTCCACACCTGGTAGCCATCTTCTTCCAGCTGATCCCTGTTGAAGTTCAGGATATCATTATCGTCTTCTACCAGCAACACCGTGGCACCCGCAGGCTCGGCTGATCTGCCAGTGCTCAATGCTGCTGCTTTCGCTAACGGGCAAACAACTGTGAAAACCGCCCCTTTCCCGGGTTCGCTGTTCACTGCGATAGTTCCGTTCATTAGTCTCACGAGGTCGCGCGTAAGTGAGAGGCCAATGCCAACTCCTGCCGAGCCGGAAGTTTTTTGTTCCTTGGAACGATAGAAACGATCAAATATCAGTTCTTGTTCGCCTTCTGCTATTCCTGGCCCATTATCCCAAACCACTAATTTCAGCTCAGCACCAATTGCGGCTGCCGTAATGCTGCATTCTACACCTACGTTGCCGCCCGTTGGTGTGTACTTAATAGCATTGCCCACGAGATTGTCCAGTATCTTTTCAAGCACATCTTTGTCGAACTGTAGCATTTCAGGATACTTGTCGCAGGAACAATTTATGCTCAGTCCTTTCGCAGACGCCTGCACGCGGTAGCTGGCAAAAAGCTGTTCCAGGAAATCAGAAATATCTCCGATTGCAGGGTTGAGCACATACCTTGCGGATTCCACTTTGGAGATGTCCAGCATCTGGTTGATCAGCTCATTTAGCCTTGTAGTACTGCGCGCTGCCAGGTCTAGTTGTTCGTGTAATTTTGGATCGTCTGTTCGGGACCTGGCTGCTTCCAGGGGTGCCGCGATCATGGAAAGAGGAGTGCGTATTTCATGAGCAACATTAGCAAAGAAGCGACTTTTGGCCTCTTCTACCTCCTTTTGTACTCTGTTGCGGAAGTTGAGGTACACAAATGCTGCACCTCCCAGGGATAGTACGAGGATAAGAACCACTACTACTGTCAGAATGGTGTTCTTCTGTTGCTGCACCGCCAGTTTCGACGCCTTTAGTTCCAGTTCCTGCTCTTGTATGGTTTCCCGGTTCTTAGCTGCCTGGTAGCGGGTGTCCAGTTCCAGGATGTAGTTATTGATGTCATCCTGGTACAGAGAGTCATTAATGGAAGCATACCGGTATAGGTTGTTATAAGCGTTCCTGTAGTCGCCCATAGCCGCATATGTCTCAGCCATTGTGCCGTACAGGTGGGCTACATCTTTTGTACTGCCATACTTGCTTGCTGCTACCTCGGCCAGGTGGTAGTATTTTACTGCCTCTGCATAGCTTTTCTTCTGGTAATAATAGTAGCCAAGGTTGAAAGTGACCTTGAATAGCTGAGACCGGTTGTCAAGGGCTTTCCAGATGTCATAAGCTTGCATGTAGTATAAGCGCGCAGAGTCCGGCTTGTTGAGCGATGTATAGAGCGCGCCCATATTAAAGAGATAATAGCCGTTTATTGTGCTATCGTGGGTGTGCTCCAGTATTTTCTTTACCCGTGCGAGCGCTAAGCCTGCACTGTCATACTCGCCAAGCGACTGGTGCATAACCGCAAGGTTGATCAGTTGGTTACCTATACTATCTGGTCCCCGCACCGCTGAAAGCAGGGCTATCTCTTGCTTGTAATAAGATTTTGACTCGCCATATCGCCCCTGAACAAAATAGATATACCCGATCTCGCCCAATATATGTGCACGCTCCGCACTGTCTTTCGGTTGGGTACACTGGGACAGTGCCGAGAAATATAAGTCTATCGCCTTCTTCTCCTGCTTCAGTCCAAACAGCGCCCTGCCTTTTATACGCATGGCTTTGAACCCCGTATTGCGCTCTCTGAATTCTCGGTTCAGAGCTAGCGCAGAGTCGGCATACAATAGCGCAGAGTCATATTTACGGGAAGCGTTGAAGAGGCGTCCTTTCTCGGCCAGGTCGGCGACTACTGTTTGCCCGCACGCTCCAATGCGCACGATGCTAAAGAGCAGGAAGCAAAAAACAGCGACTGCTTTGTTCATTGGTGAAAGAAAGACTATGTATTGACTGCCAAATTAGGTAAAAGCAGCTAAGGTATCACATGGCTGGGTTTGAGATTAAGACAGTATTAAGAACACAAATTGTATTTTTACCGCAGTGTATGTCCTACCAGTACAAGATATCCGCAGTAATTTGTTCTTATAACCGGGCCCGATTCATCATAGATGCGGTAGAAAGTATTTTCAACCAGGACTTTGATCGGGCGCAATATGAGGTGATTGTCGTGGACAATAACAGTGCCGACGGTACTATTGAAGCTTTGGGTGCTTATAAAGATGCCCACCCGGGCTATAATTTCTCTTTTTATACAGAAACGAGACAAGGTGTTGCCTACACGCGCACGCGCTGTGCCGAAGAGGCAAAGGGGGAGATAGTGGCATACCTGGATGATGACTCCACAGCGCAGCCCGGCTGGCTCGCTGGTATCGTTGCATTTTTCGATCAGCACCCTGCTACATGGTCTGTGGGTGGGAAGATAGTGCCCCGATTTCTTACGGGTATTCCTGATTGGTATTCAAAATACTTCTTCGGGTTGGTGGGCAACTTCGACCAGGGGCCCAAAGTGAAGCAACTCACCGGTGCACGATATCCCTGTGGTGCCAACATGGCCTTTCGGAAGAAAGTCTTCGAAGAGATAGGCTATTTCAATACAGAGCTGGGCCGGAAGGGTAAAGGATTGCTTGCTAATGAGGAGAAGGACATTTACCTGAGGATACTCGCAGCCGGGCACGAGGTGCATTATTTGCCCGATGTATGGGTGCTGCACAGCGTAGAAGCGAATAAGTTTGACAAAAACTACGTGCGCCGTCACAGCATGGGAATTGGTGGTGGCGAGCGGCTGCGCCTGAAGGGGCAAACCGGTGCGTTGGCTATGAAATTCGTGGAATACTTCCTGAAATGGGGTTATGCTGTTGCCTACGGTATAGGTTTCATTCTGAAGGGGCAATTGAGCAAATTTGTGATGCTGGAGCGGTTTCGCTGGTGGGTGATAATGGGTTTTTTAGATCCGCATGGTGCAGAATAGGCTATCTTAGTACTTATAAACTAAACTGTATTGCTATTACAACAACCGTTAAATGAAAACCTGGAGCTGATAGCCAGGCAGGTGGTGGAGGGGTTTATCCTGGGTCTCCACAAGAGCCCGTTCCATGGCTTTTCTGTAGAGTTTGCAGAGCATAGGTTATATAATCAGGGCGACCCGCTGAGGCATATTGACTGGCGGGTATATGGCCGAACCGATAAATTGTTCATCAAGCGATTTGAGGAAGAGACCAACTTGCGTTGCTGCCTGGTACTGGATACTTCTTCGTCCATGCAGTTCCCAAGGGATACTGAACGTGTAAATAAACTGCAGTTTTCCTGCGTGGCTGCTGCCAGCTTGCTCTACCTCATGAAGCGGCAGTTGGATGCGTCCTCACTTGCGCTGTTTGACGAAAGCGTCTACTATCTATCAGATTGCCGGTCGTCGCATAGCCATTACCGTATGCTGATAAACGAACTGCAGCGTACGCTGAACCTGGTTACTGAAAATAAGGTGACGAATGCAGCTGGCGCGTTGCACCTGGTGGCCGAGCAGATGCACAAGCGGTCGCTGGTTATCGTTTTTAGCGATATGATGGACGACGCTGAGAACATGGAACAACTTTTTGCCGCATTGCAACATTTGAAATATAACAAGCACGAAGTGATCTTGTTTCATGTGGTAGATGGTATACAAGAAGTTGCATTTGAATTTGAGAATCGTCCATATGAATTTGTAGATCTTGAGAGCGGTGAGCGGGTGAAACTGCAACCGCAGCAGATAAAGGACCAATATATAGAGAGAATTGGTCAATTTAGAAAGGAGGTAGCAGACCGTTGCCACCAGTACCATATAGATATGGTGCCTGTGGACCTTTCCCGGCCGGTAGACGAAGTATTGCATGCGTTTTTAATTAAACGAAATAAACTGATGTAAATCCACGATTTTTTCCTACATTTGCAGCCCGTTTTACCCCTCCTGCCAACACAGGGCAATTTTAAGCGTTGTATGAGCCGGGAAATGGGTGGCGCGGGATGGGCATATGAAGCACAACCGGGAATATGAGATAGCCTGGCAGGGATTAAAGCCCGGACCGCATACGTTTGAGTATGATATCGAAGATCGGTTCATGCGCGAACATGGTGCAGACGAGGAGTTGAAGAGTTGGGGTGGGCGAGTGACGCTGACGTTCGACAAGCATGAGAACTTTTTCATGCTGAACTTTGACATAGACGGGACAGTAACCGTGCCATGTGACAGATGCGGAGACGACTTTCCGCTGCGTCTTTGGGATGAGTTTGACCTGGTAATAAAGTTGACCGGTGGCGATGAGGGTGAGAAGCCGGAGGATGAGGACGATGTGGTTTTCATTCCACGTAGCGAAACGGTGATAGACATGAGTGCCTGGGTATATGAATTTGTGATGCTGAGTGTGCCGCTGCAACATATACACCCGGACAATGCAGAAGGGAAACCAGGGTGCAATGAGGAGGCGCTGAAGCTGCTGAACCAAATGGGAGACAGCGAGTCGCACACAGCTAACACACTGTGGAAGGGCCTTGAAGCGCTGAAAGAGGTGAAAAAGGAGCCCAAAACGAAGAAAACGAAGTAAAAAGTATATTAAACAACTAATAAATAAAGTAAAATGCCTAATCCTAAAAGAAGGCACTCGCAGCAGAGGGGTGCAAAGCGCAGGACGCACTACAAGGCAACAGCAGAGACCTGGAGCATAGATAAAACTACAGGTGAGAGCCACCTGCGCCACCGTGCGCATTGGGTAGAAGGAAAGCTGTATTACCGTGGTAACGTGGTAGTGGACAAAACTCCTGTGGCGCCGGAAGCGCCTGCTGATAGCGAACCAACAGAATAAAACGCCTCTTTTCAATAGATGAAGATAGGGCTAGACATCATGGGGGGTGATTACGCCCCTGCCGAGGCCATTAAGGGTGTGCAGATGTACTTTGAGCAGGTTTCTGACTCAACAGTACATCTGTTGCTCATTGGCAGCGAAGAGGCTGCACGTCCCTATCTGCATCTGATTGAACCCTACCATGGCCGCTATACCCTTATCAACTCTACGGAGGTGATAGGGATGCATGAACATCCTACAAAGGCACTCAAGGAAAAACCGGGTTCCAGTATAGCTATGGGCTTCGGTATGCTGGCAAAAGGCATGTCTGACGCCTTCATCAGCGCCGGCAACACAGGTGCTATGTTGGTTGGTGCAATGTATACGGTAAAAGCGATAGAAGGCGTTCTGAGACCCACTATCGCCACACCTATTCCGCGCCTTGATGGCAAATTCAACTGTATCCTTGACGTAGGTATCAATGCAGACTGCAAGCCGGAGCACCTGGTGCAGTTTGCGCAGCTTGGTGCACTCTACGCTCACAATATCCTTGGCGTTGAGAAGCCTCGTGTGGGCCTGCTGAATATTGGTGAGGAAGAAGGTAAGGGCAACTTACTGGCACAAGCGACTTACCCGCTCCTGAAGGAACTACCGGGAATAGACTTTGTAGGCAACATTGAGGGCCGCGATGTGTTTTCGGAGAAGGCAGAAGTGATTGTCTGTGAAGGGTTTGTGGGAAATGTAGTAATAAAGATGGCAGAGTCTATCTATGACATCTTCAAGGTGCAAAAGGGCTTCAACGATGAGTTCCTTGATACCTTTAATTTTGAAGTTTATGGCGGCACACCTATCCTGGGTGTAAATAAGCCGGTAATGATCGGCCATGGCATCTCTCACGCCCTGGCATTCCGAAATATCATCGAAGTAGCGAGCAAACTGGTAAGCACTGACCTGTGCGGTACCATACGCAATAGTTTCCTTCCGGCTTAGTGTTCTCCGTTTTTACTAACTTACGTGCCGCAAGCGAGCGGTAGCATGATAAGGTTGAAACGAATTGATACTCCCCTTGGCCGTATGCGAGTAGGGGCTACAAATAAAGGTATTTGTTTATTTGATTTCCAGTATCGTCGTAGTATCGAGGGAATAATGGACCGGATCGAAAAGTTACTTGACGATAAATTCCAGGATGGGGAGAGTGAGTTTTTCCCGGTACTGGAGCAACAAGTTGCTGAGTATTTTGCCGGTACCAGGAAAGAATTTGACGTGCCTCTGCATCTGGTAGGTTCTGATTTTCAGAAAAGTGTCTGGAAGGCGCTTCTGGACATACCTTATGGAGAAACCCGCTCCTATAAGCAGCAGTCGCTGGTGCTGGGTAATGAAAAGGCCATTCGGGCCGTGGCAGGTGCCAATGGCGACAATGGCATAGCGATCATTGTGCCCTGTCACAGGATAATAGGGGAAGACGGCAGCCTTACCGGCTATGGCGGTGGCTTGCAGCGAAAGAAGTGGCTCCTGGACCACGAAAGCAGAAATAGCGGAAAAGCAGTGCAGGGACAGCTTTTTTAAATGATGTCTATGTGTGACACCCCGGTGTACTCTACATTGGGGAATTGGCGACAAACATAAAATTTGGGGCGAAATCGTATTATTCGTACGAATTATTTCGGTCTTGCTAATACCTTGTGAATAGGGAATAATATGTTGGTTAACGGTGGTACGAAAGGATGGTAGTAAGCACAAATAGCCTGATATTTGTAGGATGGAAGCGCCATAGTTTCCAAAAATTGTAACGCACCAGAAATCTATTCGGTAATTATGTCAAATATTTTAGTAATAGAGGATGACGATATTATGCTAAAGGCAATTCGTAACATTCTGCGTAAGGATGGCCACGAAGTGTTGACGGCAAAAGACGGGAAAGAGGCATTTGAGAAATTGGACAATGAAGAGTATGACGTAGTGATCACCGACCTTATGATGCCATATGCTAATGGCCTGGAGGTAGTGAGCCGGTTGCGCAGCAATGCCGCGAAGCGCCACGTTGGTATAATCGTATGTTCGTCCGTAGGTAACGAGGAGACGATAACTGAGGCATTTCGCCTGGGAGCTGACGATTATCTGAAGAAGCCGATAATGGCCGGTGAATTGATGATTCGCATCAGGAAGTTGTTGGCAAACAGAAATAGTGAGGTGAAGCTGGTGACAAAGAAAAAATAGGAATGGCATGTGGAGGGATCTGGTAGACCTTTTATTTCAGGCATACGAACAGTTCAGCCTGCTACCGTTATTTATTGAGATAGCGCTTGCGTTTATCGTGATCGCTATATTGGCAACGATAGTTGCCTACAGTGCTATCATGTACAAGCGCTACAAGAGCTATGTACATGATAAGCGCGTTGCATTTATCAGCCCTATCATTGAAGAGATGATCACAGAGCAGGTGCTACTCAACGAGAAGCTGGGGATGGATGTACCTACTGAGGACATTGAATTCGATCCGGCTGCCTTAGCGAACAAGATATATAAAAAGCCATTCGTTCGCCAGATACTCATTGAAACACTCATTGCATATAGAAAGAATTTTCGGGGTGAGGTAGGGGAACTGCTTCGCAAGCTCTACATTGACATGGAGCTGCAGAAGGATTCGTTTTCGAAGCTAAAGTCTGTACGGTGGGAGAAAAAGATTAAGGCAGTGGTGGAGTTGACGCAGATGGATATCTCCATATCAGACGTTACGATTCTTCCGCTCACTAACAGTACAAACCCGTCCTTGCGTGCTGCCGCGCGAAATGCATATGTGCAGCTCAGTAAGAATGAGCCATTTAAGTTTTTTGATATCGCCACAGAGCCGCTGCTCCCCTGGGATCAGCTGGAACTGTTTAAGATCATCACTACTACAAAGGACATAGCAATTCCTAACTTCTCTCGCTGGGTGAGCTACTCTACAAACAAGAGCATTATCTCCTTTTGCCTGAAGCTGATAGCGCACTATGACCAGCAGAGCGCAATACCGGCAGTTATGGAACTGCTGAACAACAAGGACCACTACTTTCGTGCAGATGCAATCTCCTGCCTTGGGAAATTGTCTGCAGACGCAGCTGAAGAGAAGATGGTAAAGATATATACCCACCAGCCGTTGAATTGCCAGATTGAGATATTGAAAGCGATGGGAAGTATAGCCTCAGGGCGAAACCTGGAGTTTCTAAAATCAGAATTTCTCTATTCATCCAACTTCGATATCCGGATGAATGCCGCTCGTGCCATTATCAGGCACAATACACAAGCCTCGCGCCTGATGGTGGAGGAACTTATGGAAATGACCTACGAAGAAAATCAGTTGATCATCAAACACTGTCTGAATCCGCTGATCAAATACTAATGGGAGCAACGTTTGTAGAATATGCATCAGTCTTTTTTGAGACCACCGTGTTTTTGTACGGGACGGTACTGTTGCTTATTTATGCAATGCTTGCCGTAATGTCGTTCATCAATATCAGGCTGTTCCTTCGAAAGGAAAGCTATACCGACTATAAGGTTATCGTTGGTTCGCCGCTGGCTCCCGGCATTTCTGTGATTGCCCCTGCCTTCAATGAAGGTCTCACCATCATCAGCAACATCCGTTCTCTGCTCACGTTTGACTATCCAAACTATGAAGTGATCATCATCAATGATGGTAGTACCGATGATACGCTGGAGAAGGTGGTGAATGAGTTTTCCCTCGTTAAGGTAGATTTCGCTTATGACATTAAGCTATCTGCAAAGCCTGTGCGTGGTGTGTACAAATCCACTGACGAGGCATATGCAAAGCTGGTGATAGTGGATAAGGAAAATGGAAAGTCTAAAGCTGATGCCACTAATGTGGGTATCAATGTGGCTGCCTATCCTTACTTCCTGTGTACGGACGTAGACTGTATCCTTCACGACCAGACATTGCAGATGCTCATTCGTCCCATGATGGAGGAAGAAAATAAGCGTGTGATTGCTACAGGTGCTACGCTGCGCATGGCCAATTCATGCGAAGTAGATGAAGGCGTGCTGATAAAGATCGTAGCGCCCAAGCCACTGCTGGCCCGTTTTCAGGAGCTGGAGTATATACGCTCGTTCGTTCTTGGCAAAATGGGGTGGAGCTACATCAATGCTGTGCCTAACGTGTCGGGTGGTCTTGGCATGTTTGATAAGGAGATCGCTGTTAAAGCGGGCGGCTACGACCCGGCATCATTTGGAGAAGATATGGAGCTGCGCATGCGTATGTCTCGTTATGTCTATGACAACAAGATTGACGCCGCAGTGCGATATATCCCAACAACTCTTTGCTGGACGGAGGGACCTACTTCTCTGAAGATATTCATGCGTCAGCGTACGCGCTGGGCCAGGGGGCTGCTACAGCTGATGCAGGCGCATAAGAAGATGCTCTTTAATCCGGCATACGGAAGGGTGGGGCTCATTGTGTTCCCATACAACTTCTTCTTTGAGCTGCTGGCACCGGTCATTGAGTTTCTTGGAATTATTTACTACATATTCCTCATCTACTTTGGCCTGGTAAACTGGCCTTATGCCATCATCCTGCTGATATTCGTGTATACCTATTCAGTAATGATCTCGTCACTATCGGTACTGTGGGATCAGCTGACTTTCCAATATTACAAGACGTGGCGAGATGTGGTCGGTATTATATCCATGGTATTCATTGAGATGCTTATTTACCATCCATTAATCGTTGTATTCGCACTTCGTGGTTATTATTTCCATCTGTCGAACAGAACACACACATGGGGTAATATGCAACGGCGAGGATTTAAAAAAGCAACAGACAATACACCGAAAGCAGCAACGACATAAGCACAAGACGGCGAAGGCATGGGGGTTATATACAGTTTTTTTTCAGGAGGGAATTTTTGGGACGCCATCGGGGCGTTCTATCAATCGGCCGTATTCATTTACGGTACTTCCTTGTTAATGGCTTATGCCCTTCTTGCCATCATGTCCCTGACCTCCATTCAGCGGTACATGAAGAAGAATGCCTCTATCGATTTTAATGTGATAGTTGAATCTCCTTTGGCGCCAGGTATCTCTGTGGTTGCTCCCGCCTACAATGAGGGCGTTACAATTATCTCCAACGTGCGGTCTTTGCTTACGTTCAACTATCCGAAGTTCGAAGTTGTAATTGTCAATGACGGAAGCACGGATGACACGCTTGAGAAATTGATTGATGAATTTGAGCTGGTTCATGTGGAGTATGCCTTCAGGGAAAAGCTGAACTGCCAGCCAATAAAGAGGATTTTCAAGTCGACCAACCGAGCCTACGAGAAACTTGTGGTGGTAGACAAGGTGAATGGAAAGTCGAAGGCCGATGCATCCAATGCCGGAATCAACATTTCTGCATTCGACTACTTCCTGTGTACGGACGTGGATTGTATCCTTGATAAGGACACACTGATAAAGCTGATAAAGCCTTTCATGGACCAGGAATCCACCAAGATCAAGGAGGTAGGAACACCTTGCGAGGAGTGCGGTCACACACATATCGAGGAGGATCATAGGCGCGTTATTGCCTCAGGTGCTACCCTGCGCATGGTGAATTCCTGCGATGTGGATGAGGGGTTGATGATACGAGTGCGCCCACCACGCAGGATAATTCCCAGGTTTCAGGAAATGGAGTACATCCGTGCCTACATGCTCGGTAAGATGGGTTGGGACCTCATAAACTGTGTGCCAAACGTATCGGGTGGCCTCGGCATGTTTGACAAAGAGATCGCAGTAAAAGCAGGTGGATACGATTCGAAGTCTTTTGGCGAGGACATGGACATGATCACACGCATGTGTGCTTTCATGAAGGATAATAAGCGCAAATACTCTATCCGGTACGTGCCCGCCACCCTCTGCTGGACGGAAGGCCCGACGACACTGAAGGTATTTGGCCGCCAGCGGTCCAGGTGGGGACGCGGCCTGGCTCAGATCATGAGCATCCACCGAAAGATCATTTTTAATCCGAGGTACGGACGCCTTGGGCTTGTAGTGTTCCCCTATAACTTTTTGTACGAATTGCTGGCCCCCATCGTTGAGTTTACAGGGGTGCTGTTCTATATATATCTCATAGTGACTGGACAGATCAACTGGCCATTCGCTATCATTCTGATCGTATTCGTTTATACCTATTCGGTCATGATCACCACACTTGCTCTGCTGTGGGATCAGATCACATTTAAGTATTACAAAACCTGGGGAGAAACTATCGGGCTGTGCCTTATGGCTTTCCTGGAGCCATTTATTTACCACCCACTCATCATGTTCTTTGCGATAAAAGGATATTTCAATTTTATCACAGGAAGAAAACACGTTTGGGGAAATATGCAGCGCCAGGGATTTGGTATGCAGTCTGCCAAGAAGAAAGGGGCTGCTGCAGCCTAAACCGTTGGTGTAAAGTGAACCCGTCGGGGTTCAGTAAAAGATAAAGCAAAGGAAATGAATTCTATTAAACGGGCGTTACTGTTGGTGCTGATACTTTTGGCGGGTCTCTCTGCTGATGGTCAGTGGCTTAAGATGATTGAGTCGTCTGATAATCTGTATAACGAGGCGAAGAAAGAGATAGAGTTGAAGCACTACCAAAAGGCTATCAACATGTGTAGCAAGGCCATTGATATCTCTCCGAAGAACCTCGACATTCACCTGTTATTGGGACATGCTTACGCTCTTTCAGGCAAGATAGATAGTGCGCGACTGGAGCTGAACTATGTAATTACCAAAAGCCCAAAGTATCGCGACGCCTATATCTACCTCGTAAATATGGAGGCGACCGCCTGTAACTATCTGCAGGCACTCGAGTACGCAGATATGGGACTTAAATACTTTCCCAATGATCGTGACCTGCTGCTAAAGAAACTGGATATCTACATAAAGATGGGCGACTGGATCGAGAGCAATAAGCTGGCGGAATACCTTTTTGATCGTTTCTCAACGGATCCTTTTATTCGAAGTGTATACCTTGATTACAAACTGGCTGTGGCGAGACAGTATTCTCACCGCGGGTATATCGACATTGCGAGACGGGCATATGAGGCGGTGCTGGAACAGGACCCGATGAATAAAGAGGCGCTGACCGCGATATACTCGATCGATGTGCGATCAGGAAACTATGAAAGTTCGCTTGCATACACCAATCGTGCCCTCCAATCTATGCCTACTTCATATGAATTCCTGCTGAAGAAGGTAAGCATACTGGACGCTATGTCGCGTTATGTAGAGGCAATAGAAGTAGTGGAAAAGCTGCTTAAACTCTATCCGACAAACAGCGATGTATTGAGGCTGAATTCATATATCCGAATGACAGCAGGACATTTTTATATGAATACAGATCCATACCTGCTCTATAGTGGCGTTCTGGAGCGCGATCCGGGCAATAGCGAGGCATTGCATTATGCTATCAATATTGCGTTTAGCAGGGGTATGTTGCCCGAGGCTCTTCAGTGGATAAATTACGGACTAAAGCGTAGCCCTAATGACTATGATCTGCTCAAGAAGAAGTTGGGGATTTTGGAGAGCATGAAGCGATATGGTGCGGCTTCTGCGATAGCCGAAAAGCTTTACAAGGACAATCCGACCGATGTAAATAAGGCTAACTTCCTGGAGCTACGTACGCTTGCGGCCAAACAATTCATGAACGATATGGAGTACGACAGTGCCGTAGTCGCGTTGCGTTCAGTGCTGTTTTATGATCGTACAAACCTGGGGGCAGTAAGTTACCTTGTTAATGTGTATACCGCCCAGAAGCGATATGATGACGCCCTTCGCGCGATAGATGAGGCACTGGCCTACTATCCCAGCGATGAGACCTTACTTTTCAAGAAAGCTGCTGTGCTGGAGGGTTATCAGCGCTACGCAGATGCTGCAGAGATTTCAAAAGCGCTACTTGAAGCCCATCCTGAAAACCGGCAGTACTTGTCGAGTCTTATAGAGCAGTCGCTGGCTGCAGGGAGGCAATCAATGCAGTTTGATGATTATTTTAACACACTTCGCGTGTTAAAAGATGTGCTTGAGAAACAGCCGGACAACGTAGACGCGCTGAACTACATCATCAACATAGAGAGCGCCATGAAGAACTATGATTCGGCGCTTTACTATGCCGATCAGGGTTTGCGTTATTATCCTGATTCGAAAGATTTCCTGTTTCGAAAATCCCTTGTGTTTGCTGATGCGCAGCAGTACAAGGTTGCATACGATATATCCGAGAGTCTTTACAAGCAATACCCCTACAATGCGCGTTATAGAGATGCGGCAATGATGCATCGCATTGGTGCCGGAAGGCTTTACCTGGAAACACAGGGTAATAAGGACAGTGCCCTGGTTGAGTTTTTCAGGGCGCTGGAGATTGCACCCAAGGATACAATTCCAATGTACTACACAATAAACATGCTCTATGACCTGAAGAAATATGACACTGCACTTGTGATCCTGGACAAGGGTAGGAGGCTATACCCCAACAATCCGTTTTTCCTGATGCGCAAGGCCGAAGTGCTGCAGCAACAGCGGAAATTTGAAGAAGCATGGAGGGTTGCTGATACTTTACAAAAGCTCTACCCACAGACGAAGTACATTGATTTTGCTGCACTGCTTTATTCTTTAAGGCTGAAGAATGCTATAGGACTGTTCTACTTGCAATCCAAGATCATCGACGCCAGTAACGTGCCGAAGATAAATAGCATTGCTACTGTGCAATACTCCAGGTATCACCGCCGGGGAACGATAAATCTGCGCGTGAACTATGCGGGCCGCACGACCGGTACCGGTTTTCAGGGCGAGGCAGAGACCTACTATAATCACACAAAGAAGTGGTTCTCCTATGCTATACTCTCTTACTCACCCGATATAACTATTTTTCCCGAGCTCAAGGCGGGTTATTCGATTAACAGAGGTTTTCCCAGGGGGTATTCCGGTGAGCTGGGGATACGTTACCTGAAGCTAAGTGGTGGAACGATGACCTCGCCGGTTGTGGGTTTGACGCGGGAAGTGAAAGATTTTCTATTGAACCTGAAGGTTTATTACCAGGATCTTAAGTATAACGATACGATCGCGGGTCACTACTACTCAGGTATTTTCACTGCACGATATTACTTACGCGAAAACCGCTCTGAGTTTTTCTCGGCAATGGCAGGATACGGTAACGTTCCCGACGACTTCAGTACCAACTATTTCCTGAGTACGTTAGCTACTTATAAGACTGTGAGTTGTGGCGTGGGCTACCGCAGACAGGTTTTTTATCTTACCACGTTTGGTATAAATGCGACGTGGTATAATATCAAGACGAATGCCACAATATTCAGAAACCAGTACGATATTTACCTCCAGTTGCAACGCAGGTTCTGATAAAGTTACAAGATGAAAATTCTATATAGGTTTGCATTCCTGATGCTTGGTGTTACTGCATGCAGTGGCAGGGCACAGGAAATATTGATCGCTGATGAGGCGGGTTCCACATTTTCAATAGTGGTGCCTGCAGAGCCGACGGCGCTGGAAACACGGTCGGCCCGGGTGCTGCAGGATTATATCAAAAGGGTGTCGGGCAGGCAGCTTGCCGTCATAAGCGAAAGCAAGGCCACGACCGGGCATGGCATCTATATAGGACATACGAAGAAGGAAGGTATTATAGTGCCCGGAAAACTGCCGGTGGAGTCATGGAAAGTGCAGGCAATGGGCGGCGACATAGTGATATGTGGCGGAAGTGGCAAAGGGCTTATCTATGGGGTGTATACGTTTATTGAAAAATACATGGGTTGCAGGAAGGTAGCAGATGTGCCTGCAATATTGCCAAAAGAGAAGAGAATCTCCATACCGGCTGATCTGAAAGAGGATGGTCGACCCGGTTTCATATACCGCGAGTCGTTCTATCCTGCAGCACGAGATCCCGAATACCTTGAGTGGAATCGCTTGCAGCAGTTTGAGGACTTGTGGGGTATCTGGGGGCACTCATACGACAAGCTGGTGCCTGCTTCAGTATATTTCAAAGCACACCCGGAGTATTATGCATTGGTAAAGGGTGTGCGTCAGCCATCGCAACTATGCCTGAGCAATGAGCAGGTGTATGCTATAGCAGTAGCTGAGCTGAAAAAGCGTATCGCTGCTAATCCTGATGCAATCTATTGGTCAGTGAGTCCTAATGATGATATCGGGTATTGCGAGTGCGATAAGTGCAAAGCGGTAGACGATGCGGAGGGTACTCCGTCCGGTTCGCTCATCAAATTTGTGAACCGTATTGCGTCCACGTTTCCTGATAATACATTCACCACGCTAGCCTATGGCTATAGCCATAGAGCGCCACGCTCTCTGAAACCGGCGAAGAACGTGTACATCTTCCTTAGCAACATTGATGCCTACAGGGACAAACCGATAACGGAGGAGAGCAGTGCCGCAACCTTCAGAAACGACCTGAAACAGTGGCGTTCGCTTACCGGAAACCTTTTTCTCTGGGACTATGTAACACAGTTTACCAACTATCTCGCTCCATTCCCAAATCTTCTTACGCTGCAGCCCAATATGCAGTACTACAAAGAGAACGGTATCAAAGGCCTGTTTGCTCAAGGTAGTGGCGATACTTATGGAGAGTGGGCTGAGCTGCGCAGCTACCTGCAGGCAAAACTGATGCAGGATGAGAAAGCAGACATCAAGAAACTCACCGAGCAGTTTCTCGTAGACTATTACGGCCCCGCTGCAAAATTTCTGCTTCAATATATCGGACAGACACATGGTAACCTTGAAGAGTCGAAACGCAAGCTGGATATCTATGGCAACCCTGTGAATGAGTGGAACTCATGGCTGGCACCTGAAAAGCTTGACGCATATAGCAGTTTGCTGGATGCAGCGGAGGGAGCCGTGGAAACTAAGCCGGTTTATGCCGAAAGGGTAGCGAGAATTCGCCTGTCGCTGGACTACGTAGTGCTGCAACAGGCCCGTTTCTTTGGTATAGAGAAGTTCGGTGTTTTTGAAAAGAAAGCCGACGGTAGCTGGAAGCCGAAGAAGCAGATCGTAGATATGGTGCCCCGCTTTGTTGCAAACTGCAAGAAGGCGAAAGTGACTGAGTTGTCTGAAGGCGGCCTTTCGCCTGACGCTTATAAAGCTGAGTGGGATGCCATTTTCGCCGCCGGCGTTACCCCTACCATTGCCGTGGGTTCTACTGTAAAGCTCGGTAATCCTGCCGTAACAGAATATCCTGCAAAGGGCCCAAGGACGCTTGTAGACGGCACACCGGGTTACACTGATTTCAGCTACAACTGGCTTTGCTTTTTTGGCACTGATATGGTAGCAACTATAGACATGGGTGCAGTTAAAAATGTCTCCGGAATAAAGATGCATTTTCTCGATGATCCGCGTCATTGGATATTTTTACCTTCTGCTATAAAGGTTGAGGTTTCGGAAGATGGTAACACATACAAGCCGTATACATCGCTCACTAATCCGGAACCTGATGAACACTACGAAGTTGCGGTGACACCGTTTGCGGGCGAGGGAAAAGCCAGGGCGCGATTTGTGAGAGTTACCGCCACCAATCAGTCGCAGCTACCTGCATGGCGCTATAGGGAGAACAAAAAGCCCATGATAGCGTGCGATGAGGTTTATGTGCAGTAGCTGATTAGAACTTGAAATTGTACGTAATAGCCGGGATCACTGGCAGAATGTACACCATGTACACCTTTATGTTGATGCCCTCCGTTACGTTTCCTGAATTGTCTACATAAAGGAAGTAAGGGTTCTTACGGTTATATACGTTATAGACTGAGAATGCCCAGCTACTCTCCCAGCGGTGTGGTTTCTTCTGCTTGGGTGTGTAGGTCGCAGACAGGTCCATTCGATGATAGGCCGGAAGGCGGTAAGCATTGATCTTACTGTAAAGTTGTGTCAACTGTCCGTCAACAAAGTAGTATGCTGTGGGTAGCGTAATGGCGTTGCCTGAACCGAAAACAAAAACTCCGGATACTGTCCATTTCTTATTGAAGGTGTATGTTCCCGTAGCTGAGATGTTATGCCTCCGGTCATACTTTAGCGGGAATGTTTCTCCTCCGTTCAGCATGGTGAATTTCTGGTTTGTCCAGGCCAGTGTATAGCCGATCCAGCCTGTGAAGTCGCCCTTGGTTTTGTTGATGAAAAACTCGGCGCCGTATGCCTCACCCTTGCCGGCCACATATTCCAGTTCCGGGTCACGAAGGGTGTTCGGCGTATATCCTTCGCGATACTGGAGCTGGTTATACATGTCCTTGTGGTATACTTCTACGGATGTTTCTAGTTTGTCGTCAAGGAAATTGCGGAAATAACCCAGTGAATATTGCACAGCACGTTGTGGCTTGATGAGGTAGGTGCTCGGCGCCCATATGTCTGTGGGTAAAGTAGACCCGTTGTTGCTTACCAGGTGAATGTACTGGTAAGTCTGCGAGGCGCTGGCCTTGATCGATGACCCGTTATTGAGCGCAAAGCGCAGATTGAGCCGTGGCTCCCAGCCGCCGTAGGTTTTGGCTATTTCACCCTTTTTATATTTTACACTATCCGTGGCATTGCCGGAGCCGTCAAATTTGTATCCGGTATATGGTCCCACCTGCGCGAAATAAGAATAACGAACGCCTGCATTGATCTTCAGCCAGTCGTTCGGTTCAAAGTCGTCCAGGATGTAGGCACCCATTTCATGCGCATACTTTGTGTAGGCATTGCTGGGCTCCAGCTTTATGGTGTCTATTTGTCCAGATACCTGGTTAGGTATAAAGGTATGGTGCGTATATGCTAAGCCGCCTTTGAAATGATGGTTGAACGGGGTGTAGTAGTCTAGATCTGTTTTGGCGTTGTAGTCCTTGATACCCGAAGATAGTTTTACAGAGAACGCACTTTGGTTAAAACTCGATGCGAAATTATAGTCGTTATAAACGAGTGTCGTATTCGCAAAAAGCTTGTCAGAGAACTGGTGGTTCCAGCGCAGTGTTGCAGTGTTGTTACCCCATGGTATATCCGCTTTGAATGATCCTCGGGAGTTCGCAAACTTGAACTTATCTACGCCGGTATAGCCGCTCAGGTACAGCCTGTCCTTTTCGCCAAACCGGTAGTTTGCTTTGGCATTTGCGTCGTAGAAATAGTAGCCCGTATTCTGCAGTGCAGAGGCAAATGGGCGCGCAAGAACATCTATGTAGGTGCGACGGCCTGATACCATGAAGGAGCCTTTGTCTTTTTTGATGGGGCCTTCAAGGGTAAGCCTAGATGCGATAAGACCAATGCCGCCGCTGCCGTGGAACTCCTTCGAGTTGCCCTCTTTCATTGAAACGTCTACCACTGATGATAGCCTGCCACCATAGTTGGCCGGAGCGCCACCCTTTATCAGGGTCACATCCTTTATCGCGTCGCCGTTGAAGACTGAGAAGAAGCCAAATAAGTGGCCCGTATTGTAAACAACAGCATCGTCCAGCAGCACCAGGTTTTGATCCGGGCCACCACCACGTACGTAAAAGCCTGAGTTGCCTTCCCCTGCACTTTGAACACCTGGTAACAGCTGTAGCGTTTTAAGGATGTCTACTTCACCAAATAGAACAGGGAGGGTCTTTATTCGGCCTATCGACAGGCTGATCGTGCCCATCTCTGCATTCTTCACATTTTCATCCTTGCGACCTGCCGTGATCTTTACCTCTTTCATCGTGGCGCCATTGGTGAGCTCTGCATTGTAGCTTAGGTTAGAGCTAAGGTCCATTTCCAACACCAGGGGGTTGTAGCCTACGTAAGAGTATATGACCGTATACTTTTTGCCGGCGGGAACCGTCACTGAGTAGAAACCGTAAGTGTTGGTTGTGGCGCCTTGTTCGGCCTCTTTTACAAATACTGTACCGGCAATAAGCGATTCGCCCGTTGAGGCATCGCGCATATAGCCGCTAAGGGACACCTTCTGTCCATAGACAGATGCGGATAGGGCAATCGTAAAGAGCAGGGCAATAAAAAAACGCATGTGTTTCAGAATTGTGTCCGCAAAAGTACGTGAACACGCATTCTGGCAATGGTAAACGGGGTTTATTGCAAAAATTAACATAGTCTAAAGAGTTGGTAGATGATTGGCCAAGGTTTCAAAAGTCTTTTATGTGTTTATGTGCGGTAACTACAATTCCGGCGCTTTGTCTATTCGGTTCAGGTGTGTAGGGAAGGATCAGGAGGGTAAATAGCATTGTTTACTTCTTTGCCGTGCAACTATCTTTGGGCCATAAATGGCAAGTAGCAGTTCTCTCAACCTTCTTATTGTTCCTGCAAAGGCATCTGACGTTCAATCTTTGCGGCAAATCAGCATTGCCACCTTCCGGGAGGCTTTTGCTGAGCAAAATGCGGCGGAACATATGAACGAATACATTGCTACCGCCCTTAGCGAATCGAAGCTCGCATCGGAATTGAATACTGGTCAATCACAATTCATGTTGGCGTACATGGGCCAGGACCTGATCGGGTACTTAAAGGTGAATTTCGGTGACGCACAGACGGAACATGTCGATGGTGATACTATGGAAATTGAGCGGATATATGTTTATGCCAGCGTTTATGGTACAGGTGTTGGCCAGGCCTTGCTGAACCGGGCGATTGAAATGGCGAAAGCAGCCGGAGTTACGACCATTTGGCTTGGCGTCTGGGAGCATAATCTGAAGGCGGTTCGCTTCTATCAAAGAAATGGTTTTGAGAAATTTGGTGAGCATATATTTCACCTCGGTAGCGATGCGCAGGTAGATATTTTGATGAGGAGAAGGGTTTGATCAAAGACGTTGACAACCGGCAAATGCTTATTTTGTTCCAAATTTCCTACCATGTCTTTCTTCCCTGCTACGGAGTCTACGCTTTCTGCAGTACATCTTAACGTCGTCCTGCGGGGCCGATATGCACTATCTCCTCATTGCGTCACACGGCTGCTCAGGACAGGGATGAACCATTTGTATAAGATCTCTGACGGTGAAAGGCAATTTGTTTTTCGCATTTATACGCATGGTTGGCGGTCAGATGAAGAGGTGGCAGAGGAGGTTCGCCTATTGCTGCATTTGCAGCGTAATGATGTGCCAGTATCCTTTCCTGTTGCAGATGTTGACGGTGGGTATATACAACGCTTCGATGCTATAGAAGGCGCCAGGGTGGGAGTGATGTACTCATTTGCACCCGGGCGGAAGGTTCCGCTCTTCTCGCCGGAGTATGCTTACAACGCAGGTGCTGCCATGGGCAATATGCACCGCGTCACTCAGGATATGGAGTTAGCCCGCACCGCTTATAACTATGAAACGCTTGTAGCAGGCCCACGCGAAGCGGTGATCTCTTTTTTCGGCGAGAAAAATGAAGAGGTGCAATTCCTGTTAAAGGCAGGTGATTATTCTAAGCAACATATTTTCCCTCGTATGGCCGCCATGAGGCGTGGCGTCATCCATCTCGATATTTGGTTTGATAATATGCACTTCGATGAGAAAGGGCAGGTGACGCTTTTTGATTTTGATTTTTGTGGAGTTGGGGTGCAGACTATAGATATCGGTTACTTTCTTTATCAGCTATATTCTACCAACCACGCTACAGGCGGCTACGCAGAAAAGTCGGCGGCGTTCCTGGAGGGGTATACAGCGTACTGCCCTCTGCCGGGCGACGAGCGTAGCAATGCCGGCGCTCTGTCTTTGCCGGTTTTGCTTTACTATATTGGTGTTCAGTGCCAGAAGTTTGATACATGGTCCAATATATTCCTGAACGAGGAGCATCTGAAACGGTATGTCGCGTCGCTGAAGCGGTGGCTGGTGTTTAACGAAATAGAGTTTTGATGTCGGTAACGTTGCGATAATCGTTCTATCAAGTAAACAGGCCCGCAGTTTATTGCGGGCCTATTTACTATATCCTGTAACCGGTGTGTCTTAGCCGATCGTCACCAGCTCAATGTCAAAGATGAGGTCCTGGCCAGCCAGTGGATGGTTGGCGTCCAGTGTCATCATGTCACCGTTGATAGCAGTGATAAGTACAGGGAACACATTTCCCTGGTTGTCGCCCATTTGCAGTTCCATGCCCACGGCTGCATTTACGTCAGCAGGCAGGTCGCTAAGCGGGAATTCCATTACCATATCATCATTGCGGTGACCATAAGCCTGGTCTACCGGGATGTTAACTGTCTTTTTGTCTCCGGGTGTCATATCTACCACTGCGTCGTCAAAACCCTTGATCACCTGGCCGGCGCCGGCAGTAAAACTCAGGGGGTCACGCCCTTCCGAACTGTCGAATGTTGAACCATCTGTAAGGCGGCCGTGGTAGTGTACGCTGACCTTGTCTCCCTTTTTTACTTGTGCCATTAGTTGAAATTATAAATAAATAAATGAAATAATGGGGTCAAAGGTACGGGAAATAACCTAGCAGCCATGGAAATAGTAGGTTAAAAAATATTTTTCGGGGGCGTAGGGGTATCGGTTTACCGGGTTGTCTACTTATCAAATGCACAGCTTGTCAGAAGCGACTATTTTTGAAACCGGTTCCTACACACGCACAATGGACAGTCAAAACTATTCGCGTAGTAAAATCTTGATAGAAGAGGAGTTTAAGACCCATTTCCAGGGTTTGCACCGCTACGCGTATGCCATGCTCAAAGATGAGATTATGGCGGAAGAAATGGTACAGAACGTATTTTATAAGTTATGGAAGAATCGCGAGGAGCTTTCAATAAATGGCGCAGTGGCCAGCTACCTCTACCGGAGTGTCCATAATGAGTGCCTGAACTACCTGAAACACCTGAAAGTAAAAGCGGCCTACCAGGCGCATGTGTCGAGGACGATGGAACATATAAATAATGCTGCGGAAAAGCTAAGGCTCAAGGAACTGGAGCAGCGGCTGGAGAAGGCCCTTACCGAGTTGCCTGAACAGTGCAGGACCATATTCCAGATGAGCAGGTTCGAGGAGCTGAAGTATGCAGAAATAGCAGGCAGACTGGGCCTTTCGGTAAAGACCGTAGAAAACCAGATGGGGAAAGCCCTGAAATTATTAAGAACGAAACTGGCTGATTTTTTGCCGGCATTGCTGATGTTATTGTTTAATATTTAAATCGCCTCGCGTGGAAAAAAGAATGGAAAATATGAGCGACGAAATGCTGGTTAAGTACCTGCTGGGTGAGGTTAGTCCGAGAGAGCGTAGCAGCGTGCAGGCCTGGCTTGAGGAAAGTGCGGCCAACAGGAAGTACTTTGACGACTATCGCCTGATATGGGACGAAAGCAAGAAACTGGAAGGTGTTACCACTATTAGCACAGAGGCTGCTTGGGACCGATTCCAGGCGAGGATTGCCGGCGAGCAGCAGGACGCAGGCTCGCCTCCAGTTAAGAAGACAATCCCGCTTTATGGTTTGTCCTGGATGAAGGCGGCGGCGGCAATCGTATTGCTGGTAGGCACGGGATGGCTACTCTACACCTGGAGCGGCAATGGAAGCGGGCAAATGCTGGCCCAGTCTTTTGACAAAGTAGCGACCTACACGCTGCCGGATGGCTCCACCGTGACGCTTAATAAGAATTCAGAGCTTTCTTATCCTGCACATTTTGAGGGTAACACGCGAAGCGTGGCACTGAAAGGGGAGGCATTTTTCAATATTACGCCAAACAAGAGCAAGCCGTTCATCATAGACGCAGGCAACTCCTCGGTAACCGTGGTGGGTACATCATTTAACGTAAAGAGCCGACCCGAAATGACGGAAGTGATCGTAGAGACTGGTGTAGTAGAGGTGGCAAAGAACGAAAAGTCTGTGCGGCTCACGCCCGGGCAGAAAGCTACAGTAACCCCCGACAAAGACGCCCCTGTGGCGGGTGAGGTGACAGATCACCTTTACAATTATTACCGCACCAATGAGTTTGTTTGCAACGGCGTGCCACTCTACAAGGTTGTAGAAACACTTAACGATGCATACGGATTGCACATAGTCTTCGGCAGTGAAAGGCTCAAGACGCTGCCGCTGACGGCAACTTTCCCGGAAGGTGCCCCGGACATGATCGTAGATGTTATTGCTAAGACTTTCAGGAACGAGATGGTGGTAGAAAGGCGCGGGAGTGAAATAGTATTCAAAGAGCGGTAATTTTACCGCTCCGTCCAGTAACCCAAAATGATCCGTGGAAGTAGTTGCTTCCACTTACCAATAAACAAATCTTCGTGAGTATTTCGATACCGCTTCACCATTTCCGGTCTCTGATGTGCATTGCTGCTTTGCTGTGTTTATCTGCCGTGTCGGCTCGTGCGCAGACCTTGCTGGCAAAGCGTGTGACCATAGATGCAAACAAGAAACCCATGTCTGACGTGCTGAAGGCAATGGGAAGGCAGGGTGGCTTTTATTTCTCCTACAATAGTAATATCGTTCGTGGTGACAGTCTTATAACGGTGCATGCAAAAGGTATGACCGTGAAGCAGGTACTGGATCAACTGCTGGGTACAGATTTTAAGTACGTTGAAACAGACAAATACATTATCCTGCAGCCACCGGAGCGCGAGAAGTGGTACACCATAAGCGGCTACGTAACGGATGGAACTACAGGTGAGGTACTGCCCGATGTTACCATTTTTGAGCGGCAGCAGCTAGCATCGGCTATTACCGGAAAGGACGGCTTCTTCAAGCTGCAACTGAAAGACCGGGAGCGATATAAAAGCGCAGAGTTAGTAGTAAAGAAGGGGTTTTACGTAGACACGTCGGTGTCCCTTATCAAGGGGTATGACCAGGAGCTATCGCTTTCTATTGTGCCTGAAACCTATGCGCTGCCTGATATGGTAGTGACGCAATATTCCGGCGTAGGCCGATCGAAGCTGGCACAGTTCCTGTTATCTTCAAAACTGAAAACCCAGAACCTGAACCTTGGTAAGTTTTTTGTGGATAAGCCTTACCAGGTATCGCTGATTCCGGGGCTTGGTACCCATGGTAACATGAGTGGCAACGTCGCTAACAAGGTGTCATTTAATGTGCTGGGAGGCTATACAGGCGGTGTAGATGGGGTGGAGTGTGCAGGTGTGTTTAACATCAACAAGAAAGACGCGAAGTATGTGCAGATGGCAGGTGTGTGTAACATTGTGGCTGGCAATGCTGAGGGCGTTCAGGCGAGTGGCGTGAGTAACTATGTGGAAGGATATGCCCGTGGAGTGCAGATGGCGGGAGTGATGAATAAGGCCGGCCGCGTAGACGGCATGCAGGCAAGTGGTATGGTAAACGTGGCATTTGATACCGTAAGCGGCGTTCAGCTAGGAGGATTTATTAATGGTGCACCTGCCGCAAACGTACAGGCAGCCGGCTTCATAAATGTAGCGGGCGTGGTAGATGGCATGCAGCTTGCGGGTTTTGTGAACCTGGCTCGTTCCGTTCGTGGCAACCAGTCTGCAGGGTTTATAAACCTGGCTGAAAACGTAGATGGCGTGCAAGTGGCTGGCTTCATCAACATTGCGCGGAAGGTAAAAGGCGCACAAATAGCGGCCTTCATCAACATTGCCGATTCCAGCGACTGTCCCATAGGCTTCATTAATATTGTGCGCAGTGGAGACAAAGCCATTGGTGTCACTGTTGATGAATTTGGTATCACTTCTATTGCCCTACGATCAGGAGGGCGCATATTGTATGGTATATTCGGCTTTGCAAGCGATCTGAATACCGTAAATATGAAAAACGGGTTTGAGTTAGGTTTTGGTGCGCACCTGAAGATAACGCGCCACTTCAGGATCAATTCAGAGCTGGCATCCCTTGCTATAACAGACTTTTCAGGGTCTTATTACAATGACTATGCGTTGCGGGTACTGCCGGCAGTACGTATGGGGCCAATCGAGGTGTTTGCCGGTGCAGGTCTCAATACTTCCTACTATAGCCAATTGCCGGTAGCGCTGGCAGGTATTAATACCACACCATTATTTACAGAGCACATAACAGGCGAGCATGCCGGTATGCGCCTGGGCTACAAGGCCGGCCTCCAGGTACACTTTTAGCCGTGGCTTTCAGTGACGAAACGTAGCAACTGCTGCATTGCCACGGAGACTGCCACTTCTTTGTTGCGCCTGCGTTCATACTTAAAGCTGAATGTACGGGCGGTTGTCTGCGTGGCATCGCTGATGGCAATACAAACCGTTCCTACCGGAACGCCCGCCTCAGTTGTCGGGCCGAGGAAGCCGGTAATGCCCAGCCCCACGTCGGCGGCCAGTTTTGTACGTGCGGCGTCGGCCATTTCCCTGGCAGTTTCTTCGCTTACAATGCCGTATTTGTCTATGGTTTCTTTTCTCACGCCCAGGAGATCTTCCTTTACGCTGCGATAGTAACACACTATACCACCTTTAAAATAACCCGACGCTCCTTCAACATTGGTGAGATTGTCGGCAATGCTACCCCCTGTGCAGCTCTCGGCCAATGCCAGCGTTTTCTTGTTTGCCGTGAACCACTTTAAGAGTATCGCTTCCAGCGGAATGTCTTCAGTAGCTATCACTATTTTGCCCAGCCGCTCCAGCAGAAGACTTTGGTGGCGCATCACCTCGTTTGTCAGCAGCGTCTTGTCTGTGCCCCTGCCGGTGAGTCTCAGTTTCACCATACGAGCCCCTGGCAGGAAGGCTAGTTTTATGTGTGGGGGCAGGGCATTCTCGAGGTCGTTGATCTTCTCTGCCAGGAAACTCTCGCCTTCGCCTGCAGTAATGATGGAAGCATGCACTATTACCCCTCCTGAGAATCGCTCCTGTAGCCTGGGCAATACCTTGTCTTCCATGATGCCTGCCATTTCGTGCGGTACACCCGGTAGAGACACTATTATTTTCCCGTCTTTTTCAAACCACATTCCCGGAGCGGTACCCCGTTTGTTGAACAGTACATCACAAGCCCGCGGCACTTCTGCCTGCTTCAGGTTACGATCCAGCATTGGCCGGCCCAGCCCCTCGAATATGGCTCTGACATGGGCCAGCACAGACTCGTCGGTATGCATGCCACCGCCAAAGTATTCTGCAAGAAGGGGTTTGGTGATGTCATCTGCGGTGGGTCCCAGCCCGCCGGTAATGATAACAATTTGTGATTTTGTAAGTTCCTCATCCAGCGCACTCCATATAGCATCGCGGCTGTCGCCTACTGCTACACGCCTCACGAGGTCCAGCCCCAGTGCATTGAGGCGCTGACCTATCCAGGCTGAGTTGGTGTCAATGGTCTGGCCGATGAGCAGCTCATCGCCTATGGTGATAATGGAAACCGCGGTGGTCATTGTGCGTTGGTTTGAAAAAATGGCGCCAGGCGGCTATATAGCTCTGCCGGCATATCTATCGTTTTCTTTTCTGCTGGGCTGTAGAAGGCGAGGGTGGTAACTCCCTTGTTCAGAAGTTCTTCTTTCTCGTTATAGAGCTCGGAGTGGAACTGTATGCGCGATCCGCCGTTCAGTTCCTTGAGTATTGTCTTTACAGTAATGAGATCGTCATAGAGCGCCGGCCTGAAGTAGCGGCTGTTGAGCTCTGTAACAGGCATCATCACCCCCATTTCTTCCAGTTGCCGGTAGGTGAAACCAAGTTGCCTTATCGCCTCGGCGCGGCCCACCTCGTAGTAGAGGGCGTAATTGCCATAATAGAGGTAGCCCATCTGGTCGGTTTCGCCATATCGTACACGTATTTGCGTGGTAGAGGAGAACATAGGCTCAAAAGTAATTCAATTGCCGAAGACGCGTGTTAATTATGTGCATGGTGATATGGGCGATAATTTTCTATTTTTGAGCGGTTCAGCAATGGTTCATTATGCATTATAGAATAAAGCAGGCGGGAATATGTGTTGCGTTGTCGATTGTGTCGTATACAGTTTTGGCACAGCGAAATTTTGGTGTTGCCACGGGCAATACGTCTGCGCTGAATGCTATGTATCTGAACCCTGCGCTGATAGCAGAGTGCAGGGAGTCGAAGGCGGTAACGCTGCTGGGAATGTCGCTTGGTGTGGACAATAATGTGGGGCCTTTCAATGCGGGTAAGGGACTTGTGGTAGCTGTGGGCGATGGCAAGTCGAACAATATGTTTACCTACAGTCGCAATAGCCGTGTGAGCATGCATGCGCCCTACCTTGACATTACCGGGCCGGGTGTATTGTTTAAGGTAGATGCCAAACATAGCATTGCGTTCACTACAAGGCTGCGCGGCATGAACCAGTTCAATAATTTTGACCAGACCGTTTTCCACACTTTCAATGACCCCAAGTTTCGCGTGTCTGATAATATATTGACGCAACCAAAGGACTTTGTGTATACCGTGCATATGTGGGGTGAGTTTGGCTTTACCTATGGCGGCGTGTTTTACGATGATGGGGTACATAAGATAAAGGCAGGCGGCACAGTGCGCTATCTCGGCGGCATTGCCTATGTGGGCATGCATGGCAAGCAGATGGACGCCAACTTTACCGCGGGCAAGGATACATTCATGGTGTCAAATGCCGACCTTGAATACTCAAGCAATATTCTGAATACACAGGTGGGCCAGGGCAAGAACGTTTCGCAGAGCTTTTTCAGCCTGCTCTACAAAGGACGTTATGGCCATGGGCTGGGTGCTGACTTTGGTGTGGTGTATGAGTACAAGCCTACAGAGGAAGTGCTGGAGCGCAACATTCCTGAGGAGAAAAAAACAAAGGACAAGCTAGCGAAAAAGAAGAAGTTCACTATGAAGCCTAAACGCGAGAAGGAAGCCTATCGCCTGAGGCTGAATGCGGCCATATGCGAGATAGGCACAGTACACTACAGCAAGGGCAACAATACTACAGAGTATATCAAAGGCGCAGGCAGCATTACCGGACCGGCATTGCTGGACAGGGTAACGAATATGGCTAACCTGAAAACCTATGCGCAAAAACAGGGTTTCACTGCCGACATAAGGCAGGAGGCCGCGTCCGTGACCATGCCTATGCACCTGGTGCTAGGTGGCGACTACCATATTAAGGACCACTATTACACTAACCTTACCATCCTCATGAACCTGGCCTCGCGCAAGCGTTATGGCAATTCCTACTACAACCAGTTTACCATTACCCCGCGCTACGAAATGAAGTCATTGTCATTGGGCCTGCCTATCACTTATAGCACACTTACAAATCGCTTCAAGGCCGGTCTGGGTCTCTATGCCGGTGGCTTCTTTATAGGAAGTGACGATATGCTGGCCTTCTTCTCTAATTCGGCATATGGAATCAACTTCTATGCCGGCCTCAATGTGCAGATGTATAAATAAACCTAATGGCAGAGACACAGAAGAACAATCCGCTGCACGGCATTACACTGGAGGCTATGCTGAAGCACCTGGTAGCCCACTATGGCTGGGAAGAGATGGACCGACGCGTGCGCATCAATTGCTTTCACGATAACCCAAGCATCAGCAGCAGCCTCAAATTTCTGCGCAAGACGGAGTGGGCGAGGAAGAAGGTGGAGAATTTGTATGTCGACCTCTCCCCATCCCTCTCCGAAGGAGAGGGTGAAGCGCAGTGAGCGCTGAACTTCATTTGTCTGTTGCAAGTTTTGAATTGCTGACTTCCGGTTGTGTTTGAAATCGGAAGTTTTGGGGTAAAGCGTTGATAATCAAGTTCTATCGCTTCTGCCTACTTCCGATTCACTTCCGACATTTTCCGCTACGGCGGACAGGTCCGACTTTTTTCCGGTTGCCCGTGATGACGATTTTCGAAAAAAGCTAACCACAAAGGGCACAAAGTTTTCACAAGGGCCACGAACGTCGTAACGTGTGTTTGAGGGCGCAAAAACGGTGATTTTTAAACCTTCTACTTCCGAACTTCCGGTTGTGTTGGAAATCGGAAGTTTTTCGGCAAAAGTGCTGATTGTCAACGTTTGTTTCTGCCGGCTACTTCCGTTTTGCTTCCACCTCCGCCGAAAAGGCTACGGCGGACAGGTCCGGTTGCTTCCACTTTGTCTGAATCAGAATTTTCAGGATTTAAGAATGATAGGATTGGGTTGTGAATTGCTCAACTTCCGAACTTCCGGTTCTCTACAGAATCGGTGGTTTTTGAGTAAAGTGTTGACAATCAACGCCGGTTACTTCTGGGTGCTTCCGATTCACTTCCGACTTTTTCCGCCAGGGCGGACAGGTCTGGTTGCTTCTTTCTTGTGTGAACTAGGATATTTAGGATTTAAGGATGGTAGGATTGGTTTGCATGTGTGCTGAAAGTGATGGGCCGTTTTGCGAGTGGTGAAAGAAAAATGTCTTTGCCTCTTAAAGGTCGTTATAAAGAAGACGCAGGCCAAAACAAAAATCAATGATAGTGCGAAAACGAGGGTGTGATAACGCGGAGGCGTTCTGTGATAGAAAGTTTTTTATACCCAATGACGCCGGACGGAATCCGGCTACCGTTTAGGCCGTAGATAGATTCTACGGCCAACTACGGCTATTCCGTTTTTTAAAGAGCTCTACTGATAAATTTGATAATTTTGCAACTCACTAAAAGTAAAAAGGAATGAAGAAGCTAACATGTGCGGTGATGATATTTGCTTTTGCATTTTTGATGTCTATTGTCACAAAAGCGCAACAAAGGACACCAAGCGCCGGACAAGTAAAAACAGACAAGTATGGAAATAAGGAGCGTATTAGGCAATTCCCCGACGGTCGTACCCGCACTGATGTAGCGGAAGCTGGCTTAGATTTTCCACTTGTCTCAAACCGCCGAGACAACCCTATTGTCCATACAGATACAAAGCGTGTAGATGGAGATGTAATAGTGTACATCAAATACGCCAATGGCGAAACTGAAGTTCGCAAGATATCATCTCAGAGCGAAGGTAGGGATCCCATTGGCCGCGAGCCATCGAACTCAACACCGAAAAGCACTCCGCAGCCGAAAGAAGCTCCAACTCATGGAAATCCAATTAGAAATGGACGAAATGAGTTCAAATAATCGAGCTCGATGATTATTGGGGATTGTTATGGTTGTTAAAAAAAACTCTGGTTTCGTTTTATGAGTTTTTAAAGTTGAACGCAAAGCGTATTAAAGACGCCTGCATAAGAATGTAGGCTGCACGGTAGCCACAGTGTTGTTTATGTTAGGGTGGTTTATTGAAGCTTCCCATTTAATTCCATCCCAGTCGGTAAAACGTATGTTTTCGGACTGCTTTTTTACACTTTTTGCCGATTTGGGAAAAATGTCAAAGACAAATTTGTATTCTCCACCGATTATCCTGCAATGGAAGGTTGCCGCCCAATCCTCCCCTATATCAGAAATATAGTGTATCTCGTTGTCCGTATGTGGTTGCCCTTCGATAGGGGTATGATTTATTGGCTTAGTTGGATCAAAGACAATTAGTTCATTGTTGGCATTTTCTCCCCATTTCAGGCGTATTGCACTAAAGCTCGCTCTCCATTTGCCTTTTCCCCAAGTTAAATATTTGATTTCAGGTATTTCAATAGTGTTTTCGTCGAGCTCCTTGTCAGAGAGGTTTTTAAACACTGAGTCAATCGCAATTTCGATTTGTGAACGTACACCTTGAGAATTTCCGTTTCGCAAGTAGAAAAGAGTAATGTCATCTCTTAATTCTGGCCGCATATAACTAAGCCTATCATTGAAATTGTAATAGAATTCATCAAGTGTTTTTCGGCCTGGCGTCATGTAAAAAAAGAGAACAAATTTTAATTTCTTTCTGCTTATTGTCCGGTAATTCGTAAATTTAGCTACAACTTCATCGAATGAAAATGAGTCCACTTGCATCCCTAGAGCGCTCTTAATCTCAAAAGCAATATTATATGTTGATGCAGATGCTAAAACATCGAATCCCCCTTTTGTTGTCTTCTCTATTGTGTCAAATTCTGTGTGATATAATTCAGATGCAACGCTAAGTCTATTTTTTATAACATAATAAGCAAATGCTTCGTTAATTTCTGAGCGTATACGACTCATATTTTGCGAAGAACTTTGAACTCTATCTAGGTCAACAAATCCTATAGCTTCACCATGTGCAATCTTGTTTCGAGTTACAATAAGAGAATTAAGATTCGACGAGTTTCGCCAATTTTTATTAATAATTTCCATTTCTGAAAATTTGTCAATTAGTTGACGCAAAGACAGTCTTTCTGCATGTTCAGTAGGGGATATCTCTAAATAGAGGTCTCTAATGTAAGCCTCTAACTCTGCGAAATCGATTAGGAATGCACTTTGGTTAATATTGGTTTCAGGAGTTTTGTCGTTTTGTAGTTTAGATGGTCCTGTAAAAGTTTCTTCCTTTACCTCCTCGCCTTTCGTCACGTTGGGATTGCTTTCGCTAGAACTTTCGTCTGGCGTTAATCGCCATGAATAAGTGTAAGAACCAGCATCTTCTGGATCGTCATAAGATTCTTTTAATAGTCCCTCGCTTATCAATACACCGATAAGAATATTCCAAACCGAAAATAGCTCTTCTTTGTAGTTTCTAGGATAATGATCGCCGTATGATGCAATCTCGAAAATGTCGTTATGCTTAAAAGGAATGGATGTGAATTGTAACATCTTTATAACCCACAAAAAGAGTTGTGCTGAAAAAAAATCCAATTGTACCTTATTGATGGCCTGACTAGCTAATTCACTGTCGACTCCGTGCGTTACAGCTTGGAGTATTCGGGCTTTCCATCGCAATGATTGCATTTGCTCTTCGCGAACAACTATAGTTGCTTGTTTGTTGTCCCAAATAATTTCAGAACGAATTAGATTAATCAATTTCCTCGGAATTCGCCCCGATAGAAGGATTAGATTGTCGAAATAATCATTTACCAACGGATTTGCTTTGACTTCATCGTCGACAACTATGCCAAGGCAAAATCTTTTAAGTGTGACATTTTTGGGAAATGATACGTGTATAGTTTTTGTAAATAAAGTGGAGATAACTATGTCGTCTAGATAAACGGATTTTTCAAGATCGTAATACAAGGATTGGCCCGCGACAATCATAAAGCTAGCATACCCTGAGAGTAGAAGAGGTTTTAGCTCGTCGATTACCTCTTTTATTTTCTCAGCATTTTGCAATTTGTCGAGTTCGTCAAATACGACCAACACTTTAATTTTTTGGTCTTTTAGCTTCTTGAAAATTTCGAAGAGATGGTGTTCGGCGATCTCATCATCGTAGAGACTTTTACGTGACAGCTCAGTGTTTTTTGTCTGGGTATTGGTGCTTGTTACACTTTTTTTGAATGTTTTAACATAAGACCATATTGCCGCTGCTACTAACAACACAAACTGTAGCCACGTTGGGCTAAGATCAATGGTAACGTTGGTTGCAAAAAATACAGTGAATAAAAGCGGTAACAGTTTTTTTAAATCGTACTCAATTGTCAGTTCGCGTTTTTCCTCCTCTTTGACATTTGCAGATTCGCCGAAAACTATGTCGTTAAAAGTTCGGTCGTAGAGTAGTTGAAATTCTTTGATAAATACTGGGTCTTCATTGCTTTTGCCTTTGTAGGATTGGTACCTCAAAAAAAGCTGCCTGATAATTTTTTTTATCAGATTTGGATAGGCAATCGATTTCGCAATATTAATTTCTACTACGAGAAAACCATTTACTCGTTCTGTTATGCGATTGATAAAAGATGTTTTTCCGCTGCCTCTATATCCTGACACCAAGTAAGAACCGGGACGGGCATTATTCAGTTCCAAGAGGATCTGTTGTAGTTCCTCACTATCATCGAATAAAAATGCCTCGGCGATCTCTGCCGAATATGGAGCATCTGTAAGTTTTGCAGAATCTATCTTGATTTTCACGAAACGGGATTACAGCTAAAATACGAAAAGTTCGGCAGCAGTTTATTTTTTATGCTTTACTTCATTTGATCTAGGGAAGGTGTTTCGCCCCCCCCTTTTTGCCATTCCCCTCTATTATCGTACGTTTACGGCATGAAGCCACGGCAGCCATCATTGCCATTAATAGCGGGCCGCAAGCCTGTGCTGGAAGCCTTGCAGCAGGGGGTGTCTATAGAAAAGATATTTCTGCTGCGCTCTGCTACAGGTCCGGATATAGGCGTTATCAAAAAGCTGGCGCGGGATGCGAATGTGCCGGTGAGCCAAGTGCCGGTAGAAAAGCTGGACGGCATGACGCGTGTGCAGCACCAGGGCATAGTGGCATGGGGCAGCCTGCTGAACTATGTGGACCTTCAGGCGGGTATATCTCACGTAGTGGACCAGGGGCAAACGCCGCTCTTCCTGCTGCTGGATGGCATAACTGATGTGCGCAATGTAGGCGCTATAGCCCGCAGCGCGCTGTGCTGTGGTGCGCAGGCGTTGATACTACCGACATCTCATGCTGCCTCGCTTACGGAGGAGGCGGTGAAAACATCTGCCGGGGCGCTGCATAAAATACTGCTGTGCCGCACGCCGTCTGTGCCACAGGCGCTGGATGTGCTGAAACTGAATGGCATACAGGTGCTGGGCACGCAGATGAAGGGTAGTGTACCCGTCTACGAGGCCGACCTGACTATACCCAGCGCTATAGTAATGGGTGCTGAAGATACAGGCATAAGTAAGGATGTGCTGAAGCGGGCAGACCAACTGATACGCATTCCCATGGTCACTGCTTTTGACTCACTAAATGTGTCTGTGGCGGCAGGTATGGTGCTGTACGAGGCTGCAAAGCAGCGCATTCTGGCAAGCTAGCCCCTACATAAACAGGTACATAAGACGGATGCAGTACACATTGTTGAACTGCTGGCCACGGGAGTAGTTCTGCGGGGTATTGTTGCGGATAGATAACATAGAGTACTGGAACCGCAGGTTCAGGTACAGTCCTTTCCAGCAGTGAAGTGCTCCATTTAGTACCAGGTTAAAATCATTTTTCTTAAAGGGGAAATCGTTGAGATCTATCGTGTTTGTGGGCACTGTAGTGATATGCTCCTGTGCTGTGCCGAGGCGCGCAAAGGAAAAGCCGCCGCCAAAGTGGTTTTTGTGATTGTCGAAATAGTTGATGACGATTGGCACTTCAGCATAGTTCAGCGTGATACCATAGTCGGTAATGTACATGCCGGGGTTCACGGTGAAGTATCCCTTCGAGCGGGCACCCTTCTGCACATATAACACTTCTATGCTGGCCATCAGGTGCTCGTCCATTTTGGTGTAGACGATGCCACCTACATTAAAGCCCGTCTTGTGGTAGCCGGCGAAGTTGTCGCCATCTACCTGGCAAAAGTTGAGGCCACCCACCAAACCACCATAGAAGGTGCGGTCGTCGACATAATAGTTCTGTGCTACCGCTTTTTGTGCAAGTGACAACAAGAACATTGCGAGGACGATTAAGTGGATTTTGTTAGCGCGCATTGTATGTCAAATATACTGGGTTTTTGAGTGATGGTGTGTGTTAACCGCAAAGCGCGCAAAGGTGGCGCAAAGTTTCGCAAAGGGAAGGGGTTTTAACCGCAAAGGGCGCAAAGGAGGCGCAGAGATTCGCAAAGTATGTGGTCGCCTGCTGTGCTTTGCGGTTCTTAGCAGTTCAGCTTGAATCCTATTTAAACAGGTACATCAGGCGCACATTCCACATATTTGTGTACTGTTTTTGGGCGCGCGACAGTTCCGGAGGTGAAACGGAGCGAAGTGGAGTGAGGGCATACTGGAACCGGATGTTGAAGAAGAGCCCCTTCCATACGTGCAGTTGGGCACCTGCTACAAAATCATAGTTGGCCTTGTTGAATGGATACTTTGTAAAGTCATACGTGGTCGCCGGTAGGGTGTGCATCTGCTCTGTGCTATTTACCAGGCGGGAATAAGAGAGGCCCACACCGAAGTGGCTTTTCCGCTGGTCGAAGTAATTTATCATCAGCGGAATTTCTGCATATTTCAGGTCTATGGAGTAGTCCTTTATAATGGTGGTGCTGTCGGTGGGGGAGTACCTGTAGCCATTGCTCTTTGCCCCCTTCTGGCTATATAGTATCTCGAAACTCATGGCCAGGTGCCGGTACAGGCGCAGATAGCCAATGCCGCCGAAGTTGAAACCGAACTTGTGGTAGCCGGCATAACTGTCGCCATCTACCTGGCTGAAATTGGCACCGGCAACAGCGCCTACCGATATTAATTTGGGCCTTTCAATGTAGAGGCCGGTTTCCGGGTCGTCGTCTACCTGTGCCGTAGCAGCGACGGCGGGTAGCAGGAATAGGACGGCGATGCAGAAAAATGCCGCGAAAGTCCTACTTTTATTCATCGAAACAGCCAAGCTAATGAGCTTCAAATATACGCCAAACACGCTTAAGAAAATGGAGGAGCTATTCGAAGAGGCCCGCTACATAATTCGTTATGAGAAGGGCAATTTCAATAGTGGCTACTGCATACTGGAGGAGCGGCGCGTGGTGGTGATCAACAAATTCTTTAATGTGGAGGGGCGCATCAATGCCCTGGTAGAGATATTGCAGAGCATTACCGTGAACGAGGACGAACTGAGTACCGAAATGCTGAAATGGTATAAGCAGCTAAAGGCGGAGCCTGATTTTGACAAGGACGCCCCGGTACAAACCAAAATTGACATTTAAAAATATGCGTGTTACATTCCTCGGCACCGGCACATCGCAGGGTGTTCCGTTGATTGGTTGCCCCTGTGCGGTCTGCAATTCTGCTGATCCGCGGGATAACCGGTTGCGCTGTTCGGTGTGGATAGAGACGGAGCATGCCAGCATTGTAATAGATAGTGGTCCCGATTTTCGGTACCAGATGCTACGCGCCGGGGTAAAGAAGCTGGACGCAATCGTCTTTACCCACGGCCATAAGGACCACGTGGCCGGCATGGACGACATAAGACCCTACAATTTCTTTACGAAGAAGGCTGTGGGAGTTTATGCAACAGAGGAAACACAGGAGGCATTGCGCCGTGAGTTCAGCTATATTTTTACAAACCCCACCTATCCCGGAATACCCCAGATAGACCTGCACACGATTAATGCTTCTGACCCGTTTACTGTGGCAGGTGTGGAATTTGTACCTATCAGGACACTACATTACAAGATGGAGGTATTAGGGTTCAGAATAGGGCCGTTTACCTACATCACCGATGCCAATTACATTGCCCCGGAGGAGTTGCAAAAAGTAGACGGTAGCGAGGCCCTGGTACTGAACGCCCTGCGGCATGAAGAGCATGTGTCTCATTTCACACTTTCGCAGGCGATAGAAGTGGCTGCCGGTTCCGGGGCAAAGGATGCTTATTTTACGCATATTAGCCACCAACTGGGCCTTCACGAGGAGGTGGAGCGCACCCTGCCCTCCGGCATGCACCTGGCATATGATGGGTTGGTGCTTAATTTTTAAGGGGTTATGGGAGGTAGGTCTTACCCCAATGTTTTCCCGGCATTAAATATTTCGACAAAAAAACGGTTCGTCGTTTTAAATAATTATTTTTGTTCAGTAAAAGTAAGTGCTAACTAACCGCTCATTGTTGACAGTAAATGAATAATACATATACTGACCTCGTACACCAGACCTTCCATTTTCCACAAGAAGGTTTCGACGTTAACGAACAGAATAATCTCTCCTTCAATGGGGTTGACATTAAAGCACTAATAGAAAAGTACGGGACTCCCTTCAAGCTCACTTATCTGCCCAAAATAGGAATGCAGATAAACAAGGCAAAGAAGATGTTTGGCGATGCCATCAAGAAGCACAAGTATGATGGCAAATATGTTTATTGTTATTGCACCAAAAGCTCCCATTTCAGCTTCATAGTAGAGGAAACGCTGAAACATGGTGTGAACCTTGAAACTTCGTTTGCCTACGATATCGATATCATCTGGCAGCTTTATAAAAGGCGCAAGATCACCAAGGACATCTTTGTAATCTGCAACGGCTTTAAGACACGCCAATACACACGCAATATTGCCAAACTCATCAATGGTGGCTTCAAGAACGTAATACCTATCATTGACAACAAGAACGAGTTTGAGGATTATAAGAAATCGATTCGTGCGAAAGACCCTGTGAACATAGGTATTCGTATAGCGAGTGAAGAGGAGCCTACGTTCGACTTCTATACAAGCCGGCTGGGTATTCGCAGCAGGGATGTGCTGGAGTTTTATGTAGATAAGATAAAGGGCAATGACCGCTTCAGGTTGAAGATGCTGCACTTCTTTATGAATAAAGGCATAAAGGATGATGTGTATTACTGGAGCGAGCTGAACAAGGTGCTGAACCTGTATTGCCAGCTAAAGAAGGTATGTCCAGAGCTGGAAGGGCTGAACATCGGCGGCGGCCTGCCAATTAAGCATTCGCTGAACTTCGACTACGATTACAACTACATGATCAACGAGATAGTGCATACTATCAAGCAGGTATGTAAGAAGAATAAGGTAGATGTTCCGGATATCTATACGGAATTTGGCTCTTTTACCGTGGGCGAAGCGGGTGCGGTAGTCTATAGCGTGCTGGATGAAAAGATGCAGAATGATCGTGAGATATGGTACATGATAGATAGCTCGTTTATCACCACGTTGCCAGACACATGGGGCATTGGGGAGAAGTTCCTGATGCTGCCCATAAACAAGTGGGATAGGGAGTACCAGGAAGTGCACCTAGGCGGGCTCACCTGCGACAGCCATGACTTTTATACTTCGGAGGAGCACATAAATGCCGTGTTCCTTCCCAAACTGGATAAGGATAAAACGCAGGAGCCGCTATATATCGGGTTCTTTCATACCGGTGCCTACCAGGACCAGCTTGCCGGGTATGGCGGCATTAAGCACTGCATGATACCATCGCCTAAACACATAGTAGTGGAAATGGGTAAGGATGGTAAGATGGAGGACTGGCTGTATGCACGTGAACAGTCGCCCCAGAGCATGCTGAAGATATTGGGGTATATAAGGTAGAGTCAGAACATTAATGCTCCTCAAGAGCCACGTCAAATTAGTTGTATACTTAATTTGCCAAGTGTTGTCTTTGTCAATTGCATTTATTAGATTTGATATATGCCGGGTGTCAATGGAAAAAATATCGTTGTTTCAATCCTGGTGGTCGTAGCCGGCTTTTGCAATGTTCACGCGCAGGTAATTACGACCATTGCCGGCAATGGCTCTACTGTTCCGAGTGGCGATGGCGGACCTGCTACTACAGCAGGTATGACCTTTCCCGGGCATTTGTATGCAGATGTATATGGTAATGTGTTCCTTTGTTCGGGTGCAAGGGTTCGCAAAATTGACACCTCAGGTATCATTACAAATTTTGCCGGCGGCGGCTCGGGTGACGATGGCGGGCTAGCTACAGATGCATTTCTTGGCACGACTTCAGGCATCACAATTGATGCGGCGGGCAACCATTTTTTCAACAGTGGTAACAGGGTACGTAAAATAAACGGCACGGGAATAATCAGTACAGTGGCGGGCACCGGCGTGGCTGGCTATGCCGGCGATGGTGGACCTGCCACAGCGGCGCAGCTCATGGCAGCTATTCATACAACGTTTGATGCTACAGGCAATATGTATATTACTTCTGTGGCCCATATCAGGAAGGTGGATACAGATGGTATTATAACCACCATAGCAGGCAATAATGTGCCAGGATATAGCGGCGATGGCGGATCTGCCACTGCAGCTCAGATATATGGCGCAGGTTTTATTGCTGTTGACATGTTAGGTAATATCTACTTTGCGGACGGCCAAAATAACCGTATAAGAAAAATAGATGCAGCGGGCATTATTACCACCGTAGCTGGCAATGGCATGCCGGGGTATAGTGGAGATGGTGGGCCAGCTACTGCGGCCTCATTGTTCCACCCCGTGGGGCTGGTTTTAGACAATTGGGGATCCATATATATAGGTGATTATGATAACCATCGGGTGCGGAAGGTCGACAACTCGGGAATTATTACCTCCGTTGCGGGAACGGGTAGCCCTGGTTTTGGTGGCGATGGCGGTTTAGCAACTTCTGCGGTTCTTAATGGTCCACTTAGTATTGCGATAAACCAGGCTGGAACCATCTTTATTTCTGACAAATACAACTACCGGGTGCGGAAGATAACCATGCCGAACAGTGTGCCTTACTTTTTATCGGGCAGTATAGCCCATCTCACAGCCTGTGGCGAGTACAACCCGATAGACGCGCTGCTGGGAGTAATGGATAGCAATACCACCCAGGCGCTCACATGGGCGCTGGTATCGCCACCGGCCCATGGCACAGTGGCTGCGGCGTATACCGCTGCTGCTACGGTTAGTGTTCTCACTCCATCGGGCCTGGGCTACACGCCGTTGGCCGGTTACCTGGGGCCGGATGCATTTAGTGTGCGGGTAACAGATGGTGTAGATGCAGATACCATAACCATAGCGGTAGATGTGCAGGTCTATCCCTCGGCCACGCCCATCACAGGTGCAGATACGATATGCATAGGCGGGTCCGCGACGCTGACAGGCCCCCTGGTAAGTGGTGGCAGTGCGACGTGGAGCAGCCCGCATAGCACGGTAACGGTAGGCGCCGGCACAGGTATTGTAACCGGCTTAACCGCCGGAACGGCAGTGATTAGCTATACGCTTACCAACTATTGCGGCTCGTCTACGGCCGCGCACACGATGACAGTACTGGCTCCTGCCGATTGCCCCACAGGCATAGGTACTGTTACAGCAAATAACATAAGTATCTTCCCTAACCCTAACACAGGCAGCTTCACGCTGCAAATGTCGGCGTATGCGGAAGGCTACGTAAACATTACTGACATGACGGGCAGAAAAGTAAAGGAGTTAACGGCAAGACCTAATGCGGACGTTAACCTCAATGTGCCTCCAGGGGGCTATGTAATAGAAGTGGTGACAGCCGGTGAGCGGTGGTATGGAAAGGTAGTGGTGAGGTAGAACCGGTACCACAATTTTTTAGAAGTTCCTGACAAACTATCCTGTCAACCGCCGACTAATTAAGCTGCGGATCTGTGGGGATATGCGCCAGGTGGGCGTATTTCCTGCCCAAAGATTCTATCGCCTTTTTCCATACATCGTCATGGCAGGTGCCAAACAGGATGTCAGGATTAGCGTCAGTGACCAGCCATGAGCCTTCTTTTATTTCGCTTTGCAGCTGGCCTGGTCCCCAACCGGAATAGCCGAGAAAAAGACGCACATCGGCATCGTCACAAACGTTACTGGTGCTGAGATTGTGCAGGTCATCGAACGAACCGCCCCAGTAGATGCCATTAGCAATCTTCTTGCCATGGCCCAGTTTTCCCGGAATGCGGTGCAGCATATGCAGTGTGTCATTTTGCACAGGACCACCCTTGAAGACCATGGGCCCGTTAGAAGGCATACCATGCACAAGTTTGTTCAGTTGTATATCAGTGGGTTGGTTCAGAACAAATCCCACAGAGCCTTCTTCACCATGTTCGCACAGCAAGATGACTGAACGGGTGAAGTTGGTATCGGTCAGCAGAGGCTCTGCAATCAGCAATTGGCCGGGCCTTGGCTCGGTGGCTGTCAAAGGGGGATAAATGCTGAATTCCTTCATTGGCTCTTAGCTTTGGTTCGCTTTTTAAATTTAGCGAAAAAAAACACAAATGCAAAAGGTTTCCTAAATTTTTGTGAACTACTAACGTTTCGGCTTCCTGCTACGCCACAAGTGGTGCGATTGATGGCTGGACTGATTAACCGGCAGGTACTAATTTTTTTCGCGCCTGGCTTTCTACTTCAATATACGAATTTTCAACGGCTGCGGTTGTCATGAACTATATTTGCCCCATGCCTGCAGATATTGAGACAGAAGACATATGGGATGATGAAGACCCGGAAGCCGAGGTGACCGAAAGTGATGGCGAGCCTGTGGAGCGTATGCGTATCGTAGCCGAAAAGCGCCAGGAGCCGTTGCGTATAGACAAATTCCTGATGAACAGGCTGGAGGGTGCAACGCGCAACAAGATTCAGCAAGCTATTGACGATGGTTTTATCATAGTGAATGACCACCCGGTTAAGGCCAACTACAAGGTGAGGCCCGGCGACACAATAGTAGTATTTGAGACGCGCAGGCCTGAATCGCAGGAGATACTTCCGGAGGAAATGCCGCTAAGTATAGCTTATGAAGATGAAAGTATGCTCATCATCAACAAGCCGGCAGGCATGGTGGTTCACCCCGGGTGTGGAAATTATTCGGGCACATTGGTGAATGGACTGTCATTTTACTTGCAGAAAGAAGAAGTGCAAATCGACAACCTGTACAGGGTGGGCCTGGTGCACCGCATAGATAAGGACACAACCGGACTGCTGGTCATTGCCAAGACTGATGACGCTATGACAAAGCTGGCGGCACAGTTTAAGAAACATACAGTGTACCGGCGCTACATAGCACTGGTATGGGGCGACCTGCCTGAAGATGAAGGCACGATACAGGCGCACATTGGCCGCAATCTGAGATTCAGGAAGATCATGGATGCCTTCCCTGATGGCGACTATGGGAAGGACGCGATAACGCACTACAAGGTACTGGAACGTTTCAACTACACGACGCTTGTGGAACTGAGACTGGAGACCGGGCGCACACACCAGATACGCGTGCACATGAAGTACATAGGGCATCCGCTATTCAATGATGCTACCTATGGCGGGGATAGGATTGTGAAAGGTACCGTGTTCAGTAAGTACAAGCAGTTTATTGATAATTGTTTTGAGATATTGCCGCGTCATGCCCTGCATGCAAAGGAACTGGGACTGAGGCATCCGGTAACAAATGAGTGGATACAGTTTGACTCAGAGATGCCCGCAGATATGGCCGAGGTAATAGAGAAGTGGCGTAACTATGTGAGTGGCCGGAAAAATGCCGGCGCCTAACAACTTATAACACACCGGAAACATGATTCATAAGATACTTGCCGACAAGCCGACGAAGCTTTTTGTAATCATCACAGCTTTTTTTGTGGCCAACGCGCTCATTGCGGAGTGCATTGGGGGTAAGTTGTTTTCGCTGGAGAAAGTGCTGGGACTGGCACCGCACCCGTTTTCTTTACTGGGAGAAGATGGACTAACCTATACGCTAACGTGCGGTGTGCTGCTGTGGCCGCTGGAGTTTATAGTGACGGACGTGGTGAATGAGTATTATGGGCCTAAGGCAGTGCGCCGTATTTCCTACATCGCAGTGGGTCTTATCTGTTATGCGTTTCTGATGTTTTATGCAGCTATAGAGATAGCACCGGACACATCATTCTGGACGGGTAGCCAGGCACAAAATGGCGTACCTGATATGCAGGCCGCATTCAACGGCATCTTTGGTCAGGGCATGTGGATCATTGCCGGTAGCTTGTCGGCCTTTCTTGTGAGCCAGGTGGTGGATGTGTGGGTCTTTCACCGGATAAAGAAAGCGACGGGCGAGAAAAAAGTATGGCTGCGCGCAACAGGGTCTACCATAGTATCGCAACTTGTAGACAGCTTCATTGTATTGTTCATTGCCTTCAAAATAGGAAAGGGCTGGAGCTACCAGCGCGTGGTAGCCATTTGCCTTGTGAACTACTCGTATAAATTTGTAATGGCGGTGGTGCTGACGCCGCTGATCTACGCCATGGAAAGGGGTATAGACCGCTACCTGGGCGATAAGGTTGCGCATGAAATGCGCCAGGCAGCTATGGGCAAGATAGCTGAATAACAATTGTGGCAGGTGTCAAAAAAAACCGGGCGTTTGGAAATTACCCTACATAGCTCCTTCTTTCGCGAACGCTCACTGGCGTCGCAAATGTGATCTGCTTTTTTTGCCTGATTCAGAAAACAGGTGTTTTTGCGTGGTAATTGGTGAAACATAGAGAAGACTTTTGTGGTATTAGCTATTTAACCAATAAAAATCACCACACATGCGCTTCTCAAAAATCTATTCAGGACTTCTTTTGGCGGCCGCCGGGCTGTCACTAACAATGTGTAACAGCGCTGATGAAAGCGCGCAACTATCCTCACAACAGGGGATTTTCGACTTTAAGGCATCGCCTGACGTGCCAACAGATATTGACGCCGGGGCCACCGATACGGCGCTGGCTGCCTATGCCTGGCAGGAGTTCCTGGCGCTCAACTGGAAATCGACTTACGACAAGGATGGCCATAAGGGAGAGCCTGACCTAACCTGGACTTACGCCAGCGACACGCTGCCCCAGACTGCCACAGTGGTATGGGAGACTTATGCGCACCGGTCGGAACTATCGCCGTATGAGTATCCGATGCGCCCGTTCGATTCTGCTTGCAAATATTCTTACCGTTATACGCCAAAGCCGGGCGCTAACTCACCCAGCTTTGGCCTGCTGCACAACCTTGATGAGACAAGCGAAATAGGCTCGTGCAACCTGGTAGCATTTGCTGATAGCCAAAACCTTTATACAGACACCTTCAGGGTAAGATACCAGGCTAAAGTAAACAGGACGGAGTATGATTATATACGCAACACCTTCCCTACGCAAGACTCATTGAGCAATACCGTGGCAAGGACACAGAATTATCTAAAGGCACGATATAAAGACTCTACATACACGCCGTCAGCGCCCTTGCTGACCCTTCCTGATGGGTCTATAGAAGTGAAAACCGCATGGAGGCCGTTAGGGAAAAATGACGACCCATCGAAATTCCTCACGAGGACTGTAATTGATTACTCTTCAAACCCGGTCAACAATGTCTTCACCTATACTAACAAAACTTATGGGCTAATAGGTATACACATTATCCATAAGTCCAAAAATCACCCTTCATTCGTTTTTGCTACATGGGAGCATATAGGTGTTATGGAAGATCGTATGCGCTACATATTGCTCACAGACAATGCAGAATATGATACCCTGGGATATAGGGTGCCACTTCGTGCGCATCCTATACCTATCATTTCTATGATCTCTACAGACTATGTGCATCAGAACTTATTGCCTTCTAAGTCGGTTTGGCAAAACTATCGACTTGTGGGTGTGCAGGGAACGCCGAATAATAATGTGGCCACGCCTAATTTCTTTCTTTCTAACTATGTTATCGAATCGGACTCATTGCTGGCATTTTTCCATGGCTCAGGTTTTGCCGATCCGTTCAATGCCGAGCCCAATGTGTTTTATAACAACAGCCTGTATAGCGTAGGAGGCTGCCAGGGCTGCCACGGTGGTGGTGCACAACACACAGGCACCGATTTTTCATTTATTGTAAACTCGCCCAACCTTGCTCCTGATGCCGTAGCAGGAAAGCCGGTAGGAGGTGTAACGAAACTGCAACTTTTGAAACAGCGTCTGAAATAGAAATACCACAGTAGCTGACTTCTTGTAAGCGGGACGTTGGCAGCTATGGGGCCAGGAAAGTAGAAATCGGAAAAGCCTAAGTCGGATTAGCAAGTAACGAACATAAAAATAGAGGGGCAAGCCCCTCTATTTTTTGCTCCATTTTTCCAGCTTGTTGCTGAGGACATTTAATGGTACACAGCCGTCTTTTAATACCTCGTCGTGGAAAGAGGCGATGTTGAATTTGTCGCCCAACAGTTGTTTGTATTTTGCCCGTTCGCTGAGGATAGCAAGCTGGCCGATCTTGTAGGACAAAGCCTGGCCCGGTATGGCCATGTAACGTTCAATCTCGGCAGTTGCCTCTGCCTCACTTACCAGTTCATGTGCCATCATGTATTTGATCGCATCTTCGCGGGTCATGTTTTTGTAGTGCAGGCCAACGTCTACCACGAGGCGGATGGCACGATGGATGCCGTCGCTAAGGTGCCCGAAGTATTGGTAGGGGTCGTTGTACAAGCCCAGTTCGGTGCCCAATGTTTCACTGTAATGTGCCCAGCCCTCTCCATAAGCGCCGTACCATAGGAAGCGCCTGAATGCGGGCAAGTCTTTATTCTCCTGCTGCAGTGATATCTGGTAGTGGTGGCCGGGAATGGCCTCGTGCAGAAACAGTGTGGCCATGGCTACACTGTTGTACTTTGAAGCATCCACCACAGGCACGTAGAATATGCCGGGGCGAGTGCCATCTTCGGAGCCGGGATTATATTCAGCACTTGCTGACGCTGCGCGGAAAGCCTCAGTCTGGCGGATTGTAAAGGCGGTTTTTGGGGTTTTGTTGAACAGCTTTGGTAATAGCGGGTCTTCCTGTTTCTTTATGTTGCGGAAGCTGTCGAGGACTTGTGACGCTTCGGTGAATGGAAAAAACTTCCTGTCTTCGCCCAGGTATTTGAAGAACGCTTTCAGGTCGCCTGCGAAGCCTACCTTTTCACGCACCTTGTTCATTTCGGCTTCTGTTCTTGCTACTTCACGAATTCCGATTTCGTAGATGCTATCCGGAGATAGGGTAGTAGTGGTCCAGTACCTGACGCAATAGTTATAGTACTGCAGGCCATCAGGGATGTTAATGATACCACTACCAGGGCGGGCTTTAGGGAGGTAGTCGCGCTCCATAAAATGGTGAAGCTTGACGTAAGTGGGGTTAACCACATTGTGGATCATAGATGTAAATGCCGCAGTAAGGCGCTGCTTATCTTCAGGGCTGAAGTCTGCTGGCATTGACTTTATGGGGCCATAAAAAATGCTGGTGGTATCATTTGCTACAACGACATCACGAAGCTGAGGCAGTACCTTTTTGACAAGGGTTTTGGGAAGCACCCATCCCATGTCAATGCCCAATCGCATATTGCGGATCGCGGTGTCGGCCCAGGCGGGGAATACTGAAATGCGTTTGAGCCAGTTATCATAATCCGCAACAGTTTTGAACGGCTGATTGCCGCTGCCGGAACCGAGTTGTGGCAAATCGAGCGTGAAACCCCAGAACTGGTTAATGGGCATGAGGTGCGTGGGAAACTTCAGCCCTTCCAGACCCATAGTCATTTCATAGGATAGCAGTTGCAGACTGAGTTTGTTGTCGTCTGACATTCCGGTCGTATCTATTGCCTGTGCTGCATCCAGGTATTTTTGATAAAAGCGACCAAGGCTGTCGCGGAAGCCCTGGGCTATTGTTATGGTCATGCGGTCGTTATAGCGATTATCGCCGTAACCGGTGGCCTCAATGGGGAACAATTGCAGTCGTTCTTCCCAATAGGCGCTGAGCACACTATCGAGTTTTGGAGCATGTTTTTGTTCAATTTTTTTTATATCGCTGTTGCAGGATGCAAAGGCTACAAGCAGACCGGCTATTGCGGTAATTTTTTTCATTGACAGTCTTTGTGCAAATAAAGAAGATAGCTCCCGATCAGGCATCACCTAAACCGGGTGCTTTTTGCTAAAGTACAAAACAGTGCCACGATTTTCCGTTTGGATCATTTTGGGAAAAGGACCAAGAGGTAATCGGCGAGCTGGATTTCTATCGATTCAGGCAGTTAAGAGCACACACGTGGACAGCGTTTTATCCGGTCACACAAAATCTGTCGGCGCTCTCATGCGGAGTTTCAACTTAGTTGCAGATAGCGGATCTAATACAGCTCGGTTTGTACCATTGGAAGTTGCAGCAGCGCGTTCATCACCGAAATTACCTGGGCCTCTATATTGGCGTCATTGATCTTGTTGTCGCCAATTTTCGTTTTAGCGTAAGAGATAACTAACTGAGTGTCTTCGGTAATATTTGCTTCGATAACCCTGAGTGTCTCCAGCAGCGAGGCGTGCCCCTTGTGACCAAGTGAAGAAGCAGTGATGAGCGCAGTGGGCTTTTTGCTGAACTCGCAGGAAGATACGGTCCAGTCTATTGCATTTTTGAGTGCGCCAGGGACGCCCATAGCATATTCAGGCGTGGATATCAGGATGTAATCAGCAGCCCTGAGCCGATGACGGAATGCTGCAATGGCCCCCGGAGTATTTCCGGGTTCCAGGTCGGGGTTGAATTGAGGCAAGTTTGCAATTTCATCGTAGATATCTACATCGTATGCTCCGCGCCCCATATCAGCAATTGCATGTATGAGTGACAGATTGACAGAGCTGGTGCGCGTGCTTCCGCAAATTGCTATAATTTTCTTGTCGGCCATTTCGTTCATGCAATGTTAAGTAAAACCAGTGCATATTTTGTAGATTTGAACGGATTGCTAAGCCGTGTATATGAGTGAAAATTTCAGGTTTGTTCTAGTGGATGATGTATCTGTCAATAATCTGCTTGTGGGTAGGATAATTCAGAAGTTGTTGCCAGGTGCATCGGTAAGCCAATTCACCGATGGGGGGCAGGCGTTTGAATTCTTGAAAGATATGGATGATGCCGACCGGGAGCATGGAAAACCCCTGGTTGTTTTACTCGATATTTATATGCCGACAATGGACGGTTGGGCCTTTCTGGATAGCTGGCAGGAACTGAGCGAGGTAAAGAAACGAGGGGTGCAGTTGTGGATATTATCATCGTCGATAAGCCCTGCAGATAGGGAGCGTGCTCGTAGCAGCAGTCTTATTGCGGGCTATCTGTCAAAACCATTTACGGCCGAGTCTATTAACACTATTGTTCAGCATTTAGGCGCACAAGTTGCATAGCCCGACATGAAAGCACATCCCCTCTACAGGTGCTTGGTTATTCTTTTGTTTGGTCTTTTGGCAAGCGGATGTGAAAGGTCACTGCCGCAAAGCGAGCCCAGCAGTGCCATGTTGGCGTTATGCCAACGCGTGCATGAAATGGCGGAAGTAGAAACTGCGGAATCTGCTATGGCCTTCCTTGATAGCGCTGTGAAGGGTATGGAGTTTTCTGTGCCGGACAGACTATTTTACTATTTTGAAAAATATGACTTGTATCATGGCGGGCTTCAGAATGACACCCGTGCACTAGCCTATGCAGACAGCGCCCTTGGCCTTTTTGTCTCCGGCGAGATGCCTGCAAAAAAGGAGTTTCTTTTTCGCGCGTACATGCATCGTGCGAATGCCAACTACGTACTGGAGTATTATGACAGAGCATTTGAGGATTATGCAATAGCAAAAGAGATTGCGCTGGACGGTGGCTCGCCATGCAACGAGTTTATGTACGTGTATCGTATTGCAATGGTATACTTCAGGGAGGAAAACTACCTGGCATCGGCAAGGCTATTTCTTGAAGCATTTAACATTAGCGAGAAGTGCGACGACGGTAACGATGAGGTGACATTTCGCAAGCAGGAAATATTATCAAACATTGGCCTTGCATATTGCCATGCACATGTCGGTGACAGTTCCAGGTATTATTTTTATGCGGCGCTTAAGTTTATAGATAAGGTAGCGAAGCCTGATGAGACGAAATGGGATGAAGCCAGGGCGGTGATATATGGTAACCTGGGGACTGAATATGCGAGTGCCAACCAATTTGACTCTGCGCGACACTATTATGAGGCGGGTATTTCTCTGGGCGAATCAATTGACCGTAATATTCGGGATCGGCAGTTTACCACGTTGAAACTGGCTGACCTACTGATAAAACAAGGAGATGCAGCAGGTGGTAGGCGTATGCTGATGCGCTATGATAGCATAGATAATGTACTTCGTAGTCGGTGGCCAAAGGAGGATAATAATGAATTCGATCTGCGTAGGGCGGCTGTGTACACGGCATATTATGAAGCTACGAGTAACTTGCCAGCGGCAATGCAGATGATGCGAACCTATGACACCCTGAAACAGCGCAAATACATTTCTACCAATCGGCTGATAAAGAATGATCTCAAATCTGGCGTAGACCGGAAGGGCCATGAAAAGCAGATCATTTCCCTGGAAAAGGATGTGAAGATAAAGCGCCTTGAGAATGTGATTCTTGTCCTCAGTCTTGTGATAGCAGCTTGTATAGCAGCTATCACTTACGATTTTCTCAAAAAGCACAGGCGGAAATATCGGTCACTGGAGCGGAAGAGCAGGAAGGATGAACTGAATTTTATTGCGTTAATTGAGAATACTGACGACTTTTTGTGGTCGGTGGATGCGCAATACAATCTCCTCGCGTTTAACAAGGCTTATGCTGATCATATTTTGCGACTTACGGGCACGCGTCCGGTGGTAGGTGCTCCGGAACCTCTTGCCGCATTTGCGCCCAACTATTATGCGCTACTAAAGGACGGCTATGATACTGCATTTAGCGGGCAGCACAAAGAGTATGCAGGTAAGGGGCTAGCCAGGGAAGGAGAGGCGCCAGACGTAAAGGTTCGTTTCAGGCCGATAAGAACGCAGGAAGGTGTGATAGTGGGTGTAAGCTGCTTTCGTACCGACATCACTGAGTATCTGCAAATGATTGATACGCTGGAACGTAACAATGAACGACTGCGCGACATAGCCTGGGTGCAGTCGCACAAGCTGCGCGGACCGCTTACTACCATAATGAGCATAGCATCTTACCTGCAGGAAGACGACACCGACCCTGAGACCAGGGCACAGGTGCTCAAGAGCCTGCAAGAGAAACTGAAGGAGATGGATGACATAATACATGAAATCGTGAGCCTGACGAAGGCTTAGACGTCAGGCTATGCGACTGCCTTCTTCACTACTTCCATTAGTTGCTCCACTTCTTCCGGACTATTGTAAATGTGGGTGGATACACGCAGCGAATTGAGGCCGTTTTCATTAACGCCTCGTATCCTGATCTTATTCTCAGAGCACATGCTATAGAACTTTGAGTACTCCATCCCCTTTATGCGGAAACCGTTAACGCCGGCGCGGGAACGCTCCTCGGTAGGTGTGAGTAGCTCAATCTTATCACCGAAGGAAAGAAGACGATCCTGCGTGTATTTGCCCAGGTATTTTACCCGGTTGTAGACGTTCTCTGCACCAAGACCTTCAATAAAATCTATGGCGGCGATCACGCCGGTATACAATCCATTAGACTGTGTGCCGGCATAGTAGCGGTGTGCATTAGGTGTGTACCCGCCGAGGGTTACCGGGTCGGTCATCAGATCCCATTTGTCGTTGCCGCTGCCTGCGCCAACCGTATATGGCTGCAGCGTGTCCTGGAAGTCTTTGCGCACATAAAGGAAGCCGGTGCCCTTGGGGCCAAGCATCCATTTGTGAGAACAGGTAGCGTAGGTGTCGCAACCCATATCGTGCAGGTCAAGGTGGATCATGCCCGGACCATGGGCACCATCGATGATCGAAAAGATACCCTTGTCGCGGGCCAGCTTACAAACTTCCTTTATTGGGATTATCTGCCCTTGTGTGCATGGTATGTGCGGGGTGGCTATGGCCCTTGTCTTTTTAGTTATCAGTGCGTTTATCCTGTTGAGCGTTTCTGCTGCAGTCGATGCCGGAGTATACTTTTTTATGACGATGCCATGTAGTTTCTGGCGGTTCATCCACGGCATGGCATTACCCATGTGCTCGTGCGTAGTGATTATTACTTCGTCGCCTTTTTGCAGTGGAATGCCCCAGCAGCCGATGTTGATGCCGTCTGTTACGTTGTGGGTAAGGACAATTTCCTCTTCATCGGCACCTACGAATTTTGCCAGCCGCTGTGCGGTCTTGTCCCAGTTGCCATACTGGCCGTGGGTGTCGTTTTCCATCATGCCGTTTCGCGTAGCCTCAATGACAGGGTAGGGGGAAGGGCCGAATGTGCCGTTGTTGAGGTAGGTAAGGTCCTTTGACAGCGGGAACATGGCACGCACACTTCTCCAGAATGCTTCGTCGTCAGCGGGTATGTCTTTGCCATCGGCAGTTACCTGGGCAGAGGAGGCAGCCCATGATTTTATCTCGCCGGCTGTGAGTGCTGCCAGCAGCGATGCTGACCTGATGAAGTTTCTGCGATTGAAGGACATATTTCGGGACGTTTAGTCTTAAATGTACAAAATATCGCAGATGCAATGTGTTTTTTGAGGGTATATGCCTAGTTGCTGTGGGTATAACAAAAAAGAAAGCGCCCCCAAACGGGAGCGCTCAATGTATTATTAACTAGTTCAGCCTACCTACTATAATTCGGCGCTTCTTTCGTTATCACAATATCGTGCGGGTGGCTTTCTGCCATGCTGGCGGGTGTAATGCGTACGAACTGTGATTCGTTTTGCAGGGTAGGGATGTCCTTTGCACCGCAGTAGCCCATGCCCGCACGGAGACCACCTACGAACTGCTGCACCACTTCTGCCAGTTGGCCCTTGTAAGGCACGCGGCCTACTATGCCTTCCGGTACCAGTTTCTTGATGTCTGCCTCCATATCCTGGAAGTAGCGGTCTTTTGAGCCTTCCTGCATGGCCTCTACAGAACCCATGCCGCGGTAAGACTTAAACTTCCTGCCCTCGTAGATGATGGTTTCGCCGGGGCTCTCTTCTGTACCTGCAAAAATGCTACCTGCCATTACGCAGGATGCGCCCGCTGCTATGGCCTTTACCATATCGCCTGTGTAGCGGATACCGCCATCTGCTATTACGGGTACGCCTGTCTTTTTCAGGGCAGTGGCCGCTTCCATTATTGCTGTGAGCTGCGGTGCGCCTGCGCCCGTTACCACGCGGGTAGTGCAAATGGAACCCGGGCCTACGCCCACCTTCACCGCGTCAGCGCCAGCTGCTGCAAGGGCTTTAGCGCCTGCGGCGGTGGCCACGTTGCCTGCTATTACCGGTAATGTCTTAAAGTTCTTTTTTACGTTCTTTACAGCGTCTATCACACCTTTGGAGTGGCCGTGAGCGCTATCCAGCGTTATCACGTCTACACCTGCAGCCCTCAGGGCTTCTACGCGATCCAGGATGTCGGCAGTGATGCCTATGGCTGCACCCGCAAGCAACCTGCCCATGCCGTCTTTTGCGGCATTTGGATGACTCTTGAGTTGAATGGTATCGCGGAAAGTTATCAAGCCCATGAGCTTGCCTTTCTTGTCAACAATCGGCAACTTTTCTATCTTGTATTGCTCCAGAATACGCTCCGCCTTTTGCATATCTGTGCCTATTGGCGCAGTTACGAGGCGCTCACTTGTCATAACCTCTTTTACCTTCTTCTTGTTGTTCTTTTCGAAGCGCAGGTCGCGGTTGGTAAGCATACCAACGAGCAGGTTGTTGTTATCTACTATGGGAATGCCACCGATGCGGTTTTCCTTCATTATTTTCAGTGCGTCGCCCACCGTTGCGTCCGGTTTCAGGGTGATGGGGTCGAGGATCAGGCCATTCTCTGAGCGCTTTACTTTGCGAACATGGTCTGCCTGGCGCTCTATGCTCATGTTCTTGTGCAAAATGCCAATTCCGCCTTCGCGTGACAATGCTATTGCCAATGGTGCCTCGGTAACAGTGTCCATCGCTGCCGAAACCATAGGAATGTTTATCCGGATGTCTTTTGTGAGGTTGGTTGCAATGCTTACTTCGCGGGGAAGAACTTCGGAGTAAGCCGGCATAAGTAGGACGTCATCAAAGGTGAGGCCCTCGCCGTAGAACTTAGATTTTATTGCCATGTGCAAAGATACATGCATTTATGATTCTGACAAATGCCGTGTATAAAACCAGTTTATGTTACGATAGCCGAAGCACATAGACGGCTGCCAAACCAGCTACCAGCAGGCCCAGAGCCACTGCGGCAAGCATTTTTGTGCGGCGCTCTGCGGTTTTTGATAGCAATAAGAAGAGGCAGCCTGCGGCAATAAGCGAGCCCGTGATGTAGCCGGCAGCCGCGATAACTGTTGTGTCTTTGCTGAAGGTGGCAACGAGTCCACAGACGAGGAAAGAAAGGGCTGCCAGCGTGCGCATGAAGCCGCTTACGGCTTTCTTAGGTGCCGGAGTTATGGGACGAATACCGTTGAGTGCTGCTATCACCTCATCGCGGTGTTCTACATATTTGTGAATTTTTAACGCCGTTTTGCCACTGCGGCTTACGGCTGTAATGGTACCGTCGCTGTCTTCGGTTATCGATGCGGTTTTTCCAAATTCGATGCCACGTTCCGGGCCGCCGGATACTTCCAGAACAATAGCGTTGTCCGTGAGCGTAAGCTTGTAAGTATCGAAATAGTGCCTGCTTGATCTTACAAAGGAGCGCCATGCAAAGACGGTCGCAAGTAAAATGAACGGGAGCAAGATGAACAAGGTGGCGTCAGAGAAAGGATGACCACCAGAGAGCAGGTAATATTCTACTGTAACGCCTACGCATATGCCTATGCCGGTTGCCGGAAACAGAACGTTCATGCGTTGAATCAGTTTGTTTGCGGCCAGCGTGTCTATGCGATATTCCTTGTTAGTCATCCCGGCGCAAACATAACCAATCGTTTCAAATCCCGTTTAGGGGTGTATAGTGAAGTCGGTTAACTTTGTTAGCGTACGTAACTAAGACAAAAATGGGCAGTATCAGGAACATTGGAGTAATGACATCCGGCGGGGACAGTCCGGGTATGAATGCGGCTGTACGCGCGGTGGTGCGTACCGGCATTTATCATGGACTGGGAGTTTATGGGATAAGGCGTGGCTACCAGGGTATGATAGAGGGCGACATATTCAAGATGGCTACTACGGATGTTTCGAACATCATTCAGCGTGGAGGTACTATATTGAAAACGGCACGCAGCAAAGATTTCATGACCGAGGAGGGAATGGATAAGGCTTTTGAGCAACTGAAGAAGCATAACATTGACGGGCTGATACTGATAGGTGGCGACGGTACGTTTCGTGGGGCCGCCCAATTTTTTGAACGACATTCAATACCGGCAATCGGCTTGCCGGGTACCATAGATAAAGACCTTTCCGGAACGGATTTTACCATCGGGTTTGATACGGCGGTGAATACGGCGGTGGAGGCGATAGACAAAATACGTGACACTGCTGAGGCCCATGACCGCCTTTTTGTTGTAGAACTGATGGGCCGCGATGCGGGCTACATTGCACTGAACAGTGGCATAGCCTGCGGTGCTGAGGATATATTGATACCGGAAACCAAGACAGACATAAATGATGTTCTGGACAGGATAGATGCGGACGAGCGGAGGAAAAAAGCAGTACACATTATAGTGGTGGCTGAGGGCGATGATTTTGGCGGAGCGAAGGAGGTGCAGGAGTGCATTGTGAAACGGTTCCCGAAACTGGATGTGCGCAGCTGTGTACTGGGACATATTCAGCGCGGAGGTGCGCCATCCTATGCAGATAGGGTATTGGCCAGCCGACTGGGGCATGCTGCTGTGGAAGCGCTGCTGAAAGGCAATACCCAGGTAATGGCAGGTATCGTGAATGGAGAAGTGGTGTACACGCCACTGACCAAGGTGGTTAAGGAGTTTGCGCCGATCAGCGCAGATATGCTGGAGATGATAAGGGTGCTAAGCGCCTGATTTTCACAGGGGTGGTTAAAAAAAAGACAAAACGCAATGCAGGCAGGACACCTTGTCTGATTTTAATTACATTTGTCTTGTTCACAATTATTCTTGCATGACGTTACTATCCATATTGTTTCTGCAGGCTGATACCACGATGGGAGCCCTGGCTGCGCCACCGCCGGCCGATGAGCAAATATCACTGATGACCCTGCTTTGGCAGGGTGGTGCGCTGATGATTCCGCTGCTTCTTTGCTCCATCATCATGGTGTACATATTTGTGGAGCGCCTGCTAGCCATCAGGAAGTCGTCGGCAGTGGACCCTACGCTGAATCTGCGAATCCTCCAGGCGATGGAAACGGGCAACGTGGCAAGTGCTATTGCTGCCTGCAAATCGAGTAATACCGCAGTTGCCCGTGTGCTTGAAAAAGGTCTGAGCCGCATGGGCAAGCCTGTGGAGTACATTGAAAAGTCAATGGAAAATACCGGCAGGCTGGAAGTTTATCAGTTGGAGAAGAATGTATCTATCCTATCTACCATAGCTGGTATAGCACCAATTTTTGGGTTCCTGGGAACTATTGCGGGTATGATCATCCTGTTCTTCAATGTTCAGCACCAGGGATTCTCGCTTGAGACTATAGCCGGTGGTATCTACACCAAGATGGTTACTTCGGCTGTTGGACTTATCATAGGTTTGCTTTCTTATGTAGGGTATGCATACCTGAATGCACAGATCAACAAAGCTGTAAACCGCATCGAATCAGCATCGGCAGAGTTTTTAGATAGTATACAGTAATCCATAGTTCCGCAGATACATGAATATAAGAAGAAGACAGGGACACGACCCTCAGGGGCACTCATCAGCGCTGAACGATATTCTGTTCATCCTGCTGCTGTTCTTCCTTATCATATCTACTCTGGCAAACCCTAATGTGGTGAAGCTGAGTATACCAAAAGCAAAGAGTGATACGAAGGCGAAGCAAACTGTTGTCGTTTCGGTGAATGACAAACAGGAATTTTTTGTGGGTACGACGCCGGTGCAAGTTGATTCCCTGAGGCCAAGAATTGCTGCTGCTATCTCGAAGTCGACAGACGCAGAGCCAACTGTTGTGATCAATGCAGATAAGCAAGCGACCGCGGATAATATTGTTGCGATCATGCGGGCGGCTCATGAGCTGCAGTTGCGCACGGTGCTGGCGGTTGATAATAACTCCAGGTAATCAGGTGGTAGCGGCAGCCGGTGCGTTCTCTAAAGTCTCCAAAACTTCACCTACGATAAAGAAACTGCCTGTTATCAGCAGGGCGTCTTTTTCATTCATAGCTGCTTTTGCTACCTCCAGCGCGGCTGTCACCCTGCTGTAAGATCGGCCATTCAATCCTTTTTCTGACGCCAGTTTGCTTAATTCCTCTGCCGGTAATGCCCGCTGAATATTTGCGTTTGTAAAATAGTAGGTAGCGTCCCCGGGGAAGAGGTCAAGTGCGGCGGATACGTCTTTGTCGCTTACAAAACCCAAAAGAATGTGTTTGGTACCTTCTGCGACCTGGCTGAATTGGTCGAGTACCTGTGCTAAACCAGCGGGGTTGTGAGCCACATCGCATACAACCAGTGGGCTGCTTTGCAGAATATCCCATCGACCTTTTAGACCGGTACGGCGTTTTACCTGTTCCAGGGCTTTACAAACTTTTTCTATGGGAAGATTGAACCCCCGATGGGAGAGCATTTCTGCGGCGGTAAAGATCGTTTTGAGATTGTGCTGTTGATAGGCCCCACGAAGGTCTGTATGCATATCAAACATTTCACGGCGTGCATTATCGACGACCTTGTAATACTGGTACTTTTCGTCCTGTTTTACCCGCACCATACCCCAAAGAGAATCTGCATAATGAACGGCAGTTTGTTTGTGGATGGCATGCTCAAAAAATACCCGTTCTGTTTCAGGGTGTTGTTCACCAATTACAACAGGAATGCCCTGTTTAATGATGCCTGCCTTCTCGGCCGCTATGGCGCCAAGGGTATCGCCCAGGAGGTCTTTATGGTCGTAGCTTATGTTTGTGATAATAGATATAACCGGGGTGATAATGTTGGTGCTATCTAGTCTGCCTCCGAGACCGGTTTCGATAACCGCCACGTCCACGCCCTGTTCTGCAAAATACTGAAAGGCCATGGCCACTGTGATCTCAAAAAATGAAGGTTGAATTTCTTCGATAAGGTTTTTATTGACTTCTACGAATTTTATAACCCATTCCTCGCTTACCATTTCTCCATTGATCCGGATCCTTTCCCTGAAGTCAACCAGGTGGGGCGACGTGTAGAGTCCAGTCTTGTAACTGCAATAGTTAAGTGCGGAGGAGAGTCCGTGACTCACGCTTCCCTTGCCGTTGGTGCCGGCTATATGTATGCTGCGAAATTGTGTTTGCGGGTTTCCGAGTGCTTCGCAGAGTTTGATTGTATTGGAGAGGTCTGGCTTCAGCGCTGCCTTCCCTATACGGGAGAACATTGGTAGCCGCTCATAAAGGTAGTTCAGCGTTTGCTGGTAGGTTGGCGCATTGCCCATAGCAGAGATTAGTGGCGAGTTTTAAAGATAATAGTTACGTCTCCGAATTGTTGCGGTTCGGGGCCGTCGCTTTTGCTGAAATGAGCTGAAGCGAGTTTATCCATTGCTATACGGGTAAGGGCCGGTGAAGACGATGTTTTTACTCGTTTGTTTACGATGTTGCCATTGCGATCTACTGTAACATGTATGACGACCTTGCCACCCTCGTGGAATTCAGCCTCAAACTTATCCGGAGAAATATGCCTGCCTGATAGTGTGTGCCCAATGCCGCCGGTTCCGTTGCCGGGTGTTCCGGTATAGTTTTCTGCGCCGGGAGTTCCGCCCGGTACTCCTCGGTCGCCTGGGCCAGTAGTGTTGCCTTCGCCCTTGCCCGGCATATCCTGCTGTGCGCTGTTGCCTCCTTTTCCTGTTTCGCCCTGGTAGGTATAGCGAGGGCTTGGTTGGGATTTTCCTTTTTCGGTGGCGTCTTCGTGGCCATTCTTTTTGCTGGTGTTATTTATTACCGGTGCGTCGGCCTCAGTGGAGCGCACGATATTCTCGGGGACGCTGCTCTTTACTGCTACGCTTTTATATACCACTGTCGCTTTGTACTCCGAGGGGTCGCTTTTTGACATTGGTTGGTCTGTGCCGCTGCCGTTATCGCTAGTGCCGAGGTTTACTTCCAGGCCGCCACCTACTTCAGAGGTCTGGGTAGCGGGGATAGTATACTTAAACAGAAAGAACAGCAATAGTAACAACGCGTGAACGCCGATAGTCCATGCGAGGGCTTTGTTATTTACTAATGGCTGCCGTTGCGGCTGCAGTGTGATCATTAGGTGGCAGTTGTGCTAATAGAAACAAAAATAGCGGAAAAACAGGTGTGGATATATACCAATGTTAGACTGCGTAACATATTAACAGTCCTTTTTTAGGTGTATTTTTGCCGAAATATGGAAGGGGGAAAAAGAAGTTGGAAAATATCCGTTTACTTTTTTTTGAAATAATAAATTGTTTGCCTTACCTTTGCACTCCATTTTAATTTTTACTAACGTAAGCAATGCCTACAATACAGCAATTAGTACGCAAAGGCCGTGAGCAGATCCGGACGAAGTCAAAATCCCGCGCTTTGGATGCGTGTCCACAGCGTCGTGGTGTTTGTACCCGTGTGTATACAACCACTCCTAAGAAGCCAAACTCAGCACTCCGCAAGGTGGCAAAAGTGCGTCTCACAAATAAGGTAGAGGTTATCGCATACATCCCAGGTGAGGGTCACAACCTCCAGGAGCACTCGATCGTGCTTATCCGCGGTGGTCGTGTTAAGGATCTTCCGGGTGTGCGTTACCACATTGTACGTGGAGCATTGGATACTGCGGGCGTGAAAGATCGTAAGCAGAGCCGCTCTAAGTACGGTACTAAGAAAGATAAGAAAGGCGCAGCTGCTGCAGCAGGAAAAAAGAAATAAATTTAATAATACATACTCAAGCTAATCATAGATGAGAAAGGCACAAGCCAAAAAGCTTCCGTTAGCACCGGATCCGAAATTTAACGATAAGAACGTAACACGTTTCGTAAACTGCCTTATGTGGGGTGGAAATAAGACTGTTGTTCTCGGCGCATTCTACGACGCTCTTGATAAGGTGGCGAAGATGACCAACGAAGACGGTTATGAGATTTGGAAAAAAGCGCTTTCAAACGTAACTCCCGCTGTAGAGGTGCGTAGCCGCAGGATAGGTGGTGCAACTTTCCAGATACCTGCTGAAGTTCGCCCTGATCGTAAGATATCCCTCAGCATGAAGTGGCTTATCCGTTACTCTCGTGAGCGCAACGGTAAGACAATTGCTGACAAGCTGGCTAACGAGATCGTAGCAGCAGCAAAGGGTGAAGGTGGTGCTTTCAAAAAGAAGGAAGACACTCATCGTATGGCTGAGGCTAACAAAGCGTTCTCGCACTTCAAGATCTAATTATAGCATTAATCTGTTTTATAGTCCCCCGCTGTTTCAGCGGGGGATTTTTGCATTATAGCATACTGGATCTGCTTTTGGATAACGATGGTCCGGGGCCTGTTTCGCACGATCTGTTTTTTTGTATTTCCCGTGCTATTACTCGCATTGCTGCGAATTCTAAAGGGTAGTTTTTCGCTCCCGAATGGGCCAGCTTTAACTTAGTATCGGCCTTTCGTTGCCCCAAAATGCTTAATTTTAGAAAAATTGGAAAAGTAAAGCTCCCTGATGATCCTGATTGCAGAGGATGACGCAGATGATCGTTTTTTATTACAGGCTGCGTTTGATGAGAATGGTTTCGTTGATGTTTTGCGGTTTGTGGAAAACGGCGTGGAACTGCTAGACCACCTAAACGCTTGTATTTCAGCAGATGACAGCGTTTTGCCGGAGTTCATTTTGCTGGACCTGAACATGCCGAAAAAGGATGGCCGTGAGGTATTGCGGGAATTAAAGCAGGTGCCCGATTTCAGGAAGATCCCCATAATAATCTTCAGTACCACCAGTAACCGCCAGGAGATAACGCGCTGCTACGAGCTAGGAGCAAATTCCTACATAACGAAGCCTAATAGTTTTGAACAGTTGATACAGGTTGTAAAAACGGTTCGACATTACTGGCTTGAAACAAATAATAGCCATTAAGGACATAGTATAATTTATATTATTTATTAATAATTGTTAATAGGTTAAGTTAGTGCAATACAGTTTTTTATTATTGCAGTTGCATTAAGAAAGTATACTTAAGAACTTGTTAATGAAGTGATATAAACTTTGTCCGATGTTTAGTCTATACCTGTCTCAAATTACCCACGACTTTGTGTCGCTAAGTTTCATCACCTTCGTGACCCTCTACTTTGCGTATTTCATTGTGATAAAGATTCATGTGGCTGCATATGAAGGTAAACACCGCAGCAAGCCGATTCATTACAAGACCTTTAGATTGTATAGCAAGAGTCTTATTTCAAACTCTCCATCCAAGAAGGAGAAGAAGTTTTACATTGCGACTAACCGGATCACCTATTTCTTCAATGCCTTGCTCATCGCCGCATTTGTAGTGTATATTTTCATTTGCTTCCGTTAGTGTGCTGGTTGGCCTGAGGCAAAAATTTGTACTTTCACTTTATTGATCGATGTACAAATGAACGAAGCCCTTCTGCAATTTCTCTGGCAGCACAATCTTTATAACACTGTAGGTTTAGTAACTACTGGCGGTGAACCGTTGGTAGTAGTAAACAGCGGAAGGCCCAACCGCGATGCGGGCCCGGATTTCGCTGAGGCCAGGATAAAGGTGGGGAATACAGTACTGGTGGGCAACGTAGAAATGCACATGCGCAGTAGTGACTGGTTCAGGCATGGACACGAAAAGGATCCGGCATACAAGAATCTCATTTTGCATGCAGTTTACGAGAATGATATTGATGACGTGGCTGCCGGCATGCCCACCGTGGAACTGAAAGGGCATATTTCGGCTGAGGTCATTTCGCGTTATTCGGGCCTGGTGGGTAGCAGAGAAAAGCTACCCTGCGCCGGGCGACTTGCCTCGGTGAAAGAACTGACAAAAGAAAGCTGGCTGAGTAGGTTGCTGGCAGAACGGTGGGAGCAGAAACTGGGAGACTGGAATGTGCTGCTGCAGAACTCTGCAGAGGACTGGAGTAATCTTCTTTATTGGCGACTTGCAGCCAACTTTGGCTTCAAGACAAATGCAGTGCCACTTCTTTTGCTGGCGCAATCGTTGCCGCTAAACATACCTACACGCCACAAGGATAACCTGATGCAACTAGAGGCCCTGTTTTTCGGACAGGCAGGTATGCTGGACAGCGATTTCGAAGACGACTATCCACGCCAATTACAGCGGGAATATGACTACCTCCGCAAGAAGTATTCCCTGAAGCCAATAAATGCCGCGCTATGGAAATTCCTGAGGATGCGGCCGGCGAATTTTCCTACTGTCAGGATAGCGCAGTTTGCCGCTCTCGTTCATAAATCTCTACACCTGTTTTCGCAGATAATTGAGGTGCATTCAGTAGACAAGATAGTGCCGCTGCTTGATGTAAGAGCAAGCGAGTATTGGGATAGGCATTTTCGATTTGATGAATCCCAGGATAAAGCGTCGGCCAAGGTATTGGGCAAGTCTTCCATCGAGAATATTGTTATCAACACGGTGGCGCCCATCCAGTTTTTGTATGCCTCGCGGCAAGGGACAGATAAACTGCAGGAGCAGTCGCTGCAACTGCTGGAGGATGTACCGGCGGAGGAGAACAGCATCATAAGAATATGGGCCGAAAACAACTGGGCACCTGAGAATGCTGCACAGTCGCAGGCGATGATTCAGCTTTACAACAATTATTGTAGTGGAAGAAAATGCCTGGATTGCGCAATAGGCCTCAGTATTTTGAAAAATGCCTGACAATGTCATTTCGCTTTTATGGGGTAATTTTGCAGCATGCAACAAGAGCAATTGAAGGATCTTTTACCAGCCGGTTTCTCACCGGAGTCGCGCGTATGGGTGTACCAGAGCAGCAGAGCATTTATAGAAAAGGAAGCGAATGAAGTAAACGAACAACTGCATCATTTTTATGCGCACTGGCAAACTCATGGTGCACCGGTAAAAGGATGGGCGGGTTTGCTATTCAGGCAGTTTGTGGTAGTTATAGCCGATGAGACAGATGAGCAAGTGAGTGGTTGCAGTACCGATAGCTCAGTACGTGTTATAAAGAGCCTGGAACGCCAGTATGATGTGAATTTCTTTGACCGGTTGATGATCACATTCCTGGTAAAGGGAAAGGCGGAAATGCTCCCTTTTCAGCAGGTACAGTATGCTATAGATAAGGGGTATATGGATGAGGATACGCTGCTCTTCAATAATGTGGTGACGGACCTGAAGGGGCTACTTGAGAACTGGCTTGTACCCATGAAGCAAAGCTGGCTGGCGAAGCAGGTTTCTTTTCCGGTAAAATAATTGAGCTTAGTTATTCTCAATTATCCGCACCTCAACACGACGGTTTTTTTCTGCATCCTCTTCGGTAATTTCATTTTCTACTACCGGCCTTCTGCGGCCATAGCCGGAGTATCGCAAGCGGCCTGAGTCAATGCCGCGCTGCACAAGGTATTGGTAAATGGCCTTGGCGCGATTTACGGATAGCTGAGGTTCGTAGGTGTCTATGTCCAATGCGTCAGGTGCATCGCGTATGCAGCATACGTGGCCTTCTATGCTGATCTTTATGGCAGGGTTATCCTTGAGGACTTTATAGAGTTTTTCGAGCGTTTCGGCCGATTCTGGTTTCATTACATGCCTGTCGGCAGGGAAGTACACGTTCTTTAATTTTATTACGCTTCCCGTACGCAGGTGCTTTATGTCTTCTATGTTTGTAGCCGTAACCCTTCGTATTGTATCTCTGCGATTTTTTTGCTTACTATGTGCGGAGGTGGCAGCATTGTTCATCACAATGTCCACACGTCGGTCTATAGGGTAGCCATCCGGGCTTTTCTTGTGCCCATCTCTCACCACCATTCCTTTACCGACACAGACCTTGATGTCCTCATTTCTTATCCCATATTTCACCAGGTAATCGCGTACGTTTTCAGCACGCTTCATTGACAGAGCCTGGTTGTGCTGTTCTGTGCCCAGGAAATCTGCATAGCCCACTATTGTAACGCTACTACCCGGAATAATCTTATCGTTATAGATGAGGAGATCTATTTTCTTCTCCATTTTGTCGTTGAGGGTAGGTACGTTAAGGTCAAAAAAGAGCTTAAACGTATCGGTGGCGCTTTGTCCACATGCGAATACGGGTGTAATGAAAAATAATATGTATGCCAGTCTTTTTAGCATCCGGAGTATAAAGTAAGTGAATTTTTGGAAGCGTGCCAAGCCTGCCAGCTTGATGCGTTGGTAGCATATCTGCCATTTGATTCAGCCGAGCACTGCATGGGTGCCGAAAGCTCCCAATCGCTTCATAAAAAATATGTTATAGTTTTTTGGGGAGCTGGTACAGGTAATTTTCTATGCTTACCTTCGAGGTCACAAATGAAACTGCTGCTCCGTATATTCCTGTCTTTGAGCTTTTTGCTCGTACACGGATTCGGCTCCACACCCGTGGCTGCCAAGCAGTTAATTATTAATAAAAAGACTATTGAGTTCAAGGCTCATTCCAAAGGAGTGACCATTGACTACACGGAAGCGAACGACGTTCCTTCGATACATGAAGGTGAAGTAGAAGATACCGACACAGACTTTGTAGAGGATACGGAGGTTGAAGATGAGAATGATAGCATCTCCGGGTTCAGGAAGTGCAGCGGAGGTCTTAACTATTTCTCTGATTATTACAGTTTGAGTACAGCACTGGCATTAAGCCAGCAAAAGGCTGCATATTTCGATGATACCCGGCACTGTCAGATCTCGAACGACAGGTATATTCTCTTCCGGGTATTCAGACTCTGATTTTAGTTTCTGGCAGAAGTTTGTCTGCCATGTTGTAAGTCGCATGCTTTAGCGCTGCGCCGGTATTTTTTACAAAGTCCGATTCTCTGCTGCAGATCGCAGCTCACATCAAAAAAATATTGCTAAACAGCTAACCTTTTATGAAGAAAGAGCTAATGTTCATTGGCGCACTGGCCATATTCTGCCTTGGTGCGTGCAAATCTGAAAAGAAAGAAAAAGAACCCGAAACAAAGTTCCTCGTAACCAGTGCAGTACGAATGGATACTTCCATAACGCGTGACTATGTGTGCCAAATACGGTCTATAAGCCACATTGAGTTGCGGGCACAGGAGCGGGGCTACCTGAAGAAGATATTTGTAGACGAAGGTCAGTTTGTGCACGAAGGGCAGCCACTGTTCCAGATAATGCCGAACCTGTACCAGGCCGAAATGCAAAAAGCGCAGGCCGAAGCAGACCTGGTAGAGATAGAATACAGAAATACGAAGCGCCTGGCCGATAGTAATGTGGTAGCGCCTAACGAGCTGGCAATGGCCAAGGCAAAGCTGAACAAAGCAAATGCCGAACTGGCCCTGGCTCAAGTGCATTTGCAGTTCACAGATCTCAGGGCGCCGTTTGATGGTATCATAGACCGCTTTCACGTGCGACTGGGTAGCCTGGTAGATGAGGGTGAATTGCTGACAACCTTATCGGACAACAGGCAGCTATGGGTGTACTTCAACGTGCCGGAAGCCGAGTACCTGGACTACAAGTCGAATGTAAAAGGCGACAGTGTGATAAACGTAGACCTGAAAATGGCCAACGGAGATATCTTTCAGCACCCGGGAGCGGTGAGGACTATAGAAGCTGATTTTAACAACGAGACCGGAAACATTGCCTTCAGGGCCACCTTCCCAAATCCGGAGGGGCTGCTAAGGCATGGAGAGACAGGTAGCATTCTGATGCGTATTCCGCTTAAGGACGCAATTGTTATCCCGCAGAAAGCCACATTCGAGATAATGGACAAAAAATATGTCTATGTCGTAGATAAGGACAATCGTGTGCAACTGCGCCTGATAGAGGTGCGGGCCGAAATGCCTGATCTGTTTGTGATAAAGACCGGCCTGGCTGAAGGTGAAAAGATACTGCTGGAGGGCGTGCGTAAGGTAACTAACAACGACAAGATCAAATACGAATATGAGGAGCCGGCCAAGGTAATGGACAAGTTGAAGCTGGAGGCCGAATAATCCATTTAATTCAAACTAAAAGAACTAATAGATGTTTAATATATTCATCAAAAGGCCTGTATTCGCCATTGTGATCTCGCTTGTGATCATATTCATGGGTATACTGGCTATAAAAACGCTGCCCACGTCGCAGTTTCCGTCTATTGCCCCGCCGAGGGTGATAGTGAGTGTGGCCTATCCGGGTGCCAGTGCAGATGTACTAGTAAAGTCTGTATTGATACCAATGGAAAAAGCTGTGAATGGTGTGCCCAACATGCGATACATGACCTCTGATGCCACCAGTGCGGGCGAGGCCAACATTCAAGTGGTATTTAACCTGGGAACGGACCCCAACCAGGCTGTAGTAAACGTAAAGAACAGGATAGAGCAGGTAACGAACAGGTTGCCGGTGCTGGTGCAACGTGAAGGTCTTATAGTGAACGTATTGCAGCCAAACATGCTGATGTACGTAAACATATTTAGTAAAGACAAGCACGCTGATGAAAACTTCCTGTACAACTTTGCGCAGGTAAATGTGCTGCGTGAGCTGAGTCGCGTAACAGGTATTGCGAATGCACAGATACTGGGAAGCCGGCAATATGCAATGCGTATATGGCTGAAGCCGGATAAGATGCGCGCCTACAACGTATCGACCGAGGAGGTAATGGAGGCGCTGGCCAACCAGAGTATCATAGGCTCGCCGGGCCGCCTGGGCAGGGCAGATGGTCAGCGGTCTGAGGCACTGGAATATGTGCTCACCTACCAGGGGCGGTATAACAAGCCGGAGCAGTATAAGGATGTGATAGTGCGCGCAAACCCTGACGGGGAATTGCTACACCTTAAGGACATAGCCGATGTGGACCTGGGAAGTGAGTTTTATGACATCTACTCCAACCTTAACAAATTACCATCGGCTGCGATAGTATTGAAGCAGACCTATGGTAGCAATGCGAGTGAGGTAATTAAGAACATCAAGGAGAAGCTGGAGGAGATAAAGAAAGAATCGTTCCCGCCCGGCATGGACTACGAGATCAGCTATGACGTATCGAACTTCCTTGACGCATCAATAGACAAGGTGTTGCATACACTTGGTGAGGCGTTTGTGCTGGTGGCGCTGGTGGTATTTATCTTCCTGGGCGACTGGCGGTCTACGCTCATTCCTACGCTGGCGGTGCCGGTGTCGCTGATCGGTGCGTTCTTCTTTATGCAGCTTTTCGGGCTGTCCATAAACCTGATAACGCTGTTTGCGCTTGTACTCGCCATCGGTATTGTGGTGGATGATGCGATAGTGGTGGTGGAGGCCGTGCATGCCAAGATGGCGGAGGAACATCTATCGCCGTATGGCGCCGTGAAAAAGGTGCTTGGTGAGATCAGCGGGGCGGTAATTGCCATTACGCTCCTGATGACAGCTGTGTTTGTGCCCGTGGCATTCATGTCCGGTCCTGTTGGTATCTTCTATCGCCAGTTCTCCATTACCATGGCATGTTCCATCGTGCTTTCGGGTCTTGTGGCGCTAACACTAACCCCGGTGCTTTGTGCCATGATATTGAAGAATACACATGGAAAGCCGCGCAAGAAAACACCTATCAATCGGTTCCTGGACGGGTTTAACCATGTCTTTGAAAAGGTGACGGGCAAGTATGCGAAGTTCCTGAGTAAGATAGTAACGCGACGCGTGGTGACATTCGGTATCCTGGGCGCTTTTGCATTCGGCATCTTCAATATTGCAGAAATGCTGCCGTCAGGCTTCATACCTTCTGAAGACCAGGGCATGATCTACGCGATTATTCAAACGCCTCCGGGCTCTACACTGGAACGCACCAATGACATTGCCAAGCGACTGCAGGAAGTGGCTGAGCATGTGGACGGGGTGCAGTCTGTATCTGCGCTGGCGGGGTATGAGGTGCTGACTGAGGGACGAGGTTCAAATGCGGGCACGTGTCTTATCAACCTTAAGGACTGGTCTAAACGTAAGCATTCGGTAAACGAAATAATCAAAGAACTGGAAGAAAAGGCCAAGGATATACCGGGTGCTACTATCGAATTTTTTGGACCGCCGGCTGTGCCTGGCTATGGTGCGGCAGGTGGTTTTGCCCTGCGTCTGCTGGATAAAACCAACTCTGACGACTACAAGGAGATGGAGAAGGTAAATGACCAATTCATGGCGGCCCTGCACAAACGTAAGGAGATTACCGGCCTATTCACCTTTTTCAGTGCCAACTATCCGCAGTATGAACTGGAGATAGATAACCAGGCAGCCATGCAGAAAGGTGTGTCTATTGGTAAGGCCATGGACAACCTGTCTATACTCATCGGTAGTACTTATGAGCTGGGTTTTATTCGATTCGGCAACTTCTTTAAGGTGTATGTGCAGGCAGCACCTGAATACAGGGCATTGCCTGATGACCTGCTGAAACTTTATGTGAAGAACAACAGGGATGAGATGGTGCCGTATTCGGCCTTTATGCGTATTAAGAAGACGCACGGGCTTAATGAAATTACCCGCTACAACATGTACACATCTTCGGCCATCAGGGGAGAACCTGCTGCAGGATATAGTAGCGGTGAGGCTATCAAAGCTATCGAAGAGGTAGCCTCCACGCTGCCCCGTGGATATGGTATTGACTGGGAAGGCCTTTCGAAAGATGAGGTGGGACGTGGTAACGAAGCACTTTACATATTCCTGGTAGTACTTGGGTTTGTGTACCTGGTACTTGCTGCGCAGTATGAAAGTTTCCTGCTGCCACTGGCGGTAGTACTGTCGTTGCCTGCCGGTGTGTTCGGCTCCTTCCTGTTGTTAAAAATAATGGGTCTTGCCAATGATATCTATGCACAGGTAGGCCTGGTGATGCTTGTGGGCCTGCTGGGTAAGAACGCAGTACTGATCGTAGAGTTTGCCGCACAGAAATTCCACGAGGGATACTCTGTACTGGATGCTGCCATTGAGGGGGCTAAAGTGCGTTTCCGCCCGATCCTTATGACGTCGTTTGCGTTCATTGCGGGTCTGATTCCACTGGTGTTTGCACATGGCCCGGGTGCCATTGGCAACCGTACCATTGGTGCATCAGCGCTGGGCGGAATGCTGTTTGGTACTGTGTTTGGCGTAATAATAGTGCCCGGCCTGTACTACATATTCGGCACGCTGGCAGCTAAAAGGAAACTGATAAGGGACGAAGACGAAAATCCGCTAACCGAAAATTATGATCACAATGAATAAATGGAAAATATACGGTGTTGGGCTCGCTTGCATGTCGCTTACCTTCGGCGGGTGCAAGCTCCCAACGCTGGTTACAAAAAATGAAAACAAGTCGGTGCCGGGTAGCTACACAGGTTCCGCAGATTCTACGAACACAGCTAACATCAAATGGCGCGATTTCTTTGGCGACAGCTACCTCAATGCACTTATTGACACAGCCCTGAACAATAACCAGGAGCTGAACATTGTGAAGCAGGAGATAGAAATATCGCGCAACGAAGTGCGGGCGCGCAAAGGAGAATACCTGCCATTTGTGGGGCTGCGAGGCGGTGCCGGTGTGGACAAAGTGGCGCGATATACCAACATCGGCGCTATGGAGGCCACGACTGAAATAAAGCCGGGTAAAGAAATGCCTGACCCACTACCAGACTATGCCTTTGGTGCGTATGCCAATTGGGAGGTGGATATCTGGCACAAGCTCCGCAACGCGAAGAAGGCGGCCGTGCAACGATATCTGTCGTCCATAGAGGGTAGGAACTTTATGGTGACGCACCTTGTGGCCGAGATAGCAAACTCCTATTACGAGCTGCTGGTGCTGGACAACCAGCTTGATATTATCAACAAGAACATTGACATACAGACCAATGCGTTGGAGATAATGAAGCTGCAAAAGGAAGCCACACGTGTCACAGAACTGGCAGTGCGCAGGTTTGAAGCGCAGGTGCTGAAGACAAGGAGCCTGCAGTATGACATAAAACAGCGGATAATAGAGGCGGAGAATCGTATCAACTTCCTGGTGGGACGATTCCCACAACATGTGGCCAGGGCGACACGCGATATCGAGGAGCTTGTGCCAAAGACTATACAGTCTGGTCTGCCATCTCAGCTGCTGGCCAATCGCCCGGACATAAGGCAGGCAGAACTGGACCTGTCGGCAACAAAGCTGGATGTGAAGGTGGCCCGTGCGCGCTTTTACCCATCGCTGGGTATTACTGCGGGTGTTGGTTACCAGGCATTCAATCCTAAGTTCTTGCTGAATACGCCAGAGTCGATGATGTATAATATAGCCGGGGACCTGGCTGCACCATTAGTGAACAGGAACGCGATAAAGGCGGCATACCTCAACGCTAATGCGAAGCAAGTGCAGGCTGCATATAACTATGAGCGTACGATACTGAGAGGCTATATTGAAGTGGCCAATCAACTTTCTCGCATAGGCAACCTGGAGAAGAGTTTTGACCTGAAGGAAAAGCAGGTGGCAGCGTTGCAGCGTTCTGTGAACATTTCGAACGACCTCTTTAAATCGGCCCGTGCGGACTACATGGAAGTACTGCTGACGCAGCGCGATGCACTGGAAGCCCGCTTTGAGCTGGTGGAAACGCGCATGCAGCAAATGAATGCGATGGTAAACATTTACCAGGCGCTAGGAGGCGGATGGCAATAGTGGGGAGTAGATTTTCTGTTTTGTACCGCCCGGTTTGTCCGGGCGGTTTTTTTAGTCTACGACGTGTGCAAGACTGTGATAGCCTTCCAGTGCTATTAGCGCAACGATAGCCATCGCGATACTGTAAAAAACGAGGAGCTTGCGCCTGGAGAGTGCGAAGAAAAGTATTGTCACCAGGATTACCCCTAATACTTTGGCTCTTGTCATGTGGTAGCTTGAAGGGCCATACTCCCAGGGTGGGTAGTTCTCAATCCTTAATGCTGTTTCCGCGCTGCCTGCCATCATCAAGGTGAATATTGCAACTCCGGCACTGATGCAGAAATAATATATCGACGAAGCATCTGCTGCATACTGTTGCAACCGCCTACCGGCAACGAGATAAACCAGTATCGCGGCATACACGCAATAGGCGGCAAGCAATACTGTGTAATAGTTGATCGTTGTGGGCCAGGCCGGTACACGGTGAAAGACCACATACCTGACGCTATTGGCAATAACAAATAATGACCACAGCGCAGCAATATAGAGCAGCCACGATTTCTTCACCGGTTATTGTTTAATAAACGTTTGCCTTGTGTCATTCACCCTGATGATGTAAGGGCCGGGTGCGAGTGGAGAGATATCTATTGAGGTTTCTTTTGCTGAGCTATGGGCGGAGATGACGCGCCTGCCTGTGATGTCAGTAACGAATATCTCTGTCGGTTCGTCAATGCCTTTGATGTGTATAGCTTCAGAGGCTGGGTTGGGGTAGATGGTGAGTGCCGTGTAGCGGGGCTGAATTTCGTGGACATCAATTGGGGGAACCCCTGTTGGTGTCCCACAAGGCGCGCTATTCTTTATAAAATATACCAGGGACTCGTCGGTACGTGAGTGGCAGCCAATATCCGATGGCGATGGAGGTGTATTAGTTTCACGACGTACTTGTGGAAGGCCGGTTTTGTATTTAAAAGACAACGGGCAGCCTTCAAAGAGAACAATGAATTCCATACTATACAAGCTTCCTATTGTGCAGTTGGAAGTGTCATAAGGGCGGTAGTGCCACACTGTCTGCCATTTTGGTGATTCCTCCGGCATTGTAAACTGAAAAGCAGGAGTCGAATCGGCCAGGTAGCCTCCAGCTCCTTCATTGTACGAATAGGTCGTTGCACTTGATGACATTGACCAAGTGGTTCCTCTTTCGCGATGTTCTGTTGCATAGACTGTGCGAGTCGGACTCTCGATGGTTTTTGACACTATGCTATCGAAACTTCTGGAGGATGAGTGGTACTCAGGACTCCACTCGGCGTATTCATTTACGAATACATCGCCTACGCTGAAGTCATAAAGCTCGTGAAGACTAGGTACGTGAAACTCAATTTGTCTGAAGAAGTAATTTGCGGGTGATATGTAGCCGATTTGCTCGGAAAAAACGTCGGGGAAGGCAATGCCCGTTGGGGAGAAGTAAGGAAACCTATAGAGGTCAAATACGGAAGTGAATCCGTGGTTTTTACTCAATAGTATTTCAAAACCGTGAACTGAATCAAGGGGATTCACCGTGCTGCCGAGGTAGGCGGTGATCTGAATTTTCTTTACAGAATCAATTGCTCCTTTTATTGTCTGTGTATCCACACTTGTCAAAGTAGCAAGGTACCAGCGGGACGTAGTGTCGTTATAGAAAACCCATGTATCGCCCGGCATCGCCGCCGTATTAACGAAAACAGTGTCTAGCCAGAACGTATGAAATCGAAAAATGCCGTCAGGTTGTTTGGCAATTTTACTTCCCAGCCAGCATCCCTTTGAGGTGTCAAACTCAGAAGTTGGCCAGGTGGCGGTATACCGCCGATCTGTTCTGAATGGAAAATAAAGCGTGTCGCTCCCATCTACTTGTATATTGTCTATCCTCAGTCCCCGCAAATACCCATCGGAATTGATAAAGTAAGACGTGTCGGTAGGAATAATGCAGGAATAGTCCTGCGCTATAGCGTTGAGGGAGAAGAGCATAAACAGTAAGGGTAAGAGTCTTTTCATATGCGGTGTGTCTGGATGAAATTATACAAAAATTGTGCCTATTGTGCAGCTGAGTGGAGTTTCACTAATTTTAGGTCAAAGAACTTACTATGCTCATCGGCCAGCTTTCAAAACTCACAGGTTTCTCCCGCGATACGATTCGCTATTATGAAAAGATAGGGTTGATAGAGATGCCGAAAAAGAGAGGGGGACAGGGTAGTTACAAAGATTATCCGGAGGAGATCGTGGAACGGTTGCGGGCTATCCGCAAGTATAAGGAGTTGGGCTTTACGCTGGAGGAGATACGGGAGCTGCTGGTACTGGCATCTATACAGGTGCTGGATGTATCAAAGCTGATACAGGTAGTGGAGCTGAAGATAACGGGTATGGACGCAGAGATAGAGCGCCTGCATGAGGCGCGTATGCAACTGGCGCGTGAGCACCAGTTGCTGTTGAGGAAAAAGACCAGCCGTGTGATAAGCGTACCGGAAATGAAGATGGCAGCGTAGAAACAGAGAGCGGGGAGCGGAGTGCGACGAGCGACCACTGCCCAACCACCTGGATATCGAAAAGACTTCGCTTTTCAATATCCGGTCCTCCTTGGCAGGAGGACAACTTGCCCTGATTTAGCTTGGTTTACGCTTTTTTGTCTACAATGCCATATGCAATCGCTTCGTCGGCATCCAGCCAGTAGTCGCGGTCAAAATCGTGCAGTATTTTTTCCACCGTCTGGCCACAGTTTGCCGCTAGCAATTCAGCCGTGAGTCGCTTGGTCTTTATAATCTGCCGGGTGTTTATTTCAATGTCTGCATAATTTCCCTGCATGCCTCCAATGCCTGGCTGATGGATCATTACCTCTGCACGTGTGTATACATATCGATGTCCCTTCTCCCCGCCGGAAAGTAGTATGGATGCCATGCTTGCTGCCAGTCCCATGCAGTAGGTGTATACGGGTGACGAGATAGACTGCATCAGGTCATAAACTGCATAGCCGGAAGTGACCATGCCACCCGGGCTGTTGATGTAAAAGTGAATAGGAGCACCGGGTTCTGTAAGTTCCAGGTAGGAGAGTTGTTCGACAAGCGATTTTGAACTTGCCTCGTCCACGGCTTGCCACAAGAATATTTTTCTTTCGTCTAGTAGTCGGTTTTTAAGTCTTAAGGTGTGTGCCTCTGCGAGTAAATTGTCTATAGCCCCCATAGTTTTTTTGAGCAATGATAAGGGGTGGAGTATACTCCATGGTTACACTTGCGGTGAACTATTTTTTCCTTTTGGCGGAGCGCATATAGTAGCCCATGGCAATCGTCTCCAGTGCCCTGGCCTGCTGCGCCTGCAGGTTGTATTGCCGGTCTATGTGGCGCTGCACCTTCTTGTCGGCTTCTGCTATCAGTTGGTTTGCTTCCACATTGCAGGCACTTCGCCCGCTAACTGTAGCCAGTGCATCCAGCGCTGCTTCGTAGTTGCCGATGGCCATTTCTCCTCTTGCGTAGGTTACTATCTTGTTGCAAAGTTGCTGCTCATATTTTGTGTACAGGCTCAGGGCTTTCCGGTTGGCGGTGGTGTAGCAAGTCACTTCCATGGGTACGCCAGATAGAAGACTTACTGCAGCTTCGTAATCGTACTTCTTCTCTGCCTCCGCGGCCTGCTTCATTATCTTGTTACAGTTTGTGTTGTAGTAAGCAATGATCTTCTGTTTTGATGTGGACATGAATTGTTTGTAGCGTTCATCGTTCACATCCATAGTGTTTATAGCATTGTTCCGCGCCTGCTCTGCGGTGCTGCCGCTGCCGCGCAGCTTGCGGCTCATGGTGTTGTATACTATCATGTTGTCGCCGGCATTTACCATGTACAGCGTCAACTCGCATGTGGTCACTGTTATGTTCTGCATGCCACCTTCTGCTATGCGTGTATCTTCTACTGAAATAGCAGGCTTCAGCAATATTCCGCTTGAATAGCCCGCAGTAGCCACGCCCGATTTTTCTATCACCTGCAGCATTTTTGATTCCAGCTTCAGCGCCTGCGCTTCTGAAAGGTTGGCGCCGATGTCTATAGTTGATACGCCTATTGTGAAACCACTACCCGTGGTTTGTGCGCCCAGCGCTACCGGCAGCATGGCAAGAAGCAGGCAGAAGTATAGATTTTTCATGGCAATTAGTTTATGGTGATGAAGATAGAACCTGCCCTTACATCTTTGCTGGCAGTGAGCCCCGTGGTGTTTATGAACTTGCATACCTCTACTGCAAACTCGTTGGTACTGTATGCTACACCGTTCGATTTCAGCACGGGTATGTGCACCTCATCAGCTACCAGCTTCAGCTTTGTGATGCCCTGTATATGGTATGCTCCGTTAATGGAGTTTTTTGCCAGCCAGTTTTCTAGCAATTCGGATAGTGGCATCTTGTTGTAACGTTCTATGGGTGTCGTCATGTTGGCGGTGGAGTTTTCGGCAAAGGAAAAGTCTATGAATAATGACTTGCCTTTGGCCGCCATCTCGTCAAACTTGCGGCTCATAGTGTTTACAAAGTCATCAGCACAGTTGTTTACCGCCCTTGCAGTAAGCTTGCCAAAGTCGTTGGTAAAGAATTTGCCTGATGTGCCTACTTTGTTTGCCAGGGAGTTGCCTGTAGCTATGTCGTATGCGGTAAGCGCTACGTTTACAGAGGCGCCGGTGTGGTCGCTCTGTGCGTCCACATCTACCACTACGTAGATATCGCAGGCTGCCATTTCTATGATCTGCGATTTTATATCTGCCTGGTTCTCAGAGGTAAATACCCGCGCGTCGCGTGCGGCTTTCAGGCGACCAACAAAGTCGACTGTGGTGTAACCTTTATCGTCAAAGGCTTCCTGCACACGGGTAATGGCAATGCGACGGTTGGCGTCCCTATCCAGCACGGTGCGGATGTCTTCGCCATCCTTTGTAAATGGAATTACCATTATGCGCCGTTCGGGATCACCTTGCGCATGCGCCGAAAACGCGCATAAGAAGGTGACTAGTATTAGTAGTATCGTTCTCATTTGCCCGCCTCATTTATCATTTCACATTTCACCTTTGCATTCGCTGCCAGTTTCTGAGCTATAGCTGCGCCACCTTCCGTTACCTCGCACACAGAGAAGTTTTCGTCTTCTACGCGGTTCACCACTATGCGGCCCAGCGTCATTTTTCGTGTCAGCTTCTTGCCGTCTACCGTGAGTTCCTTTGCCTCGTACACTTTGAATGCGTAACCGGGTTGCATGCCGACAGAGGAGCCACAAGCAAGCAATACCTTTACTGCATCGCCGGCAGCATTCTTTTCTTCAACAGAAGCAATAGATCCCGTTATCTTGAAGTTTTCGCGGATGAATCTTTCAATATCCGGTTTTACTTTGTCGAGTGCATCTTCAAATGAGTTTTTGCCCCGACCGTTGCCCGTAAATGAATTTGTAGCTACTATCTCGCCCGTGGTTACGTCGATAACTTTTATACTGAAAGCAACTTCGGCTGTGCGGGAGGTGATGGTGCCTGCTATTGGTGCCCGCATCTGTGACGTTTCCTCCTGCGCCTTTGATACATTGCCGGTTACAATGTACTGCGCACCAAGTGACTTCGATTGCTCGATAACCTGGCCGTCTATAAAGTCTTCGTTTTGCTGCAACTGTTTCTCACTGCGCACCTGGTCCATCTTTTCCCGCTCTACCAGCGAGAAGCGCTTCGTGGCCAGGAAAACCTGCGTAACGGCATCCTGAATGGCAGTGATCTCCTTGCTTTTTGTGTTGTAATGATACCGTGTAGAAGTGGAGTTCTTAAACGGTACTACTCCTATCGTGGTTTTGCCCTGCGCTATGGCTCCGAGTGAAAGAAGCATTAGGGTCACAGATATGGTAAGTTGTTTCATTGGCGGATGTTTGCCAACGAAAATAAATATTAAGTGGTCAGTATGTATGCTGCAAACGGAAATTGTGGATAAGTAGGAATGCCCACCTACTCCTTAGCTCGCTTGATCATGGCCAGTTTTCCCTTGCCACCCGCAACAATAATGAAGTTCCCAACTGGGCTGCGACGCGCCGTATGATAGAGTTTTTCGTCGCTGAAAGCTTGCCAGGTTTTTCCCCTGTCGTGCGACGCATCGATGCCGGTTGGGCCAATGGCGAATATTGTATGCTTGCGTGGATATAGAGCCCATATTTCGTCGTTAACCACAAGTAGACATTCACGATAGCCGCGTGGCCGAGCTTCCGGCGCTTGCCAGGTCTTGCCGCGATCGGTAGTGTAATAGAAGTTGTTCTTGCTAAGCGTATCTAGGGTGTAGTCGCCACCGGCTATAAACCATTCCTTCTCATTTGGTGTAGAAATAGAAAAAATACCGGCACCCGTTTTGCCTTGCAATATCGGTGTAGATATCGACTTCCATTTTTTGCCCCTGTTTCCGGAAATCAATATTCTGGACACTGTGCCCCCTGTGGCAATTAGTACTGTCTTGAATCCCAGGTGGCTGATAGCCGTGCCACTGGCTGCGAAAGAAGCTTCTCCATCGGACACTACAGGACTGCTCTTGATCGGTAGTTCCTTCCACGATAGGCCGCCATCGTCTGTAGTGAGCAACATGAGGCGGCCACCGATGGGGTCGCCATAAATGATGCCATGTTTGCTGTCCCAGAATGCGATGCCATCAATAAATGCAGCACTGTCGGTATTGCCATATACTTGCTTCCATGATGTGCCGCCATCGGCGGTGCGCAGCACCACGGCCGGGCTTCCGGCATTTGCTATTATGGCATTCTTATTATCAAAGGCATGTAGCGTGCGGAAATCGGCCTTGTCAAAGCCTGGTACCCTGTGTATGGTCCAATCTGCACCGCTATTTGTTGTGACAAGCACATGGCCCTTGCTGCCACTGACCCATGCTACACTATCATTTGGTATGCTCATTCCGCGGAAGGAGGCATCTACTCCGGTTTCCACAGGGTGTAGCGTATATTTTTGCGCATGGGTGGCGGTGGAGATAAGTAGCAGTAAACAGAGGCAGCGGAACATGGGTGTAAATTAGATAATTTGGCAATTTGACAATTCGGCAATTCGGCAATGGTGAAATCTGCCACGATTTTGAAAAACCTATTTTTGTTGCCCTATGATAACTATCGTAAGAACTGATTCAACAAATGAAGATTTCCGCAAGCTGGTAACAGAACTGGATAAAGACCTTGCTATAAGAGATGGCGAAGATCATGCATTTTTTGCACAGTATAACAAGATAGCCAACATAGCCCATGTGGTAGTGGCCTACGATGGCGATGCGCCAGTAGGCTGTGGCGCCATAAAGCACTACGAGCAGGATACTATGGAGGTGAAGCGGATGTATGTACCACCTGTGATGCGAGGCCGTGGCATAGCAGGTATGGTGCTGGCTGAACTGGAGCATTGGGCAGCCGAGCTGGGCTACACAACCTGTATACTGGAGACAGGCCAAAAGCAGCCTGAAGCAATAAGGCTGTACACCAAAAACAACTATACTGTAATTCCTAACTACGGCCAGTATGCAGATGTAGAGAGTAGTGTATGCTTTGAGAAGCGGGTGAGGTAGTTTACTCCACAAGCATACTATCAATACTCGCTTTCATTTCTTCGTAGAACGCTTCGTCGTGCTGGCTAGGTGGGCCACCGCGATTGATCTTTCTGATGATGCCTTGCCCATCAACAAAGAAAGCCGTAGGAAATGACGACACACCGTACAGGTCTGTGATGGTGTTGCACTCGCTTGTTAGTGTGATGTGCTGATCTGAGTCGGATCCGCTTTTCACCATCTTACTTTCCACGCTGGCACACGCTGGCTGGATGGAGTAATTCATCCGGGGCACGCCGAGCGCTTTCCGCAGTTTTCCAAAAAGGGAGGAGCTGTCTTCGTTAAACTGCATCATTTGTTCCGGCATCTGGCGTGCCACACACAGAAATTGTACGTTTTTTGCTTTATACTCTTCATTCAGGCGGTTCAAAATGCCTATTTCATTCATGCAGGGTGGGCAGCCTATGTACATAAAGCTCACAACAGTGAGGTGCCCCTTGTAGTATTGTCCGTCAATTGTCTTTCCATCCAGTGTTTTCGCCGGCAGCAGTGGTATGGGCTTGTTGATCAACGGATTTTGTGCATAAGCCGAAAATAGCGCTGGCACCAAGGCCGCAAGGAGGAGCATCTTTTTCATGTGCGTGTTTCATAATTAACGTTTGGTACCGTCGTTTATTGTAGATCAAGTTAGAACTATCGATCTCCTTTATCCGGAGATTTATCCTGCCTGCGATTGTGGCCCAATAAGATGCCGGCCATAAGCCCGAAGTTATAGCTGGTGGTTTTGTAGTTGCTTACTTGTGGCAATAGCTGACTTCTGAGCCCCTGCTGGAAATGTGCACGAACAAACATGCCGTTGCGGAACTGGTATCCAGCATTGCACCCCACGCCTAATCCTATGCGGCGATATGCTGCCGGCGTATCAGGGCCAAATTTCAGATCTTGTTCAGACACCGGAACCCGAACCAGGAGTACGCCGCGATAGCTGCCGGGCGAGGGGACTGCTACAAGCTCGTTTCGTTTGATTCTCTTGCCGGATACGTTGGAGGCGACGAAACCGCCGGCACCTAAAAAGAAATGCCCGTGCTTACGGGTGTTTGTATTTATGGTAACTGATAATGGTAATTCCAGTGAGCGGATATTGTAATAGACGCTGACTACCTGATTCTCCGGTGTCAATCCTTCCTTCTTGTACCTGTTTGTGGTGAAAAGCAGTCCGGACTGCAGATGTAGTCGATTGGTCACAGGCATGTCTGCCATAACTCCTGCCTGAAGGTCAGGCAAATTCTTTTCTCCATTTTTAGGGATTTTGGTTCCGTCCGGGGAACTGGTAGTGTAGCTGGTAATCCTGAACCCGGCGGCCGGGCCAACTGTCAATTGTGCATTTACCTGAATAGCATTGAATAGTGCCGTGCACGTGAGTAATGAAAGGAGCTTCATAAGGGGGTATTTCTCACAAAAGTAGTGCTTCTTTCTGCCTTCGGAACATCACAGCGAAGAAATTCCCGGCGCACTGCGCCTAATCTGTTAACAGCTCTAACGTGTGGAAGATAGGTATCATCGCCTTCCCTTTTTCAGTAAGGGAGTATTCGATGTGCAAGGGCTTTTGGGTGATTGTAGCCTTTGAGAGCAGGCCACTTTCTTCCAACTCCCGCAGCGCCACGGATACAGATTGCTTGTTTGAACCCTTTAGGTCGCGTAGTAACTCACTGAAGCGCATGGGGCCCTGCTGAGAGCGCAAGAAAATTTGTGGTTTCCACTTTCCCGATAACATCTTTAGTAGTGCCTCAGCGGGGCAGCTATTATTCACTTCTATAACCTCATTTGTAGTCATCTTTTTCTGACTTATTGCCCACAAAAATACACGGTCCGACCTTTGCTCTGTTCTAATACGAGCTGATACTAATCAGGACGATGAATGCAAAAGTACAGCGATGAGATAGTCGCATTGTAATATGAAATTCAAATTTTTCCTTTTGTCGATGGTCATTCTGGGTAGTTGCTCAGCTCAGAAATCAAAAAATATGGAAGCTTCGAGTAATCCCCTTTTGTGCGATGCCACTACCGGCATGTGCGAGATGACAACAGCCAATGTCGTCAGCGGTAATGCCCTCACCCGCCCACCGATGAAGGCGCTGCGTATCATTTACTTCACCGACCCGATATGCTCATCTTGCTGGGCAATAGAACCGCAACTGCGCAAACTGAAACTGGAATACGGGAACTCAGTAGAGATTGAGTATCACATGGGCGGTTTGCTGCCCGACTGGCGATACAATTCCGGTGGTATAAGTAAGCCTTCAGATGTGGCCCATCATTGGGATGAGGTGAGTAGGATATTTGGTATGCCGATAGATGGAGATGTTTGGCTTGAAGATCCCTTGAATTCCTCATACCCACCATCAATAGCATTTAAGGCGGCGCAACTGCAAGGCAATGACTTGGCGATAGTGTTTCTGAGGAATGTGCGCGAGATGGTGTTCTTGCAAAAGAAGAACATCACAAAGTGGGAACACATCGCTGTCGCGGCAACTGATGCCGGGCTGGATGTGGACCGGCTACGTGGCGACTATGATGGCGTGGCAAAGTCCCTGTTTGAGGCAGACCTGGACATGGCAGGCAGCCTGGGAGTTAGGGGATTTCCTACATTCATGTTCGTGGACCAGTTTGGTAATTCTGAAACTATGCTATGCTCAAAATCCTACGGCAATTTTGAGAGGGCGATAAAGAAGCATGCACCTCTGGTAAAGAAAGAGCAATACGCTCGTGAATGGGCCGCTTTGTTTGCGGTTTTCCCGACGCTTACCACTAAGGAGTTTGCAGAGCTGATGGAAATAACTCCCACGGAGGCCGACACTCAACTGGAAAGCCTCGCGGATAGGAAGCTGTTGGATGTGTTCAGGACTAAGAATGGGGCGCTTTGGATGAGGTGGTAAGGGGTGACGAATTGTTGCGCGGCAACAGATTTATGAATGTGGGAGTTTCTACTCACCCTTTGGCGCCCACGGTCCGCCTGTCTCTCCCCAGCCCCACTTAGGCATTGGTTCGTCGGTGTTCATTGGGTTTTCGGTGAGCTGGGAGTTTATTACTGCCAGGCGCGACCCCCACTCTATGTAGCCTACAAATGCGGAACGGAATTCAGGGTCGCTCTTCAGGCCTATTTCATCTGCCGTCTTTAGCAGTAGTTGTACCCAGCGTTGCCTCTTTTCTTCTGTCAGCATTTTGCCTATATGCTGGCCTATCATGCGGGCGTGGCTGCCATTGTCCTGGGTAGTGTATAGCTTTTCACCGCCAAACACCTCGGCCACAAAGTGGGCTACATGACTTACATGGGCCGGTGACATATGCTCAAACACCGGGCCAAGCAGGTCGTCCATCAAAACCTTGTCGTAGAATTTTGAGAATAGTGTTTCGAACGTTTGCATATCGCCCGCCCATTCATATAGTGTTGGTATTGTTTTCATTTTTAGCGGTTTGTTCTGTGTTTGGAGGATGAAGCAGTGCTTTAGTTCCACACGCCGTTTGCTTCTGTTAGTATCATAGGCATGCCGTCTGTTACCACTATCGTATGTTCATGCTGGGGCATGTACCCACCACGGTTGCCCACCATTGTCCATCCGTCTTTCAGCGTTTGTGCGTAGCTCGATGTGGTAGAGATAAACGTCTCTATAGCCACTACGCTGTTTTTGCGAAACCTACCACGGCTGAACGGGTCTTTGTAGCATGCTATGTTGGCCGGCTCCTCGTGCAAGCTTCTGCCCACGCCGTGGCCTGTCAGGTTTTTTATCACCCGGTATCCGTGTTTCTTCGCTTCTGCTTCTATCAGGTGGCCTATTTCTGATATGCGCACCCCGCCTTTTATGTTGCGGATCGCTTTGTGTAGAATCTCTTTAGAGGCATCTACCAGTTTTTGGTGGCCATTCACATCTTGTCCCAGCACAATTGAACTGCCATTGTCAGACCAGAAGCCATTTAGTTCCGCAGATACGTCAATGTTCACCAGGTCGCCCTCCTGAAGTACACGACTTGCAGAGGGTATGCCGTGGCAAAATTCTTTGTTCACACTTATGCAGGTGTGTCCGGGAAAGCCATAGGTAAGGTAGGGTGCCGACTTTGCGCCAAAACGGGCCAGTATGCAAGCGCCATAGTCGTCTAATTGTTTAGTGGTCATACCCGGCTGCGCATAGGCGGTCATTTCTTTCAGGGTGTGGGCTACGGCCTCGCTGGCTTTTTTCATGCCGGCAAGTTCGGCCTCGTTGGTTATGGACATGTTTATTTATTTGCGTTGTCGTTTGTCAAATATACAGAATGGGAAATAGCGACCAGTAATCAGACGCTCCCCAGTGCCGGATACGGCGTTCGCCACTGCCAGTTGCGAAAAAACAACCGGAAGTAGCGTAGTTGCAACCAATGGTAGCGACGGTTTTGACGCGTTAGGGGTTTGGGTCAGATACCTTTGCAATGTCAAAAAAGCTAAAGACAAAAGGCGCAACAAATGGAAGCAAAAATGATAGGTGGCAAGATAGCCACTGCACGAAAAGGAGCAAATATGTCGCAGGCCCAGCTTGCTCAGCTACTGTTTATAAGCCCGCAGGCTGTGGGTAAATGGGAACGGGGAGAGTCGGTTCCGGATATCATTACTTTTAGCCGCCTTGCTGAGGTTCTGGGTGTGGACCTGAACTATTTTTCAGAGACTTTTGCATCTGTAGCGCCGGTCTCTGCCACAGACGAGGCAACTGGGCGGGAACAGGAACCCAAAATTGAGGCCGTTTCGCCGGCGCGCCATTTACTCTACAATTTCAGCGGCAGCAATTTGCCTGGCAGCGACTTCGCAGGTGTCACCGCAAGAGGGCGGAAGTTTAATGGCAGCGCCTTGCGCGGTTCTGACTTTGCAGGTGCAGACCTGGCTGGTAGTTCCTTTTATGGGAGCGACATACAGAAGGCTGTTTTTGATGGCGCTAATCTAACCGACTGCACGTTTTCGGCAAATTCCCTTGCCAATGCGAGTTTTGATAAGACTATCCTGGTGCGCACGCAGTTCAGCGCATCGGCCCTTGAGGGCGCAACGTTTACCAACACAGAATTGGTGGATGCGAAGCTGGTAAAGACCGACCTGACGAAAACGGTGTTTAAGAACTGTGTTTTCAACGGAGTGGATTTTGAATATTCTGACATGCGGGGCGTATGCCTGGATGGCAATACGTTCATCGGCGTAAGGTTTCAGAAGGCAGCGCTGAACGAAGCTACTTTCAAGGGGGCTACCCTGAAAAATGTATCATTCTTACCCAATTATGCGCTTACCAATAAGTATTACAAATCAGTGCAGGCTATTTGCTTTGACGGCGCGCAGATAGACAAGCTGACGTATGCGTCGCTGAAAGGAGTAGGGGCCGACCTTTCGAAGGTGACAACCATATAGACGCAAGCAGTACCTGCTGCTACGCCTTCTTCACAAATTCCGACTTGAGCGCCATGGCACCGAAGCCATCTATTTTGCAGTCTATATTATGGTCGCTATCTACAAGACGAATGTTGCGCACCTTGGTGCCGGCTTTAATACTCTGCGATGCGCCTTTAACGGGTAGGTTCTTGATCGTTATCACCGTATCGCCGTTTTGCAGAATGTTGCCATTGGCGTCTCTTACCACAAGGCCCGCTTCTTCTACTGCGGCTTCGGCCGGGTTCCACTCGTGGCCGCATTCGGGACAGGCAAGCAGATTATCCATTTCGTAGGTGAAAGTGGACTTACAGGCAGGACACGGTGGCAGTTGCGACATTTTTTTGGGATTTTGGCGCGAAGGTAAGTTTTTCACGGGTTGGTAAAACTGACTGTCGTCAGGCTAGGGCAAATCACACTTTTGTGTGAAAAATGGCTTTCAAAGAAGAAAACACCCGAAAGTATGACGGTAAAGACAACGGAAACTATCAAATTTGTATCATCGAAAAACTACGATATGAAAAAAGTGACAGGAATAGGTGGCGTTTTCTTCAAAGCTAAGGACCCCAATGCCGTAAATGAATGGTACAAGAAGCATCTTGGTTTTGAAACTACGCCTTACGGCACAAGTTTCGAGTGGATGGACAAGGATGACCCGGCTAAGAAGGGTGTGACCCAATGGAATCCCTTCAAGGAAACGACTAAGTACTTTGAGCCATCAGGCAAGGACTTTATGATAAACTATCGAGTGGATAACCTGGAAGCGCTTGTGGATGAACTGAAGACAGAAGGTGTAACTGTTTGTGATACAATAGAAACCTATGACTACGGCAAGTTTGTTCACATAATGGACCTGGAGGGCAATAAGATTCAACTCTGGGAGCCAATGGGAGAATAGGAGAGCGAGAAAGGGAGCAGGGAGCGGTGAAGAGAGCGGAGAGTGGTGAAGAGAGCGAGAAAGGGAGCGGAGAGCGGAAAGAGAGCAGGGCTTTCCGCTTTTTGATTTTGTGTGTTTTTTATACTGTTAAAGCGCGTATGTGGCAAGGTTGCAACGTGTTATAACAACGGTGTAAGGAATAGGTGGGCGGGCTGGAAGAACTTTGTATTGCAACCGGATGATTGCAGATGCAAGCGGATGATTGCAGACCTATCGATGGACCTAAAACACAGCAATTATGAAAAACTTCCGGTTACTCGTGATGTTGGCTGCCTCAGTTTTGTGGGCCAGTTTCGCTTCGGCTCAGCCCACCCGCGCAGATAATAATACAGTTCCCGGTGCACCGTTTGCTGCAGGCGGAGACCCTGTGCCTGCCGCTGCAGAAAATTACAACCCACTTGTTGGCAATGAGTTGCTTGTTTATCCTAACCCGGTTACAGCAGGAACTGTGCGCATAGTACTGGATGGCAATGCGCTGGATGTGGTAGACGTAGTAGTATTAGACATGCTGGGTGCAGAGCGCCTACACTACAAATATGCGCCCGGCAGCAGGGTGCTTTTCCTGGACGTGCACACCTTACCGGAGGGCACCTATAGTGTAAGGGTGTCCTGGGCCGGGGAGCGTGCATACAATCTTCGTGTTCAAAAAATATAGACCATGCAAGCCCATGACAAAATGAGCAACAAAATAGTAGCCTCGATCCTGGCATTTTTTTCTTTTGCTATGAGCGCGCGTGGGCAGAAGTTGTCAACTGTTCCACATGTAGACCCAAAGCGCTATGCCGGTAAATGGTATGAAATTGCTGCGTATCCTCAACGTTATGAGAAAGGGTGTCACTGCGTCACTGCGGAGTATACCCCCGGACGCCGTGGCCACCTGAAGGTAGTGAATACATGTATAAAGGATACCACAGCATGCCAGGGAAAACAGACTACCGGCAAGGCGTTTATCAAGAAGAATTCCGGAAACGCAAAATTGAGGGTGCAGTTTTTCTGGCCATTTCGGGGCGACTACTGGATAATAGACCTTGCAGATGACTACTCGTGGGCAGTAGTGAGCGAGCCTAAGAAAAGGACACTATGGATACTCTCCCGTACTCCGTCTATGGATGCCGGTACTTATCTTGCCATCACCAATAAGTTGCAGGCCTGGGGTTTTGACATGACCAGGATACGGGTTATGGACCAGTCGTGTAATTTGCCTGCGCCACCAAAGGGATAGCGCAGTATATTTGGCTTCATGAAGCCACTCATTCTGCTACACGGTGCCATTGGGGCTGGCGACCAATTAGAGCCACTCGCAACGTTGCTTTCCTCCCAATATGATGTACATGTTATTGACTTTTCAGGACATGGAGCGGCCCGCCCCACTGTTGAACTATTTTCAATGGAATTGTTTGCCAACGATGTGCGTGCCTATATGCTCAGTACTGGATTGGAGCGTGCCAGTATATTCGGGCATAGTATGGGTGGCTATGTGGCCATGTATCTTGCACGGCACAGTCCTGAGCTAATAGATTGCATTGTGACACTGGCTACAAAGTGGCACTGGGATGAAGCGACCGCGGCCAAAGAGACCCGGATGCTGAATGCTGACAAGATAGAGCAGAAGGTGCCCTCCTTTGCTGAGACGCTGCACAAACGGCACGCTGCACATGGATGGAAGAATGTTCTGGCTAAAACTGCAGACATGATGTTGGCTTTGGGCGCTGACAATCCGCTGAAAGCTGAGGACCATGCTGCCATTACACAGCCTTCATTGATTTTACTTGGAGATAGAGACAAAATGGTGTCGCTGGAGGAAACCCTTGCCGTTTATAAGGCACTTCCCAACGGACAGATGGGCATGCTGCCTGGTACCGGCCACCCGGTAGAGCAGGTGGACATAGAGGTGCTTCATTTCTTTATTAATCGATTTCTGAGGTAAAATTTGGAGTTTGCTTTTAGTATACCTAAATTTGTGAGGTATATAAGCAACTGTTGCATTGGAGCAGAATTCATTTGTAAAAGGTAGTCTCACCACCATCATCATGAAGCTATTGGATGACAATGGCCGTATGTATGGTTATGAGATGACCCGTGCCGTGCGTGAGCTTACAAAGGGAAAGATGGAAATAGGAGAGGCGGCATTGTATCCGGCGCTGCATAAATTGGTGAGCGAGGGGCTACTGGAAGCGACGAGTGAAATAGTAGATGGGCGTCTGCGCAAATATTATTCGCTCTCTCGTAAAGGAAAGAAGGAATCGGCATCTATGGTAGAGGCGCTGAAGGAATCGCTGTCGCAGTTGCAATTGTTATTAAACTCAAATCTTGCCAATGGATAAGGTGACACTGAACAGGGAGCAACTGCAGGAGGTGGTTGCATATATAGAACGTCGCGGGTTTAAAGACCCATTGGTGTTAGTGGAGATACTGGACCATTTTGCATGCAAGGTAGAGGAGAAGATGGAAGCCAGACCGGGCATGGCACTTGGTGCTGCCATTGTAGCTGCTCACAGCGATTTTGGACCCATGGGTTTTTATCCGTTGCGTAAGGCATTTGAGGAGGCAGCAGCGAAGAAGTACAGCGCAATCTTCAACAATGAACGAAAGCTGCTTCTTAAATCTCCTTTGTTTGTGCTACTTACAATTGTTTTGTCATTTTTGTTTACGAGAGTTGTTTTGTTCTTTCCGTTTCGTTCTATCTCGGACTGGTACCCCAGGTTGCCAGTAATGGAAGTGCTCTGCTGGGGGTATCTTGCTGCGCAGCTACTCCTTATTTCGCATGTCCCAAGGAGGTTGAGAGGATCTGCTGTGGTTAAAGCAGTAACGCCCAACACGTTTCTATTCTTGTTTATTTCCACTAGCACTTTGTCTCGTTTACTTGTAGGCCTGCCAGATGAAATTGGCACTATTAGCAGTCTTGCAGGTGCGCTATTCTTCTACCTGGTCCTGGACGTATTCTCAACGAAGAATTCACTTAAGCACGCAATAGATGAGGGCGCTGTAGTAGACAACTATCTCCGCAGGTTGCAGTCAGCTTAATCTGCTTTTTACTTGCATTTAAGTCCAGTAGAAGTTGCTTAGGAGTCGCTACTTCTATTTCTGTTAAAATATCGCCAAAGACAATACACTATTTTGTGTTTACGAAAATATTCGTAGGTTTGTGTACGAATTAATTCGTAGGAAGAATATGGCTGAGCAGATAAAACCAACCGAAAGCGAACTGGAGATCCTAAACATTCTCTGGGATAAAGGACCCAGCACTGTGCGCGACGTGCATGAGGTGCTGGAGCAAAGCAAAGATGCCGGCTACACAACCACACTGAAGCTGATGCAGATAATGTATGAAAAGAAACTGCTGAAGCGTGACGCAACCACGAAGAGTCACGTGTACACAGCAAATGTGTCGCAAGAAAAAACGCAGGGCCAGTTGGTGAAGAAGTTCATTGATAGTGTATTCAATGGTTCAGCATCCCAGTTGGTGATGCAGGCACTGGGCAACCACAAGACCAACAAAAAGGAACTGGACGAGATAAGGAAATACCTTGAGGAAATGGAAAAGAGGAGCAAGTAACCATTTGTAAACCGTACCAAAACCATTTTTATGAATACTCTTTCACTTACCACATCACTGATCGCACGTGCATTTTCTTATGCATTGCTTTACTCGCTTGGGCAGGGATTGCTTGTTTTTGGGTTGTTGTTCATTATTCTGAAGACAGTACCTGCACTTACTGCCAGGGTTCGTTACTTGCTTTCATTTGCGGCAATGGTGTTCATGTTCCTGTGGTTTGCAGATACTATGTTGGTACACTACAGCTCTTTGCAAGGGGTAACCGTATACATCTCCGGAAAGGCTGATGGTGCCGTAGCGGCTGCTACAACAGTGGCTCACTCCCTGCCCGACGGCCTGGCGTTAATGCAACCAGTATTGCCCCACATGGATAAGTATGTGCCTGTTATTGCTGGTCTGTACATGCTGGGATTGTTGCTGATGTTGGTGCGTTTTGTGTCGGGTGTATTTCAATTGCGCAGTTTGGGCAAGTTCGGATTGCAGGCGCCGCCGGAACAGCTTGCCTGCTTCACAGAGAATTGGCGAAAGTACCTCGACATTAGCCGGCAGGTGCGTGTGGCTGTGTCTTCGCGTATCAATGTGCCGATGATGATGGGTACGCTTCGCCCGATGATATTGCTGCCTGTGGCAGCGGTGAGTGACTTGGGTACGGATGAGCTGGAGGCCATTCTGCTACATGAGCTGGCGCACATAAAGCGGCACGATTACCTTATTAATATCATCCAGTCTGCAATAGAGGCACTCATGTTTTTCAATCCCTTTATGTGGCTTGCATCGCGTATAGTGCGCCGTGAGCGCGAGCACTGCTGTGACGATATGGTGCTGGCCTATTCGTCGAGTCCTTTACCTTATGCCCGTGCTCTCGCACAACTGGAGGCGTACCGCGGCGCCGGCACATTATCCATCGCGGCTACAGGAAATAGTAATCAATTGTTTAACCGAATAAAACGAATCATTGAGATGAAAAGAGAACAGAATCCATACGGCCGCGTGTCGGCTGCTGTCATTGCAGTTTTGGTACCTGCGCTGGTGATAATGTTTGTTGCCTTTACGCCGTCGTTTGCGCAAAAACAGAAAACATCAAAGAAGGGAGCTCAGCAAAAAGTAACTACTACTACCATAACAATAGATAGTACCGGTAGGCAGAATGTGGTAAAGAAGACAACCATAGAGCCTGCCGGTAAAGAGATGGGTGAAACTGAGGACGAGGTAGGTGCAACAGCAGGTGGCAAAAAGCCTGTTACCAAGATGATAATTGTTGATGATGACAAGAAGGGGACAAACGGCAAACCAGTGAAACGCGAGGTAATAGTGTCAGTTGGTGGCGATAAATGGTTTGACTCTGAGAAGCTTGAGGCGGAGATGGATAGGGCAAAAGCCGAAATTGAAGGGGTTGATTGGGACGAGATCAAAGCAACTATAGCTAATGCACTGCGCGAAGCAAAGAAGGAAATTGATGCAATTGATGTAGATAAGATAACACGGGAGATAGATGTGGAGGTAAAGAAGAGTATGGCGCAGAGTAAGAAAGCCATGGCAGAGGCTAAGGTTGAGATGGAACGTGCAAGGAAATCGATGGTGCGCGCCTATGTGGCAAAAGGAGGGCATGCACACGCAGATGCTTCTTCGGGCGGACCGGACATAGAGATTCATAGTGGCACAGACGAGACGGAGGAGATGCTGACTGAGATGGAAAAGGACGGACTGATAAACAGGGAGAAGAAGTTTAAGATTGAAAAGGAAGATGAGCAGCTTTATATCAATGGTACAAAACAACCTGATCGCGTTTATCATAAGTACAATCAATATCTGCATGGCAAGCAAGTATCGGTCAGTGGAAATAAGGGCTCTCTCCATATCACAGTCACCAATTAAGGAAATGGGTCCCGATAGCTATCGGGATGGAATTCGGTATTAGGGATTAGGAATTGGTGTTGCGATAGTTATTGTGACAGACTTTGTACGCATGAGTTTTGCTTCATAAACCCCAGACGCCTCCTGTTTACAGGGGGCGTTTTTTTGTCGATCCCTGTGTCGCGTGATATTTGATTGTGCTAAATTGCAGGTATAGTTGCTTTCATATGGAGCTAGATAAGGAGCAATACGACGTCGTGAACCGGGCACTTTCTGATTGGGAGCAGTCCGGGAAGTTGCAACCGGATGTGGCTGCAGGGTTACGGGCAGATATGTCTGTGCGGAGAAACGACCGGCAACAGCTAGCTCAATATTTTTTCTTCATAGCGCTGTCGTGTACACTGCTTGCGTTTGCCGCGATATTTCTTAGCGAGAAGTTACTGGAGCGTATCAAGGCCTATTTTGCATGGAGCGATCTTGCTGTGGCCGGAATTACTGCAGCGCTGTCGGTGCTGTGGTTTTGGTATATAGGCCGGCGACGTAGCGGTACAAAAAGTTCTGCCTATGAGATATACATGGCACTAGGAGGACTGTCAGTGCTTACGTGCCTTGTTTATGTTTGTAAAGCGCTGCATGCGGACGCTACATACTATACTACCTTTCTTTTGCTTTCCATGATTTCGCTGTTGTCGCTAGGTGCGGTTATGCGGTCACCGGTGCTTTGGCTTGGGGGCTTGCTTGCCATTACCGGTTGGTATGGCGCTGTGACAGCGGCGTATGAAAACAATTACCTGTTTTTCGGTATGAACTATGCGGTGCGTTATTTCCTGTTTGGTGTGGTGCTACTTGCGGCTGCCCTTGGTTTACGCAATAGTGGTAAGCTTCCCTTTGCCCGGCAGCTCACTTATGTAATAGCGCTGTCTGTATTCTTTGTTGCGTTATGGGCGGTGACGGTTTTTGGCAACTTCAGTTCCCTGGAGCGTTGGCAGCGTGCGCATCAGTCGCAGATCATTGTTTATTCTATTTTCATGGCAGCGGCCTCTGGTCTGGCTATATACCTGGGAATCAGGTATCGGGATGCCACCGCACGTGATTTTGGCGTGATCTTTCTTTTGGTAAACTTGTATACCCGTTATTTCGAGTACTTCTGGGATTCGATGAACAAAGGTCTTTTTTTCCTGGTTCTTGCCATCACATTTGGTCTCCTTGGCCGCTGGCTGGAGAAAAAGAACAAAGCGGCAAAAACACCAACACTATAGCTACATTGGCGCTACCTTTGCCCACGTTTTCCAGAATAGTGTCAGACGAATTCAACTACAGCGCTCACAAAACACCTCCCTCTCCCCTGGAGATGGCTGGGGAGAGGTCCCACCTATCTGCTTCGGAGAGGGTCGGGGAGAAGTCTCTTGATTCACTCCGATTCGTACTTGAAGTTATGTACGATGGCACCTGTTTTCATGGCTCGCAGATCCAGAATGAGCTGCCGACGGTTCAACTTTCAATTAATAATGCACTTTCTACGCTGCTACGCAGGCCGATAGCGAGTCTCGGTGCCAGCAGGACAGATGAGGGTGTGCATGCAACGAGCAACTTTTACCAGTTTGATAATGATGCCGAGCTGCGCCCTGACTTCATGTATAAACTCAATGCTATACTGCCTCCGGGGGTGGCTGTGAATGCGATCTATAAGGCTACAGAGGCGTTTAATGCCCGATTTAACGCGTTGTCGCGTAGCTATCGATACAGGATATATAACGGCAAAAACCCGTTTAAACTCAATAGAGCTTATTTCTATCCATTTCGTGTAGAATGGGAATTACTTGAAGAATGTGCGTCTGTTCTGCCAGAATATCGATTGTTCGATTCGTTCTGTAAGCGGCACGGGCAAAGCAAAACCACTGAATGCTCTATAATGGAGTCTCGCTGGGAGCGGGTGGGGGATGAGCTACACTATGTGGTGAGGGCAAATCGGTTTTTGCGTGGCATGGTTAGGGGGCTAGTGGGCACGCAGCTATATGTGGCCCGTGGCGGTCGCGACCTTAGCCACTTTAGGTCAATTGTAGCGGCGCAGGACTGTACAAAGGCGTTTTTTAATGTGCCCGGTCACGGCCTTTACCTGGAAAGGGTGGAATATCCCCAGGGGGTATTGACTGCCTACCAAGGTAGGGGGTAGATGTAAGGAGTTTTTTCTCTATTTGTGCTAACACTCAATTTGTTAGCGTTTTTTCACACTTTTGCAGGTGTAGGCTTTTGGCTTTCAGTTAAATACGCGAGACGATGAGTAAACTTTAATAAAAAAGTAACAAAAACTCAAACGTATATTTATAAAAAAATAGGAAAATCAGGCATATAAGTTTGATTTTTTGAGTATTTTTCGGCATTGTTTCATAAACTATCTTTGATATGAGATCATTACATTTCTACCCGAAATCGGTTGGACGAGGACCAAAAGCAAGGGCGGGAGGCTTATTAAAGGCTTTCCTGGTTGGGGGTATGTTAACGGCCCTAACACCATTTTTAGGCAGTGCCCAGGCACCTGTATATACAAACTCGAACCCTCTGAACCAGACTGTGTGCGATAACCAGGCGGTCTCAATCAGTTCCTGGCTTACAGTTACTGATCTCGATCTGGGTGAAACAATAACATGGGACGTAGTGCTTCCGCCGGTAAATGGTACTCTTACCGGATTCCCAGCGACAGCGTCTACTCCGGGTAGCAGCCTTGTTCCGGCTGATGTAAACTATATTCCTAACGTGGGAGCAACTGATGATGTATTCACAATCAGCGTTGATGATGGTGTGAATCCTCCTGTTTTGCTAAATGTCATTCTTACAGTAAACGCGGGTCCTTCGTTGACTCTGGGTACTTTCCCTACTGTGTGTCGCGGTGTAACCAATGCGGTGCTCTCGTTCTCAGACCTGTCTCATGTAGGTCCTGACTCTGTAATGTTCGGCTACACAGGCGCAGTTCAGACATGGAACGTTCCATCAAATGTTACTAGCCTGATGTTTGACCTTGCAGGTGCTTCCGGTGGTCACGACAGTTATTCCGGATCTGACAGGGTAGGCAAGGGTGGCCGCGTTCGCGGTACTGTTGCAGTTTTCCCTGGCAATACACTTAATATTTATGTTGGCGGTATGGGTGGTGATGGTACACCATCCGGCGCTACAGGTGGCTACAATGGTGGCGGTGCCGGTACCTACTACGCTTATGGTAGCGGCGGCGGTGGCGGTGGCGCTACAGATATCCGTATTGGTGGCACAGCGCTTTCTGATCGCGTGCTTGTAGCCGGCGGCGGTGGCGGTAACGGCCAGGACCTCGCAGTTGCCTTCGCAGGCGGCGCGGGTGGTGGCCTTACAGGTGGTACCGGCGAAACTTTTAACGCAACTGCCGCTCGCGGTGGTACACAGAGTGCAGGTGGTGCGCCATCTACTTATACCGGCTGGGCAGGTGGCTCGTTCGGCTCGCTCGGCATGGGTGGGGCAGCAAGCCCGCAGGGTGTTTCCGGCGGTGGTGGCGGTGGCTACTACGGCGGCGGCGGCGGCGCATGGAGCGCAGGCGGCGGTGGCTCGTCATATACCAGCCCAAGTGCATTCAGCGTTACGCATACACAGGGGTATAACGAGGGAAATGGTATGGCAAAGCTGTACTACATCAACCCCGGTACATATGACATCATCTGGGATGCTGTAGCGGAAGGTGCTGGCTTTGAAAACGTTGCTGACGAAGAACTTCCTCTTTCTGAATTCAACATCGCGGTTCCACCATTGGTGGCGCCAGGCACATACCATGCAACACTTACTATTCGTAACTACCATGGCGATGCCAGCACACATTGCGACCAGTCTTATCCAATAGAAGTTACAGTTCGCGCACTGCCTACTGTTGACAATCCTGGCGACCAGGTAGTTTGTCATGGTGATCCGGTAACGGACATCAACTTCGTTTCATCGATAGGCCCTGGCGACCTTCACTGGACGAATGATAATCCTTCTATCGGACTGGCAGCGGTTGGCACCGGCCACATTGCAGGTTTCATGCCAGACAATACAACTGAATTCCCAGTATCGGCTGAAATCCAGGTTACACCAATTGAGCCTGGACCAGGCGGTCTTTGCTACGGTACTACGCAGACATTCCACATCGTGGACAATCCGCTTCCAAAGCTGAACAGCACATTGACACCGGCATCTATCTGTAACAATACACTGTTCAGCTACCTGCCAACAAGCCTCACTCCGGGTACGTCATTCTCATGGAGCCGTGCTGCCGTAGCAGGTATATCTAATGCTACCGCAACAGGTACAGGCAATCCGAATGAGGTATTGGTGAACACCACTACTGATCCGATTACAGTATCTTATGTGTACACACTGAGCGCAAACGGCTGCTCAAATACACAGACTGTAATGGTTGTGGTGAACCCAACGCCGGTTATGACCAGCGATCCTTCTCCGGAAGCTTTGTGTAACGGTGCTACATTCAATTATACACCTACATCATCAACAGCAGCCGCTGTACTGACATGGTCACGTGCTGCAGCAGCAGGTATTTCTAATCCTGCAGCATCCGGTTCAGGATCAATCAGCGAGACATTGGCTAACACAACCACGTCTCCTGCTACTGTACACTACGCAATTACTATGACGGTAGATGGTTGCGCATATACTGAAGACGTTCCGGTGGTAGTTAATCCTCCAATGATGCTGACAAGTGCTACTTCAATCAACATTTGCGACAGCGCATTGCTTGAGTACACACCGGTTGCAAACTTGTCAGTAGCTACGCTAAACTGGACTCGCGCTTCTGTAACGGGTATCAGCAATGCAGACGGCAGCGGTGCCGGCAGCATCTCTGAAAGGTTGAAGAATACAACGGTTGATCCTGTTACCGTAAATTATGTTTATACAATTTCAGCATATGGCTGTAATGTAAACAATACAGTATCTGTATCTGTGAAGCCAAGTGCAAAACTTACAAGCTCGCTTACTCCAGAGGCTATCTGTACTAACTCACTGTTTAGCTACACGGGTACTACTGCTACAGCAGGTACTACGTTCAAGTGGGCACGTGACGTGAAGGCTGGTATCTCTAACCCTGCAGCTCCACTTACATCAGGCGCTACAATCGGTGAAATACTTATCAGCTCAGTAGATACGGTTATCGAAGCTGTATACCGTTTTGAACTTACTGCTAACGGCTGTGCTAACCAGGAAATAGTGAAGGTTAAGGTTAACCCGCTTCCACGCATTGGTAATGACACAGGTATGGCTATCTGCGACAGCGTTCGTTTTAGCTACATACCAACAAGTCCTACACCAGGCGCTACTTACGCATGGTCTCGCGCTTACGAAGCAGGTATCTCTAACCTGCCGGCAAGTGGCACTGGCGGTACTCCGGGTGAATACCTGAATAACACTACTTACATCACAGTTCCTGTTACTTATGCTTATACAGTAACTGCGAATGGCTGCTCTAACACGCAGAATGTGATCGTTGACGTTCGTCCTTCACCAGTTCTGGTAAGCAATACAACCACTGCTTGTAGCGGTTCACCTTTCAACTACACTCCGGTGAGCTACACTACAGGTACTGAATTTGCATGGACTCGTGGTACTAAGAGCGGCACAGGTGACATTGATGATACCATCACAGTTGCCAGCACAAGCACAGTAGTATATGACATGGATCTTACCATCTTTGGCTGTGTGAACAAGCAGAAGCTCAATGTAACTGTAAATGCTGCTCCTACGGCTGCAATTATCGGTACACATCCGTCAGGCGACCTGTGTAACAATGCTACAGCAGTAAACTTCGGCGCTGACGTTCCTGCACCGGACAACACTATGTATTCATGGACTGCTACCAACGCTACAGTTCACGCAACTGGTAAAACAGGCCAGTATGCCCTGGTTAACTTCAATACACCAGGTACTGCAACTGTAACGTTGACAATAACCAACAAGAACACTACATGTCTTAGCAGGACAGACTACACGATCAAAGTTGGTGATGGTACTTCACAGTCACCAGAGATCATCTTCTTTGACGGTCAGTTTATCTGCAAGGAGACAAACACAGACATGTACCAGTGGGGATATGACGATGCATCTACGCTTGACTCAACTGCACTGGCAGGAGAGACAAACCAGAACTTCTACAATCCATATCCAGATTGGAACAATAAATACTACTGGGTTATCACAAAAGGCAATGGCTGTACACAGAAGACTTACTTCAACAAGCCTACCGGTGTAGCTGATGTAAATTCACTGACTGCCGGTCTGAAGTTATTCCCTAACCCGACAACAGATGTAGTGAATATGGAAGTGAGCCGTACTGTAACAGGAAAGATCAGTTTCAGGGTTTACAACATGCTGGGTCAGCAGATTGCAGAGGTAGCTGCTACAAACAACGCTGGTCAACTGAATGTTGGAGGCCTGTCTGCAGGTGCTTATGTGGTTGATTGCTATAGTGATGGTATGAAGGTGGCTGCTGCAAGGTTCATTAAAAACTAATAAATTCAACAATTAAAAGTTCCATAGATGAAAAAACTGTTTTTCTTGTTGATAGCGGCCAATGGAGCGTTATCAGCCCTCGCACAGCAGTCTCAGCCCCCGAAGGAAACGAATAAGTACAGAGATGACATGCTGCCACGCTGGGTGTTCGATGTTAACCTCATGGGCGGTGTGCTTACGCATGACGTTACTACAACCAACGCCGTGCTTGACTATAATAAAGCGCTTAGCTCATCTTCGATAAGCGGCGTAAAGTTTAATAACGGCCTTTCATACGGAGGCAATGCACAGATAGGTTTCTTCTTTGATAACAAGAGCCATTTCGGTATTGGAACAGGTCTTATGTACCTGATGCAGACAGGAGACTACACTATGGATAAATACCAGGTGCAGTACCAGTCTACCGATGCGAATGGAAACGTGTTCCGCCAGATCATTACTGCGCCGGGCACAGTTAAAGAAACATCGAAGATCACCAACATCAGCATACCGCTCATGTTGAAGTATAAGCACAGGTTTACCCGTAAGTCCGGCATCACTGCTGACGCGGGAATCGTGTACAATGCAAGTTTCAAGAACAACTATACCACAGATGCTAAGTTTAACTACGAAGCTATCTACAGGCACGTTAACGGCCCGAATGGTATAACTACTGTTTATGATAATGGCGCTACACCGGGTAATACGGACCTCGTAATTACAGAAAAGCAGTTTACTGCTACAAACCCCGGCGGTGATGTTGCTAACTATTTTACGAACCAGCGCAACATTGGCTACAATGTAGGATGGGGTGTAGAGCCTAACCAGAAGAAGGGCAATGTGAAAATGGTGCAGAGCTCTGTAGGCTTCATGTTTGCGCCTGCTTACAGCCTGTATCTTACAGACAAAGTGGCACTTAACATTGGTGGCTACTACCTGTACCAGATGTTTACACATGCGCCAAGCGGTGCAAAACTTACCGACAAGGTGGGCGATTACAATTCTTTCCTCAGCAATGCAACTACTACTGTTGCTAATTCGTTTGGCGGAAACATTGGTATGCGCTTCTACTTTGGCAAGTTTGCCGATCGTGACAAGGATGGCGTTCCTAACAGGTTTGACAAATGCCCATGGACGCCAGGTGTTAAGGAGTTTGATGGCTGCCCTGATAGTGATGGTGATGGTATTCCGGATTCACAGGATTCCTGCGTTGACGTACCTGGCCTGAAGCACTTCCACGGCTGCCCTGACAGCGATGGTGATGGTATCCCTAACTATGATGACGCTTGTCCTTACCAGGCTGGTCCTGCCAAGACAATGGGTTGTCCTGACACGGACGGTGATGGCCTTACTGATAATGAAGATAAGTGTCCTAACGAGGCTGGTCCGCTGTCTAACAACGGCTGTCCAATTCCACCACCACCACCACCACCATTGCCAGATCCTAAGCCGGTACACGAGCACAGCATGAACGAGCCTATCCTTTTTGAAGTAGGTAAGGCAAAGATCAGCGAAGTGTCACTGCCAATACTTGCAGAGGCTATCATGGAAATGAACACGCACGAAAACGCGTTTATTATGATCGATGGTCACACGGATATCACTGGTGGTAACGTGATCAACGACGCTCTTTCTTATCGTCGTGCGAATGCTGTAAGGAAATACCTCATTGACATGGGTGGTAATCCTAAGCGTATGATTGCAGTTGGTCACGGTAGCCGTGAACCGGTTGCTGACAACAATACGGTAGAAGGCCGCGCTAAAAACCGCCGCGTTATCATGACGCTAAGGCACCGTTAATAGCGAAGGCTTACAATAATTGATCGGGGCTGTTCCAAAAGGGACAGCCCCTTTTTTATGCCGTTATGGAAAATTGCGTGTTGCTGCGTCTGTAATAGGAACCAATAAACAAACTATCATGGACAAGCAGATGCTATTGCAGGCAGATTACCTTGACATCATTTTTGACGGCCGCAACAAAACCTATGGCGGCTACCAACTACGCAGGGATTATGGAGATAGATTACGAAATGCAGGAGCTATAATGTTCCTGGCTGTACTTGGTCTTGTTGCTCTGGTTGGGTTTGAGCGCCCGGTAGAGCACTCGAATGTCCTGGATATTGCAGGGCGCGTAGTAGACCTAACAGATGTTTTGTTGCCGCCGCCCGCCGTTGCCGCTCCGCCCCCACCGCCCAAAACAGTGCAGTCTCCGCCACCTCCTGTACCAGCCATGAAGTTTACGGAACCTGTGCTCACGAATGAGCCGATTGAGGAAAAAGAGACTATGCCTGAAGCCAGTAATATGAAAGGTCTTGCATCAGGTGCTGGCAATGAAGGGGACAGTGCTGCGATTGGAATTGGCAATGAGGGTAATATTGGTGCCGTAGGTAGAACTATGGGTGCGGAGAAAAAGCCCGAGCTGCCAAGAACCTTTGTAGAGCAAATGCCCACCTTTAACGGAGATCTAAACTCTTACCTGGCTGCTCACGTCCACTATCCCGAGGCAGCTCGTGAAGCCGGAGTGGAGGGCAGGGTGGTGGTAGAGTTTATTGTGGATGAGCATGGCGCAGTAACCAATGCTCGTGTAGCGAAAGGCATTGGTGGTGGCTGCGATGAAGAAGCTCTGCGTGTAATTTCAGGTATGCCTCACTGGAAAGCCGGAAAGCAGAACGGTGCACCTGTAAAAGTACTGTTTAATGTAGCAGTGAAATTTGTTCTGCAATAGGCTGGTCGTGATACAGGAGCGTTCATTAGAGGCAGTATAGGCACAAAGTCTACACTGCCTTTTTCTTAGGTCGTGGCATGCGGCCTTTTTCGCTAAATTTGAGCATGCGCCTGATCCTCTGCCTCCTGCTCCTGCTTCCTGCCATCTCCCGCGGACAGGTCTATGTGCTTGGCGTGGCACAGGATGGCGGCTATCCCCATGCAGGATGCACAAAAGGATGTTGCTCGCAGGCCTGGAAGGATGCTTCAAAGCGACGGTTTGTCGCATCATTGGCGGTTGTAGCGGGCGACAAATGGTGGTTATTCGAGGCAACGCCAGACATAAAGGAACAGTTGCAGTATTTTAGAGATATAACCGGCGGGAAATTTAGCTATCTACCTGAAGGAGTCTTTCTCACACATGCCCATATCGGACATTATGCAGGCCTCATTCAGTTTGGGAGAGAGGTAATGAGCACAAAGGAATTGCCGGTATATGTGTTGCCAAAGATGAAGAGCTTCCTGGAGGAAAACGGCCCATGGAGTCAGCTTGTAAAGCTTCGGAACATTAGCCTGCGGCAGATGCAGCCAGGTATGGCAGCAAACGAAATTACCGGAGCGGGAGAAAGCTTCACAGTAAGTGCCTTCAGTGTGCCCCACAGGGACGAATATTCTGAAACCGCAGGATTCAGAATAAGGCTGGGTAGCAAGACATACCTTTTTATTCCTGATATAGATAAATGGTCGAAGTGGGAAACCGACATAAGAAAGCTGGTCGCTGATGTTGATGTCGCATTGCTTGACGGGACATTTTACCGCGATGGAGAACTGCAAGGTAGGAGCATGTCTGAGGTGCCACACCCTTTTGTAGAAGAGACGATGTCCATTTTGGCGGATGCTGAGCTTAAGAAACGCGTTTATTTCATACATTTTAATCATACAAACCCCATTTTGTGGGATACAAAATCGTCGCTGGAAGTAGAGAAGCATGGCTTTCATATCGCTAAACAGGGCGAAAACTTAACCTCTTACTCAACTAAATAAGGTGTGCCTGCGTCATGCGGGTCTGGGTTTCGTTAGCAGCGACTTACGACTATTTTTCCTTAGATTTGTAGATTAGTATCAATTTTTTAACGATAAGCAGGCTTTGACGTTTCCGGTGCTGATTGGTTCAACGTACGTTGGTGAGTAGATATATATGCGGGGTGCTTTTTGTAAGTGCCACCGTCTACGACGAAAGGAAACGCAGTTTGTCTATATAAACTTATTCTCTGAATGGGATGCGGCAATTGCGGCTCAGGTGCCAATGGCAAACCTGGCGGCTGCAAAGGTAATGGTGGATGTAGCACCGGTGGGTGTAACCGCCTCAATGTATTTGACTGGCTTAATGCCTTACCCCTCCACGACGGCGCCAAGCCGTACGGCATTATTGAAATGTCATTCAATAAGGGCAGCAGGAAGGAATTCTTCAGGAACAACACAAACTACATACTTCACAAGGGTGACTGGCTCACTGTGGAAGGAACCGGTGGTGTGGACATTGGCCAGGTGAGCCTGACAGGCGAGCTGGTGAAACTGCAGTTGAAGAAATACGGAGTAAAGGAGAATGACGTGACCAAGCGTGTACTTCATCCTTCTACCGACGAAGAGCTGGAAGTTTGCTCGCGTAATAAAGAACGTGAAAGTGAAATACTCGTTCGTTCAAGGGCTATCTCCAAAAGTCTGAACCTGGATATGAAAATATGCGAGGTGGAACTTCAGGCTGATGGCAAGAAAGGCACATTCTTCTACACTGCCGACCAGCGTGTAGATTTCCGCGAACTGATACGTGTCTTTGCTACCGACTTTAAGCTGAAGGTGGAAATGCGCCAGATAGGAGCGCGCCAGGAAAGCGGCAAAGTGGGCGGCATTGGTTCCTGCGGCCGGGAACTTTGTTGCAGTACATGGCTCACAGACTTCAAGTCTGTGAATACGTCTGCTGCGCGCTATCAAAACTTATCTATCAACCAGGCGAAGCTATCGGGCCAGTGTGGCCGTTTGAAATGCTGCCTGAACTACGAGCTGGATACCTACATGGACGCTCTGTCCGTATTTCCGGATCATGCTGACTCTTTGCAGACGGTAAATGGCGTGGCACACCTGCAGAAGCGCGATATCTTTAAGAACCTGATGTGGTACAGTTTTGCGGGAAACAACAAGCAGTATCCACTTTCAATTACACGTGTAAAGGAGATTTTAGTGCTTAATAAACAAGGCACAAAAGTGGATGAGCTGCAGCCTGTGGAACTGGAACTTCGCGACGCACGTGGTAGTATAAAGTCGGACATAGGGTTTGTGAACGATGTAGGACAGATAACGCTGAAAGCACTGGAGAAGGGAAAGAAGAAGAAAAAGAAGAGCGGGGGAGGCAACAAAGAGGGCCAGCAAGCAAAAGGCCAGCAACAAGGTGGCGGACAGCAAAGGCAACAAGGTGGTGGTCAGCAGCAGCCTAAACAAGGCGGGCAACCGAAGCAGCAAGGTGGTGGCCAGCAACAGTCCAAACAGGGTGGTCAGCCTCAACAGAAACAGCAAGGGCCACGACCTGAAAAGCAGGGAGGCGAACGGCAGGGCGGTGAGCAGCAAAAGAATAGAGGACAAAATTCACCCCGGCAGAATCAGCAGCGCGGACCTCGTGAACAACGCCCGCAGTCTGAACCAAAACAAAATAACGGAGAACAGAATCCACAGCAAAACGCGGGCGGCGAAAAGCCTCAGCAGCAAAACGCAGGAGGCAGGCCGCAACAACAAGGTAATCGTAATCGCGGCAACCGTCCACCGCGCCCTGATGGGCAGCAGCCCAGGGGAGAGCAGAAGTCCGGAGATGGCGGAGCACCACCACCACCGCCAGCCGCACAATAAAATTCATAGCATTATATAAAGAGGGAGGCACCGAACGGGCCTCCCTCTTTTTAGATGTGTGATGTGCCGGGTTATTAATCCTGCATTTGGTTATACCTGCGTGTACGGTTCAACTCGTCCAGCAGTTTCCCATTATTGCGTTTGTATTCCAATTCGTTTGGCGTACCAGCAGCCAGTTCAATTGATTTTTTGGCAGCGGCAGTAGCTTCCTCTGTGTGACCCATGCGCTTCTCGATGCGCGCTTTCAGGTACCACATGTAGAATGCCTTTGGATTTTGCTCTATTGCTTTGTTTACGTACTCACGAGCCAGATCAGTCTTCTGGTTTGTTTCGTAGTAGTAGCTGGCGGCCTGAAAGTAAGGAACAGATGGAGTATTTACTGCCTTGTCAATATTGTTCTCTGCTACCTTTTCGTTGTCAGCCTTCACAGGAATGATAACGCGAGTGCGTTCCCATGCTATTTCAATCTTGCAAGAGTTGAATGTAATGTCCGTGATACCTATTGTGAAGGTTTGTACCTCTTCGTGTACCGTAATTGGTGTTATCTTAAAACGAGCTACATCGAATTCTTTAGGAAATCCGTCAGCACTCCACGCACCGGTCCCGGTATTGATCACGATCTCCCATTTGTCTTTGTTTGGTATGGTATAGAGCGCGTATTCGCCTGCCTTTATGCGGTGGCCACCTATTTCCAGATCTTCACCCGTCTTTATTTTGGTAGGTGCGTTTGCGCCTGTGCGCCACACGTGGCCATAGGGTACCACATCGCCCATTATCTTTCGGCCGCGCATGGAGGGTCTGCTGTAGGTCAGCTCAATGCTGGACATGGAAAAGTCCTGCACCACTTTTGTGGTAGGGCTTAGGGCCGGTAACTTCAGCGATTGCGCACCTGCGCCCGCAGATAGCGTAGCGAGCAGCGCAAAAGAAACTATGATCTTCTTCATCGTGTCTTTGTGATTTTTTAGAGTATGCAATTTACGAATGTCTTTCAGTAATAAGTTCAAAGTGTGAAGCGTGTAGTTGAAGCATTGGGAATTGTTGTAGCGATGATTAATTACGCTTGCAATCGAGCGAGATTTTTGGGTTGGCATGGCAAAGAATGCCTCGTGTGATTATCTACTAGCTGACCAGAAAAATGCTCGTGCAAAAAAAATCCCGACACGCCGTGCGCGTCGGGAAAGGACTGTGCTTACTAACCCATCGTTAGTACCACAAATGTCAGCAAAAAGCACGGAAATTCTAAATAAAATTTCTATTAATGCAATGTGTCGCCAGGTGTGTGACAATAATTGCGATGTGATTGTTGCGGTATTGTTTGTACAATATTGATAATCAATGTTTTGTTGATATTTTATTTTAAAAATGATAGGTGGTGGAGAACAAATAGCGAACAATTTAGGGGTGAAAACAAGTCGCGTCATCACCTGCAAAATTGGCCGGCAGACACCGTAGTTCAAAGGGTATTGTTGGGAAATGTTGGAGTTGTCGGTTTTGTGTTATAAGTTTTCAGCATCAATGAAAACAGTTGTCAAATACCTGAAGCTACCGATGAGTTTCTCCGCAGACCTTATGATGCGTGAGGTTGAGATAATAAACCGGGGATGGCAGTTACACTATAATGCCAGGGACTATGCAGGAGACTGGAGCGCGGTACCATTGAGATCGGTGGGGGGAAGTATGACCAACGTAGTAGCACTGGGCCGGGATGCAGGGTTTGCCGATACAGAGCTTATGGCTCAAAGCCCATTCCTGAAAAGTGTGGTTGAATCATTTCAATGTCCGCTGATGGCGGTGCGGCTACTTCGCTTACAGTCAGGCAGTGTAATAAAGGAACATACAGATCCCGATCTCAACTTTGAGCAGGGCGAGGCAAGGATCCATATACCGGTGCAGACGCATGATGATGTTGCGTTTTACCTGCAAGGTGAGCGCATTCCGATGCGGGCCGGCGAGTGCTGGTACACTAATGTAAATCTACCGCACAGGGTAAATAATGAAAGCCCGGTAGACCGTATTCACCTGGTGCTTGACTGCGTGGTAAATGATTGGCTGCGACAATTGTTTGCGGCAAATGCAACACGTGCAACCTACAGTGAAATAGAAGAAATGAAATGGAAAGATGAAGAAAAGGCCGGCATAATCGCTTCCCTCCGCGCATTGGGAACGGATACCGGACGACAGCTGGCTGACGAGATGGAATCTAGTGGTGTAACTTAATCTTTTTCAGACCGGGCTGATTGCCTGAGATTCTCTTCGTAACAATCGCGGCCGTAGTTGTATTTGCGGAGCGTGCTTTTCCTGAAGCGGTAGAAATGAATGATGCTGTCGCGCCGGGAGTAAGCGTGAACAGGTGAGTTTTCTTTGTTGTCCGGTAGTGTAGTTAACATTTCAAACAACTCGTGCATGTCCTCATCTTTATAACTCGCAAACGAATGACCTCCCTGGGCGAGATAAATGTAAGTATCAGGGTTGTATTTCTTTTGGAGCGCATATTCTATTAGAAGGAATTCATAGGGGATGGTCTTGTCAGATGTCGTGGCAAGAAACAGCACCTTTCGGTCGGCAACGCGATCGTATTTAACGGTCTTATTGAAATTTTGTAACTGCGGATAACCGTTACATACCACCACGCCGTCAAAATAATCAGCGTGAGAATAGAATATCCTGTAGCTCCCCGTGCCACCATCAGAGAAGCCTGAAATAAATCGCCGTTTGTAGTTTTTTTGTTGCAGCACTTTGCAAAGCGAACGAAAACAATGTTCATGGTCAGCTATCCAATCCATGCTGTCGTTTTTCACTGGGATAAGTACATTCATTCCACTGTTGAGTGCCGCCGGGACGAAGTAGGGATTTTCCTCGAGTAAAAAAGCTAGTGTGGGCAACGGCTGATTGGCCGCGAATGCCGGGTTTCTTACGCCTCCGTGCAGAAACACGATCACCCCGTCATTCTCCTGTCTGGAAATGAGGTAGTATTTGTTGCCTTCTATATTGAGTACTGATGTGTCGATATTGCGGGAGTAGGAGACTACTGAAAGCAGTAGCGCCACAAAACTCAAAACATGCCTCATGCAATTAGAAAATTGTAGTCTACAAGTTAGCAATTTAAGTGTCGTCATCCGTCTAGGGGAGGCAAATGGAACGCTATTTTTTGAGAGCAGAAGGTTTGTCTTGCCATAATGTGGTAACTTATGCGTCTATTTTGGGTAGGCGGTCGCGGATAAATAGCGGATAGCACCACCCGGTTTTTTTATATTTCAAAATTCTATGGATTCGATCATCTCTATAAGACATCTCAATAAACGCTACGGCAACAAGATAGTGCTGGAGGATATAAACCTTGAAGTGAGTCCCGGGCAGGTAATCGGGTACATAGGCCCGAATGGCGCCGGCAAATCAACCACCGTGAAAATACTGTGCGGTATCATACAGGACTATGAGGGCGATGTGCTGATAGCAGGTAGGAACATGCGCGAAAATATGCTGGAACTGAAGCGGATGATAGGCTACATCCCAGAACTGTCTGAGATGTATGATCTGCTGACGCCGCGGGAATACCTGACTTTCATTGGCAAGTTGTATCACCTTGATGATTCGGTGATAGAGCAACGATCTCTGAGTATGCTCGGCTCGTTTGGGTTGGCAGACAAGATGGACGAGCGCATGGACACCTTCTCTAAAGGTATGCGGCAAAAGGTGCTTATAACATCTGGACTGTTGCATAATCCGTCTATTATTATTCTTGACGAGCCACTTTCCGGTCTTGATGCGAATGCCGTGATATTGGTAAAGGAACTGCTGCAAGTGATGAAACAGGAAGGGAAGACAGTGATCTATTGTTCGCATATGATGGATGTAGTGGAGAAAGTGTCTGACAGGATCGTACTGATCAACGAAGGACGCGTGATCGCGGACGGTACCATTCATGAGTTAAGGCAGGGTGGCGATGATTCGCTGGAAAAGATATTCTCAAAATTAACGATGGGCGATCGTGGGCATGAGGCCAATGGATTTGCAAGCGCATTTGGAAACGCCTAATAAACCCGGACACAAATGAACAAGTTACTACTATCGTTGCTCATGCTGCCATCTAAGATGTGGCGTGCAATGGGTGCAGATACAGACCAGCTTAAGGCCATCCTGGATGTGAAGTTGAAAATGGACGACCGCAAACCGATGGCAATGGGGCGGGCGCAGAAAAAGCAAAGTAAGAACAACCTGGTGCTGCATACCGTAATGGCTGCTATTGCCGGCGCACTGTGCATATTCCCGTTACTTATGTTCCGGTATGATGTTTTCGGGCTGTTCGGCTACTTCACCATTCTGATGTTCCTGCTTACGTTCTCGCTCACTACAGACTACGCCAATGTGCTGGTGGACAGCCGGGACAAGTTTATCCTATTGCCACGCCCGCTAAATGAGAGTACGTTGTTCCTGGCGCGCATGCTTCACCTGTTTGTATATGTCTTCAGGACCGTATTGCCCATGGCGCTCCCCGGGTGGATAACGCTGGGACTGGCTGGTGGCTGGCAGGCAGCCATACTCTTTCCCATTCCGTTGGTGCTGATGGTGTTTATGTGCATTTTCATTGTCAACGGTGCTTATGTACTTATTCTGAAGTTTGCATCACCCGCAAGATTCAAAAATATCATCGCCTCCTTCCAGATAGTGTTCACCATTTTTAGCGCCAGTGCTTATTATCTTATCTCAGGTGCTATGAATAGCACTATGCTGCGGGAACTCAATCCTGCGGATCTGAAATGGGTTGTCTACTTTCCATCTTATTGGCTTGCAGCCTGCTGGACATGGGTGGGTTTCGATGCGGCATTGCCTCACGTGGGCTGGCTGAGCGTACTTGCTATAGTGTTTCCCGTAGTGTGTATGTGGATAGCGATAAAGAAATTAGCTCCGGCATTTTCGGCAAAACTTGCTGCGGCAGAATCTATGGGTGATTCCGGGAACGCAGTTGCGGGCCGGGGCAGGACATCACGCAGGAGCTTGTTTCTAAAGCTTGCAAATGCAACGAACAAAAATGATGCTGCACGGGCCGGATTTATAATTACCTGGTTGCAAACCGGGAGGAGCCGTGCCTTCAAAATGAAGTTGTATCCGTCGCTGGTTACCGCGCCGCTATATTTCGTGTTTTTGCTGAGCCAGGGAAAACGCTCGTTGGTAGAGAATATCGCATTGCTCCCCACAACCCAGAAGCATCTTTTCCTGCTCTATATTCCGGCTTTCGCGTTGCTGAACTGCATGCATTATCTCCCGCGGTCAGAGCAATATAAAGCTGCCTGGGTATATTACCCTGCTCCCCTGGAAACACCGGGCTTTGTGCTTGCCGGGGCCTTCAAGGCACTTTGGGTGAAATTCTTTGCGCCTTATATGGCCGTTATCGCTACAATTGTCTTGTATCTGTGGGGTGGCAGGGCTGCGATGGACATAGTGTTAGCCGCAGTGAACGTAACATTGTTTGCCTTGTGCATGATGTACCTTACAGTTAAGGCGTTTCCATTTTCTGTCACTGAAGAGGAGAAAGGTACAGACGCTGGCGTTCGGGTGTTGGCTACTTTTTCGCTTATTGCCGTGCTGGCTGCGGGGCACTATTTCGCAGTGTCTATCTGGTGGCTTAAGCTAACTTTTACAGGTTTGTCGCTAATGATGGTGCTATACGTATGGCTCAGTTATCGTGGGCTGCAGTGGGATAAGATAAAGCAGGCGACATAGTGGTAGCGATGGCGCACCGCCAGGTAGTAATTAAAAGGGCTGCAATTCTGCAGCCCTCTTAATTTGAAATGTTATGTTCGGTTGCCTTAGTCGCGCCTGTTGCCGAAAACGCGAAGAAGCATGATGAACAGGTTGATGAAGTCAAGGTAAAGAGTAAGCGCTCCAAAGAGGGAGAGCTTCTTAGTGTCACCGGCTGATACGTTACCATATTCCACGCCGGCACCTATTCTCTTTAGTTTTTGAACATCATAGGCTGTGAGGCCCGTGAAGACTGCAACACCCACCAGGCTAATGACATATGCAAGTGCCTGGCTATGCATGAACCAGTTTACCATCATGGCAATGATCATGCCCACAAGACCCATCATAAGGATGGAGCCGAAGGATGTCAGGTCCTTGTCTGTGGTGTAGCCCATCACCGCCATTACTCCAAACATAATTGAAGCAGTAGCGAAGCAGCCAACAACGGAGCCTGTAGTGTAAACCAAAAGTAGGAAGCTAAGGCTCATGCCCGTGCATGCGGCATAGGCAAGAAAGAAGGCCGTCATAAGCGTAGGCGACAGGCGCTGGAAAGCAAATGTCATGGCGAATATAAAGCCCAATGGTGCAAGGGTAATGATCCAGCCGAGTGGTGAGAGCTTCATCCCCTTGTCCGTTGCCTGTAAAAGATGCTCAAGCAGGGCCGGCGACGATGCGAATAGTACTGCGAAAATTGCAGAAATACCCAATGCGGCAAACATCCATGAAAAGACGCCGGCCATAAATTTTTTAGACACTGCGCCGGAAACGCCGGTTTGCCTGCTGTCTATAACGGTGTAGCTTGAAAAATCAGTACGATTATTGTAGTTGTCCATTTCTGTTTTGTTGAACTTCCGGCTGTAAAATTACGCCACTCTATAGGTAAGGTGCGTGATTATGGTCATTTTTAACAATGTTACAGACATTCCGGAATCAAGAGGTTAGTAAGTGATGAGCGCAGTAAAGTGAGCGCGCTCTCTTTTCTTCGTAAATATATGCCAGTTGCCATCATAAGCAATATAGGTAGGAAATATTTTATTCCCTATAACGGATGTGCGAATGTTCATGGATACATCAAAGTCGTAGACGAGTGTGCGATAGGATAGGGAATAGTCTCGAGCGAGGATGGCGTAATCCCGTTTCCGGAACCAGGTGGTGAGATCGTTATAGATTACCTTCTTCTCAAACCCCTTTTTAGGGGTGATGCGGAATATGTAGCAGGGTTCGCCATTGTAATCTTTCAGCGAAACGTGGAAGTCGTACTTTTCGGCCTCTTCGGGATCGAATATGGAAGCGCGGTCTGCAACGAAGGGGATGCCGTGAATACGGGCACCCGGATTGAAGATGAGTTGTTTGAGGCGGTATTTGCTCACTTCAATGGCACTGCCATCCTGTTGCACCAGGCTGCCGGCTACCACGTCGTTTTCGTTGCAAACGGAATCGGAAGAAAAGAATAACGACGCGTAGAGCTCGGAGGTGTAGTAGTTAAGGTCGCCATTGCGTTTTCGGTAGTTGCCACGCTCTTTGCGTTCCAGAAAGCGGGTGATGCGGCACCGGGAAGACCGGTATTGCCGCGTGATGCTGTGCTCTCCTGCTATGGTGTCTTGACGTCGTCTCCCAAAGATGACAATATCGTTATCTGCCTTGTATGGAACGAGGTGCATGCTCCGGAATGACTTATAGAAGGTGGTGTCATTGCGAACACGGCGGATAAAGGCATTTATATCGAAGCCACTGTGCACCACAAATGTATCCATGACCACGGGCTGGCTGAAAATGCTACCCGTGTCCGGGTTTTGTGCATGGGCACAGAAGAGTAGCAATAGGCAGCAGCATACCGAAATGATATGACGCCGCAATGCTATCATATCGCTGCCTTAATGAGCGTATCGGCGATGATCATATCGCCTGGGGTAGTTATTTTGATATTGTCTTTGTCGCCTTCAACAAGATGGATTTTCGCGCCTGCAGCTTCTGCTACCGAAGCTTCATCTGTAAATAAGGGGGAGTAGGGTTGGTTGAATGCGGGAATAATGATATCGGTAAGGAAGGTTTGCGGGGTTTGCATAATGCGCACTTTTTCCCTGTCCAGCGCTCGCGCAGTTCCGTCATCATCTACCATGCGCAAGCTTTCTGTAACCGGGATAGAGGGGATAGCCGATCCAAACGCCATGGCCTGCTCATAGCAACGGTAGATCAATTTGTCTGAAACTAACGGGCGCACTGCATCATGTATAAAGACGACTCCTTTCCCTTCTATCATTTTCAGTCCGTTCTGCACACTATGGAATCGCGTCTCTCCGCCGGCCACAATAGTTACATCCAGTTGGCCTACGTATGATTTAAGTATGGTTTGCGTGCTATCAAGTTGGTCTGTGGGTGCCACCAGAATGATTTTTATGCCGGGTATCGCATGAGCAAAAGCAAGCACCGAATGACACAGCAGCGGCATGTTGAGGAGGGGGAGAAACTGTTTGGGAACAGAGCCACCCATTCTGACTCCTTTGCCGCCTGCCACGATAACTACAAATTTCCTGATGTCTGCCATTTTGTGAACGGTAAGTGCTGTGAAGGTTTATAAGATTTGATGTCAAATCCAAGCACAAAAGAACATCATTATAGCCTTACCGCCAAAGACGGCCTTGTTATAGTTGTGTGAGCAGTGGAAGAAAATTGCTTGCCTCAATTACAATCCGGATAGTTGACCTTCGACAGCAAGTTGATGATCAGCATTTTTCAGGCCCAAGGGAAGATAATTATGTAATAGTATATGGTATTTGCAGCATATGATTTAGGATGGAAACGTTTTTGCGGAGTCTGGTCCGGTTGGTCCGATTTACTTTTTTTGCCGTTCTCGTTTCTGTGCGAAATGCAAAATGAACGAACAAAAATCCGGGCAACTATTTGCCTTTTTTTCACAAACCGGAATTGACCCCAGAGGTGGGATAGCCGACATTTTTTCGATTCGTGCTCAAAAAGGCATTTGCTGACAACCGAAACCGGCTGATACTCGTATATTTTGGTAGAATCGTCTGATAGCTATTATGCCGGTGAGATTTATGCATTGAGTGATATTAAACATGTTAGCCGGAATAACAATTCTCTAACTTGCTTTATATTTACACCGCGTTTTACGACCGAAGCCCCACCGGATCACTGTAAAGAACAACACACCATGAACAATTTCAACATAGTGCATGCTGCCATTCGCAAGAGATGCGATAGGGTGAACGAGCCGAACGCAGACTGTATTGATGCTATCCTGCAGGAACTTGACGCTACATATCATGAACATGTGGACTTTTACCTCAGTTTTCTCCAGGATCTCGGCCTGATCAAGTACAATCATGCCACAAGGGAGGTGAGTATCACCGAACGGGGAAAGAACACGGAACAAATATTCAAAGAATAAGAAACGGCCCCTGTCGGGGCCGTTTCTTTGCTAAAAATATCTTGCCAATTAATTAAAGGCATTGAGGCCGGTGACATCCATTCCTGTGATAAGCAGGTGTATGTCGTGCGTGCCCTCATAAGTAACCACTGATTCGAGATTCATCATATGGCGCATGATGCTAAACTCACCTGTGATTCCCATACCGCCTAATATCTGGCGCGCCTCCCGGGAAACTTTCAATGCTATGTCGCAACTATTGCGCTTTGCCATAGATATCTGTGCCGGCGTGGCGCGGTCTACATTGCGAAGTACCGCAAGACGCCAATTGAGTAATTGGCTTTTGGTGATCTCGGTAATCATCTCGGCCAGTTTCTTTTGCGTTAGTTGGAATCCGGCGATTGGCCGTCCAAATTGCTCGCGCTGCTTAGCGTAGCGGAGGGCAGTGTCATAGCAGTCCATTGCACAGCCAAGTGCGCCCCAGGCTATACCAAAGCGGGCGCTGGAGAGGCAGGTGAGTGGACCTTTTAGCCCCTTTATGTTAGGGAAAATGTTCTCTTTTGGTACGCGCACGTTATCGAAAACCAATTCCCCGGTTGCGGAGGCGCGAAGCGACCATTTGCCATGAGTCTCCGGTGTGGAGAATCCTTCCATGCCGCGCTCTACCACCATGCCATGAATCTCGCCCTGCTCGTTCTTAGCCCAAACAACTGCTATATCTGCGAACGGCGCGTTTGAGATCCACATTTTTGATCCGTTGAGTATCACGTGGTCGCCTGCATCGCGAAAGTTTGTGAGCATGCCGGCTGGGTTTGATCCGTGGTTTGGCTCTGTGAGGCCGAAGCAACCCATCATTTCGCCGGTTGCCAGTTTAGGCAGGTATTTCATTTTCTGCTCCTCGCTACCAAACTTGTAGATGGGGAACATAACCAGAGAGCCCTGAACAGACGCTGTGGAGCGGATGCCCGAGTCACAACGTTCCAGTTCCTGCATCATGATGCCATAGGTCATATAATCCAGGCCTGCGCCACCATATTTCTGTGGAATGAAGGGGCCAAAGCAACCGTGCTCACCCAGTCCTTTGATAAGCTGTGCCGGGAATTCTGCTTTCTGTGCGTATTCTTCAATAATTGGCGATATTTCACGCTTTACGAATGCACGAACACTATCGCGTATAAGTTTCTGTTCTTCGGTTAATAATTCGTCAAGAAGATAATAGTCAGGGTGCTGGTAAAGATCCTTTTCCATGTTTTGTTAAAGTTCGCGTGAAAATGTGGCGCAAAGGTAGCATTTTTGGCATATTGGACTAATTTTGCAGTCACATTCGAGGTGGTGTTGTCAGTTGGCCAGGCCCATTATAGCGTTATAATTATTATCCATGATATCTGTGAGCCAATCCTGTAGCGCAATCCGGTGTAATAAGGGTTGATGTGGCGCTTTTTTATTGTTTCATTTGCAGAAAGTGGAACGTAGTTTGAGCCTTAGTGTTAAAAGCGTCAAAAGATCTTGAAGTTACCAAACCAAAGCCGGAAGAAACACGCCTTAGTTAAGTTATCAAGGGAAAGTTATTGTTAATACGGGTTGCATAGGTGGGGCTAATTTTAGACCTTTACAGAAAGTAAAAAATTTTAAATTAATAAAGGAGTTTCAATATGAGGCAGTTAAAGATTGCCACCCAAATCACGAACCGCGACTCGCAGGCAGTTGAGAAATACTTGCAGGAAATAAGCAAGATCTCAATGATCACGCCTGAAGAGGAAACAACACTCGCGCAGAAAATCCATATGGGCGACCAACGCGCATTGGAGAAGCTCGTTAAATCGAATCTTCGTTTCGTGGTTTCTGTGGCTAAGCAGTACCAGCACCAGGGACTATCCCTGAGTGACCTAATTAATGAGGGTAACCTGGGTTTGATAAAAGCTGCGCAGCGCTTCGACGAAACGAAGGGCTTTAAGTTTATCTCGTATGCGGTTTGGTGGATCCGTCAGTCAATCCTGCAGGCGCTGGCCGAGCAGGGACGCCTGGTGCGCCTTCCACAAAACAAGATCGGGACGTATAATAAAGCGAACAAGGCATTTATAGCTTTTGAGCAGGAGAATGAGCGTGAACCATCTACGGAGGAACTGGCTGAGATTCTGGATATGAGCGAAACCGAGGTGACAAACATCTTCACAAGCAATACCCGTCACACATCGCTTGATGCACCAGTGCACGAGGCTGAAGACGTGGCTATGGGCGACCTGCTGGAAGGTAGCAGCGACACCGATCAGGATGTGATGAAAGACTCTCTGCGCAACGAGATAAAGAGGATCTTAAAATCTCTGAGTCAGCGCGAAGCAGAAATACTTGCAGCTTACTTCGGCCTGGAAGGCGATAGCGGTCCCAGCATTGAGGAGATAGGCGAGAAATATGACCTTACAAAAGAGCGTATTCGCCAGATAAAGGAGCGCGCTATTAAACGTCTTCAGAAGGCACGTTACAGCAATGCGCTGAAAGTGTATCTCGGATAAGATACTTAAGACTAGAGGGTATAATTGTAAAAGGGGCTTTTAGCCCCTTTTTTCGTTTGGTTGCTGGTAAAGAGACATGACGAAAAGTGCGGTCCATTTAGCAAACAGCAAATCAATTACTATCTTTCCATCAAGTAATTCCAATTATGCGGAGACAGCTACCGTTATTTATATTCTTGATTTTTTGTACAGTTGCCGCACAGGCCCAACGCATGCAGCGTATTCGCGGAACTGTGACGGATAAGGAGTCGCGCGCGCCACTAGTGGGTGCAGTGGTTCAGGTATCTGATATAAATCCGGCACCGGGAAGTGTGACGGACGAAAATGGTAATTTCTCGATAGATAGTGTACCGGTTGGGAAGCGGGTTATTTCTGTATCCTACACGGGCTACGAACCGAGAAAGCTGAACGACATCCTCGTTACATCTGCCAAGGAAGTGATACTGCCGGTGGAGATGGAAGAGAGGGTGGTGAAGATGGATGAGGTGACGGTGACCTACAAACGAGAGCACATCAATGAGATGGCGTTAGTCAGTACGAGGACATTTGATGTGCAGGAGACCGAACGCTATGCAGGTAGCCGGAATGACCCGGCTCGCATGGCGAGTAACTTTGCCGGCGCCCAGGGTGGAGACGACTCCCGAAATGATATAGTAATAAGAGGTAATAGCCCACTGGGCGTATTGTGGCGTATGGAGGGTGTAGATATTCCCAATCCAAATCACTTTAATGTGCCAGGTACCACGGGCGGCCCCGTAAGTATGCTGAACAGCAAGATGCTGGCTAACAGCGACTTCTTTATGGGCGCTTTCCCTGCTGAGTATGGCGACGCAGTGGCCGGTGTTTTCGATGTGCGTTTGCGCAACGGCAATAATCAGAAGTATGAGTTTACTGGTCAGTTTGGTATACTGGGCACAGAGCTGGGGGCTGAGGGGCCTATTTCGAAGAAGCGGGGTTCGTCATTTTTGGTGAACTACAGGTATAGCACGTTGCAGATATTCCAGGCGATGAACATTAAGATCGGTACATCGTCTGTGCCTCAGTACCAGGATGCGAGTTTTCGCCTTAACTTCCCGATGGGGAAGAAGGGTGACCTGGCTTTCTTTGGCATTGGCGGCCTGAGCAAAATAGACTTGATAGTAAGCAACCTGACAACGCCGGAGTCGCAACTATATGGCGAGTCGGACAGGGACCAGTATTTCAAAGCGGGTAGTGGATTTGTAGGTGGTACATATGGCTACACTATTAACAGCAGCACGTTTATGAAGCTAACCGTAGCACAGTCAATAAGCAATGTATGGGCAAATCATGTGAAGGTGTTTCGCAATGCAGGGTTTGGTGTAGACTCGCTGAAAGATGTGCTGGGCTATGATTTTACGGTAGGTTCCACTGTGGCCCACTGGTACATCAATAAGAAGATAAACAACCGTAAAACACTTAAATATGGTGTCGAAAACAAATTGTATCACCTGAATTTTCAGGATAGCAGCAGGCAGTATCCCACCTCAAGGCAGGACTGGCAGCTACGTGAGAACTTCATTGGGTATACCGACCTGGCGCAGGCCTATATACAATATAAGGTACGCACAACTGAGCGTATGACGCTGACCGGTGGCCTGCATGGACAGTACCTGACACACAATGGGTCAAAAGCTCTGGAACCAAGGGTAGCTATGCGCTGGGCAGCTACAGACAACGATATCTTCACCGCGGGTTATGGCCTGCACAGCCAGGTGCAGCCACTGTATCAGTACTTTGCGCGCCTGCCGAATGACCCTCCGGGGGTAATGCAGAACTTTAATGTAGATTTCATTCGCAGCCACCACCTGGTGACGGGCTATGAACGCATACTGGCACCAAAGCTTCGTATGAGAGTGGAGGCCTATGGTCAGTACCTGTACAATATACCGGTTGAAGTGCGCAAAGGGTCTTCGTATTCATCCCTGAGCCAGGGCTCGAACTATTCGCGCAACTTTCCGGATACGCTGCAGAACACGGGTACGGGCTATAACTATGGACTTGAACTGACGTTGGAAAAAGGATTTAGTCGCGGTTTCTACGCGCTGTTTACGGCATCGGCCTTTGATTCTAAGGCAGCGGGCAATGACGGTGTGTACAGAAACACTGACTATAATACGCAGTATGCAACAAACCTGCTGTTTGGCTACGAGCGGAAAATGGGCAAGTACAGGACCTTTACAGGGGGCTTTAAAGTGACATCAATAGGCGGTAAACTGTACTCGCCTGTAAACATCGCTGCATCAAATGCACTTGGGGACATGGTGGTGGTAGATAGCCTGCGCAATACGCTGCGGTTCGCACCTTACTTCCGTGCGGATCTGAAGCTGGGTGTGCGACTGAATGCTAAACGACTGACCCATGAAATATCGCTGGACCTGGTAAATGTTACAGGTCAAAAGAATGTGCTGTCGCTAACCTATAGCTCAGACCTCGCTTCGCAGGGAGTGGCTTACCCTTTTTACACTACCTATCAGTTGGGGTTCCTGCCGATTTTCTATTATCGCATAGATTTTTAGCGTCCCTGAACTGTAATTCCACTATTTAGGTCTATTCATTAGTTTCGCATTTATTCGGATTCTTGTAGCATGGCTAAAAAACAACAGGGTCAACAACAGCAACCGCGCACCACACCGACGCCAAAGCCGCAAGTGCAGAGACCGCAGGCGGCAGCGGTAGCGGGCAGCACTATTAATGACGGCTTCTTAAAGAAATATGCCAACTGGCTGATATTGGCGGGTATTGCTGCGCTTACCTTCCTTATATATAAGGGCTCGCTTGACAATGACTTCACCAACTGGGACGATCTGGGCTATGTGCTCACCAACCCCTGGATAAAGGACAGTAGCATGGAGGGCTTTAAAAATCTGTTCTCTATCGATGCGCTGGTGATGGGTAACTATCACCCGCTGACGATTGTTACCTATTGGATTGAGTATAGCAAGCATGGACTGGAACCCTATTTTTATCACAGGGACAGTGTCATCTATCATATCCTTTGCACGTTCACAGTATTCCTCTTTGCAAAGACGCTCACACGGAAGACACTGGTGGCGGGTGTGGTAGCGCTGCTTTTCGCTGTGCATCCAATGCGTGTGGAGTCTGTGACCTGGATAGCTGGCCGAAAGGATATTCTCTATGGCATGTTCTACATGCTTGCCTGTACCACGCACATCTGGTATGTACGCGACTTCAAAGGGAAGAAGACTGTTTGGTTTATTGCCACGATAGTACTGTTTGCAATTTCGTTATTCTGCAAATCAGTGGGGGTCACCCTGCCTGTAGTGCTTTTGTTCATCGACTATTACGAAGGCCGTAAGCTGAACCTGAAACTATTGCTGGAGAAAATACCGCTGTTTGTTTGTGCGCTTGCTTTTGGCCTCATCTCTATCTATGCGCAGAAGGATGTAGGGGCGCTCGGTACGCTCGATGTGTCGTTCAAGCCATGGGAGCGGTTTGCGCTTGGTTGTTACGGTTTAATTACATATGTATGGAAAGCGGTGTTGCCGATTGGGTTGACGAACTTCTACCCATACCCGATGAAGGATAACGACGTACTGCCGGCAGTGTACTATATCTATCCTTTGCTGGCGGTAGGGGGCATTTTTGCGCTCGTAAAATATGGGCGTCAAAATAGATTCCTGGTTTTTTGTATCTCCTTTTTTGTGATCAATCTACTGTTGCTTTTACAATTCATGCCGGTGGGAGGCGCTGTAATGAGCGACCGTTACACCTACATACCTTATGTTGGCATTTTCCTGCTGGCAGGGTGGGCTGTAGCATGGCTGATTGAGGAGAAGAAGCAATCCGCAGGACTGGTGTTGGGCGGAGTCATCGCCTTATCGCTCATATATGGCTACATGACGAATGAGCGCAACAAGGACTGGTACGATTCAATTTCCTTGTGGCAATCTGCCATTGAGAAAAACCCCGAGTCGCCGATAGGGTATTTCTACCTCGGGCAGGATTATTACACAAGGTTTGAGAAATCTCTTACTCCGCAGGAGCGGCAGAGAAATGGCGATTCGGCGTTTTATTATTTTACGAAGTCAGTGGAGCGCAAGCCCGACTATACAAGTCCCATCATCTGTATAGGCGAATACCAGCGCAGCACGGGACAAATAGATGCTGCAAAGGCTACCTACCTGAACGCATTGTCTATAAAGAACACGCTTGAGAGTGCCTACCTTGGACTAGGTGTGGTATACAGTATCAAGGGGCAATATGATTCGGCAGGGCCTATGTTTAGAAAAGCTCTTTCGCTCAAAAAGTATTTCCCGGAGGGGTATAGCAACTACGCCAACTTCCTGGATATTACCGGGAAAACTGACTCTTCCTTGCTGATGTATGAAAAGTCGATTGCTCAGAACCCGGACGCATACATACCTTATATGAACCGGGCGCGGATATACCTGAGGCTGAACCAGCCTGATAAAGCACTGGCCGACTATAACCACGCAAATGCGATAAAGCCCGAGCATCCCGAGCCCTATTACATGCGGGCTCAATGCTATGCAAAGCTGGGGCGGAAGGCTGAGGCAAAGCAGCAAGTGGAGGAGGCAAGGCAGCATGGGTACGCGCAGATAGATCCTGCGTTTGTGCAATCGCTACAGTAGTTAGGTATTGTATTTATTTTTAACATAAGGCTTGCGGCCTATAGAGTATCTTTGCGCGATGAAAAATTTGCGTGAGATAGGATTGTCTGAGCTTGAGGCGATGCTGGTGGCTGCCGGCGAGCCAAAATTCAGGGCAAAACAGGTACATGACTGGGTGTGGCAGAAGCATGCCGCAGACATTAATGACATGACCAACCTGCCCAAGGCGCTCAGGGAAAAGCTGTCTGAGACGTATTTTATTCCCAAAGTGGCTATGCACCACAGCCAGTATAGCAGCGACGGAACTATCAAGAACCGTCTGCAGCTACATGATGGCTATTATGTGGAAAGTGTGCTGATACCTACAGAAAAGCGGATGACCGCCTGCGTTTCATCCCAGGTAGGCTGCTCCCTTTCCTGTAAGTTCTGTGCCACAGGATACATGACCCGCAAGCGCAACCTGGACTTTGATGAGATAGTTGATGAGGTGACACTGCTGAATGAGCTCTCCATGAAGCACTACAACAAGAAGCTTACCAACATCGTGTTTATGGGCATGGGCGAACCATTGCTCAATTATAAGAACACCCTGATGGCCATTGAGCGCATTACCTCGCCCGATGGCCTGGGTATGAGCCCAAGGAGGATCACTGTTTCTACGGCTGGTGTGGCTAAGATGATAAAGCAGCTTGGTGACGACCAGGTGCGCTTTAAGCTGGCACTGTCCCTGCACGCGCCTACCGACAGGAAGCGCAACGAGATAATGCCGATCAATGAGACCAACAATCTGAAAGCGCTCATCGAGGCACTCAATTATTTCTACCAGGCAACGGGTAATGAAATTACGTTTGAGTACATATTATTCCGCAACTTCAACGACAGCCAGCGCGATGCTGAAGACCTGGTGAAAATATACCGCCAGGTACCGGCAGACCTAATAAACATCATAGAGTATAATCCGATCGATAAGGCCGAATTTGAAAAGCCGGATGAAGAGAAGGTAAATGAGTTTATGGCGTTCCTGGCGGCAAATAAAGTGAATGCACGCCTTCGTCGCAGCAGGGGCAAAGATATCGACGCAGCCTGTGGCCAGCTCGCCAACATAGACCATGCATCAGGCAAGGCTCAATAAAATGGCGTCGTGGTTTTCTGTTCTTATTAAAGACCTTATTTTTACACACTATGAACGTGGCAGCCACTCTACTGGAAATACTCAAATACACATTACCCGCACTGATAGTGCTTATTGCAACTTCTGCGATAGTAAACAAGTTTATCGTTGCGCAGAATCAGCGGAAGCAAATGGCCATCTTCGAAGGTGCGCAAGATGTTACACTGAAGCTTCGGCTACAGGCTTACGAGCGCCTCGCCATTTTTGTGGAACGTATGAGTTCGCGCCTTCTGATGACAAGGCTCTACGACTCGTCTATGACCGTCGCTGACCTTCACTTTGCTGCAACGCAGTCTATCAGGAGCGAGTTTGAGCACAATTTGTCTCAACAGATATACGTATCCAAAAACGTTTGGGAAACGGTAAAGGGAGTGAAGGAACAGGAGCTGAACATGCTGAACCGCGTGTCACAGAGCCTGAACCCTGAAGCGCCTGCGCGGGAGTTTTATGCGCGGGTACTGGAGCTTATTTCGAAAGCAGAAAGCGAATTGCCAACCGATGTGGCACTGCAGATAATTAATGCCGAAGTGAAAACCGTGATGCAGTACGGTTCTTATTAGATATCCGGGCTATAAGCTCAAAACGATATTGGCCATGAGAAGACTTTTTTCGTTTGTTACAAGTTTATTGATTACGATTGGCGCGACTGCCGTTGCCCATGCTGAGCGGAAGAATGACCTGCAACGCGAAAAGTTGAAGGGTAAGGTAAAGTCCGTTACGGAATATGAGTACAATGCTCTCGAGGATAGTAAAGTGCCCGAAAAAGGGACATTGAAGATCAAAGCTGTTTGCAGATACGATGAAAACGGCAACCGGATAGACTATATTACCTACTCGGAAGATGGTAAGGTTCAGTCAAAGTCGGAATATAATTATGGCGACAACGGCGTGCTGAAGGATGTGAAGCGTTACCGGGGCGACGGCGGACTGAACGTAACAACTACCTTTAAGTACGATATGCTGGGTAACGAATCGGAGGAGACAAATACGGACCCGTCAGGTATGGTTTTTATGACCGGGAAGGGAAAATATGATCTTAGAGGTAACCGGATAACCTATGACCGGTATGATATGAATGGGCACCTTTTCCTGAAATCGAACTTTAAGTACGATAAAAACGGTGACCCTGTAGAAGAGCGGGAGTATGATTCTCACTCAAGCCTGCAGTTTACGACCACTTTTGAGTACGACAATTATGATAAGAATGGTAACTGGCTTGGCAAAGTTATGTACAAGAATAAGAAGCCACGTTCCATTTACGAGCGGGAAATTGAGTATCAATAGATATTTTCGCGCACGGCTACTGGTTATCGTTAATTTATGAGGTCATTTTTTCTCGGTCATTTACTGGTGTTCAGTGTTTTTTCTGCAACCCTTTGGGGGCAGGATACATATACTGCCGGGTTCAAGGGACGGGTACGTGCCATATCTGAATATAACTATCGTCCGCTTGACGCTAATGAGTATGATGCCAACACTGCATACAGGGTATTGACCAAATATGACGATCACGGTAGGAAGTTGAGGCAGTTTAACTTTAACCGGGATGGCAGTCTGCGATCGAAGTCTGTATTTAGATATGATAATCATGGGTTCCTGGTTGAAGAGCGGAATTATGATGCAGGCGGCAGATATCAGTTTGCGGTGAAGTACGTTAATGACAGGAAGGGTAGGGAGACCGAGCGGAAAGAATATGGGCTGAATGGGATGATCTCATTGAAGGCCAGCCTCAGTTACGACCGGAACGGGAATCTGGAAAAGGAAGAGACGTTTGACCTTGATAACCACCTGCAGGGTCGCGCAACGTGGAAGTATGACAATGAGGGCCGACCGGTAGAAGAGGCGGTTTATGATATGCTGGAGTTGGAGACAAGACGAACTAACTATACTTATGACTCGCTGGGCAATTTGATAGAGCAGAGGGATAAGTACTATGATATAGTGCTTAAAGTAGAGTATTCTTTTGATATATATGGAAATATGATTGAGGAAAAGCACTATAATGCCGAGGGCGTGCTGGACAAGCGCATTGAGTATAAGTATGATGACAAGGGAAATTATGTGCTTGAGAACCTATATTCGGCTGAGGGCAGGCTGAGGAGGAGTTTCACCTACACAAATATCTATGACAAGATGGGCAACCTGGTGCAGAAAATTCAGCACGATGGCGGGCACGATAGGATAGTGGAGCGCAGAGAACTACAATATTACTAATGGCTGTAATGCCCTGTGGGTGCGGGTTTTAGACGACATAAACACCTTTTCCCCAAAAAAACTTTCTAAAATAAAATATTCCTTTTTCGTTATCTCAAAAAGTATATTTTTGCACCATAAAATTTAAACGCATTAACTATGTCTGAAATTGCAAATCGCGTTAAGAAAATTATCGTGGACAAACTGGGTGTTGACGAATCAGAAGTAAACCCTGAGGCGAGCTTTACCAATGACCTCGGTGCTGATTCTCTTGACACTGTAGAACTGATCATGGAATTCGAAAAAGAATTCAATATCTCTATTCCTGATGAGCAGGCTGAAACTATCACTACGGTAGGACAGGCTGTTGCTTACCTGGAAGAGCACGTAAAATAATTAATGTACCAAAACCTTTTCTGTAACTAAGATCGTTAGATGAGTTTAGCGCTAAAACGAGTTGTCGTTACGGGTCTCGGAGCCCTGACGCCATTAGGCAATGACATACCCTCTTACTGGGATGGGTTGGTTAATGGCGTCTCGGGCGCCGGGTTCATCAAGCAATTTGATGTAACCAAGTTCAAAACCAAGTTTGCCTGCGAGTTGAAAGATTTCAACCCGGAAAACTATTTTGAACGTAAAGAGGCACGTAAGCTCGATCGCTTTTCTCAGATCGCGCTTGTAGCCGCTGACGAAGCAGTTCGTTCCGCAAACCTTACAGATGAGGGTATCGATCGCGATCGCGTTGGCGTTATATGGGGCTCCGGAATAGGTGGTATGATCACCTTCATTGAAGAGATGAAAAACTTTGCTACGGGCGATGGAACTCCCCGTTTCAATCCTTTCTTCATTCCTAAGCTTATTCTTGACATTGCGTCCGGTCATATTTCAATGAAGTATGGCTTCCGTGGGCCAAATTTTGCCACGGTTAGCGCATGTGCATCTTCTACGAATGCACTCATTGATGCACTTACCTATATCCGTTTGGGTAAGGCTGATGCAATTGTTTGCGGTGGCTCTGAGGCAGTTGTGACTGAGGCCGGAATTGGCGGATTTAACGCTATGAAAGCTCTTTCTGAGCGCAACGACGATCCCCAAACCGCAAGTAGGCCGTTCGATCTTAATCGTGATGGTTTTGTGCTGGGCGAGGGCGCAGGTGCAATAGTGCTCGAAGAGTATGAACATGCCAAACGCCGCGGCGCAAAAATTATTGCTGAGTTGGCAGGCGGCGGCCTCAGTGCAGATGCTTATCATCTTACTGCTCCACACCCCGAAGGTCTCGGCGCCTTCAATGTAATGAAGAATGCCCTTGCTGATGCAGGCATGAAGCCAGAAGATATTGACTATATAAACGTACACGGTACATCTACACCGCTAGGTGACATTAGTGAAGTGACTGCTATTCAGCGCGTATTCGGCGAGCATATCTATGACCTCAACATTAGCTCTACAAAGTCAATGACAGGTCACCTGCTGGGAGCCGCGGGAGCAATCGAGGCAATTGCCAGTATCCTGGCGACGGTCCATGATGTCATTCCACCTACTATTAATCACTTTACTGACGATCCTGCATTTGATCCGAAGTTGAACTTTACGTTCAATAAGGCACAGAAGCGTGTGGTAAATGTGGCACTGAGCAATACGTTTGGTTTTGGAGGTCATAATGCTTCGGTTATTTTCAAAAAACCATCGGATTAGCATTGCGGCGCTTCCTCAATCGTTTCCTGAACCTTTCCTCTACCGACAAGCAGTTGTTGCTGCAATTAGAACACCTTGTTGGGTTCACTCCCCGGCATATTGAGTACTATCGGCTGGCGCTGATGCATAGGTCAAAGCCGGAAGATGTAACATCAAGCAACGAAAGATTGGAGTTTCTGGGTGATGCCATATTGGGGGCTATCATTGCGGAATACCTCTTCAAGAAATATCCGACAAAGCCGGAAGGTTACCTTACTGAATTACGGTCCAGGATAGTGAGACGAGAAACCATGAATAATGTGGCACTTCGTATGGGGCTCAATAAGCTTGTGCAGTATAACCAGAATGATAAGGGATTGAGTCGAAGTCATATTTTTGGCAACGCACTCGAAGCCCTCATAGGTGCGGTGTACCTGGACCAGGGTTTTGAGACCACACGCAAATTCATTTTGCAACAAATTCTCCGTGGGTATATAGATCTTGATACCATGGAGAGCACCGATACCAACTACAAAAACCAACTACTTAGCTGGGCGCAAAGGAATACTCGTGTACTCACTTTTGAGACAATCGACGAGAAGAGCGAAGGTACCCGAAAGCTATTTACTGTTGGTGTGATGATAGATGGAGAGGTAGTATCCAGCGGCACCGGCTACAACAAAAAAGATGCAGGGCAGGTGGCGGCCCGCAACGCGCTTGAAGTGCTAGGTATCTAGCCCTCTTTTTATTTCCTCCTTTTCAATAGACTTTATGAGTAATATCATACTCCTTCTGGTTGCCCTAATTGTATTACCCGGATGCATTAGCACAAAACGATTTGCCCGACATGTGGAGCGGGCAACTGTGGCTACTGCTGAGCCCATGGTGGACAGCGTGCCGGGTATCACAATCTTGTATGATGGGCCTGCCATTCCGGATTCTGTTGTGCAGGTTAGAAAAGGCAATACACACTTGCTTCCTGCATTGGTTTACTGGCAGATCCAGGAAGAGTTTAATTGTACATTGAATCCCCGGCTACCGGTAGACATGTTCAGGCAGGTAGTGTATAAGAAGGCGAAATCGCTCGGGATTTCTGAAAAACTGACCGGTGGTAAACAGTTGGTATTTACCGTTCATCACATTCCCGCGAATTTCCGATATCTATACCGGGACGATATCGTTGTTCTTGTTTTTCTGGTGCTTCAGTTTTATGAGCAGAGTATCTATCCTGACGAGTCTGACCTATCCGTTTCGTATGCAATTTATGAAGGCGAGCGATTGCTGAAGGAGGGTACAGCATCTGAGTTGAATCATGATCCGCTACTACGCAACAACAATGCCACCCGTAAGAAGATAATGAAAGTCTACATGAGGCAATATCGTCGCAACCTGTCTGATATGGTCGAAAAGTGTATGGTCGAGGTCGCGCATAAGCTGTAATCGCGTAAGCCAAAGGGCTTTACATTGATTTCTCATCCTTTATTCGTTTTTATGCTTGCGGGTTGTAATTTGGCAATAATAACAGGTTGCTCTTAATGATTCAATGACGCACTCATGGTCCTTTACGCGATAGGGTAGAAAGGGGCAGTGCAGATGACAAATGAAGACTGTGCACGTATATCATGAAGGAGTGGCTGTAAATTGAGATATGAAAGCGATCATTCTTTGGATACTGCTGTTCTTCTGTGCGGGCGGTGCTTTTGCTCAGCCGGATAGTTCAACCTTATTGGTTGATATCCATGCCTTGCGTAAGGAAGGGGACATCTCTAAGAATTGGAGGTTTAAGGAAGCTGATGATCCGGCGATGGCAAATCCGGATTATGACGACAAGTCGTGGGATATAACAGAATCATTCCTGTTCGCCGGGGGCGACTCGTGGGCCTACAAAAATTTCAATAGCATATGCTGGTTGCGCAAGGAACTCTGGGTAGATTCCTCAGTGGTTGGCGTACCGGTTGCAGTTTCGTTAAATCATTTGGGCGCTGCAGTTGTTTACGTTGACGGTGCTGTGGTAGATTCTTTCGGAACTATTGCCGGGCGCACAAATACGAAATACGAGAGCCCGGCGAGAATACCAACTATTATTGTGTTTCAGAAGCCAGGAAGACATGTGCTTGCCATCCGTTATGCCAACTTTAATGCGAAGAGAAATGACGAGCGGTATTCAGCTGATTATCCGGGTATAGATATTACTCTCGGTCTAGCATCTGACGTGCTTTATACCGCTTTTGGCGAAAGCCGATTGGCGACTTTGATGTTTATTCTTTTTTTTGGAATATTTTTTGCGCTTTCGCTGGCCCACTTCTTTATGTACATGTTTCAGCGCAGCGTGTCGGCCAATCTTTATTTCAGCATCATGTGCATGTCGCTGGCATTGATTTTTCTATTTCAGTGGCTATCCATATATTCACACGAGCCTTTCTTTTCGTTAAGTGGTCACTTTGTATTTCCCGCACTTTCGGCAGCGTTTTGTTTTTCACTCAGCGCATTTACCAATACCCAGTTTGGCAAAAAGAAGATCAGGTTTTATGTTGTTTGTGCGCTGAGCATAGCTGCACCCTTGATGGTGTATCTCTCACAAAGTCTAATAGGGTTTGCTATCCTGGTGAACCTGGTAATGTTTGAGGCGATAGTGCTCATTGTAAGGGCGATATTCAGAAAGGTGAAAGGGGCGGGGATAGTAGGCGTGGGAATGCTGCTGTTTACTGTATTCATCTTCCTGGTGTCTGCCTATTTGTCCATTATGAAGCATGTGTCATTCAATGGCGGTGGCTGGTGGGCAATAGGCATCGCCGCTCTGGCATTTCTGGGATTGCCGGTATCTATGTCTTTATTTCTTGCCTGGAGTTTTGCGCGCGTAAACAAGGAACTGCAACATAACCTGGAACAGGTGCAGGAATTGTCAGAGAAAACTTTGCAGCAGGAGCAGGAGCGAATTCGCCTTGTAGAATCGCAGAAGGAGAAGCTGGAAACGGAGGTTGCCGCCCGTACAGCGGAAGTGGTAAATCAAAAAGAAGAAATAGAGAAGCAACATGGCGAATTGAAGATCGAAAAGCAACGATCCGACGATCTGCTACTCAACATTCTTCCTGGCGAGATTGCAGAGGAACTGAAGGTAAAGGGACACACCGATGCGCGAATGTATAATGATGTGTCGGTGCTCTTTACTGATTTCGTGGACTTCACAAGTGCCGGTGAGCGATTAAGCCCGCAAGAGCTGGTAGATGAGCTGCATAGCTGTTTCAAAGCGTTTGACGAGATAATACAGCGATACGGAATTGAAAAAATAAAGACGATCGGGGACGCTTACCTGGCAGTTGCCGGTCTGCCGAAACCTGATGGCAACCACGCTGAACATGTGGTGCAAGCAGCGCTGGAAATGCTCGCGTTTATGGTAGATCGTAAGAAGAAAATTGGTGAGCGCACTTTTGAGGTAAGGATAGGGATAAATAGCGGTAACGTAGTCGCGGGTATAGTAGGCATAAGAAAATTTGCATACGATATATGGGGGGATACGGTGAACACGGCCGCTCGTATGGAGCAGGGGAGCGAACCCGGAAGGATCAATATATCTGAGGCCACATACCAACTTGTGCGCGACAAATTTGTCTGCACACCTAGGGGACTTGTTGAGGCCAAAAACAAGGGAGTACTTGCGATGTATTTTGTAGAGGGACCCGTTGAACGTTAGTCAACAAAAGCCGACTCCATATCGCCACGCACCTCGTGAACGATGCGACCACAGCCTGCATATCGGCGTTTCCAGTATTTCTCGGACAGGTTACTGATCATGACACCCTTCGAGCGGGAAGCATGTACAAAATATCCGTTTGCGAGGTAGATGCCCACATGCGAAATGCGCATTCGGTTGATACGGAAGAAAACCAGGTCTCCTTCTTCGGCTTCTGTAAAGCGTTTGAAATGGTCGCTGTGCCGATATTGCTGTTTTGAAGTTCTTCTTATGTTTACGTTGTAAACCGACTCATACATCTTCTGGGATAGAGCAGAGCAATCGATCCCTTTTGGCGTAGTTCCTCCCCATTTATAGCGTACGCCATACCATTGATTTATGAAGTGGTAAAGAGATGGGTCGTTGAGCTCGTCAGGATCTGCATCGATCATGAGTGCATATTTCATGAGTACGTGATCGCCGTGGTCGAAAAGAGATTTATTGTCAGCAGGCTGCGGGTTTGGGGCAGTAGCGATTCCGGGTATGATTGCATTGAGTCCGTTTAGAACATTGGGGATTGGGGACATGCCGATGAATATTTCGCCGGTTATCACTGAATCTACCGGTGCAGAAATAGCCAAATGGTGGGGGAAAACTACGGGGCCAGGAGGCGATGTTATGGTAAATTGGTATCCGTCGAATTCGATCAATGAGATTTCAGAGGAGGGCATGCAGGGCTCCTGTGCCGACACGACGCGCGGCAGGAAAAGAGCGATGCAGATCAGGGATATGACACAAACCGGGGCCCTCATAAAAGAACTATGGACGATAAAGATAAAAAGTGACGTGAAAAAAGTGAAATAGCACTTCTGAAAATGTACTTATATTAGCATGCTGCAACAAAACACAGGTACACTTGCCGGCGAAACGCGCTTATTTATATTACTTAGGAATATTATCATTCGTAATATTTGCGTTTCGACGGATATCACTCTTGACTCACACACTTATCTGGGACGCAAGGGACATATGTTTCCCGTGGCGATACTTTCTTGGCACTTGCGTGCATGAGCATCAGTTGCCGCTTTGGAATCCTTACCTATTTAGTGGTTATCCATTTTTCGCCGACCCACAGGGTGGGGCATTTTATGTCCCTGCCATGCTACTATCGTTACCCTTTGGCTATCCGTTGGCTATGTTAGGTATAGAATTTACAGCCACGGTCGTTCTTGCAGGCATCGGCATGTATAAATTAGTACGTTCGTTTGAGGTGGGACCTGGGGGAGCGTTAATTGGTGCGCTTTCATTCAGCGCCTGCGGTTTCTTCGTAAGCAATGCCGAGCACCTCACCTGGATCGTATCTGCAGGGTGGTTAGTTTGGGCTTTGTGGTCCTACCGAATGATGCTTGAGACGAAACTCTATGGTTACGCGGTTTTGACTGCTATATTCCTGTGGATGATTTTTACGGGAGGCTATCCGGCGTTCCTTTTTATTGTTGCCTATTTGTTTTTCTTCTCTTCGGTTGCATATGCTGCTCCTGAAAGATGGCGGCACATGCTGACCCTGGTTAAGGCAAATCTGGTTATTGTACTTTGCTTCCTGGCTCTCTCGGCTCAGTCAGTTTTTTATTTTGTTCAGTCGTCGCAATATATCAGCCGCGGCGCAGGGGTGACGCTCGCCAAAGCCAATGCCGGCGCATTTACTCCCCAGTGTCTCATCTCCTTTTTTCTGCCTTTCCTTACGGTCGGGGATGCCAGCATTTGGCAAACTGATATATCCATGGCGAACAGCTATATCGGAATCGTTGTGTTGTTGTTTCTGCTGATTGCGGTTTTCACTTTGAGAGATCGTCGTTACATCAAACTCCCAATCGTTGCCGCTTTTTTTCTTCTTGTGTCCTTCGGTGCAGCACTTCCTTTACGCGGGTGGCTGTTTAGGTTCGTTCCGCTCATGAACCTCTTTCGTATGCCTTCGCTTTTCAGGCTCTATTCCATCATCGGTTTCATTGTGCTCGCCTGCGTATCCCTCCAGGCATTCCTTACGGAGCGGGAGAAGTACAGGCGGCATTTCGTAATAGTGCTTTTGCTGCTCCTTGTAGGCTTCGGCAGTTTGTTGGTTTTTGAGATCGCTAAGCACGGTATCCATTACCATAGCTTCCGCTACTTCCAGGACCCTGTAGGCTATGTAAAGAGTGCCCGCTTCAGTGATCGTGCTATTCTCCAGGGGACTCTTCAACTACTGGTGCTGACGGTTCTTTTATCATTGGCGCTATATAAGCGCGGGCACTATCTGACTTATAGTAGCATCCTTGCGCTCGTGGTGGTAGACCTGTTAGCAGCTACAGAACTTAACACTTTTGCTACCATCACTAACGGTGATATGCGCACTGCAATAGAGGCAAAAATAGAGGCGCAGCCGCGGGGCTTTCCTTTGCCGGATCTATCTGTGCCGCTGTTGTCAAATCGTGATGCAAACAACGATGCGCTTAGTCCTCTTTGGGGAAACCTTGGGGTATTTAAAAAGGTAGTTTCACCGGATGGGTACAACCCATTTATGTTAAAGTCCTGCGATTCGCTTTCGGAAAGCATCATTCGCGATTCAGTGTGGAGCAATCCTGTCGCCTATTTTGGATATAAGCTGGCGAAACTGGAAAATGGCGCACCTATCGGAAAGCACACCGTAGCGGTCGATGACCTAAACTATCAGAAGCTAAATGGTAGGTTGTCTTCGTCTGCCGCGGGTGATTCTGTTTGGGCCACAAAGTTCGAACCCGGAGACGTTCATCTATCCACTAGAACAAGCGGCACATCTATCCTTGTTTTGCAACAGACAGATTATCCGGGATGGCATGTGCGGATCGATGGTGAGCATGTGGACCATTTCAAGAGCTCTTACGCGAATATCTCGGTGCTCTTACCGGCCGGCAGGCACGAAATTGAATATGAATTTAAGCCTCGCCATTTTATGGTGCTTGCAACAATATCCTTCTCTTCTCTCATTGCGTTATTGGCTGGCCTGGTTATGTTCAGGAGAAGGTTATTCCATCAAGCGGTGCAACAGCAATGAGCATAAACCTGCTTTCTGGCGATTTTTGATCCCTCAATCTATTTTTTGACAGCGTACTACCGTTATTCAAGGCCGTATTTCGCAATAAACGCGCTCGTAACGCCATTTGTCCAGCCAAATCCATCCTGCGCCGGGTATTCACCGCCACCACCTGCGGCGGCCGGGTTGTCCACGTCATATTTCTCCATGAGCTTGCCGGTTGACTTATAAACCGTGTTTACGGTTCTGATCCAGCGAGTGGCGATTTCCTTTGCCAGGCTGTCATGGCGATAGTTTTCCAGTCCGGTAACGGTCACATACTGCAGCGGAGCCCATCCATTTGGTTTATCCCACTGTTGCCCTGTATTTACCAATGTCGTCGTCACCCCATTTGCCGCCAGGAACCGTTTCCGGATCAGGTCAGCAACCTTAGCTGCTTGTTTCTTGTCAGCCACGCCAAGGAAAAGGGGGAAAGTAGTCGCTATGGTTGGAGGGCCATTTAATCGTTTCGTTTTCCAGTTATAGTCACGGTAGCAGCCACTACGCTCATCCCAGCAATAGGTGATGATTGCATTTTTTCTTCGTATCGCCTTCTTTCTGAACCACTTTGTGTTGGCAGAATCTCCCGATAGCTTGCTGCCTTCCATTATCAGTTCTTCCAGTTGGTAAAGAAGGCAATTGAGATCTACAGGAATGATATTCGTCGTCTGTATCGTGTAAAGGTGGTTCGTGTCTGCAAGCCAGCGACTGCTGAAGTCCCAGCCCGACTCGGCAGCAGCACGAATATCGCGATAAGTTTCACGGGCATCGCGTGATGTAGACCCTGCGGTAGCCATATCCTCAGCAAAGGCCTCTTCCCGGGGCCTGTCCGCCGCATCCCAGTAGCGATTAAGGAGCACACTGTCTTTTAGCATGACCAGGTGTGCCGCTGCCGACCCTGGTTTTATAAACGCTGCGCCGCTCATCCAGTAGTCATATTCGCGGCGCATTTCAGGTAGATATTTCTGAAGTGTTCCTGGTCGGTGTTTATCCAGAAGTGCCACCATCAGCGCAAAAAACGGAGGTTGTGAACGGGAGAGATAGTAGCTTCGTGTTCCGTTCGGTATGTGGCCGAATTTGTCAATCAGGTAGGCAAAATTGGCAACCATATCTTCCATCATGTCAATCTTGCCTGCCTGTTCCAGGCCCAGCATTGTGAAGTAGGAGTCCCAGTAATACAGTTCCTGAAAACGGCCACCCGGTACTACATACCGGTGGGGCAGTGGCAACAGTGAGCCTGCCGAACCTGAATCTGCAGGCCTGGTAAGTACTGGCCACAGACTATTTATATGTGCCAACAGATCTTTGGATGAGTCAGACTTGTAATCAGAACTTTGTGTTGGTGGTTGCCTGAACCATCTCTTTACGAAAGAGTCAAGTTTAAAGTCCGGCTTCACCACATCGGCCGCAAACGCATTTCTGATTGTTCGCGTATCTGCTAGGGGAATTGCATCTGCAAATGTTTTACTGTCTGCGAATATCCGCTCGGTTTGTACATAGCGAAACAATACAGGATAGAGCTCCTCTGGAGACCTTTGCTGGCAGTAGCATGTTGCGCATGCCGAAAGCGCAATCAGGAGAAATAGTTTCTTCATGGTTGCTGCCAAAGTTAACTATTTGATAGGCTTCTGCATGGAATCTTGTAAAGACTGGAATTCGCTTTTACTTAATTTCATGCCGTATGAGCAACTTAAATATTACGCAAGTAGAAATAGGCAACCTTATTCTTGAAGACTATTATGAACTGTTAGTAGCTATGAAAGCTGCTTATCCACTTTGGCAGGGAAATTACTGGAGCGAGGGTGCGATTGAAAGAATGATAAACCATTTCCCAGAGGGACAGATAGTAGTGAAAGTAGACGGTAAAGTGGTAGGCTGCGCGCTTTCTATCATTGTAGATTACGACACCTTTGGGGATGTGCACACTTACAAACAAATAACGGGCAACTATCAGTTCAATACACACAATGCCTCTGGCGACGTTCTTTATGGTATCGAGGTGTTCATTCACCCGGATTATCGCGGATTGCGTCTCGGGCGCAGACTATACGATGCGCGGAAAGAACTTTGTGAAAACCTTGGATTGCGCGCCATAATTTTTGGCGGGCGGATTCCTAATTACCATAACTACGCTTCAGACCTGACGCCGAAAGATTATATCAACAAGGTGAAGCAGCGGGAGATATTTGATCCGGTACTCTCTTTTCAGCTTGCCAATGATTTTCACGTAAAAAAAGTCCTTAAAAACTATATGCCGGGCGACGCGGAGAGCATGGACTATGCTACGCTGTTGGAGTGGGATAATGTGTATTACGAGCGGGAGCCTAAGAAGTCATTCCGTGCTAAGAGCTATGTGCGCCTGGGACTCATCCAATGGCAGATGAGGCCTTACAGGGATATTTCGGAATTGTTTACGCAGGTAGAGTATTTTGTCGATTCGGTATCTGCATATAAAAGCGACTTTGCAATATTCCCGGAGCTTTTCAACGGTCCGCTTCTCGCAGAATTCAACAAGCTGCCTGAGGCAGAGGCAATGCGCGCCCTCGCGGCCTATACACCGGAGATAAAAGACAAGTTTGCAAGACTTGCCATCGAATACAATGTGAACATTGTGTCAGGCAGTTTGCCGTCTATCGAAGACGGCAAACTCAAGAACGTTGGCTATTTGTGTCACAGGAACGGAACAATCGATCAATACGAGAAAATACATATTACACCAGACGAAGCGAAAGCATGGGGCATTCGTGGAGGCGAGACCCTAAAGGTGTATGATACCGATGCGGGTAGGGTGGGTATTCTCATTTGTTACGATGTAGAGTTTCCTGAGCTGTCGAGACTGCTGGCGGAACAGGGTATGCAGATATTGTTCGTGCCATTCCTTACTGATACGCAGAATGCCTACATGCGCGTACGGTGCTGTGCGCAGGCACGTGCTATCGAAAATGAATGTTTCGTAGCAATAACCGGAAGTGTCGGTAATCTTCCCAAAGTGAATAACATGGATATTCAGTATTCTCAGTCGGCGGTGTTCACACCTTGCGACTTTGCTTTCCCTTACAATGGCATCAAGAGTGAGGCTACCCCAAATACGGAGATGGTGCTGATATCAGATGTAGATCTTACTCTGCTTAATGAGCTCCACATGTATGGCAGTGTAAGAAACCTCAAGGATAGACGAAAGGACTTCTATGATCTGAAGCTCGTGAATAAGAAGTAACACTTTTTACTTTGTTTTTTTTTGTGGTTTTCTGTCATTGGTACTTCTCATCTGCTGGCACCGCCATTATGCCATTTTTCGGCGCGAGTGAAAGTTGTAATTAGTCTGGTACTCGATGCAATTCATGCTGCTAATGTTGGGGTAAATTTGATGTGTGTTTGCAGGAACCCTTAACCCACTATACTATGAACTCGACTGATTTGCTGGATGATTTAAGAGAACTCACTGTTGACGAAAATGGTGACCTCCACGAAATGAATATTATTGCGCTTGCATCTGTACTCGGGGTTACCGTACCATCGCTGGTGTCTATGCTGGCTGATCTGGAACGCCGCAATGAAATAGTCGCGAACATCAGCCCTAAATACAGGCCGGATACGGGAGTGGTTGATTATAATGGTACGGTGAAGTTGATAACCGTGCCGCCTGATGACCGATTCAGTTCTGGTATCTGAACTTCAGTGGATAGTGAGGTGAGCGGAGCATGCTTATATTTTCTTTCCTTTCCATCGTCCGCTCCAGAGATATATCTGTGAGCCAATGAGTAAAGTGCTCCAGTATACAAACTCTGATCCCCAGCAGAGATACAGCGGACTGTGCCATTTGTGTATTACGAAGTAGCAATACACGAGGTAAAGGCCTACGCAACTTATTTCCATAGTGAGGTTCACGAGCGTGTTTCCTGTACCTACCACCGCATTGAACGATACAGTCGAAATGGCCATAACAATGGTTGCTACAATGATGACCCTAAGGCTAGGCAATGCGAAATCTATGAGTGTCTGATCTGAAGTGTAAACGGAGAGGAATGGCCTCGAAAAAAGTAACAGAAACACGCAAAGGACAGTAGCGTAGATGACGCTTAGGCGGATGATCTTCCACGTAATCTGTTTTACTTCGTTCGTACGTCCCTGGCCGATAATATTGCTCACCATAGTGTTACAGGTTGTTGCGAGTGCCCACGTGCCCACACTGACAATCCCAAAAATGTTCCTTAACACTTGCGATGCCGCAAGTGACTGGCCACCCAGGTGCTCTATGAAAAAGAAGAACACCAGCCAACCGCCAATACTGAAAAGGAACTGTACTATCAAAGGAGCTGCGACAGAAAGAGAGCGACGGGTCATGTCAATATCGAACCGTAGGTAACGTGCAACGGGGTATTGTTTGTGTAGTTTATTGCCGACAAATATTGACGCGATCACCGCAAACCCCGCTATCTCTGCAATAACAGAGGCAATAGCGGCTCCGCGAAACCCGAGAGCGGGCATGCCCCCTTTACCGAAAATAAGCAGATAGTCGAACAGGATATTTGTGAGTGTGGCAACTATTGAGCTGTAAATCAGCACGCGTGAACGGTTGATGGCAATAAAGAAAGAGCTTAGTAGCTGAGTAAGCACCAGGAAAGGAAGTGCCCAAATGCGAGCAAAAGTGAAACGTAAACTAAGGTCCAGATTTGCGGGATCATGAAAGCTGAAATCGAATAGTATGGGTACTATCCACATGGTTAGCAGCATCAGGCCAAACGAGAATAGCGTAGAAAGGAGCAGCCCGTTCGCAAATACCCGGGTGAGTCCATCCTGGTCTTCCTCTCCGGCCCGGCGTGCCATCTGTATTTGCACACCACTCGCCAGTCCATATCCCACCATTGAAAGTATGAGATAAAACACACCGGTAATTCCATTCACACCCAGCTCCCTTTCACCCAGCCTACCAATGAAGACTGTATTAGTGAAAAAGTTTAGTTGGGGAATTAGAATCGACAAAGAAATCGGGGCTGCCAGGCGTAATATCTGCCTGTTAGTAGTGGCTACCCCAAGGTTTGTCATGTGCATTTGTTTTTAGGGCCGCAAAGCTACTTCTTTGCAACTAAGTATAGAGATAGATGTTCCTATACATGTTACATGTTACTGCGGGAAATCTATATAATGTTCGTTGTTAACACTTCTTTACATGATAATATTGTTGGAGGATTTGGAACTGTAGTAACTTAGCATAAAATCACAAGCAATGAAGAAGCTATTGTTCGTTTTATTGTCTGTATTGATGCTTGGCGCAGGGTACGCTAACGCACAATCCAAAGGGGCCAAAATGAAGGCCGAAAAAGAAGTAACAAAGAAACAGGACGCTAAGGCTGAGCCTGTAAAACAAACTGAAGAGACAAAACTAAAAAAGGACGGTACTCCGGATATGCGCTACAAAGAAAATAAAGCAGCAAAGGAGCAGGCAAAGCCAGCCGGCCCAATGAAAAAAGACGGAACGCCAGACAAGCGCTACAAGGCGAATAAATAGAGTCTAGCAAAATATGTTTAAACAAAGGCCGGCCAACGCCGGCCTTTGTTATGTGCCGTTGACATTGCATTAACCACCCACCGTTCCAAATTAAATAGGGATATTTATATTTTTGCGACAATAACTTAATTTATGCGCCTTACCCTTTACTTGATAACTATTTTATTTATTTTCTCCGGTTGTGGTGCAGAGCACGGTGGTGCGTCTGTTCACATAGTGAAAGAAGGTAATTTTTCTATCCTCATCCCGGATCCGGTTAAGAAGACTCAAAAGACTGAAAATACAGTTTTTGGAAAGCAGGTGAGGTATTTCGTACGTTGGGCACCGTCGTCAGTGGCAATAGACAAGTTCAAACTTTTTGAGGTTAGTTATACCGCCTGTCCGCCATCTGTGACTGCAGATAGTGTGCATCTGAATCGCGTCCTTGACGATGCGGTGGAAAACAGGAAAAAAGATTTCTCCGAGGTTGAGGTGATTGAGTCGCAGGCTATTGAGCTAAACGGTTATCCCGGGCGTGCATTCTTTTTCGACGATCCGAAGGGTAATACTATTGTTACCGTGAAAATCTGCATAGCTGGTGGCAAGCTTTATGACCTTGTAGTTATTGCGAAGAAGAACTATGCCACGAACAATGAGGCCGCAGATTTCTTTAACTCATTCAAGCTATTAGATTAGCATCACCCTCAACATTCGGGATATGTTATTTAATACACTTGAATTTGCCCGGTTTTTTGCCATTGTTTTTGCTGTCTATTGGCTTGTAGCCAGGTGGCCAGTAGTACAGAGAGTGGTGCTTTTGGCCGCTAACTTCTATTTTTACAGTAACCTGCACTATTCATTTCCTATCTACCTCGGCGCGATGATCTGGGTGGGTTATTTATTTGCAATGGCTATTGATGGCCAGGAAGATCAGAAAAAGCGGAAGGCAACGCTGGTAGCAGGCATCTGCATTCTTGGATTCGGTCTCACTTATATCAAATATAGCGGTTTGATATTGGGTAGTATTGAAGGGCTGTCACGCTGGCAGTCGAGCGCACTTGGTATCCTGGTGCCTTTGGGTATAAGTTATTACACATTCTCCTCTATTGGGTACATCACGGACGTATACCGGAAAAAGGTGACGCGGGAACCTGATTTTATTATTTATGCCAGCTACATCAGCTTCTTTCCACATCTTTTGTCAGGGCCTATTCCATCGTCGGCTACGATATTACCACAATTCAGAAAACCTAAGTTCCCATCTGCTGATCAGATAGAGCAGTCAATTGCAGAGATAGGGTGGGGGTTATTCAAGAAAATGGTTGTCGCTGCAAACGTTGAGAAGACGGTAAACTATTGTTACGCGCATTATGAAGACCTGAATGGTAGCACGCTCTTCCTGGGTGTAATGCTCTTTAATCTATATCTATACGCCGACTTTTCGGCTTATTCTGAGATTGCGCGGGGAGTGGGCCGGTTACTAGGCATAGAACTTACACAAAACTTCAAGATGCCATTTTTTAGCCGGAATCCGGGTGAGTTCTGGCGCAGATGGCATACTTCTTTGCGGAAGTGGATGCTCGATTATCTCTATCTCCCTTTGGGCGGCAATAGAGGGTCAAAGTTTAAGTATGTGATGGTGATGTTGTTCATCTTTAGCTTCAGCGGCTTGTGGCATGGTGCCAACATGACATTTGTTTGCTGGGGACTGCTGAACGGGATTTACTTCCTGCCCTACATTTTATCAGACAAGCTCACTCGATACAAGAACGTGGTTGCCGCTGGTCGTTTGTTCCCTACAGGAAAGGAGGCCATGCAACTGGCACTCACATTTTTTCTTGTTACACTTACACGTATTTTCTTTCGCGCGCCCAATATGACAGTGGTCAAGGGACTGGTTGTGAAGATATTCTCAGCGAGCGTACTGGAGGCACCAATGACGTTGGTGTTGCAGAAGGTGGCGTGGTGCATACCGATGTTGATGTTTGAGTGGGTGCAAAGAGAAAAGCGATATGTCCTGGAACTTGGCCGGAATAATATGGCGTTGCGTGTAGCGGGTTACCTTGTAATAGGTGTGCTCGTATATGAGCTGCGCGCCAAAGTGAATGCCAGTGAATACTATTATTTTAAATTCTAATCATAAAACTACCATTAGAAAATGAAGAAGTGCCTTTTATCCTTTGCTGCATGCATTTCCTTGCTGACAATGGGCTGCGGTAACAGCGCAAGCGAGAACACTGCTGAAGCGGTTGCGCAAAAGCAGCAGACCAATGCATTACTTGCTGAGAGTAAGAAGAATGCATCTGAGATTGAAAAGCTCAACGAGCAATACCATGAGGTGCCAGACGAGCGTATGCTGAACAACGGAGGGCAGAATAGCCCTGTCTACAAAGAACTGCAACAACGCTACAAGACACAACTGGGTGCCATGAAGCAAAGCGTGGAGGCTACCGGAGCCAAATTTGTGGTTGTTATCATTACGCCTGAGGTTGGCAAGAATATCAGCGCGTTGACACGCTACGGGCATCCGTTTATCAAGCAGGCTTGTACAGATCTGGGTGTAGACGTCTATGATCTGAGCCCGGTAATTGCGGCACAAGATGCGCGCGTGATAACCCAGGTGCCACGAGACGGCCACTGGTCAAAAAAGGGCGCAGAGTTTCTCGCAAATCAACTGGACCCTATATTGGTAAAGTACGCAGGTCATAAGAGTACAAAGACTTACGCCGATGCCGAGCGCCCGGAAACATTTGGCGACCTGGCGCCTAGTTATGAAGAGATACTGGACGGCGGTAAGGACATGCCATACAAAGTCACTTCAAATGCACAGGGTCTGCGCATGGACCATGACATCAAGTTTCCGAAGGCGAAGCAGCACATTCTGTTTCTTGGTGGATCACAATTCTTCTCGCCCTTCCTTGACAATGAATTCATAGCAACGACGCTGCTGCAGAAAAAGCATCCGGAGATGGAGATAATGAACGCGGCAATGATAGCAGGATGTACCGATGACTTCCTGTCTCAGTGGGAGGAAAAGGCAAAATATTCTGAGCCGGACGTTGTTATCGTGCAGACCAACGGTACGGATATCACAGATCTGTTCTTTACAAATCGTAATCACATGGCTCGCACCAAGAAGCCATACTATCCCTCGCCTGTGGAGGAGAAGTATTTTTTAGAGACCTACCGGAAATAAGGGTTTGTATCTATGAAAATAGGAAAGGGCCTTTGAGGGCCCTTTCTTATTACGTGTTGCAAATGACTTGGTTTAGCTCAGCCCTTCTATTTCTCCATTTACCAATTTGATATGCATTGCTTGTGGGTCCTTTGGCAGGCCCGGCATACGCATTATTTCACCGGCTACGGCAACAATGAAGCCTGCACCTGCATTGATCACCAGGTCACGTACGTTAATGGTGAAGCCTTCCGGTGCACAGATCTTCTTCTCGTCGTCTGAGAATGAATACTGCGTCTTTGCGATACAAATTGGAAGGTTCCCCCAGCCATTCGCTTCAAAAGATTTTAGTTTGTTCACTGCCGGACCACTGAATGTAACATTGCCCGCCCTGTATATCTTGGTGGCTATCTTCTCAATCTTGGTTTTAATCGAGTCCGTAAGGTCGTAGGTAAAGTTGATGTCTTTTGATGGATTGTTTTCAATAAGGTTTACAACTTTTTGTGCCAGGTCAGCTGCGCCTTCGCCTCCGCGCACAAATCCGTTATTGATAGCAAATACTACGCCTTCTTTTTCACATAGGTCAGCAAGGAAGTTGATCTCCTCATCAGAGTCATGCTTGAATCGGTTAAAGGATACCACTACACTCTGTCCGAAGCCCTTCATGTTCTGAATGTGGCGTTGCAGGTTTGGTGAGCCTGCTTTCAGCGCATCCATGTTTGGCTTGGTGATTTCCGTGGCCGGCACACCGCCATGCAGCTTTAGTGCGGCAGTTGTGGCCACTATTACCGTCGCCTTTGGCCTGAGGCCGGAAAGCCTGCATTTGATGTCCAGGAATTTTTCTGCACCAAGGTCACTACCGAATCCGGACTCGGTAACTACGTAGTCTGTGCAGCTAAGTGCCATCTTGGTAGCAAGTACAGAGTTACAGCCATGTGCAATATTGGCAAACGGACCACCGTGCACGAATGCCGTTGTGTTTTCTGTTGTTTGTACAAGGTTAGGCAATATTGCATCTTTCAGCAGCACGGTAATTGACTCAGCAATACCCAGGTCTTTCACAGTAAACGGGGTTTTGTCTGTACGATAGCCGAGAACTATACGCTCAATGCGCGCCTGGAGATCTTCTACGCTCGTAGAGAGGCAGAACAGTGCCATGATCTCAGATGCCGGCGTAATGTCAAAGCCCATTTCTGTAGGGATGCCATTAGCGCTGCCACCCAGGCCGCTGACCATATTGCGCAGAGAGCGGTCATTTACGTCCAGTACACGACGCCAAACTACACGCTCCAGTGCCTTATCTGTATTGCGGTTCTGGTACTGATAGTTGTCCAGCAGCGCAGCGATCATATTGTTGGCACAGGTGATGGCATGGAAGTCGCCGGTGAAATGAAGATTTATGTCCTCCATGGGCAATACTTGCGAATATCCTCCGCCTGCCGCGCCACCCTTCATGCCGAAGCATGGACCCAGGCTAGGTTCGCGAAGGGCAACTGCAGCCTTTTTGCCTATATAATTAAGACCAAGTGACAATGCCACACTCGTAACTGTCTTGCCTACGCCTGCCTTATTGGGCGTGATGGCAGTAATTAGTATAAGGTTGCTGTTCTTGATTTTGTCTTCGTTCAGGTAGGTTAGTGGAACCTTTCCTTTGTACTTGCCATATGGGATAATGTCATCGGCATTGATGCCCACATTCTCTGCAATTGTGCTTATGTGCTTAAGCTGGGTTGACCTCGAAATTTCAATGTCCGAAGGAAACGGTTTGGATGCTGTGTCTGACATAGTTTTATTTGATTTTGCCTGAAAGTAATGCAAATTGACAGAATATAAAAACAGGAATCCGGCTCCTGGGGATATGTTTGCAGGGTGTATATGTGCCGGCAGGAGATGCTCTTGCTTATCTTTGTCTCATGTCAGTTTTTATTGCGTCGTTGAATTCGGGGAGTAACGGCAATTGCTATTATGTGGCAGACAGGCACGACGCTGTGCTGATAGATGCGGGGATTTCGTGCCGTGAAACAGAGAAGAGAATGCGCCGGTTGGGCCTGAGCATGGATAAGGTACGAGCAATTTTTATCTCACATGAGCATATTGACCACATTAAAGGTGCGGAGGTGCTTTCCAAGCGCTACTCGCTTCCCGTATACATTACTGCAGCAACCCTGGGAAACTGCTACATGAAGACGTCCATTGACGATGTGCGGAGCTTTACAGCACACGTTCCTGTCCGGTTTGGTAACATAGAGATAATAGCTTTCCCGAAACTGCACGATGCCGCCGACCCCCACAGTTTTGTAGTAGACGCTCACGGCGTCAGAATAGGGGTATTTACAGATATCGGCGAGCCCTGCGAGCATGTTCGCAACTATTTCTCAGGTTGCCATGCCGCGTTTCTGGAAGCAAACTATGATGATGAGATGCTTGAAAACGGACGCTATCCATACCATTTAAAGCGTCGCATAAAAAGCGAACACGGCCACATGTCAAACGCACAAGCTGTGGAGCTTTTCAGAACGTCAAGACCTGCGTTCATGACAAACTTACTCCTTGCCCACTTATCCAAAGACAACAATTCTCATGAAGTTGCTTTGGCTGCGTTTCAACCGCACGCTGCCAACGTGGCGGTGACTGTGGCGTCCCGTTTTGAAGAAACACCTTTGTTTGAAATTACCGTAGCAGAAACACGTCTTGCCAACGCTGTGCAGGCAGCGCTTTTTTAGGCCATCGCTAAGCGAACCTCGTTTGCTATTTCATCGGTCATTATGCCGTTATGGCTCTCCTCGTAGATGCACTCACCATTCTTTATCAGTAGTACCTGCGGAGACTCGTGGTGAACTGAAAAATCCTCCGCAATCTTATTCGACAGGTTTCTGAAACGAAGCAGGTCGAGGTAGAAGTAGTCTGCAGCGCCATCTGGCTCCATCTTATCAAGCCTGTTTTTTGCCATGATGCTTAAAGAGCATCGGGTACTGTGTTTAAAAACCACCACAGGTTTTACGTTGCTTGTTTCTTTTATTTCAGCGAGTTGTTCTTCTGACGTCAATTCTATCCAATTCATTATCGTCTTTGTCTTTACGCAAAGGTAGTGTTAAGCAGTCATTTAGTTTCGTTAAAATGAATATATATGATACTAAAACAAATGGAAAATACTACAAAAGTAGTATTGTAGGGGGTGGGTAGCGATTCTAAGTTTGCATTAACAAATATGTGTTAACAAAAACAAAAAGCAGCATGAAAAAAATTCTATTATCATCGGTATTATTGCCTGTAATCGCGGCCTTTTTCCTACTCAATGGATGTAAGAAGAAAGAAGAAAACAAACCGGCAACACCCACCACGCCAACGTATACATGCGCCAGCTGCACCACAACTCCAGAGGCAAAGGCAGCAAACGATAATACCTCAAAGGGAATCTATAAAGGCATTATTATAGGCTCGTCAGGAACTATCAAGTTCGATCTGGCAAACAACGACTCTACGATAAAGGCTTACATGACCATTGATGGTACTGAAGTAACGCTCACTGCAACAGTGAAGTGGGTTAGTGGCGCTTCTTATGTTTCGGATTTTACAGGTACCATGGGTGGTTCTCCCGTTACCATCACGTTTTCCGTAAATCCGGACGGCACAAACCCTACGGTTACAGCGTCAAACATTCCTGGTCACCCGAATGCTACATTGGAAATCGCGAAGGAAACTTCGACGGGCCTGTTGAAGTGTTATGAGGGTACTTATACAAATGCTACTAAGGGTACTACTGGTACGTTCAATCTGGTACTGAGCACTTCGCTGAAGAAGTGGCAGGCGCGCTCTCGTGAAGATGGACAGACAGAAGCCGGCAAGGTGACGGGCACATTTGACAGCGATAAGTTCACGTTCGATCCGGGTACAGGTATTACCGGTGGGTCTACGCTTTCAGGCGACAACATAGTGGATGGTACCTGGAAGACGGACAAAGAAAACGGTACCTGGACAGGACATCGCACCCTGTAGTGCAGAGATTCAACCCCTGACTTTTTCATTTCACCCAAATAAAAACAACACGTATGAAGAAAGTAGTATTCTCGATGGCACTGCTCACAGCTTTGTCATACGGTGCAAAAGCACAAAGAATGATGGGTATCGCCACCAGTAACTGGAGTGGCACTACCAGCCTTGCTTTGAATCCGGCCAACCTGGGCGATAACCGGGCTAAGTTCGCGCTCGATTTGTTCGGTCTCAACTTTGGCATTGACAACAACCTGGGCCAGGTGGACGTTTCAAAGGCTACCTCAGGTACAAGTGGCGATGGCGGCCTCGGTGCAGGATTGCTCACGTTTTCCGGCAACGATAAGTTCAGCATTGTGATGCCGGCAGCCGATTTACGCCTGCCCGGTGCCATGTACACTATCGATAACAAGAATGCGGTAGCTATCTCCCTCAGGTTTCGGGCGTTCAATCAATTCAATGATTTTGACAAGACACTTTTTCAGAGTGTGATGGACCCAACGGCATCGGCAGCTACAGGTTACCACCTCGCCTCTTCCAACTTCAATTGGACGATGCATATGTGGAGCGAGATCAATTTGTCTTATAGCCGTGTTGTATACGAAGAAGGTGCACATTTTGTAAAAGCAGGTATTACGCTCGGTAAAATGAACGGCGTGGGTTTTGTAGGCGTGGCAGGGCACAATCTGAATGCGAATTTTTATACCAATGACTCGCTGGTTGCCTCAAACACAGATATCGAATTTGCGAGCAACATTGTTGACAGCGCGGGTGAACTGGCTGGCGGCCTCGGCGGAGTAAGTCTTTTTGGCAATAGCGGCAGTGGTGGCAGTGGCATCAGGGCCGATATAGGTGCGGTTTATGAATACCGCCCTGAGAAATATGACCCGAAAGACGGCAAGTCTAACAAGTATAAGGTGAGGGGCTCTTTCGCTATCACAGATATTGGCAAGATAAAGTATAAGTCTGCGATGGCACTTACTGCAAAGGGAAATGGTATGATGAGCGCCAGTGACCTTGCTGCGAATGCACTGAACTACGGTAGCCTGAAGGACTATATGAACAATCGCGGTTTCTTCCTCGATACCGGTATGAAAGCCTATAAAGTAGGCATCCCTACTGCCATGGTGTTAGGTGTTGACTACTATGTTGCCTCTCATTTCTATGTCAACGCTACATGGATCAAAAACATGGCCAACAGGTCAAACATCGGTAACTCCTACTACGGGCAGCTTACCGTTACGCCAAGGTGGGACACTAAGATTTTCAGCTTTGCGCTGCCAGTTACCTATAGCGCTTTGTCAAAGGGAATCAAGACCGGTGTAGGGGTTCGCCTGGGAGGTCTGTATTTCGGCAGCGACGATATGATGCTGTTCCTTACCGGCAAAGGATATGGTGTGAACTTCTACATGGGGGCATATGTGCCTATCAACAGGAAGTTTAAAGGCAGCAAGAGCAGCTCTGTTACAGACGGCGCTGGTCGCAGTGAAAGCACTGAAGAAAAGAAGTAATTGATAAGTACCCCAAAATACAGAGCGCTTAGATGCAGCCTCTGCCGGGCAGCCGGATAGCATCATTGAGAAGCGGGAGCAATTGCTCCCGCTTCTTTTATATATCGATATTAATGTTCGAAAATTATCATGACAATCGTAAAGCCGCCAACATCTTTGCTATACATGGCTTCAACAGTCACGTGGGGAGGTAGCTCCGATACCTTAAGGTTTTCGGGTATGTCCTTCATAAACACGATCTTCTTAAGATCGCTAAGGCCGGCTGTGAAGTTCGGTTGGTAGCTGATTTTGTAACCCAGTGGGGCCAGGCAATCCGTAAGCATGTCACGGTATTTTGTATAGACCGGTTCCAGTTTGTCTTTGTCAGTGGTTTGTAATAGCCCCGCCTCGTAGAATAGGCCCATTGACTTAACTACCCGGCACGCTTTTGCCCCGGGTATTTTTAGTGTAGCAGGCCACATCATAGCGTTCTGGTTCGATTCGAACACCCGGGCGTGTATGTGGGTGAACCCATTAGGCGCATCGTTGAGCACAGCCTTCACCGCGTCACAGAAGTTGCCCTCCTGTGCGTTGACGGTTGTGGCAATACATAAGGCAGCCGCGAAAGGCAAAAGCAAGCGTTTCATGAGGTGCAATATAGGAGAATTCGTGCTAAGAGGCTGTGAAAGACAAGTGCTACATTACCACGTTATTCGTTTCTTTGCACCGCTATATCTATGTTCGACGATGAATATTTCATGAGGCAGGCCCTTCGCGAGGCGCAACTGGCTTTTGATGCCGATGAGGTGCCGGTGGGCGCTGTGGTGGTGTGGGATGGCAAGATCATTTCCAGGGGCCACAATCAGGTTGAGCGTTTGAATGATGCAACTGCTCATGCCGAGATGATAGCACTTACAGCAGCATTCAATGGCCTGGGGAGCAAATATCTGCCAGAAGCGACGCTTTACGTCACGGTGGAGCCGTGCCTTATGTGCTGTGGCGCGCTGTATTGGTCAAAAGTGGGCCGAATCGTTTTCGGTGCGGCTGATCTAAAGAACGGATACAAGAAGACGACAGCCGAGAATTGGCCTTTTCATCCAAAAGCAGAACTGAAGCAGGGTGTGCTGGCCGATGAGTGTGCACAACTAATGAAAGATTTCTTCGCATCGAAGAGGTAGGCATTGTTACTTCCACCTTAGCGTCATCAGCATATGCTTCAGATCCTGCACCATAAAGTCTGTTACGGGTTGCAGCGAATCAGCATTAGGCGTCACATCAAAGTACAGGGAGCCACGCAGGAAGTTTTTGGTAGTGTCGGTCGCCGCAAATTGGTATCGGGATGCTGAGTTGCCGCCCACGGTGTACAGTATGCATTGTACGCCTGCTGCGTTTGTCGTTGACTTGGTGTCTATATAGTCTGCCTTTTCATGGTGAAAATAAGACAGGCCCCAGGCATCGCTCATAAGTTGCAAAAACGGCTGGTCCCTGGTTATCTCTTTGTATGTGATGTTTATGATCCCGCCCATACCTGGTACATATATGTTTATCCAGTAGCGGTTGTCCTGTTTTTCTTTCGAAAATAGGGTGTCTTGTTCCACTACGCTACCCGCCGGAATTTCGAAGGAATAGGGAAAGCCATCCTTGTTGAATAAGTCATATTTATGGGTGGCCGGAGTGTCTATGCGAAAGTAGCCCGTCGGCTTCGGGCTGGGTACGTCAGGCCGGCACGATGCAAAAGATACCAGGGCGATAGCGACAGCAAGTAGATTGCGGAACATGGCGGTAAAGATAAAGCAATGTTTCATGGCAGCGAAAGTGTAAAGTGTGGATATATAGGTAAATACTTCCTGTGTCAATCCGTCAAAATTGGAGTAATTTTGCAACCTCTGATAAACCAAAAAAATAGAAAAATGAGCGAACAACAAGCCCCTGAGCAGCAACTGAATATCGAACTGTCAGAAGAAATGGCGGATGGTGAATATGCCAACCTTGCCATCATTACCCATTCTTTCGCAGAGTTTGTAATAGACTTTGTGAACGTAATGCCGAATGTGCCAAAGGCCAAGGTGAAGTCACGTATAGTTATGACACCGCAACATGCAAAGCGTTTAATGCGTGCACTGATTGATAATGTGAAGCGTTTCGAAGCACAGCATGGTAATATTAAGGACCAGGAAACTCCTGCTATGCCATTCAATTTTGGCGCTCCACAGGGCCAGGCATAAGATCTAAATAATAATTTGAATATCCCGGCAATGCCGGTGTAATAAATGGGAATGAACGACAAAATACTGATCCTCGATTTCGGTTCGCAGTTTACACAGCTTATAGCCCGCAGGGTGAGGGAGCTTAATGTTTACTGCGAGATACAGCCATGCACAAAACCTGTGGTTTATGACGAAAGTCTTAAAGGAATTATCCTTTCCGGCAGTCCGTTTTCTGTAAACGATCCACAGGCACCGTCGCCTGATATTGCTGCAATGGCCGCAAAACTGCCATTGCTGGCTATCTGTTATGGCGCACAGTTGCTGGCAAAGCAATCCGGAGGAGAGGTGGGTAAGTCAAGTCATAGAGAATATGGCCGTGCACATCTGCAGGACGTTGTTCATGACCCTTTGTTTGCTACTATCTCTTCGGGTTCTCAGGTATGGATGAGCCATAGCGATACCATAAAGCACTTGCCTGAAGGTTTTAAAGTAATTGCCCGTTCAGAGGCTATTCCGGTTGCAGCGTATAAAGCAAGTGAATCGTATGCGCCGAATCCGGTTTATGCTATCCAGTTTCATCCGGAGGTTACACACTCTACCGATGGCGGGCAGTTGCTTAAGAACTTCATTGTTGACATTTGTGGGGTTCAGCAAGACTGGACGCCTTCGGCTTTTATTTCCGAAACGGTAGAACGTATTCGCCAGCAGGTAGGAGATAAAAAGGTTGTGATGGCGCTTAGCGGCGGCGTAGACTCGACCGTAGCAGCCACACTCATTCACCGGGCCATAGGGGAAAATCTCTACTGCATATTTGTGGATAATGGTTTGCTTCGTAAGGATGAGTTCGAACAAGTGCTGGATGGGTACAAGCACCTGGGTCTAAACACCCGGGGCATTGACGCAAAGCATCGCTTCTATACGGAGCTTGCCGGCGTATCAGACCCCGAAAAGAAGCGTAAGATTATTGGCAAGGGGTTCATAGATGTGTTCAACGAAGAGGCGCAGAAACTAAAAGATGTTAGTTTCCTGGGCCAGGGTACTATCTATCCCGATGTCATAGAATCTATGTCGGTTCATGGGCCGTCGGCTACCATCAAGTCGCATCATAATGTGGGAGGTCTCCCTGAAAAGATGCACCTGCAGCTGGTAGAGCCTTTGCGCATGCTGTTTAAAGATGAGGTGAGGCGTGTAGGTCGTGAGCTGGGTATCGATGAATTGTTTATCGGTCGTCATCCGTTCCCGGGTCCTGGTCTTGGTATTCGCATTCTTGGTGCTATTTCAGAAGACAAGGTGAAGATGCTGCAGGAGGCAGACGCCATCTATATTCAGCACTTACGTGATAGTGGCATGTATAAGGAGGTGTGGCAGGCCGGTGCCATTCTATTGCCGGTCCAAAGTGTTGGTGTAATGGGCGATGAGCGCACCTATGAATTTACATGCGCACTCCGCGCTGTAACCAGCGTAGACGGAATGACTGCCGACTGGGCGCACCTTCCTTATGATTTGTTGGCACGCATATCAAACGATATCATCAATAAGGTTAAGGGCATAAACCGGGTGGTTTATGACATCAGCAGTAAGCCGCCGGCAACCATAGAGTGGGAATAGCTATCCTTTTCCTTTAGGCAGGATTAATTTAAAGATCGTACCCTCACCCAGGGTGCTTTCTGCTGTTATGTCCCCACCCATCGCGTTTACCTGGTACTTCGTTATAAATAGCCCTAGCCCGCGCGCATCGGCATTGCCATTGAAGGTTTGGTACATGCCAAACAGCTTACCTCCGTTTGCCTGGAGGTTTATGCCCGTACCATTGTCTTGTACGTAGATCAAAAGTGATTTTTCTGTTTCTGAAACGTCAATCGTTATTACAGGAGGCCGGCCTTTGAATCGATACTTTATCGCGTTGGATATCAGGTTTAGCATTATACTCTCCATGTAGGCCGGGTTGAAATTTATTTGGAGGTCGGCTGGTACATTGTTGATCACCTTGCCATAATGCATACTGATCTCGTGCCAAAGAATGTCTACGCACTTCTCTACGTACAGCCGTGGCCGTATATCTTCTTTCAGTGATTCAGAGGTTGCGTTTTCAGAGATTATTTTTTCAAGGTTGTCAATCGTGTCCGAAAACCGCAGTGATGCGTTTTTTATGTCGCTTATCACTTCTGCCCGTTCTGCTTCCGTTTCACTTTCAGAATACAGATATGCCCCTGTAAGCATACTGGCGGCATACGATCTGATATTATGAGAAACGATGTAGGCAAAGTTGCGCAGACGTTGATTCTGGTTTTCAATAATATCTACTGATTTGCGGATGTTTGCTTCTGACTCTTTTATCCGTCTGAGATAGGTGCCAATATAAAGCGCAATGATGGCGACGAACACGGAACCTAAAATAATATCGGCAAGCAGAAGAAGACTTTTGAGTCGTCTTGCAAGCTGGTTTAGATTTTCGGAAAAGAGCGCTTCTTTTTCAGACAGCTCTGCTGACGTCGCTGATAGGTTATAGATTAGACTGGCCGTTTGGTCAGCGGAGAGTTCAGTATTATCATCTGCCGCACGGTGAATTTCAAGTAGGCGTTCCAGTATTGTATCCGCCGACGTCCATGCCCGTAGTGCTTCATCTGCCAGGTTGTAGCGAAACACCTTATCAAAGGCCCAGATCATATCCTCAACATCTTTCGGGTTGTTTTTGCCTTCTATGAAGTACTTTTTGATAGTATCTTCAGAGTATCCGTTCATGAGTGCGGTCCGGGCAATATTATCGCTGACGGGGACGTCAATCGCATCTCTGAATAAGTGGTCATATTCTGCCTGCCTGGTCTGTATATACGCCAAAAGGTACAATGTAGCGTCCTTCTCGCCTTTTGAGTACATCGACTCCCCGGTCATCGCTGCACGCAAACCAGACAAAGTCTTCAGTGTGTAGAAGTTTACGCTGCCAGCGATACTAACTAGTATCAATATGTAAATAATTAATGCACTCTTGTTCCTCATACGGAATAGCTTAAAGATACGTTTGCGCGGGACATTTAGTTTTGTATATTTTCTAATTTGTTTTCATTATTCACACTTTGCCAGGCCATTTTTGCAAGCATCAGTGCTCACGCAACACCTGATTTGTGGATAAGTCAGATGGAGTGTTAGAAGGGATATAGATATTTTTGCGTTTAGCGCCTTTCGGTTGTCAACGCCGACGGTCTTTTGTATATGGAGGAGCAAGATATGTTTGCCGGGAATTCCTCGGCATTGATCAATGAGATGTACCAGAACTGGTTCCTGGATTACGCAAGCTATGTTATCCTGGAGCGTGCTGTACCGGCAGTTGAGGACGGGTTGAAGCCCGTGCAGCGTCGGATATTGCATGCCATGCGTGAAATGGATGATGGGCGGTTCAATAAGGTAGCTAACATTATCGGGCAAAGCATGCAGTACCATCCTCATGGCGATGCATCTATCGGGGATGCGATAGTAGGGATGGGGCAGAAAGACCTGCTTATAGAAACGCAGGGAAACTGGGGCGACGTACGCACAGGAGATAGTGCTGCTGCACCCAGGTACATCGAGGCCCGACTATCAAAATTCGCGCTTGAGGTAGCCTTTAATCCCAAGACTACCGGCTGGCAACTTAGCTATGACGGTCGTAAGAATGAGCCTGTAACATTACCCATGAAGTTCCCGTTACTCCTGGCACAGGGAACAGAAGGTATAGCAGTGGGCCTGAGCACCAAGATATTGCCCCATAATTTCTGTGAACTGATTGATGCTTCTATCAAGCACCTGAAGGGTAAGAAGTTTGAGCTTTACCCCGATTTTCTAACTGGTGGCATGATAGATGTAACCAACTACAACGACGGCGCACGTGGCGGCAAGGTTAGGGTTAGGGCGCGAATTGAAGAAGTAGATAAGAAGTCGCTCATCATTAAGGATGTGCCTTACGGCGTCACTACATCCAGCCTTGTTGACAGCATACTGAAGGCCAATGACTCAGGCAAGATCAAGATAAAGAGTGTAACAGACAATACCGCCAAAGATGTGGAATTGAATGTGCAACTGGCGCCGGGCGTATCTACTAACCAAACCATCGATGCGCTTTATGCGTTCACTGATTGCGAGATAAGCATATCGCCCAATGCGTGTATAATCATAGAAGACAGGCCGCACTTTGTGGGAGCAAGCGACCTGCTAAAGATATCTGTACAAAACACCAAGGCGCTTCTGTTACGCGAGCTGGAGATAAAACTGGGCGAGCTTGAAGAAGATTGGCATTACTCTTCGCTGGAAAAAATATTCATTGAGAAGCGTATTTACCGCGACATTGAAGAGCAGACAACCTGGGAGGGCGTGCTAAAGGCGATAGATGATGGATTGAAACCCTACAAGAAGAAATTCCGTCGTGAGATTACTCAGGAAGATATAGTGAAGCTCACAGAGATCCGTATCAAACGTATCAGTAAGTTCGACTCGTTCAAGGCAGATGAGCACATCAAAGGCGTGGAGAATAGCATTGAAGAGGTAAAGAATAACATTGAACACCTCAACGACTTTTCAATTCGCTACTATGAAAACCTACTGAAGAAGTACGGCAAGGGTAGGGAGCGTAAAACGGAAATTCGCCTTTTCGAAACCATCCAGGCCACAACCGTGGCGATAGCAAATGCCAAGTTGTATGTAAACTACAAAGAGGGCTTTATTGGCACAGGTCTTAAAAAGGACGAGTTCGCATTCGACTGTTCCGACCTTGACAATATCATTGCATTCAGGAAAGATGGCAAGATGAGTGTTACCAAGGTGGCTGATAAGACATTTGTAGGCAAAGACATTATTCATGTAGCTGTCTTTCAGAAAAATGACGACCGAACCACGTATAACATGATCTACATGGACGGGAAAACTGGTATTACCTACGCCAAGCGGTTTAACGTAACCGGTATTACGAGAGACAAGGAATATGACCTTACCCGTGGGAACAACGGCAGTAAGGTGCAATACTTCACTGCCAACCCCAACGGCGAGGCCGAGGTGGTGACCATCAGCCTTTCGCCGGGTAGTAAGGCCCGTACTAAACAGTTCGACTATTACTTCGAAGAACTGGAAATCAAGGGTAGGGGCGCAATGGGCAACCAGGTCACAAAGTACCCCGTGCGTAGTGTAAAGTTTAAGGAGAAAGGGCGCTCCACATTGTCTGCTCCCCAGATATGGTATGACGATAGTGTTGGCCGTTTGAATAAAGATGGTCACGGCATGTTACTAGGTCGGTTTGACGAGAACGACAGGATCATTACGTTTTACAAAGATGGTACCTACGAGGTCACAGGCTTCGACATTTCCAACAGGTATGATGCCGATAATGTGGTGCTGATCGATAAGTTCCATCCGGAAAAAGTTGTTACGGCAGTATATTTCGATTCAAAGAACAAGCAGTTCAACGCCAAGCGGTTCATGATAGAAAGCCAGACCCTTAAGAGCAGGTATTCCTTTATCCGAGATGGTGAAGGTAATTACCTGGAGCTGGTGACGTTGCAACAGGAACCTGTGGTAATAGTAAGGACAGGCAAGAAAAAGGCCGAAATACAGGAAAATATCGTTCCTCTGCATGAGACGGTGGATATTACGGGGTGGAAGACTATTGGTAGCTACCTTGCCGGCGACGATATGAAGGATATTAGTCTGTTGCCCGAGGCTGGCGAAGATGCCAGCCAGCGGGAAGCCCCGACACTTTTTTAATTAAATTTTTTACATAAAATAGCTAACTTCACGAACCATTTTTGAAAAACCATTTACCGTGAATCCGCGGTAAACGAAAGTCAGATGAAAAAGATAGAGCTCGAAATTGTTGCGTTGTCCCATAGTATTACACAAACCCATTCCTATGCAGTAGTTCTTGGAGAGGTAGACGGTCTGCGCCGTCTGCCAATAGTAATTGGTGCTTTCGAAGCTCAGGCAATTGCTGTGGCGCTGGAACGCATGCAGCCTAGCAGGCCGCTGACGCACGACCTCTTCTCCAATTTCATGGACACATTCGCTATTGAGCTTACCGAGGTCCTTATCTACAAACTTGAGGAGGGAGTGTTTTTTGCAAAACTGGTTTGCAAAAACAATGACGACGTTGTAGAGATCGATTCCCGTACATCTGATGCGTTGGCGCTTGCCGTACGTGCTAATTGTAAGATATACACCTACGAAAATATCCTGGAGACTGCGGGTCTTTTCCTCGAAAATGAAGGTGACACATCAGAAGAAGGGTCACTTTCAGCCGAAGTGCCGGTGGGCGCCAAGGCTTCATCATCCGATGACGATGATATGAAGAAAATGACGCTTGAAGAGCTGAATGTTCTGCTGCAGAAAGTCCTTGACCAGGAAGATTACGTCAGAGCCATTCATATCCGCGACGAGATAAACGCTCGCAAGAAAAAATAACCATTGGTCTTCATTTTTTTGCAGTCAACTTAGCTCTACCTGGCTGGTTTTGCTATTCAGCCAGGCGAACCCCAACGCACAGAGGACAGCAGTTGCACCCACTGCCCACCACAAGGCATGAAATCCATAATTGTCAGCTATTTGCCCTCCTGCAAATGGTCCTACAACTTGTGCTATAGACCAGGCAGCAGTAAACAGGCCCGCATACTGCCCCCTGTTAGATGCAGTGGTCCGGCTTGTCCAGAATGTATTCATAAAAGGCATGGACATCATTTCTCCCAGCGTTATCACAAGTGTTGACATTATAGCCAGCTTCATAGCTCCTGGCAGTATGTTGAACATCATAAAGGACATTGCAACCAGTAACACGCCTATTACAATGAACCGCATATAGTTCGTCTTTTGCTCTAGTGTAAATACAAGCGGCATTTCCACAACGCCTATTATGGTGCCGTTCAGTGCCATTACCAGGCCAATTTGTACCGAGGATAGTTGTAGGGCCTGCTTGAAAAACACCGGCTGTGTTGCAAAAATCTGGAAAAAGCACATGCCGAATAGTATGGTAAGTGCGAAGAATACCATGTAAGGCCGATCGGAATAGGCAGAGCGACCGGGACCTACTTCGTCAGATGCCACTTTTTTCGGCGTAGCATTGTTTTTTGAGGGCGAAAGCACCGCCCGGAGTAGTACTGCAGCTGCGATGTTCGTGAGGCCATCGATAATAAAAAGCAGGTGGTAGTCATATGCTGCTATGATGCCACCTAACGTGCCGCCTACAGCCCAGCCAAGGTTCACCGCCAGCCGGTTTAGCGAATAGGCCCTTGTTCTGTTTTCCGGTTTCGCATAATGGGCAACTGCCGTTGCGTTAGCAGGCCTGAAAGCGTCATTGACCATTGAGAGTATGAACGTGCAGGCGCAGATGGCATTGAAGTCAGTAACTTGCCCCAGTACTATGAACATCAATCCGCCCGCGAGCAATGCGGTCAACTGTATGTTGTAGAATCCTAGCTTGTCTGTAAGTTTCCCTCCGAGAATGCCGCCACAAATTGACCCCAATCCAAATACAGCCATCACGAGGCTTGCTTTGGCTATGGAATAGTGTTTTGATTGAGTAAGGTATAGTGTCATGAAGGGCAGCACCATAGTGCCGCTTCGGTTCACCAGCATTACTACTGAGAGCCACCACGTAGAGGGTGAGAGGCCGCTGTATGCATTCTTGTATAGGGTTGTGATGCGCTTCATGCGCTGCAAAGATAACGGCGGAACGGGCACACAATGCTACTGCAAACTTTGGTTGTGGTCTTGCATTTGCAAAGCCGTTTCGTAGCGCTGGCGCGGTAGCCACTTCACTCTGCTACAAACCGCTCCACCTGGGTTTCTTCGTCATTGTGCCATATGGCAAGATACATCCCGCGCGGAAGAGACTTTATGTCTATTGGAGACGGGTTGGCAGAAACCGGGAATGCAGCTACTACCTGCCCATTGAGGTTTTGTAGAAAGATGTTCCCTGTAAGGCGTGGAACGGTAATGGCGATTTGCTGACCGGCCGGGTTAGGGAAAATTGCCATCCTTGCTGATCTTTCCCGGCTTTGTAACGTGGATGTAGGTATGTAGGGGCTGGAACCGTATTCAATTGCCCCAATATCAATTGTGCCGTTGTGGATTCTAATGTTGTCAAAATAGTCACTCACGCCTGGCGTTGTGTTATCACCCTTATCAATGCACGGAGATGGCGCAGTTAGCCCAAAATCAGCGGCAGTTGCATCTTCAGTTGTGCCGGGTGTGGTGGTGGGGCTTGCCATGCCCGGGTCAGTCCCCTCGATGTTGGTCAGGATATCTCCGGATAAATCGAGAGGCCTTACACCCAATGCGGAATCCGGGCAGACGATATTTACCTCTTCTTCCGGTGCGGAGGTAATCCAGTTGTGATCAAAGAAAACAGGTTGGTCGGAGTAGCCAGCCACTGAAGCAGGTGTAGCAGGCGAGGTCCCAAACATGAGGTTTCCAGTGAAAATGTTGTTGCGGATTATTGTTGTGTTATGAAAGTTTCTTAGGTGCACGCCACTGCCGTCAAATGCCATATTGTTGATGATATGGTTATTAGTGATGGTAGCTTTTGTGTCATACACTTTTATCCCACCGCCATTTTCCGCAGTATAGTTGTTGGCGATAATATTGTTGTCAATCAAAAAGACGCTATGTGTGGAGTCGCCATCGCCAAACACCCAAATACCTCCTCCGCCTTCTACCAGGCTGCATCCCGTATTTGTTGTACTCATATTATTGCATATAAGATTCTGCGTAATGTTGGCCGATCCGGAATAACACCATACTGCTGCGCTGTTTGTGTTTCTGTTATGGTGAATCTTATTGTGGGAAATATCAGCCTCATTATAAAAAGGGGAAGAGGTGCCAGTCAATTCTATGGTAGCGTTTTGGGCCTCATTTTCGTAGACGTCGTTGTGGTCAAATTGCAGTTTCACAAGCCCATATACCACGCTTCCACCAGAAAAATTATGGTGAATCTTTGTGTTGTTAATATTTGTACCACCACCGAAAAGATTCAATAGGGATAGCAAATGGGATGGCGCGGAATTATCATAAAATTCGCACCCACTGACTTCCAGGATTTCATCGGCATTATCTGTATACAATTCAATACAGCGTTGATTGTGGAAAAAATGACAATTCATTACAGTAAGCTGTATGTAGCATGAGATTGCAGATGCCTTGGTGTCTGAAACATTACAATACTCAAAATAATTTGTTCCGGCGGACGAAGCAAATGTGATCCCCTTCCAGCCTCCGGCGGTTCCGGCGCCGGCCCAGCCAGTTGTATCCTGCGCGCGAAAGGTAATTGGATTGCCACTTGTGCCCTTTGCTTGGAGGTTCCCTGCAACGCTAATTGAAAAATCGCCTTGCATCACTACCTCCACACCCGGGTCTATAATAAGCAAGGTGCCGTCATTAATGATGATATCATTAGCAATCATGTAGGGCGATCCGCTACTTGTCCAGTGTCCGGAAACATACGTGGTTGCAATGAGCGTTGCGGCATTTATGCCGAAGATAGGGCCCAGAAGAAGGGCGCAGAAAATCAAGGTGCGCATATAGGGAGTTTGTTAATGTTGTTAAGCAATTGCAAATATTGTGCCAGCTTATAAAAAAAGCGCCCCAATTGGAGCGCTTTTTTTATATAAACTGCAAATGTGTTATAGTCCCTGTCCGTGACAGCTTTTGTATTTCTTGCCGCTTCCGCATGGGCAAGGGTCGTTGCGTCCTATTTTGGGCCCTGCCTGCACTGGTGTGCGTTTCACTTGTTGCTGTTCTTCCGGTTCGGGAGATTCTGTATAATAATCTTCCTCGTCCGCTGCATAGGCCTGTCCGGCAGCCTCTACCTGTGCCTTGTTGTCATGTAGCTGGCTCATGTCCGTATGGTGCTGTGGCATTTGCATTGCTGCCTGTGGTGGCGCCTCCTGTATTGGAATGCCGGCACGGAGCAGGAAGCTGATGATCGTCTTGTTCGTATCCAGCAGCATCTGCTTGAAGAGGTTAAACGCCTCAAACTTATAAATCAGCAGTGGATCCTTTTGCTCGTATGACGCCATGCGCACACTCGTGCGAAGGTCGTCCATTGCACGAAGGTGGTTCTTCCATGCATCGTCGATAAGTGCAAGTGTAATGCTCTTTTCAAGTTCGTGCATCACAGGCAGGCATTGCTGTGCTATCGCCTCACGTAGATTCACATATACTTGCAACCCGCGCATGCCATCGGTGAAAGGAACTACGATATTCTCAACCTTGTCACCGTTATCCTCAAGTATCTGCGACAGGGTAGGCATCATATGGTCACCCAGTGCATGAGCTTTACGTGCGTAGAACTCCTTAACCCCTGCATATAATCTTTCGCCCAGTTCGTTTGCGTCAGGTTTAGTTGAATCCAGTACACCGTCTTCGAAGTCGATAGCAAGGTGTTTCATTGCTTCCAGTTTGAAGGCTTCCTTGTCCCCGGTAGCTACAAACTGTTCTGCAAGGTCCATACATACGGCAAAGAACGCATTGTCGAGGTCAATAGAAAGCCTGTCGCCAAACAGGGCATGACTGCGGCGTTTGTATATCACATCTCGCTGTGCGTTCATCACGTCATCATACTCAAGCAGGTTTTTACGCATGCCAAAGTTGTTCTCTTCCACCTTGCGTTGGGCGCGCTCTATCGATTTGGTGATCATGCTATGCTGTAGCACTTCGCCATCTTTATGCCCCATTTTATCCATGAGCGATGCGATACGCTCAGATCCAAACAGGCGCATCAGGTCATCCTCCAATGACACGAAGAACTGTGATGATCCAGGGTCGCCCTGGCGTCCTGCACGACCACGCAACTGGCGGTCTACACGACGGCTCTCATGACGTTCTGTACCGATGATGGCAAGCCCTCCGGCTTGCTTCACACCAGGCCCCAGTTTGATGTCCGTACCACGACCAGCCATGTTTGTTGCAATGGTTACAGCGCCTGTCAGGCCCGCTTCCGCTACGATCTGTGCTTCACGTGCGTGCTGCTTGGCATTCAGTACATTGTGTGGTATTTTCTTTTGCTGCAGCATACGGCTCAGCAATTCAGATACTTCTACCGAGGTAGTACCTACCAGCACTGGCCTGCCAGCTCCACGCAGAGCCTCAATCTCGTCTATTACTGCCTTGTATTTTTCACGTTTCGTCTTGTATACAAGGTCCTGTTGGTCTTTTCGGATAATGGGCAAATTCGTAGGAATGCTAACTACATCCAGTTTGTATATCTGCCAGAATTCGCCTGCTTCCGTTTCAGCTGTACCGGTCATACCCGCCAGCTTGTGGTACATCCTGAAGTAGTTCTGCAGGGTAACAGTTGCAAATGTTTGCGTTGCAGCTTCTACCTGTACATTTTCCTTTGCTTCAATTGCCTGGTGAAGGCCGTCGCTATATCGGCGACCATCGAGGATACGACCGGTCTGCTCATCTACAATCTTCACTTTGCCCTCCATTACCACATACTCCACATCCTTATCAAACAGGGTGTACGCTTTAAGTAGTTGCTGCACAGAGTGTATACGGTCCGCCTTTATCGCATAGTCTTGTATCAGTGCGTCTTTACGCTGCGTCCTTTCTTCGGCAGACACGTCGAGTTTTTCAATAACTGCGAGTTCGCTACCTATGTCAGGCAGGATAAAGAAGTTGGGGTCTTCACCGGCTCCGGTTATCAGCGCAATGCCTTTATCTGTTAGGTCTACGCTGTTATTCTTTTCGTCTATTGAGAAGAATAGTTCGGCATCTACCTTAGGCATGTTTCGCTGCTGCTCACCTATAAAGTGATTCTCTGCTTTCTGCAATATTTGCTTATTGCCTTCTTCACTCAGAAACTTAATGAGTGCGTTATGCTTTGGAAGACCGCGGTATGCCCTGTAAAGGTGCAGCCCGCCATTTTCCTTATCAGACTTTCCGTCTGCTATCATGCGCTTCGCCTCGGTAATACTCTGGTTGATGACACGTTTTTGTGCTTCTACCAGTTTTTCTATCCTTGGCTTTAGCGCATGGAACTGTTGTTCGTCACCCCGCGGAATAGGCCCGGAGATAATAAGTGGTGTACGAGCATCATCCACGAGTACACTATCCACCTCATCCACCATAGCGAAGTGATGTTTACGCTGCACCATCTCATCTGGGTGGTGCACCATATTATCGCGTAGGTAGTCGAAGCCGAATTCGTTGTTAGTACCGTACGTTATGTCGGCCAGGTATGCCTGGCGACGCTCCGGAGAGTTTGGTTGGTGTTTGTCTATACAATCAGTCGTCAGTCCCAGCCATTCAAAGAGAGGACCGTTCCATTCCTGGTCGCGACGGGCAAGGTAGTCGTTAACAGTTACGAGGTGAACGCCTTCTCCGGCGAGTGCATTGAGGTAAGCGGGTAGGGTAGAAACGAGTGTTTTACCTTCACCTGTTGCCATTTCTGCAATTTTCCCTTCATGCAGCACCATGCCACCTATCAGCTGCACGTCGTAGTGTACCATGTTCCAGGTAACTGTAGCACCCGCGGCCTCCCAGGAGTTGTTATATATACACGTGTCGCCTTCTATGCGCATATGCTTGCGGAGGGGAGCTAGTTCCCTGTCAAGGTCGGTCGCCTTAGCAACCATTTCTGTGTTTTCTTTAAACCGGCGCGAGGTTTCCTTTACTACCGCAAATGCTTCCGGAAGTATAATGTTTAATATTTCTTCTATTTGTTCGTCGCGACGCTTTACCAGTTTGTCCACATCGTTGTATACGCCTTCACGGGCGTGAACATCTTCAATATTCAGGGCCTCGTTTTTGAGCTCTGCTATTTGCTGATCTATGTCAGAAAGGTGGTCCTGTATCCGGGCACGGAACTCCTGGGTCTTGCCCCGGAGCTCATCGTTGCTTAACGACGCAAGTTCTGCGTAATGCCTGTTTACCTGGGCAACTATTGGTTGAAGTTTTTTAACGTCTTTATCTGACTTGCTGCCGCCAAACAGTTTTGAGAGAATGCCTATCATTTCTTATGTATAAAGAATAAAATTATCTGTTCCGTACACGTACGGTCAATTTTCCTTTTGTGCATCAAAATTCATGCAGAATTGTAATAACTGTCATGTTGACGCACAGGGGCGCCAAAGCTACAAGAAAGGCAGCATTTAGCCAAGCCAACCTGACGTATTTGCCATGTGATACCAACGCCCTTATATATACATCTCATCTTGTTTTTCGGTCTCCTGCCTGGTGTTGGCTCCGGGGCTTTACTTTTGTAATACCGCCAGCAATAGATATAATTGCTACAACAAGCCACCGACGGCAGCCTCATCGGCGCGACATCGTAACTACGTTTTAAAAAAAGTGGTTCAATTATTTGCGGGGCAAGAAAATTTTTATGTATTTTGGGAGCGATTTTGAAAATGAAGCCAAACATGAAAAGAACCATTGTCTTAGTAACTACATTATTCGCAGCGATTTTCTTAACTACCCGAAGTTTTGCGCAGGAGGACCTTGTGCGCGTTTTTCGTTGGTATCTACCACAAGATGCAGATTATATGACTGTAGTGGATGGTGAATACCAGGATGGTCAGTTAATTAACTGGGGCTGGGGTGACAAAACCCTTCTTTTCTGGGCTTATCGCAATCCCGGACCTAACAGGGTTGCTGTTTACGGTTGGTACAACCCAACGAGCAAAATGCACATCAGCGTGGCAGAAGACGAGTTCAGTGATGATCAGATGCTGAAAATGGGCTTTACGCAGAAACACCTACAGTTCTATGCTCTTACGCGCCGTGGACCTAACACCATTACTATCTATCGCTGGAGGAGTACTAAGCGCGGTAACTGGTTGACAGTTCCGGAAGAATATGGTTACGATACAGACGTATATCTGAAAAAAGGATATCGTCGTAAGACATTCCAGTTCTTTGGTGTGAACCGCAACGTAGATGCACCGATCTATGACCAGCTGTAAGAATAAGAAATTTAAATAGATTAGAAAGCCGCCTTTTGGGCGGCTTTTTTTTATATGGTCGTCTCCACTCCGGAAACTATATAGCGCATTTCTATCAGCAGCGCATGAAACTGGGTTCTGCCATGCGCATTCCGTTCAATATAATAGATTGCGTCCGAAAGTCGCTTCGTCAACTGCACGTACTTTTCAGTAGTTAGTTTCATCTCGGCGAGTTTGCCTACAAACTCAGCCTCTTCCGGGGCTAGGGGTAAGGTCAATCCGCGGGCGAATTGTGCCTTTAGAGCATGTTCCATCATTTGCAGCACATACTGGAGGAAATTCTTCTGCTGTTCCCTTCCGTTCTTAGACCACCCTTCTGCAAAAGCAGCAATACCCGGCCCATTATTTCTGAATATCAGGTTGAACATTTGCCTTAGATGCGGAAACAGATCATTTTCGTTCTCCCTTAGCAGGCGCAGTGCTTCCGTATAGCTACCGGAAGCCATGTGCGCAACCTGGGTTGCCAGGTTTGGTTCTGTACCGTTTCGTTCCGTCAGCGCAGCCGATATTTCTACGGCACTGAGCGGCACAAGCCTAACCTCCTGCGTGCGGGACAATATAGTTGCAATGACTTGTTCACGCTTTTCAGCAACCAATATCATTATGGTGTCCTTCGGTGGCTCCTCTATCAGTTTCAGCAGGATGTTACCCTCATTTTTCAGGTATTCGGGCCGCCACATAATCAGCACTTTATATCCACCTTCGTATGATTTCAGGTACATTGCCTCTATGATATCCCTGCATTCATCGGCGGTGATATTACCTTGCTTATTTTCTGCATTTATGAATTGAAGCCAGTCAAATGTAGTGCCGTAGGGACTTTGCCTCACAAACTCCCTGAACTCCTGCATATACCACTTGCTATGAGGTTTGGTGTTTGGTTTTGGCGAGATCGTTGGGAAACTCAGGTGGAGGTCCGCATGCTCTAGCCGTGCAGCCTTGCTGCAGCCGGCACATATGCCGCATGAATCAGTTTCGGTGCGATTTTCGCAGAATACATATTGGGCCACTGCAATAGCCAATGGCAGTCCACCGGTGCCTTCCGCACCGGTAATAAGCAATGCATGAGGAAAGGTGTTGTTCTTCCACATCTGCAGTATGCCTGCTTTTGCCGTCGTTTGCCCTATTACTTTGCTGAGAGTCAATGTTAAGAATGCCGTAGATGAGCGGTGCGCAAAGCTACTCAGAATGCGGCATAATATCCTTACTTTTGTGCCCTCCTCATGCGGTTTAGTGCGCTCATATTTGTCCTCTTGTTTTACTCTCTGGTGGCGTTGAGTGGGTGTCGTGTCTATAGCTTTTCCGGTGCCACAATTGAAGGGAAAACGATCAATATTCACCAGATGGAGAACAGGGCGCGAAATATTGTTCCCAGCCTAAGTGCCACCCTCACTGACAAGATACGCCGGCGTATATTATCGCAAACTGGCCTGAAACCGGTGAATTCAGATGATCCTGATTATGACATTTCAGGTAAGATCACTACATATGAGGTGACCGTTACAGCGGCACAGGGTGTTCAACAGGCAACCAGAAACAGGTTGACTATCGCGATTGAGGTGACCTTTGATAATAAGCTTAACGAGAAGGCTAACTTCACGCAAACCTTCACGCGTTTTTCAGACTTCAGTGCTTCGCAGACACTTCAGAGTGTCGAGTCTGCTTTGATCGAAGATATCGGCAATCAATTGGCCGATGATATTTTTAATAAAGCTTTTGTAAATTGGTAGCCGCGACAGATGAATAAACAGGCTTCCATAAAGTATATATCAGGGCTGCTAAATGACGCATCCTCATTGGCTGACAATGATGCGAGTAGCATTGCAGGCCTGCGTCAGTCTTATCCATATTTTGTTCCCGCCCGTTATCTCGATGCATTGGTGCGGAACAGAACAGAACCCTTCTCTCCATCATTGCTTACCGCGGTCACTCCGTATCTGGGCAACTGGATTTTGTTTTGCGATTTCGTAGCAGGAAAACGGACTACCGAGAAATATGTTAATGCGGCGGTGGAAGCTGCCCCTGTAGCAGATGGGGTAGAAGTGGTATCTCATGATCCATCTTCTACAGAGAGTTCCGCCGTGGTTGATGCTACTGATGCCGGCCTGGCAGAAAATCCCGAAAATGCCGGTAGTGTAGTAGACGAAGTTTTGAGCCAGGAAGCATCTGCATTGTCATCAGAGGCGGAAAAGCTTGAAGCTGAACATAACAATTTTTGGTTTCAGGAGGAAGAGACGACAGAAGTCATGCAAGTGACCGAGATTCCTGCGTCTGCAGAACAGCCTGGTTTTGTTGCTGAAAATGAGGAACCGATAGCAAATGAGTACACCGCACATCCTGTTGCGCGAGACCCATTATCAGAAATTTCGGAAGTAGTTCGGGAGAAGGACAAGCCTCTGATCAGCCCGGTTTACATCGACGATTATTTCCTGCAACAGGGAGAAAAGATATCAACCGAAATGCCGGAGGAAATATCCAGCTTGTTGCCAGCAGATGAAGGTAACGATGCCGCTAAGTCACTCATGGTAATGATGAGTTTCTCAGAGTGGCTACTTCATTTCAAGAATACTGGAGAAAAGCAGAAGGAGGAAACGCGCGACCAGCGGGCATTAAAGACAATGTGGCAAAAGGAAAAGCTTGCAGCTGCAATAGAAGAGGAGAATGAGGAAATTCCGGAGAACGTTTTTGAAATGGCGGTAAACTCTATCGCCAAAGAGGACGGACTGGCAAGTGAACCACTTGCGGAAATTTATATTAAACAAGGAAAGCCCGACAAGGCGATAGAGATATACCGTAAATTAAGTTTGCGTAATCCGCAAAAAAACGCGTACTTTGCCCGCAAAATTGAAGAAATTCTAAAGGAGAAAAAATCATGATATCCCTCATAACAATACTTATTTTGATTGCTTGCCTGGTTTTGGCATTCTTTATACTGATCCAGAATCCGAAAGGTGGAGGACTGCAGGGATCTTTTGGTAGCATGAGTTCTCAGGTAATGGGCGTGAAGCAATCGTCAGATGTGATGGAAAAAGGAACCTGGGCTGTTATGGGCGCTATCGGTGCACTCTGCCTGGTGTCCGTTATCTTCTTCCAAAAGCCTGAAGGCTCAACAAAAGCAAAAGCTCCGCAGCAGCGTTCTGCTCCCGCTAAGAAATAGTAATAAAAGCAACAATGTATTTTCTAAAAGAGCCGGCATTATGCCGGCTCTTTTTTTGTGCCCGGTATTTGATCTCAAATCTCAAGTCTTCATTTCAATGCATATAATTATTTAATAGTTTATTCTATTAAAATGAAACAAACATGCAATGTAATATCTCAGTTAACAATTAAAGCTATAAAAAATGTTGTCCTAATGTTTAAGCTGTCAATGTGTAAAAACATAGTAATAGATAATAATGTACAAGTCGATAATAAAAAATTAAATAGAAAGATGAAATAATAATTATAATATAAAAAGCATTTCGTTATCCATTATTAACTAAAGTCTGCGGCCACAATTCGTTGTTTGTAAAATTCGAACAATATATCTTTACCCACTTATTGAAGATACCGACATCAGTCGGAGCTTACATCCCATTCTCTTCTAAATCAACACACTTAACGATACTTCCTTTGGGAAGTTAGTCGGTTGCATTGAGTGTATTTGAACTCAGCTACTCTTTCGGTCGGTATACGGCAGGGAATAAGTGGCTGATTATGAAGAGCCTAAAACGTAAAAAAAATAAGTTAATAGTAAAGCAATGATCCGTACTCTTTTTTTTAACTCAAAACCAATCATGTTTGGCTTCTAAATTTTCTACATTATGAAACGACTATTATCCTTCTTGTTGCCGTTATGCCTTGTGACGATTGGCGCACATGCAACGGATTTCTATTCCCAGGGAGCCACTGCCGCGAACACGGCGGCAAACTGGAACACAGCCACGGACGGTTCCGGTACAGCTGCAGTAGCGGGCGACTTTACTACCGCCGGCAATGTGTGGCATATACAGTCTGCCATGACGCTAAGTGCCAACTGGGCTATTACAGGTGACCTGGTGATTGAGGCAACAGGTAGTTTCGCTCCTCTTACAAGAACTGTAAGCATTGGTGGAAACTATACTAATAGTGGAACTTTCACCCGCGCCACAAGTACAATGAATTTTACTTCCACAAGCGCTGGTAATACGCTTAGCGGAGCGATGACAGGTGGCAATGCTTTCTATAACCTTACCTTCAACGGTGTAGGTGGCGCATGGACCTTTGGTGGCAATAGTGCCGAAGTGGCAAATACCTTTACAATCACAAATGGTACCGTTACCGCTCCCTCAACTACACTTACTGTTGCGCGTAACTTTGCAAAGGCTGCTGCTGGCGGGTTCGTTCATAACTCAGGTACAGTAGAACTTAATGGCACGCTTACGCAAACAATACCAACGAGCGCTACCACCTTTAATAACCTGCATTTGAGCAATACAGGTGCAACAATTACAGGTAACGCCAACATCACAATAGACGGCGCGTTGACGATTGATGCTTCGGTAACGTTTTCAACAAGTGGCTCTTTGGCCGGAGCGTTTACATTGACGCACAATGGCTCATTCCTAACTTCTGCTACCGTAAACCCAGCCTTTCCAAGTGGGCTCACTTGGGTAGGAGATGTCACTTTCTCGCGAACAAACGGTGGACAGTTCATACCATCAGGTACATTTAATAACTTGTCATTTAACAATACTACCGGCACAAATACGGCCGTAGGGGATATTACCGTTAACGGCACGCTGACTACCACAACAGGTGCGTCAGGAACATTTAGCATGAGTACATTCCAGCTCATCGATGGCGGTGCGATGACTGTTGTCAACAATGGCCGGATTTCAACAGCCAACACGGCCAATCCTCCTATCCCAACAGGTAAGGACTGGAGCGGTACTACCGGTCTCGTAACATTTAATAGCACAACTGGCGGACAAACTATCCCTGCCGGAACGTATAATTCTCTTACATCAAGCAACACTTCCGGAACAAACTCTGTGTCGTCAGGTGTAACAGTAAACGGCACATTAACTTATGGTGGTGGCGCAGCAGGTATTGTAGATCTGGGCACAAACACGATAGCCGGAACATTCACTCCCGCAGGGACAGGCATCCTTTCTACTGATAATACGTCAGGCACTCCACTGCCTACCGGAAAATCCTGGACTGGAACGGTTCGCTATAACAACAGCACCGGTGGTCAAACGATCGTAGACGGTACTTATACTTCTCTTAACAGCAACAACTCTTCAGGTACAAATACCGCGTCAAATGATCTCGCCGTATCTGCAACGCTTACTGTCGCTTCTGGTGGCACCCTTGAGCTCGGAACTTTCCTGCTCACAGGCATTACCACAACAAGCGGTACCGGAACAATCCGGACTTCTAATACAACCGCGGCACCGATACCAACAGGTAAAACATGGGCTCCAACTGTTGAGTATTATGCAACAACAGGTGGTCAGACTATCATGGCCGGCACCTATACAAACGGCCTCGTGATGAGTAATACCAGTGGCACCAATACGGCAAGCGGCAACCTGGTTGCTAATTCGGTGCTTACGATATCAAATGCAGGTTCCACACTTGACATGGGTACTTCAACGCTTACGGGCACACTTTCGTCAATTACGAACAATGGTACTATCCTTACCGCCAATACGAGTGCAACTCCGGTTGCCTCGGGCAAAAACTGGAACGGTTCTGGAACTATTGAATATACAGTTTTGGGAGGCGGCCAAACAGTTATGGCTGGTACCTATAACGCGCTCGTACTTGATAATACGTCTGGAATTAACGACGCCAGCAACGATATCACTGTAAATACTTCACTTGTAACGACTGCGGGTGGTACATTTCGTTTCAATAACGTAGGTTTTCAATTGCTAGGTGGCTTCACTGCCTCGCACTCTGGTATACTTGAGACGATTTGTACAGTAACACCGGCAATTCCGGCTGGCAAAACCTGGGGTGGTACTGTACTGTACTCAAGGGCTGCCGGAGCGCAGGAACTACCTGCCGGTACTTATAACAACGTTATTTTCCAGAACACCAGCGGTACAAATACCGTAACGGGTACTATTACAGTTAATGCAGCATTTACAACGACCAGCGGTGGTATTTTGAATATGAGCACATTCCAGTTGTTAGATGGTGGTGCGCTCGCAGTTACTAATGACGGTCGTATCAATACAAGCTGTACTGCTGATCCGGCGTTACCATCCGGACAAGACTGGAGCGGAACGACAGGTATAGTGAATTATGCGCTCACTACAGGAAATCAGTTCATTCCGGGTGGCACGTTTGGCACCTTACTCTGTAGTAATACAAGTAACACAAACACGGTAGATGGAGACATTACTGTAACTACCTCATTGCAAACGAGTGGTGGCGCTGGTGGCACCTTGGATATGGGCACAAACCAATTATCCGGTGCCTTTACCCCTAGTGGTTTGGGAACCTTGAAGACTCAGAGAACAGGTGCAGCTCCTGTGCCCGCAGGTAAGTCCTGGACAGGGACAGTTAATTACAATAATGCCACCGGTGGACAAACAATAATGGCGGGTACCTATACATCCCTTACTAGTGGCAACACTAGTGGTACAAACGCTGCAGGTGGTGATTTCTCTGCTTCAGGGGTACTCACATACACAGCAGGGGGCATACTTGATATGGGTGTCAATTCGATCTTAAGCGTCGGCACACTTTCCGGTACAGGTACTTTGCGTACGCAAAGTCTGTCCGGCACAGCACTTCCTGCTGGAGAATCATGGACAGGTACCGTGGAGTACAATGCAGCTACAGGTCTGCAGACAATTGCTCAGGGAACATACAGCAGTTTATTACTGAGTAATACTAGCGGCGCCAATACCGCCGGTGGAAACCTCGTCGTAAGCTCAGGTTTAGAGTTGACCAACGTGGGCGCAACAATGAACATGGATGTGTTTACATTGACAGGTGGTCTTGCAACGATTACTAACAATGGTACTATACAAACTGCTAACACGTCAGCCACGCCGATCGCATCCGGTAAAAACTGGAATGGTACGGGTAGTGTAGAATATACAGTGCCTGCAGGTGGGCAGACTGTAATGGCGGGTACATACAACGCACTCGTGTTGGATAACTCATCAGGTACCAATAGCGCGAGCAATGATATTACGGTTAATACCTCTCTCGTGACTACCGCCGGTGGTACGTTTTTGTTTAACAATGGTGGCTACCAACTTCTTGGTTCGTTCACTCCTACACACAATGGTATTCTTTCTACCATTTGTACTGTAAACCCGGCTATACCGTCTGGTCTTACATGGGGCGGTACGATATTGTATTCTTCAACAGGCGGTGCTCAGGAACTACCTGCGGGCACCTACAACAACGTGACTTTTGCAAACACTAGCGGTACGAACACTGTGACCGGTACTATCACAGTAAACGGCACGCTTACTACGACAACAGGAACCGGGGTTATCAACATGAGCACCAGCCAGCTACTTGACGGTGGTGCACTGGTTGTAGTAAATAACGGCCGTATCAATACCTCATGTACCAGCAACCCGGCGCTGCCAACAGGCAAAGACTGGACGGGCACAACCGGTACAGTAAACTTCGCACTCACAACTGGTGGTCAGTTCGTTCCCGGTGGTTCTTATAAAACACTGCTTTGCAGCAACACAAGTGGCACGAACACTGTTGTAGGTGGAACTGTTGATGTTTCCGGCGGTGTGTTCACTTATGCAAATAACGCTGCTGCAAATATTGATTTCGGTACTAACTTGCTGACAGGATCATTTACGACAGCAGGTGCAGGTACACTAAACACACAAAATCTTTCAAGTGCTCCGGTGCCGACAGGCAAGACATGGAGTGGCAGGGTGAGCTACGATGCAGCTACCGGAGGACAGACAGTGATGGCAGGAACTTATACCGGTGGTCTCATTATGGGCAACAGCAGTGGAACCCAGACCGCTGAGGGCAATTTTGCGGTAAATGGAATTATTACCACAACAAGCGGAGGAACGCTTGAAATGGGAACCAACCAGATCACAGGTAACCCGTCGACTATCACAAATGACGGTACCATAAGACTGGGGGCACTTGCATCTGCAATACCGGCAAGTGAGAACTGGGCTGGTTCAGGTACTGTTGTCTATACGCAGACCACGGGAGCTCAGTCTGTAATTACGGGCACTTACAATAATCTTACACTTCTTAATACTAGTGGTACGAACTCTGCAAGTGGTGATATCACAGTTGGTGGTACACTTACTACTACAGCTGGTGGTACTTTCGAATTTAACAATACAGGCTTTGAGCTGATTGGTGCCGGCATGACCGTTTCGCATGCTGGTATTTTGCGTACGCTTTCCACAGCCACACTTCCAATACCTACTGGAAAGACATGGGGTGGTACTGTAGAGTACATCCGCACTACTGGCGGACAGAACCTGCCTGCAGGCACTTACAATATACTTACGCTCGATAATACTTCCGGTACAGTGACTGCGGGCGGTGACGTTGCAGTTAACACTACGCTCACTACTACTTCGGGTGGAACGCTTGCAATGGCAGCCAACCAACTTACCGGTGCAATGACGCCGACCAACAATGGTACTATTACAACTACCAGCACTGCAGATCCAGCTATTCCTTCCGGAAAAGACTGGACAGGTACAACGGGTGCCGTAGGTTTTGCTCGTACCACTGGTGGACAGTTTGCCCCTGCTGGTACTTACAAAACGCTGGCGTTCGCAAATACCAGCGGCACTAATACGGTAAACGGAGATATCTCTGTAAGTACATCGTTTGCTAAAACAGGAGCGAATGCGGCTGCCATCCTGGACATGGGCACAAACCAGTTAACAGGTGCTTTCTCGGTGGTAGCTACTTCAACAGGTGTTCTCAGGACTCAGAATACATCTGCCACACCGATTCCCGTAGGTCTGAGCTGGCCGGGAACTACTGCTTATGACAACCTTACAGGCGGTCAGACAGTGGTTCAGGGCACTTATGCGACGTTGCGCCTGGATAATACCAGCGGTAATAACTCGGCTGGTGGCGCGCTTGTTGTAAATACTGCATTGAGCCTTACCGACGCAGGTAGCAGCCTGGATATGGGCACCTTCGCCATGAGCGGTACAATGACGACAGTCTCCAATGCCGGTACTGTAAAAACGAGCAACACTTCTGCAACACCGTTTACTGCAGGTCGCACCTGGAACGGTACAGGTACGCTGGAGTATAGCCTGACTACGGGAGGGCAGACGCTTATGTCGGCAACTTTTAATAATAACGTTGTGATGCTGAACTCGTCTGGGACGAATACAGCTACAGCTAACCTTACAATGAATGCAGGCTTGACTACTACCGCCGGTGGTACGTTCAACATGGCAACATTCACTTTGTCAGGGGCTACGCTTACACCTACACACAACGGTAAGTTGCAAACTTCGTCAACGAGCAACCCTCCATTCCCTGCCAGCAAAACCTGGGGTGGCGAAATTGAATATACAAGGATCAATGGCGGCCAGGTGGTGCCCGCAGGTACTTACAATAATCTGACTTTTGATCATACTAGTGGCAGCACCATCGCTACCGGCGATGTTACTGTGGACGGTGCGCTCGTAACAACTAGTGGTGGTACTTTAACAATGAGTGCAAACCAGTTAGCGGGTGCGCTGACTTCGGTAACGAACAATGGTACTATCACTACTACTTCTACTGCAAATCCTTCTCTGCCGGCTGGTAAAAACTGGACTGGTACAGTTGGCCTGGTTTCATTCCTGAATACAACCGGTGGACAGTTTATTCCTGCCGGTACCTACAAGACAGTTACTTGTACCAATACAAGTGGCACAAACACAGCGGTAGGTGCAATTTCCTGTAGCGGTACGATCACTACCAATGCTGCAGGCGGCACCCTGGATATGACCACATTCGATCTTTCGGCAGCTGCTGTAACCAACGTAGGTACCCTGCGCACGCAGAGCACTTCGGGTACGCCGATTCCGTCTGGCCTTACAATAGCCGGCACAGTTACTTATGATGCAACGACTGGTGGCCAGACGATAGTACCTGAGACTTCTTATGCTAACATGACACTTAGCAACTCCAGTGGCACAAATACTGCCGGTGGTAATATCGTGGTGAATACGCTCCTTACTACCGGAAGTGGCACAGCTGTTTTTGATCTGGCAGCTAATACCCTTACCGGCACAGGCCTCACTCCTGCTGGCGGCGGCAAGATAACTACACAGAACACCAGCGCAGCACCGATAAAAACCGGTCTGACTTGGACTCAGGAAATAGAGTACAATAATCCTACCGGTGGACAGACAATTGTAAACGGCACTTATAGTGGCGGTCTTACAAACAGCAACACTTCAGGTACAAATACGCTTGCTGCAGCTTCTGCTCCTACAGTAAATGGTAACCTGACGCTTACTGCTGGCTCTGCACTTTCTGATAACGACCGTACATTGACTGTGAGCGGAAACATCCTGGGTACAGGTTCGCATGCGGCCAGCACCTCCGGCCGCATCACGATGACCGGCGCAGGCGCTACGATTTCGGGTGCAACCCTTGGTAACGTTACGCTCAACAATGCAACAGGCTTCAGCCTCTCTGGGTCGCCTACCGTGAATGGTACGCTTACACTTACTTCAGGCAGGCTTACACTTGGTGCTAACAACCTTACTCTTGGCACATCGGCACCTGCTATCGCAGGTACTTTGAGCTCGTCTAACATGATCGTAGCTACAGGCGGTGGAGAAGTGCGTAAGAACTTCTCAGCCACAGGCTCTTATCTGTTCCCGGTTGGTGATGGCACTGGCCCTAACTACTCGCCAGCTACGGTGAACGTAGGCAGCGGTACACCGGGTGGCGCAGCTTATGTGGGTGTAAGTGTTGCAAATTCTAAACATCCACAGAACGCAAATACAACTGATTATCTGAATCGTTACTGGACAGTGAATGTAAATGACTTTGCTGGCTCAGATTATACGTTCACAGGTACCTATGTAGACGGTGATATCGTTGGTACAGAAACTTCGATCAGCAACGGTCGCTACAACGGTTCATTGCCGTGGGTTCGCACTGGAGCAGTAACTGCTGCGTCAAACCAGGTAAACCTTGCAAGTGTTACAGACGCTACAGTGGCTTTCACAGGTCTCAGTGGCAGCAACCCAACAGTTAACATTACACCTGCTTCACCAACTACTTGTTCTGGTGTTGGTCAGGCACTTACTGCAAACGGCTCGGGCGACCCTACGCTTACCTATTCCTGGGCGCCATCTACCGGGCTGTCTGCTACTACGGGTGCAAACGTAACTGCTACGATATCTACTACGGTTGCAACAACACAGGAATACACTGTAACTGTTACTGACGGTAACGGCTTTACAAATACAGCTACAGTGACTGTAAGTGTGAACCCTGGTCCAACCATTACCGGTCCGGCTATGGTATGTAACGGTACTACGAACACGCTGAATGCTACACCGGCAGGTGGTGCATGGACGTCAAGCAACGTAGTGATTGCCACTGTAAATGCTGGTACCGGTGAAGTAACCGGAAACTCAGGCGGCACTGCAAATATTACTTATACTGACCTGAATGGTTGTCAGTCTTCAACTCAGGTAACAGTTACCGCTGTGCTTCCAGCCATCACGGGTCCGGTAGGTGCTTGTGAGGGTGGTTCAACAGCCACGCTTGCAAATACAGTGTCCGGTGGCACCTGGAGTAGTTCGGCGCCTGCCACGGGTTCCATAGATCCTGTATCCGGTGTTGCAACAGCACTTGTAGCGGGTAATACTACGATCACTTATTCGGTAAATACTGGTTGTTACGTCACGCGTACGTTTGTTGCCTACGCTAATCCCGCTCCGATTTCGGGATTGTTTACTATGTGCGAAGGCATCTACACACAATATAACAGTACCATAGGAGGTAGCGGTACATGGATCAGCAGCAATACGGGTGTAATGACCATAAATAGCAGCTCAGGTATCGGTACCGGTGTTGGCTTGGGTACTTCGATAATTACTTATCGTATACCTACCACAGGTTGTCAGGCTACACAGGAAATAACAGTGAATCCTACTCCTACAGCTATTACAGGTGGAAACGTCGTTTGTGCCGGTTCAACACTGTCGCTCGCAAGCACACCAACCGGTGGTACATGGACAAGCCATAATACGGAAGCTTCGACAATCGATCTCAATACAGGTGTTCTTACCGGCGTGGCGGGTGGTTCGTCAAACGTGACCTACCAGATGTCAACCGGATGTAAGGCTGTTATCAATGTGACTACTAATCCTCTTCCTGCAGCAATTCTTGGCTCGCCGCTTATATGTATAGGAGGTACTACAACGTTAAGCTCTGCTACAGCAGGTGGCGCATGGACGAGCACGGTGCCGTCGGTTGCCACTGTTTCAAGTGGTGGTCTGGTGACATCTGTCGGTACAGGTAACACTACCATCAGCTATACCCTTGGCACAGGCTGTGCCGTTACTGTTGAAGTGACTGTAGTTGCTATGCCAGGGTCTTCAACTGGCACTGCGCAGGTTTGTGTAGGAGGTTCTACGACGCTGACAAACGGTATTGGCGGCGGCACATGGAGCAGCAGCAATACGGCACGCGCCACAGTGGGTGCGTCTACAGGCGTAGTAACTGGTGTCTCCACCGGTACAGCAAACATCACTTATACTGTTTCAGGCGGTGGTTGCTACACGGTTACAGAAGTGACAGTTGATGCAACGCCGAGTGCTATTACAGGTACTGCTCACGCATGTGTTGGGCTGACTTCAACGCTTTCACACGCAAGTGGTGGCGGTACATGGTCTTCTACAAATACCTCGATTGCTACAGTTAATCCGTCTACGGGCGTGGTTACTGCTGTGGCTGCAGGCGCTACACTGATTACATACCAGGTGTCAGCTACATGTTTGGTAACACAGAGCTTCACATCTAATCCGGTGCCGGCTGCAATAACTGGTACCGCATTGGCCTGCGTTGGTACAACAACTACACTGGCTGATGCTACACCGGAAGGCACATGGAGCAGTAGCAGCACAGGCGTTGCTGGTGCAAACTCTGTAACTGGTGTAGTTACTGGTATCGGTGCTGGTAATGCAAATATTAGCTACATCTTGCCTTCTGGTTGCTACGCGATTCAGGAAGTTACTATCAACGCGGCGCCTTCTGCCATTACTGGAACGCTGGCAATTTGTGATGGTGCAAGCACAACGCTGAGCTGCACTCCGGGCGGTGGTACATGGGCTAGCGGCAACACGGGTGTCGCTACAATAAATGCTACGACTGGAGATGTAACCACCGTTACATCCGGAACATCTACTATTAGTTATACGAATACATCCGGTTGCATTTCTACAGCAGTACTTACTGTGGGGGCTATGCCTGCGGCAATTTCAGGTACACTCACATTGTGCAATGGTAGCACCACAACGCTCACCAATTCTACAGGCGGTGGCACTTGGACCAGCTCAAACGGAGCGGTTGCGACAGTAGGTTCTTCTTCTGGTGTTGTCACCGGCACGGGTGTGGGTAACAGCACCATCAGCTACAATCATAGCGGTGGCTGTGTTGTTACCGCAGTTGTTACGGTTGATGCCGGTGTAAGTCCTATTACAGGTAGCCTTTCTATCTGTGTGGGTGGCTCCAGCACTTTGGCTGACGTCGACGGTGGCGGCACCTGGACATCGAGCAACACTTCAGTTGCTACGGTAGGTTCAGCGACAGGCGTCGTTACCGGAACGGGTGCGGGAAATGCTACTATATCTTACAACACGGGATCATCTTGTTATGCTACAGCAGTTGTTTCAGTAGCGGCAGCCCCAGCCGCCATTACTGGTTCTGGTAATGTCTGTCTTGGTCAAACTATTACACTCTCGCATGTTGACGGTGGTGGCACTTGGTCCAGCAGCAATCCGGCTGTTGGCACTGTGAATTCAGCTACAGGTGTTGTTGGAGGTGTTACCGTTGGTGCTACCACTATCACCTATACTCCTAGCGCAGGCTGCTTCACTACCAAGTATATAAATGTCCTTGCATTACCGGCAGCCATTTCTGGTAGCTTGTCTATCTGCGAAGGTGGCTACACAACGCTCACTAGTTCGGCATTCCCGGGCACCTGGAGCAGCAGCACTCCTTCTGTTGCCACTATTGGCTCTGCTACCGGTATCATCACTGGTGTTGCAGCGGGTAATACAACGGTTACATTTACTTTGAATTCTTCCGGTTGTTATAACACAGCTGTTGCAACGGTTAACCCGCTGCCGGCAGTTATTTCAGGCGGTAACATTTGCCTTGGATCTACAGTTACTTATACTAATGCTACCGGTGGCGGTACATGGAGCAGCAGCAACAGCTCAGTGGCGTCGATTGGTTCGGCTACCGGTACTGCAACAGGTGTAGCAACCGGTGGTGCAACAATTTACTATACGTTGTCTACTGGCTGTCTTCGTTCTAAGGCTGTTACTGTTAACCCACTTCCTGCTTATACATCAGGTACGCTTACATACTGTCCTTCCGGCACTGCAACCTTGACAAACTCAACGGGTGGTGGTGCATGGACCAGCGATAACGTGGCTGCAACAATTTCAGGTGCAGGTCTTGTAACGGCTACTACTCCGGGCACTTCGCTCATCAGTTACACGCTTGGTACTGGTTGTGCACGTACCTCGGTAGTTACGGTCAATGCTGCACTCGCTGCCAATACTGGCAATGCATCTATCTGTGTAGGTGGCACTACAACGTTGGCAAATGCCACCGGCGGTGGTACGTGGTCTAGCAGTGTCACAGCGAACGCTACAGTTAGTTCCAGCACTGGTGTTGTTACCGGTGTTGCAGCTGGTACAAGCAATATCTCGTATATTATCAGCAGTGCAGCTGGTTGTAACAGTGTAACTCAGGTTACAGTGAATGCGGCACCTGCCTCTATTACCGGCACCCTTTCAGTATGTGTTGGTGCAACGACAACTCTTAGTCACCCCGTAGGTGGTGGTACATGGAGCACTACGAACACTTCAATCGCAACTGTGGGTTCTACTGACGGTATCGTTACAGGTGTGGCATCTGGTTATGCGACAATGACGTATGTGCTTTCTCCTGGTTGTTACAAGACGGGAGTAGTTACTGTGAAGGCGCTACCTTATGCTATCACGGGTACAACTTCGCTCTGCACTGGAACTGGCTCAACGCTATATTGTTCTCCTGCTTACGGCACATGGAGCAGCTCTGCACCTGCAACTGCAAACATCAATTCCTCTTCGGGAGCGATTACTCCATATGCAGCGGGTACAGCTACTATCACTTACACCGGTACAAACGGCTGTAGGCGCACGACCGATGTGACAGTTAACACTTCGCCTGCGGCTATTACAGGTGCTTCAACTGTTGCGGTGGGTGGTAATACTACGCTCTCAAACAGTACACCTTCTGGTACATGGACTAGTACAAATACGGCCAAGGCTACTGTAGGTGCGGCAGATGGTATTGTTAATGGTGTCTCTACTGGTTCTTCGTACATCGTGTACACGATAGCTAACGGTTGCTACGCGTATAAGTTGATTACCGTTACAGCTTCAAAGCCTGGCGGAAACGGCTACTTCGAGTCTGATCGCAAGCTCATCCTTTCGGTATTCCCGAATCCAACCAACGGCGCACTGACGATCGAAGCTCCGGCTAAGGGTATCTTCGTGGTTTACGCGCTTGATGGCAAGAAGGTTGCAGAGTATACTGTTACATCAGCAGTTACGAATATTGTTCTGCCTAAGGAACTGGCAGCGGGTGCATATATGTGCCGCTTCAACCAGGAAGATGGTGAGAGCACTATTATCAAACTGTGGTACCAGCCATAGTCTTTAAGTTTCGTATTAGAAAGGGCCACCGATGAGGTGGCCCTTTCTGCTTTTTGTAGCTCCTGGTTGCTTGAACGGCATTGAGAATAATCAATCCTATTCTGTAGTGTTGGTGCATAAGAAAAGCCCGGTTGGTTATACCGGGCTTTTCTTATCCTTATTTGCTTAAATCAGTTCATCGAAGAAGGCCAGTCCTTTTCAAAAATGCCCCATTCTTTATTAGGTGCCGGTCCCATTACAAACTCCAGGACGCCGCCCTTCAGTAGTGTTTCATGATCTATGTACACCTTTGTATAAGGCGCTCCGTTCAATGTTACACTCTGTATATAGGGGTTTTGTTTACCTGCATTTTTTGCTTTTATGATCAGTTGCTTTCCATTCGGCAATTTCATTTTCACCTCATCCATTGATGGGCCTGCATATACATATTCGCCACCGCACGGATTTGCAGGATACATTCCCATCATGCTCCAAACAGCCCATGCACTCATTTGGCCACAGTCTTCATTGCCTGAGTAGCCATCTGGCTGGTCATGATACATAGAGTCTAGTATCAGGTGCACCCACTTTTGTGTTTTCCAGGGCTCGCCCACAAAACTGTACATATAGGCTATATGGTGGCTGGGCTCATTTCCATGCGCATACTGTCCTATAAGCCCACTCACGTCGGGTGGGGCACTTTCACCTTTTAGTTCCGAGGGCGCGGAGAATAGAGCGTCGAGTTTAGCGGTGAACTTTGCTCTGTTTCCAAACGCGTTTGCGAGCCCGCGTACGTCATGAGGCACAAAGAATGTATACTGCCACGCGTTTCCCTCCTCGTAAAATGATTTGCTTCCGTCTGTTGATGCAAAATAAGGGTCAAAAGGTTCTATCCAGTTGCCCGCGCTATCCTTTGCTCTTATGAAGCCCGTTCTTGCATCAAACAACGTTTGGTATGCCGATGCACGGATTTTGAATAGTTTATACTGGTCAGTTTTGCCCAGTTTCTTAGCCACCTGCGCTATACACCAGTCGTCGTAAGAATATTCAAGCGTTTTAGTGACCGAATGCCATGATGGACCCTGGGGCACATAGCCATAGGTGCAGTAAGGTTTTACACCGCGTCCTTCCTGGTAGGCGCTCTTCATCATAGCCTCATAAACCCGCTCGGCGTCCAGGCCGGGAGTGTTCTTTAGTACTGCGTCTGCCAGCACCGGTACTGCATGGTAGCCACTCATACAGTTCGTCTCATACGTGCTCAGGTCCCATACAGGTAGCAGGCCATTTTCGTAGCTAAAGGCCAGCATACTGTTCATCATAGCCGGTAGTCGTTTTGGCTGTGTGATGGTAAGGAGTGGATGCAGCCCGCGGAAAGTGTCCCAGAGTGAGAAAACGGTGTATCGGTCGCTGCTATCACGCATTGTTAGCTTCTGTCCGTTGGCATTCTGGTATTGTCCGTCCGCGTCTGAGAATAGGTTAGGTGCTATACAGGTATGGTAAAGAGCCGTGTAAAATATGCGCCTTTGGTGCTCGTCGGTTGTCCTTATTTCCAGCTTTGCCATCTCATCATCCCATTTCTTAATAGCGGCATTTTTTACCTTTTCTAAGTCCCAGTGTTGTATTTCTTTTAGAGCCAGCAGCGCCTTGTCCTCGGTAACCGATGAGATACCCACCTTTATTTTTAGCGGCTTTCCTTTCAGGTCCGCAAATTCGACTTCTCCGTTGTATCGTCCCCAGTTTCCGCCCACGCTGTCTACTTCCTGGTGCAGGCTGTCGTAAATGCGCAGCTTCTTTATGGGCACAGAGAACCTTGCTGCAAAGAATACCCGTTGGAATTTAGCCCATCCGGTTGAAAAACGATATCCAACGATCGTTGAATCGTCTATCTTTTTTACCATGGTATAGGCCGCACTATCCCAGTTTATGGAGTAGCGCAGATGAATTCTTACGAATGGCGTGCTTCCCGCGGGGAACTTATATTCATGCATCCCACACCGTTCTGTAGCGGTCAGAGTTGCACTCACGCCATTATTCAGATCCACGTGATACCAACCGGCGCCGGCTTTCTCGTTCTTATGATCAAAGCCTACCCGGAAAAATTTTGCAGTGTCATTTACATGGGCGGTGTGTGGCATCAGCGAAATATCGGTCCAGTCGCCACAACCCGTTCCGCTCAGGTGCAGGTGGCTAAAGCCTGCTATCGTGGTATCAGAGTGGTTATACCCGCTGCACCAGTCCCAGCCTTGCGAGCCATTGTCCGGACTCAATTGCACCATTCCGAAGGGTACGCATGCCCCCGGGAAGGTGTGGCCGTGGCCACCTGTCCCAATAAAAGGGTCAATATATTTTGATAAGCCGGGCTGTGCCCTAACCGCACTTCCGGTGGCTATAGCCAGGAAGAGCATATAAGTGCATTTCTTCACAAACATGATGTGAAGTTATTCTTTTACAGAAAAGTAGCGAAACCGTTTCCGTCGCCGAACAGAAAACCGGGGTAGACTGGTATATGCCGCTGTACATCCTACGGCAGCTTAAAGTGCGGGTTGTATATGATTCCCAAAGAGTTGCCCCAGGGATCTGCTACCGTGGCCACAACAATGCCGCCACCTACCTCTGTCGGTTTTTCGAGAGCGGTAGCCCCTGCAGCGATCAGGTTGTTATAGGCTGCTTCGGCGTCATCCACTCCCCAGTATGCCGTTCCTCCATATCCCGACCCTTTGGGCGTGCTTTCCGCAGGATGGAGCCCCAGTTCATACCCACCCACATTAAAGCCCACGTAAAACACCTCATCAAAATATGGCTCGATACCAAATGCTTTGCTATACCACTCTTTTGTTGCTTGCAGGTCGGTAGTCGTATATACTACTGTTCGGAGTCCGTGAAGGTTTGTAGCCATGATTAATTTATTTGAGGTAAAGTTACGATCAAAGCTTGCACCCGTGATTCCGAGGCGAATTTTGTGGATACGTAGACACGACCCTATTGGTTTGGTAAGGTGTATGTGGGGCCTTATATGTGCATTCTACGGTTGCATCCCGCACAAAATCGCTGCATCTCTTCCGTGATATTATGCCCCTCTGCATCGCGCATAAAACAGTATGATTCTGAGCAATGTGGTAATCCGCTTGTATGGCCTAGCTCATGCAGGCATATCTTGTACAACTGAGCGAGGGTATTTGTTTTGCTCAGCCTGTAGCTAGACACTACGCACGCGTTTCCGGGGCATAGCCCCAATCCTATCATACCCCAGTCTTTCTTGTCTCCCTTGGTCGCACTTATGTCCGAAGTAGTAACAACAATTACAGTCTCGTGTGCCGGGTGATTTCGGGAAAACCAATGAATGATGCTGCCTGCCCTGTAGCGCGCCCTTGGACAGTAATAAGATGTTTTTGGAAGCGTAACTGGTCTCATCAGTTCAACGCTTGTATCCGTTTGTTTCAATGCCGAATAAAGACCTTCAACCAAATTCTGTGGAACGTCAGGAGTCGGTTGTAAAACAATTCGCCGATGGCTTCTTCGACTTGTTTTGATCGTTCTCCTCTGTGTCAGAAACATCGCGGCGCTGGCAATAAGTAGGATGCCGGATATCGCAACAATAGCTTGAGTTTCATGCACCGATTCCCTTTGTCTTTTACGCTGGTCTCACCGGGCTACCTACCCAGTCGCTGTTGCTTTGTAGGTTCTCGCCTTTCATTACAAGCGACAGTGCATCTACGTTCACATCATCTCCGATCTCGCTATCATAAAGTACTATGGTGCGAGCGCCAATGCTGCAACGTTTGCCAATTTTCACACTGCCCACTTTCATTACTCGGTCTTCAAACAGGTGCGTCTGTGGGCCGCAGTCTTCATTTAGCGCTGTGTCGTCTCCTATCTCCACCATGTCATGTTCTGTGATGTCGGTGGTGTTCATCCACACGCGTTTGCCTGTTTTTACGCCAAATAGTTTCAATAGTAAAGGTAGCCAGGGGGTGCCACGCATATAGTAAAGCAGGAATGGTACTGCTAATGATTCGTAGGTAGATGTCACCGCCTCACTTAGCCACACACGGGGCGTCCACATCGGCTGTTGCTCCGTTCGGTTACGGCCCACAGCCAGCCATTTAAGCGCCACGGTAACGAGTAGGGCAGGACCACCCATAAAGAACAGGTAGTAGAACGGCAACTCAATGCAGATACGCCACCATGGCTTACCCACCACCAGGTTGTGCGCATAAGCAATGAACAGAATACTGCATATGAGGATGACGGTTTCCGGCAGAATGATACGCAGAAATTCTACAATGCTACGTCCCAGTATTCGGGGTGGAGTAGGATGCGATGTCTGCGTCGCAGGAAACGTGCGGCTCTCTTGTCTGCGGGGTAGCGGTATGGCCGGTGAGCCGAACCAATCTGCAGCATTATTATTGGCTAGCTGCTCCGCAGATGGTGGTGTTGATAGCACACCTATCAGCATTCGGCCGGGCAGCTTGTAGCCCTGTGGAATGAGTGCACTGTTACCCACGAAGCTGTTGTTGCCAATGGTCGTTTTCTCTAGTATGAGCTGTTGTCCGCGCACGTCAGCTTCGCCCAGCGTCACGGCGTCGGCCACAAAGGCGTCACTACCGATTTCTAATAGAGGATGTGTAACGCTGCTTGCAGTAGATATCTCTGTGTTGTTGCCCACTTTTGCTCCTAGTGCCCTGAATAATAGTGACACATATACCGTTGCATACATCGGGTGCAACACTATAAGCGACAGCGACATCAATTGGTCTGAAAACCACTTTCTTACATAGAACCAACTATAGATAGGAAACTTGCCGGGTTTAATTCCCCACAACAGCAGCCGCGATAACAAAACGGTAGTAAGCGTGAACAAAATAATGTAGCTCAGCGCTAGCGAAGGTGTCACCGACAGGTAACTAAAGTCATAGTCTGGTGTAGAGTTGTCCAGGTTGTGTATTACAATGATGGTAGGCAGTAGCGGTAGGAGCACTACCACCGGGAAAATTAGAAGCGAGAAGGTAAATATCCACGAGTACACTCTCCTGCGGAGGTTTGATACCCGTAATGGCTGTGGAAATTCCTCTATTGGCTTCTTTTCTTTTAGCGCCGCGGGGCTACCTTGCCATATCTCGCCAACGCCAATTGTTTTACCAGCGGGTAGGTAGCTCAGGTCTTGCAGTTCTCCCCAGTCTTGTATGGTGGCACCCGCACCCACCACAGCGCTGCTACCCACATATGCATGGTCGCCGAGGTGAATGCGGCGAAGCTTTAGCAACCCGTCTTCTACGTATGCGTTATTAAGTACAGCCTGCGAGCTGATGCTCACGTCAGCGCCTATTGTCACCAGGTCTTCCGCGCCTATTGTCATCGGCCCCAGCTGGGCGTCTTTAGCCACCTTCACGCCCAGCCGGCGAAGGTAACCTCCATAGAGAGGCGTGCCATTCAGAAATTGTGAGGGCAGCAACTGCTGCATGGTCTTTACAAACCACCAGCGGAAATAATAGGTGCCCCAAAGCGGATAGTCACCCTCTTTCATGCGGCCTATCACCAGCCATTTCATCACTATGCCACAAAGCGCAAAGAAGGGTGGTATCAGCAAGAACAGCGACAGAGCGGTGCCAATAGCATAGGGAATGTCATTGGTGTCTTCCTTTACTATATAATATCCGATGTAGGGGAAAAATATCTGCGCTGCAAACAGCCCATACATCATCAGGAGTGAAATCGTTTGAGCAATCCAACACAGGTAATACCTGCTTGGGCGAACCTCGTTGAACACTCTTTTTGCCCGCGGTTTTTCCGCCGGCTTCGACTCCCAGTGTTCCACCACCGCTGATAGCGGCCGATGCATGTACAGATCTTTCAGCGACGCTTGCGGAATGTTTGCGTCCTTTCTGAGTCTCGACACAACAGCAGCTGCCAGCAAAGAGTGGCCACCCAGGTCATTGAAGAAATCATTGTCCAGGGTAATTGTGCGATTGGGGAAGAAACTTCGCAGTGCGCTTACTACCCGATCTCCGATAGGTGCGTCAATGTCTATTACAGATTCAGTTATCGGTGTCACATTCTCCAGCAGCATGGCGGGAATAGGTAGGGCCTTCCTGTCTATTTTTCCACTGGGCAAACGTGGCATTTCCGGCAGTTGCATGATTACCGAGGGCACCATGTAAGGCGGCAATACCTTGGCTAGCTCCGCGCGAATGCTCTGTTGATTCATGCGAACCGGGTCATCACATACTACATAAGCTGCCAGGTGGTCGTGCCCGTTAATATCCTTCTTTACTGCCACTGCGGCAGCAGTAATATCAGTTAGTGTGCTTAGCTGGTTCTCTATCTCGCCCAGCTCTATGCGGTATCCCCTTATTTTTACCTGGTCGTCAAAGCGACCATGGAAGTCTACAGAACCATCTGCATTTATCACCGCAGCGTCGCCGGTTCTATAGATGCGGTTACCGGGCAGTTCATGCAGCGACTCTGGCTTCGAAACAAACTTCTCAGCCGTCAGGTCAGGACGGTTCACATAACCATTGCTCACCCCGGGCCCTGCCACCACAAGTTCTCCTTTTTCGCCGGGTGGTAATGGATTCAGCGATTCATCTACTACCGCAAGTCCGTAGTTGGGCAATGGCAGGCCAATGGTTATCGTATCGCCGGGTTTCAGTTCCGCCAGCGTAGCGGTAACCGTCGTTTCTGTGGGGCCATAGGTGTTGAAAAAGCGTCTCGGTGGTGCTGCCCAGCGCTCCAAAACCTGCGATGTACACGCCTCGCCCCCCGCATTTACCAGTCGCAGCGATGGTATGTCATCATCAGCTACCGCCAGCAGGCTGGGCACTGCATGTAGCACTGTGATCTGGTTGTTTCGCCATACATCAGCCAGCTCGTCTATAGATTTGGCAGTAGCAGCGTCAGCGACCCAGAGTGTTGCACCCACCAGGTAGCTTATCCAGGTTTCTTCGCACCACATGTCAAATGACACCGAAAACCCTTGATACACTTTGTCGCTTGCCTGTATGTCCAGTATTGCACCCTCTGATCTTGCGAAGTGGCATATCTGCCTGTGTGTTATCGGTATTCCCTTTGGCTTGCCTGTGCTGCCGGATGTGTAGAGGACGTATGCGCGGTCGTCGGGTTGCGCACCCCTTGGCCTGTATATCAGCTCATCTTTCTTCGGCTTGGAGACTACGCCATGCTTCGTGATGGGTAGGTTTATGGACTCGTCGCTTATATAACATTTTGCGCCCACTTCTGCCAGCACGGTCTCTACGCGCTCAGCCGGCATCTCCCTATCCAGGGGCACATAGGCGGCTCCTGCCTTTACAATGCCTAGCACTGCAATATGCAGTTCTATGCCACGTGGCCACCAAATGCCAACTGAGTCACCGGGGACCACGCCATTTTGACCCAGGTGGTCGGCCATTGCATCACTCCATCGGTCCAACTCTCCATAAGTCACCGATGTGCCGTTAAATATCAGCGCCTCCTTTTGTGGAAATGCTGCCGCAGTGGCCCTGAAGATGTCCGCAAGCGTTTCTTCATGGAGCAGGTCGGGCCTGTGAGGCCCCAGTATTATACCCGGCTTTACCATCTGCAATTATCCGGGCGGAAAAATACAATAAATCTGCACGATTGACTTTACCCGAGCCGGCGATTAATCGTTAAAGGTTTACGCCGGTCCTTAACATAGTTTTATACACAGCCCCGTCAGCCACATGCGTTTTTTCGCTACTTTTGTAGCTTGCCTTTTTTGAACCGCAACAAGGATAAATGTCATTACCACCCATACTAAGACACATCTACAATCATGGAACTGAAGAAGTAATCCGGAGGGGTAAAAAGATCTTTTACACTTCAGGAGTGCAAATGTTGGATGTAGATCACCTTCTGGAGCAGGTGCGTTTTCGTGTGCGCAATGACCTTTACCAGAATTATTACACAGTTACCATAAATAAATACCTGCAGCCAAAGGAAATGGCTGTTCGTTGTCAGTGCCCATATAATCTGGGAGAAATTTGCAGGCATGAGGTTGCAGCATTGTTCCAGCTAAACGATATCATACAGAGCGGTTTTTTCGAAAACGTGAACATTTCCTACGATCAGAAGCACACTGCTGTGAGAATGCGGCAGGTAAATCGCCAGATGCTGCAATTGTTTACAGCCGCAGACTCCCTGGAGAAGGCCGAAAAGATCGCCAATATTGGCAAGATAAATATACTTGTTAATAAGAACGGCACCATTGAGGCAGATGTACCCGATGATGGGACTTTGTTTAGGGTAAAAGTGAGGCAGAACGAGGATAAGTATTTCGAAACTTCTTGTAGCTGTGACGAATCATCACATCCTCTTTGTACCCACAAGGCAGCCTTGTTCCTTCATGTGCTCCGGGTTTTGGGCGCATCTCATTTTCTGTCCATGCAGAACTGGGATATGCAGAAGAACAAGCTGCTGGAACAGTATGGCTACAGTCTGAAAGATGACCTTAGCGGAAAATTCGAATTTGTATACGAGAACAACAAACCATTCCTACGGGTGCTCGACCCATCAATTAAAAAGGTGGAAAGTCGACAGCCGGTAAAGCCAATCGTAGAAACGGTCACCGAGACGCTGGCGCCTGTCGAGGAGAAACGCCTGGGTGTTGTTGTCGACGTTGCTCAATCTGCTTTTCCCTTTGTTGATTTTATGCTTATCGCCGGTACTTCTGACGAAAAAGGCGAGAGTTTCATAGGGCCAATTGAAAAGCTGGAATTGAGTCAATATGTTAATCCGGTCCGTTTTCGCACAGACGACCGCGATCTCATCCCCGTCGTTCGCAAGTTTCTGCCTGATGAATTACTTCGTTATTTGAAGAAGACTTTGCCATTTGGCGACTTTCTACATGATTATGAAAGCCTGCTAAAAGAGATACCCCAGGACGAAGTGAAGGAGCAGGCCTGGGAATATTTGCTGCCTAAGTACCAGAAGCTACTTGACAGGTATTCCGCGCATCCATTTCTTTATCTTAAGAAGCCGGGCAAAGCGTTGTCCTCACAGTCTATCGAACCTGTAGGATTCTCTACACGTACTGTTCATCCTCAATTGGTCGCTTCAAAGACAAAAGGGGGATACACCGTCCTGCTTGAATGGAATATCGAGAGCCGGGCAATACCGCATGCAGATGTGAAGGTCATCAATTCATCTTTACTGCAATTCGAGGCTTGTTTATATGCCTTGGCTGATGTGCAGGAGGTTCAGATAGCTGAGCGTTTTTTACCCTCCGGCAATATTGTAGTGAAAAATGATGAGTGGCAGGATTTCCTGGCTGGAACCTTGATGAAGTGGAGTAATGCTGTACACGTTCATTTCGCCGAGGAACTTGTGGAGCACCTAACACTGGCTAAGCCGGGTTGTCGTCTCTACCTTTACGAGAAAGACGAAACCCTGGTGTTGCAACCTGCCTTTATGTATGGCGGGGTTGAGATAAAACCGGGCTATTTTGGCGATGTCATCCAGCCGATGGACGGGATAGTTACCATCATGAAACGAAATGAAACGGCTGAAAAGGAATACCTTGATCTGTTTCATGCGCTTCATTCCGATATCCTTTTTAATAAGAAGGAGGGTTTCTTTCATCTGCCAGGCACCTCAGTGCTTGCCAACAATTGGTTTTTCAGGTTCAACGAGGTCATGCGCGACAATAATGTCGACATCATGGGCTTCGAAGGACTTCGTAATCTCAAGGTTAATACACACAAGCCGCAGACTCAAATACAGGTTAGTAGCGGTATAGACTGGTTCGATGCATCGGTAGAGCTGCGATTTGGAGACCAGGTAGTGTCCATTGTTGACGTGAAGCGGGCACTTGCACAGCGTCAGAACTTCATTCGTCTTGGCGACGGTACGATAGGGCTCCTGCCTGATGAGTGGCTGAAGAAATACACCCTGTTGTTGAAGATGGGAGAAACCAAGGGTAATAAGATTCGCCTCAAGAAATACCACTTCAATGTACTGGATGAATTGATGTCTGAAATAGACGAAGACGCACTGCAGGAGGAGTTGGAAATAAAGAAGGAAAAGCTTGAAAAGATACTAAGTAACGACTATACAAATATTGGGCCACCGTCAAAACTCGTAGCTACGCTGCGTCCTTACCAGGTGGCTGGTTTTCAGTGGCTTATTTTCCTCAATGAGGCAGGGTGGGGTGGTATTCTCGCTGATGACATGGGTCTCGGTAAGACCGTGCAGACACTGGCGTTTTTTCAACACTACAAAAACCTCAATCCTGACGCTATTTTTCTGGTAGTGTGCCCAACTACGCTGATGTATAACTGGGAGAATGAGATAAGGAAATTCACTCCGGAACTGCGCCATATTATCCATCATGGTCCTAAACGCAGTGCGTCACCTTCGGCTTACAAGTCTTATGACATAGTCATCACTACTTATGGTACTATGCGTAGCGACATCAAGGGTTTCCGTGAGCTGGAGTTCGACTATGTAGTACTCGATGAATCGCAGTCTATCAAGAATCCACAGTCGCAGGTGGCTAAGGCGTCACTCTTGCTTAATTGCAAGAATAGGCTTGCACTCAGTGGTACACCCGTCCAGAACAATACGTTTGATCTATATGCGCAAATGAACTTCCTCAACCCCGGAATGCTCGGGTCCCGTGAGTTCTTTATGAGTGAGTTCGCCACACCGATCGATAAGTTCATGGAAGACGAGGTGAAGCAGCAACTGAAAAAGCTGACCCATCCGTTCTTGCTGCGTCGCACCAAAGAACAGGTTGCAAAGGACCTGCCGGAAAAAACAGAGACTATTCTGTTCTGCGAAATGGGCACAGAACAGCGTCGTATATATGATGCTTACCGCAACACCTATCGTTCGCAGATTTTGGGAATGATAGACGAGCGCGGCATGGAGCGCTCACAGATGCACATCCTGCAGGGCCTTACCAAGCTCCGACAGATATGCGATTCGCCCGCCATCCTCAATGAAGAAGAACGGTTCCATAATTATTCGGTAAAGCTGGATGAGTTGACTCGTGAGATCACTGAAAACGTCGGCGACCACAAGGTGTTGGTATTCTCCCAATTTTTGGGAATGCTGGCGCTCATCAAGCAGCGCTTGAATGACGATAAGATAAGCCATGTCTATTTCGACGGTAGCAGCTCATCCATGGAACGCGAAAGAGCCATCCAGGAGTTTCAGAACAATCATGACTGCAGGGTATTCCTTATTTCCTTGAAAGCCGGTGGTATTGGTCTTAACCTCACTGCCGCAGATTACGTCTATATCGTGGATCCTTGGTGGAACCCTGCAGTAGAGCAGCAGGCTATAGACCGGACGCACCGCATAGGACAAACCAAGAATATTTTTGCATATAGGCTTATATGTAAAGATACACTGGAGGAGAAGATGTTACAGCTTCAGGAGCGCAAACGGGCTCTGGCTGCCGACCTTGTGTCCGACGATAGCGCCTTCATGAGGAAGCTCACCCGCGATGATATAGCATTCCTGTTCAGCTAATAAAATCACTGCTGGCATGGCCCGAAAAAAGGAGTAATTTTATGCAATCCATATCACATACTCTATGAGACTTGCCCTTCTGGCGATATTTACAGTTATTACTTGTTTGCAAACTGGTTTTGCACAAACCGGCATAGCAGATCTGCAGGCCCAGAGCCCTGATGGCAAAACCGTAAAGCTCGCATGGATCACCACGAGCATGCCTCCGGGCTTCAATGGCTTCGATATTAAGAGAAAGGATGGCCTTGGAGACTGGAAACAATTGAACAGTGTGCCACTGCTCCCCGGTATTTCGTTGAAGAAAGACCTCACTCCATACGAATCAGACAATACAGACGCCACACGCATTAAGGAAAAATTGAAGGATCTCATCGCTGCCGGGAAACTAAGGGAATATGATTTCAACACATTTATAGGAAGGTGGGCTACAAATGATAAGGAAATACAGGATGTTATGGGCCTGGCAATGCTCGATTTTGATATTTCTATCATCAGCGGTTTTGGCTTTGTAGACCACACCGTTTCCCAGAAGATGGAGTATCAATATGGGCTTTTTCTGCACCAGAATGGAGAACTGGTTGATAAGATATCCTGGAACTATGGTACTGTGCCCGACCTGGATGTAGTACGTGAGATATCCTCAAAGGCACTGCCCGGCCGGCCCGGAGTCGAACTTTCCTGGAGTGTAGAAGTGGGCCGAATGAAGAGCAGTCTTATTGCCGGTTTTAATGTTTACAAAAGAGGAATAAGGCTGAATGACCACCCGATATGGATAGACGGCAAAAAGGATCTGTCAAATTTTTCATGGAACGACGCTGGCGCAAATTCTTCTGTTGCAGAGCAATATAGCATCAGTGCTGAGTCAATATTCGGGATCGAGGGGTTGATCACTTCCTACAATTATGTCCCTTCTGAACATCCTACAGGTTATAGCAAGACTGTAGTTTCCTCCATCGCGTCTCGCGGCTACTATTATCGCGATGGTATCCAGGTAAGTTGGACTTTCCCTAAAGATCAGGAGCGTTTTATTTCTGGCTTCTACGTGGAGAAGGACAATATGCCCGACGGATACAGGCGTGTTTCCGAATTGCTCCCTGCAGATCAACGCTCGTTTATCGACAATACCGGATCTCCGGTCAGCACCCCATTCCGAATGCGCATAGTCGCAGCATACAAAGACAGAACAATGTTTGCGGGTATAGAGCGTATGTTCAACTATTTTCCGCTTATCGATCCTCCTAAGCCGCAAAACGTACAGGCTGTAGTTAAGACGGAACGACAAAATGTCGCGGTCAAGGTTTCTTGGGACCGTCCCATGAATGGCGATAGCACCACAGATAGGTTCAGTGTATGGTGTGTACGCAATGCGCTCGATAAGGCGACTCAGATAGCAGGGAACCTCACACCTTCGCAGAACACATGCGGCTACGACGTCCCGCAGGGTGTTAGTGCTACCATCGGTTTTTTTGTAAGGGCCAGCAGTCGTTTTTCCGGAGAAAGCTTCAGCGATACGGTCTACGTTATTACTCCAAGTACCTTTCTGCCCGCGCCCACAGCACACGCTAGCCGCTCCGGTGATTCTTCAGTTGCTGTGCATTGGGATTTTACTGACGTTAGCGACCTCGCAGGCTTCCGGCTCTATAGTAATGGTACACTGATAGCAGACGAAAAGCAATTGGTACGTGGAATTCGCGACTATACCTTTACTGGCCTGGCACCGGCTACTACTTACAACTTCACAGTCCGTGCTGTTTCAGAAAAACTTATCGTGAGCGATGCTTCGGCGCCGGCCGTTGTTGATATGCCGGTTCCTCAGAAACCCTGATTTATTTTGCTACGGTAAAAGCATGTAAGCTATCCATAGATATCCAGATGGTGCACGTTCTTCCATGCTCCTTCGTTCGTATATATTCTGAAAGCGTATCTCCAAACCTTGCATAGCTGAAGTAGTTGTCGCAGCAGGATTCAGCTTCCATTGCCACTTCCGTTGTTGGCCGTTTTGCCACTTCATAAGAGGCGAGCGACAGCAAATGGCGCACTTCTTCCGGGCACGTACTGAAGCAAACTGAAGCTTGTCCGGGTACGTCAACGATCGGGTCCGTAGAGGCATATATTTTTACGCATTTCCCCGGTTTGCACCCCAATATGTCCTCGTAGATTTTTTCACCCGGGCGGCCCGCTGCTACTTCTTCAGCAACTTTTACGGTTTGCCTTATCGTTTTGTAGGCAGTTATCGCACCAGATACCATAAAAAGCAGGAAGCATCCAACTGCAGCAATTACCAGGTTCACTCGTTTGCGCACAATACCGACCAAAAGCAGCACTCCAAAGAGCAGCAATAGAATAATGGAGCTAACCACCCATGGGATTATCGTACTCATCTCCTGATGACCTTTTTTACCTCGGCCTGAGGTGCTGCTACTTCGTTAAATCCTGCCTTTACCAGCGCGTCAGCTACTTCCTTCTCAGTTTTATATTTCGCTTTTTGCGGCTTGCCATTCAGGGTGCCCTCGAAACCTTCTGCCAGCTCCGCCGGGATTTCCAGTTTCTTTAGCCTGCCCGGAAATGGCCTGGACGATACATTATCATATACTCGGACTGAGTAGTGTCTCCCTGTTGCCTCTCGGTCCTTTCTGTCCATCGTTGTTTGTATCACAAGTTCTCGGACGCCGTCACTGTCAGCATTTGCAAAGAAACTCGCGCTGACCTTAGGTGCAGCATCGTTTATGGAAAAAGTATCAATGAAGGAGCGCTTATACATGCCGTTGCCTGTTGGGATAAATAAGTATCCTAGCGTCCTTGAGCAGTCTTTGACTGGTTTCCCTGTCTCTTCAATAAAATAGCGCTGGTTATAGAATGCGAGGTAACATGGTTCACTCAGCCATTCCTTCACCTCCTTGCTCACCGCCGCATTTTCATCGTGAAACTCTGTATATAGCGGCCTTACCCGTGTGCAAAACCTGCGCAGATCGTCATCCGGAAGTTTTTTTACAGAAACGCCATGTGCTTTCACCACTTGTACTGTGCTCAGAGGTGCATTGTAAAGGTCTATCGTTACCAGGTCCAGGGCGCGCTTTATCCGCATGTCCCAGAGCTCCTGGGCGTCGATAGAGTCGCGTCCTTCCGGATTTACTTCACTGTCATATTTTTCCTGGAGTGCCTGGTGTTTGTTGTAATAATCTCTTAGAATATTGTTTATCTCTTCGTTGTAGTTCTTCTCGCTGAAGTCTTTTGATACTACAGCCTCCTCCATTATTTTTGAATATACTAGCGCAATATCATAGTGGTCATGCTCATGCGTCAGGATGTAAGTCGAATGAGCATTTTTTACCTCATCCCTCACAAATGCATGGCTCTGAAAGGCGCACTTGGCAATTGGTTTGAATTTCACTCGCCCATTTTCTAATCGTTCTCCCGGCATCCATTTAAAGTAGATTGCAGGGATTACATACGCCTGCGCGCGATATCCCTGCGCTGCCAGCGTTCGGGCGAATTGCTTGTCTTCCTTATTCTGAAAGTCGTTCCATGTTAGGGTACGGTAGTTAATGATCTTTCCTTCTGGCGCTATATAGCCAATATCATTCTTGTTTTGTGCTTGCGCTACGGTGCAGATAGCAAGCAGCAAGGTGGGCAGGAGGGTACGCATAGTCAAAAGTAAAACAATGTTGCATGTGTTCAAAGTCTCGGTCTGTCTTGCGCTTGTAGATTACCTACTGGAAGCGGGCTATCCGCTTCAGCAAAGGTTCAATCCTGTCCTGCGATACAGATACCTCGTGTTTCTTGTCCACTACGAGGTAGCCTCCGTTCGACTTTATATATTCTGTAACGTGTGTCACATTCACCATGTATGATTTGTGGCACCGGAAAAAGTCTTCGCATGTCGTCAGCACCGTTTCAAAGTACTTAAGCGGCTTGCTTACCAGCCGCGTGTTGCCATCCTTCAGTACAACCTTTGTGTATGCTCCGTCTGCCTCAAAAAAGAGGATATTAGATGTGTCCTCAAATGTCACTGCGTTCAATGTATGCAGCGCTATTTTCTGGGGCTGTTCGCTGCTGAGGTTCGATTTCAACACTGCATAGTTGCTGCGGTTACGCGTTCTTTCAAACAGATCGAATGCGGCTCGCAGTTCTGTAGGCTGCACCGGTTTTAGCAGGTAAGACACTGCCGAAAGGTTAAAGGCGCGAATTGCATACTGGTTGTATGCAGTTACAAAGATCACTGAGAAGGTTATCTCTTCCTCATTGAAGAAGTCTAGCAGTTCCAGTCCGCTATGGCCGGGTAGCTCTATGTCTAGGAACACAATGTCGGGCTTGTGTTTCCTTATCGCTTTCACTCCTGATGCCAGGTCCGCGCACAGCTCCGACACGCTCACTTCCTCTATATACTCAGTTACCATCTCCCGAAGTAAGATACGGGCCATTTCCTCATCATCTATGATGATTGCTTTGTAGTTCATTATATAATTATTGTTATGGTCACGGTAGTACCGCCTGCAATGCCGTTCTCCTTAATTTTATCGGTTATTTCCACTTTTATCTTTCCCGGCTGCTGTTCATTTAGCAGGCGCACACGCTCCGCTGTTGCGCGGGTAGAGTAAGATTTGTACTTGTGTTTCTTTATCTCGTTCAGGGCCTGTGAGCGGCTTCTGCCTATTCCGTTATCGTCTACCGTTATGCGCACAACACTGCCAGCCCGCTCACATCGTATCACCAGCCTTTTGGGGCCTTCTTTGTGCATCAGGCCATGTTTTACCGCATTCTCCACAAAGGGCTGCAATATCATTGATGGAATTTCTATAGCTCCGGCATCGTTTATTCCTGCAAGGTCTATGGTATATTCAAAGTCGTCGCCAAACCGCATCTTTTCCAGCTCCAGGTATAGTTTCATGGCAGCTATTTCATCGTGTAGCACCACCGATTCGGTCTCCGACATTTCAAGGACGGTGCGCGTAAGCATGGAAAACTTGGATAAGTAATTGCCAGCTTTGGTTTTTTCATTCGTAAATATATAGGCCTGTATGGTGTTTAGTGCATTGAAAAAGAAATGAGGATTCATCTGGGAACGCAGCGCTGTCAGCATTGATCGGCTTAGCTGCTCCTCCAGTTGCGACTTTTGCCTCAGCTCTTCCATCTTGCGCATCTTTGTCCTTACGCGGCGGTGGTATATTACTTGCCCTATCGCCAATGCAGCAAGTGCGCATAGCATGTAGAACCAAAGTTGTCCCCAGAATGGTGTGCGGATACTGAAGGAAACTCCGTCGGTCACATCCTTCCCATTTACCCTGAAACGGATATTGTACTGCCCTGGTCCCAGCGAGCGAAATTGCAGTGTTCTATCTTCATTACTTAGCTCTGTCCAGGCTCCGTTGTTGAGACTGTACGAGACCATCGATGGCTCAGGTTGCCCAAACTCAACAAGCGAATAATCTATAGAGATATTGTTTTCTCCCGGCGAGAGATCGGCAAGTTCTTTACTCGTGGTCTCCCTGTCGTTCACGGTAACTCCGTTTATGTAGAAAGGCGGAAGTTCTGAGTTGGCGTTTGTGTTGGTCGATGTCAGGTTGCAGGCAATTAACCCATTATTTGTCGCCAGCCATAGTGTTGAGTCGTTCGCTGCCAGGTCATTTATCGCATCGGCATTAATGTGGCACCGCAAAGCATGCGATATGTTCCCTTTTTGTAACCCATAGATACGGCTGCCGGCGGTATAATAAATACTTCCGTTCGACTGGCGTAGCAGCTTCACGCGTCCATTGCCTTGCATCTTAGGGATTATTGCTGTGGAGTCGCCCGGAGCAAAACGGAATAGGGTACCCTTGGTGTCAGCGGCATATACAAATCCATCATGCAGAGCCAGGGTCGCCGCAAATATTGGGTTCGATTTGCTTAATACGGGGTAGGTCTTTCCGCCGCCCATACACAATATGCCACGATTAGTGGCGAAGACCAATGTTCCTGTTGTGGTATCATAAACGGTAGAGCGACCTCGGACAGCAGCCAGTAGAATAGTGTCAAACGTGAGCGGTTGCCAACCGGTATTATTTGCAGATTTGTTCGGATGGATATGTCTGGCCAGCAGACCGCATGTGCCGCTGGCGGCAACGGCATAATGATCATTATCTATCGGGTACACCGACTTTACCGCCAGGAGACCGCTTCTAGCGGTGTTACTCCGGGATAACATGGTAAAGCCCGATGCAGAATAGATGATATTGTCATTGTCGGCATAGAGGTAGTAGATGTCAGCATTCTGTGCATCATGGTGCAGCAGTTTCACTTGGTCGTGGCCGTTAGGAAGCATCAGCAGGTCGCCATTTTGGGAGCCTACCAATATACCCTTTTGGGTCGCTACTACCTGTTTCACTTTGTGCCCGTTGAGTATATTTATCTCCGTCGCCATGTCCGGCACAATAAATACACCTTCATTCGTCGTACTAAACCAGTAATTACCCCTGCTGTCGCGGGTCACGGCAGATATGCTCTTGCCGGGAAAAAGCGATCGGCTCTGCTCTTTGTCGCTTACTCGACAGCCGTTTGAGCTGCAGATCCATAACTTTTGTTCAATTCTGCATACTGACTGTAGTTGACCATCGCAAAAAGCTGGAACTGTTGCAAGTTCATCCAGTCGGTTGTTGAATATCTCAATATTTGTGGGGCCTGTAGATCGCTTGATGACAAAGGTGCTGTCGCCCTTGCAGAATACCTGGTGCACTTCATGCTTTGTCGCGTGTAAAGGGCGTGAGTAGACCTTGAAGTTCGTATCAACGCGGTAAAGAGTCCCATCTACCACTAGCACTATGCCCGTTGGGATACCGGCACTATGTTCGAACCTGGAGTAGGGGATGTCTATTCGCCTCACTACCTCCAGCGTTTTGATGTCATATACATTTACCCCGCCGTCTGTCACAACAAATAGGTGATGCCTGGTTATGCTAAATGGCATATACGCGCCCGGCGCACGTTGCTTCAAAGGCAGTAGCCGGTCGCCATCCGTATAATACAGGTACCCGTCAAAGTTCTCATACCAGACACGCCCAAGAGCATCTTGCTGAATACAACTACCTGAGGCTGATGTTTGCACATCACTTTGCCAGGTCCGGAACGAGTGGCCGTCGAAGCGAGAGAGGCCGGCACCCGTAGCCAGCCACATAAAGCCCCGTTTGTCCTCCATCATGTCATACACCTCCTCCGAGGGTAGGCCCTGGTTCTTACTTATTGATATGTAGTATGGATGCCAGCCGCCTGCCAACTGGCAAAATCCGGTTCGGTACATGGATACTAGCAGTATAAATAGTAGCAGTCTCTTCATGGCAGAGGTGGCAAACAAAGATAATAGCGAGGGTGCGGAAACACTATCGCCGATATATGAAAGTGGCCCCGCATTGTTTGAATGTCCCTTTCCGTTTATTGTAGCAGCATGAAGCCTTCCTTTGCTGGGAAAAGACATACATTAACTGAAAACCACCATTCATAAACCCAAACCGCCCTTTCATTAAATCAGCCACACATGTGCCGGTGGGTTATTCACCTTTGTATGGTCGCTTTTTATGTGGGAAGGCTCTTGTCCTTTCCGGTATCAGAGCAGCTAAAAGATGTAATTATTTTTTCTAAATTGTTGATAGCCCTTGCAAGAGCGTCTATGTCTATAGATACTCTACCTGCAAGGACAAGAGGGAATTGGTATTGACTATCACTTTGGATCACGGGGCCACGCCACAGGGCGTGGCTTTTTTATTTCAGCTGGCCATGGTGGTTATCACCTGCAGCCAGCACATTCCCCCGTTGTAGATATTCACCAACAACCACCATATGGGTAATCAGTCTTGGTTGCCACCCTGCCGCGCCCGCTAGCCTGATTTGCGTCTATAATGGAGCCATCAACAGTTGACGGCATATTGGAAAAGGGGAAACTCCTTACAGCGCACAACTCCTAATTAGCAACACTCGCTGTTTCTACCTCGTAGCCCTTTTTTCCTCCGAAATATTTACGACGCCCGCACCATCAATTAGCGTTTTTTGATCTGCAGCAATGACTTTTACTGCAACAGTGAATTCGGGCCAGTTTTTACCCGATAGGGTCACTATGCCTGATATAGTGTCAATACGCTCAATCATAAAGCCGCTATCCGGGTAGTCTTGTGCGTCTAATACGGGATCGAAATCAAGGCCAAGCTCCGGGTCGCGTTTCCAGGCGTCAACCACGATAGAGTCGTAATAAGATTTGAAGCGGGAAGTGAGCATTGTGCTGGATGAGATAAATGCACTATCGCTTATGTGACGGGCTGGATTTGGAGGGTAGTTTATGTATTCATCCATGAATTGGCGCGCGACGTCGTAATCAGGCAGCACTGCGTCTGCTTTAGTTGTCTCAGGTTTTGTCTCGTTGCTACAGGCTGTTACGGTGACAGTAAGAAATAAGCACAGCAATATAGGTTTGGCAAAATGATGCATGATTCAATTTGTATATTTAGATGATCACAATGTAGTGTATTGCTATCATTTGCCTCGTTTTGGTCAAAGTAACAAGCGTTCCCCCGCAGCCAACAATCGCCAAGTTATTACTCATAACGCAAAACTCTCAGCCTCCCCGAAGGAATTCTACAAAACCAACGTCTAACTACATGTAGTTACACTTACTGTGCGTAAAAGACTATTTTTGCGCTTAACCATTTTTGTATTCAAATTATGAGCACCTTGGCAGACAATAAGTTGCATATTCTTGCCATAGCAGCACACCCCGATGACCTGGAGCTGGGATGCGCAGGCACGCTGATAAAGCATGCACGTGCCGGACAGGCTGTAGGGATTCTGGACCTGACAGAGGGCGAGCTGAGCACACGTGGCACAGTGGAAACACGCTATGAAGAGGCGCGCAGGGCAGGAGAGATAATGGGGCTTGCCATTAGGGAAAACGCCCGCATGGCCGATGGTTTCTTTCGTAATGACGAGGCCCACCAGCGGAAGCTGATAACTTACCTACGACACTACCGCCCCGAAATTGTGATAGCTAATGCGCTAAGCGACCGCCACCCTGATCACGGAAAGGGTGGGCGCCTGATTGCAGATGCATGTTTCCTGAGCGGGCTTACAAAAATAGAAACGGAACGCGATGGGGTGAAGCAGAAGGCCTGGAGGCCGAAGCGGGTATTTCATATGATACAGGACCGGCCTATGGTGCCCACCTTTATAGTGGATATCACCGATACTTTCGACGTGAAGATGGAGGCCATAAAGGCCTACCAGAGCCAGTTTCATAACCCCGACTCAGACGAGCCGCTTACCTACATTGCTACCGGAAAATTCCTTGAGGAACTAGCCAGCAGAGATGCAATTATGGGCAAGCGGATAGGGGTACGTTACGGTGAGGCATTTGTAAGCGAGAACATACCCGGTATTCCCGATCTGGATGCCTTGGTCTTGCCCGAGCTGCCATAGTTTTCGGAATTGGTAGTTAGGAATTAGGGATTTGGTCCCGATAGCTATCGGGATGGAATTTGGGATTTGGAATTTGGAGTTTGCCCTTTGGAATTTACCCTTTTGCGGACTTACGACTAAATTTTGATTTTTCTTTTTGTATTTATAATTATTCCCCTTACCTTTGCAGTCCCAAAATTTTAAAGAATCATGGCTCGCGTTTGTCAGGTAACAGGAAGAAAACCAGTAGTAGGTCACAAAGTGTCTTTCTCTAATAAGAAAGCAAAGCGTCGTTTCCTGCCCAATTTGCAGACTAAGCGCTTTTACCTGGCTGAAGAAGACAGGTGGGTAACGCTGAAGCTGACTGCTGATGCAATCCGTACTATCAATAAGAACGGTCTGCTGTCTGTAGTGAAGGGTCTTCGCGAAAAGGGAATGTCTATCTAATAAAAAAAGTAAAGAAAATACATAAAAATGGCAAAGAAAGGAAACCGTGTTCAGGTAATAATGGAATGCACCGAGCATAAGGCGTCAGGCCAGCCCGGTACAAGCCGTTACATTACCACTAAGAACAAAAAGAACACTACTGAGCGCCTGGAGCTGAAGAAGTACAACCCGATCCTGAAGAAGGTGACTGTTCACAAAGAAATTAAATAACCTGTTTTAAACATATTCCTGAGCAATGGCAAAAGCAGCTAAAACCGCGATTAAGAAAGACCCGAAGCTGGCAGCGGAAGCAAAGAACTATACAAAGGTGATTAAGGCTGTACGTAGCCCTAAGTCAGGCGCTTATACCTTCAAAGAAGGCATGGTGCACAAAGATAAGGTGAAGGATTTCCTCGCCAACGTTAAATAGTATCAGCCCCTTTAAGCCTGGGCCATCACATCCTAAGGACTTATAAACGCACTATAACAGTAAGCCACTCTAACGGGTGGCTTTTTCTGCTTCATTCACATTACCGACGCCTTGTGCACATATTATTTGGTCTTTATCCCGGTAAATACAGGTGGTCCTACACGGCAAACAATCTAAAGAGTACACATTGACGAACGATCTCTTGCTACTGCTCTTACCAATTGCTACCGCACTTACGTCGTGGGCCACACTACGGCTGGTGCTTTGGGGGATATTATACCCGTTGGCACCACAAAAAGTATTGGGCCTTACAATACAGGGTGCGTTGCCGGCCGACCTCGGTAGGATAGGAGAGGCTGCGGCAGATGCCATTGTGTTGCAGCTTGCAAACGGCAGCCTTGCTCCGGGAGCAGACGGGCTGGCAGCAGTAGAGCCTATCATATCCGGCCACCTGGACACCTTCCTCGCGGTTAGGCTCAAAGAAAAGATGCCTGTCATCGCGGCTTTTATAGGAGAAAAGACGGTTGGTAAGCTAAAGACGGCGATGATGGAAGAGATAACCGACCTGCTGCCAAGGGTAATTGACAACTACACCGCCTCCCTGGCTCAGGACAACCAACTGAAGCAAAAAATATCCGATCGAATTGCAAATATGCAGGGCAGTGAACTGGAAGCGATGGTGCAACCACTCCTGACGGATGCCAGCCGAAAACTGGGTTTCCCGGTTTTGGTACTCGGGGGTGTTATTGGCTCTTTTTTAGCCCTGGTACTGCACTTTTTAGGGTAATTGTCCTGTTTGTTAGGCGCTTGTTGTTGCTGCCGCCATTGTTGGCCTATTGTTGTATTTAAGTTATATTTGTAAGTGCGTGAAGTGTTGTGTTTTCCGTTCAAAACGGGAATGAGGGATTGTCGTGTTATTTCCCCCTTCATTTCGGCGCAGAAATTTACAGGTATAGAGAAGATGTACAGAAGGCTGCTTACTGTATTGTGGTTGGTTTGCTGTGTGGTGAGCACGGCAGTTGCCAACGTGTCTGTAACGGCCGCATCGGGTGGTACGAACATATGTAGCAACAAGGCTGCAACCGGCAGCGCGCCTGCCTTCACTACCCTCAATCCCATATCCATCACAGAGGTCCTGAACAGCGATTTCAGTACAGGAACGGCAACTATAGTGCTTAATGCGCCGTCTGGCTGGCAGTTCAGCTCCACTATGCCTGGCTTAAGTTATGTCACCGGCTCAAACATCACGGGCATTTCCGGCACTATCAGCAGCACCGCGCTTACGATAAATGTAACGGTCGCTGCAACAACCGGTGCAGATCAGGTGACCATTACCGGCCTGCAGGTGCAGGCAACTACTACAAGCTCTTCTTCAGGCAATATTTTGGCAAGTGTCGCTTCAGGTGTTGCAGGCATAGGCACCGGTGCTAGTGGCACAAACTTTGGTTCGCTTTCTCTTATATCACCGGCCACGGCCAGTGTGTCCATTAGTGCTACGCCTTCCGGTTCAGTATGTACTGGCACCAACGTTACGTTTGTGCCTTCGCCCACAAGTGGCGGAACACCGCAGTACACATGGTCGCTGAATGGTACGGATGTGTTTATTGGCGCCACGTACTCCAATGCGTCTTTGGCTTCTGGCAATACAGTAACGTGCCGGATGCTGAGTAGCCTGGGCTGTCTGGTGTCAAACCCCGTTTATGCCAATACCATTACAATGACGGTGCTATCTGTGCCGGCAGCGGTAACAGGCTCGGCAACAGTTTGCCCCACTACTACCACAACGCTTTCTACCACAGCAACCGGTGGTACATGGAGCAGTTCTAATACGGCTGTTGGCACGGTAAACTCCAGCGGGGTGGTTACAGGCATTGCTGCCGGCACGGCTCGGATATCGTACAATCTTGCTGGCTGCGCCTCTACGAAAACGCTCTATGTAAACAATCCACCCTTTGCGCCTGCATTAACGCCTAGCGTCACTACCATTTGCAACAACACGGGTCTCACCATTTACGCTGCTGGTAACGCCGCTTCCGGCACAATACTCAGCCAGGATTTCAACTCCGGCCTCGGCTCATGGACAGTTGATACGTTTGGCAGCACGGGCATAGTACCCGGTGCAGAATGGAAAGCTTGTGCAGATAGCTATATGAACGAGCAGGGTTGGTACCGGAGCCCGGACTATAGCACATTTGTAATGGCAAATGCCGATACGTCGGGCTCTTCGACAACATTATCTACCCGTCTTACATCGCCTACCTTTTCACTGGCCGACTATGCTTCAGCCAATCTCTCTTTCCAGCATGCATATGAGTACTGGCCGTCCGGAGATGTGTTTGTAAACCTGGAGATATCAACGAACGGGGGCAGTACCTGGACGACGATAACGAATTTCAAAGGAGCATCCGTGGGCAATAAGATGTCATTCCAGGCACACTCGGTTTCCCTGAATGCCTACCTCGGTAATGCCAATGTGAAGATTCGCTTCTACTACAAGTCAACCTTTGGATACTACTGGGCTATTGATAATATCATTATCTCGGGTACGCCGGGTAGGGTAACGCCCACCTGGTCTCCGGTCACGCACCTCTTTGCCGATGCGGCACACACTACCGCATACACGGCCGGCACGCCTGCCGACACTGTGTACATGTATCCCACCACGGTCACCAGTGCGGTGACAATGGTCTACACCGTTACCGCAGCTGCCGGTGCATGTGTCTCATCATCCACAGCCACGGTAACCGTAAATCCTGAACCGGGAGCTACAACAGGTTCGCTCAATTTATGCCCCGGAACAACCACCACACTTTCAAACAGTGGCACAGGCGGCACCTGGGTTAGCGGAAATACTTCTATTGCCACCGTCGGATCCGCCACCGGCATTGTGTCGGGCGTTGCAGCGGGCACTGCGGCTATCAGTTATGTAGTTGGTAGCAGTTGCGCCACAGTGGTCATTGTAACCGTGCACACAGCGCCGGCAGCTATAGACGGAAACCTGAACGTATGTATCGGTTACCCCAGAACATTAACAAGCGCCACGACTGGAGGAACATGGAGCAGTAGCAGCACATTTGTCGCTACAGTGGGTGGCACCACAGGCATTGTCAGCGGTATGTCTTATGGCACCGCGCGAATCACTTACTCGCTTGGTGGCAGTTGTGTGGCCACTGCAGTGGTAACAGTACAGCCATTACCTTCTTCCATTACCGGGCCAACGGTAGTATGCGCTTCACAGTCCATAACACTAGCCGATGCCACCAGCGGTGGAACATGGGTGAGCGGCAATTCATCTATAGCCACGGTGGGTTCAACTTCGGGTACTGTAACTGGTGTGGCTGGTGGTGTCGCACCCATCTCTTATGTACTTACTACCACCGGGTGTTTCTCCATCAGGAACGTTACTGTCAATCCCATAGGGCCGATAACAGGCGGGCCAAATGCGTGTTTGGGATATACCCTTGCGCTCAGCAATACCGCTACCGGTGGCACCTGGGTCAGTGGCAACACTTCGGTAGCCACAATAGATGGTAGCACCGGTTTACTGTCTCCGGTTGCTATTGGCACCACAAACATTACCTATACGCTGTCTACGGGTTGTGTAGCCTATGCCACCATAACAGTAAATGCCCTGCCTGCGGACATCACTGGCGTTTCATCTGTATGTGTAGGCGGCAGCACCACGCTGGCTTGCAGCACTTCTGGCGGCACATGGAGTAGTAGCAACGCTACCACAGCATCTGTGGGCAGCAGTTCCGGTTCTGTTTCAGGAGGTAGTGCAGGCAGTGTCACCATATCCTATACAGCCGCCACCGGCTGCTTCAAGACTTTTGACATGACCGTCAACCCGGTGCCGGCAGCAATTACAGGCACCGCGTCTCTATGTGAGGGGCTTACTACTTCGCTGAGTTGTGCAACTTCTGGTGGCGCATGGAGCAGCAGCAATACGTCGGTCGCTACTGTAACAGGTGGCACTGTGACCGGTGTCGCTTCAGGGACGGCAACAATTACCTATACGCTGGCTACAGGATGTTATGGTACACGTTCGGTAACCGTGAACCCACTACCGGGAGCCATCACTGGGACACTCTCAATGTGCCAGGGTGTTACCACCACACTTAGCAGTGCAACTTCCGGCGGAACATGGACAAGCAGCAATACTATAGTTGCGAGCATTACCAGCCCGGGAAATATCCTTGGTGGCACGTCCGGCACAGCTACCATCAGCTACACACTTTCTACTGGTTGCAGAGCCACAGCAGTTGTCACGGTAAATGCAATTCCTGCGGGTATCACAGGTAGCACTTCTGTTTGTACCGGGCAGTCGACCACGCTTACAAATACACTATCAGGTGGCACATGGGCCAGTAGCAATACCTCAATTGCCACTATTGGTACTGGAGGAGACGTAACCGGCGTTACTGCTGGGTTGGTCACGATCACGTACTCCTTGTCAACAGGTTGCTCGGCCACTCGCGCCATGACAGTGAATCAGACGCCATCTGTACCCACAGGTACCACCAGCGTTTGTAAAGATCTCACAACTACGCTGTCCGCCAGTCCTGCTCTCGGTACCTGGGCCAGTAGTAACAGCAGCGTGGCAACGGTTGCTGCCGGCACAGGTGTTGTCACGGGTGTCAACGCCGGCTCCGCTATTATCACTTACCTGTTATCTACAGGATGCCTTAACGTTCAGACGGTTACAGTATTGCCGCTACCCTCATCTGTAAGTGGGGATTTGAGTATTTGCCTGGGTAATACCAGTACGCTGACAAACTCAACTTCAGGCGGCTCGTGGAGTAGCAGCAATACTTCGGTTGTTTCTATCGGTTCGTCTAGCGGTATTGCATTTGGCGCTACAACTGGGTCTGCTACTATCAGCTATGTTTTGCCTACGGGCTGCTACAAAACGGCGCTTGCTGTGGTCAATCCGCTTCCATCAGCAACTGTAGGCGCTGACAGTGTTTGCCAGGCGTCTACCACATTATTTATCAACCCTACCGGCGGAGGTACTTGGACCAGCGCCAATACTGCCGTAGCTACTATCGGTAGCAGTACCGGTGTTATATCCGGTATTTCAGGTGGCACTTCAATGATCAGTTATGTTTTGCCTACCGGCTGCCCTGCAACAAAGGTCATTACTGTTAATCCGTTACCGGCTACCATATCCGGCCCCGATAATATTTGCCAGTCCTCATCGGCCGCGATGTCCAACACGTCAACCGGCGGAACATGGAGCAGTGGAACCGTCACTGTCGCTACCATTGGGTCCGCCTCTGGCACCGTTTTTGGCGTTATCGGCGGTGCTACGATCATTACTTACACATTGCCCACCGGCTGCCTCACCATCAAGACACTTACAGTAACCAGCTTACCGGCGGCGATCTCAGGGGCAAATTCTGTTTGCGTCGGTAGCGCTACACCTTATACGGATATGACTACAGGCGGTACCTGGAGTTCGGGAAATCCGTCAGTGGCAACAATTAACTCTAGTGGACTTGTCACAGGTATTGCCGAGGGTACTGCACAGATCACCTATACGCTGCCGCTGGGTTGTATAGCTACTAAGCTCATTACGGTAAATCCACTGCCGGCTGATATTTCCGGTAGCACCTCTCTTTGTCTCTCATCGCCACAGGCACTTACCAATGCTACAGGTGGCGGCACCTGGAGCAGCAGTAGCACCATCACTGCTAATGTTACATCCGGCGGAATCGTGACAGGTACTGTATACGGCACAGCCAATATCTCCTACACCTTGCCAACGGGCTGTTACAAGCTGGTAACGGTAACGGTTAATATGACACCATCGGCCATATCCGGTAGCACAACTGTCTGTGAGGGCTCAGTAACTCCATTCACAAATACTATTTCCGGCGGCACATGGAGCACAAGCAATAGTGGTGTGGCAACAGTGAGCAGCACAGGGGCAGTTTCGGGAATTGCTGCTGGCAACGCTACCATTACTTATACATTGTCCACAGGTTGCTTCGCAACAAAATCTATTACAGTAAACCCACTACCCGGAGCCATTACCGGGCCGGCCGCTACCTGTCAGGGACTTACAGTGAGCCTTGCAAGCAGCACGACAGGCGGCACCTGGAGCAGCAGCAATTTATTTGTTGCCACCGCCGGCACTACCACCGGTCTCATTTCCGGCTCCGCCGCAGGTACTGCAAACATCACGTACACATTACCAACAGGCTGTCTTGTCAGCCGCACCTTTACAGTCTATGCGTTGCCGGGCGCAATTACGGGAGCTGCAAATGCTTGTGTGGGTGGAACGACATTATTAAGTACATCCACCGGTGGCGGCACCTGGAATATTTCGGGCAGCAGTGCAGCAACTATTGATGCCGGTGGATTAGTTACAGGTATCGTGCCCGGAACAGCAACTGTTACCTATACTTTGGGCGTTGGTTGCTTCACAAATCGCGTAGTCACAGTAAACCCGCTGCCACCCGCTATTACAGGTAATATACCTACTTGTGTCGGCATGACCATTACTTTGGGTAATCCTACTCCCGGTGGCACATGGACCAGCACCACAGCGCCCGGAGTAGCGACCGTTGGGGCATCGACGGGAGTCGTAACCCCTGTGTCGCCCGGTACTGCTACTATTACATATACACTTCCTACTGGTTGTTACACCACTGAAGTCGTGCTTGTCAATACCGTTCAGCCTATCACCGGCAATACTGCTCTTTGCGCTGGTACCCTGTCCATTCTTACGCACGCTGTTTCGGGTGGCACATGGAGTAGCAGCACTCCCACAATAGCAGGTATCGCCGCAACTACAGGAATGCTCGTTGCATACACCGCTGGTACATCAACGATCTCATACGCGCTACCCGGTGGCTGCTATGCCACTAAGGTTGCCACTGTCACGGCCTTACCTGCAGCAATATCAGGACCACCAAGCGTGTGTCCCGGTTTTAGTATTACGCTTTCTAACAGCACCTCAGGTGGTTCATGGTCCAGCACTAATACTGCTGTGGCAGCCGTTGGAACGGGTGGGGTAGTAACTGGTATCGTTCCGGGCACAACCATCATCAGCTATAGCACTTCTTCAGGTTGTTCTGTTACCAAACCTATTACCGTTAATGCGCTCCCTGCTGCCATTTCTGGCACCATGGGTATTTGCTCTGGTGCTACATCTACTTTCACCACAGCAGTGACTGGTGGCACATGGAGTACTAGCAACGCTTCAGTGATTACAATCGGAGCTACTTCGGGTGTGGCGACAGGCGGTGTGCCTGGTACAGCTACAATCTCATATACTCCCGCTTCTGGTTGCATAGCTGTTGCGCAGGTTACTGTCAATCCTCTGCCCGCTCCTATAACGGGTGGTAATTCTCTCTGTGCGGGTGCTACCTTGCCGTTGGCAAATACTGTCACCGGAGGCACCTGGAGCAGCACCAACACTGCCATAGCCACTATAGATGGCACTGGTCTTGTCTCTGGTGTCACTCCCGGTACTACACTCATCTCCTACACCTCAGGCATAGGCTGTGCTACCACTTCTGTCATCACGGTCAACACCATGCCAACGCCCATCACTGGTGTGGCAAGCGCCTGCGCCGGTTATTCCACAGCGCTCAGCAGCACTCCGTCAGGTGGCACATGGTCCACCGGAAATGCCTCTATCGCGACAGTCGGTAGCACAACAGGTCTTGTCACAGGCATAGCTGCTGGCACGGCAAACATTACTTATGGTTTCACGACTGGTTGTCGTGTATCTGTCGTAGTTACAGTTAGCGCTGCTGCTTCCTCGGTTACGGGCCCCGGCCGCGTCTGCGAGGCATCAAGCATCACCCTCACCGACCCGGCTATGAGCGGAGGCGCTTGGAGTAGTGGCGACCTCGGTGTCGCAACAGTCGATGGCACATCAGGCGTAGTTACAGGAGTCGCTGCGGGAACCGCATCTATCTACTATACCATTGGCATAGGATGCAATACTGTTAAGGTCGTCACAGTAGATGGGCTTCCTGCCCCTATAGCGGGTATGCCTAGTACTTGCATTGGTCTTACCACAAGTCTCATAAGTAGCCCATCCGGAGGCACGTGGACGAGTTCAAACGTAACGATTGGAAATGTAAATGCCACGACGGGTGTCGTTACGGGAGTCACAGCCGGTACGGTAAACATTTCCTACACCCTGGGCACAGGTTGCCGCAGGATACAGCCTGTATCGGTTAATGTAAACCCTGGTGTTACATCCGGTGTTGCCACAGTATGTGCCGGCTCTGCCACCAATTTCACAAATGCAGTTCCCGGCGGCGTTTGGGCTTCCGGCAACATCGCAGTTGCTACCGTCGGCACGGATGGTACAGTTACGGGCGTTTCCGCTGGCACCGCGGTAATATCCTACCTCATGGGTCCGGGATGTCAGTCTGTGCGAACAGTGACGGTATATGCTGTTCCGGCTCCCATCTACGGCGCGTCTTCAATTTGTAACGGCGCCACCACTACACTATCCACAGTCACCACCATCGGCACTTGGTCTTCGTCTGTAGGTGCAGTCGCCACCGTCGATGCTGCCACCGGCCTTGTTTCCTCGCTATCTGCTGGCACTACAATTATCTCATTTACTTCTCCGGAAGGCTGCAGCGCTACGAAGAACTTCACGGTAAGTCCGCACGAGCCAAACACAGGCATTGCAAATACGTGTGTAGGCTTCTATACTACCATAGCGAATCTTGTTCCGGGTGGCACGTGGGCAAGTAGTAATACTGCTGTGGCCAATGTTGGTATGGGCGGAGCCGTTACCGGTTTGGCCGCCGGCACCACAACCATAATTTATACCACCGCCGATGGTTGTCAGTCTTCAACTGTCGTTACTGTGGCTACGGTAACGCCCGTTACCGGACCGGGTAATGTATGCGCTGGCCAATCTATTACACTCAGTAATGCAGTGAGTGGCGGCACATGGACCAGTGGAAATTCCCTTATCGCTACAGTAGGGTCGGGTACAGGGTTGGTTACGGGACTCGCCGCGGGTTTTGCAATGATATCCTACAACTATGGCGGCGGCTGTGCGGCCTTGAAGTTGGTCACTGTTAGTCCGCTTTCAACAATAGCTGGCCCTGCTACTTTGTGCAACGGCCAGTCAGTTACGCTCACAAATGCAACCTCCGGTGGCACCTGGAGCACCAGCGATGCCACCGTTGCCACTGTTTCAGCTACTGGCCTCGTGTCTGGTATCACCACGGGCACTGCCACTATCAGTTATATGCTGGGCACGGGCTGCGTAGAAACGAAGACAGTGACCGTTAACCCGATATCTGCCATCGTCGCCCCATCCAATATTTGCGCGGGTACCACTGTATCTTTCAGCAACGCAACTCCCGGTGGCACCTGGACTAGTAGTTCGTCATCAGTTGCGTTAGTAGGTGTGGCCAGTGGCAACGTCACAGGTATGTCGGCAGGATCCGCGACTATTACCTATACAGTGCCCACAGGCTGCCAGGCCACACTGTCTATCTCTGTCGATCCTGCCCCCGCTTCTTTCACAGGATCCCCGGGTGTTTGTCTTTCTGCTACTACCACGCTATCCACGACATCAGTCGGTGGCACATGGAGCAGTAGCGACATCACCGTTGCGCCAATAGACGCTGCGGGTATGGTCACTGGTAGCAATGCGGGCACGTCCATAGTTTCTTATACACTTCCTACAGGTTGCTATCGCACAATTGTAGTTACAGTCAACGCCCTGCCTCCTGCCATCACAGGTACACCAAAGGTTTGTGTAGCAGGCGTGCGCGCGCTTTCTAATGCTATTTCAGGTGGCACATGGAGCAGCAGTAGCACAGGCGTTGCAACAGTGGGTAGCAGTTCAGGCATTGTCAGCGGCTTGGTACCGGGCACCTCGGTTATTACTTACACACCCGGCTCTGGCTGTTTCACTTCTGTGGTTGTTACAGTGTCACCTGAGCCTCCCGGAATTATTGGAGCTACACAGCTTTGTGCAGGTGGTGTCACCACGCTTAGCAACGCCGTAGGTGGTGGTACATGGAGTAGCACTGGCACTATTGTATCGGTTGGTTCTTCTACAGGTGTAGTTAGTGGCATTACAACAGGTACAAGCGTTGTTACTTATTCGCTAGCTACCGGTTGCAGCAAGTACGCAACAGTTACTGTAAACCCACTACCGTCATTGATAGTCGGGCCCACACAGGTATGCTTGGGTGGATCTGTTTATGTTTTGAATACTACCGGGGGTGGCACATGGAGCAGCAGCGACCCGGCCTTTGCCACTGTCGGCCCTACGGGAATGGTTAGTGGCATTGCCGTAGGCACCGCTACGCTCACATACACCTTGCCTACCGGTTGTTACAGAACGGCTGCAATTACTGTAGAACCATTACCCGCAGCCATCGCTGGTCCGGCCACAGTATGCATTGGTCAGAGCACTACACTTAGTTCTTCCACTGCAGGCGGCAGTTGGGCTAGTTCTTCTCCTACCATCGCCTCCGTGTCAGCGGCTGGTGTTGTCTCCGGTGCCATGGCAGGCATTGCCAATATCATCTACACACTTCCTACTGGTTGTTCAGTGCAGTCTGCCGTTACGGTTAGCACATTACCTGCACCACTCTCACTTGCCGGTACGGTTTGCGTTGGTCAGTCAGTAACCGGTGCGGCCTCTCCGGTTGGCGGCTTATGGTCCAGCTCAGCAACATCAGTTGCTACTGCCGATCCGTCTACCGGCCTTTTGATTGGCGTCTCAGCAGGTACCGCTACTATTTCATATACATTGGCTACCGGCTGTTTCAGAACTGCTACACTCACGGTTCAGCCACTCCCATTACCCATCTCCGGCTCCACACAGGTGTGTGCGGGGTCGAGCGTTACCCTCACAAATGGTACACCTGGCGGCACGTGGACAGCCGGTCCCACGGGCGTCGCTTCTATCTCATCAACAGGTGTTATCACAGGCTCCACGGCGGGCACTACCGTAGTGTCTTATACATTGGGCACGGGCTGCCGCAGCACGCAGTTATTTACCGTCAATCCTGTTCCATCTGCCATTGGCGGCGTGTCACCTGTATGCCAGGGTAGTACCATTGTACTTACTAATACGCTCCCAGGCGGGCTTTGGGCCACATCATCTACAGGTCTTCTCTCAGTAGATCCTCTTACCGGTGCAGTCACCGGGCTCGCCACCGGCGTTGCTATTGTTACCTACGCCATGCCTACGGGTTGCACCGCCACAGCATCTATTCTTGTCAATCCTGTTCCGGCACCTGTAGCCGGCGCGTCCGCAGCATGCGTGGGCAACAGCACTACGTTTACCAATGCTACTGCTGGCGGCACATGGCTGTCGTCGGCACCGGGCATTGCTGCAGTTGGCGGTGGCAGTGGTCTCGTTACCGCTATTTCGGCAGGTGTGGCATCGATTAGTTACGTCTTGCCCACAGGCTGTGCCGCTAGCAAAATGTTCACTGCCAATGCGTTGCCACCCACCATTACCGGTTCCGGTATTGGCTGCGTAGGAAACGTCACGACATTGGCTAATGCTACCCCCGGCGGTGTCTGGACCAGTGGCTCGCCATCAGTCGCCACCGTAGACCCTGTTACAGGTGTGGTGACGGGTGTTACAACCGGTCTTGCTAACGTCACTTATACACTGCCTACAGGCTGTGCTACCAGCACGGTCATCACCATAGTATCGCCGCCTGCACCAGTGTCTGGTCCATCGGCCTTGTGCCAGGGTTTGTCAGCCGGCTTTAGCTCATCAAGCACCGGCGGCACGTGGACCACAAGCAATACTTCTATCCTCACCATCAATGCTACTACTGGTGGTGCTACTGCTGTTGGTGCCGGTGTCGCCATAGTATCCTACGTGCATTACACAGGCTGCTATTCCACGCACACGGTTACCGTCAATCCGCAATTGCCCATAACAGGCACAAACGTGGTTTGCGCGGGCGATACCATCACACTTTACAATGGTGTGGCCGGTGGTGTTTGGGGCAGTAGCACAGTGGGCGTTGCCACGGTGTCGCCCACTGGTCGCGTTTATGGCGTCACATCCGGCGTGGCTATTATCTCTTATCTCCAGAGCTCCGGTTGCCTTTCCATCAGGCCGGTTACGGTCAATGCGCTTCCATCCACGTTCCTCGTTACGGGTGGTGGCAGCTTCTGCATTGGTAGCCCCGGAGTTCCGGTTGGGCTCAGTTCGTCGCTGCCGGGTGTGGAGTATCAGTTATACAATGGCATGTCTCCTGTGTTGACTATTGCAGGCACCGGTGGCGCGCTCAACTTTGGCACCTATACCACCGGTGGCACTTACTCAGTGCGTGCCGTTACTACCGGGCTCGGCTGTGCCACTATGATGGTCGGTTCTGCCGTTGTCGCTCCGGTCACGCTTGGGCCCGCGGGCGTTAGCATCAGCACCACTACGGGCGACACAGTTTGCAACGGCACCGCAGTCACCTACACGCCTGTCCCTTACCTGGGTGGCAGTGCACCGGCATATCAGTGGTATGTCAACGGTACGCTTGTCAGTGGAGCTTCTTCTTATGCATATACACCTGCACCCGGCGATATAGTTACCTGCAAGCTCACCAGCAGCGCCTCTTGCGCCGTGCCGGCTACGGCCACTACCGACCTTACAATGGTAGTACTGCCCATGGTCACTCCGGGAATTACAACATCAGTCCTGCCAAATGACACCGTATGTGCGGGCACCGCAGTTTCGTTTATAGGAACCTATGTTAACGGTGGCTCCATGCGCCAGTTGCAGTGGATTAAGAACAGTGCAGCAGCAGATACCGGTACAACATATTCATACCTCCCTGCCGATGGCGACCTTGTTTTGTGCCGCCTCGTTTCCACAGCCCGCTGCCGCACAGCAGATACTGTTTATAGCCCGACTATCAGGATGACGGTGCTGCCATATGCAACGCCGCAGGTTACCATAAATGCAGACCCCGGCTTGGCGCTCACACCTGGCCAGGAAGTGAAGTTCACCGCAGTTGTTGCTACTGCCGGCACTGATCCCGCATACCAATGGAGCGTCAACAGCATTAACATCCCCGGAGCCACTACAACCGAATACATCACAAGCTCGCTGGCAAACGGAGACTCCGTTGGCTGCACCGTTACCAGTGGCGCACCATGCGGTGGCATCAGTATAGGCAAGGGAGTTACAGTAGTGGTCTCTAACGTAGGTGTAGCACAGACAGAAGCGATAGGTAAACTATCACTTATGCCTAACCCTAACAATGGCGCATTCGTATTGCAGGGCACTGTACCCGTAGGAGCAGACATACGCCTCCGCATCTTCAACATGATAGGTCAGCAGGTTTTCTACAGAACAGCAACCGTACAAAATGGCATGCTCAATGAGCACATTGATCTCAGCACAGAGCTGTCAAACGGCATGTACACACTTAGCGCTAATGTTAATGGTGTGGAGCAGGTGTGGCATTTTGTGGTGAAGAGGTAGGGATGCACCACTAATTCCATGTTGCTCTGGTCAAGCCAAATTGTTTTGTTTGGGATTGTGGGATAACTTTCCCACTGGTCCGTGTTTGCAACGCAGATCCCTCCCTCGGCGCGGCGTTTGTAACGCCCGTGGCAAAAATATCTATCACAAAACGCCTGCGTCTTATCATACCCCATTTTCACACTATCATAGATTTTTGTTTTGGCCCGTGCTGCTTTAAAGATGACCTTTATGGCAGAGAGGCAATTTGCTATCAGGAAATGCACGATGCGTTTAAGATTCACCGAAGTGCTACGACAGCAGTATCCTGCCAATCCTCAAATCCTGACTATCCTGGTTCAGACAAACGAGCAAACCGGAAGTTTCGGAAGTCTGCAAGTAGAAAAGATTGATTTTCATATAGTTGTAAATTGTGCGACATAAATTCAACCGGCAATAGTCGGAAGTAAAGCGGAAGTTGGTCGGCCCATAAAACGGTATTTCGGCTTTGGAGCCCTGATTCGGGTAAGTCCCTCGCAGAAGGGCGTGGAGACTCTCCGGGGACGGTAGTTCAAGATTCGCGCAAATTTGATAACAGTAGTATTCTGCAAATCCTCAAATTCTGACTATCCTGGTTCCGACAAACACCAACCACCGGAAGTTTCGGAAGTCTGCAAGTAATAATGATTGATTTTCACATTGTTACGAAAAATGGATGGCAGAAGTGACCGGCAATAGTCGGAAGTAAAACGGAAGTAGGATGAAGTATAAACGAGGGCGAAGCGCGGGAGGGCGTAACACCTTTGTGCCCTTTTGGGTAATTGTACCCTTGTGAACCTTGTGTAAACTTCGTGCCCTTTGCCTGCCTGCCGATAGGCAGGTGTTTAGGGAAGATCTTTTCAGGCGCAATCGGGCAACCCTGTCGCCAGCGCTCATTCGACCTCCCCTCCCCTATAGGCTACCGTGTACCCACAAGTAAGACACTCGTAATAAGAACGCCCGATGGAGGCTATCTGTTTGTAATAGCCTACGTTCATAGCACCGATTTTGTCTGTAGCGGGCAACGCAATAGCGCTCATTCGACCTCACCCTCCCTTTTTCGGGGAGGGCTGGGGAGGGGCTACACACAGATAGTGTTCAATGTGAGAAATCAATTGGAACGAAAAAAGATGTGGGTACACGGTAGCCCCTATAGGGGGAGGCCGGGAGGGGGTTCTACACACTATCCACACCCCATGTGTATTACGTAAAATACTTTCCGCTTAAAATCAAAAAATCGGTAATTTTGCCGCAGTTTAAACTGAATTATTACTAAATAATTATATGTCAGGTCAACTTAAGGAAGTCCGCAACCGAATAAAGTCCGTAACATCTACGCAGCAGATCACGAAAGCGATGAAGATGGTGAGTGCCGCAAAACTGCGTCGTGCACAGGATGCAATACTTCAGATGCGCCCTTATTCCCGCAAGCTGCAGGATATGCTCAGCAATATCGTTAGCGCATCTTCCAGCGAGGTTAGCCTTCCTTTGGCCGACGAGCGTCCCATAGAGCGCATCCTGTTCATAGCTATCACCAGCGACCGTGGTCTTTGCGGTGCCTACAATGCAAACGTTATCAAGCTCACACGCAGCATTATTGCTGAGAAGTACGCTTCACAGGCTGCCAAAGGCAATGTGACTATCCTGCCTATTGGCAAGAAAGGTTACGAGTTCTTCCAGCGCAACGGCTACAAGCTGATAGACAACTATTGGGAAATATTCTCTGATCTTACGTTTGACAATGTGCGCAACGCTGCTGTTCATGCACAGAAGGCATTCCTGGCTAAGGAGTTCGACCGTGTAGAGATCGTTTATAGCCAGTTTAGGAATGCTGCTACGCAGATGTTCGTATCTGAGCAATACCTGCCAATTCCAAAGGCCGATAAGAAGGAAGGTGCTATGAACACAGACTTCATCTTCGAGCCTTCGCGCGAGGTGCTGCTGCAGGAGCTGATGCCAAAGATCCTGAATACACAGGTTTACAAGGCGGTGCTGGATGCCAACGCTTCTGAGCATGGTGCACGTATGACAGCCATGGATAAGGCCAGCGAAAACGCAAACGAAATGTTGAAGTCGCTGAAGATCAGCTACAACCGTGCGCGCCAGGCTGCCATCACTACAGAGCTTACAGAAATTGTGAGCGGTGCAGCAGCATTGCAGGGTTAATATTAAACAGAAACACTTTCGGAAAACATCTCTTTCGGCGACGTGGAGATGTTTTCTTATTTTTATGCAAATCAATTGTATGCGCAAACAAGTACTTTTTCTCGTCGCAATGATTTTTGTCTGCTCCTGGACCCAGGCACAGCAGGCGCGGTCACGCCGGTTTTCTGCACCCCTGGCCGGAACGGCAAAGCTATCCGAGGCCGACGACAAGTACAATGCCATCGTCATGAACCTCGAGGCGCCCGATGTAACACACAATGCAGATAAAAGGCGCCTGGCCGAATTGAAGCAGGAGGTGGCACAGAAGTACCCGCGAAAAAAAAAAGCAGCAACTCCGCAGCGAAAAACAACGGCAGCCCCAACACCGGTGATGCAGATAGGCTTCATCGCTGATTCGCTCTCAGGTATTCCGCCAGACAATCATTGCGCGGTAAGTAATGGCAACAAGGCGGTAGCCGTAATGAACTCCTACATTACAGTGCATGATGCTACAGACGGGGCCTATCTCACCCGCAAGTCGCTCTACACATTTAGTCTGGCAACGGGTCTTACCAATTCTGGTGTATCCACAGTCAACTATCGCTTCGACCCCAAGGTCATTTATGATGCCGCAGCAGACAAGTTTATCTGCGTTATGCTCAATGGTACCAACCAGTATAACTGGATCGTTCTTGGCTTCTCGCAGACTAATGATCCCACCGGCTCGTGGAACTTCTACAAGCTGTATGGCGACATAGACAACGACACTACCTGGTTCGATTATCCGGCCATTTCCATCACAAATGATGAGTTTTTCCTCACAGGTAACAAGATAAAGTACAACGATAGCTGGCAGGCAGGTTTCCGCCAAACGGTTATTTACCAGGTGAAGAAATCAGATGGATATGCTGGTGCAGCCTCACTCACACACCGCATATGGGACAACGTGCAATATGCCGGACGGCCCATCAGATGCCTGCATCCTGTAGTTAGCAATAGCACAACTTCAGGGCCCGAACAGTATTTCCTTTCAAACAGGAATTTCGATGTCTCTAACGATACTGTATTTCTGGTAAAGGTGCCAGACATTATCGGCGCACCCGACAGCACCCTTACAGTTACGGCACTTACCGCCGACCTCCTGTATGGCGTTCCTCCTAATGCCCTCCAGCCCGATACGGCCAAGACACTCGCCACTAACGATGGCAGGATATTGGGTGCCTACAAGAGTGGCGATGAGATACAGTTTGTGAGCGTATGTGCACATCCTATTTCGGGCAACGCCGCTATCTATCATGGTTTCATCAATGGGGTATCAGGCTCGCCTACTGTACATGCCGAAATGATAAGTAACGACACACTCGATTTCGGTTACCCCAATCTGTCATTCACCGAATCGGGCAGCGGAAACAGTCATTGTATTATAAGTTACGAATTTTCCGGGGCTAATATGTATCCGGGTTATGGTGCCGTATATTATGATGGCTCTGCCCATTCAGACATGCTGGTCATGAAGTCCGGGGCTAAGAGCATTAACCTCCTTTCCGGCAAAGAGCAGAGGTGGGGCGATTATAGCGGCTCTCAGCAAGACTGGAACGAGCCGGGTGCAGTGTGGGTAGAGGGCATCTTCGGTCGGTCAGATTCGCGCTATGGTAACTTCATGGCAAAGCTCACAACACCGTCATGGGTTAAGACTCCGGAGGTGGCAAACGCCAATCCCCGGGGTAGGGTATTCCCTAATCCGGCATGGGAGATAGTGAGCTATGAGTTCACCATCGAAAAAGCGCAGTCATTCAGCTTTGCCTTGTATGATATGTCCGGTCGCCTGGTAGATAAAGTGCTGGACACCTATTGCAAGAAGGGCCACAACCTGGTAAGGCTGAACGTTGCAACGCTGCCTGCCGGCACATACCTGCTGCGGGCCACCGGTGCCGAAGGCGAGGTGGTAGATGTACACCAGGTAATCCGCCATTAGTACCAGCAGTGCGACAATTAGTCTTCAATATCAGCCTGGCTTTCAAAGCGATCAGAACGAACAAGCTTCGGTCTGCGCTTACCATTACCATCATTGGCCTCGGCATCATGGCGCTCGTGGGCATTCTTACAGCTATTGAGGTAATGAAGGCAAGCGTCTATTCCAATTTCAGTAGCATGGGCGTCAACACTTTCCAGATGACCAGCGATGTGCTGAAGAAAAAACGTCACAAGGGTGGGGGAGTAAATGTCACAGTGGTAGAAGGAAAGAACATTACCTATGAGGAGGCTACGTCGTTCAAGGAGCGCTTCAATTTTCCTGCTCGTGTTGGCCTGTCTTTTACGGGTACAAGTATTGCTACAGTCCGCTACCGGTCTGCTAAGACCAACCCCAATGTGAGGGTGATAGGAGTCGATGAGTCTTATCTTTCCGTCACGGATACGAAGTTGAAGGCTGGCAGGAATTTTTCTTCTACAGAGGTAGCCTCAGGTGGATATGTGTGCATGCTGGGCAGTGGAGTGGCTAAGAAGCTATTCAAGCACATGAAGGGTAGCGGTATCAACGAGGTGGTGTCAGTTGGCGACGTCAAGTGCAGGGTAGTAGGCATTATGGAGGCCAAGGGCGGCAGCATGATGATGGATGCCGATAACAAAGTGGTTATACCGCTTAATACCGGACGAGTGCTTTTTGGTGGTGACAATTCTTATCTCATTACCGTGAAGGTGAATGATGTGAACATCAAGGATATTGCGGGCGAGGAAGCTGAAGGTGTATTTCGCGTGATTAGAAAATTGCCCTTGGGTACAGAGAATAATTTTACCATCAGTCAGAACAATGACCTTGTTGAGATTGTGATGGATAGTATTGTTTATATCCGTATCGCGGCGGTATTCATAGGCATCATCACACTGCTGGGTTCGGTTATCGGTCTCATGAACATTATGCTTGTGTCTGTGGCCGAGCGCACACGCGAGATAGGCATTAGCAAGGCCCTTGGCGCCCGGTCCTCCACCATCAAGCGCCAGTTCCTTACAGAGTCTGTGCTCATTAGCTTGCTGGGCGGCGCAACGGGCGTTGTGCTGGGTATGCTGCTCGGGAATATTGTCGGTATCTTCTTTGAGACCGGTTTTGTGGTGCCGTGGTTATGGATTGGCATGGGCGTTTCGCTCTGCGCACTGGTGGGTGTCATATCCGGTATCTATCCAGCTGTCAAGGCCTCCCGCCTCGACCCGATAGTTGCACTCAGGTATGAGTAGCACTATATATGGTACTCCGCCTTTAACCTTGCCGTTACCGCATTTATCACCGTCGACATTTTCTCAATTATCTGTTCCATTTCCGCAGTGCGGGCACCCTCTGCCGCCAGCGATTCCAGTTTATAAGACTCGTCCTTTACAGATTCTATTGACATGTTCAGCAAGGCTGGTCTTATACGGTGGGCCATATACTTTACAGTGGCAAGGTCATCTTCCTGGTAGGCTTCGCGTATCTTTTGCATCGATTGTGGCACGTCCGATATGAATAGCGACAGCATTTGCACCAGGAAATCTGTGTTGTCACCACATTTGATCATCAGTTTCTTGATGTCGTATAGAGGTGCGTCTGCATCCTGGCGGGCGGCAGGTGCTTGTGCTGCGGGAGTCGGTGCCGGCGCGGCCGCATTGGTAGGTTCATTTTCCTGCTCCTCCACAAATCCAACAGGCGCTGCTGCGTTTTGTTCTGACTTATGGAGCCAATTGGCAATTACCGCTATCATCTTCTCCTCATTATAAGGCTTGGCGATGTAGTCGTTCATGCCGGCTTTTATATACTCCTCGCGTTTGCCTTTCAGGGCATTGGCCGTCAGTGCTATGATAGGTATGGTAGTGTCGTAGTTCTCCCTGATTATTTCTGTAGCGCGCACACCGTCCATTTTCGGCATTTGCACGTCCATCAGTATTATGTCGAATTTCTCTGCCTGCACAGCTTCCAGTGCAGCTAGTCCATTTTCAGCATTTGTCACAATGGCACCATGCTGGGTCAGGATGGTATAGGCGAGAAGCCTGTTCAGTTCATTGTCCTCTACCAGTAGCACCTTCTTGTTGCCAATATTGCTGGTATCCGTTTTTACTGCCCGCTTTTTCTCCAGTACTCTTTGTGTGCCTATCCGCAGATTGAAGGTTAGTTTTATGGTCGTGCCAGCATTCTTTCGGCTATGCACTTCTATGCTGCCACCCATCAGCTCCATCAGCTGCTTGGTGATGCTCATGCCCAGCCCGGTACCGCCAAATTTGCGCACAACGGTTTCATCTTCCTGGGTAAACTTATTAAAGATCACGTTCAGGAACTCTTCGCTGATACCTACACCAGTATCTTCTATCGTCACTAGTACTTTCTGGGCGTTATCGCCATGCAGCAGCAGCTTCGCCGAGAAGTGAATATGGCCCTTCTCAGTGAATTTGATGGCGTTGCTGAGCATGTTGATAAACACCTGGTTGATGCGGTATGGGTCGCCCAGCAGCGATCGCGATATTTCCTCGTCTATTTCCTTTGTTATCTCCAGGCCCTTTTCTTCCGCCTTCGGCTGCAGCATGTTTATGGCATGGTTAGCAGTCTCAGCAAGGTCAAATGTTATATGTTCCAGCGTTATTTTGCCGGCCTCTATTTTTGAGATGTCCAGTATGTCATTAATAATGACGAGTAGGTTCTCTGATGCGGTTCTGATGGAAGAGAGGTAAAAAAGCTGCTGTTTGTTGAGGTTGCTCTTTGCCAGCAATTTACCCATACCCATGATGGCATTGATAGGCGTGCGTATCTCATGGCTCATATTGGCCAGGAAGGCCTCCTTCGCCTGCGACGAATGCTCTGCATTGTGCATTGCTTCTCTCAGGTCTTTTTCCATCTTCTTCTGCCTGGATATATCCAGGTGGATGCTTATAGAGCCTTTGAGTGAGCCATCGGTATTATGCAGCGGTGCCGTACTCACCAGCCACCACCTTGAGTCTCCCGATTTTGTTTTTATCTTAAACTCATACCTGTTCGATATGCCATATTGGCGCTTCCAGGTGCGCTCGGTTATTACGCGGCTATTTGGGTCTTCCAGGAATAGGTCCGTTGCTTTTTGTGAAAGCAACTCTGAAAGAGAGTACCCGCTCATAGAGCAGAATTGCTGGTTGGCGAAAATGATCTGCTCATCTGCATCCATTTCCATCAGCCCCAGGTTCATGTTCTCGATGATCTTTCTATACTTTTCTTCACTACGTTTCAGCGCCTCTTCTGCATACAGCCTGTCGGTAATGTTCTGCGCAAAGCCTATTACATATGGTTCCGAATCCGGTTCACTTAGCAGGTAGTTCTGGTACAGCATATGCACCTTTTCACCTGTTCGGCTGAACATGGTAAGGATGCCGTCCGTCACGCCTATGTCCCGGATCTTCTGCAGGTACTCCTCCTCAAACTCTTTTTGCATTTTAGGATGCAGGAAGGTGCCAATATTCCTACCCACCATTTCCTGCTCTGAATAACCAAGTATCCTGCAGGCAGCGGGGTTTATTGTAAGTATCTCTCCTGCCAATGTATGAGTACATATCCACGCCTGGCTATAGCTGAATATCTCTCTATATCGTTTCTGGCTTTTTTGTGCCTGCTCTTCTATGGTCTTATTACGGGTAATGTTCACACTATACCCCACCACCATCTCTATATTATTGTTGTCGTCATAGACGGGATACATCTTGCGGAGATGGTATTCTGTTCGTCCGTCCTTACCCGTCAGGCGCTCTTCAAACTCCGCCATTTTACCGGTAGCATATACCTGGTCAAACATGCGGTTGCGCGTTTCGGCTATTTTGTAGGGTTTGTTTGTGTACTTACAATATTCTTCGTCATCCCTGCCTATCAGCCACTCCCTCATTTCCGGGTTTCGCACGGCTTCGGGGTTCAGGAACAGGTATTTGTGATTGGTATCGAATGCGGCAATGTCGCCCGGTATATTATTAAGTATTCGTTCGTAGAATTTTTTCTGACGGGCTAGAGCAGAATGAAAATTTCTCTCAGTGGTTACATCACAAAATCGCCAGCATCCGGCAAACGCCTCCGTTCCTGCTGATATTGGCGCGTAGTGTATCGCTAGTATTTTGCCGTTCGTTAGCTCCAGTTCAGGCGCTTTTTCCGGTTGGCCATTTTCTTTCAATTCGCGCACCGTTGCCAGGTAAGTTGCCGGATCTGCAAAAGGAGTATGTTCCATCCGGAATACTTCCACCGTGCTGAGGCCATGCAATTCTTCGCATGAACCTGACAAGCCGAATATGCTGCTAAAGGCCGGGTTCGCAAATAGCACCTTGCCGAAATTGGATTCTACAAGTATTCCTTCGGTAGAACCCATAAAGACCGATGATAAGCCGGCTAAAATGCTTCTTGCAGCGTCGGGTAACTCCTCGCGAACTGCATTTTTCTTAGCTATTTCGGCATTAAGAGCATGAATGCGTGCTTCGGCCTCCAGTCGTGCGGTCTCGGCTCGTTCCAGCTCTACTTTCAGTGCATCTGGTCCCATCTTTACGTCAACGTTATTTCTTTGTCATTGAGCATTTTGTAGATAGTAGATTTTCCTATCCCTAGCTTTTTGGCTACTAGCACCACATTGTTATTGTATTTCTTTAGGAAGTGCTTGATTATGTCGTTGGTATATTCTCGTAGGGTCTTTTCAGCTCCTGCAAATGGGTCTTCTGACGATGATAAGTTTGTAAAAAGGATGTCTTCAGCATCAAGTTTACCCGAATTGCACATTACTGCAGCCAGGTCTATTATTGATTTCAATTCCCTTACATTGCCTGGGTAGGGATACTTGAGCAGTTTTTCTTTCGCTTCGTTTGTTATCGTTAGTGCGGGAAGCTTATTGCTCTTACAAAATTCGTCAAGGAAATGTCTTGCCAAAAGCAAAATGTCATTTCCCCGGTCGCGTAGGGGAGGGAGCGTAATGGGTAACCCCATGATACGGTAAAAGAGGTCTTCCCGAAACCGTCCTGCCTTCACTTCTACCGGGAGGTTTTTGTGTGTAGCCACTATGAGCCTCACATCCAGCGATATTTTCTCGTGCCCACCCACGCGGGTTATCTCGCGCTCTTGTAATACTCTAAGTATTTTACTTTGCAGGCTCAGGTCCAGCTCAGCTATCTCATCCAGGAAGATAGTGCCTTTGTTTGCCTCTTCGAACTTACCCGTCTTTCGACCTTGTGCTCCTGTAAATGCTCCCTTTTCGTAGCCGAAAAGTTCCGATTCAACCAGTTCCCGGGGTATAGCGGCCATATTTACCGCTACAAAGGGCCTCTTTTTACGTTCAGAGTTGTAATGAATAGCTTTTGCCACCACTTCCTTACCGGTACCGGTATCGCCGGTGACATATACATTAATATTGGTAGCCGCGGCCTTTTCCAGCAGAGAAAAGATACGGGTCATCGCATCGCTGTTGCCAATTATCGCCTTGCGGAAGTCATATTTCTGTCCAAGTTCTTCCTTCAGTGTTTCTACCTCGTTGCGCAGCGATTGTTTCTCTTTGGCATTCTTTACTGCATTGTGAAGCAGCTCTATGGTGCTATCGTCCTTAATAAAGTAATCTGAAGCTCCCTTTTTTAATAGAGTAAGGGCCGTATTTACATCTTCCTGCCCGCTGATAACAACAACGGGTATACTACTATTATAGTCTTTGATCGCTTTTAGCAGACCCACTCCATCTATATCCGGCAATGAGTAATCTATGCTGACAAGGTCAGGCTTCTGCCCCAGGTTTTTCACGCAATCCTTTCCTGTAGTGTAAAGCGTGACAATGTGATCCGGGTTTTGCGACAGTTGGTACTCAAGTATTTTTCCGTACCACGGGTCGTCTTCAACAACAAATATCTTAAACTGTTGCATTGTGTTAATGGGAAATGAGCAACTAAACTTACGACGAGAATTTAACATATACAAAAATGAAGCTGCGCTTAACGAACGGTTAATAATTGTCAGCTTAAAGGTTTCCAAAATACGGAAAAATTCATGTTCGGGAACATCTGATTAACATATAGTGAAATACGCATTAAAAAATATGCTCTTTAAAATGGATGATTTTTCCATGTTATGGAATAAATTGTTATTGATATTGTTCTTATTTAATTGAAAATCAAGCATTTAGTATTGTGGCATGCCGGTTGATTATAGAATGGCAAAACAATACGAACATGAAAAGCAGGACAAACGTGAAAGTGTTTATAGTTGACGACTCGCCAATGTGTCGTTTCCTGTATAAAAGGCACCTCATGAATATTGGTTTTTCGAACATCTACCTGTTTGAGAGCAGCAAACAATGCCTGGCAAACATCCAACTGATGCCGGACATCATACTTCTGGACTTCGATGCACCTCCCGGAAATGGCCTGGACGTGCTGAAGGAAGTTAAGGTGCTCTACCCTCACATACACTTACTTATGATCTCCGCCCAGCAAGATATACATGTGGTGATTGAAGCGATTCGTTTTGGCGTTTCGGGTTACATCATGAAAGATGAAAACCAACTGGAGATGATGAGCTATGCTACCGACAAGATTCTGAACGACAACAAGTTCCTCTTTGTCAGCTAGGCTCAGCCAACCATGAAAACACAAAGACAAAAAAGAAATCAATCACAAACAAAATAGAATAGTATGAAACATTTAAAATTACAATTCGCATTAATTTTTACACTGCTGTTGGCAGCAGGGGTAGAAGTTTATGCGGCGAAGGTCTACACGCCGTCGAGTGCTAACAGCATGTCGGCAGACAAGGTTTACTGTACAGGCGCTACCGCCACCAGGATTTCGTTCCGGTATAATACCTGTAATGTCGGTACTGGTGGGTCTTCCGGCACATCAATGACGGTGAACTGGTATTCCAATACCACCGGCCTGACATCCGGTGGTACACTGGTGTTTACCGAAACCCGGAATTGCCGTACGCGCAGTACAGGTACAGTGCGTTACACACCTTCCACTGCTACTCCGGGAGAGAATTACTACTATGCGGTAATAACGTGGAGTGGCTCTGGCACTTGTAACACTAGTGGCACACTTACAAGCGCCACTGCAACGAAAATAACTGTCTCAGAATCGCCATCAGCAATTTCTGGCAGTTCCACAGTTTGTGTAGGTTCTACAACTACTCTTACAAATACAGCCTCTGGTGGCACATGGAGCAGCAGCAACGTTGCAAAAGCAACCGTTGATCTGACTACAGGTGAAGTTACCGGTGTGGCATCAGGCACAGCAAATATCACTTATAGGGTGGCTTGTGGTACGAGGGTGACAAAGGTTATCACGGTAAGTACTACGCCTACAGTAGCTGCCATCACCGGCGGCACTTCAAACGTTTGTACAGGATCAACCACAACGCTGTCTAACAGTACTTCCGGCGGAACATGGAGCTCTGCTTCTACATCAATTGCAACTATCAATAGTGTTGGTGTTGTTACCGGTGTTTCTCCCGGCATTGCAACAATTTCTTACCAGGTGTCTACATCTTGCGGCACCATTTATGCTACTAAAGATGTAACGGTTTCAACAACTCCTTCAGCAATCAGCGGCCTGTCTACTTCATGTACAGGCTATACGCTTTTTTATACCAACACTACTCCTTACGGTACATGGACAAGTAGCAACACTGCTCGCGCTACCGTCGACCCTGCTACAGGTGAAATTGACGCTCTTACTGCTGGCGCAGTTACGATCAGCTATGCCACCGGATGTGGCGCTACAGTTACCAAAACACTAACAATAAATGCCGGCCCTACTGCGATTACCGGCACAACAGCAATTTGTACTGGCGCTACTTCTACGCTTTCAAACGCTACAGGCGGCGGAACATGGGTTAGCAGTAACCCTACAGTTGCTTCAATAGGTTCTTCTACCGGCATTATGACCGGCGTAGCAGCTGGAACAGCACGCATCACATATGCTACTGCGAGTGCCTGCCAGGCGGTAATAACTGCCACAGTTAAGGCAACACCTGCAAGCATCTCCGGCGCCAACGCTTTTTGCACCGGAACTACTTCAACATATACTAACACTACACTTTACGGAACATGGAGCAGCAGCAATACATCAGTTGCTACTATCGGTTCCACAACGGGCATTGCAACTGCGGTTGCGGCAGGCACTGCACGCCTTACCTACACCACGGGTTGTGGTACTGCTGCAACTAAAGTGATTACGGTAAATACTCAGCCAGGTGCTATCACGGGTACAGCTTCAGTTTGCCAGGGTGCAACTACTACACTGAGTAACTCTGTGAGCGGCGGTGTTTGGACGTCTGAGAGTGCGGCAGTTGCATCTGTTAATGCATCAGGGGTTGTTACAGGTGTCGCGGAAGGCGCTGTTGATATTACGTACACCAATGGTGTATGTCGCTCTATAAAAGAGGTAACAGTGAATCCGCTGGCTGATCCGGGCACAATTTCCGGTGACCTGAATGTATGTGATGGGGATGTAACAGATCTCACTACGGATGGTGACGCTGGTGGCAGCTGGACTACAAGCAGCTCAGCAATTGCTACAGTTGACGCATCGGGAACTGTATCGGGAAACGCCGCAGGAACTGCACGTATTTCTTATTCAGTTAACAACTCATGCGGCACGCAGAGGGCGATAGTAGTAGTAACGGTTGATCCTGCACCTGATGCGGGTACAATATCCGGTTCTTCTACAGTATGTGAGGCTGCGTCTACTACATACACCAGCACGGTTTCTGGTGCTGTATGGTCCAGCAGCAATACTTCTGTTGCAACAGTAGGCACAGGAGGCGTTGTTACAGGTGTTGCAGGTGGTAATGCTACCATTAGCTATGTATCTACCAACGGATGCGGCACTGATATGGATACGAAAGTAATTACAGTTAACCCGCTTCCAGCTGTAGCCTCTATAACAGGCACAGGCACAGTATGCGTGGGCGCAACAACTACATTAAGCGATTTGACTAGCGGCGGCGCATGGAGCAGCAGCAATACTTCAGTAGCTACAATAGGTACCTCTGGTGTTGTAACCGGCGTGGCTGCAGGTACTTCTAATATTACATATACTGTTACAAACAGCTGCGGAACTACATATGCAACCACAGTTGTTACAGTTAATCCCCTTGCAAACGCAGGTACTATTACTGGTACAGCGTCTATGTGCGCACTCGCTGGCACCACGCTTTCCAATGCTATAAGCGGTGGTGTATGGAGCAGCTCTAATACATCTATTGCTACTGTAAGTGGCGGTAATGTTACCGGTGTAGCTGCGGGCAACGCGACGATCTCATACGGTGTCACTAATATTTGCGGTACTCAATATGCTACCAGGGCGGTGACCGTAAATGCTAACCCTGCTTCTATTACAGGTACTACTACTTTCTGCCAGCTTACAACTACTACCCTGAGCAATGCAACTGGCAGCGGTACATGGAGCAGCAGCAATACTTCTGTTGCTACAATAGGTTCTTCTACAGGTGTTGCTACCGGTGTGGCCGGCGGCAATGCTACAATATCTTATATCCTTTCTACCGGTTGCTATGCAACGACTGCTGTGTCAGTTACTCCTGCTCCTGTAGTCACCGTGCCTTCTGATATGACGGTATGTAACGGTGCCACTGTACCTGCTCAGTCTTTCAGCAGCAGCATCAGCGGCACAGGTTATTCATGGACTAACAGCAATACATCAATTGGTCTGGCTGCAAATAACAGCGGCTCAATGTGCGGAACTGTTTCAGAGAATGGTACACTCGTAATGACTGCGCCAACTGGCGCGGTGTTCACCGGCGTTACTTTTGCAAGTTATGGTACGCCAACAGGTTCATGCGGCAGTTTTGCTACTAGCAGCTGTCATGCTGTCAACAGTGCAGCAATCGTGTCCTCTTACCTGGTTGGTAACTCAACGGCGTCTATTCCAGCCAGGAATAGCGTATTTACCGATCCTTGCAGCGGCACATTTAAAAGGCTTTATGTACAGGCAACTTATTCTTATTCTGTAGTTCCTTCGTTCACTGCTACAAATCCGGGCGCGACGCCATTGGTGGGTACTGTGAACGTAACACCGGTTGCTAATGGCTGTACCGGTAACTCAGCTAGCTATACTATTACTATCGACAATACAAATGCACCTGTTGCCTATGCAATGACTGGCGGTGGCACATACTGCTCTGGCGGTTCTGGTCTGGCGGTAGGTCTGGCTAACTCAACTACTGGTATCAACTATCAGCTTTATAAAGATGGCGTTAGCACAGGTAGCCCGGTTGCAGGTACAGGCAGCGCTATCAGTTTTGGTGTTCAGACTGCTGTAGGTACTTATTCAGCACAGGCTACTAATACAGTTACTGGTTGTGTGAATGCTATGTCAGGTTCAGTTACGGTTTCTATCAACCCAACTCCTACCGTTACCGTGCCTGCTAACCAGGTGGTAGCAAACGGAGCTACTCAGCCTGCTCTTTCTCTTACTGGCAGCCTGGCAGGTAGCGTGTATTCATGGACTGTTGACAATTCAATTGGTCTCGCTGACGGTACTACGGGTACAATTTGTGGTACAGCAAGTGAAGGCGGTAGTGTAACCCTGACAGCGCCTGCTGGTTCTGTTTTCACTTCAATTGATTTTGCAAGCTACGGTACACCGAACGGCTCATGCGGGTCCTTTACGATTGGCGGATGCAATGCGTCTACGAGCACTTCCGTTGCTGCCAGCTACCTTATTGGTAATAACTCTGCTACAATTCCTGCTACAAACGCAGTATTTGGTGATCCATGTGTTGGTACCGGTAAGCGCCTTTATATACAGGCCAGCTACGGTGTTATTCCATCGTTTACTGCTGTAAACAGTGGTGCTGCTCCTGTTGTTGCTACTGTTACAGTAACTCCTACCAAGAATGGTTGTGTGGGTACTCCGGGTACATTCACCATTACAGTTGATCCTTCTGTAACAACCTATAATGTTACTGGCGGTGGTTCATACTGCGGTACGGGCGCAGGTGTTGCAGTAGGTCTTGATGGTTCCCAGACTGGTGTTAACTACCAGCTGAAAATAGGCTCTACTAACGTTGGTAGCGCAGTTGCAGGTACAGGTAGCGCTCTGAGCTTCGGTACATTCACCGTGGCTGGCACTTACTCAGTGCAGGCTACAACTGCAGCAGTAGGTACTACAGCAGCTATGACTGGTTCTGCTACAATTACAACTGGTGGCACGTCTGCTATCACTGGCACACTGACAGTATGTGAGGCCGCTACTACTACGCTGAGCAATGCTACAGGTGGTGGTGCCTGGACAAGCAGCAACACATCAGTTGCTACAGTTAATAGTGCTACTGGTGTGGTTACAGGTGTTGCCGCTGGTAATGCAACTATTACCTATGCAATAGGTTCTTGTACATCTACTGCAGAAGTAACAGTTAACCCGCTTCCTGCTGCCGGTACTATCTCTGGTACAGCGGTAGTATGTGAGTCATCTACAACAAACCTTTCTGCATCAGTAGGTGGTGGTGCATGGACATCAGATAACACATCAGTAGCTACCGTTAGCGGTGGTACAGTAACTGGTGTTGCCAACGGTACTGCTACTATCTCTTATGCAGTGACTAACAGCTGCGGTACAGACTACGCTACTGCGGTAGTAACAGTTAACCCGCTTCCTGCTGCCGGTACTATCTCAGGTACAGCGGTAGTATGTGAGGCATCTACAACAAACCTTTCTGCATCAGTAGGTGGCGGTGCATGGACATCGGACAACACATCAGTAGCTACCGTTAGCGGTGGTACAGTAACTGGTGTTGCCAACGGTACTGCTACTATCTCTTATGCAGTGACTAACAGCTGCGGTACGGATTACGCTACCCAGGCTGTAACAGTTAACCCGCTTCCTGCTGCCGGCACTATCTCTGGTACAGCGGTAGTATGTGAGTCATCTACGACAAACCTTTCTGCATCGGTAGGCGGTGGTGCATGGACATCAGACAACACATCAGTAGCTACCGTTAGCGGTGGTACAGTAACTGGTGTTGCCAACGGTACTGCTACTATCTCATATGCAGTTACAAACAGCTGCGGTACAGACTACGCTACTGCGGTAGTAACAGTTAACCCGCTTCCTGCTGCCGGTACTATCTCTGGTACAGCAGTAGTATGTGAGGCGTCTACAACAAACCTTTCTGCTACGATCGGTGGTGGTGCATGGACATCGGACAACACATCAGTAGCTACCGTGAGCGGTGGTACTGTAACAGGTGTTGCTTCAGGTACTGCTACTATCTCTTATGCAGTAACTAACAGCTGCGGTACAGACTACGCTACCCAGGCAGTTACAGTTAACCCACTTCCTGCTGCCGGTACTATCTCTGGTACAGCAGTAGTATGTGAGGTGTCTACAACTAGCCTTTCTGCTACGATCGGTGGTGGTGCATGGACATCAGACAACACATCAGTAGCTACAGTTAGCGGTGGCACTGTAACTGGTGTTGCAAACGGTACTGCTACTATTTCTTACGCTGTAACTAACAGCTGCGGTACAGACTACACTACTCAGGTTGTGACGGTTAATCCGCTTCCTGCAGCTGGTACTGTATCGGGTAGCGCAAATGTTTGCGTAGGTTCTACTAGCAGCCTTTCGGCTTCAGTTGGTGGTGGTGCGTGGACTACTAGCGATGCTTCAGTAGCTACAGTATCAGGTGGTACAGTAACAGGTGTTGCCTCAGGTAATGCTACTATCTCTTACGCAGTAACTAATAGTTGCGGCACAGATTATGCTACCCATGCTGTTACGGCTATCGCAGTTCCTACAGTAGGAAGTACTACAGGGGCAACAGTTATATGTGCTGGTTCTACTTCTGATCTTGATAACTCAGTAAGTGGCGGTGCATGGACTTCGAGCGACGCTACAGTAGCTACAGTAGACGGAACCGGTCTGGTTACTGGTGTTGCTGCGGGTACTGCATCTATTACTTATGCAAACACAAATAGCTGTGGAACAGCAGAAGACATGGTTACTGTAACAGTTAATGCTTCTTCTGCTGCCATCACTGGTGCAAATACACTTTGCCTGGGCGGTACCACTACGTTTACGATCAGTGATGCTGCGGGTACATGGAGCTCAAGCAATGTAGCAGCTGCTACCGTGAACGCATCTACAGGCGTTATCACTTCTACAGGTCTTGGTACCACAGTTATTACTTATACTGCAGCTACTGGTTGCTTCTACAGCACCAAGACGCTTACTGTAAACAGCACCGTGGCAAATATTACCGGTACTAAATATGCATGCGTTGGTTTCACTTCAGCTCTGGCTACAGCTACAACAGGTGGTGCATGGAGCAGCAGCAATACTGCAATCGCTACGGTTGACGCATCTACAGGCGTTGTTACAGCGGTGAGTGCGGGTACTGCAATGATATCTTACACTATTTCCGGCGGTTGCTATAATACAGATATGTTCATTTCAAATGCGATGCCTGATCCAATTACCGGTACGGCTTCAATTTGTACTGAAGGTTACACAGCTCTTGCCAGCACAGTTGGTGGTGCAGGCGTATGGTCTAGCAGCAATACTTCTGTAGCTGTTATCAATAGCGTTTCGGGTCTGCTTGAGGGCGTTGGTGCAGGTAATTCTACAATTACCTATCACATTCCGGCTACAGGTTGCGAAGTTACTCGTGAGGTAACGATTAATGCTTCTCCAGCTGCAATTGCAGGTGTTACGCCAATATGTGCTGAGAGCACTGTTGCTTTCTCAAATGCTACTACGGGTGGTACCTGGTCAAGCGCTCAGCCATGGGTTGCATCTATAGATTCAGCTACTGGTGACGTTACCACAATTACTGCCGGTGGCGCTACAATTTCTTATACTGCTTCTAACGGTTGCTACAGGACATATGCGGTAACAGTTAATCCACTGCCTGCAGGAATTACGTCTGCAAACTGGAACGTTTGTCTGGGTGTTGGTACTACGCTTGCCTCTACTACAACTGGTGGCACATGGATGAGTGGTAACACTTCAGTTGCAACGATCGGTTCAGCAAACGGTGTTGTTACCAGCCAGGGTATCGGTAGCGCGCCTATAACATACACTGCTGCTACGGGTTGTACTCGTACTGCTACAGTTTCCGTTTATTCTGCTACGGCGCCTACTGTAGGTCCGGACATGATATGCAAAGGCAACTCCGCAACGTATACCAACGCTACTGCGGGTGGTACCTGGATCAGTGGCAACACCACAATCGCTACTATCAACTGGTATACTGGCGTGGCTAGTACTGGTGTAATGGGCGGAACAGTGAACATCAGCTATAGGCTTACCAGCAACGGTTGTATAGCTCTGAAGCAGGTTACGGTTGCAGCTATCACAGGAAATACCAGGGTTTGTATGGGATCTACCACTACACTCAGCCATGCGATGACCGGCGGCACCTGGGCTTCTTCTAACACTGCTCGTGCTACTGTAGATGCGTCTTCTGGCGAGGTTGCTGCGGTGTCTACCGGTACAGCTATCATTACTTACTTTGTTTCGCCAACAGTTTATACTACCGCTATAATCGTGGTGAATCCGCTTCCTGCTGCTATCAGTGGCGCCTCTGCTTTGTGTGAAGGATTGTACACTGGCTACACCGGAAATATTGGTGGTAGCGGCACATGGTCTAGCAGTGATGTTGCGGTGGGTAGCATTTATTACATCGACGGTCTCTTTACTGCCCTGAGTGCAGGTACTACAACACTTACTTATAAGATACCTAGTACAGGATGCTATACTACGCGTACTGTAACGGTTAACCCTGCTCCGGCACCAATATCTGGTTCTCCTACGGTATGTGTTGGTGAAAGTGCTACACTTTCTTCTACTGCTGACGGTGGTGTATGGACCAAGAACAATACGCTGGTGAGCCTGAATGCTTCTACAGGTGAGCTTACCGGTGTCTCAGGTGGCGGTGTAATGATTACCTACACTTCACCTAATGGATGCCGCCGCTACAAGGCAATGACCGTAAATGCTACTCCTGCGGCAATCTCTGGTAGCACATCTATAACCGCCGGCGCTTCAACCACACTTACTTCTATGAGTTCTGGTGGTACCTGGTCAAGCTCAGATTGCTCAGTTGCAAATCCCGCTACTGTTATGGGAATAGGAGCTAGCTCTTGCGGTATCATACATGGTCTCGCTGCTGGTAGCGCTACGATCTCTTATACATTCGCAAATGGTTGTGCGCGTACCGCTAATGTTACCGTTTCTTCGGCTAAGCCTGGTTCGGTCATCGTTACTGAATCTACCCCGATCGTATCGAGCTTCAAGTTGTATCCAAACCCAACTTCAGGTACTTTCAATGTAGAATCTTCAGTTGCCGGTAAGCTGGTTGTTTATACGATCGATGGCAAGGTAGCAGGTGAGTATTCACTTACCGAGGGTGTTACAAGTGTTACGCTTTCAAGTGGCCTCGCTTCTGGTGTATATATGTGTCAATTCTCTTTCAACGATGGTACTGCTAAGGCTGAAAGGCTCTATGTAAAGTAGTATTCTTCAAATTTTCATGGTGAAAAGGGGCTCCGGTATGGAGCCCCTTTTTTGCTAATTATTTGTTAGTGAATTGGAATCATTTCCTAAAATTGGAAAAAAGGTAGAGAAGTATAATGTGAAATGAATTGATAATCATGTTTGTAGGATTTTGGCACATCTATTGATTCTGTTAAGCAAAAGCCAAGCCATGGAAAATCGTAAAAACATCAAAGTATTCATAGTGGATGACAGCCCAATGTGCCGATTCCTTTACAAAAGACATCTGATGAATTTGGGCTTCTCCAATATTTACCTTTTTGAAAGCGGGGAGCAGTGTTTGAACAACATTCATATTATGCCCGAAATAGTTCTCCTTGATTTTGATGCGCCGCCTCGCAATGGCCTGGAGGTGCTAAAGGAGATAAAGCAAATGTATCCGCAGATCCATCTGTTGATGATCTCATCCCAGCAGGACATTAATGTAGTAATTGAGGCAATAAGGTTTGGTGTATCCGGCTACATTATGAAAGACGATCACCAATTGGAAATGATGAGTTATGCAACTGAGAAGATATTGAACGAAAACAAGTTTTTATTCGTGGGGTAGTGCATAATGCTCGCAAGCGGATACTTAAATAGAAATCAAAACACACAAATCGATAGTATATGAAAAACACAAGGTTACTTTCCGTCTTTATCTTGCTGTTCCTGACTTCGCTAAGTTACAAGTCAGAAGCAGCAAAGATATTCACGCCGAACACCCCCTGGGATATGTCGGCGACAAGAACTTATTGTGAAGGTGCAACGGGCAGAAATATACGGTTCCGGTACTACACCTGTAATGCCGGTACGGGTACCAGCACCGGTATTTCCATGACAGTGTCCTGGTACCAGAATTCGGTTAACTCAACCACGGGCGGTACTTTGGTAAGTACTTCTACAGTTGCGTGTTCCCGGAATGCTTCGGGTTCAGTAGTGTACGTACCATCTACGGCTACACCGGGCACATCGTATTACTATTGTGTCATAACCTGGGTTGGTGCCGGTGCCTGCAATGCATCTGGTAGCATGACCAGTACTACTACACAGATCAACGTCTCTGAAACGCCCGGACCAATTTCCGGCGCAGATGTGATCTGTATGCCTACTTCAGAAACTTATACTAACTCAGCATCGGGCGGCACGTGGAGCAGCAGTAACGCGCGTCTCACTATCGGGCTCACCACTGGTGAAGCCACTCCTGTGTCGAATGGTGCAGTACGCATTACTTATAGGGTGGGGTGCGGCACTAGGGTGACAAAAGTTGTTACCGTTGCTTCAGTACCTACTGTCAATGTTATTACGGGTACTGCAAAAGTGTGCGAAGGACTTACAAGGACGCTCAGGTGTCGCCCTTCGGGAGGTGTTTGGGAAAGCAGCAACAGTGCCATCGCAACCATTGGAACTAATGGTGTGGTAACGGGCGTGGCAACAGGTGAATCTCTGATCACTTATACACGTACAAATGCATGCGGTACGGCTTCAGCTACGCGCACAATGACGGTTGCCGGCGTACCTGCAGCCATAACAGGCGTTAATACACTTTGTGTAGGACATCTCACGACTTTTACTGATATTTCGCCATACGGAACCTGGAGGAGCAGCAATGTTACCCGGGCAACCGTGGTAAGCACAACAGGCGAGGTTACCGGGATATCTTCTGGTGCCGTACGTATTAGCTACATTACAGGATGCTCTCCTGTAGCTACAAAGACTATTACTGTTAGTCCCACTTCTTCCATTATTACCGGCACTAGGCTCATTTGCGATGCAGGTACTACTACACTTACTAGTTCTGTTGCAGGTGGTACATGGTCTAGTGGAAACACTGCTGTAGCTACTGTGGATGCATCCGGAGTGGTTACCGGAGTTGCACTCGGCACAGCCGGAATCACATATAGCCTGGGAACAGGAACATGCGACGCCGTTGCCGTTGTTACCGTTGCCGCTACTCCCGCTGCCATAAGCGGTCCTACCGCTATTTGTTCTGATGCCACTGCAAATATGACAAACGCTGTTGCAAACGGAGTTTGGAGCATTGGAGATACACTTATTGCCACAATTGAGGATGACGGCAGCGTGCTGCCACTTTCTCAGGGCGCTACTACTATTACTTATAGCACAGGTTGTGGCACGGCCGCTACCCAGGCGTTCAGTGTTTACACGCAGCCTGGTGATATTACCGGAACGCTTTCTGTTTGTCTCGGATCTAGTACGACCCTGGCTAACGCAACTGCCGGTGGAGCATGGAGTTCAGAAGATGTCGCTTTTGCTACGGTTGATGCCTCTGGGGTAACGACCGGTACCGGAGAAGGTACAGTGAATATTTCCTATACTAATGGTGTATGTTTTGCTACCTCTGTACTTACGGTGAATCCGCTGGCTTCAGCAGGTACTATTACCGGTACAATGGCTGTTTGCGAGGGCGATGCTACTGACCTTGAGTCGGACGGTGATGCAGGTGGTACATGGAACAGCAGCAATACATCTGTAGCTACCGTGAACTCTGCAGGTCTGGTTACCGGCGTTGTTGCAGGTACTGCTCGAATCACTTATTCAGTTTCAGGCACCTGTGGCTCTGCCAGTACAAGTGTAGTGGTAACGATAAATGCAGATCCTGTAGTGGGTACTATGTCTGGTGCATCTTCTGTGTGCCAGTCTGCTTCCACCACACTTAGCAACTCGATATCGGGTGGCGCGTGGAGCAGCAGTAATACTTCTATAGCAACCGTGGGCACAGGTGGCTCCGTAACAGGTGTAGCTGGTGGTAACGTAAATATTACTTACACGGTGGCAAACGCATGCGGCTCTACTTATGCATCTCAGGCAATGACGGTTAATCCTCTTCCTTCAGCTGGCAGCATCACAGGTACGGCAACAGTTTGTGCATCTGCAACTACAACACTCGCCAATGCCATTACTGGCGGCGCATGGAGCAGCAGTAATACTGCGGTTGCCACTATTAATACGAGCGGTGTTGTTTCGGGTGTCGCTACGGGTACTGCTACAATATCTTATGGAGTTACAAATTCATGTGGTACTACATATGCCACACAGGTGGTAACAGTTAATGCTGCTCCTTCTGTTCCTGCAATAACAGGCACAGGTTCTGTTTGTATCTCAGGAAACACTACGCTCAGCAATGCTACATCAGGCGGCGCATGGAGCAGCAGTAATACTGCAGTTGCCACGATTGGCACAGACGGCGCCGTTTCAGGGGTCGCTGCCGGAAATGCGACGATTTCATATGCTGTTACTAATTCATGCGGAACCGGCTACGCTACAACAGTAGTAACTGTCGATGGTGCTCCTTCGGTTGCGTCAATTACTGGTACTACAGTTATGTGCGGTACGACTACTACTGATCTTGATAATGCTACGACTGGCGGTGCCTGGAGCAGCAGCGATCCTTCAGTGGTAACAGTTGCGTCAGACGGCCTGGTTACTGCTGTTACAGCAGGTACTTCTACAGTTAGCTATTCAGTAAGCGGCGCTTGCGGAACAGGTCACGCCACTGTTGTAGTGACAGTAGGTGCTACTCCTGCTTCTATCACTGGTTCTTCTTCTGTATGTATGGGCGGCACATCTGCACTTTCAGTATCTGATGTAGGTGGTGGCACATGGAGCAGCAGCAATACTGCAGTGGCTACTATCAATACATCAGGAGTTGTTAGTCCTGTTAGTCCGGGCACATCTACAATTACCTATACTTCAAATTCAGGCTGTTTCAGCAGCAACATGGTAGTTACAGTTAGCTACACTGTACCTGGTATCACTGGCACCAACCACGTTTGTGAAGGTTTCTCAACAACGCTGAGCAACGCTACGACAGGTGGTGTATGGAGCAGCAGCAACTCAACTGTTGCAACAATTGATGCATCTACTGGTGTTATCAATGGCCTCGTTCCTGGTACTGTTACCGTTAATTATACAATTGCAGGCGGATGTTTTGCACCGGTTTACTTCTATGTATACACAATGCCGCTGCCTATCACGGGTACTACCACTATATGTTCAGAAGGATATACAACACTTTCCAGTACACCTGGTGGGGGAGGAGTGTGGACCAGCAGCGACCCTTCTGTTGCTACTGTTAATTCCATAACTGGCCTGGTAGAGGGAATCGCTGCCGGAACCACTACAATGACATACCGCATACCAATGTCTGGCTGCGAGGTTACTCACGACGTAACTGTTAATCAGTCTCCGGCTGCAATTGCAGGTGTAACTCCTATTTGCGCTACTGAAACTGCAACTTTCACAAGTAGCACCGGCGGAGGCACATGGAGCAGCACCAGCCCGTCTGTAGCTACAATAGACGCATCAACAGGTGTGTTGTCAGCGCTTATCGGTGGTGGAACTACTATTTCTTATGTACTTTCTAACGGATGTTACAGGACGTTTGCTACCACGGTAAATGCGCTGCCTGCAGGTATTACATCTTCTGTTTCAAGTGTTTGTCTCGGTGTCGGTATGACCATGTCATCAGCAACAACAGGCGGAACATGGAGCAGTGGTAATACGAGTGTTGCAGTAATAGGTACTAATGGTGTGCTCACAAGTATGGATTACGGTACATCTACTATCTCCTACACTGCAAGTGGCTGCACTACTACAACAGTTGTGACGATCACTGCCGGTGTTGCAGATATATCTGGTGCTGATATTGTTTGTAAGAACTACTCTACTACGCTTACCGATGCTACCGCAGGTGGTCGCTGGATAAGCAGTAACACTGCTATCGCTACTATCAATTCTGTGACTGGCGTACTGAGTGCGCTGGTAGGTGGTACTTCTACCATCAGCTACAGGCTTATCAGCAATGGTTGTATTGCGCGCAAAACGGTGACTGTTGCGGATATTACAGGTGTTACAAGGATGTGCCTGGGTACAAATTCAGTACTGTCTCATGGTATGACCGGTGGTACATGGTCTTGCAGTAATACAGCAAGGGCTACCATCGATGTCTCAACAGGTGAGGTGACTCCTGTTACAGTTGGTACCGCCATCGTTACTTACAGGCTTAGCCCAACAATGTATAATGTGGCTACGATCTACGTAAATCCGCTTCCGGTTGCTATCAGTGGTTCTAATACCATTTGTAACGAGGCTTATACGTTCTACACAGGTACACCGGGCAGCAGCGCCACATGGTCCAGCAGCGACGTTAGCATAGCAACGATCGCATATGCTACCGGCCTGGCAACAGCAGTTGCTGAGGGAACCGCTACTATTACATACAAGGTACCTACTACTGGTTGCTACACTACCAAGGTTGTAACAGTGATTCCTGCACCGGCGGTTATTACAGGTCCATCTACGATCTGCACTGGTGAATCTGCTACACTTGAGTCTTCTCCTTCTGGTGGCGCATGGTCTGCTTCTAATACAGTGGCTTCTGTAGATGCAGCTACCGGTGTGGTAACAGGCAATATGGGTGGTGGTGTTACCATCATGTACACTGCGCCTAATGGTTGTCGCCGCACAAAAGCTCTGACTGTAAATGCGGTTCCTGCAAATATCACAGGTGCAACAACCATTACTGCGGGTAGCATCACCACGCTGTCTTCTGCCACTACCGGCGGTACATGGAGCAGCTCTAATACTACAGTTGCCATTCCGGCTACTACGGCTGGTATCACAACCGGCACCACTACCAGCAAGATCGTAAATGGATTGTCTGGTGGTACTGCTACCATATACTACACGCTGTCTAACGGCTGCTCTAAGAGTGCTGAGGTGACTGTAGTAGCTGGCAGGCCAGGCGCAATACCTACTGACTATACAGATGTAGTTACCGGTTTCCGTATGTATCCTAACCCAACTAACGGGTTGCTTACTGTAGAATCTCAGTCTGCGGGTACGCTGGCACTCTTTACCTTCGATGGTAAGCTGGTTCAGGAATTCAAGCTCGAAGCCATGGCTAACAGCATAACAATACCATCTACACTTGCAGCGGGTGTTTATATCTGCCAGTTCAGGTTTGATGATGGCACATCACGCACGGAAAAGCTGATGTACCAGAATTAAGATATCTCATATCACTTACTAACCAATCCTAAAAGCTGTCCGGCATTTGCCGGGCAGCTTTTTTTTTCATGTATTCCCGGCAAGTATTTGGTATTTGGTATTTGGTATTTGGTATTTGGTATTTGGTATTTGGAATTTGGAATTTGGTATTTGGAATTTGGAATTTGGAATTTGGAATTTGGAATTTGGAATTTGGAATTTGAAAAATAGCAATGGGCTGAGCACAAAAAGGAACGTCCGCTCTCAGAGCGGACGTTCCTTTTTGTATGATTTTGTTCTGCTGAATTATGCTTTTGCAGAAGCGTGGATTTGCTTCTTTTCCTTGATACGTGCAGACTTACCTGAGCGCTCGCGGAGGTAGAACAGCTTGGCACGGCGTACGCGACCAACTTTGTTCAACTTGATTGATTCAATGTTCGGAGAGTACAGAGGGAACAGACGCTCAACGCCCACACCGTCAGATATCTTACGAACTGTGAAAGTCTGGGTAAAGCCTGAACCCTGGCGCTTCAGAACGTCGCCTTTGAAAGACTGGATACGCTCCTTATTACCTTCAACGATCTTATAATTAACTGTTATATTATCACCTGCCTTGAAGTTAGGGATTTCCCTGTTCGCGGTAAGTTGCTCATGTACAAAGGCTACTGCTTCCATTGTTATAAAAATTTTCGGACTGCAAAGGTATGATAAACTATAGGAAATAAAAAATCAAAATGACTTCTTTTTTAAATTTCGGGACGTCTCACACAAAAAAGTGCTTTTTTTGCGTTGTCAGGGCTGCAAATATAGCATTTGTTTCAGCTGCATGGGCAAATAATTATATATGGTTGGGCTCAGCCTGGTAGTAATAACCTTTAATGAGGAGAGTAACCTCGACCGTTGTCTTGCTTCGGCCGCTGGCCTGGTGAGCGAGATTGTGGTGGTGGATAGCTTCTCCGCCGATCGTACCAGGGAAATTGCCCACCGCCACGGTGCCAGGGTTATCGAGCGGGCATTCGATGGCTACGCACAGCAGAAGAACTTCGCCACAGCACAGGCATCTAATGACTGGATCCTATCGCTGGATGCTGATGAACAATTGACCCCGGAACTTATTGAAAGCATTAAGAAGGCACTTGTTGCTCCGGTACATAATGTCTACAAAATGCCGCGCCTCACAAACTATTGCGGCAAATGGATAAAGCACTGCGGTTGGTATCCCGATTATCAGGTGCGCCTCTTTAACAGAACCAAAGGGCGCTGGCAGGAACTTAAGGTGCATGAATACTGGAAGCTGGCAGACGGGAATGGTGAAATGGGGTTGCTGGCCGGAGATCTGCTACATTATAGTTTCACCAGCATAGAGCAGCACAAAAAGAAGATTGAGCGTTATACCGAATTGGCTGCTGAGGCTGCAATAGAAAAGGGAAAGAAGGGTAGCCTGCTGAAGGTGATTTTTTCACCGGTCTGGCATTTTATCAGCGAATATTTCTTCCGCCTGGGTTTCCTTGATGGTTATTATGGATGGGTCATATGTCGCCTTTCGGCATGGAGTGCCTATCTTAAGTATTATAAGATCCGGCGGCTGGCTACTCAAAAATAGGGGAGGCCCACTTCAGGAGCCTCCCGTTTACATTTCAATCATTATTTGTTTGAGTGCAGGCCCACAGTGTTGCCTTCAGTATCCATAAAGAAAGCCATATAGCCTATCTCAGGAGATATCTGCATTTTCGGCATCACCACTTTGCCACCGGCAGCATCCACTTTGTCCAGTACTATTCCCAGGTCCGGGTTGCCGTTCAGATAGATCTTTGAGCCATCTGCATTCGGCTTGTACATATCGCCTTTTGCCAGTCCGCCTCCCACTTTGCCCGCCGCCGGGTCGTATGGGAAGAACGCCATTTGCATGCCCATCATCTCCATTTCCTCCATGGTGATGTTGAAGATAGCTTCATAGAATTTTTTAGCCCGTGCCAGGTCTGCCACCGGTATCTCAAACCAGTTTAGTGCATTTGCATTGCTGTTCATAATTAGTTTGTTTTTAGGATTGTGTGTGAAATATGAATGTAGCAAACATATTAAAACGCGACGCTCGCTCACCCGGAAAATCACCCCTTTTATGAATAGTTAACTATCCCGTTACGAGCCATTATTCTTTGCAAAAGGATTGTTTTGTTTTTTCAGTTTTTCTCTTACCTTTGCGCTCCCTGACACAAGTCCAGAAATGCCCAGGTGGCGAAATTGGTAGACGCACTGTGTTCAGGTCGCAGCGCCTTCACGGGTGTGCTGGTTCGAATCCAGTCCTGGGCACAAAAAAGGGAAAGGGAGCGGTGAGCGAGAGCGAACCCTCCCTTTCCCTTTTTTCCCTCGCTCCCGCTCCCTTTCCCGCTCAAAAGAAATATCTTCATATAATGTTCCCGTACGAGAATCTCGATGTTTACAAAAAGGCATACTCGGTAAACCAGATTGTGTACAGATTGTTGAAAGGCAATAAATCTATTCCCGGTTATGCAAGAGACCAATTAGGTAGAGCCAGTTTAAGCATAATGCTGAATATCGCTGAGGGCAGTGCTAAGTTCAGCATAATGACAGGAGAAATTTTTATGTTACTGCCAGGGGCTCGACATTCGAGTGCGCAGCGCTGGTCTCTTTTCTCAAAGATGAAAATGAAATTACGAACGAGACATTTGAAGCACTAAGTTCTGAGTATGATTCTTTGTCCCGTATGCTCTTCACAATGATCAAAAACCTGGAAGAATAGCGCTCATTTTCCCTCTTCTCAAAAAAAGAACACTCACTACGCTCCTCCCAGTTTCACTCTTTCAATCGTTGTTATCACCCGGTTCTCATAATTAATGATATCCAGCACGCTGACGATCCCGGTGATCGGAGGCTCCGTGGCGTTCCAGTTATCCACTATGTCCTTTATGTGGCGCAGATCCGGCGAGTAGGCTATGCTCATGTGCGGAATGTAGCCCACATCCAGCCGGTGGTGCCGCGCCAGCTTTCCGGAATATAATCTGTCATGCAACTTCACCACGTCGCTATGCCCCTCGTCCGGCACCAGGAAGGCATCATAGTTGTTGCTGAACGAATCTTTGCATATCACGGCACACCTAATGCAGAAAGGGATAGCTGCAATGCCCTTTGATAGCTCCCTTATCTCCTCGATGAACTCGCTCACCTCCATATCCGGCACAGAGAACACAATGGTAAAGTGTGGCTCAATAATGTTGTAAAGCCCGTTGTGCAGCCTACGCACAGCTTGTACCCGGTCATAGTCGGCAGGGGAAAGGGTGGGGTAGGCTACCACATGTAAGTTCATAAGTCTAAAGTAAGAAAAGGTAACAGTTTATCCGACGCCATAGTAGGTTCAATTGCCTTTCATATATTACTTTCGCGGCCTAATACATTTACTATCAACATCCAATGAAAAGTATTTCCTACCTGCTTTGCGCACTCCTGTGCTGCGCCTTCGGTATTGCTCATGCCCAGGTTGTCACTAAGGGCTCGCACCATATTTATCTGGGCTATGTGCCTGCCAGTTCGGTCAAACTGGCAAACTCAAACTACATTGCCGGACCATTAGTAGCCGGATACCGATATGCGCTCGGCCGTCGTATCACGCTGGGCGCAGAGGTAGGATATGCCTTTGGCGATCGCCAGCGACGCACCTATACCTTTAACCAGCCAAACAATGTGACTGCTGTATTTGATGACGGTCAGAAATATAAAATACTTACTACTGGTGTCAGGGCCGATTTCCACTACATAAACAGGAGCAGGCTGGATGTCTATTCCGGTTTGAGCATTGACGGAAACTGGGTGCGCCAGGTTTTCGATGTTCATTCGGCTTACAATCATGACTACGGCGTGTTTTCACTCGGTGTGTGTGTAGCAGGCTTCAGATACATGTTCCATCCCAAACTTGGCGTTTACGGCGAATTAACGATGAGAGAAATGGGCAATGGGGTATTGGGGGTAAGCGCAAAGCTGGGCAAGTAGAGCATTAACCCTTTTCTTTTTCTATGCTGGCTACCTCTGTGCCTGATATTTTTGTTTTGTGACATGCAGAACGGATAAATGCCCGACCGATAATAATTGGTCGGGCATTTCAGTTTTATCGTAACATACATTACAGCGATACCATACCGCCGAGGGTGTATACAAACCGTACGAAGTCGGGATTGAGGTTGCTGTCGCTCTTGTTGAGAACGTATTTCATGTTACAGAAGATAAAAGCTTTATCTACCTGAACTACCGCTTGCATACCGATATTGTGGAATGTGGGATGCGAATTGGTAGCGCCAACCATGGCAGTGTAGTCTGTCCAGTACTTAGAGTCTACGTTTATGATGTTGTAATACGGGAACAACTGAAAGCCTGAGACGATGCCGAGTCCCGGAAGTGTGAAGGACTTTGCAAATTTTGCGCCGATCAAAAAGCTCTCCGAGCGGAACATTTGTGAATTGCTCGTGTCTGCATACCTGTTCAGCGAGCCTTCAAACGTAGGCTCTATGCTCCAGTCGTCTTTCAGAAATTGCCAGAAATAGCCCAGAACAAAGTCTCGCCTGCTCAGCTCCGGAAACAGGAAAGAGCGCTGAATTGAGTTGGTATCAGATGATGACGCAGTTTTCGCATTGAACATGATGTAGAGGTAGTGAGGGTCTATCCAATTCTTAGCCCTGCCGCTCGTTACCCGTCTGAATTCTGACAGCCTGAATTGTAGCCCGAATGATAAGTTGCCTGTCGATTGCTTTACATCTTCTATCTTGCTTATGCCGCCCGTAGCCAGCACCTTTACCGGTACTATTTTATTGAAGGTATCCACTAGTGCTTGCGTGGCTGAGTCTTCTGCCGTCATCATTAAGTCTTCATATACCAGATCTGTCATTGCCGCGTGCAGCGAGTCCTGGTTTGTGAACTTCGAATAATAGGCCCTCTTAGCGTCGATCATCTCGTTAGCCTTTGTGGTAGCCAGGAAGCGCATATTCGATGCTGCTTCCTCTTTTTCTGCCCTTGTACGTGTAGGTGCATGTTTTAGGGGTTTCAGGCTGAATGTCTTGTCGCCGGGGCGGTGTATGCTCATAAGCCCCTGGCCCTTAGAAACATTAGAGAGGCATAGTCCCACCATACATAGTGTAAAAATTCTTTTCATTTTGTCTGTTTGTTATTGTGAAGAATAGATTTGCCGGCAATGTACCTCAGTTACAGACAATAAAAAACAGTGTTTTTCTGGTATTTGTTGAAGAAGCGATCGGTTGCCATGCGAACAAGTCACCTGTCAGCCCGGGCCTGAGTTTATCCTAAGTTTGCCGAAGGGTAGAAGGCGCGATAAGGGGTGCGCATTAGCATAATCAAGGCTACCCAACTTCCGTTTTGCTTCCGCCACGGCGGACACGTCCGACTTTTGCCAATGAAAGTAAACCTTACAATTGCGGCGTAATTTGAAGGCGGCTTATGTCAAACCCTTGTCGCTTCACACGTTCCACTATCTTGTTGTAGGTAGCCTGTTCCATTTTGGGCGTGCGGCACAGTATCCATAAGTAGTCCCTGTTGGGATGGCCTACAACGGCATAGCCATAATCGTCAGCCAGGTCTATTATCCAGTACTTGCCACGGAATGGCCAGAAGAACTGCACCTTTAGCTTTGCATTACCGGTATTGGGCTCCACAAAGGCCTTGCCTTTTATATAGGACTCCTTGCCGCGCAAACTGCCTTTATTACACCTGTTTTCTACTATAATGTAGCCCTTCTCTGTAGCCGTATATTCTGCAGTGGTGCAATGGCAGCCTTTTTGAAACCTTTGAGGGAAGGAGGCAATCTCATACCACTTACCGGCATACCGGCTGATGTCTACGTGCTGAACGGTTTGTAGTGTTTGCGATCGCATAGAACAGGATATAAACAGCGTTGCCAATGCTATGGACAATGAGATAAGCATATGTGCCTTTGCAATGTGCATGTCAGCGGTACGAGATACTAAGGTAAGCCAATTGAAGGGCTTTATGGGTGATTGGTGTCAGTTGTGGGGGCGTGAAGGGGCGGTATTATCCACAGACATTTCGCGTCGCGGCTGCGCTCCGGGCTATGCGCTTGCTCAATGTGACAAACCCACAATTTCTCATGTCAGCCTGAACCTGAGTTAATCCTGAGCTTGTCGAAGGGTCGAAGGCGCGATGAGGGTTGTGCCCAAGCCTAATCATGGTTTCCGACTTCCGAAACACTTCCGACTTTTTCCGACCGGAAATACAAACCAGAAGTGGCTGAAATGCCCTACCGGTAAGTCTCTTGCTCGAATACTTCAGGTTTGCTTCCGACTGGAAGTGCTTCTGTGCTCATTCTCTCTTCCGCCTAATCGAAGCCCGTCATTTCGAACTGTTGCCGCCTGGCGAATGCCACGGACACGGTGAGAAATCTCCTGAGCATATGCGCGGAGCTGGTGCCTTGATGTGGCCCACTGCAAGCGCTAGGGAGATTACTCCTTTCGCTTGCTGCGCTGCGCGACGTCGAAACGACGATTACTATTTGCCTTTCACTCTGCCAAACCGCATGTCCAAATGTTCCCGCAAACATTGTGCCGGGAGTAGTGGAAACCGCCGTTGTGGCAGTGGGAGTTATGCACAATTTTTGTGGGCGGTTGCGACCGGTAAAGCGTCTGTGTTTGCTAATTCTGTTCAAAGTTTAGATTAGTGTTTTATTTTTATCTTACTAATAGCCTTATGAGATATATAGTCTGTTTTTCTTTTTTCTTTTTTGTGAGTGCAGTCCACGCCCATGGCCAGCTTACTGATAGTCTCAGGCGCGAGCTCCAAAAGAAAAGCAAATCGTTTCAGACGGCGGGGAAGTTAGATTTCATTTTTGCAGAGGCTTTGCTGGATGGTCTCGTTCATCTTGGTGAGGAGTGCAGAGTAGAAATCAACAAAGGGTTGATACGGATAAATGGGAAAGAACTACCACCTCGCCTAAGGCAGAAGTATGAGGGCATGTTATATAGCCTTTGCGAGTCTGCCCCAGAGCGAATAAAGAATAGCAGCTATTCATTTTCTCAGATGAAAGCCGGAGGCGTGTTTAGCACTAAGCCAGAGAGCAGCATGTTAGGGGTTTGTGCGCCCATTGAAGTCCCAGGGGCAAAGGTGTGGCGTCCGGTGGTGGAACGCCTGGCCGCCAATAATGTGCTTGATACCTGCAAATCCTATAGGCTTGATTATCGCTCTGATGGACTATGGGTAAACGGAAGGAAACTTCAAGGTAGGGTAGCTGCAACTTGTATTCGCTTGCTCAAGGATAATGGGAATAAATTGAATTCACCGAACGACCGTTTATCTTACAGCCAAGACAAGGAAGGTGGTTGCAAGTGAGTTGCGATGCGCCTTGGTTGTAAACGGTGGAATACGTCTTTCGGTAAGGGCGGTAATTTGTTTTTTGCCAATCGAGAGATTGGCTACCGTAACGACGTAGTCGGGGAGACTACGCCGAACTGGTGATAAAAATGCTGCTTGTTTTATTCCGGCACAACGATAAAATTATCGCTGTTCTCTTCTCGTTCAAGGGTTACACCAATTGGATAGCCCAAATAGGGAATGATTGCAGGATCATAATTAGCTATGGTATTGACATTGTATTTGCAAGAATTTTTGTGATTATCGGCATACTCTTGATCTTCGTCGCCGGCAAAGAAGCGCCAGCCACTGTCTATTTCGCTGTCGGGTTCTTCCCTATACATATAGCCAACCGGTAGTCCGTCTACTGTTATTCTATCGGTAGCAATGCAGCCGCCCATCGACTCTATCAGTTGTCGTATTTCTTCCGTTTTAAGCTTGAAGTTTTTCTTTCCGGGCATACTGCAAATTAGAAAATTGCGGTGGCGTATTTATTCCCTTTTGGTGCATTAGGCTACATCAAGATGAAGACGGTTACAGTTCCGATAGTTATCGGAAGGGTTTTATTTTGCGTTTTGGTTCACCCTTGTGGGAATAACCCTAACAGAGGGGTTTCTAGGGAATTGTTTAAATTTGTGAGTCTTTTATTTCTCTTAGTTTTTCTACAATCTCAATGGGAAAAAGATTTACTTTTTTCATTGTTTTAAGAAGCGCATCGAATTTCATAACATTAGGAAATGCTCTATTATAAACCTCGTAGGCTAATGTCTTTCCTCGTCTCTCTACTAACCATTTGGGATACATTAATACTAATCCGTTAGTAAATTCGATTTTTATTCTTTCTGTTTCTTTTTCTAAGTCAAAATCTTTGAATGCCTTTTTCAGTTCTGGTTCAACTTGTTGAATAATGACATCTGCGATTTTTTGTAGCGTTTCAACCGGCAATGACTTGAGTTTATATTCTTCTCCTATTGTTAAACTAAGTCCTTCGACTGAGGGGTTTTCTTCGATGTCCATTAGTAACCCATAAACCACAATGGGATCAATCAGATAGTTTTCAATGCTGTATCGGGCAATTCTAAAAACTCCTTGCCCTACAATGTTTCCATGATCTCTATCTATTAAACCCATTAGCAACCTCAAACCTGATTCCTGCACTTTCTTTACCCAACTATTTACCACATTTTTTCCTCCTGAAGATTCTTTTGTCGACGCCGGGATGAACACCAAAGGTTTATCACTACAAATAATATTCTGACTAACTAATAGGCCGTGAATACAAGAATAAAATTCTACATCGTCTTTGTCCTCAACAATAACGTATTTCGACCCCTCGCCTACGTATACCAAGCCAGAGGTTAACAATGAAATCGAGTGGTTTTTTGAGGGTGATTTCTTTATTCTCGGTTCTCCAATTTGCATTTCGAAAATAGTGTCTGCAGGAGCTAATACAACTGTTGAGGGCGAATGCGTAGACATTATCACTCGCACTCCGTACCGATCAACTAATACATTCTTAATTACGTTAAGAAACTGCTGTGACATGGAAGGGTGGAGATGCGCATCGGGCTCATCTAGTAATAATAGTTTTGGGAAGACTGACCGCTCTTGCGAGTTATAGGTATAAAATACCAATGATATTAGTACCCGCTCACCAGAGGATAAGTCCTGAAAATCTATCTCTTCTTTAAGTGTTTCATGAGTTAATACTAAACGGAAGCTATCTCGCACTCCATTGTTTGACGGGTCGTTAATGTCAAAGGGTAGCTTCGCAGCTTTGATAATTTCCTTCATGACAACCCATGGTTTTTCGCCTATGTTCTTTCGTACTTCTTCACTTGAATGTCCTTTAGCTTGCAATTCGATTTCAGATAGCCGATAGTGCAGGAAAATTTCAGATATTTTTTGACTTAGTTGATCTTCGTTTTCAATAATGACTTCTGGGAAGAATTTTGAAAACTCTTCTTTAGTTACTTGAGACGGGTTTGACTTTCCTACTTTCTTTAGCACTTCTTTGCACGCATTGAAAAGATGTACATTAGGCCCATTCTGTAATATCAGTTGATGGGAAATGAACTGATTGTAAATAGCATTGAGGTAAGATTGAACGACCGACAAATCCGTATGGGTAGTATTTCGCAAGTTCCATTCCCCCTTAAGAAAGGTGACTTCATGGGGTTCTATGATTTCATTTAGTATTTCAATACCTGGCTGTTGGTTGTTTTCGTTTGCACATATACTTCTGTAAATCAACTCCAGTAGTTGTGATTTCCCTGATCCATTTGGTCCGGTAATAACGACGAATCGAGGTATTTCGCGCCATTCGAATTTTGTTATTGATTTGTATTTGTGCTTAAATAAGATATCCATAAGAACGAGTGTGCAGTTGTAATTTATATAGTTTGTGTGAATTGGTCTGATAGGTGTAAAAAAAATATTAGATAAGCTGAAGAGATTGTATCTTTAGTTACTATTTTTATTCTATTAACAAGCAAGTATTCATGCCAGAATCACTTAAACTCAAGCAAATTTTCGTTGGAAATGTAGACGCAAAGCACGAATTAGTGGGGGAAACGATAGAGGAGAAAAATAATTTTCTTTCGTCGTTTCTGATGCCGGACAATTTCACCGCAGAAGATTATTTGTTAAGAAATAAATATTTCGTTACTGGTTTAAAAGGAACAGGAAAGACTGCGTTACTCCGCTATCTATCTTTAAAGCTTGAACAGCCCAATTCTTACACATCATTTGTTTTATTTAAAACAGACTTTAGCGAGGAGGACCGGAAAGAATTGCATAAGACTGGGAAAAGTACTATTGCTGATACCGAAAAGGATGTAACTGATGAGGACGATTATACTAATACTTGGCTTTGGTTTTTCTATAAGCATATATTAGATGTAGTTGAAAGTAAGAAGATTCGTGTGTTTTCTGAAAATGAAGATTTTGTAAATTTTAAAATTTGTTTGACTTCCTTTCAAGAAAAGTTGGACGAAGGGGCGATTAAGAGAGTTTTTCCAAAATTGAAAAAAGGTTCGTTTGAGTTCAAGCTGGGGTCAAAAGAGAATTATGGGAAAGGAACGGTGGAGTTTGAATGGATAGACTCAGAAAAGAAACTGGTTAGGTTTAGCGCTCTTGTAACTAAAACAAGCCATTATTTCAAAAGGCTTGTTAGGTCCAACTTTGGAGACTGCTTAACCATTTTTATTGACGAGTTGGAATTGTCTTATGGGAAGTCTAAACAATTCAATCGTGATATCCGTTTGATAAGAGATCTGATATCCGCAATATATCAGATCAATACAGTTATGGCGAAGAGTTCAATTAAAATAAAGCTGATAGCAGCTATACGAAGTGAGGTATTGAGTTCTACGGTGTCAGCAGGAAAAGAAATTAATAAGATTGTTGCGGATTTTGGGACACCGATAAATTGGCACCAATCCGGTGGAGATATAAAGAGTCACCCCTTATTTAAAATACTATACAAGAGGATATTGACCTCGGAAATAGCACACGGCTTAACGGAACAACAGGACTACAATTCACTTTGGGAAAGATACTTTCCTCCGCAAATTCAAAACCGAAATGCACACGATTACATTTTGAGCTTAACTTGGTATCGGCCACGCGATATCATTCGACTGCTTTCAATTGGTCAAAAGTTCTTTCCCAATGAAAACTCTTTTACTCACCAAGTTTTCGATGCAATAAAAAAAGAATACTCTTCAGATTGCTGGATCGAACAAGCAGAAGAACTAAAATCCAAATTTTCGTCTGTTCAAATAGACGGAATAAGATTGATATTGACGGGAATTACTAGTCCATTCAATTTCACCGAGATAAAACGTATTGCAGATGAGAAAAAGGAGTTGTATAACGAAGTTGATGAGTTGCTTAAGACCCATAAACTCGCATCAATCCTAAATATACTGTTCCAGATTGGCATAATTGGCAACTCCTACCCTAAATATCGTTTTGCTTTCCGGGGTGATCAGGACTTGCTCATTGATAAACCAATGAAGGTGCATGATGCCCTGTACAACTATTTGGCGGTGGAAAAAAAAGAGAACTAGAGGCGACTATTGAATCCATCTACGGCCCCACCGGTCGCCGGAATCAGTCCGACGTGAGCAGCAGTAAAATTGTGCATATCTCCATTTGCCCAATCCACCATCCCATTCTATCTTTACACCACAAACAGCCACCCGGCTGTAGTATATTTTCACCACCCAAACCTATCACTTATGCATATCACAAACCCTTATTCTGCTCACATTAAAAGTTTTTACCGCGAAAATTTTAGTGAACTTTTTGGAAACTTTTGCTGCTTCTCGGTGTTGATTTTCAATTGTTTATGTTCCTGAGATATTTTCTTTGAAAACGGAACATTTGAGGAATGGTAAAGTGTAAGTGTTGACGTTGACGAGCGCAGCAACGGTTCGACCCTTCGACTCGCTCAGGGTAAACTCAGGCTCACCGTGACATTTGGTGCAGGCTTTGCGATGACCGGCGGTTTTTTGCGAAACAATCCTAATTCCCAATACCCGAATTCCTAATTCCTTAAAAAAGCCAAATTCCCTCGGTTAAAACTACCTTTGCACCCCTATGTTATTTTCAATACAAAACGTCACATTTTCATTTGGTGCCAGGGCTATACTGGAGGATGCGAGCTGGCAGATAGGTACGGGTGAGCGGATAGGCCTGGTGGGTGCCAATGGAGTGGGCAAGAGTACACTGCTGCGGCTGATGACGGGCACCTATACCGTTGATAGTGGCACAATAAGCAAACCAAAAGATGTATCGCTGGGGTTCTTTAACCAGGACCTGCTCAGCTTTTCTACGTCTGAATCTATACTGAAGGTGGGCATGCAGGCCTTTGAGAAGGCGCATGCGGTGGAGCAGGAGATGGAGCGCCTGATAAAGGAACTGGAAACAAAACCCGACGACGCCAAGCTCTTAGACGACTATAGCCATGCCCTGCACGACTTTGAGGTGGCGGGTGGCTACGAGATGGAGCACCGCACTGCGGAGGTCTTAGAAGGCCTGGGCTTCTCCACGGCAGATCTGCAAAGGCCCTACGACCAGTTTAGCGGGGGATGGCGCATGCGTGTGCTGCTGGCCAAGATGATGCTGCAACAGCCGGAGCTGCTGCTGCTGGACGAACCTACTAACCACCTTGACCTTCCGTCGATAGAATGGTTAGAGCGCTATCTCACAGGTTATCCCGGCAGTGTGGTGATCGTATCGCACGACCGCTACTTCCTGAACCGAATGGTGACGAAGATTGTAGAGGTGTGGCAGCGCGATCTGCACCAGTACAGCGGCAACTATGACTTCTTCCTCGCGGAGAAAGCGGAGCGTATGATAGTGCAGCAACGCGCCTTCGAAAATCAGCAGGACTACATTCGCCAGCAGGAGCGCTTCATAGAGCGCTTCCGCGCCAAGGCTACCAAGGCGGCGGCAGCCCAGAGTGCCATAAAGCGCCTGGATAAACTGGAGGTGATAGAAGCGCCGGACACATCGGTAGCGGTGATGAACATAAACTTTGACGTGGCAGTGCAGCCGGGTAAGATCATCTGCACGCTTAACGATGTATCTAAACGCTATGGCGACCTGCGCATACTGGAGCACGCGAGTGCAGAGATAAACCGTGGTGACAAGATAGCGCTGATAGGTGCGAACGGAAAGGGTAAATCGACCCTGCTGCGCATAATAGCCGGCAAGGAGCCCATAGAGGGCGAGCGCAAATGGGGCCACAACGTAGAGGAGAGCTTCTATGCCCAGCACCAGCTTGAGGCGCTGAATGTGGAGCTGGAAATGCTGGAGGAAATGAAGCGTGCCGGCACCGGCAAAACGGAGCTGGAGCTGAGGCAGTTGCTCGGGTGCTTCCTCTTTAGCGGGGACGATGTGTTTAAGAAGATAAAGGTGCTGTCGGGAGGCGAAAAGGCGCGCGTGGCGCTGGCAAAGGTTATTGCCGCCAAGGGCAACTTCCTGATGTTGGACGAACCTACGAACCACCTGGATATGCAGAGCGTGGAAATGCTGATAGAAGCGCTGAACAAGTACAAGGGCACCATCATCATCGTTTCGCACGACCGTTACTTCATCAGCAAGACCGCCAATAAGATCTGGAACATAGAGGACGGCGAGATAAAAGAATTTGACGGCTCGTACGACGAGTGGGATACCTGGTACAAAGAGCGCCTGAAGCGCGAACAGGCGGCACCTGCAAAGGCCGCACCCGCCCCCGCGAAGAAGGAAGAAAAGCCGGCGCCCAAGCCGCAGAACAATGACCAGGTAAACGCCTGGAAGAAAGAACTACAGAAACAGCAAAAACAGTTTCAGAAGGTAGAGGAAGAGCTGAACAAACTAAAGACCGAAACCGCAGCGCTGGAAGCGAAGCTGGGCGACCCTGCGTTCTATGCCGATAAGGCCGCCTTTCTAAAGGTGGATGAAGACTACCGCAAAAACTCCGCAAAGCTGGCTGAGAAAAACAGCGAATATGACAAGCTGTTTGAAAGCATCATGGAGCTGGAGGAGAAGATAGGGGGGTGATTTTGTAACCGCAAAGGGCGCCAAGGACTGCGAAGGTTCGCAAAGCACTCAATGTGATGTTCTTTCGGGTTACAATTAAAACCTCTGCGCCTTCTTTGCGTCATCTTTGCGCACTTTGCGGTTAAACCACACGCGGGGAGTAAATTTGTATGGTATGCCGCACATCAGTACAGGATCGGAGCAGTTGCACTACGTGCGTTTTGGGCACGGCAGCAAGGTGCTGCTCGCTTTTCATGGCTATGGGCAAGAGGCAGAAACATTTCAGGTGTTTGAGCCATGGCTGGCTGAAGATTTTACCATCCTTTCCATCGACTTGCCTTATCATGGGCAAACGGAGTGGGCAGGCAAACCACACCTCACCGCAGACGACCTGGCTGCACTGGTGCAAAATGCCCGTAGGGAATTTGGCGTGGACAAGGTGTCGCTGATGGGCTACAGCATAGGCGGCAGGGTGGCGCTCTCCATCATGAAAGCTGTGCCGGAGCAGGTAGATAAGATGGTGCTGATGGCAACCGATGGGTTGATCGTAAATGGCTACTACTTTATGCTGATGCGCACCCAGGTTGGCCGAATGATGTTTCGTGGATTCCTGGGGCAGAAGGACTCGATGAAAGCGGTGCTCTCTCTGAAGAAGGCCGGAATTATTAAGGATTCCTACTTTCGGCTGGCCACGCAGGTGCTGCACTTTGAGAATAGTAAGCGGCAACTGTTGCATGCATGGCCCTGCCTCAGCAGGCTCATTCACACGCCGGCAGAGCTGAAGCGGGTAATAAATAAGTACCAGATACCGGTGACGCTGGTAATGGGTGCGCGGGATACTGTGTTGCCTCCGCGGCTGGCTTACCGCTTTGCCAAAGGCGTGCCCACGGTGGCAGTATGTGTGCTTGAGCGTGGACATCGTATATTTGATACAGATAATGCGCAGGAGATTGCGCAGCACTTGCTTTAATGGACATTTTACTCCTTGTTGCTTCCTTGCTCACCGTCATGTATGTGGCGCTGATGCTCCTGTATCGCAGGGGGTGGAGTCGTCAGCCGGAGTTTGTGGTGCCTGTGGGTTTTGAACCCGCAACGAAGATCTCGGTAATCATACCCGCCCGCAATGAAGCGGCGAACATAGCGGCCTGTATAGAGTCGATATTGGCGCAGAAGTACCCGGAAGACCTGCTGGAGATAATAGTGGTAGATGACCATAGTGAGGATGAGACTGCTGCCATAGTAGCGGACTATGCCAGTAAAAATGTGCGCTGTGTTCGGTTGCAGGACTACCTGCCCGTTGTTAGCGAGGTTACCAACTCTTTTAAGAAAGCAGCCATTGCGGCAGGCATCAGTTACAGTACCGGAGAGCTGATAGTGACCACCGATGCTGACTGCACTGCCCCCAACACCTGGCTGCGACACATAGCCGCCCTCTATGAGCGCGACCACCCCATAATGATAGTGGCGCCGGTGATATACCGTATCAAAAAGAATGTGTTGCAGCTCTTTCAACTCATAGATTTTATGAGCATGCAGGGCATTACGGCTGCATCGCACGCGTTGAAGCTGGGCAACATGAGCAATGGAGCCAACCTGGCATTCCGCAGGGCCACGTTTCATGAAGTAGGTGGCTATGAAGGCATTCAGCACCTTGCATCCGGCGACGACTTCCTGCTGATGATGAAGATGAACCGGCTGGCTAATAGTAGCATTGCCTACCTGAAGAGCGCAAAAGCGGCGGTGACCACACCCGCCCAGCCGGATTGGCGAGGCTTTCTGCAGCAGCGCATACGCTGGGCCTCAAAGAGCGGCAAGTATAACGATACGCGGCTCACTTTGGTGTTGCTGCTGGTATATCTCTTCAATCTGTCATTGCTTATTGTAGGCATCGGTAGCTTCTTTGACCCTGCGTTGCAGTTCACCGCTTTTGCCATTCTATGCATTAAGATAGTGGCTGAGTTATGGTTCCTGGCGCCTGTGGCAAAGTTTTTTAACAGCGAGCGTGTGTTGCGTTATTTCCCACTGCTGCAGCCGCTGCATATAGTATACATAGTCCTGGCAGGCTTCCTGGGTTTTGTAGGGAAGTATGAGTGGAAGGGCAGGAGGGTGAAGTAGTTAAAATGTTAGAGAAGGTAACCGCAAAGGACGCTAAGACTACGCAAAGAAGACGCAAAGTTTAGCAAGGAAAGGTGGGGTTATACTGAGCAAAAAGGTTAAAGTGTTAAAAGGTTTTGCCCTGAATGGCTGTTAAGGGTATTTTTGCGGGCAACTTTATCTCATGCCGCTATCGTTCAAGTCGTTTCTTGAAAAAAATAAGGCCCTTTCTTATCGTTCGTTTCGGTATTACCTGTGGTTAAGGCTGGCTATCATCGGCTCGCTGAATATGCAGGCGGCTATTGTGAGCTACTATGTTTACAAGCTAACGCACGATAAGCTGGCCCTGGGCATGGTGGGGCTGTGGGAGGTGATACCGGCTATTGGGTTCTCGCTCTTCTCGGGCCACTTTGTGGACCTTCGGGAGAAGCGAAAGCTGCTGGTGAAGGTAGTGCTGTGGTATATTTTGCTTTCCCTGTTTTTTACCGCGCTCTCGTTGCCCATCCTTGTGGGTCATGTTTCTGTAACAGGTACTGTGTGGCTTATATATGCGGGCATCTTTGCCGGTGGCGCGTTGCGGGCTTTTCTCAGCCCATCTACTTTTGCGCTGATGGGTATGCTGGTGCCGCGGGAAGAATATCCCAATGCTACCACCTGGAGCAGCGGCTCCTGGCAAACGGGTGCGGTGCTGGGTCCGCTCGCGGGTGGCTTTGTGATAGCAGTTGCAGGCTTTACAGCCAGTCTTGTGGCTGTTGCCGTAATACAGGTGCTGGGGCTGGTAGCGTTGCTGAAAATACCCCGCCAGCAGGTGCACTATAAGGAGAAGGAAGGGGTGTTGAAAAGCCTGGGTGAAGGGTTGCGGTTTGTGTTTAATACCAAGATCGTAATGGCGGCCTTGTCGCTGGATATGTTTGCGGTATTGTTTGGCGGGGCGGTGGCGTTGCTGCCTGTGTATGCAGATGATATCCTGAAAGTGGGCGAACTTGGCTATGGCTGGCTTCGCGCCGCGCCGGGTATAGGGTCTGTTGTTGCCTTAGGGATATTATCTGTAAAGCCACTTCGCCACAAGCCGGGACAGAAGTTGGCATTGGGTATTGCAGGTTTTGGTGTCACCACGATTGTGTTCGGGCTGTGTGGCTACTTTGGTACTGATGCGCTGTTCTCTGTGGGTGCGCTGCCGATATCCATGGGTTTTCTTGTAGCGTTTTCTATGTTGTTTGCTGGCGGTATGTTTGATACTGTGAGTGTGGTGATACGTGGCACCATCCTTCAGATACACACACCGGATGCTATGCGGGGCAGGGTAGCGGCGGTGAATACGATGTTCGTAAGCTCTTCTAACGAGTTGGGGGCGCTAGAAAGTGGCGTAACGGCGAGAATTATGGGCACAGTACCTGCCGTGGTATTTGGCGGTTGCATGACCTTGCTGATCGTGCTGGCCACCTGGTTTACCACACCATCACTAAGGAAGTTGTCGCTACATGGAGAGGAAACTTAGAGCAGTGCATCTCGCTGCACCTGTCCGAGTATTCTTTCTGCTGCGCCGGTTTCCCTGCTCATAAACTCCTCCAGCTTTTGGTGGATGTCTTTTCTGCGCGTTTCGTCGGCAATCAGCTGTGTTATGAGATGCAGGCCCCCCTCAGCGTCGGCCACCGGGAATGCGGCCCCCAATTCTACCAGCTTCACTGCCTCTACAAATTTCTTGTACACGGGGCCCATTATGATGGGTGTGCCGAAAACGGCAGGCTCCAGTGTGTTGTGTATACCACCCTTGCGGAAGCCACCGCCCACCCAGGCAATGTTGCCATAAGCATACAGCGATGACAGCATGCCCATATTGTCTATGATGAGGACCCTGCGGCTGGCTTGCGCACGCTCCATGTGTAATACGGAGAATGTTACAGCGTTGTCGCCAAACAGGTCTTTTAGTTGGTTGATGTGACTGACATCAATTTCGTGGGGGGCAATAATGAGTTTCCAATCAGGTGGCAGGTCGTTGAGGCATCTGCGGAGTATGGTTTCGTCCTCGGGCCAGGAGCTGCCGGCAATAAGGATCTTGCAATCGCCCCTGAAGGCTACAGCTTCCGGAATTTCGCGAATGCCTGCCCGGATAGCTGCAACACGGTCATAGCGGGTGTCGCCGGTGACGCTCACGTTTTGAGAAATGCCTATGCTCCTCAGAAGTTCTGCAGATGCCGCATCCTGCACATGCAGGTGCGTGAAGCAGTGCAGCATGGTGCGGAATAGGCTGCCATGTCGCTGGAAAAAAGGCTGGTTGGCACGGAATGCCGCCGAGACCAATAGCGTTGGGATATTGTTTCCCTTTAGTTCGCTGAGGTAATGGTACCAGAACTCGTATTTTACAAACAGGGCCAGAGCCGGCTGCACCAGACCAATAAAGTCGCGCGCGTTGGCAGCGCTGTCCATGGGCAGGTAGAAAACGTAGTCGGCTCCGTCGTAGTTCTTTCGTGGCTCATAGCCCGATGGTGAGAAAAACGTAAGTACTATTTTATAGTCAGGGTATCGCTTCCTGATAAGCTCTATTAGCGGCCTGCCTTGTTCAAATTCGCCGAGTGAGGAACAGTGAATCCAGATTCGGCACTCGCCCGGCTGTAAACGCCCTGCCATGTGCTGGCGCCAGTCACGCCGACCCACTATCCACGACTTCGCTTTTTCGTTCGACAGCGAGCTAACTCCTATGCCGAAGCGATAAAGACGTATCGAAAGATTGTAGAGCAGCAGGGACATAATGGCAACTTACAAAAGTACCTGATAAAAATGTCTGTTTAAGGCTTTAACCCTGTATTGATTGGAGGTATTCTTGCAACATTATTACGGCAGCCACGGCATCTATCAGTTCTTTTTGCTCCCGGTCTTTCTTTTTCAGGCCCATTTGGGATATTTCAGAGCTTGCCATTTTAGAGGTCATCCGTTCATCGGTTTTTATCACCGGCATATCCGGGAAAACGTTGCCGAATTTCTTTATGAATTTCTCCACTATTGGGGTGGCGTCTGTTGGCGAGTCATCGAAGTTGAGAGGGTAGCCTACAATTACAAGTTCTACCGGCTCGGCAGCCATATACTTTTTCAGATACCCGATAAGCTCGCCGGTTTCCACTGTGTCAAGGGCGGACGCAATTATTTGCAACGGGTCGGTAACGGCAATGCCGGTACGCTTCTTTCCTATGTCCAGTGCTATAATGCGCGCCATTTATCGTATTTGAGACACAAATGTAACCCCATGTATAAAAGAATAGGGTATCTCTTTTGAAAATTTCAGAATGGGATTTACTTTACAGTATGTTCCTGCACCTAAATAGCGAAGAAGATAACCGCGATGCCAGCCAGGCCAAGATGACGCTGATAGATGAGCAGTCGTCGCCACTGCACCGCATTATGTGGATATACAATATTGAAGATCCTCACAGGCGGACCTTCGAGAACAATATCTCAGCTTTTCACATCGGTGATGGCTATTTCCTTAGCGTTGCCCACAATCTCCGTATACAGCCCGGTTTTTTCCGGTCGATAGACCTTGATACTTACCAGTCTGAAATACTACCAAAGTTGGACGGAGCTCAAAACCGGATGATGGAGCAGTATTACCATACGGACGAGTATGCCGGTAAGAAGTTCCTGGCGACCAATGACCCCAACGCGCTTCATAGTATCTCGGCCATATTGAAGCAGAAGCGGTTCGATACCCGGTGGGTAACCATGGCAGAAAAGGGGATATGCAGTCCACACCTCATCTTCCAGTTTCGTGAGGATAAGTTTTATGGCGATGAACAAGTGTCAAAGCTATTTCCCGATGCTTTAAGGTTGTATGACGCAGATGCGCACAAGCATACTTTCCTGGTGCCGGTAGACCTCGTGGAAGCTTACTATGCTGAGGATATTGCCCTTTACAAAATTGACGCGCCGAAGGAAGTAATTGATAAGATTCCTTTTCTCCCAATTGACTACAGATTCCTTGAAGAGGACGGCTCTAAACTATATTGCCTGCAAAGTTCACCCAGTGGCCCTACAGGGCGCATGATAAACCAGGCTCGGATTGAGGGGCTGCTGGACCATTTCGGTATCTTTCAGGATGACGTTCAGGGCAACTACCTTTTTGAAGGTTATCGATACCTGATACAAGGTTATTTCAGGTTTGGCTCTTCGGGGGCGCCTTACGTGATTTATGATACAGTGAAGGGGCGCTACGTAGTCAATGCTATTCAGAGCGAAGCGAGCGGGATTCAATTGTCCATCAAGAATGACCGCGAGGGTAACTTTCAGTATGTGAATGCAATTGCGTCGCCGCTATCCATAATTCGCGAGCGGCTTGAAAGGCACATTGGACAATCGGCCGGCTAGCGATATACCACGATGCGCATGGCCCTGCACGCATTTGAGCTTGTCAGCGTTTTTACTATTCCCACACTTTTGGCTTTCATAGAAATGTGGCCATCAAACGTATGGATGATGGATTGGCCCTGCTCAGAGGTATTTGCCACTTTCAGTTTTGTAGCACCTGGTTCATTGTTGCTGTCATATAGCCACACATCAGGCGGAATGGCACCTTGCTTTAAGGAAATAGAAATCACGGCCACGTGGTAAGTGTGTACATCTGCATCAAAGCTGAAGAAATAGTCGCCGCAGTCGGAGTTGACATTCTTCACTATTTTATAACCTGCTTTTTTTAGCTCGGCTACGGCTTTGTCGCACTCGTCGGAGAATGAGGTCAGCGGGTCCGGTGGAGGCACGATTTGTATGGTAGCGCGCGTTAACTGGTAGTCTTTTGCATTTGTTCCGTCGGGATTGTCGGATATCTTCAACGTTACATTTGTACCTGCATTACCACGAATCTTTCCAACAGATTCTTCCAGGGGTCTGTCCTGGCAGGATTGTCCGTCCACTGCAATGATGTAGTCGCCGTTCTTTAGATGTGCCTTTGCAGCAGGGCTGTTGTCTGCTACCGACTGGATAACGAGACGGAGGGATCCGTTTTTTGTGGTGTCGAGTTTCAGGGTAGCGCCTATGCCGCCTATCGTTTGTGCATTTGCTACAAACGCTACAAATGGCAGTAGCAGCGTCGTCAATATTCTTGCGAAAGGGATATTCATTGCTATAAAGATAGCGAACACAGGGTTTGCGCCGCTATCTGGCGGCAATTGCCTTTTGTCTACGGGCCGATAAGATTTCAAATACAATGATGTTGAGGAATATGAGTGTCATGCCGTAGAAGAAGTCTTCTATAGGTATGGTCAAGGCCCTGATGCCCATATTTTCAGCATTGTTATACCACACCACCGGGCGTGGAAGACCGGTGCCTGTGAGTATGCCATTTACTACAAAGAACGGAATCAATAGTACGATGTATGACAACACCATCACGGCAATATTATCCCGCCGAGCTGCCGCTACCAGAAACGTGAGGCCGCAAAAAAATAATGCCCAGGAGGTGTATAGCTGGTTAATGTGGAATAGCGCAAAGATGATCTTGGCGCCGCCTGCCACTATTGCCAGCGGTCGGTCGCGTGGTACTCTTATTTTTTTGAATATGGTCTGTTTCAACGTGAAATACGTAAACAGGCAGCTAAACGGAATGCACACAAAAAACAGTACTTCTTCAATAGGCAGATTGTCCAGGTAAAAGCCGGTAAGGTATTCCTTATTAAAGCCCCATACGCCGAGCCTGGTAAAGTATATATCCCAGAGGATAAATGCAGCAGCGACTATTGCTATAGCGGAGAATGCCGGCCCAAACATTCTGTGGAAACGAATGCGCGGATGAAAGGAGAACAGGAAGGGGATAGATGCAGCTCCCAGATCTACCGCCAGGTATAGGGTGCTCATTTTTGTTTTGCTTTAGCCGCCTCCATAAAGTACTTCCATGGCACCCACAGCATTCCGAAACACTCTCCGTCTTCTTTACCCAGGTGTTTGTGGTGCACTTTGTGTGCTTTCCTTATTGCGCGCAGGTATGTGGAATCTGACCGCTTGAAATAGCTGAGGCGTTGGTGAATAAACACATCGTGTACCAGGAAGTAGGCAAACCCATAAATTGTTATGCCCAGACCTATCCAGAAAAGGTAATTGTAGTCATTGCGCATGCCTAAGAACAGGCCTGTGATGCCGGGAATGGAAAAAATGAGGAAAAAGGAGTCGTTTTTTTCCAGCACTGATTGCGGGTCTTTACTGTGGTGGTCGGCATGAAGCATCCAGAGCAGGCCGTGCATTACATATTTATGCGTGAGCCACGCTACACCCTCCATGGCCAGAAATGTAGCAATGACTATCAGGAAATTAATTGCTATCGTTGCCATTTGTCTTAAAGATTTTGCGAACAGCCGTTTCTCTGTAATCAAAAATTTCTTCCAGTTGTTTCTTCACGAAAAGGCTATGTGCCAGCTCACCCAGTGGTCCCATCGGCAATTCATATGTCACATCGTCACTCATGTGCACGCCGTTTGGTTTCACCTCGAAGGTATGTACATGTTTCCATAGCTTATACGGCCCTTTCAACTGTGTGTCGGTGAAACTCACCCCTTCATGCACAGCTTGTATAAGTGTAACCCACTTCATGGGTACGTTTAGCACCGGCGACACCTTGTAGGCGATCTGCATACCTTCAAATATCCTGTTTTTATCCGGGCAGTCGGTAATTTGAAAGTTCATATACGCCGGCGTTATTTTCTGCAGGTTGTAAGGCGAAGAAAAGAATTTCCACACCTCATCTATCGAGGCGTCAATTGTCAGTTCTTTATGAAGGCGATATTCCATTCTATTAGTCCAGGGTTTTTGATTTTACTTCGTTGTGCGAGAATACTTTTTCTGCAAGAAGTCGAAACCATACCGTATAGATCTCGGGGTGCTGTTCCATCTCCTTCAGTATGTCCGATGGCGCTGCATATTTCCATGATGCAGCCTCGTCGGGGTCCGGTTCCGGCATTTCATCCGTAAATCCGATGAAAATGTGGTCGAGCTCATTCTCTGTAAGCCCATTATCGAAAGCTGCTTTGTAGGTGAATTGAAAGATGTGCTGCAGGGTACAGTTTATACCCATTTCTTCAACTAACCTCCTTTCTGCCGCATCTTTTGCATTTTCACCGGGAGCGGGGTGGCTGCAGCATGTGTTCGTCCACAGTCCGGGTGAGTGATATTTGTCTTTTGCTCTCTGCTGCAGCAGCAGTTCGCCATTCGAGTTGAAAATGAAAACAGAAATTGCCCTGTGCAGCATACCCTTCAGATGCGCCTCCAGCTTCTCCATTGTGCCTACCTGCACATCCTGCTCATCTACTAAGATCACATTTGTCATTGCTTCGAGTTTTCTGCTATTAGACCTTGGCCCATCATAAAGCTGGTTATTCGTCGTTTCAGGTCATTGTCTTTCATGCTGCTTAATGCGTTCAAAATTACACGCTTGTCCGCTTCCATGTTGTTATTGTAGCCCAGGAACGATGGGGCGTTCATCTGCGCTGAAAGACGAAGCAACCTGATTTCTGCGTTGTCTCCATCTCTGTCTATTGCCCGGTCCAGCAATATTCTGCCTTTTCTGAAGCTGGCCCATTTGCTGTAAGGGTTAACCAGTTCGCGAGCTTGCAGCATATGATACATTCCCTTGTAGGCAAGCAGCACGTTTGGGGCTTCGTTGCCGGCAGCCACAATAGCTTCAAGCAGCTTGTCGCTTGCCGCTTTCTCCTCAGATACCGAATAGAATGCATCGCGAACCTCCTGCAGGCCCGGACATGCAAAGCAGTTCATCTGCGTGAGCATCAACGCTATGATAAGAACGTACCTCATAGCATGTTGAACTGGTGGCGCATGTAGGAATTTACCGCTAGTAGCAGTTTGTCGCCGTTAGGTATGCGTATGCGCTCTGTCATTACTCGTTTCACGTCTGTGCGCTTTATTTTCTCGAACAGTTTCCTATAGTAATAGTAGGCAAGATACACTCCTCTGCGGGCACCCGGTGCCAGCATTTTTATCCCTTTCAGTGCGTCATCAAAATCAGCCTGGATATCAAGCTCGATCCTTCTTTTTTCCTCGGCGGTGAAGTTCAGCAGGTCAGCGTCTGGGAAGTAGTTTCTGCCCAGTTGCATTATGTCTTCACGTGCGTCTCTCAGGAAGTTTACTTTCTGGAAGGCGCTGCCTAGCTTCATGGCATACGGTGTAAGCCTTTCATATGCATCATTGTCGCCGTTTACAAATACCTTCAGGCACATGAGTCCCACCACCTCGGCCGAGCCAAGTATATACTTATGGTAGTTGGCGTCGTCATAGCTTATTTTCCCAAGGTCCATGCGCATACTGTCAAGGAAGGTGTCAATAAGCTCCCTGTCAATATTGTAACCGTTCACCACCTCCTGAAATGAGTTCAGGATAGGGTTCAGGCTTATGCCCCGGTCTATAGCGGCATAGGTCTCAGCCGCAAATTGCTCCAGGAGTGTAGCCTTGTCGTATGAGTGAAAGCTGTCCACTATCTCATCTGCGAAGCGAACAAAACCGTAGATGCCATAAATGGGTTTATGTAACTTCTTGTCCAGGAAGCGGATCCCTAGCGAAAAACTGGTGCTGTATGCATGTGTGGTGATTTTGCTGCAGCGGGCAGATAACTGGTCGAATTTTTCCTTCATGGCACTATATTTTTAGTGTTTTCAATAGTTGTTCAGCGGCAATCTGTCCGGAAATCAAGGCCGGCGGCACGCCGGGTCCGGGTACAGTTAGCTGGCCGGCGTAATACATATTCCTGATCTTTTTGTTCCTTAGTGATGGCTTCAATATTGCGGTCTGCATGAGCGTGTTTGCAAGCCCGTAAGCATTTCCCTTATATGAGTTATAATCATTTGCAAAGTCATTGATACAGTAGCTGGATTTGTAGTCAATACTGGGGCGAATATTCTCACCGGTTATCTTCTCCAGTCGGGACATGATAATGTCGAAGTACCTTTCCCTTAGTTCCTGTGTGTCTTGCAGGCCTGCGGCAAGTGGCATTAAAATAAAGAGGTTTTCGTGCCCCTCCGGTGCCACACCGGGGTCGGTCTTAGATGGGCAGCATACGTAGAACAGGGGGGCGCTGGGCCACGAAGGGCTGTCATATATCTCTGATGCGTGAACAGTAAAGTCTTCGTCGAAAAAGAGATTGTGATGCTGCAGGGATACTATTTTTTTACGTACACCAATGTAGAAGATGAGGCTAGACGGAGACATTGTACGATTCGACCAGTATTTATCGTCATAATTCCGGTAGTTTTCCTCAAGAAGTGTTTCGGCGTGCGCATAGTCGGCCGATGCTATAAGGCCATCAAATTGGCGTGGCTTACCATTTATGATTAGCTCGTTGACCCGTTGGCTACTCGCATTTATTTTCTCCACTGTTTTCCCGGTAAGGATCTCCACCCCAAGTTCTTTCGCCAGTTTAGCCATGCCATTGGTTATGGCAGAGAATCCACCCATCGGGTACCAGGTGCCCTGCACAAATGCTGAATAGTTCATCATGCTATACAGAGCGGGAATGTTTCGGGATGTGCCTCCCAGGAACAGAATAGGGAACTCAACAAGTTGTAGTAACCTCGGACTCTTGAAAAATTTCTTTGCGTGATTTTCGAATGTCTGGAACAGATCGAGTCTAATGGCCTTTGCAAGCATTGAAAGCGACATGAACTCTAATATGCTGGCGGAAGGTTTATAAATGAAATCGCGGAATGCGGTATGGTATTTTGTTTCCGCTTCGGCCAGGAAACGTTTCAGCTTGTCGGCAGCTCCTTTTTCTTCTTTCTCAAACAGGTCAAATATCTGTGTAGTATCTGCCGGTATATCCAGCATATCTCCTCGGCCAAAGAATACCCGAAATCCGGGGTCTAGTTTTTTTACCTGGTAGTATTCTTCTGTTTTTTTGCCGAAACTGGCAAAGAAGTTGTCGAAAACATCTGGCATCCAGTACCAGCTTGGCCCCATGTCAAATAAGTAGCCGCTGGCTGAAAACGTGCGTGCCCTGCCACCCACCTTGTCATTTTTTTCAAATACGGTTACGTCGGCACCGCCGGCCGCAGCAAACGAGGCCGCCGCTAACCCTGAAAAACCTGAACCTATTATCGCTATTCTCCTGGACACGCACGCTTTATTTGTTTGACAAACTTAAGAATAAAATGTTTAAGAAAAGTGTAAAAAGGTTAAACAAAAGAAATTTGAAGAAAAATGTAACATCGTATATATACGAAGGAGGGAATGCCCGGGTTTGGAAAAGGTCGAAAAGTTACCGCAGCTTAAAATACTCTATGGCAGAAGCAGGGTCGGGCAGGTAAGTGCAGTTTGCCGGAAGCTTCAGTTGTTTCACATAATCGCTGTTACCGCAAAGTAGGATAGGCGTGTCCCGGAAGTGCGAGGCAAGGTCTTTGAGGTATTTTGAGCGCTGGGCTGCAGGAATGACGGTTGTAACAAACAACACGAGGTGTGAGGGTTGAACTTTCGCAGCGGCATGCCGGAGACTGTCAACGGGTGTGCGCTGGCCCAGGAAGTAGGATTGTATACCGCCCTGAACGAGGAGGTAATAGAAGAAAAGCAACCCAATTTCATGGTCTTCATTTTCCGGCAGGAATAACATACATTTCCTGTCGTTATTCTTAGGTTCCGGTAGTCCGTCTATCGCACTGAAGAGCTTCTGTTTCACTACGTTTGAGAAGAAATGCTCCTGCCCGGGATTAGCCTCGCGAGACTGCCACAAAACGCCGGTGCGCACCAATGCCGGATAGAGTATCTGCTCTACAGTGGTTACGAAAGAGAACTTCAGAACACAGGTGCTTATGAATTTGTCCAGCACAGCCTTTTCATATGACAGGGCGGCCAAAACAATTTCATTTGTATAGTAGTCGTATAACTGGTTGGGATTTAGCGGTGTGTCGAGCGCAGTACGTGCTTTGGCAGCTATGTCCCGAAGTGCCATTTCAGCTATGTTCGAGATCTTGTACCCCTCCTTCACGAGCGTTATCACATTGAGGATCTTCCTCAGATCTTCGTCATCGTAATAGCGGATATTCGTTGGTGTGCGTTTAGGTTCCAGCAGCCCGTACCTTTTCTCCCATATGCGAATTGTGTGCGCCTTGATGCCTGTAATGTTCTCCAGGTACTTTATGGAATAGATCGACATTGTCTAACGAATATGTGGCAAAGATAAACAAAATTTAATTCATCATTGGCTGCAGGAAATGCAAAAAAAAGCGCTTGCCGGGTTGCAAGCGCTTTTTTTATAGAAAATTATGATGCTTATCTTTCAATATACATTACCTCTTTCACCGTCTTTACAACTTTGGTCACATTAGGCAAATAGGCTGCTACCAGGTTGGGAGCATAATGCATGTTAGCATCTGCCGAGCAAATGCGGCGAATAGGAGCGTCCAGGAAATCAAACGCTTCTTTCTGCACCCGGTAAGATATCTCGGAAGATACGCTGCCGAATGGCCACTGCTCCTCTACGATCACCAGGCGGTTGGTCTTTTGTACAGATGCCACTATCGTGTGCCAATCCAGCGGACGGATAGTTCGGAGGTCTATTACCTCTGCGCTAATTCCCTCTTTTGCCAGCTCTTCGGCAGCATCCATAGCCACTTTCATCATCTTATTGTAAGACACGATCGTCACGTCTGTTCCCTCGCGCTTCACAGATGCCTTGCCTATAGGGATCAGGTATTCCTCTTCAGGCACTTCGCCTAGCTCGCCATAGTAGCTCTCGCTTTCCATAAACACCACAGGGTCTTCGTCGCGGATCGCTGATTTCAGCAGCCCCTTGGCATCATATGGGTTGATAGTGGAAATTACTTTCAGGCCGGGAACATTGGCATACCAGCTTTCGAAAGCCTGTGAGTGCTGTGCACCAAGCTGTCCTGCAGAGCCATTAGGGCCACGGAATACTATAGGACAGGTAAACTGGCCACCACTCATTGATACCGTTTTTGCTGCGTGGTTCACGATCTGGTCTATAGCCAGTTCTGCAAAGTTCCAGGTCATAAACTCAACGATCGGGCGCGTATTGTTCATTGCCGCACCTACACCAATGGCCGCAAAACCCAGCTCAGCGATGGGGGTGTCTATCACGCGGCGGGCGCCAAACTCGTCCAGCATACCCTGGCTCACCTTGTAGGCGCCATTATACTGTGCTACTTCCTCGCCCATAAGGAATACGGCCGGGTCGCGGCGCATTTCCTCTTCCATGGCTTCCCTCAGGGCTTGTCTTAATGGTATTGAACGCATTTATAATGTATGAGTTGTTAGCGAATTGGTTTTGATATAAACTCTATAACCTTTTTGAAAGTGCAAATGTACTACTTCGGAGCATTATTTTTCCCGGTGAAAGCGAACCACTGATGTGTCGCTAACCCCTTCTTCCAGGTCTCTGATGAAGGTAAGGGTCATTTCGTCGTTATTGGTGAAAATAATATCCACTTTTAGCTGTTCCGTTTGCCCCATTTCGTTCGTTTCATCAAGTACCAGCGCGCCGGAGTTGTCCAGCCTCCACTTGCCGGTTTCAGATCGGCCGGGAAATGAGAAAGTAACGGTGCTGTCGCTATTGAAAGTAAATATGCTCGAAGTGTCTATGGTCAGTTGGGCCGCATAAGCACTGTCATACTGTGCGCGCAGTTCGTTTCTAAGGCTGTCGATGTTTGTAACGCCGTATATCTCAAAATTTACGGAGTCTGAGTTGCCCACTCCCATAGAGTCGAGAAAGGCCCTGCTACTCTTGAAGAAGTTATCCTTATCGCGGTTTTCCACTTTTACAGAACGCCACTTGCCGATCAGCATTCTGCCTGTACGATTTCGGCACGCGGCAAGAAATGTTACGAGTAATGCAAACAGGAGTAGATGACGATAGTTCATATTGCAGAGCGCCTTGTGTTTGTTACTCCAGTTCTATAAGGATGGTGCCCTTTTCTACTGCAGTGCGTTCTGCCACGTTTATTGATTTTACTGTTGCCGGTGCGGTTGCTTTCAGCACATTTTCCATTTTCATGGCTTCAAGTATTACCAGGCCGTCACCTTTTTCAATCTTCTGCCCGGGAGTTACCAGCACTTTCAGCACCAGGCCGGGCATTGGTGCCTTTACCGGTTCAGCTTTTTGCATGGCCTTCAGGTCCAGGCCCATATTGCTCAGCAGCAGGTCTATTGGTTCTCTTACGGCTGATGTAAATCTTCTTCCGTTTACAACAACGGTTACGGTTTTGGCATCCATATCCACCTGTTCAATCAGGCCTGTATAGCTCTTGCCATTGCTGAGTATACTCACAAGGCCATTTGGCTGCACCGAGATATCCGGAGAAACCTTGGTGCCATTGAGCAGCGTTTCACCATTCTCAGTTGCTACAGAAAAAATGGCTTTGTCGTCGATCGTCAGTTCTAGCATGTATCAATTGTAAGGTTGACAAAAATAATGATTTGCAATGTGGTTTTTGGAAAAATATCATTTGGTGGATGTGGAAAAGCAAAGGGGTGCAAAACTGCACCCCTTTTATAATCTGTAAATGACTGGACTTACTTTTTAGCGAGTTCCTTCACCTTCTCAAATACTTCATTTTCTCCACCCTCTTCATAGCCTATATGTTTCCAGGCAGCTTTGCCTTCTTTGTCTATGATCAGTGTAAATGGAACGGACTGGAAGTTGAGCGAACGCTTCAGATCTGAATTGGCATCGATGTAGAATGGAAACTCCCATCCCTGTGATATGGCGTATGTACGAACAAGCCCCTCAGCACGCGCCTCGTCGATAGACATGGTCATATAATTGAAGTCTACTTCTTTTTTCCAGTCGGCCAGTTTGCGCGAAATGTTCTTGATCTCTTTTTTGCAAGGTACACACCACGTAGCCCAAAAGCTCACTACTGTAACCTTACCTTTTTCTATTGTCTGATTGAATGCCATTTTTTTGCCTGTATTCACATCTTTTACCTGTGTATTTGGCAAATCCTGGGCCACTGCGAGGTTTGCTGCTGCAGCACATACAATAGCGAAAAGTAATTTCTTCATAATTTTTTGTTTTTTAAAATAATAGCGAAAACTTTGCCACTTTTGATTTCCGCGTCTAATTTCGGAAAAACTTTAACAACTCACGCTAGTAGATGAAAAAACAGTTCTTCTTATTCCTGTTGTGTTGCACTTCTATTAAACTCTTCGCACAAGGTACTTTTTCAGGCGATTTTATGATGAATGCCAACTTCTTTATGAAGGATACATCCATCAGGGCCTCCAATAATCCGCTATATGAGAATAAATTAAGCGGGGGAGAAGCATGGCTTACAATGCGATACGCAATTAACGGTTTTACATTTTTTGCACGCGCCGATGCATTTGACAACTCAAACCTGAAGGGGCTTACAAGTTCCAGTACCGACTTTGGTATAGGCGCATGGAATATCACCAAAGAACTGGATAACTTAACTATTTCTGTAGGATCAATTTATGACCAGATAGGAAGCGGTATTCTTTTTCGTACCTATGAAGACCGGGGTCTTCTGCTTGACAACGCACTGATAGGCGCACAACTAAAATACAAGTTCAGCGATCACTTTGGTGCAAAGGCATTTACAGGCCAGATCAAAAACAACAATATTAATGACAACATGGTGAATGTGCGCTACAAGCCTGTTGTAAAGGGCATCAACTTTGAAGGTGATTTTAGCGCCGGTAAAGCCAATTTTGTTACCGGCGTGGGTGCACTGAATAGGACCATAGACCAGGCCTCTATGGATCAGGTGGTGAGTGGTATTGACGCTTTGCCAGACTCATTGAAATTTGATCCTAAGTATAACATGTATGCGGTGTCCCTTTATAACACCCTTACCTACAAGAATTTCTCATGGTTTGTAGAAGGTGCTTATAAAAGCAGCGAGGCAATATTCATTACCGCTCCTTATGACAAACAGGTGGGTCAACTGGCTAACCGTGACGGGAATATAGTGTACACTACGCTGAACTATGGCCGGAAGGGATTTGCAGTAGGCCTCACAGGCAAACGCACCGAGAACTTCACGATGCGTACATCACCTAATGAGGCGCAAAGCCTGCTCGGTGCGCCGGGCATCCTTAACTGGCAGCCTATAGTAGCGGTGCTACGCCCCATGCGCCTAATCTCGAGGTATACACCACCAAACCAGGAACAATCTGAAATGTCGGGTACTGCCAATGTGAACATTTCACCTAATGACGTTACCAGTCTTACATTCACTTATACGCATATTAACACGCTCACAGACCAGAAGATGTATCGCGAGGCGTATGCGGAAGGAATATACCAGGGTGTAGACCGCTGGATTTTTGAAGGTGGAGCCCAGTATATGGAATATAACCTGGATGGCTACCAGACCAGGGGTGTGCCGCTGATGCTACATGCCATTACGCCTTTTGCAGAGGTTACTTATAAGTTGACCGAGACAAAATCGGTAAGGTTAGAAATGCAGTATATGTCTGCCGATCACGATTACGGTTCATGGGCTTTTGCGCTGCTTGAGTATAACGTGGCTCCTAAATGGTCGTTCACAGTTTCAGATATGTACAATGTCGCTCCTAACAATGCGCCATCGTATGACAACCCGAACTACAGGAATCCGGGAGTGCATTACTACAATTTCTTCCTTGCGCATACCCGCGGTTCTAACAGGTTCACACTTGCATATGTCAAGCAGGTAGACGGTATCAACTGCTCTGGCGGTGTATGCCGTTACGAGCCTGCGTTCAGCGGAGTAAAGGCTACTATTACCAGCAGTTTCTAATTAAGGTGAATAATGCGGTTGCCAGGTGGATATATGTGATAGCAGGCGCGCTGCTAGTGGCGCAGCCGGTATCCTTGGTTGCCCAGCAGGTGGTCTGCAGGGAATTGACCGCCTGTCCCCTTAAGTCAAAGATCGCGCTGGATGGGAAGCTGGACGAGTCCATATGGAAATCAGCGCCAAAGGCAGCCAACTATACTCAGGTTTCGCCCCGGCCGGGTGAGAATTCTGATCAGCGAACCGAAGTAAGTATACTCTACGACGATGAGGCCGTTTATGTTGGCGCCATGTTGTATGAACGCCATCCGGATAGCATTGTAAAACAACTATCGCCGCGCGACGATTTTGAGAACAGCAATACTGATGCTTTTGGTGTAAGCTTTGACACTTACTTCGACAGGCAGAATGCCACCCAATTCGTAGTGACAGCGGCAGGTGTGCAGGCCGACGGTATCCAGAAATTTGATGGAATAGACCGCTCGTGGAACGCCGCCTGGCACTCCCGTGTAGCTCATAACGATAGTGGCTGGAGCGTGGAAATGAAGATTCCGTACTCGGCGTTGAGGTTTGCCAAGAAAGATACGCAGTTGTGGGGAGTGAATTTTCTGCGCATCATTCGTCGCCACCGCGAACGCTCATATTGGAATAAGGTAAGCCCGGCAATTACTAATGTAGTGGGGCAGGAGGGTAAGTTGTCCGGCCTGGCGCAAATTAAGGCGCCTCTAAGGTTGGCTCTGTTGCCTTACCTCTCGGCATATACCGAAGATTACAATGGAGCAAAAGCGAATACGCTGAATGGTGGCATGGACATTAAGTATGGCGTCAGCGAGAGTTTTACACTGGATATGACTTTAGTGCCCGATTTTGGGCAAACGCTTTATGACAATCGAGTGCTGAACCTGTCGCCGATAGAGGTTCGGTATGACGAGCGTAGGTATTTCTTTACCGAGGGAGTGGACCTCTTTAATAAGAATGACCTGTTTTATTCCCGCAGGGTAGGCGGCACACCGGTCAATTCCGGCAAACTCTCCGGAAACCTTGATAGCAACGAAGTTGTGGTTCGTAACCCGCTGAACACGAGGCTTTACAATGCAGCTAAATTCTCAGGGAGGACGCGAAGTAAGACAGGTATCGGAATCTTTAACGCTGTTGCTGCACCGGCATCTGCTACCGTCCGTGATACGCTTACCGGGGCAGACAGGTATCTACAAACTTCGCCTCTAACGAATTACAGTGTTCTGGTCGTGGACCAGGCGCTGAAGAACAACTCTTATATAAGCCTGGTAAACACAAATGTAAACAGGGCTGAAAACAGTTACAATGCCAATGTGAGCGCTGTGCTGTTTAAGTTTGCCGACAAAGAAAACCGATATGGTGTGAGCGGGTCGGGCGATATGAGCAGGCTTTACCTTCCCGGGAAAACGGACGTGGGGTATAGGGGCATGCTGAACTTTGGAAAGCAGCGCGGCAACTATACCTGGAGCATGCAAACAAAGGCAATCTCCGACAGGTTCAACCCCAACGATCTTGGCTACCTGGACCGCAACAACATTATCTCTGCCGTACTTTACAACATCTACAATACCTACAAGCCATTCTGGAAGATCAATACCACCTACAATAAGATAGGGCTGGAATATTACCGTTCCTACAATCCTGACGCGTTCTCGAAGGCTGCAATTCATGGCAATCACGTCGTTACGTTCAGGAGTTTTCATACAGTAGGCGCTTACTGGGACGCAACACCGGGAGTAGCTTACGATTACTTCGAACCGCGCACCCGGGGCCGGTTCTATGAGTTGCCTGCCAACAATATGTTTGGGGGGTTCATCTCATCCGACTACCGGAGGAAGTTTGCAATAGACCTGGAGGGAAGTAAGCGATGGTTTGGTAGTAGCGACCGGCATGTTCAATATGCGAAATTCTCGCCTCGATTCCGCTTCAGCGAAAAGCTATCGGCAATCTACAGCCTATCTAAGAATGCAGCTTACCGCGATGTAGGTTTTGTGAATAAAGTGAACGACAGCATTTACCTGGGTACCCGCAACCTGCACACCCTTACTAACAGCCTTTCGGCTGCATATATTTTCACTGCACGCATGTCACTGAGATTAGAGGGGCGCCATTATTGGTCACAGGCTGGCTACTCGAAGTATGGGCTGCTGGGCAATGATGGAAAGCTGACCTATGGAACGGGCTACAGTAAGAATCATGATATTAATTACAACTCGTTCAATGTATTTCTGAATTTTGTTTGGCAGTTCAGGCCGGGAAGCGAAATGAGCGTGGTGTACCAGAACAGTATTTATGCTACAGGCCAGGCGTTGGAAAACAGTTATTCTAACGATGTTACTTCTACTCTACAGGCACCACAAAGCAATAGCCTGTCTATGAAGGTTATTTATTATCTGGACTATCACACACTAAGCCATGCATTTCGCCGAAAGGAAGGGTAGGGGCATAAAAAAAACTGGTAAGTTACTCACATCGCACCGCTACAACCAAACGCCCTTGCTACATTCCTGTCCTGGGGGATTCATCGGGAGCTGGCCGTATAAGACTTACCAGAGCTGCAAAGGTAGTAACAATTCCTTAATTGCCGAAAGCCTCTTGAAGAATTATTGGTGTAATATCTCCCGCTTAATAGACGGGCAAAAAATTACAACCTTCCCACAATCGCGTTAAAACCTGACCATGGTCATTGGGGCGGTGCTTGTGGTGAGTAAATTTGTAATATACAAAACACCGCAGCCATGAAACAGGACCAGAAGAATGACGACAAGAAATATCCAGGTTATCCTCACTATCCCGCAAGTGAAGATATAACCCGTGCAGGAAACAATACTGGTAAAGTAAGGATGGACCCGGGTGAAAAAGAGGAAATGTTCAATGATACGGTCGACGAACGGGACGGTGAAACAGCAATTGTCAGGGGCACGGATGCAGATTTGACCGGGCAGGACCTTGAGACGTTGGAATATGCAGATCAGGACGCCAACGAGCCGCAACTGCAGCGTGCCAGCCTGGACTGCACCGATGCCGACGGCGACCCGCTTAATGAGGTAAGCACCCTGAAGAGTGATGTTAGTGGCAATGAACTGGATGTGCCTGGGGCAGAGAACGACGACAAGAATGAAGAAATAGGCGAAGAAGACGAGGAAAATAATCTCTATAGCCTGGGCGGCGACAAAGATTAGCCGTCAGTACAACAGATGAATAAGGGGCGAATAGACGAAAGAAATGCAGGACTAAAATCTAATTCCTAATTCAGACATCCCCGTAAAATGAGCAACACCCCGACGAATGAAGCGCCATCCGCCTATGCTACGCGTATGCTTGATAGCGGCGTGCCACGCCAGCAGATAGAGAACGACCTTGTGACAATGGGCCAGTCGCGTCAGTTTGCGACTGACATCGTTGCAGAGCTGGTGAAGATGCGTGATGCCAAAAAGCGATCGCAGGGACTCATGCTTATCCTGGCGGGAGCATTCATTTGTTTCATTAGTTTCCTGCTTACAGTTACAGGATTTGTCTCAGGCGATGCCTACAACTTCGTATTGTTCGGGGTCACCAGCCTTGGTGTAATTGTGATATTCGCCGGCTTTACCATGGTCTTTTAGCGATGAGAAAACAAGGGTAGAACCACTTCATAAATGCGCTCCGCAACGGTCTCTACGGCTGCATCTCCATCTACCACAGCGATGTGTTCTTCTTCTTTCAGTTTCTCGAAGGCGGCGAGATAATTGTGGCGTACTTTATTCAGTATTTCCGTCGTTTCATACAGCTCGGGCGACTCGCGGTTGGCGATAATGCGTTGCATGCATGCATCTGGTGGCACATCTACAAAGATGTTCAGATGTGGGCGTAGTATACGCGCGCACATTGCATTGCACGCTATCACCCAGTCCATATCTACATATACCCCATGGTAGGCATAGGATGAGAAATAGTAACGATCGGTTATAACTGTATAGCCCTCTGATAGCTTCTTTACCAGTCCATCTTCTTCATTAAGCAGATGGTCCAGTCTATCCGCCAGGAACAGACCTGCTATTGCAGCCTGGTCTGCTTTTTGCTCTCTGGTGAGTATGCTGCGCAACAGGCGCCCTATGTTGCCCTTAGTAGGTTCAAAGGTCAGGTACACCTTATGACCCTCTGCGGTTAGCCTTTCGGCCAGCAGCTTTGCCTGCGTGCTTTTGCCGCTGCCGTCGGTACCTTCTATTGCTATGAATAGGTTATTAGTCATGCTGCCGGCTAAGGTAGTTAATCTCTTTTGGTCAGTGCATATTTGATCTCTGCTGCGCGCACCGGCCCCAGTATGCGACCTAATAGGCGGAAGGGCAGTCCTCCCTTCACAGGCACCGGCCAGTATACCTTCTGTGCAAAGTAGAGGTATTCTGTAGCGATTTCGGGTTTGGTGTGCCGCAGCATTTTCCAATGGTTGAACAGGTAAGTGGCCATAGCCAGTTTCACCCCGTCTTCTTCGAATGCGTATTTGCGCAGGTCAGTAAAGATGCGCTTCCGGATAGCTAATATCTGCCGCCATTTTTCGTCCGAGTTTTTCACAACACCAACGCGCTCGTCCAGCGAATGGTGACGCACATAGACGTAAGTTTCATCGTTTATTCCTATCAGGCGCAGACCGTGAAAAATGGCCCGGACAAATATTTCTACATCCTGGTTTATAGCCAGGGTTTCGTCATGGCCCTTTCTACGCAACAGGAAATCGCGACGCCAGATGATGGCATTTGGTGGCAGAAAGTTGCCGCCCAGGTAGTTCTCCAGGTGCTCACGGGCATAGCGGGTACTATCCGTGTACATGGGATACTTATGCTTAAAGATGATCTTGTCTTTGGAAAACTCTCCATCTGCCTCAAAGAATTCATATCGGCCATAGCAGGCATCTACTTCTGGCTGGCTATCAAGGCACGCCACTTTGGCTGCAAAAAAGCCCGGGCCTACGAGATCGTCAGAGTCCAGGTACATAATGTATTCGCCCTTTGCAGCAGCTAGCCCTGTATTGCGCGCGCTGGCTGCCCCCTTGCCGGGATTGGTAAGCACCACTACGTGCGGATAGGTGTCCTTTACAAAGTCGGGCACCCCATCTGTGGAGCCATCATCTACCATTATCACCTCCAGCTCCATGCCGGGGTGCAGGCGTGCATCCAGTGAGTCCAGCGTGTATTTTATGAGACCCCTGCGGTTAAACGTGGGAATAATAATGCTGACCATGCCGGCAAAGGTATTTTTTTCCATTAAACTTGATAGCCGAAAGTCGTCTGTTTTAGCTACTTTTGCGTATTACAAAACACATTATAAAATACTAATTAAAATGGGAAGAGGTGATAAGCGTACCAAAAAGGGCAAAATAACTTTGGGCTCATTTGGTAAGTCGCGTTCAGCACGCACTAGAAAGGCCGCTGCAAAAGCAGGAAAGAAGGCGTAATAGCCGCATTCTGATATAGCAGACATTCAGGCCGTGCCATTGGTGCGGCTTTTTCATTTACTACCAAAACTGAATAATTTGATTGCTACAGAAATGCTGGCCGGCAAACGTTTTCTTGTCACCGGTGGCGCCGGTTTCATAGGTTCGCACATTGTAGAGTACCTGCTGAATAATGGTGCTGAATTTGTGCGTGTGCTTGACAATCTCGCAACGGGCCTGCAGTCCAACGTGGACCTCTTCAGCCGCCAGGCCCGCTATGAGTTTATGCAGGGCGATATCCGGAACGTGGCCGATTGTGCACGTGCCTGTGAGGGTATCACGCACGTCACGCATCAGGCGGCGCTGGGCTCCGTGCCCCGCTCAGTAAACGACCCTGTGGCAAGCAACGAAGTAAACGTAAGCGGTTTTGTAAACATGCTCACGGCTGCCAAAGATGCCGGAGTAAAGACCTTTGTGTATGCCTCTTCGTCATCTGTCTATGGCGATGAACCTAATTTGCCAAAGGTTGAGTATCGTACAGGTAACCTGCTATCTCCCTACGCAGTCACGAAAATGACCAACGAACTATATGCTGGTGTATTTGGCCGGTTATATGGCATACGGGTGGCTGGCCTGCGCTATTTCAACGTGTTTGGTCCACGGCAAGACCCGAATGGTCCCTATGCCGCAGTCATACCACTTTTCGTAACGGGCATTCTGAATAGAACCCCTGTTTACATAAATGGCGATGGCGCACAAACTCGTGACTTTACCTACGTAGAAAACGCTGTGCAGGCCAATGTACGGGCATTGCTGGCCGAAAATGAAGATGCATTCGGTCAGGCATATAACGTGGCAACCGGCAACAATTTTACTGTTAACTTCCTGTACCAATCAATCGCAGATATCCTTGGTTCTGACCATAAGGCAACCTACAGGGAGCCGCGCGCGGGAGACATTCGCGATTCACTTGCAGACATTTCAAAAGCAAATAAATTGCTGGGCTACGAGCCTACAAAGCAATTTCTGGATGGCCTGAAGGTGACGGTTGAGTACTTCCGCTCGCTACATAAAGCGGGATAAACTGCACCGCCAAATTGGCATGCGTTCTTGCGTTGGATTGCTTTTTGAGGAGGTTGGGCGCAATAAAGAAAGATCATGAAGCTCATTCTAAAGTATCTAACCGCGCTTGTCGCCCTCTTCTTCAACTTCCATGCCGGTGCACAGGAGAATTCACTGTTGTGGAAAGTGAGCGGCAAGGGCTTAAATAAGCCCTCCTATCTATTTGGGACCATACATATGATCTGCCCTGCAGATTACATTTGGACCGATGCTATGAAGACGTCACTGGACAAAGCCGATAAGCTGTGCCTGGAAATGGACATGGACGACATGAATGTAATGATGGCTGCTACGAGTGGCCTAATGGAGAAAAGCGGCAAGAAGCTGTCTTCATACTTCACCCCGGAGCAATACAAACTGGTAAGCAAATATGCGAAGGACAGCCTGGGTCTGGATCTTTCCCTGATGGAGATGATGAAGCCGGTGGCACTACAGGTGTTGCTGGCCACTCGAGGCGCAGTGTGCGAGGATGCAATTTCCTATGAAGAAAACCTGATGAAGGCGGTAAAGAAAAGTAATAAAGAAATAGTGGGCCTGGAGTCTGCAGAAGATCAACTGAAGGCGCTGGAAAGTATACCTGTAGATTCGGTGATCAAGGATATAATTGAAGCTGCAGAAGGCAAGGCGATGACAAGTGATAGTGAGTTTACAAAACTGGTCGCGGCTTATAAACAGCAGGACTTGCACAAGCTATACGACATGATCATGGAGGGAGGTGAGATGGGAATGTCTACAGATGCACTTCTAAACGACCGTAACAAAAAGTGGGCTTCTACCATGCCCGGCATGATGTCGCAAAACTCCATATTCTTCGCAGTGGGTGCGGGTCATTTATGGGGCGATAAAGGAGTGATTAAACTACTGCAGGCACAGGGCTACAAGGTGGAGCCTATTAAATAGATCAGGCCTTGCCCATCACGTAAATGTTTTCCATGGTAGGCGTTGGGCTGCCTCCTGCTTTTTCCAGTGATATAGCAAATGCCTGGCCGCCTGTTACAGGCTTGCTTACCTTCATGATAGATGGTGTGTTGGCCATGTCTATCGGCAGCACGCCCATATCTACCGGCTTGCCGTCCATAAGCACCCATAGCTGGTATTGCATACCGGGTGGTGGAGCGGGCAGGCCGTCTACAGATACGTAAGCTTCGGATTTTTCTTTGCTCCAGTATACTGTGGCAGCCATAGGGTGGCCTTTTACTACTGTGTGCATCACGATGGTCTGCATGGCTGTGTCGGCCATCATTTCTTTTGCTTTCCGGTATTTATCTACTTGTAGTGCCAGTTGCTTCTGTTGTTCTGCAAGAGAGTCCATACGCGCCGCTAGCGTTGCGCGCTCTGCGGACTGTTTATCACCCTGTTGCCATAGATACACATTCAGGGCAGCACTGGCAGCCAGGGCAGCTACTGCAGCCGCTATTTGCCATTGGCGGGGTTTGCGATATTCCGGTTGAAAATTAATGGTTCGCCCTGTTGGGGTAGGAGCTTCGCCCGGCGTAATGCCGGCACTGTTATTCGATGACTCTATAGCCGCCCATATTTTATCATCCAGGCCTGCAGGGAGCGGTTGGGACGAAAGGCTAAGCATTGTCGCCTCGATAGAGGCAACTTCGGCCGCCAATTCAGGATATTGCGCCACATTAGCCGCTACCTCCCTCATTTCTTCGGGTGGCAGAACGCCCATCACGTAGGCTTCCAGTATTCCTGATGCTATGTATTCCGCTGTGTTCACCTTTCTTTTTCCTGTTTCGTCACCGCAAATATCTCCCTTAACTGGCACATCGCACTACGCATGCGTGTTTTCACCGTGCCGGGCGGAATACCAAGGGTTTTTGATATTTCTTCGGTTGTGTAACCGTTAAAATAGGCCAATTCCACTATAGCCGAGTATTGGGGCTTTAGCCCGTCTACCATCTTGCGCAGCCCTATCGTGTCCGTAGGTTGCTCTGTCTTAATATTTTGTTCCAGGTTATTTACGATATGTTCACCCGTCTGGATTTTCGATTTCATTATTTCACCTTTTGAGCGGAGCTTGTCTATTGCGGCATTGCGCGCAATGTTCAGCATCCAGGTGTATATCCGTCCACGACTGGCATCATATTGGCTTACATTGTTCCATATCTTCACAAACACATCCTGCAGCACATCCTGCGCTGTCTGGTTATCATCAATCACTTTCAGAATTACACCATAGAGCGCCCCGGAGTATTGGCGATACAGGTAGTTGAATGCCTGCCTGTTTTGCTGTTTCAGCAACAGTAGCAGTTCTTCTTCCGTATATGTAGCATTGTTTTCCAATCCCGCAGAAAAGATGGTGTGTTGTAAGCCCCGGTCAAATGTAGCTAAGTTTCATTACAAAATGGGGTAGGCTACATTCTGTACCTGGTATTTAGAACGCTCGTTGCCTCTAATGTTTGTAGAGAAACGCAAGGTTGCAGATGTAAACTACCAGTATGGCCAGCGCATCCCAGCCCATCACATATTTTTTGCCAGAGGGGCGATAGGTGAGTCCCATGATGGCTATTGCGGACATCATTACCGTGGCGAGCACAGAGATGAGGTGTATGTCTGACGCTTCCTTGAGCAAATGGCCGCCACTGTAGAACATGTCGTTGACGGCGAGAATCACAACGTTAAATATATTGCTGCCTACCAGGTTGCCTACCGACATATCCAGCGCCCCCATGCGGATGGCTGTGATGGACACCGCTATCTCAGGCAGAGAAGTAGAGATGGCGAGCAGTAATGTGCCGGCAAAGCTTTCTCCCATACCTGTCTTAGTCGCTATCTCTTCTGCAAATTGTGGTAAGAATATAGCCGCCGAAACAGTGATGGCCGCGTACAATGTATAAAAACCGGCCGCCTTCCCTAGTGTCATTCCGGGTGGGATATTACTTGTCTCCTCTTCAGCCTGCCCTCGGTTTTTGAGTTCGTAGTTATACATCAACCTAACTGAGCCAATGTAAATGGCAAAGAATGACAGGCTGGACAATCCGAGCCAGGGAAGAATGTAAATGTCTCGGGGGAGCAGCAGGCCCGCGCCTGCAACCGCGATGAGCAGAATGCCGATGGACGTGGCAAGTACATGGCTTTGCGAGGCAGATGAAAATATGAATTTCCCTTTAGGAACAAACACATCCAGCAGGGCAATGAGGCACAGGTTAAATGCACAGCTACCAAAAATGTTGCCTACTGCAAGGTCTGCCGACTTTATCATAGCCGAAGAGCTGATGCCCACGGCCAGTTCAGGCAAAGAAGTGACGCTGGCCATGAGTATGATGCCCACCCATGCGCGGCCCATGCCTGTAAGGCCAGCGATCTGGTCGCCGTAATAAGACAATTTCTTACCGGCAAAGAAGATTACAATGGCACAAATAATGAATCCTATCACAGGATAAATATAGTACTTACAAAGCCACTTGCCTTGCTTACTGCTTAGTAGGCGATATTTATGAGATTCCGTCGGCAGACGTGGACTATGTTCGGGGAGGGAGAGTCTTATACATATTTTGTCCGCTTTCCCCGTTGGTTATCCTTAAGCAAGTTGGTTCAAATTGAAGCATTCTTAGCTGCGATTGTGTATTGAAAATAACTAAAGGGTTATTCTCTTTTTCAGCACCTTCAGATGTTCAAGTAAGTCTTTATCACTATTGCCCGTTTGACCTTCTGAAATTAGCTTGTCTATTAGGTCAATACTTTCGCGTCTGCAAAGATGGAATTGAGTAATGCCATCGTGTTTATTGTTGAAAGTAATTCTAAAGCTTCCATATTGTTTGCAATCGTGTTTGCAAGATGAATAGTTCCCGACGATGTGCAAAAAAGAAGTGTAGTCAGCGACTTCAAAAGCAGAAAAAAATACCGTGTCCCTTAGTTCACACGCGCTACTATTTGCGATTGCAATAGTTTCTATTGGTTTATCACTTTCTCCAACGTGCTCTATGATAATATACTCACACTTCTTGTCCAAAGAAACGTTGAAAAGGAGTAATAGCGAGAGAATAAGTTTCAAAAGCACGTATAAAGTTACATTTTGTTCCTTTATTGCCGGGTTTCGGAAAAGGCGAATATTCTGCTTTGTCTAAGTCGCCCTTGATGCTCTGAAAGGTTCAGCTTGACTGGCAAACAATCGAACGTTGTTTGACCTTAATTTCCAGGAAATTTTATATCGACAGAGCCGCTATAGTTTAGCACCTTGAAAATAGGCAGTGACACACGACCGGCAATAGTTTGTAAGAGTTTTTTGTCTGGAGTTAGCAAATCAACATTGAAGTGACTGGATATTTTAATGACGAATGGAATCTTGCCATGTGATATGTCAATGTTTTTGTATGATAGCATATAAGGGTACAGAATAAGGTCATCAAGTAAGCCAATCAGTTGGTTTTTATCAACAATTAATGCCCCTGTAAAATTTCCTGCGACACCATTTGATGAGAATGCTGCCGAGAGTGCAGCTAATCGCTCACTACCCGCTCGCAACCAAGCTAAATCCTTATCGTCGTGGTTTACAACCCAATGATCCTCGCCGTCAAATTGTTGTATTGTGTTTTCTGTAAGGTTTTTGTACTCCGCTAACGCTCCTTCCTGAGAAACATGCCCACGCGAGCTGTCAATCTGAAATGAAACGCCTTGCCATTCCGAATCTACTTCGTCAGATAAATATGCAATATAGCTGCTCCGGTCGTAAGGCAGAATTTTTTCAGGCAGTGGCGCGAATTCAATCATGATAAAGTGATCTTCAAAAGATAAGTTCCTGGACCGCGTATGTTGGATTCAATCTCAACGTGCCAGGTAAAAAATCTAATTCTGCGAATAGATCGCATGCGACCTTTTGATGAGATGGTCTTGCTTGCTGATGAAGCTGTTCAGCTTGTCCTTGGGTATGCGCAGGTTATAGAATGGGGTGGGGTAGGTATTGTAAACAAAAAGATCGTAGTCGGCGTTCCAGCGGGTCAGCAGATGTTTATCGATGCCGAGTTCCTGTGCCATCATTTCCAGGTGTATCGGTTCTTTGATACGCACAATGGACATGTTCTTCAGTTCCTCGTCGGTAAATGGTGCCTTCTTCACAGGTAGCGTGGTTGTAGAAGGTGCTGCTCCTTCAGGTGCGGGGCTGGGTATACTGCCGGGCTTGCCCAGGATTGCCTCCTTTTTTACAGGCGTTTCCTCTTCCTTGCCAAATTTGAAATCTACCGGAATGCTTCCAAGTGTTATAAACTTGCTGAGATTCTCAAATATGCTGGCTGTGGCAATGAATGCGAGCACGTGCCCCTGTGTTTCGCGGGGTAGCTGTTCTTTAATGTCCCAGAAGTTGCGGCTGCCTGTACGGTCTATGGCGCGCTGCACCGGTGTGGGGCCACTGTTATAGGCGGCTATCACCAGCAACCAGTCATCTAGTTGGCTATAAAGTAGCTCCAGGTACTTGGTAGCAGCGTTAGTAGACTTATACCAGTCTGTGCGGTCATCTCTGTGACGGTTCACAGACAGACCCATCATCTTTGCTGTAGACTCCATGAGCTGCCACGGACCCACAGCACCTGCGCGCGACACCGCTTTACGGTTCAGCGCAGACTCTATCACCGCCAGGTATTTCAGCTCCTTTGGCAGTTGCTTTTGTTCCAGCACATTGTCAATAACGGAAAACGGCTGCGTGCTGTTTGCCTGCACATGGCTCAGTGTGCTGTTGTGCGCTTCCAGGTAGGTGCGCACGTAGTTGTTTACATACTCGTTCTTTTCCTTGAAGTAAGATTTGGTACCCGCCAGTGGCACCGGGCCATATTTAAGGTGATTTTCCTGTTTAGGCGCCGGTTCCGCAGTTATTGCTGCCGCGGGGTCAAGCACCGCCTTGGGTAATGCGGCAGGCGTTTGCTTTGCAGTTGGCGTCTCCGATGTGGCCAAGGTTTTTACTTCAGTAAGGTTTTCCGTAGCGGGTGCAGTTTTTACAGGCTGTGTTGCACTTTCTTTGGGAGCAGTCTTCTCGCTGGGCGGCGCTATTTCGCCCAGCGTCTTTTTGTCGCCGGTATAAACGGCGGATGAGGAAACCTTTATTTTGCTGCCGGCCCTCTGGGCATAGACGCCCCTGCCGGTTGCGAACAGGCCTGCAAAAAACAGCAAAATAATCTTGTGTTGCATGTTTTATCGTTGTTTAAGCGGTGAAGCATGCAACCCTCAAAAAAGAGGGAAGCCAATAAACCAATAGTAAAAAAGGGTAGCTAACGCTAATTTATGCGTTTGTACCGGGATTCCTGTCCTTATCTTTCAGACCGGATTCAATTTCATTCTTAATGCCGTCCTTGGCATCATTGAACTCACGGATGCCCTTACCCAACCCCCTCGCCAGCTCAGGGATTTTCTTGCCTCCAAACAACACCACGATGATAAGCAAAAGTATCATCAGCTCACCCGAATTGGGCATACCCATCAACAACTGCGGGAAGATATTCAGTAATGACATCTGAAATTGATTTTAAAATATTATTGTAACCTTAATCTGTGAAAAAGCAAAGATAGACAAATAAGCGTGCAATAGGGTGTTTTTTGTCAGGTGGCTAAACATTTAACAGCCTGCAACTGATACATAAACATCAATTGCAGGCTGTATATTTATTATTATTTATCGCACTAATGCGACTGTTTGCGTTATGCAAGCATTGTTACCGGGTTCTCCAGGTAGGTCTTCAGCGTTTGCAGGAAGCGGGAACCTACTGCTCCGTCCACCACGCGGTGGTCGCAGCTCAGGGTCAGCTTCATCAGGTGGCGCACCACCACGGCTCCGTCTTCCACTACAGGCGTAGGGGTTATCTTGCCTACCGCCAGTATGCATGCATCGGGCGGATTAATGATAGCTGTAAACTCATCAATATCCATCATACCCAGGTTAGAGATGGTAAACGTGTTGCCGGTAAATTCCTGTGGCTGAATCTTCTTGGTACGCGCCTTTTCTATCAGCGTGCCTGCTTCCACCGCTATCTGCGAGAGCGACTTTTGGTCGGCAAAGCGCACTACAGGAACTATCAGACCCTCGTCAACAGCCACGGCCGTACCTATGTGTATGTGGTGGTTCTGGCGGATGAAATCGCCCATCCATGAGCTGTTTACTGCCGGATGTTTGCGCAGAGCCATAGCGCTCGCCTTTATCACCAGGTCGTTGAACGATACCTTTTCGGGCGATACATTGTTTATTGCCTTGCGGGCATCCATGGCTTTGTCCATGGTCACCGTCATGCGCAGGTAGAAGTGTGGCGCGCTGAACTTGCTCTCTGAAAGGCGCTGTGCTATTATGCGGCGCATTTGTGACAGGCTTGTATCAGTGTAGCCCTCTTCACCTGTAGGTGTAAACGATGGTATCTGTGGCGCAGCCTTGCCGGCGGGCGCTGCTGCCTGTGCGGCAGGAGTGTAGCTATCTACATCGCGCTTTATCACGCGGCCATTGTCGCCTGAACCTTTAATTGCATTGATATTTACGCCTTTTTCTTCAGCCAGGCGTTTTGCCAGTGGCGATGCTTTTACGCGGTCATCACTTTCGGTGGTCGCTTCCGGTTGTGGGGCTGGTGCAGGCTGGGCCACTGGTTGAGGCGCGGCTGCAGGAGCCGGTGTCGAAGGTGCGGCAGGCTCGGCTTTTGGTGCTGCGCTGCTGTTGTTACCACCTTCTGCGTCCAGTATTGACTGGAAATCCTCGCCCGGCTTGCCTATGATGGCCATGATGCCATTTACTGGAACGCCCTTACCTTTTTCTACACCTATATATAACAGTGTGCCGTCTACGTATGGCATTACCTCCATGGTAGCCTTATCGGTCTCCACTTCTGCTATTACATCGTCCGACTTTACTGTGTCGCCCACTTTCTTGTGCCACTCCGCTATCACGCCCTCTTTCATCGTATCGCTCAGAAGGGGCATGCGTATTGCTTCAGCCATGTGTTTGTTCTGGTTTTAGGACATCAAAAGTAGATTTTTTTAAGGAAATGACTGTTACTAATTAGCCGGTATTAACGTTACCGGATAGAGCTTAATTACCGATAGAAAAAGGTTTAATACTCTATCTGCATCCCCAGTCCTGCGCGCAGCTTGGCCAGGTTAGGGTTCACTGCTGCCATTGCCTCAAACATTTCGCTTTTGCTTAGCACGCGTGTACCCTCGTCCTCAGCGGTTTTTTCCTCCACTATCACAGTCGTAAGCCGCACCTTCATGCGGGCAGTGGTGTAGTAGAAGTCGATGATCTGGTTACGCAGCTCCTTGATGTAGGTGTCGGTTAGCTCGCTCGGGGTTATTATTCTCACCTCGTCCGGTGGGTGCACCTCAAACTTCACCAGGTTAAACTGGGCATAGAGCATTGTCTTATCTGCCGCTTTCAGTTGCTCTTTAAACGCTTCAAACACTGCCAGTGCAGGCTCATATGCTATCTCCACAGGGCCTTGCTGGCGACTGGCGGCAGCCGATATCTCACTGTCCAGGTTATTGAGCAGACCCATCGATACCTTTCTCGATGCAGGTGCCGGAGATGCCTGCGGCGGAGCGGGTGCGGGTGCTGCCTGCGGCACAGGGGGAACGGGAGAAGCCTGCGGCGGAGCGGGTGCAGAGTGCGGTATCACTGGCTCGTGCACTGGCGCAGACTGTTGCATTACCTGTGCCGGCCTTGGTGCAGGCGCTTGCACCGGGGCAGGGGGTGGTGGCGGTGCCGGCGCGGGTTGTGGCGCAGGTGCCGAATTGTATGTCGCCTCAGCTTCACGGGCCACAGGAGCCTGGTAAGAGGGCTGGGGTGGAGGCGCTACGGTATCAGAGTTTTTTTTTTCTCCGGCCTCAGCCACTTGCATGCCGCTACCGGGTTTGGTAAACTGCAGCAGGTAGCAAAGGCGAATCAGGGCCAGCTCCACATGCAGGCGCTTGTTGGTAGCGCTCTTATAGTTTAGTTCGCAGTCGTTCAGTACGTTCAGCGCAGAGATTATAAATGATGGTGGTGCCTGGTTGGCCTTTTCATGATAGAGGGGTTTCAGGTCGTTGGGCACATCCAGCAGCTTGGCCATGCGGGCATCTTTGCACAGCATCAGGTTGCGGAAGTTCTCTGCCAGGCCGGTAATGATCACATCGCCTTCAAAGCCGCGTTCCAGTGCAGCATCAAATTGTAGCAGCACTGTAGATACGTCTTGCGCCAGCATGGCATCCGTGAGGCGGAAGTAAAAATCAGCATCCAGCAGGTTCAGGTGCTCCATAGTGTTGGCATACGTCAGCATGCCATTGGTGAAGCTGGCTATCCTGTCCAGCATAGACAGCGCGTCGCGCATACAGCCTTCGCTCTTCTGGGCTATCACGTGCAGCGCCGCCTCATTGGCTATCATGCTTTCTTTGGCAGCAATACCCGCCAGGTGGTCCACGATATCGTTGGTTGTAATGCGCTTAAAGTCAAATATCTGGCAGCGGCTCAGGATGGTAGGCAGTATCTTATGCTTCTCCGTAGTGGCCAGGATAAAGATGGCATATGGCGGTGGCTCCTCCAGCGTCTTCAGAAACGCGTTGAAGGCCGAGGCGCTCAGCATATGCACCTCATCAATGATGTATATCTTGTATTTCCCGTGTTGCGGGGCAAAGCGGACCTGGTTGGTAAGCTCGCGAATGTCCTCCACGGAGTTGTTGCTGGCGGCATCCAGCTCAAAAACGTTGAACGAAGTATTGTCCCTGAAGCTGGTGCAGGTGCTGCAGGTTCCGCACGCCTCTACATCAGCAGTAGGGCTCTCACAGTTTATGGTCTTGGCCAGTATGCGCGCACAGGTGGTCTTGCCCACACCACGCGGACCGCAAAACAGGTAGGCGTGTGCCAGGTGGTGATTCTTGATGGCATTTTTCAGGGTAGTGGTTATGTGCTCCTGTCCCACAACCGTGTCAAAGGTCTGGGGCCGGTACTTCCGCGCAGATACTATATAGTCAGACATACTTTAGAAAGGGCACAAAGATATTTATAATGCAGCAACTATACCCGCAGCCTCATCTATGTGCCTATACAAATGTACGTTGCGAAAAAGAACAATTTTTCCGGTATGAGGGAACTTATCCACAATTAGGCCGGGGGTATTGGCGGGGCGCATACCGCTGCCGTAAATTGCCTGCATGACCGGGATGGAGTGGCAACGGGTAACAGACAGGCTATATACCTGCAGCAGCGGCAAGTGGACCTTCAAAAGGTTCCAGTCAGGAAAGAGCACCATATGGTCTATCTGGAAAGGCGATGAAATGAAATTCAGCACTCACCACGAACACGAATTCCTAAGCAAAGCCGAGGTGGTGCTTTCAGATGTGCCGGAGTGGTGGTATGTGTAGGGGGAGGTGCTTGTCTGCAATTAGTGTTCCTCACCGACAACCAGCGACTATGAGACTCTTACAGAGATTCTCTATATTCACATATTAGATATGGGCCTTGCATGCGACCGACAAAACAGACTTACGGCAAAATCTTTTGTCAAATTTGTTCATGTTATGCTCTTTTGTTCTATTGCCCTATTGGCATGTGGCCAAAAGAACGGAGAGTATTTTATAAACGAAGATGCTACACACACTACAAGGGTAGTGTACAAAGATGGTGTGCGTACTCTAAAGGAGCGTTTACTGAAGACGGACACAGGTTATGCCAAAGATGGAATTAGAGAAGAAATATTTGATGATGGAACTAAACAAGTTGAATACTATAAAGTTGGGCATCCGGATAGTCTCATATTGGTGTATGATGCATTAGGCGTGCTAAATAGTAAAGTCCTATTGTACGAAGGAGGCATTATCGGTCCGACACATAGGTATTTTTCCAATGGGCGGCTGGAGGCTTTCTTATGGTTCACTATGCCCGCATATCCCGGAAAAGCAAATTTGCCAAAGTGGTCTTTAATTCGTGACAGCTCGGGTAAAAATATCTCCGAGCTCGGTCAGCCGATAGTACATACACTTATGAGCGATCGTGAAACCCAAACGAGTGATTCAGTAACGCTCTCTTTTTTCTTTTCGCCATCTCCGGATTCTATGCACACAATTTTTTTGGTTAGAACGCAACGATTGAAAGAAAGTAAGATTGATACATTTAGCTCCTTTATTGAACTTCCACCCATGAAAATGATGATACTTAAAAAGAGATACCCTTTCTACAAAGATGCCCGGTACTCAGGAGTCTTTTTGTTGCTGGATAACAAGGATAGAATTGTAGTGAGCGACACGGCAGCAGTGGAAAAGTAAAGTCTTTTTACTTTACGGAGTTCTTTACCAGCAAGTAACATAGATACCTGAGTGCTTCCTATATTCATTTTGGTAACTATATAGTTTAGTGTACCGCAGAAAAGCGGTATATGAATTGCTGCGAATGGAGAGATTATTGAGCAGCTTTTACCGAAGTGGTTTGCACTTTGGTAGTGAGTATTTTTGTGATTGCTTTTTTGAAAGGTGCTTTCAGGTTGCCGTACTTAATCATAAGTTCGGCATCTGTCAGACCTTTTTTTTGCTTGTTAGTTGCGGCTTTCATACGCTAAAAAGTTTAGTAAAGTTAAAGCAGTTTGCTTTAACTTGCAAAGGAAAAAACTTTATAATGCAAGTTTTTAACAATGACGTGAAGATAGACTAAATATAAAGATTGTTAGTATTATAACATAGGGTTGCCATTACAGAATCGCCAAAATTCAACTTTTACGCAACGATATGGATGTAGTACGCTAAGTAATGGCGTAGCTGTATCTTATTGCGTAAAAGGGCTTTGGCGAGCCTTGTGATGGCGATATTGATTTCAGTTACGCTATTTTTTTGTTCATCACTAAATACGCCAAAAAATGAAACACACAATTCTTGCCTTACTGGCTGGAGCTATGCTCGCCGGTAGCTGCTCAAAAAGCAGTAGTTCATCCCTTTCTTCGTCCGGTTACAGTTGCGTTTGTTCGCTGCGGTGGATGGGTGGTAGCGTTGCCAACCCCACATACAAGGACACGACAATGACATACAAGTATAGCGGCATTGATGGTGCCTATGCACGGAACAAATGTGATAGTCAGCAGGGGTACATGTGGATCACATACGGTCGTGCTCATTCAGGTAACAATTATGTTGGTGCATCCTGTTCATTAAAGTAACCATGAAAAACGCAATGATATGAAGCATGGTATAGTATTAAGGTTGTCGTTTTTCGTACTGTATGTTCCGCTGATGATATTCGCCTTTTGGGTGTATTACTGGGCGTTTACATCGTTTTCGGTTTGGTTGTCTGAGTTCAATCTGCTGTTTCTGCTGCTGGTCGGTTTTTCGTTGGGTACTGCAATTATTACGCTGGGTGCGCTTGGGCTCAGTAAGGGTTTATCCTATCTGATAGCGATATTTGAATATCGCTGGCTTAGGCTAACTGCTGCATGGCTTACAATGGCAGTATGCGTGTACGATGGTGGCAGTGTGCTGTATAATATGTGGCACCTGCTGGACTTCAGCTATACTACTCACGTTGTGGCTATCGGCATGGTAGGTCTTGGTATAATCTACCTTGTGGGGTTCATGGTATCTACGCTGTTCACGAAAGACATTTGATAAAGAAAGCCCCGCAATGATTGGTTGCGGGGCTTTTGCTTTGGCGATACTTTGTGATGGCTGATTAAAAGTAGGGAAGTACAGGGAGGGTTGATATAGATTTTTGTTTGTTTACAGGTTGTAAACCGTCTATAATGTTTGTACATTGTAACAAACTTTATATTATGCCAGTTGAGAAACTAACTATCCCGTCTGATAAGAAATTGGATGCAATTTTGTATCTGCTCGTTGAGATGCGGGTGTATCAAATGAACGCCGATAAAGGTGAACTTGCAACCGATTCAGGGTTAAATGAGGATTATAAGCAAGACGACTATATCAAATACTTGAATGAAAAGTATAAGGACTAATTGCGGTCTTCGGGATTAGCTGCTGTATCTTCAAAACGTAGCCAGTATGCGAATTTTCCAAACCAACTGTTTATTTGCATTTCGGTTACGCCTTGTTTTTCCAGCAAGCGATTGAAGGCTTCTGCCCATTTAGATAGGGTTTCATTGTCCATTTTATGCCTTTCCAATACGCTTTTGAAAGATGGCTGCATGTTGAACCTTTTAGTTTCCAAGTCGGGCATTTTTTTTACGCAATCGCTCAATGGGATTGGTAAGCATTCTTTGTAGTGTTCGTTCACTTTTTCCGCATTCAAAAGTGATTTGATACTCCTATACTCTAAAGGTATCATACTGTCAATTCGGGGATCAATTTTCTGCTTTTCCATTTTGTTTTGGTTTTTGTTGTTAAGAAATAGAAACGAGTTAAGCCGCTACCTGTGAGAGTAGCGGCTGTGAATGATTTGATGTGTGGGAGTTACTTCTTACCTATGAGTTGTTTGTAGGTAAGCCGTGGGGTGTTGGACTGCTGCAATGTAAGGTCGAAACGTGGCTTGTCTTTTAGCCTGAAATTGTTGTACCTGAATGCGTTTTCGTTGGCGTATGCTTGCAGGTGTTTTCGGCTCATAACGTGGTAGATACCCATGTTGCTGCGTTTTAGCCATGTCCAAAATCCTTCGAGGTCATTGGTCGTGTTACCTGCCTGGTCAACGTATTGCTTTGCCCGATGGTCAATTACACGGTGGTCATATTTGGCGTTCAGTCCGTGATATGCCATCCATTCATCTGATACCACTATGCTGCCATCTTTGACGTGTTTATTGATGATGGGCTTTAGTGTTTCCCCTTGCGTGTTGGGAACAACCTTGCACTTTACTACGGCTGTTTTGTGATAGATTGTTTCCTTTACAATCTTGCCCGGTATTACTTTGTGTGGTCGCTCGATCACTTCCTTTACTGGTTGTTGCAGCATACCCAAAACAGGCGTTTTGTCAATGAAAGCCCTGCCTTGTGAGTGCGGCACTTTCTTATCGTGGTGCCTGTTTTTATTCTTTCCGCCTACGAAACTTTCATCGAGTTGTACGGTGCCATCCATCTGCGCTTCTTCATCGGTAACGCCCATTACTTTGCGTATTCGATGGAGCATGAACCAACAGGTTTTTTGTGTCAGTCCTAAATCCCGATGCAGTTGTAGTGAGCTTATCCCCTTTTTGTGAGCCTGAAACAGGAAGATGGCTATAAACCATTTGCGATATGGGATGTGAGAGCCTTCAAAGATGGTTCCTATTGCTACTGTGTAGCGTTTTTTGCAGTCTTTGCATTTGTATTGCCCTTTGAACTCGCCTTTGGTGGTCAGCTTGTAATGTTCTTTACACTGGCAGATGGGGCAAGTGGGTATTCCGTTCCAAAGTATTTGTTCAAGGTAAAGACGGCAGGCGGTATCGTCAGGCAGTGCCGATAGCATTTCAAAGAAAGTATTGAAGTTTGATACTGCAACTATTTCTTTCATGTATAATGTGCATTTAGGAAATGAAGATAAAGAGAACAAAGGATAAATACCGCCTGCCGAAACAGGCGGTTGTGTTATTCTTCATCGTCATTTTCCGCTACTTCCAGTATGAAGTCTATAATTTCTTGTTCGTTATCCCGGACACACTCGCTTAACAGGTTGCGGAATCCTCTTGGACGGCGTTCCTCTGCATCATCATCCCATTCTTCTGTTTCCTCGTTATAATCACCGTCCATGTCGCCATCTTCTGAATTGTAGTCGTCAATAGCCATGCTGTCGGTAGTTGTGGTGCTGATAGTTAGTTTCCGCTCGTTGAGTTCAAGTTCAACGGCAATGCGCCAGTGTCCGTATCCCGATACGGTTTTGCTCAGGTGCCACAATGATATTGTAACTTCCTTGTCGAAGTTAAATTGAGGGTCAATGCTGATGTCATTGAACATTGCAGATACAGCCTCGTTGCTGATGTAGTTATTGTAGTTGTTAATGAATACTGTATTTTTCATACGTTTGTTTTTTGAAGTTTTTGGAATAAAAAAACCGCTCGATTGAGCGGCGTGCGGAAATGTTATGTATTATTGTTATTCTTGGTACACTAAACTATATAGTTACCTTCATTTTTAAGTCATGATTATTCGTAAGAAAAGGCAAAACAGATTTTGGGCATCAATTGTCGTCAGATTTGTCCATCTACTGCTACTTTGTTCTATTGCGCATATTGCATCAGGCCAAAACGATGGAGAGCAATTTATTGACGAAGATGCGACACACAAAACCAAAGTGGTGTATAAGGGGGGCGTCTGTGTGCTTAAGGAGCGATTACTCAAAACGGATACCGGCTATCTTACTGATGGCATTAGAGAGCAAGTGCTGAATGATGGGAGGAGGATAGTTGAGTTTTATAAAGCTGATGTAAGGGATAGTGTCTTCCTATCGTACTATCCGTCAGGTATCCTACAACTGAAAATGAACGTTTACCGAGGAAATGTTATAGGGCCAATGGAAGGGTATTCCTCCAACGGTAAATTGGAAGCGTTTGCATGGTTTACCGACCCGGTAGTCTCAGGTAGAAAGCCGAAAGCCGATTGGACAATCGCATTCGACAGTACGAGAAACGTCATTCGAACAGATGGTCACCCGGTACTCTCTGCCCAAATGAGCCACATTGGCTTAGAGGGTAAAGATTCTGTTGCGCTTGCTTTCCTTTTTGCTTCTGCTCCTGATTCTATGAACATGACAGCATTGATAAGTATGCAGCATCAGGGGCAAAGGACAGTTGATACTTTTAGTTCTTTCATTGAGCTTCCCGCAATGAAGATGAAGGTTCTGCGGCCGGTATTTCCATACTATGAAGATGCGGAGTACTCGAGTATCTACTTATTGCTGGATAAAAGGAACAATATTCTGGTGAGCGATACGGTAATAGTGGAACACAGATAGGGACAATTTTCCGTCTGCGCCGCGTCTCTTCAGCATAGCCAGCGTGTAGCAAGGACCCGGCGGTATAATAACACCTGCCTCAAAGTATCGCCGCACGGCATACAGATACGAACTTCGTTACACCTATTTATCTTTGACTAGCTCGTGGCTGTTCGTGAAGAATACTAACCAGCAACTGAAAAAGAAACCATGAAAATATGCACTACTGTAAGGAGATAGTCCGTCAGATTGATGTAGTAAACCAAGTACTGATAGAATTGAATGTCCTACCATTATTTGACAATGTGGATTTTTTTATTGACGAATTATCATTTGAAAACTATTTATCGCTGACTTATAGAGGTTGGGGTAAGATCGGCTATAATTTCCGTTTTAGTTTAGATGGATTTGAGATGGATATCGACCGAGCAAAAGAAGTCTTTTTTATAAAGTTGGACGATCTTGATAAGTCTTATTCTGAATTGCGAGATTTCTTGTTTATGTTGTTTAGATCAAGAATTGTAGTTGAGTATTGCGGCGAGAGTTATACAAAAGTTATTTTCATTGATACGGCTACTGCTAAATCTGTTGGCTCTATCAAATTTGTGTGCGGTTGGTACTTAAAATTAAATTGTACATCTAAGGAGTATCCGCCAATCTCTTGCGATTAGTGTTTTCCTCGTTGTTCCTGATGTTCCGCAGAGCATCAGGAACTTATTATAAGACGCCTTTCTGCGAACGGAATTCGGAGTTCGCTTGACAATAAATAGTACTAAAGATCTTTCCCTCCACCAAAAGATATGCACAATTTCCCTCCTTCAGCGCCAAATGAAAAACGCCCGTTTTACCTTTGTGTCGCAAAGCTTGTTTTTCGAGTTTAAGAGCCTTCGGATTTCAAATACAATAGGGAGTACAGTCACGTGAGTACTCTGCGGCCATACAAATCCTTAAATCCTTAAACTTGCCCGACGCGGAGAGTCCTATGAATCAAGGTTCAACCTCTTAGCAACTCTTAGCAATTCTCAGCAGTTTTTACGCAACGTTTAGCAATTTTTAGAAGCTAGTAGAAGTGTTTAGAAATTAAAAAATAATAGCATAATCAATACAGGAGCGCATTACAGCCAGCTGAAAAATACAAAAAGCCGGAAAAAACGAAATTCGGGTATAATATACCCTCACCGCATGGGTTTTTGCCTTTTTGGAAATTGTCCATTGTCCATTGTCCTTTGGGATTTGGGATTTGGGATTTGGGATTTGGGATTTGGGATTTTAACATTGGAATATAAGAATAAAATTAGGGACTCCTAATTTTTGTATTTAGCTTTGCCGCGCAAATGAGCCAATCCGGCATAGAAAATTCACTTAGCGAGGTGCATGGGCAGGTAAATCCTGCTGCTGCCAAGGGGCGTTGGAAGAAGGTGTTCGCCTTCTTTGGGCCTGCCTACCTGGTAAGCGTGGGTTACATGGACCCCGGCAACTGGGCTACGGACCTGGCAGGCGGCAGCAAGTTTGGCTATGCGCTCATCTGGGTGCTACTCATGAGCAATGTGATGGCCCTGCTGCTGCAGTCGCTTAGTGCACGGCTGGGCATAGTGCAGGGCCGCGACCTGGCGCAATGCAACAGGGAGGTTTATCCCCGCGCAGTCAATTTCGTACTCTACATACTGGCGGAGATAGCCATCGCCGCCTGCGACCTGGCAGAGGTGCTTGGCATGGCCATAGGGCTCAATCTGCTATTCCATATGCCGTTGTTGTGGGGTGTGCTCATTTCTTTGTTTGATACTGTGCTGCTGCTCTACCTGCAGCGGCTGGGCATGCGTAAGCTGGAGGCGTTCATCATTACCCTCGTAGCTATTATAGGTGGCTGCTTCCTGGTAGAGATGTTTTTTGCCAAACCCGATCTTGGTGACGTCGTAAAAGGCTTTGCACCATCTTTGCCTGGAGAGGGGGCGCTGTTCATTGCCATTGGCATCATAGGCGCCACAGTAATGCCGCACAACCTATACCTCCACTCTGCACTGGTGCAGACACGTAAGATAGGCCGCGACCCGGCATCCATTAAGCGTGCCATAAAGCTCAATAATATTGACAGCGCCATAGCGCTGAATATGGCCTTCTTCGTAAATGCAGCTATCCTCGTGCTGGCAGGAGCGGTGTTCTACACGGCAGGCCTGCACGAGGTGGCTTCCCTGCAGGATGCGCATAAACTGCTGGCCCCGCTACTGGGCAATAAGTTTGCCCCCGCACTCTTCGCCATAGCGCTGATAGCCGCTGGTCAAAGCTCTACCGTAACAGGCACACTGGCAGGACAGATAGTGATGGAAGGCTACCTGCGCCTGCGCATCAACCCCGCGCTGCGCCGCCTTATTACGCGGCTATTGGCCATTGTGCCGGCAGTGATAGTGCTCTTCGTTTGGGGCGAGGGCATGGTAGATGAGATGCTCATCTTCAGCCAGGTGCTGCTGAGCATGCAGCTTGCATTTGCTGTTGTTCCGCTCATACACTTTGTGAGCGACAGGAAGAAGATGGGCGAGTTTGCCATAAAGCCGTTTACGAAGCTGGCAGCATGGGCTATAGCTGCCGTTATCATAGTGCTGAACCTGAAACTGTTCGGTGAAAGCGTGGCAGAGTGGATGCGTGGCACGGACAATTTATGGGTGCAAGGGCTGGTGGTTTTGTTTGTGGTCTTCATTGGGGTAGTGCTGCTCATCACCATTGTTTACCCGCTGATATTGCAGCGGCGCGAGGCCAACATCAGCGTGCATGAGAATATCAAGGCGACGGTAGAGGAGGCGGCAGCACCATTCAGGAAGATAGCCCTGGCGCTGGACTTCAGCGACAATGACCGCTACGTACTGCAATACGGTCTGCACCTCAATATGCACGAGGCATCCTTTGTACTGATACATGTGGTAGAGAGTGCATCAGCCCGCATAATGGGCAGCGACGCCCACGATTACGAAACCCGCAAGGACCAGGCAAACCTGGACAAGTACGTGCAGATGATGGAGGCACAAGGCTACAAAGCTACCGGCCTCCTTGGCTATAAAGACCGTGCGGCAGAGATAGCTCGCCTGGTGAACGAAACCGGCTGCGACTTGCTGATAATAGGTAGCCATGGCCATGGTGCGGCAAAGGACATCCTGTACGGCGAAACGGTAAACACCGTGCGCCACCTGGTGAAGATACCGGTGTTTATTGCGCGGTAAGAACCTCACCCCGTCCCTCTCCAAAAAGAGAGGGTGAGACCGAATGAGCGTTGAGGACTTCCTTTTTTGAAACTACCGCCTACTGCATTACTTTGCGGCACAATTCATTATGAGCGGTAATGTATGGAAAGCCCTGTGGCTCTGTCTTTTTATTTGTGTGGGTGCCAACTCCGGCGCCCAGCAGATGCATGAATTGCGGCAGGGCTGGCACTGCAAGCGTGCCGGCGAGGTAACGCTGACAGGCGAAGAGTTGTCTAAGCCTGACGCAAAGTTGGACAACTGGATGCCTGCTGTGGTGCCGGGTACGGTACTTGCAAACCTGCTCTACAATAAGAAAATACCTGACCCATATTTTGGCATGAACAACAAGCTTCTGCCAGATCTTTATGACTCCGGTGCGGCATACTACACCTATTGGTTTGTGGCAGACATAAAAGAGAAGCCCGGACCTACTGAGCATGTCATCCTGGCACTGCGTGGTGTCAACTATAGTTTTGACATCTATGCCAATGGCAGGAAACTGAACAAGAAGCGTGAGTATGGGATGTTCCTTCGTCACCGCTACGACCTCACTCCCCACATGGACAAGGACGGCAAGACACGCGTGGCCATCATTGTTTACCCTCCCGATCATCCGGGAAATCCTAACGGAGGGCAAGGTGGCGACGGCACAATAGCAAAGGATGTTACCAACCAGTTTGCTGCAGGCTGGGACTGGACACAACCCATCCACGACCGCAATACGGGCATTTGGGACAAGGTGTTCATTTACCATGCCCGGTCTGCCGATGTGCAGGATGTGCACGTGCGCACCAATGTTCCCGGCAAGCGCACAGTGGGTGGTAAACAGGAGCCTGCTGTGGTTACCGTATCTGCAGATGTGATGAACTGGACTAACCGCGTGTTGCACGGCGTGCTGCAATGCGAGCTGGATGGCCGCACCACACAAAAACGTATCTCTGTGCCGCCCATGAATACCGAAGGTGCGGAACTGATGCCCATAACGGTGAAAGAACCTAAGCTTTGGTGGCCCGCAGGTATGGGCCCGCAGGACATGAGTAGTATCAAGGTGCGCTTCCTTGCCGATGCCATTGGTATCACAGATGAGGAGATGGTGCCCTTCGGTATCCGCGAAGTGACGACCGCCTGGAACGAACACACACAAAGCCGCGAGATATATGTAAACGGCCAGCGCATGTTTGTAAAGGGCGCTAACCGAATAATGGCGGATGCCATGCTGCGCTTTGACGATAATCGCTATGATGCCGAGGTGCGCTATCACCGGGATATGCACCTGAATATGATCCGCGTATGGGGTGGGGGCATCACTGAGCGGCCTGAGTTCTACGACGCGTGCGACAAATATGGTATACTGGTGATGCAGGACTTCTGGATGACGGGCGACTGCAATGGCCGCTGGTACGATACATACAAGGCCGACGACACCACCACCCGTCGCAACTATCCCGACGATCATAAGCTTTGGCTCGCCTCAGCTGTTGATCAGATAAAGATGCTGCGCAACCATCCATCACTGGCGCTGTGGTGCGGTGGCAATGAGATAAGGCCCCCGGCAGACCTGCTTGCTGAACTGAAAACGCAGCTCAAAGTATTGGATGGCACACGCTATTTCTTCGAATACTCTAATGACGATAGCATGTCCCTGGCAGCGCATGATGGGCCATACGTATTACAGGACGACCGCTACTTTTGGGAGCACAAGTCATGGGGCTTCAATTCTGAGATAGGCTCAGTAGGTGTAGGCGATATAGAGTCGCTGGAGCGGTTCATACCATCACGCAACCTGGTGCAGCCGCTTTATAATGAACGTACCGGCAAGTGGAGTGTGGATAGTGTATGGGAGTATCATAAATACTGCGCTTATGATTCCGCAGTTGCGCGCTATGGACAGTTAAAGAATGTGGTAGACTTCACCAGGAAAGCCCAGATGGTAAACTACAACCAATACCGTGCGCTGATGGAGGGCTTCCGCTCACATAAGTGGGACTGGTATACAGGGGTGATGGTCTGGAAAACGCAGAACCCATGGACCGCCATGGTGGGGCAGATGTATGATGTGTACCTGGACCCTAACGCCTGTATGTTTGGCCTGGCAGAAGGGGCAAAACCGCTGCACGTGATGTATGATCCTAAATGGCAGACGGTGATGGTGGTGAATGACGAACCCGTGGAGAAGAAGGTGAAATTGTGGTATAGCATCACCAAGGGGCACACCTCTATTCAGGGTGTTAACGACTCTACCTACGTTATACCTGCAGATACCTGCATGATGATAGCCAAGGCCCCCGACCTGGACCGCAGGCTGGATGGGGAGGACAGCACGGGTGGTGCCTTTATGTCGCTGCGCTTGTACCAGGCTGGTACTAAGAACATACTGGATGATAACACTTATTGGTTTCCCGGGGCAGACAGCAGCTATAACTGGCTCAATCATCTGTCGCCTGCTGCGCTTGAGGTTACTGCTACGCGGAAAAGCGTTGGTAATATAGAAGTACTTATCAAGAACCGCTCTGATGCCAATCTCTCTTTTTTCAACCGCATATCATTGGTAGATAGGAAGACGAAGAAGCGCATTATGCCTGTGTTCTACAGCAATAACTACATTTCTATTTCGCCCGAGCGATACAAAACGGTCACTATCGAATACAATGCCGCCAAAGCACCCGACGTGGAAATATGTGTTGACGAATGGCTGGCAGGGAAGAAGTACTATCCGGTTGGGAATTAGGTTTTTGGGGAATTGGGAATTAGGAATTGGGAATTTGTGATTTGGAATTTACACTTTGAGTTAGCTATTTTTTATGTTTGAAAGTATAGTGTGCGCCCAGAGCGAAAAGGCCATCTATTCCATAGCCTAGCCCCCCATATACACCGAAATTGTCCGTGAGTTTTACTTTGGCCGTCAGTATCCTTAAGCGAAATGCTATATGGCCATAATCTCGCGATGAAACGATAGAGTTTGTGTGATTGATGTTATCGCTGTATTGCGTTGATACGCTGGGTGCTGGCGTATATCCTATAGCTATTCCCGAACTAAGCGAGGTTCTGCCCCTGTTCACAAAAGCATATTCGGCTGTAGCCATAACAAGGTGGTTTGTTGCCTTTTTTCGATATTGAAATGTGTACGGGCTACTATTTACAGAAGTGTTTATCGTTCGCCATGGTTCCGTTGCGTAGCTCAGCAGATATTGTATGCCGAATGCGAACCGGGGTGATGCCTGGTACTCACCGATAACGGTAAAAATAGCGGTTGGTTTCCATCCTTGAAAACCGAGTACATCAGGATAGGCTGTTCCTGCCATTAACGTAAAATCTCCTTTCGCGAAAGCAGGTTCGGGTTTCTTCTTTTTTGCTTGTGCAGAAAGGCTTAGCAGCGCCATTACGGCGAGGAGTATACTTTTCATCAGAGGTGAAATATTGTGTTGTTTTGAAAATGAGGCGCTAAGATATACAAACGGCCGCGCTCATGCGCAGCCGTTTGTAGTATAATCTTTATAGGAATTATGCTATCGTTACAGACTTGTCCAGGTACACGTCCTGGATGGTATTCAGCAGCGCCACGCCTTCCTTCATTGGCTTCTGGAACGCCTTGCGACCGCTGATGAGGCCCATACCGCCTGCGCGCTTGTTTACCACGGCAGTCATTACTGCTTCTGCCATGTCCGTTGCGCCCTTAGACTCACCACCGGAGTTGATGAGGCCCACACGACCCATGTAGCAGTTAGCTACCTGGTAGCGTGCCAGGTCTATCGGGTGGTCGGTAGTCAGTTTTTCATAAACCAGTTTGCTTGTCTTACCAAAGTTGATAGCGTTGTAGCCACCGTTGTTGGTAGGGAGCTTTTGCTTAATGATGTCTGCCTGAATGGTTACGCCCAGGTGGTTTGCCTGGCCGGTAAGGTCAGCAGCGGTGTGGTAGTCCACGCCGTCTTTCTTGAAAGCACCATTGCGCAGGTAGCACCACAAAACTGTAGACATGCCCAGCTCGTGTGCATACTCAAACGCCTTAGCTACTTCCACTATCTGGCGCGCGCTTTCGTCGCTGCCAAAGTAGATGGTAGCACCCACAGCTACCGCACCCATGTTCCATGCATCCTTTATGGTGCCAAACATGATCTGGTCAAACTTATTAGGGTAGCTGATAAATTCGTTATGGTTCACCTTTACTATGAAAGGTATTTTGTGTGCATACTTGCGAGCCACTGCACCCAGCACACCATATGTAGATGCTACTGCGTTACAGCCGCCTTCTATAGCCAGCTTCACTATGTTCTCAGGGTCAAAGTAGATGGGGTTTGGAGCGAAAGAAGCACCACCACTGTGCTCAATACCCTGGTCTACCGGCAGAATAGATACATAACCCGAACCACCCAGGCGGCCATGATCCATGATCGTGTTCAGGCTACGGATAGTCTGAATGTTACGATTGCTCTGCGTCCAGATGTTGTCCAGGTGAGACGGAGATGGAGTATGGATATCAGACTTGCTGATAGTGTTACATGTGTGGTCGAGATAGTACGACGCCTTATCGCCGAGAAGTTCGTGAATTTTGTTTGACATATATCGTTTTTGTTAAATTCGGCTGCAAAGGTAAGATTAATGTGCAAATTAAGTAATGTGCAGATGTGCCAATTGTGAGATTTGAGTTAGGAGTTGTGAATTGGGTGGGCGGTGTTTCGTGTTGCGAGCGGGTCTCCTTTGCATTTTCAGTGGGCAGCGAGACATGCACGGCACCTGGCAGTGTTTGTCGCACAACTGGGGCAAAGATTGGCCATCGTAAACTGCTTAGGCTGGGTCCCTGCTTTAGGAGACCCGGCTAGGACGGATCCGGATACGGTACGCTAACATTTGGAAGAAAGGCGAGGGGCACCAGGGACTGAATGGCCGTACAATTAATCCGCTCGTTTTTTCAAGACTTTTTTATGTGCGCCAACGCAAAGGTCATAGATCCCCATATCTATTGTTTTTATTGATTGTAACTCCTTTGATATTTCTTTGTCGGGATGAGGCCCATCAAAATAGAAAAACCAAAAACTCTTAACGTCCTTTTTGGGCATCTTCCTAAGGAGGTAAACAGTCAGACCTAATCGTTTGATAATTTGCTCCTGCAACCTGTTTTGGAAGTAGTTAATTGCATCTGCGTCCCAATGCCCGTCAAGAGCAATGGCAATTATTCTTCTGAAAAAAACAGTATCGCTGACAGAATTCGCAGTGCTGAAAAACCGTAGTATGTGGTCTTCCGCCTTGTAGTAGAGTATTGAGGGTGTGTCTTTCTCAAAACCGTATAGCGAGTTCAACTCTTTATAGCTACTGGGAAACTCTTTGAAGAATTCCTTTTCATAAACTCCATTGCTACCGAAATTTAGTTGAACGTACAGGTCTGTTAATTTTTGGGCTTTGAGAGATTTAGTATCGGATCTTCTAGCAGCAGCAAGTGGTGGGTCGATTTTTTCCACAACAAATCCTGTGGGCAATATGACTGAGGAAAATTCTGCAGGCATGTCGCTATCAATCTCATAGAATTTCCGATTTACAAGCTTTTCACCTATACAGATTTTTGCTGCAGGGGGATCTGAAGTTATGAAAGCCGATTTGTGCGAAAACAGTTTTTTTTGCAAATATTTTCTACACTGAGAATCAATGTCATGAAGATGATCGTTTGACAATGTCGCATATGTATAATCACCTGTATCAATTAATACATAAGCACTGTCGATTCTAATATATTTTTCAAATTTTATATGGTCTATTTCGAAATAATTCATGATATAACTAATCGAAAAGCATATTGTATTTGTATCAGGATATTGGTTGAAAAGTTTTACATGAAATACTTCATACGGTAGTTTGCCAGAATTTCTATGTATTACAGTATCCATAAAACGCCGAATTTCTGTTTTGAAAATGGCGTCTCTGTCTGCATTCTGCCCATGGCACAAACACTGAAATGACAAGAAACCAATAAAAAATAAGATGATCCTGATTTTCATACAATTAGATTATTTGGGCGTATAAATAATACTTCCGTACCGGAAATCAAGTTCAAGGGAAAAGTGTCGTGGAACGATGTACTGACCCGGCCGATAATGTACCTGCCAAACGGTTCCATTTCGATTAATGCCACGAAAAGGTATGTCATAGCTTTGACTTAAAAAAGCATCTTTCCAACTTGGACCGGTATTAGAAGGGTACGTATGATATGCAGATATTATATCCTGGTAGTTCCGGAGTTTCCTCAGGAAAACCCGGAACCCCAAATACGTCCCGGGCGGGTCTTCATCGGGTGGCCCTGTGGTGGCGCGACCCGCACGGCACCCTGCAGGGTTTGTCGCGTAGCCGGGAAGAAGATTTGACTTAGTGCATTATTTACGCCGGGTCCCTGCTGCGCGCGGGGCTATACTTTAGGAGACCCGGTTAGGACGGAAATTGTGAGAGCGGAATGGCAGACGGGCATAACGAAAACAACCGTGGCAGACCGCCACGGTTGTCTTTAAGAGTTGTTGGTACTTTTAGTTAACCGTAATCTTCAGCGTCACAGAATTCTTCAGTCCATCGCGGTTGATGACGGTGAATGTGTACTTCTCGGTGCCGGCTGTGCTGCGGGTTTTAATGGAGATGTCCTTGGTGTAATTGTTGCCGTTGCTGCCTGTAAGGGACTCTGAATATACGCTGGTGCCGGTGGCAGCAGCATCGTAGGTTACAGATTCATCAAAAGAAATAAGTACATCCTTATCCTCTGCCTTTGAAGCAATAATACCTACTGTTACCGTTGTGTCTTTCGAGAGGCTGATATCGGAAGAGACATACCCGCTGGCAACTTTGAAGCTGATGTTGGGCACCTTGCCTTCATCTTCTTCTTTTTTGCAGGATGCAGTGAGCAGGCTAAGGGCTATAAGCGAGTAGAATGAGAACTTCTTCATTTCGATAGATGGTGTTGTTTGAGCGATGAAAATAGGAAATTGTGCTCAATGGAAAAACTTACGAACCGAGAATGAGATGTTTCGGCCGGTATTGAGCAGGTTGTAATACTTGAGGCGCGAAAGGTGGTCATAGTAGGCTGCGTTCGTGAGGTTGATGCCGCTAACCCCCAGCACCCAGCGGCCTGAGGGCGCAGAAATGGTTATACCAGCGTTGAAGTTAACAAGGTAATAGGCTGGCGTGGCAGTTTCAAATTGTCCCGGATGGTTTTGTGGCGATGAAAACACATATTCAGGCGATACAAAAGCATTACTAATGCGATGCTGAAAAGATTTTTCCCACCGCAAAGTGCCTGTGAACTTCCCTGCAGGTATAAATGGCATCGGTTGGCCATTGGCCAATGTGCCCTGCACGCGCGCATAGCTACCTGTGAGTGACCATTGGCGTGCCTGAGGCGGCGATAGCGTTAGGGCAGCCTCCCCGCCGGCCAGGGTCGCATTTTGCTGACGGTAGCGGTACACGGGAAAGGAAAAATAGTTCTCTGTTGTAGGAGCAAGGTATACGTAGTCATGGAAAGTATTGTAGTAAGCGGAGAGGGTAGCGAAGACCCATTCGTGGTTTGCCTCGATAGTAAAGTCAGTATTCAGGTTTAGCTCTGTGAGCAGGTTCGGGTCGCCGATCTCGTAGCGGTAAAAGCCCTCGTGCAGGCCATTGGCAGACAGCTCGGCAAGATTTGGTGCGCGTAGTCCCGTGGCGGTATTGGTCTTCAGTATCAGCCATTCATTGGCATTGTAGGCCAGGCCCAGCATGCCGGTAGCCGTGGTTCGGTTTTGGGCAAAAGGCTGCACCGCCTCACCCGGGCTGTTAAGGGCCTTGGTGCGAAAGGTTGTAATGCTCTTATTGTTGGCACCTGCACCCAGCTCCACCACCCACCGGCCGGGCCGCGTGCTGATGTAGCCGCTAAGGTTGTTTTCAACCGTGTTGGCATCAGGTATCAATATGCGCGGGCCATAGTTGCGGTTCCACTCTGCAGTAAGCTGTTGGGAAATGACTGCAGTAGTATGCTTTGACAGCGATTTCTGCCACCGCGCGCTTTCTAAAGCTGACAGCTGGCGAATATCGAGGCTTATCTGTCCGCCGCCTTCGTCTTCCTTGCGAATGTTGGACTGCATACCGGCATTAACCTGAAGGGTAGAGTGGGGTAGACGAATGGTGTTTTGTGAGTTAAATACGTTAAGCAACACATTGTGGTGCGGCCCCCCATACGCACGGCTGCGGCGCTCGTCCGCGCTGAAGAAGGTATTCAACCCATCCAGGATAAATCCGAATTGGTTGTAGGAGAAATTGTAGGAGTTTTCCTGTGTCCAACGGCCGCGTCGCCAGCCCATACCCAATTTGCCATAATACCCGCTGTTGCGCGAGTTCAGAACGCGGGTGTCATTGCCGTCGCTATAATCGGTATGAGTTTCTGCTCCGGCCCGTGCACGCAGCCAGGTGTTGCCACGGCGCCAGGCTATGCCGGCGTCGGTGAGCGTACCCATGGTGTTGCTGTAGAGGCGTGTGCCGGCGTCACCTGTCAGGCCACTGTCGCGGGGCACCTCTTCAATTATATTCACTGCACCACCCATGGCCTCAGAGCCATAGAGCAGCGACACCGGGCCACGTATCACTTCTACCCGGTCTATGCCTATTTGAGACAATCCCAGGCCATGCTCGTCCTGCCACTGCTGGTTGCCAAAGCGGTTGCCGGAGAGCAGGATGAGGATACGATTGCCATACAAGCCACGTATCACTGGTTTTGAAATGGCATTGCCGGTCGTCATTTGCCATATTCCGGGAATTTTGGCCAGCCCGTCAGAAAGATTGTAGGGGGTGCGCTCGTCTATCTTCTGCAGGGAGTAGGGCTCTATGTTCAGAGAGGTAAAGCGAGTATCGTTTTCCTGGAAGCCACTTATTGTCACCTCCGGCAGATGATGGGTAGTGTCGGTGGCGGCGTAAGCCGCGGTTGAAACATAAGTCCAAAGCGTAGTTAGCAGCAGAAATGATGATAATCGGGCAGGCATTCCTTGTTTTTCGTAGTGGTAAAATTACTGGAATCGTCAGGTTGTGCGCCGATTGGGGAAAATAAGGCCCACATAGCCAAACATTTGGTACAATATTTGATATAACTTAGAAGCTTCAAAGCAATGTTCACAAACTTTTTCTCACCCTTTCAAAAAAAACCTAAAAATGAAAAAAGGATTACTTTTCTGCCTCACCGCTGGCCTTGCGTTGGGAGCGACTGCCCAGCAACGTGTTACATCGTTTGCCGGCAACGAACAAGGAAGGCTTTTCAGCCCTGCCCAGGTGCTGGCCTCTAAGTACCACGGCACCGCAGGTGCAGCCCAGGCGGCCAAAACCACTGCGTCGCCCAGGTGGTATAGCTTCGGCGATTATTTTAATCAGAATGAGTCATCGGGTTCGGGAGCTGCAATTACCAGTACTTATTTGTGGAAGGACACTTCTGCGGTGATGGCTTACTCAGATGGTAGTGGAGGTATTACGTGGTCGCACAACCGTGCAGTATCTATGGGTTTGGTTACTGATCCCGCTTTTTCGGGCTTTAATGACCCCTCGTTTTACGATGGCGTTATGAAGGTTACTTCGACCGACGCCTATGTTGTGGATTCAATCCGCTTTACGGGTATCTATGGTTTCCGTCCATCTAATACTTATGTCGATACCATCCGCGTAACATTTGTATATGGCAATGCTGACCGCGGTAACGGTACCAGCGGCCCTGATGTGTACCTGGCAAAAACAGGTAACCCTGTCGTGCTGTCGCGCTATGGCGTCAGCGACTCCATGGACACTTATCGTATGCACTTTGATACAGTAACCACGCGTACGTTTGGCACCACTGCTGTTGTGAAGGATCTTATCCTTGATAATACAGGGTCGTCTCCTGCATGGGGCGATACCACAGACCAGGGCGTGTTTGTAGGTCATGTGGCACTGCCTGATGTGTCCATTCCTGCGGGCAATCTTATCGGTGCTACGCTTACTTTTATCAGCGGCAGCCCTACATTCTTTACGGATGATACTGTTTTTGGCTCTACAATAGGCTACAAGCATAATATGTTCAGGCCTATCATCTGGTTCCGCGGCACCAACGGCACCAGCGGTCCGGCACCGGTATTTGCACAGTATACTTCTGGCAATAGAAACTCCGGTATGTTCAAAACGCTTCCGGATACATCCAATGGCTGGGGCGGTCAGTATATTCCGTTGTGGTTCTGGTCTGCCGGTTCCGGCAGCAGTGCATCTGTATATCAATACCCGGATATCGATTTCCGCGTTAAGTGTGCTCCATGTGCTACATTGGGTGTGAGCGAAGTGCCAACATCATTTGAAGCTTCAGCTTACCCTAACCCTGCAACAGAAGAGTTGAACGTACCGTTCACGTTGGCAGCTTTGGGTAGCGCAGAAGTTACACTAAGCAATACGTTGGGGCAAACGGTGGCAACACAGAAGTTTACCGGAGTGTCGAAAGGAAAAGCTGTGTTCAACACTGCTGGTCTTGCTCCCGGTGTTTATATGTACACAGTCTCTGCCGATGGTAAACGGGCATCGGGCAGAGTGGCGATCACGAAATAGTTTCTTTTATAGACCGTTAGTTAAAAGAGGGGCTTCGGTCCCTCTTTTGCTTTTGTAGCTGATTTCAGCGGAAGGGCAATATCAACGCATACATTCCCGTTTTATTGTGTTAGGCAAAACACACGCTATGTCCATTGACTTCAGGAAATATCGAACCGATGCAATTTTTATTGCTGCATTTGCGGTCATCTCGCTTCTTTACTGCTATCCGCAACTGCAAGGTAAGGTGCTGAAACAACTTGATAACGTGTCGTGGAAGGCGATGTCGCACGAGGCAATGGCATATCATGAGGCTACCGGCAAAGACGTGCTATGGTCCAACAGTATGTTTGGCGGAATGCCCACCTATACCACTTATGTTGGCGCATCCAATGTGAACTATCCTGCCTATGTGCAGACGGTACTGCGAGTCGTGGGCAAGCCCGCTTATTTCTTCTTTATTGCCATGGTGTGCTTTTACCTGCTGGCGCGGGTAATGGGTGTGAGCCAATGGCTCAGCGCTATTGGTGGGTTTGCGTACGCCTTTGCGTCCAACAATCCCATTATTATAATGGTGGGCCACGAGACCAAGATGCTGACTATAGGCTACCTGCCCGCTGCGCTTGCCGGCTTCTATCTCATCTTCAAAGAAAAGTGGCTGACGGGAGCGGCACTATTTGCTTTAGCGATAGCGCTGATAGCTACGAACAACCACTTTCAGATGATGTATTATTTCATCATCATTTTGTTGTGTTTCGCCGTTGTGTTATTCTATGAAGCCGTGAAGGGTGGACGTCTAAAGCAGTTTTTCATTGGAGCAGCAATTGCGTTAGGCAGCGGTTTGCTTGGCTTGTTACCTAACCTGCCATCTGTGCTCACCACGCAGGAATATGCGAAAGAAACCATGCGCGGCGGTGCCAGTGAACTTAAGAGTCACGACCAGGGCAAGAAGAATGGTGGACTGGACAAAGAATACGCGTTCCGCTGGAGCATGGGGCTTGGAGAGACGTTCTGCTTCATGATTCCATACCTCTATGGTGGTGCCACTTATGACAATGCCGACCTGGCACCTAAAACGAGGGAAGCTACCGGAGGGCAAGCCGAGTTACTGCCTATATATTGGGGTGAACGGCCAACCCAAAGTGGGCCCGTCTTTTTTGGCGCGGTAGTTTGTTTTCTTTTCGTTTTGGGCATGTTCGTTATCAAATCGCCTCACAAGTGGTGGATGTTTGCAGCGTCGCTTATAGGTACTGTGCTGGCATATGGCAAAAACCTTGAGGGCGTGAATTATTTCCTTTTTGACCATGTGCCCATGCTGAATAAGTTCCGGACTGTAGAGATGGCCCTTATCATGCCGCAATTCATGTTCCCAATGGTGGGAGTGCTGGGGCTGAAAACTATTATAGAAGAAAGGGACGGGCTAATGAAATATGAGAAGGATATTTTCTACGCCGCAGCAATTACAGGAGGTCTTTGCCTGGTGATTGGACTGCTAAGTAGTGTCTTATTTGATTTCTCGGGGTTCAGAGATGAAACCTTTCGGGCTGAACTAGTAAAGGTGTTAAAGGAAGACAGGGCCTCGCTGGCAATGAGTAGCGCGCTGAAGAGTGCCTTTTTAGTTGCTGCCGCCGCGGGCGCACTTTGGTTGTACATAAAAAACAAACTGCAGGTGAAATACCTGGTACCCGCATTGGCGTTCCTTGTCATAATAGATATTATTCCAGTTGCTCTAAACTATATGAGTGCTAAAGAGCACGATAACGCAGAACTGAATGACTATGTAGACGCCGGTGAGTATGATGTGGTTTTTGAGCCGCGGCCGGTAGATAACGCTATCATGCAGGACCCCGACCCCTACTATCGTGTGCTGGACCTTTCCGGCGACGTATATAACGATGCCCGGCAGGCCTATTTTCATAAATGCATCGGCGGCTACCACCCGGCAAAAATGGAAAGCTACCAGGACCTTATAGAGCGTCATATGAGCCGGGGATTTAACGAGGAAGTACTCAATATGCTGAACACTAAGTATATAATAGTGGGGAAGGACGATCAGCCAAGGGTACTACCTAATCCAAACGCCTGTGGCAATGCATGGTTTGTCAGTGAAATAAAATGGGCTGAAACCGCCGAGGATGAAATAAATGCGCTGAAAGCCCAAAACCTGGGCGATACAGTGAAACTACCAGGCGCTTTTGAGCCCCGGAAAACTGCTGTGATAAGGGCCTCATTCAGATCACAGATCTCAGGATTGCAGCCGGGAAAGGATAGTGCCGCATATATAAAGCTCACTTCATACGGCCTTGATGACCTGGCATTTGAGTCTGAAAATTCCAGGGAGGGCCTGGCTGTTTTCTCTGACATATATTATAGCAAAGGCTGGGAGGCCTTCGTAGATGGAAAAGAGACGCCAATCTTAAGGGCGAATTACGTCCTTCGTGCGGTGCGTGTGCCGGCAGGTAAACATAAGATAGAATTTCATTTTCGTCCGGCGTCATTTTACAATTCAAGAAAGGTGGCCGTTGCGGGTAGCCTGCTCATAATGGTGATGGTGGCGTCTGCTATTTATGCTGCTAATTTTCAAAAGACTAACCGCGAGGCAAAAACTTAGGAAAATAGACTGTCACTATCTACTTTTGGCATAAGACTATTACGTTTTATGTCATTGAACCTGAAAGAGTACAAACAAGACCTCATCATACTGGTGGGGCTGGCCGTATTGTCGTTGCTTTTTTGCTACCCGCAGTTGCAGGGCAAAATACTGAGCGCTCATGATAATATCTCGTGGAAGGCGATGTCGCACGAGGCAATGAGCTATCACGAAGCAACCGGGAAAGACGTATTGTGGTCTAATAGTATGTTTGGGGGTATGCCCACATATACTACCTATGTAGGTACCAGCAACACCAACTATGTAGCCTATGTCCAGTCTGTTTTGCAGGCGATAGGCAAGCCGGCCTATTTCTTTTTCATTGCCATGCTGTGCTTTTACCTGCTGATGCGGGTGCTGAATGTGAACAAGTGGCTTGGGGCAATAGGGGCAATAGCTTATGCTTTTTCCAGCTATAACGCCATTATTATCAGTGTGGGACATGAGACAAAAATGCTGACGATGGGCTACCTACCGGCGGCACTAGCTGGCCTTATTCTCATTTATCGCGAACGATGGCTGGTCGGTGCGGCCCTGCTTGGCGTGGCTATCACGCTGATATTCACCAACAACCACTTCCAGGTCATCTATTACATTTTCGGAATGTTCGCCTGTTTTGGTGTGGCAATGCTTGTGGCTGCAATTAAGGGCGGGAAGCTGAAGCAATTCTTTATTTCATCAGCTATCGCGGCGGGAACAATTGCCCTGGGTGTAGGGCCCAGTATGCCGTCGCTGCTCACTACCGCCGAGTATGCGAAGGAGACAATGCGCGGGGGCACAAGTGAGCTCTCCGGTCACGACAAAAAGGAGAATGGTGGACTTGACAAAGATTATGCGTTTCGTTGGAGCAATGGTATCGGCGAAACTTTTTGCCTGATGATACCTTACCTCTATGGTGGCTCAAGTGGCGAAAAGGCTACAAGGGCGCCCAAGACATCTGAGGCTATAGGAGGAGCCGCAGAAGAGTTGCCGATATACTGGGGGCCGCAGCCCTTCATCAGCGGGCCGGTTTATTTTGGTGCGGTGGTTTGCTTCCTCTTTGTGCTGGGGCTATTGGCAGTGAAAAACGAACATAAATGGTGGATACTGGGCGCATCATTTATATTCATTATGCTGTCATGGGGTAAGAACTTTGCCGGCGTGAACTATGCACTCTTCGATACCATCCCATACCTCAATAAGTTCCGCACGCCTTCTATGGCATTGGTGATCCCGCAGTTCCTGTTCCCGTTACTGGGTGTGTGGGCCGTGCAATACATCATAGAAAACAAAAAAAATCCTGAATCCTGGAAGCAGATAAAGCTGGCTGCGGGCATTACCGCAGGCCTATGCGTGTTGCTGGGTGTGGGAGGTAGCGTATTCTTTGACTTTACCGGTGGGTCTGATGACAGGCTGCAGCCGGAGATGGTGAAGCTGCTGCGAGAAGACAGGGCATCACTGGCCATGAAGAGTGGATTGGGTAGCGCAGCATATATACTTGCAGCGGCGGCCCTGCTTTGGGCTTACCTGAAAGATAAGTTGAAGCCTACCATGCTCTTTGCCGGCCTCGCGCTGCTGGTAGTTGCGGACCTGGTGCCCATATCATCTGACTACCTTAACTCAGACAACTATGTTGATGCTTCAGAATACGACAACGCTTTTGAACCCAGGGAAGTAGACAGGGCCATTATGCAGGACCCTGATCCTTATTACCGTGTGCTGGACCTGACGCGCGACACATACAATGATGCGGTTCAGGCCTATTTTCATAAATGCATAGGTGGCTACCACCCGGCCAAGATGGAGATATACCAGGACCTGATAGACAGGCACATGAGCAGAAACTTTAACGGCGAGGTGCTGAATATGCTCAATACAAAGTATATAATTGCCGGTCCAAGAGGCGGGGCTCCCAGGGCGATACCGAATCCACTTGCATGTGGTAATGCATGGTTTGTACAGAACATAAAGTGGGTGGCAACGGCAGACGAAGAAATGAATGCGCTGAACGCGCCTGAACTGGGTGATACTACTGTGATGCCAGGCAGCTTTGTAGCCAGGAACACAGCAGTGGTGCGCAACACATTCAAGGGGCAGGTGGGTGACTTTGCGCCGGTAGCAGATAGCACGGCAAGTGTAAAGTTATCTTCCTACGGCCTGGATGATATTTCGTTCTCGAGCCACAATAGTCAGCCCGGCTTTGCCGTTTTTTCAGACATCTATTACGAAAAGGGATGGAAGGCTTACGTTGACGAAAAGGAGGTGCCTATCATCAGGGCTAACTATGTGCTGCGCGCCCTAAAATTACCTGCGGGCGATCATAAGATAGATTTCCGCTTCAGGCCGGCAAGCTTCTATAACGGAAAGAAAGTAGCCATTGTAAGCAGTGTGTTGCTGGTGTTGTTGTGTGCTGGTGCATTTTATCCGGCATTGAAAAAGAAGAATGCATAGGGCAGGGTTTTCAGCCTTATAAAAATATGAGTGAGCGAGCATCATATGACTTAAAAAGCCTTTTCGGAATGAGGAGGGAGATGAGCGCGGGCTTTTATCTGTTAGACTTTATTTTTCGGAAGATACTTCGGCAGAATTCAGACACTAAATGGGCTATACACCATACGAGTACTATTCATAGCCCGGGAAGGATAGTTCGCGGCAAAGGAGTGTACCCCGGCGACTCGCCCGGTGTATACATCAATGCAGCTAATGGTGTGGAATTAGGAGATTATACCAACATCGGACCGAATGTGGGTATCGTATCTGCCAACCATGATTTTGTAAACAACGATAAACATGTACAGGAGCCTCCGGTAAGAATAGGAAAATTTTGCTGGATGGGTATGGGTGCCGTAATATTGCCCGGTGTTACCCTGGGCGACTTTACCATAGTAGGTGCGGGCGCCATAGTGACAAGGAGCTTTGACGAAGGCTATTGTGTAGTTGCAGGTAATCCTGCGCGGATCATTAAACAGTTAGACAGGGTGGAGTGCAATGCATTTGCAAAGAGCAAATAACATATTCGTAAGTAGTTCATTCTTCATATTCATCACGCGGTTTTTCCCATCATTGGCTAACCTGCTGGTGCTTGTCTGGTATTCAAGGCAGTTACCGGAGGATGTAAATGGTAATTACCTGATCTTCTGGACCCAGCTTTACGTAATTTATCCGTTTATGTGCCTGGGCATCCACAGCCTGGTGCAAACATACTCACGCAACTTACTGGCCAATTTGCTGAGCAAGCTCACTAAGAAGCATTATGCACTCTACTCCGCATGGCTGGTGCTCATAAGCTGTGTTTTCGCATGGCTGCAATACGACACGGGCAACGTTCGGTTCCTTACTTCAGCGCTATTTATCTTATCGTTTTCTGCTGGTGTCATTACAGAATCGCTGCTGATAGTACTGAGGAAGTTTGGTGTACTGTCTTTGACAGGCTTTGTGTATGCGTTGCTATTTGCAGGTATCCATTTGTGGGTGCTGGGCGCGAATTTTTCCGTACAGACGGTGTTCAGTTGCCTGCTGGTGTTAAATATGCTAAAGGTATTTGTGCATAGCTGCGCCATACTGCTTGAGATACGTAAGGACAAGGATGGCTATGAGGCAGAAGACGTAGATATGCATGCGGTGAAGCTGCTTTGGGTTCACCTTGGTCTCTATGACATTGTCCAGGTACTCTCTACGTGGGTTGATAAGTTCATTATTGCGCTGGTGCTAACCTCCGGTGTGTCAGCCATCTACTATTATGGCGCACAGAATATTCCATTCCTGCCACTGTTGCTGAGTGCGGCGGGTAGCGCCATTTTGCTGCAGATGTCAGACGTATTTGGCAAGAGTCGCAGGGAAACCACATTGGCCTTGCTAAACCGTTCGGGAAGGCTGCTATCTTCTATTGTCTTTCCTGTATTCTGCTTTTTGTTTTTCTTCAGGGAGGAGCTGTTCGTCAACGTATTCTCAGAAAAGTATATACCCTCTATACCCATTTTCGCGGCTTCGATCCTGGTACTTCCTGTTAGGGCATACAGTTTCACTACCGTATTGCAGCAAGAACATAAGGGGAACATCATAAACATTGGGGCTGTGGGGGAGTTACTACTGGCCTGCTTGCTGATTTACCCACTGTATAACATATTTGGTTTACCCGGTGTGGCGCTGAGTTTTGTGGTTTCTACCTATGCCCAGGCAATATTTTACCTCGTTCAGACCTCGAAGGTTCTGGGCACCCCTGTTACTTCGTTAATTCCGCTCATCAATTGGCTAATAAAACTTATCGTTTTTTCGCTGCTGTTCATAGCAATTCATTATAGCGCGTCTATATATTTTACGGGCAAGTTTACGTTAATTTTGGGGGCAGCAGCTATGGTGGTGACAGGTGTTCTGTCGCTACTGGTAGAATTAACGCTGGACAAAAAGCATGGCAGAATCGCGGAACAAAGCCCGTTCAAGGAATATAGATAATACCGGGTTTGGCCAAAACAGCAGTGTTGAAGGCGGCAGGTTGGTGAATCGTGATGGCACGACCAACGTGAAGAAGAGGGGTCTGCCTTTCTGGCAACGTGTTTCATTTTACCACACCTTGCTGCGTATGAAACGCAGCCACTTTTTCCTGGTGATTGTGCTGTTTTATACGGCGGTAAACATCATTTTTGCGGCTATCTATTTTGCTATCGGTGTAGACCATCTGTCAGGTATAAGTTCTTCGGCTTCTCTCTTCGACGAAGTATCGGCTGCTTTCTTTTTTAGCTCCCAGACGCTTACCACAGTTGGTTACGGCCATGTGGCGCCACACGGCTTTCTTACCAATCTTGTGGCATCAACTGAGTCATTACTTGGCATCCTGGCATTTGCAGTGGTAACCGGTCTCATATATGGGCGGTTTTCGCGTCCTCGGGCTTTCCTTGCCTTTAGCGATGTAATGCTGATTGCCCCATACAAGGAGGGAAGAGCGCTGATGTTGCGCCTGGCCACCTATAAGAACAACCATCTTACTGATGCCGAGGCTCAACTGACACTGGCACTACATGTAACAGAAAATGGGAAAGTTGTGACCCGTTTCTTCCCACTGCCACTGGAGATATCAAAAATCAACTCCCTGGCTCTGAGTTGGACACTTGTACACTATATAACAGAAGATAGCCCGATCTATTCTTATACTGCAGGAGAGCTGCACCATGCCAAGGTGGAGGTTATTGTTTATATCAAGGCGTTTGATGACCACTTTTCTAATACTGTGCAGCAACGTACTTCTTATACGCATAATCAACTTGTCTACGGTGCAAAATTCCTACCAATGTTTGAGCGTGCTGCAGATGGAGACTATACATTGCTGGAGCTGGATAAGATAGGTGCACATGAGCTTGTAGAGCTGAAGGAGCCGGTGCTAACATAGCAGATATGCGCTACCTTTGCGCCGATTGAAGAAAGCAGTAGCCATATTAGTGTGCCTTAGCCTTATTGTACAACTGGTGGCTCATCATGTAGTAGTGGGTTTGTTCAATCTTAACCGCGAGTATATCGCAAAAAGTCTTTGCGAAAACAGAAGTAAGCCTTCGAAGAAATGTAATGGTAAGTGTTACCTGAAGAAGCAGTTGAAGAAGGTTGATGATACCGAGCATGGTTCATCTACCGGCAGTACACTGAAGATCGAAAAAACTGAGGTGGTATGCCTGGTGCCTGCCACCTTTCAATTTACTCCCGGTTGCCTGGAGGAGGACGAGCCGGTAAGAAATCCGGTCTCTGCTGACTTTATTGAGCAGGGTAGGTTGCATTCCATATTCCATCCCCCGTCTGCACGGTGCTAAGCCGATGCAGAAAGAGGCGCTAAACAGCGTCATTATTCACTTTTACGGGATTTCATGAAGAAAGTAACACCACTGCTATGTGCAGTGATGCTTGCTGCATATAGCGGCAAAGCATGTGACGTTTGCGGCTGTGCCAGCAGCGGCCAGTATTTTGGTCTGCTGCCACAGGCAAGCCGGAGTTTTGCGGGCGTTCAATATCAGTATTATAAGTTTACGACTGCACATCCCTCATTGTTTGAAAACAAGCGCGAGGAGCAGTCTACTAATTTTTACAGTACAGCGCAAGCATGGGGGCGCTATACCCTGGGGAAACGGTTGCAACTATTTGGGTTTGTACCCTACCGGTATAATCTGCAAGAAAGCGACACTATAACATATCGTGAGCACGGGATCGGAGACGTAACCCTGATGGCCGATGTGGTATTTCTCAATTCGGGCGAAGCCATTACTCACCAGTTACTTGCCGGCGGGGGAGTGAAGTTGCCAACAGGGCAGTACACCGGAGTTTCAGAAAACGACAGGCTGGGGCTGCCAAACATGCAACCGGGAACCGGCTCGTGGGATGCAATATTGAACGCCAACTACACCATGAGGCAAGGTCGGAAGGGCTTGAATGTGGACGCCTCCTATACCCTTACCACTCCCAACAGAGACCATGTGAAATATGGGAACAAGTTTGCGGCAGGGGTAGTTGCGTTCAGGAGTTTGCACGCAGACGACGTGACTATAATACCACAAATAGGTGCCCGCTATGAGTTTGCGCTGCACGACTATGATAACTATAGCCGCAAATGGCTAAACGAGCAAAGCGGAGGATATATGGCGTTTGGAACCGTTGCACTGCAGGCTAATTATAGAAGGGCCGGGCTGCGTATGATTTATAATCTGCCGGTTTCCCAGAAGTATAGCTCGGGCTATGTTTACGCCCGGCAAAAAATCGAAACAAGTTTATTCATCCTAATTAATTAAGCACAAAATCAATGACAATAAGAAGTATACTGGCGATAGCAACCGTCGCTATGATTGCGAGCTGCCAGAAAAAAAGTAATGACACCATCGATCCTTCCAAAGTGATGGTCTCGATCAGCAATCCCATAGGAAATCAGTCTTTTCACAATGGTGATACGCTACAGGTAAATGCTCATGTATCTTATACGAGTGAGCTGCATGGGTATGAGGTTAAAGTTGTTGATACGTCTACCGGGACAATTCTGTTCGACTATGAAGAGCATGTTCACATGGACGTGTTTGATGTTGACAAACGTTGGCCGGTGGCCGTTTCGGCGGCCACAAATGCAGTGGTGACTATTGTGGTATCGATAGACCATAACGGGGAAACCGCGACGAAGGAGGTCGGCGTTAGGCTAGATCCATAGCGTGCGTTACTGTTTTTTACTAAAAAAGGTGCTGCTTTGTGCGGCACCTTTTTTAGTTGCGGTAAATGCTATAAAGTTTGTGTGCACTGTCTGGTGCATCTTCTGAATATGCAAAATGGGTCTGCACCTTTTGCTTCCGTGCAAAAAAAATGGCAGCCTCTTCTGGAGGCTGCCGAATGATGTAAACTGATTTTTTTTTACTGCTTTTTGAATACCGTCCATGAGGCGTAACCCGCCGCACTCAGATCTGACGTGTCACGGATAATGAGATCGCTTGACGTGAGTGTATTAATAGCTACGTCGCTTTCTGATGCAGTGGTGTATGCAGATGCCGGTGTCTTGATGTGTAGTGTTTTGTCACCGTTGGTGAGGCTCCATGAGAAAGGCTGGGAAATATCTGTACCCAGAAAACCTACTATCATAGTGCCGCTGCCGTCGCCGCCGAATGCCATCGATAGCGTTATGGAGTCGCCCATAGACATAACCTCTGATGCTTCCATTACATTATTGTTATTGTCATCGTACCCGGCCTGGGTCATTTTCCACTTGCCTGAGAGCAGTGCTTTGGGAGATTCATCCTTTTTCTTTTTGCAGGATGTCGCTGATACTGCCAGCAGGCCTATCGTTGCGGCCATAAACAGAATGTTAGATATCTTCTTCATGGCGCAAATGTAACGGTTAGAGTTGAATGTTTGTAACGTCTAATATTATTTGCGGGTGTAGTATTCCCAGGCAACATCGCTCTTCAATGATGGGGTTGATGTATTGAATATCAGTTCGTTGCCTTTAAGTCGTTTTATCTCGTATTCAGTCTCTATCGATCTTCCGTTTGCCGACGACGTTGTTTTTATGTGTTTAGCGTTCGTTGTGGCCCATGTGAAAGTAGACGTGATGATGCCCCTGGTAGTATTCTTTATGATAGTGCCGGTGCCGTCGGGGCTAAACGTGGTCGTTTGCTGAAGATATGCCGGAATGTCGTGTATCTCTTTTGTATCCGCGCGGGCATTATTGTTATCATCCCAGGCCACTTTGTACTTTAGCCAGGTTCCTGCCAGCTTCTGCCGAAGTTCTGCCTCCTTTTGTTTGGTGCAGGAGCTTACTGAAAATACAATTGCAGCAAAGAGGATAGAATAGGTAACGCGCATCTTCAAATTTATGCAAACGCCCGTTAAGAGCGGAACCCACGCAGGAATTCCTTTATTTCCATTCTTTTCTTGCCCTCCATCTGAAGATCATCGATATATACCCATCCGTCATTCGCTGCGAAGCGGAGGTAGGTTTGGTGGTCGGTTTGCCAGGTTCCTGGTGTTACACTTGTTTCGGTCAATCCGAAATGCGTACGGAATACCTTGATATTCTTGCCTGCCAACTCAGTGGCAGCAGCAGGGTAGGGACTTAACCCTCTCACCTGGTTGTGAACGGCAACGGCGTCGTGGCTCCAGTTTATCAGCATATCCTCGCGGAAAATCTTAGGCGCGTGCTTAAGTCCGCCTTTTGGATTGTCTTGCGGTCGCTCGTGGAGTGTACCGTCTGCCAGCCCGTGTACCGTCTCTACCAGTAATTCGGCACCTGCCAGCATCAGTTTCTCGTACATGGTGCCCATATTGTCATCCGGGCCAATAGGCAGGGAGCGCTGAAGGAGAATGTCGCCGGTGTCTATTTCGTGTTTCAGTTTGAATGTAGTGACCCCTGTGACGGTCTCACCATTCATAATTGCGCGGTTTATGGGGGCCGCGCCGCGGTACTGTGGCAGGAGCGAGCCATGCACGTTGATGGTGCCCATGGGGGGCATGTTCCATACCACTTCAGGCATCATGCGAAAGGCAACTACTATTTGCAGGTCGGCGTTCAGGGCTCTCAGGTCCACAAGAAATTCCGGGGCCTTCATTTTTTCAGGCTGCATCACCGGGATGCCCGCAGAAACAGCATACTGCTTCACCGGAGATTCCTGGAGTTGCCTGCCGCGCCCGGCTGGTTTGTCAGGGGCAGTTACCACTGCTACAATATTTGCGCCTGCCTCCTTCAGTGCGTTCAGCGACGCCACGGCAAAATCAGGTGTGCCAAAAAAGACTATTCGTAACTCCCGGAAACTTTTCATCAACTCTGCAAATTTAATCCGAATTGCGGGAATGCTGTGGCGCCAGTTTATGATGTCATTGGCAGTTCATTACTTACTTTTGCCGCCGACATTAATATCATGACCGAGCTGATACAGGAAATCACAAGGCAGCCACTTGCCTCCCTGCTTATTGTGGGAAACCTGGTCATCATTGAGAGTTTGCTTTCAGTAGACAATGCTGCGGTACTGGCCACTATGGTCATGGAGCTACCCAAAGCAGAAAGGGGCAAAGCTTTGAAGTACGGAATTTTCGGAGCGTATATCTTTCGGGGCATATGTCTTATCCTGGCCTCGTTCCTGGCTCGTATCTGGTGGCTAAAAGGGGTTGGTGGTCTGTATCTCCTTTATATTACCGTTGACTGGCTTCGTAAACGGAACCGGGGAGGAGGGCCTGACGAGGAGACTGTGGTCAAGGAGCGAAATTTTCTTTACAAAGCTACTGTGGGGAAAATAGGGAAGTTCTGGGCAACAGTAATAGCGGTAGAGGTGATGGACCTAGCCTTTTCTATGGATAATGTGTTCGCCGCAGTGGCGTTTTCCAATAATATCATCATCATCATGACCGGTGTGTTCATAGGTATCCTGGCAATGCGTTTTGTTGCCCAGGGCTTTGTGAAGCTGCTGGAAAAATACCCTTTCCTGGAAGCGTGTGCCTATATCGTCATTGCGATCCTGGGTCTAAAGCTTACATCCTCGCTTTTTACTCATTTCTATCCCGATTCTAATTTTACCAGGGCCATAGAAAGCCACAATGCAGATTGGATCACTTCACTGATCACCATATGTACATTCTTTATACCGGTTATCACGTGTGCTTTGTTTGATGTGCCAAAGAAAGCAGCACCGAAAGAGGAAGCTGAGCAGTAATCTCGCCTGTATCGCTGCACCTACCGGAAAATGCTTGTCAATATTATTTGGATTATTTGATATATGGCATGATGTTTGTGGGTAGGAATGAAAATCTCAGTAATGAACATACGCCTACTACACTCTCTTGCGGGTCTTTTTTTTCTCTTTTTTTTGGTTGCCAGCGGCGAAGCGTTTGGGCAGGGCGGAGTTATAACTACGTTTGCAGGTGGTGGAACGGCGACCGGCAGCGGAGGGCCTGCAACTGGTGCCTACATTGTGCAAACAGGAGGGGTAACAGTTGACGCCATTGGTAATGTTTATTTCACTGACACCTTTAAAACGATAAAAAAAGTTGATGCGGTTACGGGCACGGTGACGACAATTGCCGGAAGCATGACGGGCGGATGGAGTGGATTTACCGGCGATGGAGGTCCTGCCAGCGCAGCAGAAATAACGGCCAATTGGCTATGTACTGATGCATCGGGTAATATTTACTTGTCGGGTGTAAATAGGGTACGGAAGATAGATATTGTAACCGGAATTATTACAACCGTTGCGGGTAACGGAAGCTATTCTACATCAGGTGATGGTGGCCCTGCCACAGCAGCCGGATTGCCATTTGCGGGTGCCATTTGGGTGGATCCGTCCAATAATGTTTATGTATGCACAGATAACAGGGTGAGGAGGGTAGATGGCACTACCGGAATAATAAGTACCGTGGCAGGTACCGGATCAACAACGTTTTCAGGAGACGGAGGCCCGGCCACCGCGGCGGGGCTGGATGCAACAGGTATTTGCATGACCGCAGCCGGAGAACTGGTGATAACCGGACGCACGCATAACCGCGTACGCATGGTGTCCGTAGGGGGGATAATTACCACGATAGCGGGAACCGGAAGCAGTACTGCCAGTGGCGATGGCGGCCCTGCAACTGCTGCAGGGCTATCTGCTCCTTATGGTATAGCTCTGGACGGTGCCGGAAATATCTATCTGTCATCATATTGGTCGACAGGCGTCCGGCGGATAGATGCCGGCACCGGAATAATTAGCACCGTAATCGGCGGTACAGGCGGTGCTTCCGTAGCTGGAACAGGCGCATTGTGCACCACAGTAAGGCCCGTGCAGCTTGCCAGTAATGTAGTAGGCAGCATTTATGGTGCCATTGATTTCAACACTATTTTCAAGGCCGTTGTCACGCCTGCCGCTTTCTCATCTTCTATCGCTACATTTAATAGCTCTACAAACTGTGCCAGCAGTGCTTTTTGGGTAACTACAACAGCCGGAGGGCCATCATTGTCAATACAAACATACTTTGGTGATGGCACAGACGTTATCGCTCCTATGACGGCTTCTATATGTCCACTTACTCCAGGCTATGCATACTTTAATCATAACTATGCTGTGGGGGGAACCTACACGGTAAAACATGTACTGATAAATGCAGGAATACGTGTTGACTCTGTAACTTTCTCATATAATTATTCACTTTGTCGGGAGGCTCATCTCTCACTTTACCTGGATACGAATAGCAATTGCGTTCGTGATCCGCATGAGTACCTAAATATCGGATCGGTAACCGTAGAAGTAGACAGTGTGGGTGTGCCGGTGGATACCGTTGTCACCCTCGGTGGACTATACTATGATATGTATGGGACGAGCGGTGACATTTACGATTTCAAGATTATTGCACATCATCCACTTTTTACACCGTCCTGCCCTATGAGCGGCGTGGTTTCTGATACGGTAATCGGAGCAACAAGTTCATATGAAAAGACGATGGGATTTGATTGCGGTGGCACAGGAACGGATCTAGCTGTGTCTGTTGGTGCCAGGGCTGCCTGGTTCCGCGCTAAAGCATATGCATGGGTCAGGAATTATGCCTGCGATACGGTGTCACCTGTTGTCCGTGTGGATTACGACCCGAGGTATTTATACAGCAGCTCCACATCAACGCCAATATCGCTGAGCGCAGGTACCGCCTCATTTCATCTGCCGCCAATAAGTGTTAATTCGGGTTATGCAAGTGTAGCGATTTCGCTTGATACTGTCTCTGCGCTTCCGGTGGGTGATACCATTAATACGCGTGGGTTCGCGGGACCGTTGACTGCGGATGTAGACACATTCAACAACCGCGATAGCAGAACCGATTGGGTATACGGTGCCTGGGACCCAAACCAGATCTCAGTTTATCCCGGTCCATGTATTACATCTGCGCCTACAGAACTTGAATACACTATACAGTTTGAGAACCTCGGTAATGATACTGCCCATAACATACACGTGATGGACACTCTTGCAGACGAGCTGGATTTTTCGTCCTTCCGCCTTGACTTTTCTTCTGTGAATAATGTTGTGGTAAAGGAAATCACATCCGGTAGTTTGCACATTGTGAAATTTGATTTTCCCGGCATTAAACTGCCGGACAGCAGTAGTCACCAGAACACAGGCATGTTTGTGTATAAGATCAAGACAAGGCCTGGCCTTGCCGATGGCACGAACATACCAGCGCGTGTCGGGATATACTTCGATGTGAATCCGGTAGTGATGACAAACACTGTATCCAACATAGTGAATTGCCCCACAACCGTGAAGGTGGCAGAGGTGCAGCATGCAGGTGACGTGCTCCTTTACCCCAATCCAGCTACCGATATATTGACGTTACAGGTGGGTGAAGCTGCATTTAGCTCTGTTTCTATAACCAATGCAATAGGTCAGGAAATGATGCACGTACCAATGACGGACCACAAGAAACTCTTGGATGTAAAGGCATTGCCAACTGGTGTATACCAGGTAATACTAAGAGGCCACCAGGGCAGCGAGGTGAGAAAATTCGTGAAGTGGTAGGCTCACCCAACGTTGGATAAGGTAACTCAGTCTATTATATTGTCTCAAAATTTATGCCTTATGAGGAAAATGCTCCTTGCTGTTATTGCGTTGTTCTTTTCGTTTTTGAATGGCTTTGCCCAGATTGTAGGCTCCGATGTGCTTTTGCAGGGCCGCTATATAGAGGCCGGCCTGAGTCAGCGTTTTGCATTTGGTGTTACGAGTACGCCTACAAGCTATCACCCTATAGCGTGCTGTTCTTCAATGGGGGTGACCAGTCCCGGGGCGGCCCTGGCAATGGTCTATGACCTGGGGCATGACGGCTGGGCGGTAGGCACCCCAAACGGAGTAGGGGATTTCGTACTTCCCGGATTCCCGGCTGAGGGATGGTCGTTGCAGGTTGGAGGTACAGAATACCGAAATGATTATTCCGGCTCCTTTGCTTTGCCTGGTTCCGTGACCGGCTATTCCAGCATTGGTGGGGTCACTATCGCCACATGGTCAGGTTCTATCGCCTCTATAAATGTGCAAACTCAGGCGCGCCTTGATACGAATGCTACTAGTATTGTGATGACAGTGAAGCTGACTAACACATCTGCATCAACATCGCCTCCCCTCTACTACATGCGCAGCTGTGACCCGGACAATCTGTCTTATGAAAGTGGAGGTTCCAGCACGCAGAATACCATCGTCTACCAGGGTGATGCGCTGGGGCGGGCGTTTGTCAATGCGAGCACGGCGACTCCTTATGTGACAAATTTCGGTTTGGGCGCTGTGGATAGCCGGGCGCGTGTGGCGGTGCTGAGCGGATTAACACCCTCATCGATTCCGTCGGCAATTTATACAGCTATCTCTACGGGCCTGGGAGGCGCAGGCCTTTCGGCATATACGCTGGGGAGTACGTCCCTTTCAGATAGGGGCATTTACCTGGTTTTTAATCTGGGCACGCTGGCTGCCGGGGACAGCACCGAGTTTACATACGCATACATTTTTGAAGGGGTACCCGGGTTTGACACTACCTTCTTCCCCTGCGGTGCAATGTCTGGCGCAACAGTTGTGCCGGACAATGATACGGTTTGTGGTGCAATGTCGCTGACGCTGAATGCAACGGGTTACGCTACCGGTTCGGGCATTAGCTATCAATGGCAGTCTTCTCCCGACAGCGTAACCTGGACTGATATATCAGGGGCTACGAGCGTTCCTTATACAGTTTCGTCATCGTCGACTACGCTTTACTATAGACTTTCCACAACTTGTGCAGTAAGCTCCACCACAGTATACTCACCGGGTGTGCGCGTGGTTTACCTACCTACCTGCCCATGCACTACAGTAATAGCCGGCACTGCCTCCACATCGGTGTCTACTGCATGTGCCACCACGTCTATAATGCTCTCAGCGACGGGATATACAACTTTTGGCGTCACCTATCGTTGGCAGTCATCACCGGATAGCGCTACGTGGACAGATATAGCTGGCGCTACAACCATTCCATATTCATTTACCGGTATCAGTTCGTCCACCTACTACCGCCTCGTAGTAACCTGCGCGTCTTCCACTGTAGAAGATTTTTCACCAGGTGTACTTGTCGGTTATGTTGCCTGCACATGCCCTGGTATGACAGCCGGATCAGATTCAGCCAGTGTTTCCACGGCCTGTGCTACTACGCCTATTACATTGAGCGCTTTCGGATACACTCTTTCAGGCGTCACCTACAGGTGGCAGTCGTCTCCGGACAGTGCTACCTGGAGCGACATTCCGGGAGCTACCACCGTGCCTTATTCATTCACAGGAATCAGCTCTTCAACCTTCTATAGATTAGTAGTGCATTGTATCGCATCGGGAGCTGAAGAGAACACTCCCGGCGTACATATTGCTTTTGTTTCCTGCACCTGTCCCGGGCTTACTGCGGGTACTGCTTCCGCCAGTGTTGTTATGGCCTGCCCCACAACGCCGGTCACACTGAATGCAACTGGGTACACTGCCACCGGCACTACCTACCAGTGGCAATCCTCTCCTGACGGCACATCGTGGACGGACATTGCCGGTGCCACGACGATCCCGTATTCCTTTACAGGCATTACTGCAACTACGCACTACCGCCTGGTGGTGACCTGTACCGTTTCCGGCTCCAGCGTTATGACTTCCGGTATTGTTGTCAATTATACCTCTGTGTGTGGTTGCGTGCCGCTGGCGGCGGGTGTGGTAAGTTCCAGTACCAGCGCTGCATGTTCCACAACTGTGGTAACGCTCAGCGCAAGCGGATATACCACTACCGGTACTTCAATACGCTGGCAGGCATCCTACGACAGTGTTAGCTGGACTGACCTTCCTGTGACCACCGCTTCTTACATTTTCACTGGCTTGGGAGTTACTACTTACTATCGCCTGAAGGTGACTTGTCTTGTAAATGGCGATACTGTGGTGTCGGCCGGCAAGAAAATATCATGGTACCTATGCCCCCCTGTGTCTGTCGGATCAGCATCTTCCGACTCTGAGTGGAAAGTATATCCGAATCCGGTAGCGGACCAACTGACGATAGAATGCCCTAAGCAAGGCTTTGCCAGCATTGTGGTCATAAATGCTGTGGGGCAGGAAGTTGTAAAGAAGCAAATTGAAGGTGTGAAATCTATATTAGATATGTCTTCATTGCCTGCAGGTGTATATCAAGTGTTGCTGAGGGGAAGTGCAGGTAGCGAGGCGCTCAAAATTCTGAAACTGAAAAACTGATTTTTGTAATTATAGCAATAAAAGCGCCGTGCCTGAAAACACGGCGCTTTTGTTGTTTATCCTTTCTGAGGTGCTGTTGCCGCATTGGGGGCCAACTGAAAGGAAATAGGTAATACAAAGTAAACGGGTACTGTTTTATTTCCGTTCATGGCTGGTTGCCATTTGGGCATTGTGCTCACCACGCGAATTGCTTCATCTGAAAGTGCCTGATCAGGAGATCGCAGCACTTCTGGCTTCGTTACTGAGCCATCCTTGTCTACTATAAACTTAACGATAACTCGTCCTTCAACATTTCTCTTTCGTGCATCTTCCGGGTATTTGATGTTGTTACCCAGGTAGGTGCCGAGGTCGTAATCGGTGTGCGGCATTTTCTCGGCTGTTGCATAGGCTGCCGGTTCGGGCATAGCCTTGCGGGTGCAGCTTTGTAACCATATGATGCCGGCGGCAACAAGAAGTGTAGCAAAGCCCGAACGAATGGCGGCAGGGATAAGTGGCCTGCGGCTGTCTTTCTTTTTTTGTAGCATAACAATTCTACGTTTTATTGGGTGATGAAAAAAAGTGTGTTCTAGTGTACCATGTTTTACTCCCATTGACTCTGCGAGTAATATCGCGGAATAGTGCTCAGCGTCGATTGCACCTTCTGCGTCTGCCTGAAACTCGTGTACCATGCGTAGTTCCCGGCCTATGAAATGCAAAACAATATTCGGCCAGAAGATCGCCTGCAGTAAATGCAGCAACGCCATGTCTGCTGTGTGGTGCAGCCGAACATGGGTCATCTCGTGTTCAAGGATTTCCGGGGCTACTTCAGTGCCGGGGAAGAATATATCGCGCCCAAGGCTACCCGGCCCGATTCCTGTTTCCGTGAATACACGAACTCCATCTTGTAATTGGTAGCTACTCCTTTTCTTTCGTTTTTCAATTGCGAAGTACTGTATCGCTATGCGGCTAAGCAGAACTGCGGATATTGCGACGTATGCTGCCAAAACCAGCGACGGCAGAGAAAAGAATGATGAGTTGGAAACTTTGTTAAGTGGAGAAACTGCTATTTCCGGCAGGGTATATGCTAGCGCGGGAACCTGTGTCGCCAGTACCGGGAGTTTGATCAATGGCAACGCAAGTGACAGCGTGGGAATTGCGATAAGGAAAAAGCGATTCCAGGAATGTAGCTCGCGGTTGCGCAGGAAGAGGATGTATATGCCGAATAGCAGGGCAGAGTAGGCCGTATATTGAATAAGGAATAACATAGTATTATTTTTTTCGGTTTTCGTTCTTGAGTTGTGTTAGTATGTTCTCGAGTTCAGAGATACTAATGTCTTTTTCCCTTGCAAAGAATGAGAGCATGCTGCCATAGGAGCCCTCGAAGTATTTTTTTACAAATTGCTTCATGGTCTTTTTGCTGTAGTCGTCCTTCTTTACCAGTGGGTGGTATCGGTTGGCTTTACCAAAGCTCTCATACCCGACGACCCCCTTATCGCAGAGGATTTTTACGATGGTACTGACCGTGTTGTAGTGTGGGCGTGGTTCCGGCATCTCATCTACGATGTCTTTTATAAACGCTTTATCAAGTTTCCACAGTACTTGCATGATGTCTTCTTCTGCCTTGGTGAGTTGTTTGTATTGCTCCATGTGTTATATCAACTAAGTTTTTAGTAAAACTACTAACTATTTAGTTAATCAACTAATCTTTTAGTAGAAATATTGTGTGGAATTGAAAATATTTTCTTTCCGGCGACCTCCCTAAACATCTATAGTCGGAGAACTATATACCGGGGGAGCCCTGAAAATTGCTGTGGTGGCGGTTTTTCCATACCTTTATGCGCTATATGTCTGGGACCTTATTACGTGTTGCACTAGGCGCGGCACTTTTTGCCGGCCTTACCGGTTGTGGTGAAAAAGTACCCTTGAAGGCAACCAATTCTTCGTTTGAGATCACTTATTCCGGCGACCTTGTAGTAGGAAGCCCTATTCAGTTTCAGAGCAGCACGCCTGAGAAAAGAGATGTGTTGTGGATATTCAGTGATGGTACTACCTCTACGGAGAAGTTGCCCCAGCATACATACTATAAAGTATCGCATATAGGAGCGCAGCAGGTGGAAGATACGGTAACACTGATAGTAGATAACGATATTTACCACCCCAATCAAAAGACATTTATGTTGCAGCCTCCGGTGCGGCATGTTGTCAACAATTATCCGTGGAAGGGTGGTAAGTTCAAAATGTATGGAACGTGTTGCCCGGGGCTTACTGATCATGTGCTGAATGACACCACATTCGCCATTACCCGGGTGGATAGTAATACTATTAAGGTATGGGGCACAGAGCTTCCTTACCTTGCAGACAGCAACTATTTTAGCAACAATCGGGTAGCGGGCCGATACAATGCGGTCTGGGTGAGATATACCAGGGACACGCTCTACTTCAAGGAAACCAGTGGCGACAAAGACGGCTGGGCTGAGGTGACGTACTTCCACAAATTTTAGACATGCAGGAACACAGGGCGTATTGGACCAGGTGGTACGTGGGCGTAATAGCGGCGCTTGCCGCGCAGATATTGCTTTATTATTTGTTTGCTCAGTACTGGGCTTAGCTTTATTTTTCCAGTAGATCCTTTATTGCATTCAGCACACCTACCCAGCCGTTACCATGGCCGTATCGTTTCTCGCCTTCTGCAACTTTTGTATAGTCGCCCTGGGTCACCAGGACGTGCGTGGAATTGCCAAGCTGTTTCAGCGTGCAGTCTACAGTCAAATGATTCTCGGGCGTTAGTTCATACTTTGCCATAGGGTCAATGACTGTGTACACAAAACGCTCATACGGCTGAAAGGTCACGATCTTACCGGTAACATAAGTTACATCCTTGCCCTCATGAGTTCCTACCCAGTCCAGCCTGCTTCCGGGTTTCCAATCTGATACAGACCGGCAGCCGAACATGTATTGCTGTGTAATGTCAGGGTTAGTGAGCGCATCCCAAACACGTTCGGGAGTTGCGTTTATAGTTATTTCAGCGGTATAGAATGGCTGCATAGCATTGTGTTTGTTCGGTGCAAGGTAAAGGTAGTGATGGCCGATCAGTGCCGCGCCACATGACCGGTTTTTGTGGATATCTTCTAGAATGGCTTTATCATCTCATATTGCGACACTATGTGCGGTATGCCACTAGCAGTAACAAATTCCCTGGCTGCCGTCTGTGTGGAATCGATGTTCACGACCTTCACTATGTCTGACATGTTGCGCTCTTGTAATTTCTTTAGTAACAGGCTCCCTATCCCTTTTCTTCGTTTGGTTGGGGCTACCGCAAGGAGTGGCACGTCGCCGGTGGTGGGTTCTACTATTCCATAGCCTACCAGGTCATTTTCGTAAAAAGCACCTACATATTGAAAGCTCTCAGGCATGTTACTTAAGGACTCAAAGCTATTTTGCCATGAAAGAGGGAAGTCATTCATTCCCTCCATTTGCGAGCGGTAGGAGAGGTCTATATCTTTTAGCACAATGCCGTTCGGAGCAATGCGTTGGGGGATCGTCCATTCGGGAGAACTGCAACGGAAGCAGTCAAAAGTGCGGGATGAGGAAAAGCCCTGTTTGCTGTAAACTGAATACGCGGTCGTGTTGTCTTCAAGCACCTCAAGGAGGTATTGCTTTATTCCTGCCTCTTTCAAAAAAGGAACGGCGTACTGAAAGATCGCGGATGCAAGCCCCTTACCCCGGTGTTGCTCTATGGTGCCGGTTCCCGTGTCATAGGCTGTATCAATCCCGTGGTAGTTGCCTATTCCATTCAACGTAAAGCTGACCAGCTTGTTGTCATAGAAGGCGCCAAATGAAAGCTCCTGTACGTAAGAGCGTCGCCTCAAGAGGTGACGAAAGGCATCGTATCCCCACTGGAACGGATAGTCTTTAAAAGCCTCAATATGGGTGGCAAAGAGCTCATCGAAGGAAATTTTCTCGAGGGAGTGGATAAGGTATTGGTTTTTCATGGTTTCGAATTGAATGAAACAGTAAAGGTATTATGTTTCCATTTCTGCCATTTATACGTCACCTCCATGCCCCCAGTATAAATCCAATGAGCGTGAAGTAACCGGTAATATAGCCACCGTTAATGACGATATATTTCCAGGACCTTTGCTCGAATAGCGCCACAATGGTAAAGATGAGTGCAGAAAAGCCGAACCCGGCGAGGAACCCCGCGGTAGCGCCCCAGGCGGCGTCAGTTTTTGCATCGCCAAGGAAGAATGCGAGGTTGTAGCTGATGATAAGGGAGATGAAAAGTGTGAGGCTAAATGTCTTTACAGGGTTGGTCTTTTTTAGGTCTTCTTCACTCAACTTGTTTTCGCGCGCCCACGCTTTATAAAACAGAATGGGTGAGTACCAGATGCCTCCAACAAGGAGGTTTGCAAAAGCGCAGCAGATGACGGCCATGTGGTTGATGTGTAATTGTTCCATACTTCTCTTTTTTGTTGTAAAGAAATACAGGCGTTTCGTCAAAGTATTGGAAAAATGTTACCTGACGGCCACATAATTAGTAAAGTCTGAGTTCATGGCTATGTATTGCGTTGGTGTGAAGCCTGAGAATTTGCGAAAGTCGTTGATGAAGTGTGCCTGATCGTAATAACCACATTCGATGGCAACCGATGTCCACCGTACTTCCTTCCGTTTCTTCAGGCTGTTTATCACCTGCTGGAAACGCATAACCTGCATATAGTCCTTAGGGCTGACGCCAACATGCTCCCTGAACATGGTTGCTAGATGCTTACGCGAGTAGCCCACTTGTGATGCAATACGCTCAATAGAAGATGCACCCGGATCTCGGGCAATTGCGGATACAGCTTGGTCTACAAAGCGATTGACACAGAAACGCGACCTGAAGTGTCGTAGGAGGAATTGTTCCGCAAGGGCAAATTTCGCAGCTGTGTCATTTGTCTCCTGTAGTTGGCTGCGTAGTTCATAGATCATTTTGGGCAGCGCCTGCCCTGCATCTACTACATGGTCAGCGAAAGTGCTTAGCGGGCTGCCGGTGAAGGGGTAGGCGCGACCTTTGCGAAAGTAGACGATGAACATCTCGCTATCGCGACCTGATGGGATGGTGATGGGCTGGGTGCGAAATCCTGAAAACCATGCATCTCTACAGGCCTGCTTCTCCTTCAGTGTTTCATTGTCGTAGATGAATTTTGGATAGTCAAGCAGGTCTATTACCAGGTGGGTATCTCCGTCTGGCAGAAAACGGTCGATAGAATGCACTGGATTGTAGCCTTTGTAGTGCACAAAGCGCTCAACAAATTCGTTCAGCGGGAAAGTAGGTACACAAGTAGCGAAGACCATGCTCTAAAATAATCCTCAGATTCTAATGCGACAAGGGTAGAGACAGGGGTATTTCAGTAATTTACCCTTTCTCAATTGAGTAATGTATCCCCTCACTCTCCTGCAAATAGGTTATCAGTTCGTCGCTTATTAGTATCTTCCTGTTCTGGCTTTTCATGCGAATGGTCATATCATTCGCCATGTTTTTTACGCTGATGATTAGCTCAGTAGATCCCGGGTACTTCTTTACATTCTCTTCAAGAAACTCTGTAAATGTATCAGTAAGGTTGTGCAGCGGTATCGCCAGAAATAGTTTTTTGGTCATCACTTTCCGCACTTCCTCCAGTAGCATTATCCCCTGTATCTGGAACTCCATGTTGCCCGGCCGGTATTTATGTTCGTCATAAGTGCCGGTTATCATCAGCTTTTGCCCGTTTACCAGGAAGTTGCCATAGGTCACATAGTCATTCTGCCATAGCGCTATTTCTATGTTCCCGCTGTAGTCGTTCAGCATCATCTTGCCAAACTTGGCTCCCTTTTTGGTAGTGGCATGTACCACATCTGTCACAAACCCAGCTATGCGCACCGAACGTCCCCGCACCTTTTCCAGGTCGGTGATGTTGGTCATGCCATAATTGTCCATCTCAAACTTGTACCCGTCCAGTGGATGTGCGCTCAGGTATATACCTACTACTTCTTTTTCACGGTCCAGCAGTTCTGCAAGACCCCATTTTTCACATTCGGGCATTGCAGGCGGCTTTATCTCCGGCATGGACGAAGCTCCAAACAGGCTGTTCGTAGCCATGGAGGTGCTTGCCTGCACTTGGTTGCCAAAGCGCATCAGCCGCTCCAATCCGGTTATCGGATCTGTAGGAGGTGCATAGAAATACTGCGCCCTGTGCATCTGCGGAAAACAATCGAGCGCGCCGGCAAGCACCAGGCTTTCCATTGATTTCTTGTTTACGGTGCGTTGGTTCACACGCTTCACAAAGTCAAAAACATTCAGGTACGGACCACTGGCTTCGCGCTCAGCGATTATATCTTCCACAGCAGCCTCACCAACCCCTTTTATAGCGTTAAGGCCAAAGCGGACTACGTTTTCTTTTGCCACGGCAAAGCCTTTCAGACTTTCATTTACATCCGGGCCTAACACAAGGAGGCCCATACGTTGGCACTCCTCCATGTAGAATTTTATCTTCTCAATATTGCCCTGGTTGTTCAGCACAGCCGCCATGTACTCAGCAGGGTAGTGGGCCTTTAGGTAGGCTGTCTGATAGGCTACAAGTGCGTAGCAGGTGGAGTGTGATTTGTTGAAAGCGTATTGGGCAAAGGCTTCCCAGTCAGTCCATATCTTCTGCAGTTTGTCTTCAGGGTGGCCTTTGGCCTTGGCGCCTTCCACAAACTGGCCTTTCATCTTGTCCAGTACCGCCTTTTGCTTTTTACCCATCGCCTTGCGCAGTACGTCGGCATCGCCCTTGCTGAAGCCGGCGAGGCTCTGCGATAGCAGCATCACCTGTTCCTGGTATACAGTAATGCCGTAGGTATCGCCCAGGTACTCTTCCATCTCAGGTAGGTCATAGCTGATTGGTTCCAGTCCTTGCTTGCGCTTAATGAAGTTCGGTATGTATTCAAGCGGCCCCGGGCGATAGAGGGCGTTCATCGCAATGAGGTCGTCAAACTTGTCCGGCTTCAGGTTGATGAGATGCTTCTGCATTCCCGGGCTTTCAAACTGGAACGTTCCGTTGGTGTCACCGCGCTGGTAAAGCTCGTAGGTCTTTTCATCGTCCAGTGGCAGCAGGTCTATGTTTATTTCTGTACCATAGTTGCGCTTTATGAGTGTGAGCGCATCTTTGATGATGGTGAGCGTCTTCAGCCCAAGGAAGTCCATCTTGATAACGCCTGCATTCTCAATTACGTTCCCTTCATATTGGGTAATAAGCAGGTCCACGTCCTTTGTTGCGCAGACAGGTAGCAACTCGGAGAGGTCCTTTGGTGCAATGATGATGCCCGCAGCATGTATACCGGTATTGCGCACAGAGCCTTCCAGGGTTTCCGCATAGCGAAGCACCTCGCTGTGTAGTGTTCCCTGGTTGTATACTTCGCGTATCTGAGTAACGAGGGCAATGTCTTCCGACGATAGCCCTTCCTTGGTTGCCAGGCTGCCATCGCCACTTAGCTCTGCATGCAAAACTCGTTTCAGCGATATGCCGGGTTTTTCCGGAACCAGCTTTGCCAGTGCATTACTTTCCGGCAGGGGAAGGTCCATCACACGGGCCACATCCTTAATGCTGCTCTTGGCGGCCATGGTGCCATAGGTAACAATGTGCGCTACCTGGTTCTTGCCATACTTCTGTACCACATAGTCTATCACTTTCTGCCTGCCCACGTCATCGAAGTCCGTATCTATATCCGGCATACTCTTACGGTCCGGGTTCAGAAACCTTTCGAAAAGTAGCTTGTATTTGATGGGGTCAATATTGGTAATGCCTATGCAATAGGCCACCACAGATCCGGCAGCAGAGCCACGGCCGGGGCCTATGAACACACCCAGGTCTCGCCCTGCCTTGATAAAGTCGCTTACGATAAGGAAGTAGCCGGCAAACCCCATCGTTTTGATGGTGAATAGTTCAAATTTTAGCCTGTCCTCTACCTCAGCGGTAATTTCTTTGTACCGTTCCTTTGCTCCCTCCCAGGTTATATGTTCCAGGAAGGCATCCTGGTCGTCATTGAATTCGGGTGGCACCTTGAAGTGGGGTAGGAGAATGTCCCTTTCCAGCTTCAGCGGTTTAATCTTATCAAGTATCAGGTTGGTATTGTCGATGGCCTGGGGTATGTCGCTGAACAGGTCGGTCATCTGTTCCGTATTCTTAAAGAAGAATTGGTCGTTATAGAAAGCGAAGCGTGCATTCTTTGCCTGCACTTCGTCATCACCTACGTCGCGATATTTTTCGTCAGCCTGCTTTGCGCCGGTGTTTATACACAGCAGGATGTCATGTGCGTTGTAATCTACCTGGTCTACATAGTGGCTGTCGTTACTGGCTATGATGGGTACGTTATACTTCTTTGCAAACTTCAACAGTACTTCATTCACCTTTATCTGGTCGGGTATGTCGTGTCGCTGCAGTTCTACATAGTAGTCATCGCCAAAAAGGTCAAGCCACCATTTGAAGACCTTTTCACCTTCCTCTTCTCCTTTGCGCAATATGGTTCGCGGCACCTCAGCGGCCAGGCAGCATGTGGTGGCAATAAGCCCCTCGTGATATTGCAGTATCAGTTCCTTGTCTATGCGCGGATACTTTCCATACATGCCCTCCATGTAACCGAGGGAGCATAGTTTTACCAGGTTTTTGTAGCCCACTTCATCTTTTGCAAGCAGTAGCTGGTGGTTTCGCTGGTCTTTATCGTCTTTTGAAAACTGTCGCTTATGCCGGTCTGCTACCAGGTAGAATTCGCAACCCACTACCGGTTTCACTTCCGGCTCTTCAATATTCTTACCCTCCGGTGTGGTGCCGACAACTTTTTTCTTTTTCCAGGCTTCCGCTACAAACTCGAACACGCCAAACATATTGCCGTGGTCGGTAATGGCAATGCCGGGCATGCCATCTTTACGCGCTTTGTCGTAAAGGCGTGAAATATTTGATGCCCCGTCGAGCAGGGAAAACTGTGTATGATTGTGTAAGTGGGAGAATTTCATGACTGCCTGCACATTGTCCGCCCAACCGGTCGGCGCTCATTCTGCGTCTTACAAAGTAAGCAAAATTATCGGGTCGGCACCGCCCCAAGTTTTCCACAAAAAACTGCCACATTTGAATATTACGTAATTGTAAACATTTATAAATTTGACGATGTTGGCATGGAAGTTGTTTCTGTTGCCATAGACTTATGAAAAGACTTTTTTGGACTATTCTGCTGCTTCCGTTTCTGCTTAGTTCTTGTGCCACTATCTTTAACGGAACGCACACACCAGTGCGGGTACACTCTAAACTGGGCGAAATTGTGACTTTTACCAATGATAGCGCTGTGGTCGATACCGGCTGGGTACTCCCCGATGGGGTTCATCAATTCTCTGCGCTGAGAGGCAGAAATCCTATTACTGTGGAGATAAAAGGCGATACGACAACACAAAAGTTTTTGCTTCGTGCCACCGATTCCTGGGTTTACTACCTCAACCTTATGCAGCCCTATGCCATTGGCATGATTATCGATTTGTTCTCCCCCAAACGGTACACCTATCCGTCAGACGTTTATCCAAAGCCCACAAAGAAAAAAGGGTACAGGATGGGATACACCACAGTGCCCTCGTTGAAAAAAGGTGACGTTTCACTTACATTTTTACCCCCGATACTAAACGCATACATGCTTAAGCCGGTAGACTACGATTTTTCGGGCAATGTCCTTGGGGCAGGATTGGGAGCCAACTATAGCTACAGCGATAAGAGCTTCTTTTCTGCAGAATGTATTGCTGCGACTGCCTGGATCACCTACCCGGAGCCATATTACGAACACTCAAACAATGCTACGCGAAAGGAGAATCTGATGTGGGTTGCGCTGGCGGCTCGTCATCACCACGCATTGGGTCGGTTTGATCTTGGATATGGTGTATCGCTAACATGGCAACACGCAAATGAGAAGTATGATTATGGAAGATCATATACAGATCCAAATTATGGACTGGTAAGGGAGAATAACTATTTCACACTTGGTGGTTCATTCTCTGCTAATTACAGGCTCAGCAGATCTGTTTACTTAGGTATAAACTACCAGCCGCAAATATTATCGTTTACGCTAGATGGTGCTGCCCTAACGAGTGCTCATACTGCTAATGCCGGTCTTTTCTGGCGTGTTCCCATCCCCAAAAATCATTAGTGGTGCTCTTTGGCATCTTTCTGCCCGTTTTTGTATTTTTATAGCGGGGGAATATACATATGGGGAATCAGCAGGTGACTGCAGGAGTTACACGCATATTGCTTGTGGACGATCATGCGATAGTTATTGAAGGCATTGCCGCGCTGCTATCTGGTGTGCCGGGTGTAGAAGTTGTAGGTAAAGCAGCCGACGGTCAGGCGGCCCTACAGTTGCTGGAGACTATTGCTGCCGACGTGCTCATCACAGATCACTCAATGGAGGGCATGGATGGTCTGATGTTGGTGCGAACGGTAAAGAAGCTCTATCCTCACATAAAGGTCATTGTACTGACCATGCATGACGAGCCTGCCATAGTCAACGAAGTTTTACGTGCAGGCGTGGACAGTTACATTCTCAAAAAGTATACGCACAGCGAGTTGCAGATGGCGCTGGATGTCGTAAAAGAAGGGGGGCAATTCTGGAGCCCGGAAGTGAATAGGATATTACTCCGGCGCGTAACTCCGGAAGCAAACGTTCAGATAACAGAACGGGAAATGGAGGTGCTGAAACTACTTGTTGATGAAATGAGTAGTCGTGAGATTGCGGAAAAACTGTTCATTAGCGAGCGAACGGTAGAGACCCACAGGAAGAATCTGCTGAGAAAAACCAACTCTACAAATGTCGTCGGACTAATAAAATACGCGCACGCACATGCACTCGTCTGACCATTTTCCTACGTTATCAAATCGTGAATTTTGCCTTTCCTGATTTTGGTCAGTCTTTAGGGGTTCAACAAAAAACTAACTTCGGGTTCAATAGGTTCAGATGACTCGATTTCGTAAGGTGCTTCCCATTGGCGGTATCATAGCCTGGATAGCAATTTGTTCGCCAGCAATCAACTCTTGTGTTCACCAGCCTTTTGCACTTCCGGACAGTCTTATTCAGCCGGACCCTACGATTTGCTTCGACCGCGATGTTCTGCCCATCTTTCTTTCTAATTGCGCTATGAGCGGTTGTCATGACGCATCAAGCGGCGAAAACGGCTATGTTCTTGATAGCTACGAGAACATCATCAAAAAAGGTATCGTAAAGGGTAACCCTGCCGGGAGCCGTATTTTTCAGTCCGTAACCCATGCGAAAGGCGTAGAATCAATGCCAGCCGTGGGGCCGGGATTGCCGGATGTGTCGATAAATATGCTGCGTCGCTGGATTATGGCAGGCGCAACAGACAGCACATCTGGTTGTAATGTCTCTTGCGATACGACTAACTTCTCCTATAGTGGGGCCATCAAACCCCTGATGGAAACTTACTGTATCGGCTGTCACTATACTTCGCCCTCCAATTTTGCGAACTACGAGGATGTGAAAAATGCTGCTGTTACGGGAGATATTATTCCCGACATATCACATGATCCCGGTTACCAGCCAATGCCACAGAATGGGGCAAAATTGCTCGACTGCCAGATTACTCAGGTAAAAAAATGGGTAGCGGCAGGTGCGCCCAACAATTAGGCTGCCGGTTTAGTGGTGATATTTTAATTTAGTTCTATTTGTAGCGCTGCCTGGGTATTGGCGGTTTCTTCCCGCAGTTAATTTTTGTTACCTTCAATCCGATTTGACCACATGGCGTTGCTTCGGCACATACCGTTCTTAAAGGCTGTGTTCCTGTACTCGTTTACCGCATTTGGTGGGCCGCAGGGACATATGGGTATGATGGTGAAAACGTTTGTGCAGAAACGTAAGGACATTACGGAAGACGAATTGCTCGAATATAACGCCTTCTGCCAGATGCTTCCGGGGCCATCATCCACCCAAACGGTTATGTTGATAGCGCTTAAGCGTGGAGGTGTCCCGCTTGCCCTGCTAACGTTGCTTTTGTGGGTCTTTCCTGCAGCCTTTATCATGGGGGCGCTTTCATTTATTATCTACTATTTTCATATTGGTAGCACAGACCATAGTGTGGTTCCTATGAAGGCATTCACCTACATACAGCCAATGTCGGTGGGATTTGTTTTTTTCGCCGCTGCCCGTATGATGAAGTCGAGCATCAGGTACATAGCTACCGCATCGATAATGGTGGGAAGCCTGGTTGCAACATTGTTTATTCGGTCACCCTGGGTCTTTCCGGCACTTCTTGTTGTGTCAGGTTTTATTAGCAACTTCAGTAATAAGCGTATCCCTACACCATTGCAGCGCCCCAAAAAGATAAACTGGATGCATTTATGGGCATTTGCGCTTTTGTTTATAGCTGCGGGTGTGCTCAGTGAGCTCGCAAGGACAGAAGACTGGCAACACGGACGCATATTTAATGTCTTTGAAAACTTTTACCGTTTTGGAGCCATTGTTTTCGGTGGCGGGCAAGCATTATTGATGATGATGACTTACCAGTTTGTGACACGCCCGGGCAATCAATTGCTCACTTCCGGACAGTTGCTTACTGGCTTTGGGATTGTGCAGGCACTGCCGGGTCCTGTATTCTCTGTTTGCTCGTTCGTAGGGGGCATGGCCATGGCCCCGTATGGTGGCTCGTGGCAGGTACTTGGGGCGCTTATCGCTACCGTTGCGGTCTTTATGCCCAGTACGCTGCTTCTTTTCTTTTTGTTCCCTATATACGAAAACCTGAAACATCACGTCATTATCTTCCGCGCACTTGAGGGCATAAATTCAGCCATAGTGGGGATTATCTGGGCATCTGGTATATTCCTCTTCCGATCCATTGCATTCGACGCCTCGCTGGCATTTGAATGGAGTAATCTGCTGGTGGTAGTTATCACCTTCTCCATATTGCAGTATACGCGCATACCGGCACCGCTCGTAGTGCTTGGCTGGCTGTTGCTTGGCTGGAGCCTACATCAATAACAAGCGTGATTTTTGGCGGTAGTTTTCAATCAGCGATTGCTATAAGTCACCTAACCTTAGTACATTACGAACCGTATTTTATAGAAATCATTTTTTTGCATGAAGAAATTGCTTATTGTGCCGCTCATGGCATGTGTTGCGTTTACTGCGGTGGCGCGTGATAAAAAAAAGAAGCATCGGCACGGCCATGGTGCCCCTGCTGCTCCTGTAGCTAAGACCGACACTGCGTCAAAGAAGGGACCCAAGCCTTATGATAAGGTAATTACTGATAAAGCAGTGAGTCGTAAGGGACTTTTTACAATTCACAAGATCGATGACAAGTGGTATTTTGAGATTCCGGATTCTATCCTGAACAGGGAAATGATCGTGACCACACGCTATAGCAAAGTAGCGGGCGGCGGCGGCGTCTATGCAGGCGAAATGGAAGGTCGGCGCACAGTGATCTGGGAGAAAGGGCCGAACAATAAAGTGTTCCTCCGTGTTGTGACTGTGATAAGCGCGGCCGATTCTACTACCGACATCTTCAAAGCGGTAAGTAGCTCAAATATGAATCCAATTGCAGAGGCGTTTGAGATCAAGGCTTTTGGTAAGGATTCATCGACTGTAGTGCTGGATGTGACCGATTATTTCAAGGGTGATAACCAACCAATGAGCCTGAATGCCATGACCAAAAAGCGGTTCAACCTGGCAAATCAGATCAATGATCGTTCCTACATTTCAAGTATAAATACCTATCCTATCAACACCGAGGTAAGGGTAGTACGCACGTTTGCCTCTACACCACAGTTTGGTCCTGTGGCCCCGGGCAACCCTTTCAGGTCTGTGACGCTCCCGGCTGCCTTTGAAACCGGGGCGGTGACTTTAGAGATGAACAATTCGTTCGTGCTGCTGCCAAAGGTACCCATGCACAAACGATTATTCGATCCGAGGGTAGGGTTCTTTGCCGACGATTACTCAGTGTTCGACGATAATCAGCAGAAGGTCGACAACCAGGTGTTTGCTGTAAGATGGCGGCTTGAGCCTCGCGATGAGGACATGGCAAAATGGAAGAGCGGCCAACTGGTTGAACCAAAGAAACCTATCGTCTACTACATAGATCCCGCTACACCTAAGAAGTGGAGGAGATACCTGGTTCAGGGCATCAATGATTGGCAAAAAGCGTTTGAGCGCGCCGGGTTCAAGAACGCCATAATAGGAAAAGAATGGGATGATAAGGATTCAACGTTGAACCTCGAAGATGCACGCTATTCTGTGGTGCGTTACCTTCCATCTGACATTCCAAATGCCTATGGACCAAACGTCCACGACCCACGTAGCGGCGAGATCATAGAGAGCCATATAGGCTGGTATCATAACGTGATGAAACTCGTTCACGATTGGTACTTTGTACAGGCCGCAGCTACAGATGCACGCGCACGTAAAATGGTGTTTGATGATGATCTGATGGGACAGCTTATCCGGTTTGTATCATCGCACGAGGTGGGCCATACTTTGGGTTTGCGACATAACATGGGCAGCAGCAGCCGCACACCTGTCGATAGCCTGCGCAACAAGGCGTGGGTAGAAGCCCATGGTCACACCGCCTCTATTATGGACTATGCCCGCTTCAACTATGTGGCGCAGCCCGGCGACGCGATTGGCGACGCCGGAATGTTTCCCCGTATCGGAGACTACGATATGTGGGCCATTCAGTGGGGATATAAGGAGTCATTTGCAAAAGATGAGAAGGAAGACCAGAAAATTGTGAATAAATGGGTAACTGACAGTCTGAAGGCGAACCCCCGTTTGTGGTTTGGGACAGAGACTAATCCTTTTGACCCGCGCTCGCAGACAGAGGATCTGGGCGATAATAGCATGAAAGCAAGCGAATATGGCATTGCTAACCTAAAGCGCATAGTGCCTAAACTGATGGAGTGGACCAACGAAGAGGCAGATAAGTATGAAAACCTGGAAACCATGTACAATGCTGTTGTGACACAGTATAACCGTTATATGGGCCATGTGCTAAAGAACGTAGGTGGAGTATATGAGACGCCCAAGAGTGTGGAGCAGGTAGGCGAAGATGTTTATGAACCTACGCCTGTTGCTCTTCAGAAAGATGCTGTCGCCTTCCTGCACAAACAGCTGTTTGAAACACCGGAATGGTTGCTGAACAAGGAGATTCTCAATAAGATCAATAACCCGGTAAGCACTGACCTGGTTAGCACTGTGCAGGTCAACGTGCTGAACAGCCTTCTTTCTGTAGGTAGGCTCAACCGGGTATCTGTGGCTGCTAATAGATTTGGTGCTAAGAAGGTCTACGGTCTTGATGAAGTAATGGATGATGTGAAGAAGGGCATATGGAGTGAACTGACGAGCCACAAGGCAATAGACGGCAATCGCCGTAATCTACAAAAAGCGTATATCGACGCCCTTAACCGCATCGTAAATCCTGAGCCTGTTGCGCCTGGCCCTGCTGCTCAGGCTACACTGAACAATACATGGAACACAGATGCGGTGTCTGTGGCTCGTGGTCAGTTAATAGCGCTGAAAAGGCAGGTTGATGCTGCGATACCGTCTACTTCAGACCGAATGAGCAAATATCACTTGCAGGATGTGTCTGAGCGTATCAAAAAAGCGCTGGACCCGAAAGCGTAGTGTACTTTAGGTATGTCTAAAAGGAAATGCCCGCCGGTAGGCGGGCATTTCCTTTTTATCTTAATGAGCTAATTAGATTTCCAGCAGAGTTTTTACAGGGTCTGCGCCAAAGAGCATAAACTCTGGGCTCTCAAGCAGTTCTTTTACACGTACCAGGAAGCCAACAGATTCTCGTCCGTCAATGATGCGGTGGTCATAGCTTAATGCCAGGTACATCATCGGACGAATTTCAACTTTGCCATTTATAGCCATGGGGCGGTCCTGTATCTTGTGCATACCCAGGATAGCAGACTGCGGGATGTTGATAATAGGCGTAGACATCAGGGAGCCGAAAACTCCACCATTTGTAATGGTGAAAGTTCCGCCAGCCATTTCGTCCGGGCTGAGTTTGTTGTCGCGCGCTTTCTTAGCAAGCTCCACAACTTTTTGCTCCAGACCGGCCATGCTCAGGCTCTCCGCATTGCGGATCACCGGTACCACCAGGCCCTTAGGTGCAGAAACTGCTATCGATATATCGCAATAATCATGGTAAACCAGTGACTCGCCGTCGATGTAAGCATTTACTGCCGGCCACTCCTGCAGTGCTATGCAGCAAGCTTTTGCGAAAAATGACATGAAGCCCAGGTTCACGCCATGAGACTCTTTGAAGGTGTCTTTGTAAGCCTTGCGAATGTCCATGATGCGCGTCATGTCTACTTCGTTGAACGTAGTAAGCATAGCCGTGCTGTTCTTCGCTTCTACCAGCCTGCGGGAAACAGTCTTACGCAGGTTGCTCATTTTTTCGCGCTTTTCATCACGGCTAAAGGCTTCCGCGCCTCCTTTGCGTCCGGGATTGGCAATTGCGTCCAGCACATCTTGTTTCATGATTCGGCCTTTCGAACCCGATCCCTTCACTTCAGAAGCCTTTACCTGCTTATCAGCCATGATCGCGTTGGCAACTGGGGTAGCTTTAGAGTCTCCTGCAGCAGGCGCAGATGTTTTTGGCTCCTCTTTTTTCTCAGCCTTTGGTGCAGGTGCAGCTTCCGCGTTTTTAGGTGCTTCAGGTGCTCCCGCCGGTTTAGCGGCAGTCTCGTCTATTGAGCAGGCAAGGTCGCCGATAGCAAGGGTTGCCCCTTCTTCTGCCTTTATATGCAGTATGCCGGCTTGTTCCGCGTTCAGTTCAAAGGTGGCCTTTTCCGACTCCAGTTCACAGAGCACTTCGTCCCTGTTTACGTAGTCACCTTCCTTCTTAAGCCATTTTACCAGTGTTACTTCGCTAATGGATTCACCTACCGCCGGAACTTTGATATCAGTCATTATGTGGTTAGAATTTGCTTTACGGGCAGCGAAATTACCAAAAAATAAGGTGATTACTTATTTTTTCGACGCTCTTGTTTGTGTTTGGAATAGAGAAAATCTCTGTTAAACTCTGCTGCCGATGGATTGTATTGTATGTCAAATTTTTTCGACTCGTAGCGATAAGGATTTTTGGCAAACATCTGCCTGAAGTTGAAGAAGTCAAAATCAAGGTCGTAGATGTAGTGGATCTGACGGAAGTTATAATCATTTATCACCAGTCCACGCCCATTTGGTGCACCTCCCCAGTGTTTTTGTTTCGTTGTGTCCCACCTGCCTTTTTTCGTTTGCCATGTGGGGTATCCATAGAATACAATTAGGTAATTACTGTCTTCGATCTGTGGATTAGCAACTGCAGCCAGGTTGTCGTCAAGCAATGTCCCATCAAACTGGTGATTCATTATCCGCTCAAAGTTCGTATCCATGAAGTAATAGACCGGACAGGCATTAAAATGGTCGCGAAAATCGCGTACAGTAACCTCAATTGCCCGGTAAGTATCATTCTTCAGAGTTTCAAGGTCTTCAAATTTTTTGTCATGTATCAGGGCGTCCTTCCGGTTTTGTTCAGCCCGCAACTGTACCAGCACAGTGCTGGGTATTCGCCTAAGTCTAGGGGTGCGTTGTGCCGCGCTATCTATTGCCAGCAGTGGCGCCGTAGTAATGAGTACAGTAAGGATCAGGTTTCTGAAAAACATGTGTGCAAAGGTAGTTAAACGTCTTTCTCCAATTCAGTATGTATGTCTAAAATACCGCAAAAAAGGGTAGGGGTGTGACTTTGGTTCACGGAGACGAAACGCGAGGTTTTTTAGTTCGTAGCGTGCTAAATATTCGTTACTTTCAAAGAATCTACTAATTTTATGGCTTGACGTGGTTAAGTGTCCTGTTAGGTGCAATCGCGTTAACAACCAATATTTCTAAAAACATGATGAAACAGACAAGGGCAATTCTCCTGACCTCCATTCTTACGCTACTTACATTTGGTGCCGTTATTTATACTTCGTGTCAGAAAGATAGGTGCAAAAGGCTCATTTGCCAGAACGGTGGTACATGCCAGGATGGTTTCTGCTATTGCACCAGTGGTTATACCGGCCGCTACTGCCAAACGCCGAATGTTTCAACCATCACGTTTAAGAACAAGACTTTTACACCCGTTACCTACACTATCGGTGGCATAGACTACAAGATTGACACAGGTATGTCTGTTGTATTTTCAGGCGGCCATGGCGATACTTTGAACGGTAAAGCGGTTACGCGTGGTAAGTATGGTCTTAATGTTCCGTTAGATAATTTCAAGCTTGTTTTCCCGGCATATGGCAACATCGATTACGTGTTCAACGTTTCACCTGCCTATTTCTTCCTGCAGGTTGCAGACTCAAACTCTACTGTTCCGGAGGTGTCGCTGGTTTACGTAAACTATAAGCAAGCTGATTCTACGCTTGATGTGGTTACAAATCCTCCTATTAAGAACGATGGCAGTTTCTACTACATTGGCTATTACAAGAACAACACCACTACTACGGTGCGCCTTGAGAAGACGCCTAATGCATGGATGTACAGTAGCCTCAACCTGAACGATACGTCGCTCAATCAGACTTACAAGGCCATTATTCACTAAAAAGTAGCTTTTCCCGGGAAGGTGGCGCTGTCTTGAAACTTTGTTCAGGATTCGCTTTTACCATACGCCCTCTGCAATTCTTTCGATGTTTTGGTGCTTCCGTCATGACTCCAGCCCGGGGGCATGATCAGGTACCGGAGTTTTGTGCCTAAAGGCAGTGGTCGCTTCAGGTCCTTTGCCAGGTCCTTCCACTCATGGGTAAGGATGTGAACGGGGTGAAAAGGTTTGGCAATAGGTTTGGTAATGCCATAATGAGGCTTTTCTTCCGGTAGTTCTTTTGCGAATGTTCCGAATATCCTGTCCCATATAATGAACACCATCCCCATATTCTTGTCCAGGTAAGGAACATTACTGGCGTGGTGAACCCTGTGATGTGACGGGGTAACAAAGATGTATTCTATCCAGCGTGGCATCTTCTGTATGTATTGGGTGTGTACCAGTATGCCATATACCTGGGTGATAGAGTACATGAAAACTATATCGGCGGGATGAAACCCTGTAAGGGCTAGCGGAATAAAGTACAAATACTTGTAAACGGGCATGAATACTGATGACCTGAAGCCTGTTGACAAATTGTATTCAGGCGATGAGTGATGAGTAACATGTACGGCCCAGAAAATGCGGCTATGGTGGTCCACAAAATGCTCCACCCAGAATAGGAAGTCCTCTGCTATCAGCAAAAGCCCCCAATACACAACCGGGTGCAGGTGTAGGGGAAGCCGGTATTGGTAAAAGAAATAGAGAATGGAAAGGCCTATGACCAGGCGCAGGAGCATATCGATGCCTGCGTTCAGCAGGTTCAGGTATACATTCATCGCAGACTCCTTCAGCGTATAGAACCGCCTGTGCTGAAAATTGCTGATGATGATCTCGAGCGGGATAAACACCGCATACACCGGTATGGAGAAAAGCGTAAAAATGCGTTGTTGAAGCTCGTTCATGCAATTGCTCTTAAAAAAAGCAGACCCATGCACGGCACGGGTCTTGCGAAAAATTGGTATTGCTTTCTACCCGCAGTTACACGGTCATAATATCCTTTTCCTTGTCCTTGCAGTGCTGGTCCACCTGGGCTATAAATTTGTCTGTGATACCCTGTATGCGCGTTTCGCTGTCTTTTGCCGCGTCCTCGCTCAGGCCATCCTTTTGCAGTTTCTTAATGAGTTCCATGCTGTCACGGCGAATATTTCGTACGGCAATTTTGGCCTGCTCGCCTTCAGAAAATGAGCGTTTCACCAGTTCCTTACGGCGCTCCTCTGTAAGTGGAGGCAGGAAAAGGCGTATGTAGTTGCCATCGTTTTGTGGGTTCAGGCCAATGTTTGACGCAATAATTGCTTTTTCGATCGGTCCCAGCATATTTCGTTCCCAAGGCTGAATGGAAATGGTGCGGGCATCCGGGGTGGTAACGTTGGCTACCTGGCTTAGCTGAGTAGGAGAGCCATAGTATTCTACGTGTATTCCGTCAAGGATAGCAGCGCTGGCTTTGCCTGCACGAATTTTGCTTAGTTCCGATTCCAGGTGCGCTATCGCTTTTTGCATAGCCCCTGATAAGTCGCTTATTATAGTGTCAACAGTCACAGTCAGATTTTTTACAGGCAGCAAATGTAAAAAATGTTCGGGAACTGGTAGATGTGCCTTATCAATCTATTGGCTGATTAGTTTTAACAATGGGCTATCGCATGATGTTTGGCAGCACCCTTCAGTCTGCGTAATTTTGTAAAAATATCTTTCTGGATGGAAACAATGATCAGCGCCCCGGTGAAATTGAGTGCGAATGCGATAGCAGAGGTAAAGCGACTTATGGCAGAGCCGGGTTTTGAAGAAGGGCAATACCTGCGCGTGGGAGTTAAAGGGGGCGGTTGTTCCGGACTGAGCTATGTACTTGGCTTTGATAAGATGGAAGCTGATGACACTGCATATGAAATAGAAGGCATTCCGGTTCTGATGAAGGATGCACATGGCATATACCTTATGGGCATGGAAGTTGACTTTTCTGACGGCCTCAATGCGCGCGGCTTTGTTTTCAATAATCCCAATGCCAGCAGTTCCTGCGGCTGTGGCAGTTCATTTGCAGTGTAACGGCAAGATGGAAGCATTTACTTACGAGCAGGCTTGCGAAATTGCCGAAGATTTCGAAGACTTAGTCGAAACTGAATTTCTAATGGGCGGGATTTGGTATTTCGTTGAGGAGGTGCTTGTTGCACCTTCTGGTATACCGCTGGATGGTCCGGAGATGCAGCAGCTGAGGTTGGGTGTATTTCAGGCAGATGAATCTGCCGATCACGATGTACTTATAGCTGCAAGTGGCGAGGGCTCAGGTGGCATAACCACCTACATTGACATCCGCACATACATGCTAGATAAGGGTATCAGCTACAATATGCCCGGCGAGTGATCATAATTTGAGTTTCTATCTTTCCTACATTTGGTAGAATAAAGTCCTGCCATGCAACTAGATTACGTAGCTATAAACCGTGCCCTTTGGGACCAGAAAACAGAATTCCATTTTAACTCTGAGTTTTACGATGTGGAGAGTTTTCTGCAAGGGCGCTCTTCGCTCAATGATATTGAGCTTGCTTTACTTGGCAATGTATCGGGCAAATCTATACTTCACTTGCAATGCCATTTCGGGCAGGATACATTGTCTTTAGCCAGGTTGGGAGCAAGCGTCACCGGTGTAGACCTTTCCGAGGCTGCAATAACTAAGGCAAGGGAACTTAACGATAAGTTGCAGCTAACCGGGAAGTTTGTTTGCTCAGACCTTTATGAGTTGCCTAATGTGCTGGATGGCAAGTTTGATATTGTCTTCACATCGTACGGTACTATCGGCTGGCTGCCCGATGTCGATCGATGGGCGCGGGTTGTTGAACATTATCTGAGACCAGGTGGGCTTTTTGTATTTGCAGATTTTCATCCGGTTCTATGGATGTTCAGCAATGACTTCAGCCAGGTGCAATACTCTTATTTCAATGGTGAGCCAATAGTGGAAACCCTGGAGGGTACCTACGCCGATAAGTCTGCCAATATAAAGGCTACAGAGGTGGGCTGGAACCACGGATTGGCTGAAGTGATGAATGCGCTTAAGTCTTCAGGGCTATCAATTCAATCATTTCAAGAGTATGATTATTCGCCTTACAACTGCTTTCAAAAGATGGTGAAAGCCGCGCCTGGCAAGTATTACATAGCTGGTTTGGAGCAGAAGTTGCCAATGGTCTATTCCCTGGTAGCGCAGGCGCCAACCCTTTAGCTTTAATAATAGGTGAATAAAAGTTGCACAGACCGATTGGTTCTACTATCTTCGCACTCCCAATTCGGAAAACGGGATGGGAAAAGCGGTTAGTTTTTTCGGTGATG
>JAHBTQ010000004.1 GCA_019638495.1 Taibaiella sp.
GCTGCCAAATGTTATTGCAGAGTTGGTACCGGCTGCTGATGTCAGCGTCCCGCCACCTACTGTCTTAAGATTATATAGTACACCTGTCTGGCCAAAGCTCATGCCTACTGCAACGCCTGACCCGCCAGCACAGAAGTTACCACCACCCGTCACGCTGTATACGTTCGGAAGTGGGTTGATACCGATCGTCGCACTGCCTGACATGCTCGTCTGGCAGCCTGCTCCTGCTCCAAGGTTTGCAATAGCTGTATAAGAACCAGCGGCTGTATATGTGCCCAATGACAATGGACCACCTGTACCAGTTGCAGTTCCAACAACAGATGCGCTGCGGAAGATCGTATAAAGTACTCCAGGATCTGAGCTCAGCATGATAACTTCCGGAGCAGAAGCTACGTCACCAGCACAATAGTTACCGCCACCTGTTACTGTGTGAACAGATGGAATGCTCGTCACATTTACTACAGCAGTACCCGTACTTGCGCGAGTACACCCTGTGCCTGTATTTGTAGACATTACAGTATAAGTACCGGTAGCAGTGAACGTACCAAAGTTGATTGCAGAACCGGTACCAGCTACAGCGCTACCAACAGTGCTAGCACCACGATAAAGCTGGTAGTTGTTGCCACTGCTTGACGTTGATATACCAATAGCAACGCCAGAACCACCGGTACAGTAACTACCGCCACCAGTCATTGCGAATGCTGCAGACGCTGCATTCACAGTAAAGTTTGCAGTATTGCCACTAGAAACCGTACTGCTACAAACGCCATTTGAAACCGCTGTAACAGTAACAGTAGTTGACCCTGAAGCGGAGAGCAACGCAGAGGGAACTGTGAATGTTCCACTTGACGCGCCCATTGACAACACAGCAGTATTACCTGTAGAGGAGCTAGCACCGGATACACTAAACGTTACTGTATAGGTTCCCGCACCAAGTGTTGTGCTGTTTATCGTTACAGTGCGATCAAGGCCAAAGCACAGGTCAGCAACTGCCGGCATACTAAAGTTTGATACATTCGGATTTGAACCTACTGCAAAAGCAGCCGTGTTGTTTGTTGTTGGTGTTGATGTACATCCGAGTCCGGTAGCGATTGCGGTAACCGTAACTGTTGTATTACCTGCAGAAGCAAGCAGACCAGCCGGGATAGTAAACGTACCCGTTGCAGCTCCCATAGTCAATGTAGCCGTATTACCTGAAGACGTATTCGCACCGCTAAGACTATATGTTGCTACAAATGTACCTGTACCAAGCGAAGTAGAGCTAAGCGTAACAACCGAACCCGAACCAGAGCAGGAGTTAGTTGCTGTTGTAGACGTGTAGTTAGATATATCAGGTGTACCACTTAACACCACAGTAATAGGAGCAGTAGTAACTGATGATGTTCCGCAAGTAACTGTGTTACGATAGTAGAAAGTACCTTGAGTAGACACACTTGGGAAATATGTTGCGTTAGTCGCGCCGCTAATTGCAGAGTAGCCAGCAGTAGGGCTCGTAGAAGACACCTGCCATGCGTATGATACGCCACCTACCGTTTCATCTGTATTAAAGAGATAAGCCGTATATGGATTACATCCGAAAGCATTATATGCGCTCGTGATACCTGCAGTTGGCGTACCTGAGCAAGCCACAGCACCCGGAGCCACACCTCCTGTGATCACAACCTTATAATCACGCGTTTCACCGTATGTAACTGAAGTAGTGATACAAGGAGCAATGTTTGGATATGGGTTACCGCCGCAACAGCCTGAATAGTTACCCACCAGCCTAAGCCTGTGCGTACCATTGATAGCAGTAGACGGAATCACATAGTTAACAGCGTTGAATGGAGATCCGGAATACGTAGTTGTACTGGTGCTCGTAACACCACCACCTACGCTTTCTGATGGAGAGAAAACGCCATCATCGTTAAAGTCGATCCAAGCCTGGTGCTGGTAGTTGCCCCAGTAGCTGTTACCGCCAATGCTCACTGTGTAGGTAGCACCAGCTGCCAACGTTACCGTTGTAGACGCGTACCTGTCAGTGTAGTTTGCGCCTGTCGAGCCGCAAGTGCTGCTCGGGTCGTTTATTGCGCCTGACGTACCTGCCAGGTTTGCAATACTAACTGGCATTGACAAACCCGAGCATGAAGTAGCATATGATGGGTTGCAGTAAGTTGGAGCCGTGTAGCTTACTGAAACCGGAGAAGTAGTGGATTGCGCACCGGTTGCAGAGCAAGTGACTACACAACGAAACTGAGACGCAGCAAAAATGCCCGTAAAGGTGTACGTAGAGTACAAACCATCCTGCATTTTCACCCACGTTGTTCCACCATCCGTTGAGCGCTCCCACTGATATGCGAGGCCACCGGAAGCTGAGCTACCTGAAAGTGACGCTGTGAAACTTGTTGTAGAATTACCAGATGTAGGTGTAATTGCAGCGGTTCCTGCTGTAGGCGTGCCCGAGCATACCGATGTACCGGTACCTGTTACTGCAATATTATATGCACTTGCAAGGCCACCGCCTGTTACAGATATATTACCACTTGCTGCACCAGAGGCAGATGGCATGAAGCGGGCATATACACGCTTACCGGAGAACGCGCCCCCTGAGTATACAATTGACACACCAGATGACGACCAGCTCACACCGTTAAGCGAAAGTTCCCAACCCGAAGGCGGTGTTACCGGAAGTGTACCTGTACCCGGAACAAGATTGGTTGCATTAAGCAGGAATGAGCGAGGAGGAACTGAGCCGTTAGGCGCTGTAGTTGACACCACTGATACCGGGCCAAAAGCAAGTGAAGCTACAGAAGAAGTAACTGCAGCAGGAGCATTAATGATCGAAACACGGTAATCGCGTGTTTCACCATATGTGATCGAAGTAGTTGGACAAGATGCAATCGTTGGATAAGGTGTACCACCGCAGCATCCGAAATAGTTACCTACTATGCGCATACGATGCGTACCTGTCGCAGCACCTGACGGAATAACCAAAGACATCGGGTTAGCACCGGAAGTCGCGGAACTAGTAATAGTACCACCACCTACAGATTCTTCCGGCGAATAAACACCATTGTCATTAAAGTCTATCCAAATCTGCACACCGTAGTTGCCGGTATATCCGTTACCGCCTATGTTAGCTGTGTAAGTAGTTCCATTATATAGTGTCACTGACTGCGTGGAAGTCTTGTCCTGGTAGTTTGGCGCTGTGCCACCGCAACCAGTGCTTGGGTCAGTTATCGAAGTACCTCCGACCCCCACAAGTGAAGCGATACCTGTAGGCATTGCAAAGCTGGAACACGATGTCGCATATGCTGGAGTACATCCTGAAGCAGGAAGATTGAAGGTTACAAAGGTTGATGTGGAGTTTGCGCTGGCAAATGTTGGACAAGTCACTACACAACGGAAATAGGTGCTGGCAGTAAGACCTGTATATACGTATGTACTGGTTACTGCACCCGGTACATTCGTCCAGGGAGCACTACCGGTTGGCGAGGTTTGCCATTGAAATGTCAGGCCACCGCTGGCGCTGGCGCCTGAGAGCGATAGCGTGATTGCGGTACTACCATTTCCTGAAGAAGGAGAAGCGCTTGCAGTGCCAGCAGAAGGTGTTGCAGAACAAGCCGCGGCACCGCTACCGGATACTGCGATATTTACTGCAGTAGGAAGACCGCCACCGGTGATCGTTACGTTTCCTGAATAAGATGTCACAGCCGTTGGCGCAAAGCGCACGAGAACTGTAGCTCCACTTATAGTATTACCTGTGTAAGAAATAGTCGCGGTTGATCCCCATGTTGATCCATCTGTAGAAACCTGGAAGTTAGCAGGCGCTGTAACTGTAAACGTACCCGCTGCAGTGAGGTATATTCCGCTAAATGAAAATGCCAGATCAGAAGTTGTAGATGGCGTTACTGCGCCAAATGCCAATGAAGTTACAGTAGGAGTAATTGTAGGGATTGCCGGAGTAATAACTACATATCCATTACCTGTCCTGAAACCTGCAGTAGTAGTACCACCGGAAACACCAGTGCCACCATAAAACGACGAACCTCCGCAAGCACTACCATAATAGGCGCCACCGCCACCATAATAGCCGCCGCCGCCGCCGCCGCCGAAGTTTGAAGTGTTTGCGTTACCGCCGTAGCCCAGGCCACCTGCTGTGGGACCAGAACCACCTGTTGCGGCAGCGCCACCCGCTGTCTGGGTACCAGGACCTCCACCCCAGGTTAATGTATAAGAACCACAGTCGTTTCCGAGACCACCAGTGAGGCCACCGCCATCACCACCGTTCTCACCACAATCCCATGCAGAGCCACCACCGCCAGCACCAACTATTAGTCGGCTGTTGAGGGCTGTCGTGGTACTGCCTGAAACCGTACGAATATCTGACGCACCACCACCACCAGCACCGCCGCATCCGCCAGCAGTGGTACCATTACCACCCTGGGCGCCACCGCCGCTGTTTGAACCACCAACAACTGAAGTAGATCCGCATGAACCGGCAACAGGCTGTTGCCCCACATAAATATACAACGTGTTACCAGGGCTTACCGAGATGGTTCCCTGGGCTCGCCCTCCCTTACCACCGGTATTACCAGTAGTAGAGTAGTTACCGCCCTGGGCGCCACATACATCAACAGCTAACAGCGTCACACCCGACGGGACAGTGTACGTTTGTACGCTACCTGTGTAGTTAAACGTGGTTTGTGCCGTTACTCCCAGACTGCAGCCCAAAAGCACGGTGACCAGGGCTGCAAGATTAAATAGGAAAACTTTTTTCATACGGAACAGTTTGAAATTTGGCGTTTTTGTTTATTTTACTTGTATAGGTTTTCTATTTCAGCTTTTCTTTCCACTTAACATTGCATTTCCTATTCGAAACATAGCCTTATCATGGCTATAGTTTTACAAAGCAGTATACAGCGCACGTTTCACCGCGTGAGACCTACTGAAAATGTTGGAAAATATCATTTTGTTAAAACTGTGGACATTAAAAATACTCCGCTTTCCATTAACTTTAACATCAAAAATAGTTATTGAAATGTTAACAGTTAATAACGATTGCCGTTTTATTGCTAAACAAAGTCTTGAAGAAATGAAAATTAACCAGCGGAAACAATTAATCGATTGTATTCTAACAGGATAACAAATACACGGAATTATACATAAAAATAAGAGAGGCTGGTCGCGGACCAGCCTCTCTTATTTGAAAACGGTTAAAAATTTCGGGACAAAAATTAAGCCCGGAAGGGTAAATGTTAATTCAGCTTTCTGCCAGCAAGTACTTTGCCGCCAGAAGATGCGTTAGCGGCACCACCCGCGGCGCTCTTTTTAATCACGAGTTTCGCTTCTCCAGCACTTCCACAGCCGTCACAGGCTACTTTATATGTCTTGTTCTCGTAGGTAACGTCAGCCACGCCGTTATACCAGTTTGTGCCTTGCAAAGTGAAATGTTCATTTGCGTAGAGTGCTGCAAAAACAAAAGAATTCTGCGGCGCATCGAAGCTGATGTACAAGCTGTCACCTTTTACCTTCTCACATACACCCGGGGTATACGCCGGAATAGTGTGTTCTGTCACTTTCTGCAGGTCGCCATAAGAGACCATACCATTCTTCACAGAACTCCCCCCGGTACCCGGCGTAGTATAACGCAGCACCAACGGCTGATCAATGTAGAACTGTATCTTTCGTAGGTCTGCCCTGTCCTGATCCAGGCGATATTTTAATGCTTTTGTAAACGGTATGTATTCAGCGGGATTAGCTGCACCCGCTGTCGTAGGCTGTTCATACATCTTGTTGCTGCAGGCTGTGCCTATCATCATCATCGCAACCGGGATAACAACTAATGCCAGTTTTTTCATGAAACTTTAGCTTTTTTGAATTGTCAATTAATAACTACTCTGCCAATCACTCGCTATATTACTAATACTTTTCCAAAAAAGATAACGTTCATGCCACTTTTCCAAAAAAATCGGCGCCTGAGGTTATTAAACCAGGAAAAACCGAGCTAAATTTCGGCATTCAAAGAATCGACAGGATATCCTTGCCGCTGAGGCATCCTCCTCTTCCTGTTGCTATCAATTCCTTCTACAAGTACAATTTTCACACTTAAATTTGCAGCATGAAGCTTGAAGAAGCTATTAAATCAACTCGTTTCACTGACGAGCAACATAGGGCCACAGTCAATTTGCTGTATTCGGCCTACTGGCTGAAAAGCAGCCTCAGTGTAACATTGAAGGAATGTGGATTGACTCTGGAGCAGCATAACGTCCTTCGTATATTACGCGGTACACACCCGGGAAATATGTGTGTAAAAGAAATCGCCTCCCGCATTGTTGAGAAAAGCTCCAATGTGCCCAGAATAATAGATAGGCTAGTAGCCAAAAAGCTGGTAAAACGTTCTCAGTCAAAAGAAGACAAGCGAGAGACCTTGGTGTCGCTAACAGAAAAAGGCATTATAACTATTGAAAAAGCCAAGAATGAAGTAGAAAGACTTACCGACGAGATCGTGAATCTTTCGTCTGAAGACGCGCTGCTTCTGAATTCACTACTGGAAAAGATGCGGGAAAGTGACAAGTCAGAATAGGCACGATAATTCACCTCAAACCAGTTTAAAACACGCTATAGGCCCACACCACGGGCATGCCTGATAAACAGCCGGCACGGTCCGCGCCAGTATTTGCTTCCATAATGGCCGAGAACAGACCCGTCATTCATGTCTTCAGCATCCGGTTATCAAGTCGCTTTTAATGAAACGACGGATACTCTGAATAATCGGACGTCCACGCACCGGTGGTCCCAATGCACCAAAACTGCTCTTCTAAGGCCAACGGCAATTAAGATGTGTGGTACTGAATAAAAGCTTGTCACTTTCCGAAATTGCCGGGTAAAGCATATTTACATACCTTTGCCACCGCAAGGGTTCCCGTGTTGCCTAAAATCAGCACAGGATTAAAAGGGAACCGGGTGTAAGTCCCGGACATTTCCCGATGCTGTGAGCTCCAATTACAAGCTTTCTGCAACCGATCGCCACTGTTCCATTACTACTTCGGAACGGGAAGGCAGCAGAAAGTGGAGTAAGTCAGAAGACCTGCCCGGGCAAATTCCGCTTATGCGGAGCTTATCGCTGCTTTCGGGAACAAAGGCACAGGTAAGACGAAAACGGGCTTCTGTTTTTTTCTTTTCTGATTTTTCACCCAAGGCTGCACATAAAAATTGTATTTAAACAACCAATTTCTATATGCGCAAATTATCAATGCTACTATTAGCCATCCTGGCCCTATTAGCTCAAAAGTCTACGGCACAAACTATTGCCACGTTTGAATCACCGGCACTCCCACATGCAGATACCTTCTACACAAACTTTACTGCTTCGGGCACTGATGTAGGCTTCAACAGCGGACTCGCCCATTTCCCCTGTGTCTATGACACTTCCTTTGGCGGGTTCTGGGAGCAAGGATTTGCCTTCTCCAATATGACAGATAGTATAACCAGCGGTTTCGGCAATCAATACGCAGCAAAAACAGCAGCAGCGCACAGTGGAACCCAATACGTAACAGCATACTGCTACAACCCTGCTACATTTGAAAACAACGTACGAATCAAGCTAATCGATACAGCAATAGGGCACCCGGTGAAGGGCTTCTATGTCACCAATTCAACGTATGCATACAACAGCATGCGGGATGGAGACATGTTTGCCCGAAAGTTCCATAATGGCGACTGGTTTAAACTCTATGTGAAAGGCTGGTCGGGCGGCTCTCTTAAAGCCGACAGTGTTGGCGTTTACCTTGCTAATTTCCTTCACCCGGATTCAAACGATAACTACATATTGCGCACATGGGAGTGGGTAAACCTGGAACCACTTGGCAAGGTAGATAGCCTGCAACTCTACCTGGTATCAACAGACAATGGTGCATTCGGAATGAATACGCCGGCTTATTTCTGCATGGACGATTTCACCACGTATGAGTCTTACGACACTACCACTCCAACCACGCGGGTTTTCAATGCCGAACTCCCATCTGTAAAACTATATCCGGTCCCAACAACTCACACATTAAATGTAGACATTAACGGAACTGCAGCCACTGAAATTTCTATCATAGACTTACAAGGCAGAACCGTACAGCAATTTCAAAATGTGGGTGCTCACAACGAATTGGACATAACAAACCTTGCGCCGGGCAGCTACGTGCTACTAACCCGAAGTATCTCGGGAACAGCCACAGCTCGATTTACTCGCTGTCAATAAGATTATATTTGCTGTGCACAACAATGTTGTGCACAGCTTAATTTTTCAACTTCTATAATGAAATGGCTTCTCTCCATACTGTTCTCTTTAGTTAGCATTTTCGCTACTGCCCAATTCGCACCACAGGCCGGGATTTCCGGTAGCACTGCCATTAGCGCCACCGCATCGGAAATAGTAGCTTGGGCCACGAAGTGCAGTGTACAACGAGGCTATATTGATATTGCTATACCCTCAGCGGGACACACATCTACAGGAGACAGCAGTGCTGCTACTGGCCCTGCTAATGGAACAGTTGTATGTCTGGGCGATAGCGGCATTGCAACGCTATCGTTTGCCGCTTCCCTCTATGACGGGCCGGGCGCAGACTTTGCTGTTTTTGAAAACGGCTTCAAAGACCCTGCAAACCCATCGATGGCTTTCCTAGAATTAGCATTTGTAGAAGTGAGCTCAGACGGAATCAACTTCACGAGATTTCCGGCTATATCTAACACTCCCGCTAATACGCAGATACCCGGCTCAGGAGTGTATATGGACGCCTCTCTGATCCACAATCTCGCAGGAAAGTATGTCGCAACTTTTGGCACTCCATTTGACCTTGCAGAACTTGCCGGCACACCCGGACTTGATATTGACAATATCACACACGTGAGACTGGTAGATGTGATAGGCTCAGTCTCCTCACATACCTGCCTCGACAATGAAGGAAAGATTATCAACGACCCCTACCCCACTAACTTTCCGACAGGTGGCTTTGACCTTGATGCAGTTGCTGCTATGCATATACACAGCGCATCTATCAGCAACCGGGACAACGAACCATTACGCATCTATCCCAATCCCGCAAAAGATATCCTTCACATAGACCAAGTTAGTACAAGCACGGGTCTTCTTTGTATGTACACTGGCATAGGCAATAAAGTTGCTGAACAAAAAATAACAGGGAAGCAAACGTCAGTTGACCTTACACAACTTGCTCCTGGCGCCTATTACATCACCTTAACTTCAGATAGCGGCACAACGCAATGGGCAGGCAACTTCATCAAATTGTAAGTTTGCTATGTCTGCTGCTAACTGCATGCGTAAAGGACAGACCTTCGGTAAGCACGCTTGCAAAAAGTAACGGAAAAACTTTTGTAGTGTGCGAAGGCAGCTACGGCAATGGCAATGCATCGCTATGGTCTTATGATGCAGTCACTAACAATTCCAACGGCGATGTTTTTGTCTCTGCCAACAACCTGCCACTTGGAGATGTATTCCAAAGTATGACACGCTCAGGTAGCAGCTACCTGCTCTGCATTAACAACTCTGACAAGATATATGCAATTGACACGGGATCACTTTTAACACGTGGCTCCATTCGCATTTCAAAACCACGATACACATTGCCGACAAAAAACAATACGGCATTCGTATCCACACTCTACAGCAACAAAATAGAAGTCATAGATCCGTCTACACTTACGATAACAAAATCCATCTCACTCCCTTTTCAAAATCCGGAGGGCATGTGCAGGCTTGGCTCAAAAGTATATGTTTGTGCCTGGGATACTGTGTGCAACAAGCTTATCGAAATTGACGAGAACACGAATGAAATTTCCCGAATCATTGCCATATCAGGATACGCCCCACATGCAGTACTCGCCGATAACGTTGGCATGCTTTGGATACTTTCAGGAAACGTAACAAAAGGCAAGCAAGCCGCCCTCACGAGGATAGACCCTTCAACGGGTGCCACACTCAAAAGCTTTAAATTTACCGCTGGCAAAGATCCAATAAAACCAGTTTTCAACCCTGCTCGTGACACCCTGTACTTTATACAGGTAAAGTATGACGGCACTGCTAATGACAATGGCATATACCGAATGAGCATAAACGATACAACACTCCCCACTACGCCATTTATCCAGGCTACAACATACCAATATTTCTGGGCGCTAGGCATTCAGCCATCTACCGGAAACATCTTTGTAGGAGACCCCAAAGGATTTGTGCAAAAGGGCACGATAACTGTGTACAGACCCGATGGCGCGACCATAAACACTTTTGACGTTGGGATAGGGCCGGGTCAATTTTATTTCGGAAACTAAGGATGATAAACCGGGGCATCTTTACGACACTTTTTATATTGTGCATTTGCTGCGCACAGCTGTTACGCGCGCAGCAAAATGACACATTAGACGTTGTGAATGTCCTTACTCATCGAAATCAAACAACGGACACAAAAAAAGGATTTTCCTCGGGTCAAAGAACTGCAACGATCGACAGTACGACGCGTTCCCGCTACGAGCAACAAAGTATCGCCACACTCCTTTCTCAGCAGTTACCTGTATTCATAAAATCTTACAGCTTCAATGGCCTTGCGACCCTCAGTTTTCGTGGCTCATCAGCCGCGCAATCACAGGTATACTGGAATGGCGTCCCAATACGGAATACAGCGCTTGGCGTTGCCGATGTTTCATCGCTACCCGTATTGTTGTTCAGAAATGTAAGTGTAACCTACGGCGGATCAGGTGCACTATATGGCAGCGGCAATGTGGGTGGAGCACTTTTGCTAAACGACTTACCTCCCACCTTCGACTCAGGCCACCAATCTCTATCAGCGTCAGTTGCTGCCGGAAGCTTTGGACAGTTGTCAGCCGGCATTACAGGCTCAGCTAGTGGCAGAAAGTGGTTTGCTTCCGCAACTGGTTTTTCACAACGGGCAGCAAACGACTATCTGTATCACGACCAGTCCGGGACCTCCGTGAAGATGCCTAATGGCTATCTGCAAAACAATGCCGCAGCACTACACGGCGCCTATCGATTTGATACTCACAATACCATCTCCCTATCTGCATGGCTGCAGCAATACGATCGGGAAATACCGCCGGCACTGTTTGAACCATATTCATTGAAGCGACAGGAGGACCGCTCATCACGACTCCTGGTTGATTGGCAGCACAAAAAAAAGGAGCACCTGCTCTATGCGCGAGCGTCACTTGTTACGGACCGTATCCGCTATTCAGATAGTTCAGTTGGCGTCAGCACGAACAATCGTGCCAACCAGTACTTCCAGGAGGTAGGCATGCAGTGGCTTGCACATGAAAAGTTAGATCTGCTCCTGTTTTCGCCCGTGCAAATATCATGGCTACCTGCACGAAACGACACCCAACAACAAAGACAAATAGCCATTGCCGGCGCTGGCACCTACAAACCGGTTAGCACACTATCATTTTCGTTGCAAGGCCGGGCTGAAAACATCAATGGCAAGAACATATTCCTGCCCGGAACAGGCATCACCTGTGTCCCCTTTTCGTGGCTTGCATTGCGTGTAAACGCACAACGTACCTACCGGCTTCCATCTCTTAACGAGCTCTATTATTTTCCCGGTGGCAACCCGCAACTCAGGCCCGAACGCGGCTGGAGCTTCGATGGCGGGTATACAGTTTATGCAAACAAGGGAATATTGTCGTTAAAGCATGAAGGCACGGCATTTACACGTCGCATCAACGATTGGATAGTGTGGCTAGGTGGCGCAATATGGACACCACATAACATTGCCACAGTTCACAGCCGGGGCACCGAAACCGACACCAAACTGTCCATAAAGCTAAAGCCCGCCACATTGCATATTTCCGTTTCCACCGCCTACGTGGTTGCAACAACAGCATCGAGTGATATACCCGGCGATGGCAGCCTGGGAATGCAAATCCCCTATGTACCACGTTACAATGGCAGAGCTAATCTCGGCGTCACTTTCAGGAGATTTTTCTTCAACTATAACCATACCTATACCGGATACCGGTTCACCGCGCTAGATGAATCAGCATGGCTTACACCCTACCAGACCGGCAACATACAAGCGTCTTATTCCATAAAAGCTGGGAAAGCAGTGTTGACGCTAAATGTGCAATGCAACAATATCTGGAACGCGTCCTATGCTATTACTGCTTTCAGACCTATGCCGGGCAGAAATTGGCTTATCGGGGGCAAAGTTTCGCTTTAATGAAGCGTACGAATAATGCCTACCTGCGCACCAATGCCATCCCAGGTAGGATTGAGCGCATCACCCCAGCGCTTACCATTTGAATAGTGTGTATATCCACACCCCGCATACAGATACTTACGATCTGATAGCCGAATTTGCGCCCCCAGCGAAGCAAGAAGGGTATAGTTAAGCGCCTCCTTCTCAAATTCCGGGAACATATAAATAGGGCCGCCCTTCAATTCAAAGTATACCCCCATTTTCGGACGCCTTAACGGATACAATCTTAATGAAGGACGCACCCCGACACCCAAGCTACTGTAAGCGCTATTCCAGAATTTAAACAGGTTCGCCTCCCCCGCCAGCCATATTCCAGGCCGATTAAAAAACACATATCCTCCATTCACAGCCGAGAGGTACGACTCGAAATAGCCGAACTCACCGTAACCACCGACCTCCATGTAAATCAAATGAGAACGCGAAATTGCCTGAGCATGACCGACATGTCCCAATGTCGCCAGAATGACCGCCAAAATTATCCGGATGCCCTTCATACAAGGTTGATTACTAGTTGCATGTAAAGTTACTTATTCTCCGCCTGTGGGATGTTACATGGTTGCCCGAAATCATTACAACAAGAACATTATTAAAGCGAAATGGACTCTATTCGCTTTCCCTTTGACGGTAGGCATTGAGACAAAATTATCAGACTGTCAGGCTGAGGATATGGAAGTTAAACTGCAGGTAACGAGGGGACAACAAAATACTGCGAGCAATTTAACCGATACAGGGTCTTAAGGCAATATCAAAAAAGTACTATCGACTCAGCTACCAATCGGCCTCAAATCTCTTATAGTTGCTTTCGCCATGGACCGTGTTAACACGGTCTTGCGACAGTCATTTCACGCTACCGAGGCCTCAGCCCATCATGCACCTTTGTGATACCAAAGCCGCAAAAAGCCGAGTAGGTTGCGCCCGATGGTGAAGGTCCGTAAAACGGCAGCGGGAAACCAAAAAAGCTTAAAAATACCAGGAAGGGGAAAGCCGAAAACCTTTAGAGTAGGCATCACTAAAAAATCATAGATCATGAACATGCAAACACCGGGACCAGGCAGTTACCCAATGGCGAACACGATTTTCAGCCTTAGCATTCTGTCTAATATGGGTGCCATTTTCAATGGGCAGACACCTACAGAAATTCTCCAGAATACATTTCAGGGGGTTTCCACGATTTTAAGCAATTCCGCCATACAGGATTATGTAGGCGCATGGTCAGTGGTCTGGGGACCGATTGAGAAACTGTCTGACAGGAACCGTTGTGAGAATACTATGTACATCGCCTACAATGAGGTCATCGATACCTATGCTGTTCTGATTGCCGGTACGGACACCAGCAGTGTCACTGACTGGGCAATGGAAGACTTTGATGTATGGGACAAAAAGCCGTGGCCTTATTATACAGACCTTAACAAGTCTCAGCAACCAAATATTTCTACCGGGGCATTCAATGGCTTTACCAACCTCATAGACCTGGTGGACCCAGACACTAGCCGAACGGCTCTACAATACCTGCAAGATTGCAAGGCTGTGAATATTGTCGTATCCGGGCACAGTCTTGGCGGCACTCTAGCACCACTGTACGCACTGTTTCTCAACAGCGAGATTATTGATATCAACGTGAGCTGTGTACCTGTGGCAGCATTAACTTGTGGAGATGCAAATTTCGTCGCTTATTACAACAGCACGACAGTTGGTCAGAACACCGTTAACATTGCCAACTCTCTGGATTTTATACCACACCTGTTTGAATATGCACTCGTGGAAGAGCTTAAAACCTTATACTCCCCCACTATTCCCTGGGACGTATGGCTTGACCCGGCAATATTCTATGCAGAAGAAGCCGCTAAGAGAAACGACTATCAGCAAGCCAACACATTTACGTTCACTTCGCCACTGTTTGTTCCCGCAGATGTACGGTATCCCGAGAACCCGGGCGGCAAGCTTGTAAACCCGGATAGCTATACCGGCCAGGTGTCCTGCCAGCATGTTGCTGCTTACAGTTATTATCTCAACATTGTTGACGGATTTCTTACACAGGCCACGTCAATATTTAACGGCTTATTCCCCGGAACGATAAGCGGCATATACTTCACAAACGGCTGTAGCGCTCCCACAGGATCTTAAGGACTCCCGCAATCAAGGGAGTCAAGCTACTGATCTTTTTTTTGCGGGCAGCAGCCGGCAAAAAGGCAATAAAAAGGCAATCTAAAATGATTGCCTTTTTTTGCTGTAGCTAGAAAGGGAGTTGAACCCTCCTCCGCCGCGGCGGATATGAATCCCACCCTTGCACCGCTTATTTAATCTTTTCCATAAAAAAGCCCCTCAAATAAGGGGCCTTTTGTAGCGGGAGAGGGAGTTGAACCCTCCTCCGCCGCGGCGGATATGAATCCCACCCTTGCACCGCTTATTTAAACTTTTCCATAAAAAAGCCCCTCAAATAAGGGGCCTTTTGTAGCGAGAGAGGGAGTTGAACCCTCCACCTCAGGGTTATGAATCCTGCGCTCTAACCGCCTGAGCTATCTCGCCGGGGTCGCAAAGGTAGAAAAATAATTGAAAAAATGCGCGGGTCCTACTTTTTTAAGGGAACCATACCAATTGTCTGGTTATTTGGCATTAAAATTGAACTTGCACTTACAATGACACGCACATTTACTTTGCTGCTATTTATTCTTTCGCACAGCGTGTTTGCGCAGAAATATCCAAAATGTAGCTACACTTACTTCAAGGGCGGCAAGATTGCAACCAGTCAATGCTTCGACCCGGATAACCGCTGGGGGCAGGCGCGTGCTTTCAACAAAGCCGGCGAAGTGATCTATGAAAAGGAACTGCGCCATATTGCGGGACACAGCTCCGTTACCTTCAGTTTCTTTGAGAATGGTGGGGTAAGAAAGGCAGAATGGAGCAGCGCACCCGATGCGGGCATACAATGGTATCACACTACGACATGGTTCAGCGAAGACGGTAAAGTCGAAAAGGAGGACCATAACAACTGGGATGACCACCACGTCACCGTTCCACCCGGCCGGCAACTTCCACCCACCACAAAGACTCCCAGACCGGCCCCAACCAAGACCGAAACCATGGAATGCGCAGCGATATGGGTGTCGGAATGCTGGATAACGAACACTGCACCATATAGTGTAATTGTTAGCGCTAGCCGCAAAGGCGGTAAAATGATTGAAACCCACACCATCACACTCAGACCCCGGCAATCGATGAAAATTGTAGAAATGCCGGGTGCGCAAATGTTTAATGAACCATCAGCGTTTTACGAACTTACAGCAAAGTCCGTTAAGAGCCCCGCGAGTCGCAAGCTCATCGTCCTACCGTCAAGCCGCTTGCCGGAGAATAACTCGCCCACAGTGCGCCGCTACTATTACGATATCAAGCGTATTATTTGACGAATACCTGCTGTTTTGGCGTTTCTTTCTGTTCAGGCTATCTTGCAATCACAATGCGCTCGTTTTACGCCCTGGTATCGATTTTATTCATCCTGCAAGCAGCTTCCTGCAAGCGCGACCTGCTGGAACTGGACCAGACATGGCGAATGGATAGCGGCACCACTGACAGGCTAAATAACGTAGCCTTCATCAACGATAGCACTTGCATCGCCGCAGGCGGCTCTACATTCGACCGGTCAGCAATCGCATTGTCTAAAGACGGGGGATATACATGGAAAGCAGACTCTTCGACTGAAGCACCCAAGGAAATGTATGGCATGGGTATTTCGCCAACCGGCACAGTCTATCTCAGTGGCATAGACGGAGATGTCCTGGTCTCCAAAGACATGGGCGCGAGCTGGCAGTTTCACAGGATAGACAACTGGCTGGTCTACAAAGGTGGCAACTTCCCAACGCCGGACACCGGCATTTTTGTCAGTAGCGTTCTTCAAAGAGAAAGCACAATTACCAGAGTGGACTCAAATTTCAAGATACTCGACGAGCAAACATTTGAATTTGGCCTGAACAACATCTATTTTACCGGTACTTCCACTGCCTATGTACTGGGCTATGGTGCTGTTATGAAGACTTCCGACAGAGGTGCCCACTGGAAATTCCTGGATATCGACGGGGACAACTTCACCTCAATGGCTATTATCGGCAATGAATTTTGGATTTGCGGCGCGGCAGGCAGTATCTTTCATTCATCAGACGCTGGTGCCAGTTGGGAGCGTTTCAGGAATGGCAACGACATTACCCGGCGCAGGTACATGCTAAGGTCAATTCTATTTACTACACCCCAGCTGGGCTGGGCAGTAGGTGATGATGGCCTCGTTATTTTTTCTCAGGATGGTGGGCGCAACTGGATGGAGTATAAAACCTTTACCACAAATCACTTGCGAAGCATTGCTGCATGCCCAGACGGCGATCTGCTGATTGCAGGCACAAACGGTGCGCTTTACCGCATCAGGCAATAATTACTAATGCATCCTGTCTCCACGTGGCGCCAACTGCCTTAGTACTATCGTCTCTATCGCTAACCATTGCTGCCAGGCATCTTTTACCTTCTCAGACGGATAATACTCCATAGCCAGGTCAATAAACAATCGATAATGACCCGCTTCAGACACCATGAACTTATAGTAGAATTTCCTTAGTGCCTCCTCTTCCAGTTCCTCTGAAAGCAATCGAAAACGTTCGCAGCTGCGGGCCTCAATCATGGCACATATCATAAGCTTGTGCAGCAACTTGTCCTGTGCCGGAATGCCCTTGGGTTCGTTCTGCAGTAGCAGGTTTACATACTCATCCTTGCGTTGTTTTCCCAGGTTATATCCACGCTTTTTCATTTCTGCCCACACCATCCGAAAATGCCCCCATTCCTCTGTCACAATAGGAGACAAGGCCGTAACCAAAGCCTCGTGCTCCGGATAGCGTTGTATGAGCGATATACACTGCGTTGCTGCTTTCTGTTCACAAAACGCATGGTCTGTAAGTATCTCTTCAAGCGATATCGATGCAAGATCTGCCCAACGCGGATCTGTTGGCATCTTCAGCCCCAGTATGGAATTGTCTGCTGTGCTCATGTTCTTCTATTTCTCTTTCTGTTGCAATACACTACGCACTTCATTCGCAAGGCGTTTTGCCCATATTGCATACTCTTTGCCAGACGGGTGCAAGGCATCCGCTACCAGGTATTCGTCCTTTTGCTCGTTTTCACGTGTGCTATCCGTAATGTCTATATGGTGGCACCCTTTGGCCAGCGCTATCTCCCGGCATGCTGCATTGTATTCGTCAATACCCAGCGCCACCGCTGCACGATCCCTATCCTCGGCAAAAGGCGTTACACCCCAGTCAGGTATGGAAAGCACAAATACATGTGCGGAAGAATCGCCTGCGAAAGTGATCGCCTGCCTCAGGAGGTCTGTGAATTCCTCTCTGTAATTATCAATACTTCGTCCACGGTACTGATTGTTTACGCCTATCAAAAGCGTGACAAAGGAAAAGGTCTCATGCAGATTTCTTTCACGAATTGCAGCCGCCAGCTCATCTGTGGTCCACCCCGTAGTAGCAATAATTACAGGATCGGCAACCTGCAAACCCATGTTTCGCAGTAGAGCCACCGTCTGGTTCGGAAAGCAGTCTGCCGGAGGCACCTGCTCACCAATGGTGTAAGAGTCGCCCAGCGCGAGGTATGTATATGTCATCTCAGATTCTTTGCTTAGAAATTTTAGAGTTTCCTGTGTGGCTTAAATTCTCTGGTTCTGTCAAAAAGATACCGGTAGGTCTTCAGGTTTCGGCTACGGGTAGTGCCCAGGCCTTCTGCAATATTTATCATTTTGGGATTGAAATCTCCTATCCACTGCATCTCATAATCTTCATACATACCCATCGGCTGAATCACCCTTGCGCCGGAAGTGATCATGAATCCGTCGATGCCCTTGCCCTGAAATTCAGGAATCACGCCAAAAATAATCCCTACAAATCGACGGCATTTTCCGAACTTCTGCATAAGCAGGAAGCGCACCTTCTGCAGAATGCCAAATCTTCCGTTAAAGTGTTTGAAATACTGATTCAGATCAGGAAGGTTCACCCACATCGCTATTGGCTGTTCCTTATGATATACAAACCAGATAATGTTTTCGTCCATTACAGGTTTCATCGTCTTAAACAATTTCATTACAGCCTTTTCCTCAAGTTCCTTACCACCGCCATGGCCCGCCCAGGCCTTGTTGTAGATGTATGCGAAGTCCCTGGCGTATTTTTCCAGTTTACTCTTTTCTATCTTGCGGGCGCTGTAGTCGGGGTTGTTGGCATATATCTCATAACGCTCTACAAATTTGTCTGCTAGCTTATCCTTTACGCTGAGTGCAAAACAAATCTGGTTGTAGTATGTCTGAAACCCATATTGCTCAAACAATTGCTGGTAGTAAGGTGGATTATAGGTCATGCCGTATAAAGGCGGATAAAACCCATCTGTAAGCAGTCCCCACCACTTATCCCGTTCTCCGAAATTGATAGGACCATCCATGGCTTCCATACCGCGCTCCCTAAGCCACTCCCGGCAATGGTCAAACATGAATGCTGCATGTTCATAGCTATTATCACACTCAAAAAATCCTAAACCGCCTGTAGGTTGCTCCATTTTGTATTGCCTGTTCACAAAAGCGGCAATTCTACCAATTACTTTATCGGAATCATCTTTTAGCAACCAGCGGGTGCACTCGCCGCGCTTGAAGAACTTGTTTTTCGCAGGATCAAAGACGTCTTCAATGTCCTTATCCAACGGCCGTATCCAATTCGGATCTTGCCTGTAAATCCCGACCGCCATCTCCAGGAAAGCTCTCTTATCAGCTTCGGTTTTCACCTCATGCATCCTCATGTCTAATACGTCTTTTTTTTGCACCGCTAAGGTAATGCTAAGGTTGTAAAACCGCATTTTTTACCCCAACATATCGGGTATTCACAACACGGTAGAATAATTATTTCATTATTTCAACAAAATGAAAATGCGTATAATTTGTTCAGTCAACATATTAGCAGGTAGAGTTTTTTAATATCTCGAAACACTGTCGGGGAGCGGAATTCAGCCTATTGTTGGTAACAAAAATTGTTTAGACATTTGCTCTCATCATCACCACACCGCAGTACTAAGAAAACAATATTAAAGCGGACTTCTTATTGTTATTGTCTATATAGAGCACAAACAGGTTATAGTCGTAACATTTATTTGCCGCCTACTTTTTAAAAACACAAAGTGAGACAGGTTATGAGTTTTAAGAAATTAGTGTCAATGACGATCGCGGTGATCGGTGATACACCTACCGGCTACATGTATGCAGAAGGATTTGCACGCGCAGGACACCAGATATTGATGGCTGTCCCGGGGAAAGACAACTTCGATCTGCCATCATCCATCCACTTTTTTGACAACGTTGAGACTTGCTCTATTCCTGATGCAGCAAGCCGTGCAGATCTTGTCGTTTTGGCTACCACACCAAAACAAGTGCGCGAGGCCGCATACTGGCTCGAAGACGTAAGAAGGAAGGTAATACTCGATGCAACAGCAAACGAGCATGTGCCCGACAATGATCTGGTAAAAACAGCTTGTGCCATCAAGGCTATCACAGGCTCTCCACATGTGATCAAGGCGTTTAATACCGCGGGCTACGAACAGATATTGAAACCGCTATTTAATGGTACGCATGTGGATATGATCTTACTGAGCGACAGCTTGAAAGCAAAAGAGATTGCCAAGATCATGGCAATAGAGCTGGGCATGTCTGCTTTTTATGATTTTGGAGGTAGTGAGAACATTCCGCTGTTCAACGAGATGACTCGTTGCTGGCGCAATCTGAAACTGGCAAGCCCAGCAATAACACAGCTTACAAAACACTTATAGACTACTTCATTTTCGCCTGGCGAGAATGAAGTATGATACCCTTATCGGTAGTGCCTTCCGTTTTTATCAGGTAGGCTACTATACGGCAATGGTCTGGATTGAAATTATCCGGTACCTTGTAAGTATAGTTCCGGATGATAACTCTTCCTGGTCCCTTTGATGGCAAAGATGGCAATACTGCATCGCCGCTTATTGACCCTGTTACGATATCACGGAACACGTTAGTAAATACGTAGTTCGGATTCTCCTCAGGATATACGGGGTGTGTGCTAGGATATTCCTGCTTGTCTATAATGCTATCTTCCAGAACAGATATACATAGGTTATGTGCAAAGCTCACGGTACCCGTATAGGCAAGTGTGATCTTAACTGAATCAATACGATCAGTAGCGTTGTAACGACTTTCGATCTTAATATTCACCGGAGTAGGCACCGCAAGCCGTGTAGTGATCGCATTTACCCACTCTGCCTGCGCTAGTTTAATACCACTACCGCTAGGAGAAAAGCGTTCAACACCGGCAGCAGGTATGGAATTCACGCCACCATACACCGTATTAGCTATCTCCTTTGCCTCAGGCTGCCTTAGATCATACTTTGCACCTGTCGGCGGCTTTGTTTGGCCTATTCCTTCGTAGTATAGCCCTATTACATTTACCCTATTATCGTGCTCTTCGCGTATCTTCTCCAGATTTTCATGCGCCGCCGGGCAATTGGTACAACTCTGCCCTGTAAACTCTTCTACCAGCACCTCATGCGGCTCCGCAGCAGGGATATTGCTGGCATCTTCGTAGGTAGTATCTACCACTACAGCCCCACCATAGTTTATCGGCGGAGGGGTCTCCTTGCACGACACAAGTATCAGACCTAAAGAGATGACAGGGAACAGTAGCTTCTTCATACTAGAGAATTTCGGTAACGAATTTAAGGAAAATTAGCGACACGTCTTATTGCATTGTAACGTCAGCCACTGTTGTGTAATAACTTGTATTCAGCTCCGGGTTGGCCTGCTCTGCAGCCTCTATCGGGTCAAATGACGAAAGTGGTTCTCCACGATTGTTTCTTACCGCTGTTGTATGCTCAAAATGTGCTGAAGCCTTACCATCCCTTGTTTTTACTGTCCACCCATCATTGGCCGTATAAACGTCCTTGGTGCCCAGGTTTATCATCGGCTCTATGGCCAGCACCATCCCTTCTTTAAGGCGCTTTCCATCGCCACGCTTACCATAATTGGGCACTTGCGGATCTTCGTGCAGATTCTTCCCTACTCCATGCCCTACCAGGTCGCGGACCACTCCGTATGGGTTTTCTCTTGCAGTGAAGTTCTCAATAGCAAAGGAGATATCGCCAACCCGATTTCTGTCTCTTGCTTGCGCTATTCCGCGAAACAGAGACTCCTTCGTCACCTTCAGCAATTGCAGTACTTCGGGTGCCACATTACCTATCGCAAATGTATAAGCCGAGTCACCATGATAGCCGTTCTTATAGAAACCACAATCTACCGATACAATGTCACCATCCTTAAGTTCATAAGCGCCGGGAAAACCATGCACCACAACGTCATTAACCGAAATACATAGAGAATAAGGAAATCCGTTATACCCCTTAAAAGATGGTTTACCACCATTGTCGCGGATAAAAGTTTCTGCCATCTGGTCCAGCGAAAGTGTCGTGATTCCGGGCTTGAGCATTTTCGCTACCTCTGTTAGTGTAGCGGAAACCATTAGTGCGCTCTTGCGCATTATCTCGATCTCCTCCCTGCTTCTGATATGTATCATAGTCTAAAAAAAGAAAGGCCTGTCTTTGGGACAGGCCATTAAACAAATATTTTCTATCGTTTGCCTGCTTATGCTGACACACTCCTCGTCGCAGTACCTGCACCAGCGCCAGCCACCGTACGACCAGTGATGCGACCAGTCTTCATCAGGCCATCATAGTGGTTCATCAGCAGATAGCTTTCCACCTGTTGCAGCGTATCAAGGATAACACCAACACCAATCAGCATAGATGTACCACCAAAGAACGATGCGAAGCCACTAGTCACGCCCAGCAACGATGCAATACCAGGAAGAATACCTGCAATTGCAAGGAAAAAGGCACCTGGCAGCGTGATACGATCCATGATCGTCGCAATATAGTTAGCAGTATCCTCTCCTGGCTTCACACCCGGTATGAAGCTATTATTGCGTTTCAGGTTATCGGCCATTTCCGTAGGGTTGAATATCAACGCTGTGTAGAAATAAGTGAATGCGATAACCAGAATAGCATAGATCAAATTGTACCACAGAGACTGGTTGTTTGAAAGTGCCCGTACAAATCCTGCTGCAGTTTCGTTTGTGCTAAAACCGGTGAAGATCGTGGGAATGAACATCATTGCTTGCGCAAAGATGATTGGCATTACACCGGCAGAGTTTACTTTCAGCGGAATGAAGTCACGTGAACCGCTAACTTCCTTAGCAGCGTTTGTGCTACCAATGATACGACGAGCGTAGTTCAGAGGTATCTTACGAACACCCTGAGTCAACAGGATAAGACCGATGATAACTGCTATGAACACTGCAAGTTCTATCAGGAATATGAGCAGGCCACCACCGCCACCGATGTTCTTCTGGCTGAATTCCTGCACAATTGAATGCGGGAAACGAGCGAGGATACCAACCATAATGATGAGCGAAGTACCATTGCCAATACCGCGGTCTGTGATCTTCTCACCCATCCACATTACAAACAGGGTACCTGCGGTAAGAACTACTACCGTAGACAACCAGAACATGAATACGCTAAAATCAGGAGCAAGAGCTGCCGCGTACTGCGGTGAACGCAGATAAGCAACGTATGCACTTGCCTGGAACGCAGTTACAATCACTGTCAGGTAACGAGTATAAGAGTTGATCTTACGACGACCGCTATCTTCTTTCTGCATTTTAGCAATCTGCGGTATCACGATACCAGCAAGCTGCATAAAGATCGACGCCGAGATGTAAGGCATTACACCAAGCGCAAAAATTGACGCACGGCTAAACGCACCACCAGCGAACATATTCAGAATACCGAGAAGACCACCGGGTCCTTGGTTATCAGACAGTTTTGAAGGGTTAATACCCGGAAGCGCTATATAACACCCTACACGATAAACCAACACAAGCACAATCGTGTACACGATGCGCTTGCGAAGCTCGTCTATGCTCCAGATATTCTTAAGCTTATCAATAAATTTCTTCACAGTAACTTGTTGTTGATCAAAATAATGAAATGCGAATAAACGATAAAAGACGCATTTCACCAAAAATGCGCCTTGTTATCTTACAGAATTTCTATTGAGCCGCCGGCTGCAGAAATTGCGTCCTTTGCTTTGGCGCTTGCCGCGTTCACCTTGATCGGAACTGTTGTCTTAACCTCTCCGCTTCCCAGCACTTTAACCAGGTCGTTGCGGTTGATAAGTCCGTTAACATAAAGCGTATCCGGAGTAAATTCAGTGAGGTTATACTTTTCCACCAGGTGATCTATCTGGCCCAGGTTGAATACTTTATATTCTACGCGGAATGGATTTTTGAAACCACGCTTAGGCATACGACGCTGAATTGGCATCTGGCCACCTTCGTGTCCCCTTTTGCTCTGGTAACCAGTATCAGCTTGCTGACCTTTGTTACCCCTTGTAGCTGTGCCACCATGGCCGCTACCTTCACCACGACCTATACGTTTTGGTTTCTTTACAGAGCCTGCTGCAGGCTTCAGATTGTGCAGTTGCATATCTTACGATTTTTGGACTTGCGCGGAATGTAAAACCGCTCGCAATTCAGTTAAAAAATTATTTTACTTCTTCTACTTTCACAAGGTGGTGAACAGCTTTCACCATACCCAGGATCTGGGGTGTAGCTTCAACCTCTACAGAATGCTGCAGCTTGCGCAGGCCCAGTGCCTGAAGTGTGCGCTTCTGGCGTGCCATGCGGTCAATACCGCTTTTAACTTGTGTGATTTTTATCTTTGACATAACCCATCCCCCAAAGGGGCAATTTATTTAGTTAAGTAATCTCTGGTCTTCCCAATTAATTGATGTCACCCAAAGAGGGTCGGGGATTACCCGTTAAACACTTTCTTCAGGCTCACGTTACGCTGGCGAGCAACCTGTACCGGCTCACGAAGCTGAGCAAGTGCAGAGAATGTAGCCTTAACCACGTTGTGCGGGTTAGCCGAACCAAGTGACTTAGACAGAACGTCAGTGATACCTGCAGACTCAAGTACAGCACGCATGCTGCCTCCAGCTATCACACCGGTACCATGTGCTGCGGGCTTTATCAGCACCTTTGCAGCACCCTCCTTTGCAAACTGCTCGTGAGGAATAGTACCACGCATAACCGGAACTTTGATCAGGTTCTTCTTCGCGTCGTCGATACCCTTTGTGATGGCTTCCTGTACTTCCTTCGCCTTTCCAAGACCGTGTCCTACAACACCGTTACCATTGCCTACTACCACAAGTGCAGAAAAGCTGAAAGCGCGGCCACCCTTCGTAGTTTTCACCACACGGTTGATAGCAACAACTTTTTCCTGTAGTTCGAGGTCGCCACCTTTTACGCGATTGTATTGTGTCTTCATACTATTTTTATTAGCTGATGTGCTGATTAGCTGTCTAGCTAACTACACATAATATCTATGTTTGTTTCTTAAGTACCGATCAGCTAATCATTACATCAGCTAACCAGCTAGTTATTTAGAATTTCAATCCACCCTCGCGTGCTCCGTCAGCCAGTGCCTTCACACGGCCATGATACAAGTAACCACCACGATCAAAGATGCAAGTAGTGATACCAAGAGCAACAGCTTTCTGGCCGAGCGCCTTACCCACGTTAGTTGATTTCTCAACCTTAGTGCCTGCGATAGCAGCGATATCTTTCTGGCGTGAACTAGCTGATGCGAGTGTAAGACCAGTGGTATCGTCTATAAGCTGTGCGTAGATGTCGCTGTTGCTGCGGAATACAGAAAGCCTTGGCTTCTGTGCAGTACCGCTCACCTTAGCGCGAATCCTCCAGCGGAGTTTCTGACGGCGAATTACTTTATTGTCTAGTGCCATTTTACTTCTATTTTACGGGCTCTCCCTTTGTCAGGAAGGCTACCGGAGTTTTAAAAATTTATAATAAAAACCTACTGCTTTGGGCTAACGAGGTTTATTTACCTGCAGCTTTACCAGCCTTACGACGAACAACCTCATCCATGTAACGCACACCTTTACCCTTGTACGGTTCAGGCTTACGAAGGCTACGCAGCTTAGCTGCCACCTGGCCCAGAAGTTGTTTATCAGTAGACTCCAGGCTGATCGTTGGGTTCTTACCTTTTTCAGCTGTAGCCGATGCTTTCACTTCCTTAGGAAGCTCAAATATAATGTTGTGAGAAAAACCAAGAGCAAGATCAATCTGCTGGCCGGTCACTGCCGCACGATAACCCACACCCACCAGTTCAAGATCTTTCTTAAAACCTTCAGTTACACCGGTAACCATGTTAGCCACCAGAGAACGGTAAAGACCGTGAAGTGCACGATGACGAATCTGATCCGTTGGGCGCTCTATAGTGACAACATCACCATTTACATTCACCTTAATATCGCGATTAAGTTCTTCGCGCAGTTCGCCCTTAGGGCCTTTTACAACCACCTCATTAGAAGGGCTAACTGTTACAGTTACTCCTTTAGGCAGGTTGATGATCTTCTTTCCTATACGAGACATAAAATGTTTTTGTTTTGTTTATTGTTACTACCGGGAAGCCGTGTTCAGTCACCGTATAGAGAACTTGATATTGTCGTCTTCCTTTGATTCTTATTCTTAGTAAATGTTACACATTACCTCACCGCCTACATTCTGTGTCCTCGCTTCTTTGTCAGTCATAAGACCTTTAGATGTAGACACGATTGCAATACCAAGGCCGCTCTGTACCTTACGGATTTCAGCAGGCTTTGCGTACTGGCGAAGACCCGGACGGCTCACGCGCTCAAGAGCTTTGATTGCCGGCTCCTTCGTTTGCGGATCATACTTCAAAGCTATTTTGATAAGGCCTTGCTTGTTATCGTCCTCAAACTTGTATTTCAGTATATAGCCCTTGTCGTACAGTATTTCAGTCATGCGCTTCTTAACGTTCGACGCCGGAATCTCTACGATACGGTGGCGTGCCATCTGCGCGTTACGGATACGGGTAAGGAAGTCTGCTATTGGATCTGTTACCATTTTAAGTTTTAGTTTTTTTAAAGAAATTTGTTACGAGTATCATTCGCCATAGCGAATGACTTTGAAACATTACCCTCTTCCCTTTCGGGCCTCGGATTACCAGCTAGCCTTGCGCACGCCAGGTATCTTGCCGTCAAGCGCCATGTCGCGGAAAATGTTACGACAGATGCCGAAGTGGCGCATGTAGCCACGTGGACGGCCTGTAAGCTGGCAACGATTCCTCAAACGCACAGGCGATGAGTTTTTAGGGAGCTTATCAAGTGCCTCCAGGTTACCTTCTGCCTTCAGGGCTGCACGCTTTGCGGCATACTTAGCCACCAGGTGTTCACGTTTGCGCTGGCGGGCTTTTACTGATTCTCTTGCCATGTTATCTTTTATATTGCTGGGGTGTTAGCCCCATTTTCGTTTTTCTTAGTTACCTCCGGTTTTAGCCATGTTTGTGAAAGGCATACCCATTTCCTTCAGCAGCTCGTAAGCTTCTTCGTTGGTTTTAGCCGTTGTCACAAAAGTGATGTCCATACCGCTGATGCGTGCTATCTTATCAATGTTGATCTCAGGGAAGATGATCTGCTCAGTGATACCCATTGTATAGTTACCACGGCCATCGAAAGACTTTTCGCTGATACCTTTGAAGTCACGTACACGAGGCAGAGAAACTGAGATCAAACGATCCAGGAACTCATACATCTTTACGTGCCTCAGTGTAACACGCGCACCGATAGGCATGTTCTTACGAAGCTTAAAGTTCGAGATGTCCTTTTTAGACATAGTAGGCACAGCCAACTGGCCGGTTACTGTTGTCATCTCCTTTACCGCTTCATCTATCAGCTTCTTATCAGCTGTAGACCCCTTCACGCCCTGGTTCAGGCATATCTTCACAATACGGGGACACTGCATCACCGTTTTGTAACCGAATTTCTTCATCAGCGCTGGCGCTGCTTCTTCCCTATACTTCTTCTGAAGGCGAGGGATATATGTTGTATTCGTTGCCATTATTTAATTGCTTCCCCTGATTTTTTAGATATACGAACAAAACCTGTCTCAGTACGCTCGCGCTTAACACGGGCAGGAGCTTTTGCTTTAGCATCCCACAACATCACGTTAGATATGTTGATGTATGCCTCTTCAGTCACAATGCCACCCTGTGGGTTCTGAGCATTAGGCTTCAGGTGCTTGGTTACCATATTCACGCCTTCTACAAGCACTTTGCCTTTAGTAGGTGAAACAGCAAGCACTGTGCGGGGCTGCGTACGATTCTTATCGTCGCCGGATATTACCACCACGCTGTCGCCTTTCCTGATATTGAACTTTGGTTTGAATCTCTTGTTCACTTTTTAAAATTTTGAGTTACACTCGGCCGCTTTTTCAAACGGGCTGCAAAGGTATAACAATTCTACAATACTTCCGGTGCCAGGGAAACGATTTTCATGTATCCTTTATCACGCAATTCACGGGCTACCGGTCCGAATATACGTGTGCCGCGTGGATCATCAGAGTTGTTCAACAACACTACCGCGTTGTCATCAAAGCTGATGTATGAGCCATCTTTACGGCGCAGTTTATTTTTGGTTCGAACGATTACCGCTTTAGATACGGTTCCCTTCTTCATGCCGCCACCAGGAAGAGCATCCTTTACAGTAACAACGATCTTGTCGCCTATTCCTGCATAGTCCTGCCCTGAGTTTCCCAACACGCGGATGCAAAGCACTTCTTTCGCACCACTGTTATCGGCTACATTGAGCCGGGATTCTTGTTGTATCATCTTAAAAGATTACTTAGCTTTTTCAATAATTTCTACCAGGCGCCAGCGCTTAGTCTTGCTCAGCGGGCGGGTCTCCATGATACGAACGATGTCGCCTATTCCGGCAGTGTTCTGCTCGTCATGAGCATGGAAACTTGATGTTTTCTTAAGGAACTTACCGTAGATCGGGTGTTTTACCTTACGCTCAACAGAAACAGTGATTGTCTTCTGCATCTTGTTGCTGCTTACTACCCCGATACGGGTTTTCCTGCTTTTTCTTTCGACCGTCATAATTGACAATATAAGTTTATTATATACCTAATGCTCTTTTACGCTGCTCAGTTTTCATTCGTGCAATCTCGCGACGCAGCGTCTTTATAGAAAGCGGGTTCTCTATCGGGTTCACCGCATGACTGAACTTCATCCGCTTCAGGCGCATTTGCTCATCGCTGATCTTCTCATTCAGCGCTTCATTATCCAGCGAACCAAACTCATTGCCTGTCGCCTTTTTTGCATTTGCCATTTTAATTGTTTTTTTAGTCGTAAGTCAAAAGTCGTAAGTCGTAAGCTCCTTTAGCGCTAAACTTCAACCCGGGACTCTAATCTTTTATACTTATGAAATCTGTCTGATAACAGCTTTCTACTCTATACTTTGTACTTTCTACTACGTACTACGCTCCTGCATAGTCATGACGAACAACAAACTTCGTCTTGATAGGCAACTTCTGTGCCGCAAGCTCCAGAGCTTCTTGTGCCAGTTGCTGAGGTACGCCTTCTACTTCAAACATGATCAGACCCGGCTTCACCACAGCAGCCCAAAACTCCAGGTTACCTTTACCTTTACCCATACGCACTTCTGCAGGCTTGCGGGTAATTGGCTTGTCAGGGAATATGCGAATCCAAACCGTACCCTCACGTTTCATGTGGCGGGTCATCGCCTGGCGAGCAGCTTCTATCTGGCGGTTAGTTATCCACTTTGGTTCCAGCGCCTTCAGACCGAATGAGCCGAATGCTACTGTAGCACCACGCTGTGCGTTGCCCCTGATCCTGCCTTTATGCGCCTTACGATGTTTTACTTTTTTCGGTTGTAACATTGTTACACGTTTTATTAAAAGAGATTCCTAATATATTTTACTACCTGCGGCTTCCTGCACGCTCACCTCCGCGACGGTCACCACCGCCTCCGCGACGATCACCACCTCCGCGGCGGTCACCACCACCACGACGGTCACCCCTGTCGCGATCACCACGCTCACCTCCCTGGAATCCACCGGCAGGACGATTACCACGGCCATCAGAGTTTGCAGAGAAGTTAGGATTCAGATCACGCTTGCCCAGTACTTCACCCTTACATATCCACACCTTCAAACCGATCTTACCATATACGGTCATTGCGTATACTGAAGCGTAGTCGATATCCATACGCAGTGTGTGCAATGGTGTACGGCCCTGCTTGAATTCCTCGCTACGAGCAATTTCAGCACCGTTCAAACGGCCACCTGCCTTGATCTTGATACCTTCAGCTCCCATGCGCATTGCAGTGGAGATAGCCATCTTGATAGCACGCTTGTAGCTTACGCGACCTTCGATCTGGCGAGCAATCGTTTCACCAACGATCATTGCATCCAGTTCCGGGCGACGGATCTCCATAATGTTGATCTGCACATCGTCCTTCTTGGTCAGCTTCTTCAGCTCTTCCTTGATACGGTCAACCTCTGTGCCACCCTTTCCTATGATGATACCAGGCTTTGATGTGTGTATGGTTACGATCAGTTTACCCAGTGTACGCTCGATAACAATGCGGGAAATTCCGCCTTTGTTGATACGCGCATTGAGGTAGTTACGGATCTTGTGGTCTTCTACCAGCTTGCCGCCGAAGTCCTTTTTTTCGCCGTACCACATTGAGTCCCATCCGCGAACGATACCCAACCTGTTACCTATAGGATTACATTTTTGACCCATTACAATGATTATTAAGCTTGAATGTTTTAGTTTTCGTTGTTTTCAGTTACTGTTACCGGATTGCGGCTATCTACAGCTATCGTTACGTGATTGCTGCGCTTGCGAACACGGTATGCACGACCTTGTGGTGCAGGGCGCATACGCTTCAGCATGCGGCCACCGTCTACCATTACAGTCTTTACATAAAGGTTAGCCTCAGCTATGTCTACACCTTCGTTCTTTACACGCCAGTTAGCAATAGCGCTAACAAGCAGTTTCTCCATTGCTACAGAGTTGTGCTTCGGGCTGAACTTCAATGTATTCAGCGCGTTCTCCACATCCATTCCGCGCACCAGGTCCGCCAGAAGGCGCATCTTGCGTGGAGATGTCGGATAATTCCTTAAACGGGCAACAGCTTCCATTTCTTATTGTTTTTAACCCCAAACCCTTAAAGGGGCTTATAACCGGGTCTTGTTTATTTTAAGTTACTCAATCTTGTTCCAGATCACCTGTTCTCCCCTTCTTGGGTCGGGGGTGAAACCGGATTTATTACTTCTGACCGCTATGTCCCTTGAAGTTACGGGTAGGTGAAAATTCACCCAGCTTGTGGCCCACCATATACTCAGTAACATATACAGGTATAAACTTGTTGCCATTGTGCACTGCAAACGTCTGACCTACGAAATCAGGAGTGATGGTGCTGCGGCGGCTCCATGTTTTGATAACGCCCTTTTTTGCCTTTCCGTCGTTGATAGCATCTACCTTCTTTGTAAGGTTTGCATCTACATAAGGTCCTTTTCTTATTGAACGAGCCATTTTCTTATAATTTTAAACCCTTTCGGATTTTTTACTTTTGAGTTTTACGTTTTTACTTTACTTAAGCCAGCTTCTTACCGTTCTTACGCTGAATGATAAGCTTATTAGATGACTTAGTCCTGCTACGAGTGATCTCGCCCTTAGCGTATTTACCCTTACGGCTACGTGGGTGACCACCTGAAGAGCGACCTTCACCACCACCCATTGGGTGATCAACAGGGTTCATCGCTACACCACGTGTACGTGGACGGATACCTTTCCAACGGTTGCGACCTGCTTTACCCATTGATTGCAGAGCGTGGTCACTGTTTGAAACGATACCTACTGTTGCCATACAAGTGCTCAACACTTTACGTAGCTCACCGCTAGGCATTTTCAGTACGCAATATTTTTCTTCCTTAGCGTTAAGCTGAGCATATGTACCCGCTGAGCGAGCCATTGCGCCACCTGCACCAGGATGCAATTCTATATTGTGAACCACAGTACCCAGTGGCATGTTCTTCAATGGAAGAGCATTACCAACTTCCGGAGCAGCAGAGCTACCACTTACTACTGTAGCGCCTACCTGCAGACCCTGCGGAGCAATGATGTAACGCTTTTCGCCATCAGCATAGCTCAGCAGAGCGATGAATGCTGTACGGTTTGGATCGTACTCTATTGATTTTACAGTAGCCTTAATATCAGCTTTGTTACGCTTGAAGTCTACTATACGGTATTTAGTTCTGTTACCACCGCCTATATAGCGCATAGAACGACGGCCCTGTACGTTACGGCCACCTGTGCCCGGAGAAGCTTCAAGAAGGCTCTTTTCAGGTACGTTTGTGGTGATCTCCGCATAAGCGTTACCTATCCTCCAGCGGGTACCGGCTGTTACCGGTTTGTATTTACGTAATGCCATTGTTATTATCTTTTACCCCAAACCCCTAAAGGGGCTTACTTATGGTTATTACTATTTTAATTAAGTTTTTACTACCACCTCCCCTTCAGGGGACGGGGGTTACTTACTGTCCTGCAAACAGGTCAATTGTTTCACCTTCTGCCAGTGTCACAACAGCTTTCTTATAAGAAGGCTTGCGACCGGTAAGAAGACCAGCTTTTGTAAAGCGTGCCTTATTCTTGGCAGGAACCACTACAGTGTTCACTTCTGCAACGCGCACGCCGTAAAAGCTTTCTACTGCTTTCTTTATTTCCAGTTTGTTGGCAGTTTTTCCTACAACAAATGTGTAGCGGCCGTTACGCTCCATCTGGAGGTTTACCTTCTCGGTGATCACCGGCCTTACCAATACTTCTGACGGTTTCATTTTCTATATTTTTTACCCCAAACCCCTAGAGGGGCCTTAATATTGTTTCCTTTATCCCGCTCCCCCGCCGCGGCGGGTTGGGGGTCTTACGCTTCAACAGGCTCTTCTGTGAACATCTTTGCTGCAGACTCAGTGAAGATCAGCACGCTCGCATTTGTGATGTCGTACGTATTCAGATCGCTGAGCATTACAGTTTTGTTAGACTGGATGTTGCGGCCGCTGAGATACACATTCATGTCATAGTCAGGCAGTACCACCATAGTCTTCCTGTTTTCACCGCGAAGAGCATCCAGCATTGCAGCGAAGTCCTTAGTCTTCGGAGCTGCTATAGTCATGTCTTCTACGATTACGATCTTACTGTCCTTAGCCTTGTAAGCCAGTGCAGAGATCTTAGCCAGGTCTTTCACCTTGCGGTTCAGTTTGAAGTCATAAGCGTGAGGCTTCGGACCGTTCACAGTACCACCACCTTTATAAAGTGGGTTACGGATGTTACCCTTACGCGAGCCACCGGTACCCTTCTGCTTGTGCAGTTTCTTAGACGAGCCATGCACTTCCGCACGTGTCTTCGTCTTGTGTGTACCCTGGCGCTGCGCTGCGAGATATTGCTTTACCGCGAGGTAAATACAATGGTCGTTGGGCTCAGCTCCGAAAATCTCATCAGGAAGTTCTATCGAACGGCCTGTCTTTACTCCTTTATTATTTAATACGTCAACTTGCATGACTCAATTAATTCTGAATTAAAACAATAGATCCGTTGTGACCGGGCACCGAGCCGCTGATCAGTATATAGTTCTTTTCTGCAAACACTTTTACTACGCGAAGCGCTTTTACCTTCACGCGGTCGTTGCCCATCTGGCCAGCCATGCGCATACCTTTAAATACGCGGCTAGGGTAAGATGAACCACCTACCGAACCCGGAGCGCGCTGACGGTCGTGCTGGCCATGGGTTGCTTCACCCACGCCGCTAAACCCGTGACGACGCACAACGCCCTGGAAACCTTTACCCTTGGAGGTGCCGATAACGCTTACCTTTTCTCCTTCAGTAAAAATTTCGCAGGTGATGCTTTCACCAACATTCTTATCTATGGAACAATTGCGGATTTCCTTTACAACACTCTTGGGAGTAGTGCTGGCCTTGGCAAAATGACTGATCATTGCCTTTGGCGTATTTTTTTCTTTGGCCTCGCCATATGCTATCTGCAGCGAGTTGTAACCGTCGGATTCCACGGTTTTCTTTTGAGTCACCACACAAGGACCAGCTTCGATAATGGTGCAGGCTGTCTGCTTACCATTAGGCTCAAAAATGCTGGTCATACCGATTTTTTTACCAATAATACCTTTCATTACTATTATATTTAAGCTAAGCGCCCGGTTCTGTCCTGCCCCGCTCATCGGAGGCCGGGGGTGTGGCCCGGGATTAGCTGCTTTTCAATTTTGTTAAGAACTATCTCTTATTCCCTCCCGCCTTAGCAGGAATGGGATTACGCTTTGATCTCTACTTCTACACCACTTGGCAGATCCAGCTTCGAAAGTGCATCTACGGTACGGGAAGAAGACGTGTATATATCCAGCAGGCGCTTGTGCGTGCAAAGCTGGAACTGCTCACGTGCTTTTTTGTTTACGTGCGGCGAGCGCAATACTGTAAAGATCTTCTTCTCTGTGGGCAAAGGAATAGGGCCTGTAACCACTGCTCCTGTGTTGCGCACCGTCTTCACGATTTTATCAGCTGATTTATCAACCAGGTTGTGGTCGTAAGATTTTAGCTTAATTCTGATACGCTGTGACATACTTATAAATAGCTTGTCCCTTTAAAATTTGGGACTGCAAAGGTACATAAGATTTTTACATGGCAAAATATTTTTTCAGGATTTTTTCCTCCTTTTCTGCCCTCTGCCGGTTGGAGGTGCAATATTCGGTCATTTCGGGCACACTCGTCACGAAACAGACCTTACATCAACAGGTAGCCCTGACCAACTCACGAAGGCAAAACGACCGGGAATACATTTCGCTCCTGATTTACCCACTGAACTGGATTTGCCGTCCAAGACAACCGCCATTCAAATACATCTCACCCACCGCCCTGCAATCTTTCGCTGCAAATCGCTTCCACTAGTAAAAAACTGGCCCGTTTTTTGCTTTACAGTTAATAAATCCGTCAACCCTATGTCCTGCTTCCTCCAATTAGCATCTCTGCCACGCCTATTCCTTCCGGGTTCAAACGCTCACAGTAGTTAGCTAGCGCCCCCTTCACTTCTATAACCCTCAAACCCCTTGCCCTATGCGGAGTTTCCCCTCAGCTCCTATCAGCATGCGCATACCCGTGCTGCTTCTAATTGTCATTTTCGTCGTGCTCAAGTTGCCACATCTGGCCTATCCCTTTTATTGGGATGAGTCGTGGCCATATGCCAGCGCACTTAAGACAATGTTTCTGAATGGCCCCAGCCTCGCCCCATGGGCCATTCACCCGGACCTGGGCAGGGGGCACCCTCTGCTTTTTCATTTTCTGGTCGCCAGTTGGATGAAACTATTTGGAGACTCCAATATGGCAATGCACTCGTTTTCACTCTTTGTGGCCACTATACTGATCACCTGCATTTATGAAACAGTATTGCGACTCTTCGGAATGAAGCCTGCATTTTTTGCGAGTGCCCTATTTGCCACACAGGAAATGTTTTTCGTCCAGTCGTCCTTGCTATTGCCGGAGGTGCTGGTGGCATTGTTTAGTTTATCGGGGCTATACTGCTATGCTACCCGCCAATACCGGTTTTCAGCGCTACTGGTAACGGCCGTCGTGCTTACCAAAGAAAGCGGCCTGGTATTGGTGGCGCTTCTCGCCGCCGAAAGTCTGCTCGCGCTGGCTACCAGCAATTCTGGCATAAAAGAAAAGCTCGCCCGCATGGCTTGTTTTGCTATTCCCTCCGCGATTTATGCCTCCTTTCTCATCCTGCAAAAGCATACTCACGGATGGTACTTCTACCCGCTGCATACCGGTTTCATTGAGACAAATTTCGATGGCTTCTGGTATCGCTTTCGTTTCGCTTGCCTCACCGATCTTTTCACTCACCAGTATCGCCAATACTTCTATGTCATAGGGGCTGTATTCTCAGTTACTTTTGCAGTGAAAAAGCGCGACAATGGTGGCTTTGCGCTTCCCATACTTGTGTTGCTATGTTATTGTATACTCGCAGACAAGCTGCCAGGTCGATTGCCTTCCGCGTTTTGGTTCCCGCTGCTTGTCGTCAACTGGACAGCTGCAACCTACTTCTCCATCTACCGATCCAACAGCTTTACGCCACACCAGAAACGATTCCTTATCCTTGCCTCAGCATTTGTCATGCTGTTTCTCATTTTTTCAGCCGCGAACTTTTATACAACACGCTACCTGATGACACCCCTGGCAATGACAACTATCCTGCTGCCGCCTATCTTCGAACCGCTCCTTTCCCGTAAGGGCATTGCTCCATATCTACTCACGCTTGCTATGCTCTCAGTAAGCCTTGCCCATTATCGCAAGACATCTGGGCATGGGGACACCGAATTAGGCACCTTTGACGCTATGAAGGTTGAGAGGGCTACAACGCGATACCTTGAGAACCACCAATACCAGGAATTGTACATTTCCACCGGCGCCTTCTTGCAATCTATCCACCTCACTGAGCCTACAACAGGCTTTCTTTCTGGCACAAAAGCTTTCAGGCATCTGAAATGGGAAATAGATGACACTACCCAACTCGCAATTTTTGACAGTATTGAGCCTGACGAAAGGATTTCTGCGATAAAGACCGACACTGCGTTCTACCTACTTTTCAGGGCTACTTGCGGGCGCGAATGGGCAGAGATCTACAAGCGCAGACCGGCTACATCCGGGTTTTAGTTCCTCTTTAACAGGTCCGCGCCGGTCACTTTCTTAATTTGCAGTATGCGGAATTTCTTCAGGAAATGGGGTTCAATTACATGCGCTCTTATGACGTTTGCCGCAGTTGATGGTATTGCCCAATCTCAATTAGAGCCTTTCCGCGTCATCTTCCGCTCAGGCGATGATTTATCAGAGTACAACGAAATAAATATTTACCGTAAAGACGGGAAATACTATGCTGCCAACCTGGCACCCACCTTCTACATCGGCGCACAGGCCATAAGCAGTTGGACCACCGAACTGAACGCTGAAAAGATAAATACCTGCATAAAGTTCCTGAAACGTGCACGCGCACTACCAGAGGAATGCCCTGTTGCAAGCCCTGTACCCAAGGAATATAAGATCATCAGCGCATCTGATTCATTCACCATCTCCGGCGATTGCGACTGGGAAGACCTGGACTTCCTGTTCCTGAGGGGCATCCTGTTCTATGAGAACTTCGCAAAAATGGAGCAGGAGCGGGCCGCGATTCGCAAAGACCTGAACAAACAGCTTTTCGGCACATGGTACTTTACCCCGTTCAGCCGAATGCCAGAAAAGGGCGAACAAATCACGCTGGTAAGGGCTCCCGGGGCCGGCCAGACATGTAAATGGGAATTCGGAGAGTCTAATTCGTTCAAGAGCTCCTGCAATGAAATACTGAACCAGGCCTTCTCCGTAAAATACCTGTTGAATATGGATGGCGGACACACTATGGAAATTCAGGGCGGCACCACTACAGACAAGGACGGCAACTCCCACGTACGCAACTACGGATCTACCTGGTCCATTGAGTCTATTTCCCCCTCAGAACTGAAACTGCGTTATATGTGGCGGTAAGGTGCCACCTGTCCTTTTTCGCTAACTCCCTTATATGGCGAGTGTTTGACATTTCTTTATACCAAAAATTATTTTACTTTTACGATTTACTGTGACACCCAAAATTATCCGGATTTGAAACAGGTAGTACAATCCATAGGTCTATTCGCGCTCATATTGTTCGGCTTTACCCGGTCTGATGCCCAGGACGTTATTTTACACCTCGCCGGCAACGACGCTACCAACCACTGGGGCGATGGCGGTCCGGCTTTCAGGGCCTCCCTGCGATGCCCAAGCGCTGTAGCTACTACGGCAGGTGGCTCTGTAATTATAGGCGACGGCGGCCCCTTTGGATACCAGAATGATGCATGCATAAGGCTTATTACCCCAGACGGCATTATTTCTACAATAGCAGGAAAGATATACGTTTCTGATTCAGACAATAACTGGAGCGACAGCATTCCGGCAGTCAATGCTAAACTGCGTGGCGTGGCTGGCTTGTGCCTCGACAATGAAGGCAACCTTATCATTGCCGACGGTTTTAGCCAGGTATTGAAGCTCAACTTCGCTACAGGGTACCTGACTGTTGTGGCTGGAAAGCGCGATACTGTCGGCTACTTTGGCGATGGCGGGCCGGCAAGAGAAGCGCTACTTAAGGGTCCTGCTGACGTTTGTATGGATGGCGCCGGCAACATTTGCATTGCTGACTGCAACAACCACGTGATCAGGAAAGTAAATCCCGCCACCGGAATTATTACCACATTTGCGGGCATCGGAGCTCCGGGCCACATAGGCGACGGCGGGCCTGCCGGCCTCGCCAGGCTTAACCAGCCACGGGGAATATGCTATAATGCCGGACGCCTTTTTATTGCTGACTATGGCAACAACTGCATCCGTAAGGTAGAAGCTAATCTGATCTCTACGATTGCAGGCAGCACTACCGGCTTTGCCGGCGACGGCGGACCCGCATCTGCGGCACTGCTTGCTCAGCCGGCTCGCCTGGCAATTGACGCTTCTGGAAACCTCTACGTGTCAGATGTTGCTAACCAACGCATAAGGAAAATCATGGGCGCCAGCGCATCCGGCACCATATCTACTTTTGCCGGAAACGGAGTGCACTTTACCTCTAAAGATACTATCGGCAATACCGGCCTTGCAACTAATGCAAGCCTCGTACCTTACGGGCTGGCGTTCAACAATTGCCAGGACCTGATCGTTGGTGGTGTGATGTATTCTGTACGCATCATCACTGACCAACCCGATTCTATCGTTTGCGAAATGCACATCACTTCTACGCGGAATGTTGCAGCAGCCACCCTGGCCGACCTTTCAGTGGCACCGAATCCATCCAACGGAAACTTTAGCGTGAAGCTCACGGCCCCCGCTACAATGCCAATGGATATCGCCGTTTTTGATGTGACGGGCAGAAAAGTGGCCGCGTTCAACTCTGAAACAAATAAGTCCACTGATATTTCGCTGAATGTTGCATCCGGTTTATACCTTATGCAGGTCTCAACCACCAGCGGCGTCCTCACAAGGAAAGTAACAGTCAACTAAAGGACATAACGAATTGAAATTTTAGAGCCACACACCGTGTGGCTTTTTTATTGCGGCAAACGACAACCCAAAACAAAAAACTGAATAAGTGATATTTTGGGTGAAATTCCCACGTTGTCACGGCATTTTAGCCCGCAAACCCTACTTTTGCGCCCAAACATTATCAATAAATATGAAGCGGAAAGCTTTTCTCAGCCTCTTGCTTGGGGTGTCACTACTGACAGCCGGCGCAAACAGGGCCACAGCCAAAATTACCTATTCTGAATTCACGATGCCCAATGGGCTGCATGTGATTCTGCACGAAGATCATTCAACTCCTATTGTTGCGGTTTCTGTGATGTATCACGTAGGTTCAAAGAATGAAGACCCGCAGCGCACAGGCTTCGCGCACTTCTTCGAGCATTTGTTGTTCGAGGGTAGCGAGAACATCGGCCGCGGCGAGTTCATGAAACTAGTGCAGGGTGCAGGTGGCCAGATAAATGCCAACACCACCCAGGATCGTACATTCTACTATGAGGTAATGCCATCAAACCAACTGGAACTGGCACTGTGGATGGAGTCTGAGCGTATGCTGCATGCCAAGATCGACATGGTAGGCGTGGAAACACAGCGCAGCGTGGTAAAGGAAGAAAAGAAACAACGCTATGACAACACGCCATATGGCCAGCTTATCAATGTGATATTTGAAAACGCTTATACGGTATATCCTTACCGCTGGAGCCCTATCGGCAAGGAGCAATACATAGACAAGGCTACCCTTGATGAGTTCATGACATTCTACAAGACCTTTTATGTACCTAATAACGCCGTGCTGGTATTGGCCGGTGATATAGACCAGGCAAAGGCAAAAGCGCTTGCAACAAAGTACTTCGGGGATATTCCTAAGGGAACCAAGGCTATTCCTCGCCCCACAGAAGTGGAGCCGGTGCAGAAGGCTGAAAAGCGCGTGAAGTTCTATGACAACGTGCAGCTACCAGCTGTTATCCTTGCTTACCACACACCTAAACAAGGCACCCACGACTACTACGCCATTCAGCTCCTCACCAACCTCATGTCAAAGGGCAAGAGCTCACGCTTCGAACGTGAAGTGGTAGATAAACAGGAAAAAGCCCTGCAGGCTGCTGCCTTCGACCTGGGCAATGAAGAACCGGGTCTTGCCATAATGCTGGGTATCGCAAATATGGGAGTAAGCGCAGACACACTGGAAAAGTCTATGCTTGCCGAAATAGAGAAACTGAAGAAAGACGGAATTACCGATGAAGAATATACCAAGCTGCAAAACCAGGCAGAGAACGACTTCATTGAGCAAAACCAGAAAGTACTTGGTGTAGCAAGCAACCTCGCCACTTACTATACATTCATGGGCAACGCTGACCTGATAAACACTGAGCTGGAACGCTACAAAAAGGTGACCAAAGACGACATTAAGCGTGTGGCAAACAAGTACTTCACTAAGGACAACCGCCTTGTGGTGCACTACCTGCCTAAGTCTGAGGAAAACAAGAATACCGAAAGCGCTAACCAACCTAAGAAGTAAACCGCTACTAAAAGACTATTACAGCTCACTGCTCTAAAAACATTAAGAATGAAAAAAATAGCATTTTCTATATTGGCACTGTCTGTAGCGGCGGCAACATTTGCGCAGCCGCTTAATCGCAGCGTTCGCCCTAAGCCGGGCCCTGCTCCGGAAATATCTCTTGGCAAAACTGAGAGCTTCACACTCGCAAACGGCATGAAGGTATTTGTGGTGGAAAATCACAAACTGCCTACCGTTGAGATCAGCATACAGCTAGATGTAAAACCTGAACTGGAGGGCAACATGACCGGCTACCGCGACATGATGTCAGAGCTGCTGGTTTCAGGCACTACCACACGCACGAAAGAAAAACTGAATGAAGAGATCGATCGTATGGGGGCCAGCATCGACGCAAATAGCACTGCCATACAGGGTGGCGGACTGAAGAAGTACCAGGACAAGATACTGGAACTGATGGCCGATATCGCCATGAACGCGAAGATTTCGCAGGATGAACTGGACCGCACTAAAAAGAAATCTCTGTCTGCTATAGAAACAACCAAAAACCAACCTGATGCGATGGTTTCGAATGTAAGCGCGGTTGTCAACTATGGCACCAACCATCCTTATGGCGAGGTTTCAACGGACGAAACGATCAAGAACATCACACTGGAACGCTGCGAAAGTTATTACAAGACCTACTTCCGCCCCAATGTAGCCTACATGGCAATAGTGGGAGACGTGACTGCAGCAGAAATGAAACCGCTCGTAGAAAAGTACTTCGGCAAGTGGCAGTCTGCAACAGTGCCGTCGGCAAACTACCCTACCCCGGCAACAACGGGCAAAACTACCAAGGTAGCCTTTGCACCCCGCACCGGAGCGGTACAGAGTGTAGTAGAGGTTACCTACCCGCTCCCAGACCTGAAGCCGGGCATGCCAGACGTGATCAAAGCAAAAGTGGCCAACACCATTCTGGGCGGTGGCTCTCAGGGCCGCTTGTTCCAGAACATCCGCGAAAAGCATGGCTGGGGTTATGGCTCCTATTCTTCGCTCTCAGAAGACCGCTTCTGCGGAAACTTCACTGCAACCCTCAAGGTAAAGAACAATGTATCTGACAGCGCTCTTGAAGCTCTTATAAACGAAATGCGTATCATCCGCACCGAGCGCGTGGCAGACAGCACACTGCGCAGCACCATCAGCTACATTTCCGGCAACTTTGCGATTGGCCTCGAAGATCCTCGTCGCATAGCACAGTTCGCTATCAACATTGAGCGCTACAACATGCCAAAAGACTACTATAAGAACTACCTGAAAGACCTTAGCGCGGTAACCCCCGACGACGTAATGGCAATGGCAAAGAAGTACATCCTGCCCGAAAATGCAAACATTGTAGTAGCAGGCAGCAAGGAAGATGTAGCCAACAAGTTGGCTAAATTCTCTGCAGATGGCAAGATCGACTATTATGACTATGCAGGCCGCCAGATAAAGCCAACGGAAACCAAAGCAGCTCCACTTGGACTTACAGCAGACGATGTATACAAAAAGTATGTTGCTGCATTGGGTGGTGAAAAAGCACTAAACAGCCTGAAAGATCTGAAGCTTGTAAGTACAGCGGAACTGCAGGGAACACCGCTCACTGTAACAATCGTTAAGAAAGCCGGTGGCAAACTGAGGCAGACCATTGAAGTAAGCATGCCGAACGGCAGCAAGATGACCGTACAGAAGCAGGTGTTTGATGGTACAAAGGGCTATACAGAACAGCAGGGACAAAAGAAAAATGTAGAAGCTGATGAAGTAGCTGAACTGAAGCAGGAAGCAGACCTGCAATTGCCATTGCATAGTGAGCAATATGGAATAAAGCGCACACTCAAAGGCATGGAAACTATAGAGGGCGCAGAAGCATACCTGGTTGAGTCAATAGACGCAAATAAGGAAAAGACGATCGAGTATTTCGATGCGAAAAGTGGCTTCCTCGTTCGCCAGACTAAATATGCAAAGGACCCTTCCGGTGCTGAGGTTGCACAATCTACAGACATGTCCGACTATCGCGAGGTGCCAGGAACAAACGGCTATAAAGTACCGTACTTTATGAGTGTACCCGCCGGTGGCATGAGCTTCAACCTGAAGGTGCAGTCAGTAGAAGTGAATAAGGGTATCCCTGATAGCGATTTCCAGTAAGAGACCTCTCCGCCTCCAAAGGAGACGGAGGCGAACTTTGACATTTTTAGATACTGAGCGGCGTTCTTCGGAGCGCCGCTTTTTGTTTGTCTCTTCAGCTATCTGCTTCCCCCAACACTCCTTACATTACCACATTACCACATTACCACATTACCGCATTGTCAAATTGCCACATTGCCGAATTTTCAAATTGCCGAATTGTCGAATTAAATTCGCACCATGAAATTCCTGATCGTAGGCCTGGGCAATATAGGCAACGAATATGATGCGACCCGCCACAACATAGGCTTTGATGTAGCTGACACCTTCGTACTAAAGCACGGTGGCACCTTCACGCTCGATCGGCACGCTTTTGTATCTGAGGTAAAGTGGAAAGGGCGCACATTTGTGGTGATCAAGCCTACAACGTTTATGAACCTGAGTGGCAAGGCGCTTAAATATTGGATGGACAAGGAAAAAATTGCCCTTGAAAACGTATTGGTGATCGTAGATGAGCTTGCCCTACCCCTAGGCACACTGCGCATACGGGCCACAGGTAGTGATGCCGGCCACAACGGGCTAAAAAACATCCAGGACGTCCTGACACACAACAAATATCCCCGTCTCCGCTTTGGTATAGGAAACGACTTCCCAAAGGGTCGCCAGGTAGAGTTTGTGCTGGGTAAGTGGAAGCCGTCGGAGATGCCCCTGGTAAAGGACGCTATAGTAAAAAGCGTGGAGGCCATTGAGTGTTTTGCCACACAGGGCATCAACCAAGCCATGACACAGTATAATCGCTAACGCGTACTACAATAAACCATAGCGATTTAATAATTTCTTTTCCCGATTATATAACTCACTTTTCCGAAATTTGAAAATGGGCGCCTCGCTGTGCCCGTATATTTACGTCAGCGTTCAAAATTCCAGCAACCCCGTAACTCCTACAAAAATGACAAAGACATTAATACAAAGCCTGTTGCTACTGGCAATACTCATTTCCGGCTGCCAAAAAGGGGAAAAGAGCTCATCTACTACCGGCACCACTTCCACTACAGGGTCTACATCATCTACAAGCGGCGGTAGCGGTAATCCCGGAGGCCAACATCAGCCTGGAGTTATCACGGCAGGAGAATGGAACGACCTGGATAACTGGGCTTTCTGGCTCACGATCAATGCCCGAACCAAGTTCATTACTCTTCCGCCATACTGGGGCTTTTACAACAACAATCGCGTGTCGGTAAGCGTGAAAAACGCAGACGGAAGCCCGGCTATAAGTGTGCCTGTGGAGCTGAAACGCGGCACAAATACCATATTCACCGCCCAAACGGACAATAAAGGAACAGCAGAACTGTGGGTGGATATTTTCCAGAACAATACGAATGTTGCCGCCTCTCAACTTTCACTCGTAGCAAATAATGCCACGACTATCAACGGAATCAAGCTCTATGCCGATGGCGTAAATGAGCTGACAATACCTTCTTCAACATATGAAAATGAGATTGAAATTTCGTTTGTTGTGGATGCTACAGGGTCAATGGGCGATGAGTTAGAATATCTAAAAACAGAGCTGCTGGACGTTATAGAAAAAGTAAAAGCAAACAACCCCAACTCAAATGTCTCTACAGGTTCAGTATTCTATCGCGACAAGGGAGATACTTATGTTACACGCGTATCGCCGTTTTCATCAGACATAAATACTACGCTTAAATTCATAAAGGACCAAAGCGCAGGTGGTGGTGGCGACTTTCCTGAAGCGGTAAACACGGCGCTAGACAAGGCTGTAAATGAGCTGCAATGGATGGGAAAAGCGAAGACGAAGCTATTGTTCCTGGTGCTAGACGCCCCACCACATGACGATGCCAACTCTAAGGGAGAAATGCAGCAAGTGACCATGAAAGCCGCCTCGCAGGGCATAAAGATGATACCTATAGTTGCAAGCGGTATAAACAAAGAAACTGAAGGTCTGATGCGTTACCTCGCTATTACCACAAACGGCACTTATGTTTTCATCACCGACGACAGCGGCGTAGGCAACGACCACCTGGAAGCCACAGTAGGGCAATACTCGGTAGAGAAGCTGAACGACCTGATGGTACGCCTTATCAACAAATACGCACAGTAAAAGCTCTGATGTGCACAACCTGCATGGGAAGAAATATTGCCGCGTGACAAGCTTTATTTTTGTTTAGCACTGCTGATGTATATTTGGCCTCATGCGGCATACTACGAGGATACTTGCATTTTTGATGTTCCTCTCCCCGGTAATACATGCACAGCCGGACTCAGTGTTTCATGCAAGTTTCGCAAAACGATGGAATTATGTTCGCTCAATTGGCGATTCATTGTGCGCTTCGAATGATAAAAAGGCTTTCTTTTTCCACCTGGACGAGCTCATAGAAAATGCAAAAAAACATGACGACCCTGCGTTAGCTTTTCAGCTCAATTGTCTTAGATACTGGTTACAAGAATCAATTTCTGTATCCAACTACAAAAAGGAGATTGCTTATTTAAGCGATGGAATTAGAAAGGGATATGAGTATGAAGCTACCGATGGACTCTTTAATATTTCCTTATGGCTTTGGGACCTGGGAATGCAAACAGAAGCAGTAGAAACCGCGCTATCGGCTTACAATATCTACAAAGGCTCAAACCCGGTGGACTTTCCACCACTCACCAAGTACCAGCATCAACTTGCAATACAATATTTCGACTTCAATAAGTATGATAGAGCCAAACAACTGCTCTTAGAATTGACCACTGGAAATGCTGACTCTGCCTATGTGGCGCTCGGCTCGTTCACCAACACCCTTGCTCTGATCTATAGGGAAGAGAAAAAGTACGATTCGGCGATATGCTATCTAAGGCTACTTTACGATGACAAACTAAATTTGGTTGGTCCGGACGTCAGGACCATGGCCGCCGGCAATATTGGACGGACCTATCTGATCATCGACGAATATGATAGCGCGTTGAAGTGGCTGAACTATGAGCTAAAGGTGAACCGGAGCGATAAGAATAAGAAAAGACAGGTCTTCAGTTCATATGTAGCCATCGCCGGCGCACACCTCAAGAAAGGCGATGTCAAAGCTGCGCTAACTTATATTGATTCCGCCAATCAGTACAAAACCCCTCAATGCAGGCTCAATCACATCAAAGCCTACTATCAAACGGCTGCACAAATATTGAATGCTTCCGGGAAACCCGGCAAAGCGCTGGCGTACATGGACTCAGTTTTGCTGTTCACGGACAGCATTGCAAAGCAGACTGACCTTACAAAACTTCAGAATGCCGAGAACAAAATAGCCCGCGCCAGGAACGAAGCTGAGATTATGAGCCTCGAATACGCGCGCGATAAAAGTCTTTGGATACGCAACTTTGCCATCGCTCTGATTGTTTTCGTAGCTATAGTTACTATACTACTCATAAACCGCAGCCGCATGCGTCATAAAGAAAGGGAACTACGGCTGGAAAATGAGAAAAACACGGCGGAAAATGAGTTGGCACACTTCACGCTGAAATTGTCAGAACGCAACCAACGCCTTACCGAACTTGAAGAAGAAATACGTGAGCTAGGTAATGAGCAGGAAATAACCGCCAAAAATGAAATAATAAATGAACTACGCCAGTCTACCATCCTCACTGATGAGGAGTGGGATAAATTCAGGGTCCTTTTTGAGAAAGTACATAGCGGCTACATTCAAAAAGTCAAAGATACCTATGACGACCTAACACCGGCAGAGCTCAGGTATATTACCCTTACCAAACTGGGTATGACCAACAAAGAGATGGCAAATGTGCTTGGTATCAGCACCAATACCGTAAGAAACTACAAGTTTCGACTTCGTAAGAAATTCGATTTGCCCGAGGAAGAGGACCTCGATAAGATGATAAGAGGTATCAAATAGCCCTGTCACGCCCAAATTTCCTCCGCACCTCATTGCCCGTGCGGCATCCAGTATTAGATAATTGGTTGAATATCAACACTGAGACGTTTTTTAAACGCCTCACAAACGGTTTTCAGATGCAAAATATTTGCATACCGGATACCCACGGGTATACTTTTGCCCCATGTCGAAAATGAGTGAATTCGGCCCCCGGGGAAAAGACAAACAGATAATGTTCGTGGTGATAAGCGTCCTTATTTCCATCATAGTCATTATGCTCTTGTGGAGGTATTACGACACCCGGATGGCCGAGATGGAGCAAAAAGTAGACATCAACCAGAGAATCCCCGCAGCTGAAACCACTGAATAAGAGGATGAGCTACTTTGAAAAAATGCCCTTAATAAACTTCTAACCAATGACACAACTAATAATAGGATTATTACTAAGGGGACTCTGTCGGATAAACGGACTGCGGCTATCTGTTGCAGAAACTGACGAGGACCTATTAGCCGCAGATACGTTCCGGCAGAACATATATACCCAATACTACGCGATGGACAAGTTGCAGGTGACACCGGAACTAGTTCGGCCGAAAGGACTCGCAAAGTGCCTGTGCCTGAAAAAAGGTGACCAAATTGTAGGGACAGTTGCGCTGATAGACCTAACCAGCGCATCATCATATGCTGCAGCTGTATTTGATGGCAGTACACTCAACTATGATCCCGCAAAAACATATGAATTTACCCGGCTGACCCTGGACCGGAATCATCAGCGAAGCGACCATATCTATTTCCTGCTCCTGGTGTTCGCATGTTACAGGGAAACACTTAGAAATGGTCGGTCACAGTGGCTCGCTTGTTCCCACAAAAGAGTGATAAGGCAGATCCACAACTTTGGTGGCAAGACCCAAATATTGGCAAAAGCACAAAAGTTTGCGACAGACGGGAGCTACCAGGCAATATATTGGAGTAATCTTAAACTTGACGAGCGCACCTTGCGCGATTACCGCGCCTACCTGGTACTCTGCGACAAAAGCATGCTAAAAAGAGCTGTCAAAAAATTCCTGAAACGAAAACTAATGAAGCTCAAATGGAACTAAGAAAGATGCTCATTACGGGTGCCAGTCGGGGTATTGGGCGTGCTTTAGCGTGCAAACTCGCTGATTGCGGCGAGTATCGCCTGGTGCTACATGCCGCGTCACAAGCAAGCCTGGCCGTTACTGAGTCGATGCTGCCCCAGGGATGCCAGTATGATGTAATGGTTTGTGACTTTACGGACCAGGTTGCCACCCATCAGTTCATTAAGGACCTAAAGAGCAGACACCCTGACGTGTATGGCATCATTTCAAATGCAGGTATAAACAGAGACAAGCCACTAATCTACCAGCCGACCGAAGACATCGACGATCTATTGAATGTGAATCTCCGAGTACCAGTGCTATTGGCAAAAATGGCAATGAAAGTGTTTTCTAAACGGAGCGAAGGGGTATTCATCGCAATGGCATCGTGTGTGGCAGAAACCGGCAATGCCTTCCAGGCGGTTTATGCTGCTACCAAGGCTGCGAATAATGCCCTGTGCAAGTCGCTGGCACGTGAAGCAGGAGTGATGCAGCCAGGCTGCAATACACGCTTCGTTAGCGTATCGCCGGGCTTTATAGAAACAGACATGACCGGGCAACTGGCAAATGACACCAAGGCCAAGTACCTGCAACAGATACCCTCGGGTAGATTTGGCACGGCAGAGGACGTTGCCGCCGCAATTAAGTTTTTACTGAGCGACGAAGCGAGTTACATAAATGGTACGGAATTCAAAATAAACGGAGGTCTCGTATGAGCACAATACCTACAGAAAAAGACTATCGGAACAGGAGCGTGGTGTACCTGGACAAACAGGACATTGAGGATATATCACAGAAAATGCACCCGATGCAAAAATGGCATGTTGAACAACATGAGGATTTAACCTTGGATGATTGTTTTGCGCTTCCGCTACCCTACCTACGCGGCTTTGACAATGCTTTTCTCTCCTATGACAAAACGGGCATTCATGGAAAGGGGCATGCCTCCGCAACACTTGCAATATCCCAAAATGATCCCTGGTTCTTCTGTCATTTCGTTGGCGACCCGGTGATGCCAGGCTCTCAGGGACAGGATATTATTTTCCAACTGGCGGCGTTGTGGGCTACTGCCAGGTGCGAGATGACCGGCAGGCCGCGAGCACTGGAGGGCAACTTCAATTTTCACGGGCAGATATTGCCGACTTCAAAATCGGTGCATTACCGCGTAGATATAGTTCGTAGCCTAAAAAAGAAAAATCTTCTGCTGTTCGAAGGCACAATAGCCGTTGACTCCGTAGAAAACGTGATCTACGAATTCAGCGACTGCAAGATCGGCTTTTTCACCCGGGAAGAACTAGGCATAATGCAGCCGGCAAAAGAATACTACAAGCCAGACTGGGAGCAGATAAAACAATCCCTTTCTCATTCGGTGGACCAATCAAAAGACTACTATGACAGAACTTGAAAAAAAGGGCTGGGTGAATACGGCTCCCGGTGAAATATTGGTACACGGCCCCAGCAAAATCTACATAGACAGATACTGGTGGTTTGAACCGGAAGAAGGATTGATAAGCTCCTACAAGGTGCAACCGAAGGATGTAGCCGACCATTTTGATGTGTTTCGCGGTGTGGACATCATAGAGTCAGCAGGGCAAACAGGCGTGTCAGCATGTGCCATAAGGGAAAGTGTGAAACAGGAAAAAAGCATCGACGAACTAAAAAAACACTTCAGGATCGCGTTCCTCGGAATGGGAGAGGCCAGGTTTCACGGATTTGTACGGGTGCATGAAACCCTGGTGAGTATCTGCAGCATCAATCGCTACAAATTCAGGCAAATGCATGTGTCGTGCAAGGTGTACAAAGTACCGGCCGACAAAGACGTTGCAGCGTCGCTGAGCGAACTAAAACAAAATAAAATAGTGGACATAAAACTACCGGCAGAATATGAGCTGGTAGCGGAATTAAGTGACATCATAGGCAGGGCTGTGCCCATCAATAAAATCTACACAAACTAAAAAAAATGACCATGACACGACAAGACGTACTAGATGGAATCGTAAGGATCCTAAAAGAGGTAAAGACCGTAGACCAGGAAGCATTGAAGAACATCAGCGAAGACTCAGACTTCATCGCCGACCTCGGGCTGCCATCCACGGAGATGATCAACATCATAGCAAAAGCAGAGGATGAGTTTCAACTGGAGTTTGACGATGACGACGTGGACGCACTAGACTCAAAAGTAAGTGAGACAATAGATCTTGTAATGCGCACTCAACAAAAGAAGTAATGAACAGAAATGTTGCAATCGTTGGCATGGCAGGCATTTTCCCCACTTGTGCCTCTCTTACTGAATTTGGCGATAAGCTATTCGCGAACGAAAGCTTGATTAGGCCCTGGGGGGAAGCGGTCGCACTGGGCAAACAGGTAAGATCGAGCGTGAGTGGATATACTACACTTGAGGAGGCGGGCCTGTCTGCCCAATGGTCAAAGAGCTTGCCCGGATATCCCGATATGTACTTTGATGTAAGGGAACGAATACCTTATCAATATATGGCCACAGCAGATATCGGCAGTATATGGGCCATGCTGTCAAGCATGGAAACAGTGGAAATGAGCGGATGGCAAAAGAAGGAAGTGGAATCTGAGCGCACCGGCATTTCGATAGGATCAGGCGGCGGTGGTCATTCGGTATTGCGGCCCGCCTGGAATAGTTTCTTTAATGAAGGCAAAAAAAGCAGGAATATCGGCTCACACGGTGTTGACAGAGCGATGGTCTATCGTGACACGGCAAATGTTGCCTGTCTGCTAAAGACCCAAGGCATATGCGAATCACTAGGTTCCGCGTGTGCCACCGGCCTAAGCAACATCGGGTATGCATACCGTATGATCAGGTTCGGATTGCAGGACCGTATGCTGGCCGGCGGCGTGGAAGGGACGTCTATCGAAACCTTCGTAGGTTTTGACGCGATGTCTGTGCTAAGCAGGGGATATGAACCGGGAAAAAGTTCGCGCCCATTCAGCAAAGACCGTAACGGCTTTGTATGCTCATTTGGTGGTGCAGTGCTGGCACTTGAAGAATTGGAACGGGCAAAGGCAAGGGGTGCCAACATCATAGCTGTGATAGATGGCTATCACAACAATGCAGATGGCGATGGCGACATGTTTGCACCATCTTACGACGGGCAAAAACGGCTGTGGCGCGGATTGAAAGCTCAGGTGCCCGGATTAAAGCCGGATGTAGTAAAAGCGCACGGCACATCCACACCGGCGGGCGACAGCATAGAGCTATTCAGCATCGCATCAGAATTGGGAGAAACGGGTTACCACATCTCAGCGCCCAAGTCGCAATTTGGCCACATGCTGGGGGCCGCCGGTGCGGTGGAACTAGTAGCCAGCCTGCTGATGCTGCAACGGCAAACGGTATCGCCTTGCCTGAACTCTGAGGAACTAAGCTCAGAAAAAGAATGGGTGCAGGAGCAGGAACATTGGGCGGGCACTATGGAGCCCATTGCTGCCTTTCGTGACCTGCTGCCAACACACGCAGTAAAAAAGGAAATCAACCAGGTAGTATCTCTTAACTATGGCTTTGGCGGTACCAACGCCGCTATCAGTATTTCAAGATATGGAGCATAAGAAAACAGCGTTAATAACCGGCGTGCGCAACGAGCGCAGCATAGCATTTGCCATTGCACAAAAGCTGCATGAGCAGGGTTACAACCTTGCTATCAGCTACACTGCAGACACAAAGGACGATGTGCTGTACCAACTGCAAAAGAATGGCATGCAAAACGTAGTGGCCGGCGAGGTGGACATTCGTAACGAACAGCAGATACAGAACTTCTGCAGAGAGGCAACAAACCACTTTGGCGCAATAGACTGCGTGCTGCACGCCGTGGCCTATGGTAGTGCAAAAGTGTTGTGCACAAAAGCTCCGTTCAGTGACGAGGAAGCAACAGGCTATATCGATATTCCGCTCAATGAACTGGAGGAAGCGATAGACATCGGTGCGTACTCGCTGCTGCGCCTCACGCGTGCTGTACTGCCGCACCTGGGTAGCAATGCTTCTATCCTTACTACCACCTATAATGCCTCGCAACGTGTGCTGCCTGCCTATGCGGGTATGGGTATGGTAAAGGCCTGCCTGGAAAACTGCATGAAATACCTGGCATGGAGCCTGGGCGAGCAGGGTCACCGGGTCAATGCACTCTCCCCCGGCCTGCTCATGACCACATCGGCAGCGGGCATAAAGGGTGTGCGCACCATGCGTAAACAATCGGCAGAAGCATCTCCTCTGGGCAATATCAGCCTGAAGGACGTGGCGGAAGCAGCTGCCTACTATTTCTCAGATGCGTCGCAAAAAGTGACCGGCAATATCCACTATATAGATGGTGGACTAAATATAATGGGAAGTGCATAACAGCCCCTAAAACCAACATGCTATGAATATGAAACTAGGCAACGATGTTATCTTCCTTCCGGCGTTCAGAGAGTTTCTGAACGCCGGGTTTATCCGCAGGGTTTACCGGCAGGAAGAAATTGATTATTGTGAGCAATTCACCGATCCTGTGCTGCATTATGCCTCCACCTTTGCGGCCAAGGAGGCGGTGTACAAAGCCGTGAAACAGTGGGACAGCGCAACACTGCTGCCCTGGAAAAAGATACTCATCACCCGAAATAAGATCGCAGGTCAGCCCAGTGTGCAGCTACTTGCAGACATACCCGGTTCTATGGACTTTTCTCTGAGCATCACACACGATAAAGACTATGTGTGGGCTGCTACTGTGTGTGCGAGGACCGAGGTCGCTATATAGATTAGGGCACAGGATTCGCATCTGCGGGATAAACTGTTGATTTTGAATCAGTAACGATTCTATTCACTTCCCCGCCTTCGCGCTCGCTCATTCGGGCAGGCGGTTTGCTTTCGCCACGGCGAACACGGTCCGGTTTACTTCCGCTCTGCTTTCGCCACGGCGAACACGGTCCGTTTTACTTCCGCTCTGCTTTCGCCACGGCGAACACAGTCCGTTTTACGTCCGCTCTGCTTTCGCCACGGCGAACACAGTCCGTTTTACTTCCGCTCTGCTTTCGCCACGGCGAACACGGTCCGTTTTACTTCCGCTCTGCTTCCGTTTTACTTCCGCTCTGCTTCCGTTTTACTTCCGCTCTGCTTCCGTTTTACTTCCGCTCTGCTTCCGTTTTACTTCCGCTCTGCTTCCGTTTTACTTCCGCTCTGCTTCCGCCTTCGCCTACCGGCTACGGCGGACACGTCCGATTCTGCAACTTGCCTGGCGGCTACGGCGGACATGTCCAATTGCGCCAACTGTCAGAACTACGATTCTTAGGATTAAAGGATGATAGGATTTCTGTTTTGTGGAGCGGAATAATTCGTTACTATGCCCGACCGCTCCAGAAAATGACAGATATACACTAAAGGTCATCATTAATGCAGCACGAGCCAAAACTAAAATCTATGACAATGCGAAAACAGGGGTATGACAAGAGGCTGGCGTTCTGTGATAGATTTTCTTTGGCGGTTGCAAACCGCCACCTTATGTGAGGCACGAGTTGGCCGGCACACATTTGGTACGCACCAAACTCGCGCCAGTGGAGAAACAAAGGCTCCCACACATATAAACATTTCCCGAACCCAAGTCTTTTAGCATTTTTTACGTCTTTTTATTCAGACAAATAGCTTGATTTTGTGGATGTTATCTACACCCTATCCACACAACGTTTTTAACGTTATAAATGGGTGCTTTTTCGTCGGTTTTACGGGGTTAAAAGGTTATATTTGCGGTTCTTATCTTTAAAATAATTTATGGATCAAAATAACGAGGAACTGCTTCCGCAGGAATCGTCGGGGGATACGAATAAAATCATCCCTGTAAACATCGAAGAGCAGATGAAAACGGCCTACATCGACTATTCGATGTCGGTGATAGTGGGCCGTGCCCTGCCAGATGTGCGTGATGGACTGAAGCCGGTGCACAGGCGTGTGCTTTTTGCCATGCACGAACTAGGCAACACCTTTAACAAACCTTATAAAAAGTGTGCGCGTATCGTGGGTGAGGTACTGGGTAAGTATCACCCGCACGGCGACACAGCGGTATATGATGCCATGGTGCGTATGGCACAGCCATGGAGCATGCGCTACATGCTGGTAGACGGACAGGGTAACTATGGTAGCCAGGATGGTGACAACCCGGCGGCAATGCGTTATACAGAAGCACGCATGCTGCGCCTGGGCGAGGCCATGATGGACGACATAGACAAAGAAACAGTGGACTTCTCCCTGAACTTTGACGACTCGCTGCAAGAGCCTACCGTGCTGCCTACACGCATACCCAACCTGCTGGTAAACGGCTCGTCGGGCATAGCCGTAGGTATGGCTACCAACATGATGCCGCACAACCTGACAGAGGTGATAGACGGCTGCCTGGCCTATATTGACAATCGCGACATAACGATAGACGAGCTGATGAAGTTCGTAAAGGCGCCAGACTTCCCTACGGGTGGTATTATCTATGGCATAGAGGGCATTAAGGCCGGCATGCACACCGGCCGTGGCCGTGTAGTGCTGCGCGGCAAAGTGACCGTAGAAACTACCAAGAGTGGCAAAGAACAAATAGTGATCACTGAGGTGCCTTACCAGGTAAGCCGCGATGCGCTGGCTGAAAAGATAGGCGCACTGGTGAACAATAAGATAATCGAGGGCATCACCCACGTTGCCAACGAATCGAATAAAGAGGGCACACGTATCGTAGTGGAACTGCGCCGCGACGCGGTAGCACAGGTTATCATCAACCAGCTATACAAGTACAGTGAGCTGCAGACATCCTACGGTATCAACAATGTGGCGCTGGTGAATGGCCGTCCACGTACGCTGAACCTGAAAGACCTGATATCTGAGTTTATTTCCTTCCGCCACGAGGTGGTGGTGCGCCGCACACAGTACGAACTTAAGGAGGCGAAGAAACGCGCGCACATATTGGAGGGCTACCTGATAGCGCTGGATCACCTGGACGAGGTGATAAAACTCATCAGGGCATCTTCTACTCCGGACATAGCGAAGGATGGCCTGATGACCAACTTCGGCATGACGGAGATACAGGCCAAGGCGGTACTGGAACTGCGCCTGCAGCGCCTTACCGGCATGGAGCGCGACAAGATTCGTGAGGAGCATGCTGAGCTGATGAAGCTGATAGCACACCTGGAGGCAATATTGGGCGATGAAGCACTGCGTTACCAGATAATAAAAGACGAACTGGCTGATGTGCAGAAACGCTTTGGCGATGAGCGCAAGAGCGAGATCCACTACATGGCCGACGAGATGAGCATCGAAGACCTGATAGAGAAGGAAGATGTGGTGATAACGGTGAGCCACCTTGGCTACATCAAGCGCACATCTGCGGCAGAATATCGCGCTCAACGTCGCGGTGGCCGCGGTGCCATGGGGGGGCGCACACGTGATGAGGACTATATTGAGCATCTCTTCATTGCGTCTACGCACCATACCCTCATGTTCTTTACCGAAAAAGGACGCTGTTTCTGGCTGAAGGTGTACGAGATACCGGAGGCTGACAAGAACGGCAAAGGTCGTGCCATACAGAACATGATACAGATTCCGCCGGACGACAAGATTCGCACGGTGATAGATGTGCCGAAGCTGAATGATGAGGAGTTTGTGAACAGGCACAGCGTGGTACTATGTACCAAGAAGGGCATCATCAAGAAGACAAGGCTCGAAGACTTTAGCCGTCCACGCTCTACAGGGGTAAACGCTATAACCATTGAAGAAGGCGACCGCCTGCTGGATGTATCGCTCTCTGAAAATAACGAGTGCTACATAATGATGGCGGTGAAGAGCGGACGCGCGGTATGCTTCCCCGATGACAAGGTGCGCCCAACAGGCCGCGGAGCCATTGGCGTATTTGGTATAGAACTGGAAAACGATGAGGACGAAGTGACCGGTATGATCTGCCTTCCTAAGAAGGACATCAACAAGCAGATACTAGTCGTTTCTGAAAACGGGCTGGGCAAACGCACACCTTTCCTTCAGGAAGCTACAGAAGCTGAGATCAAAGAAGAATCGGGCAACCTGGTAGATATAACAGACGAAGAAGGCAACACGAAGAAATACATCCTGAGCTACCGCATTACGAACCGCGGAGGCAAGGGCGTAAAGACCATCAACATTACAGAAAAAACCGGAGCGCTGGTGGGACTGCTGAGTGTGGAAGAAAAGGATGACCTGATGATAACATGCGAATCGGGTGTTACGATCCGCATGAAGGTGGAATCAATCAGGGAAGCCGGACGCGCTACACAAGGCGTAAAGCTGATAAACATTGACGAAGGCGACAAGATTGCGGCAATAGCTGCCATTCGCGAGCAGGAAGAGGAAGAAAATACCGATGAAGCTGCGGAAGGGCAAGAAGGAGCAGGGGGAGCGGAAAGCGCCAAGCAAAGTGAGGATAATACCCCTTCTGAATAGAACAAATATTATAAACTTCGAAATAAAAAACGCAATTTGCGGTAGTAACAAGCGATGGAAATGAAAAAAGTAATACTGGTAGCGGGCACCCTGGCATTGGCCGCGCCAACTATGGCACAGGACAAGTATGTGGTATCGGCCAACATAGCCATGAAGAACCAAAACGTGGAGGAGGCAAAGACGGAGATAGACAAGGCTATGCAGAGTCCTGAAACAAAGGAGAAGCCGAAAGCACTTTTTGCAAAGGCGCAGATCTACTTTATGCTGCAAGACGCAGAGAAATATAAGGCAAGCAATCCCTACAGGGAGGGCCTGGCAGCAGCAGTGAAACTGGCCGAAACAAAGCCTGACTACGAAAAAGCCACAGTTGACAACATGCTGTTGCGCGGCGCATTTATGTCATACAATGACGGCATAAGGGACTACAACGAAAAAAGGTACAGCGAGTCTGTGGAGAACATGAAAACGGTGGTGAAGATCTATGACATGGGTGCCGGTGGTCGCCGTTTTGACAAAATGTCGGGCAACTACAAAGCGCAGTTTGACACTGTAGCGGCAGATGCACAGCTCACGATGGCAAATGCAGCTTATTTCTCAGGCAATATGAATGAGGCTATTCCATTGCTGATAAAAGTGAAGAGCAATCCCATTCGTCGTGTACCTTCTGTTTACGAATGCCTCATAGATGCGTATGCCAAGACCGGCAATTCTGCCCAGGAAGTTGCGACAATTGACGAAGCGCGCAAAACATTCCCCAATGACGTAACTATACGTAATACAGAGCTCAACTATTACATTAAGGCGGGCAGGCTGGATGAACTGGCGAAGAAACTGGAGGAAGCAGCGGCACGCGAACCAAACAACTCTGACATCCTATTTAACATTGCTACTGCCTACCTGAGCATGGCAAATCCTAAAGACGGCAAAAAGCCTGCAAACGCTGCTGAACTGTACTCTAAATCGGAAGATGCGTTTCAGCGTGCACTGAAGATATCTCCGGACAATGCCGGTTTCAACTACAACTTCGGAGCGCTCTACTTTAACCAGGCTACCGACTATAACGACCAGATAAACGCTATTACCGGCTCGTCTGCAGCAGACCAGAAAAAATATGACGAACTAAAAGCAAAACGTGACGGCTTGTTTGCCAAGGCCACACCTTTCTTTGAAAAGGCGTTTACCGTGCTAAGCCCTAATGAAGACAAGCTGAAAGGCGAAGACCTGAAGACTTATAAGTCTACACTCACGGCACTGAACAAGATATATGTGCTGCAGAGCAAAATGGACAAGGCTGCAGACATGAAAAAGCGCCTGGAACTGGTGAATATGTACTAATAGAAAAGTCGAAAAAATGTAGAAGCCACCTCAAAAGGGTGGCTTCATTTTTTATTATGACGTCGCAGGCCGCTTGTGTTTCCAGCGCTTGTGCGACCACAGCCATATTGTGGGGTCTTCCAGAATGTCCTTTTCAAGCCTGCGGGTATGCAACTCTGATATCTCACCGGTGGCAGTCCTGGACGGCTCGGATACAAGCAACTCAGCAAAAAGTTTGTAATAGCCCCTTTTTACTCTTTTAATTGTTACGTAGACGATAGGTAGGTCCAGCTTCTTAGAAATTATTTCCGTGCCCCAGAAAACGGGCGTCTCCTGGTGGAGGAACGTGGTCCAATAGGCATTCTCAGGCATAGGTGTCTGGTCTGCAATGAATGCAGTAGCGTTTACGCCGGCCTGCTTGTTACTGAGCATTTCCCTAAAGGTGTTTTTCATTGGGATCAACTTATTGCCAAAGCGGGTGCGCATGCGGTACATAAGGCCGTCAAAGTGCTTATTGCCCAGCGGATGGTAGATGACATAAAGCTGTTGCAGACACTCAAGCGCAAACGTATTGCCTCCCCACTCCCAGTTACCATAGTGCCCCATTACCATAATGACGGACTGCTTTTTCTCTGCCAGCGAATTGAACAACTGTTTTGCAGCAGGATCGAAGCTGCAATGTCTCAACATCTTTGCCGGGCTGATGGTTAAGGTCTTAAAGGTTTCGATAAAGAGGTCGCACAAATAGCGAAAGAACCTTTCGCGTATTGCGAGCAGCTCTTTTTCAGTTTTACCGGGAAATGAATTTCGAAGATTATTGAGCACCACGTCTTTACGGTAACCAATAACCGTGTAAAGCAGAAAAAAAACAAAATCGGAGAACAGGTAAAGCACAGGAAATGGCAATAGCGACAACAGGTAAATGAATGGAAGCGCTATGTAATATGCCAATGCCTTCAAGACTTGAGAATTTGCAACGGTAAAAGTAAGCAGAATGTCGGCACAAATCTGGGATGAAGGCACACCTTTGCCTTGCCGTCGCTGTCTTTATGCGGAAGAATCTGTTAACTTTATCGGGCTGACTGAATAATGAAAAGACTACTTGCGGTTCTGATGGTGCTTGTGGTATGCGCCTGTAAGAAAGAGAAAACTCCCGACGTACCTGTTGTGCCTACACCAGAGGGTCCACTATCCAGGTTTACCATTTCGTTTAACGGCAAAACTTATAATGAGGTCGAAGACGGAATTCATCCGGTTCGACTAGACACTGTTTTCAAGGGAAAGAACCCATCGACGGGCGCGATGGAGTACCGACTCCAATTTTACTGGGAGACACGCAACCTGCTTATTACCATCGGGGGGCAAAAACCCGACAGCACCACTCCACTGGGCTCTTATACCACCACCCTTTCCGGGAACGCATTACCTATACCTGTTTCTACCGCCAACACTATTACTGTATTCGGAGACACCACCCGGCCCTATGTTGGCGATGCGGCCTCAACAGTGACAGTAACATCATTCTCCGAAACAGAACTAAAGGGCACGCTGAACTTCACGCTGCATAATAGCGGCAACAGCTATCCTGCCACGGGCGAGTTTGAGTTCTACAAGTAGTTAAAGGCTTGCGGCTAACCTGAGAATATTGGCAACCACTTCCGGTCGCGGCTGAAGGAGGTCGCTGGACAGGTCTTCGATGATGCGCTTTTCTTCCCGAAGGATAGAAATGTGCTCATTGGCCGAAGCGACAAGGCTACGCTGGGAGTCAGGAAAGTGTTTTGTAGTAAGTTTCTTGTGTATAGTTTTATCCATCGCAAATGATTGGTTTGATGAAAAAACGCCCGAATCTGCCAAATATTGCCTTCAGTACCGAAAATTAATGTTAAAGCCCCGATTGTTTTCCAACGATTGCAGGCGGAGTAAGTATTTTAGAAGACAGATTCCAGCATCGATGAACACAATAGGCATAACAGGCGGTACAGGACTAATAGGCAGGCAGCTATCTAAAATGCTGATTGCCAGGGGGTATGCGGTTACAATACTATCGCGACATCCCCGCGTCTCCGACCAAAAGGCCATTAAACAGGTACTTTTTGACGCAGAATCGGAAAAATGTGACAGCAACGCACTGGCGCAGCTAACCGGAGTAATACACCTCGCAGGCGAGCCTGTAGCAGGGAAACGGTGGACCAAGGCGCAAAAAAGCAAGATCTTTGATAGCCGGGTAGCTGGCACAAAGTTCCTGGTGGACCAGCTTCGCGAGCATGCGCCTCTTTGCAAGACGCTTGTTGCCGCCTCTGCCATTGGCTACTATGGTGCTGACAAACCCGGTCAAAGCCCGTTTAGCGAGCAGGACCCGAATGCCGAAGATTTCCTGGGGAGCACATGCCGTGCCTGGGAGGCAGCAGCGAATGCCGCTGAAGGCTTTTCACGGGTGGCGCTGCTGCGCACGGGTATTGTTCTGTCGGGCGAGGGCGGAGCGTTCAAAGAATTTGTGAGGACCTTGCCGCTAAGAGTGCTCCCAATTCTTAGTACCGGCAGGCAGGTAATAAGCTGGATTCACATTGAGGACATGGCATCGATGTATCTGTACGCACTGGAAAACCCTGATATGCACGGGCCGTATAACGCTGTGGCACCTAATCCGGTTTCGAACCAAACACTTATGAAAACCATCGGGCAACACCATGGCGGCCCTCATTTCTATCCACGAGTGCCAGCGGTAGCCTTACGCATAGCCCTCGGCGAGATGAGCGTGGAGGTGCTGAAGAGTTGCACCGTAAGTGCTGAAAAGATACAATCTACCGGCTTCCGGTTTCGTTACAGCGACATCAAGTCAGCAGTGAGCAGCCTGATTTGACGACTACTGCACCACGATCCGCCTAATTGACGTACGATTACCGCTGTCTACAAACTTCAGGATATACACACCCCGTGCCCAGGTATGAATCTGCAGGTCAGTATTGCCGGTAATTTCTCCTTCCCATTGCTGCTTGCCTATAGCGTTATACGCCGCCATCTTTATCGGGTTGGTATTATCAGACGCAATGTGCAGTACATGCGATGCCGGCACCGGAGATATTTTCAGTGACAAGTCAAAGTTCCTGGTTACCCGGAAGTCTTTGGTATTGACATTAAAAAAGATGTTGCCAACGGACTTTATCATAAATCGTGCCGCTGTTATGTTGGAGTCGGGATTGGGTATCGTGACGTTTGCTGATCCTGTATTAGGGAAAGTGCCCAACAGGAAGGGCCATGTTTTACCCCCGTCCGGCGACATATAGATCTCTACATTCGTTACGCTTATCGGGGCGTTGTTAGTGCCAGCCACGGTCCAGGAAACCTGCTGATTGCTGTAGCCCTGGTAGTCCAGGCCACTTGTGTTCTGGCTGGTAACGGAGAAGCCCGTGGTGCCAGAGGCAACCACATCTATATGCACTGTGTCGTCTGCCATCGTAAAGCAGCCGTACTGCCCCTTCAGGCTACGCGCGGTAAGACGGAAGGTTAGGTATCGCGACTCCTCTGGGAGTTTTTCACCGGATGCCTTGTCTACCGTATCATTCCTGGTTATGCCTTTCAGCATTAGCTTTTCGCTGGGAAACATACGCTTTGATGACTGAGTTGGCGGGAATGAACGAAACAGTGGCCCATACACGGATGTAGCAGCCTGGGTGCGACCAAAATCGCCGGTATTCCACTGCTCCCAGCAATAGGAGATGTCCGCACCACCCGTAGAATCGTAAGCCTGGGGAGCGGTGAGTGCAAAAGGTGTAAGTGAGGGAATTGTATAAGTTGCCGCAAAAGCAGGAAGGCCGGGAGGCAGATTTCCGGTAGTAGCATGCTCAGCACATACATCACCGGGGCCATTAATATAAATAAACATCTGCCTTAGGCTGGAAGCATGAAAATAGTCGTCGCTATGCGGCTGGATGTTATCAGGTGAGCAGATGCCGGCGTAAGCCATAATGGTGGAGCCGCTTCCCGGCTCAAACGCGCTCGCCTGGACAGCATTGGAGCCACAGGCATACGATTGATTGTTGTTAAATGTGTGGTCAGATCCAAACTCATGACCTATCTCGTGCGCCACATAGTCAATGTCAAAGCCATCGCCCGTAGGGTTCTCACTACCGGTTACACTCTGCGCCTTCAAAGTCGCCCTACAAACAACACCAACCTGCGAAAGGCCACCCGCCCCGGTGCTGAAGGCATGGCCTATATCATAGTTGGCACTACCTATCACTGCATCGCACAGTGCCTGGTTTGCGCTCATCAGCCCACCAGCGCTTTCGTTGTACAGGCTAACGGGATCGGACCCGGAGGATGAGGTAAAGATGAGTGCATCTTCGTTTGGCACAAATTGCATGGTCACTGCCAGCTCCCGCTCATAGACCCCGTTTACGCGGTTCATGGTCGTGGTCATTTTGCTGAGTACCTGCTCCTTGGTTGGAGAAGTGGTCCCCGTTGCCTTTTGAGCATATTGCCAGGTACAAGATATTGCCAGCCGATATTTACGCGAGGTATAGCCATTAAGTTGGCGCTCAACGGGCGCAGTGAGCTTTGCCGCCTGCTTTGCCGCAGAAGACACAGACTGGCACCCATGAGTAAGCCCGGGCGTCATGACCTCATCTGATTTGTAGTGCGCTGTGTAGTAGCCGTCATTTGCAGAGCTTGCAGGATCGACAAACGAGATGGAGGTACCATCAAATACCATAGCATGAAACCCATAAACAGTATGATCGACCTTTGCTGTGACGGTAGGGTCATCCACACACACGGCCGTAAAAGCACGGATGGAAGGATAACGTGCTGCAAGTGCCGGAGGCAGCAATGTACTCTCAGAGACACGGAAAGAACGTACCGAACCATCGGGCATCGGAATGTCCAGTGTTGCAGGGCCACTCTGCCCGGCGGCAGGCTGAAAAGTGGTAGCCAGCGATGACGGATCGGTGTAATATACCGGTGCATTAGCCGGTATATGCGCGTTTTCACTAACAAGGCCGGGGCGCGCCGCGACCTTTGTCCAATTAATTTGTGCGTGGCACGGCAATGCTAAGCCGCCTGCCACCAGCAGGGCAATAAGCGTATAGGTTCTTCTCATTCAGTAAGAATAAATCGCAATAGCAAGCGAATACGATTGTTACAAAAATAAAAAAAGCGCATGATGTTTCGAAGCCATCACGCGCTTTGATATAATCCGGCTCCTGTCTTTACTAACGTAAGATCACCTGATGCGTTTCCAGGACATTGCCTGCTGCGCCCGTGAGCCTTAAAAAATAGACTCCGCGAGGCCACTGGGCCACATTTATCGAAACAGCATCAGTAGTTTTACCCTGCCAGAATTGCTGGCCGAGTGCGTTGTAAACCTCCATGGTGCCTGGCTGCGCCGCTTCGATATGCAAAACATCCGTAGCGGGAACAGGGAATATCTTCGTAACTGCAGACACGGGAATAGCCGACACTCCTGTTGGAGAAACCGGTGCCGACGGATTATTCGTTACCCTGAAGTTCACCTTGTTAACGTTGAAGAACACATTGTTCGTGCCCTTCACCTTGAACCGGGCTGCCGCAATCGTTGCTGACGGATTTGGCACCGTGATACTTGCCGAGCCGGTATTGGGGAATGTGCCCACAAAATACTGGTATGCTGTGCCTCCGTTATTAGACATCCAGATATCTACGTTTGCGGTGTTTATAGGGGCCGATGCGGTATTCAGCACATCCCAGGTTACCGTTTGCGTGCTGGCACCTGCATATTCTATGCCGGCAATGTCCTGGCTGGTAACCTTGAAGCCGGCACCTGTACCGGTGGTTACAGCATTAAGTGTCACTGTCTCGTCCGGTATCGTGATGCACCCTTTGTTATTGCGGATATTCCTGTAAGTGAGCTTAAATGTAAGTGTACGAGCTACTGTAGGTGCTTTTTCATAAGCAGAGCTCAGATTGCCCGCAAGAACGCTCGATATCTTGGGAAACACACGAACATTTGATGTAGTGGGTGCTATAGACCTGAATATAGGTCCCGCAGATGTAGTAGCTGACCAGGTAGCGCCGGACGACGTTTTATCATTTTCCTCCCAGCAGTATAGCACTACTGAATCTGCTGCGGAGTCTATGGCAGCAGGGGCTGTAAGCTCAAATGGTGTGAGGTAAGGAATAGACCATGAAGTAGTAGACATTGGCGTGTAGCCTACATACTTGTTGCCTGTGGCAGTGTTGGCAGAGCAATTACCGCCGCCATTGACATATGTTATTATCTGGTCCAGGCTAGCTCTGTGGAAGTAAGCGTCGCTATGACCTTGTACATTGTCCGGGGCACAGATACCGGCGTAAGCCATGATGGTAGAGCCGCTGCCCGGCTCATACGCTGTGGACGAAGCCCTATTGCCGCCGGCGCAACTACCGTCCGTGCTATTGTTGAAGGTGTGGTTGGCACCGTATTGGTGGCCCATTTCATGGGCTACATAGTCAATATCAAAGCCGTCGCCGGTGGGTGAAGGATTACCTGTGGTGCCTTGTGCTTTATTGTTTGTGCATACGCAGCCGAGTGTAGCAAGTCCGCCGGAACCGGTTGTAAACACATGCCCTATGTCATAGTTCGCCGCACCGATAACCGAATTACATGTTGTTTTGTTCTGAGACAGGCACGAATTTGAATTGCTGTTGATGGAAAAAAATGGGTCGCCACTTGATGATGTATTGATGAGTGCGTTCTCGTTAGCGACAAACACCATCGTTATAGACAGCTCACGCTGAAAAACGCCATTCACGCGGTTCATGGTAGTGGTCATCTTACTCAGCACCTGTGCTACGGTAGGTGTAGAAACCCCGGTAGCAGCAATTGCATACTGGCTGGAGCAGGAAAGCGCAAGACGATAAGTGCGCAATGAATAGCCGTTAAGTGTCTTGGCTGCGAGCCCCGGCAAACCGGACTGTGACAGGAAAGATGCCTCTCCGCCCGGGTCATCTTCGTGTATACCGCAATTCATACGGTCTTTTTCCGCACGCGACAGATCTTTTTTATAATAGGCCAGGTAATACCCATCCCTGAAGTTGTCATAGGGATCAATGAATGCGACCTCAGCGCCGTCAAAGATCATACTGTGAAAACCGTACAAGGTAAGATCGAGCTTTCCACCTACCCGTGCATCATCCACCGCTTCGGCTGAGTAAGTGGTGATCTCCGGAAACTGAGCGGCGAGGTCCTGCGGCATCATTGGGTCGGCCCACACACGAAAATCGCGCATGGAACCGTCAGGCATTGGCAGAGAAATGATCTGGGCATACTGTGGATCTGCAGACAGGTTCTGAAGCTGGGACCTGAGTGCAAGTTCATCGAGCGTATAAACGCGATATGCGTCCGGCTTAATGAGCTGCACCTCTTTAGGCGCACGCGAAGCATCTGTTTCTCTCCATGCCTGCGACGCCATGGCAAACGCAGGAAAAATTGCAGCAAATAGCACCGCCGCAAAAACAATTGTCCTTTTCATTTTTATTTGATCAAATTAGCAATATGTGCGCCAAGGGGGTGCGCACGTGGTTTATAAAGTTAGGGGTTTAGCCCTTACGTACCCGTTTTGATTAGGTCAGCCCTTTGTCATTAGGGGTAAACGAATTAGAATCCGGGACGAATTGACAATAAATGAAAAGCAAAAAGCGTGCCGTAAAGACACGCTTTTTGAATTATCTGTGTTTTAGAGTTTCTATTGCAGTACCACTGTACGCGCCACATCATCACCATTGGTCAATGAGCGGAGACGAACGATGTAAATGCCTCGCGGCCAGCTTTCCACCGATATTTCTTTTGCCGAAGTGACATCGCCCGACCACATTACCTGCCCGGCAGCATTTATAACCTGGCCGGCGACGGCGATTTCAGAATTAATATGGATGACGTCATGAGCAGGCACCGGATAAACCTTCACCAATTGGCCCAGCGCAACGTGCGTATTTGCAGGATCTGTAACGTTTGATACCGGAGTGGTGCTCACTGTGACATTCTTGCCATTGATGTTGAAGAACACATTGTTCTCGGCCTTCACCTTGAAGCGCACCTGGGTGCTGGTAGTGGTGAGCGTAGGCAATGTAACGGATGCCGAACCCGAGTTGGGGAACGTGCCGAGGTAATAACCCCAGGTAGCGCCCGCATCGGTTGACATGTAGATCTTCACGTTAGTAGCGCTAATCGGCGCTACATCAGTACCCGCTACATCCCAGGTAATGGTTTGTGTGGAGCCATGGTTGTAGGCTGTACCCAGCACGTTCTGGCTTGTCACTTTGAAACCGCCATAGTTATTGGTTGCACCGGTACTGATGGCATCGATATGTATCGTATCGTCAGGGAACACAAAACAACCATAGCCATCCTTGATGTTCCGCACCGTGAGCTTAAAAGTAAGGTACCGTGCAGTATCGGGTGCCTTTTCACCCAGTGCACCACTTACCGTCACTGCTGTGAGATTGCCCGAAAGAATCATGCTAAGCTTAGGGAAGGTGCGTACAGTATCATAGTTCTTAGGATTGTATGAGCGGAAGATAGGGCCCTTGAGGTACGTATCCTTAATGCGCTTACCGAAATCGCCTTTGTTCCATTGGTCCCAGCAATAAGATACTGAGGTGTCAGCTACAGAGTCCACGGCAGTAGGAGCAATGAGCTCAAAGGGTGTCTTGTAAGGTATCTTGTACGATGCAGAAAATGCAGGCAGGTAAACGAGCTTGTTGCCGGTCGTTGTCTTTACAGCACATACATTTTCAGAACCTGCAAGCTTGCCCTGTATTTGCACCAGGCTGGACGCATGGAAGTAGGCATCGCTGTGCGCCTGTATGTTGTCCGGAGTGCAGATGCCGGCATAGGCAAGTATCGTGGAGCCGCTGGATGGCTCATAAGCATAGTTTGATGATGCATTGCCGCCACAGCTACCGTCTGAATTATTGTTGAACGTGTGATTTGAACCAAACTCATGTCCCATTTCGTGTGCCACGTAGTCAATGTCAAAGCCATCACCCACAGGGCTCGGCAACCCGGTAACGCTGCGCGCCTTTTGCGAGTTGTTGCAAACAATGCCAAGGCCGGAAATGCCCCCGCCGCCTGTAGTAAATACATGGCCGAGGTCATAGTTGGCAGAGCCTATACGGTTGGTGCATTGCGTCTGGTTGATGCCCAGGCAGGTAGAGCCGCTGCTGTTGGCGGCATCGAATGGGTCCGTACCGTTTATGCTGCCTGTGGTGGTAGGCCAGATGAGCGTATCTTCATTTGCCACGAAATTCATCTGCACGGCAAACTCGCGATTGTACACACCGTTTACCCTGTTCATAGACACCGTCATCTTGCTGAGCACGGCAGCAATGGTAGGGGTGGAAACGCCGGTAGCTGCCTGTGCATATTGATGAGAGCATGAAAGCGCCAAGCGATAAGTGCGTAGTGTATGGCCATTGAAAGTCTTCTGAGCCGGAGCGGCTTCGCCATCTGTTGACGGCATCAAAGACACTGCCTCCCCACCCGGCAGGTCGGCCGGGTCCTTGAATTCGCAATGCATACGATCATTGAACGCCCGTTGTTCATCGCGCTTATAATGTACCATATACAGGCCGTCCTGATAATTATCGTACGGGTCTACGAAGCTTGTATTCTCCCCATCGAACACCATGGCACTGAATCCATACAATGTGTATTCGAGCTTAGCGGTTACCATAGGGTCGTTGACCGCGGCTCCTGTAAAGGTTTTTATCTGTGGATATTTTGCAGCAAGCTGCTGCGGCATCATAGGGGTTTCCCAAACCCTGAAGTCGCGAAACGAGCCATCGGGCATAGGCAACGAAATAACAGATGCTTCTGCAGGGTCCTGAGAGGCATTCCAGAGGGTCATCTTCAGTGATGCCTCATCCAGCCTGTAGGCAACAAAGCTTTTAGGATGTTGCCATTGAAGGTTTACAGGTAGCGTAGCCTTGTTGGCAGGACTCCACAGGCTACCGGCAAAACCGGCAAATCCCATAACCATCAACGCCAGCGAAAAAGAAAACTTATGTGCCATTATACACTATTTATTAACCGTAAATTGTTGATAAAATGAAAAATACAACTGATAGTAATTTTTAACGGAAGCAATTTAGGAAACATCCGGCATAAAAAACAAGTCAAATACCATTGATTACCAAGGCAGTATAATGCCATATCCTTAATTTTGAACCGCAGAATGACAGAAATTTCTTTTTCGCTTCAGGATATCGAAGGTGCCGCAGCAAAATTTGTTGAGATGGCCCAAAAACATCACATGGTGACGCTTCAGGGCACTATGGGTGCCGGGAAAACAACCTTTGTGAGCGCCATTTGCCGCGAGATGGGTGTTTCAGACGCGGTTAGCAGCCCCACCTTTGCCCTTGTGAATGAATACCATTATTCAAAAAACGGCACTGCCGGAAAGATCTTCCATATAGACCTTTATCGGGTAAAAGATGAAGAAGAAGCCGTGCACGCGGGAATGGAAGACTGTTTCCTACAGGCCAAAAGAGGAGAGGCTTATTGCTTTGTGGAGTGGCCCGAACGCGCGCCCAACCTGCTAAGAATGCCCAAACTTGAAGTATCCATAGAGATTACAGGGGAATCAGAAAGAACTATCTCCCTTAAGCCGGTATCCTGATACTAGTCCTGATTTCTCTTCAGTGCCGCAGAATCCAGCGCCTTCTCCATCCTGTCGAGCTGAAGCTGTTTCTGACGCAATGCATACTTGTTTCCCCTGAAGAACTCCCATACGTTGTCAAACGATTTGCGCCAGCCCAGACCCACACCACTGCGCTGCACGTTGCGGTTCAGCGTCACGTCATAGTCGCTGGTATGGAACACGTTCAGGCGTACATTGCTATTCTCCTTCACCTGGTATTGCACCCTGAAGTCTCCGGCAAAGTTGAAGTTGCTGGCCGCGTTTGTTGTTGTGGGCCTGCCCCAGTCTGAAGTACTACCTACCGACACCATGAGACGGTCGTTGAGGTAGTTCTTCGACACACCCAGCTTCAACTGATTACGATTTACAGCGCCTGTAGCACTCTGGTCACCATAGTTGTAGTTGGTATATTTCAGGGACACGTTCAGGTTCCTGTCCCCTATCAGCTTGTTGACAATATTTGTGAGCGTAGTCGATGCTGTTGACGACAGCATCTGGCTCACGTTATTCGTGATAGCTCCGGATACTGCACTCTGCCCCAGACCCTCCGGAGGTATGAAGGTACCAACCAGCAGCAGCGAAGCCACCTGGTCAAACTTCTGACGATCGTCCCTGTTGATAAGTGTAAGCTTACGATAGGCTATGCTCGCCTGCCCGTGTTTGTTTTCCAGGTCCAGGTCAAATGTAAGTTGGGGAGTGTACACGGGGCCACGCATGTGCAGTATCACATTCACATTTTGCGGCGTTTGCGCATCTATGGCCTGGTTAGGGTCGCTGGCGAGGGACGACTTCTCCGAAGCCGTGAGAAGGTCATAGAGTCTTGCCCGCACTGAATAGACCGCATCAACAGCGAGATTGGTCTGTGCAAATGGCCCATTGAAACTGATGGTACTCCCGGGCGTAAGCCTGAACATTCGATGTATGAGCACCTGGCGAAAGGTAATAGAATAGGTTCCCTGTGTAATGGTGTAAAGCCCGGCGATGCTCATATCCCTGTTGGGAGGGAGATCTACCTGCACATTCCCGTTTCCGGTAGCAATGATCTCGTCACCGGTAGACGCGTCCATTACGATATGCACTTCTGCAAGTTCGTTCATATTCGCATCGAGGTTTATGGTGATCCGGTCTTTATGCTTTGAGGACTTTTTATCCTGGTCAGTTCCGTACGTCTTGAATGTGACATAGCTGTAGCCACCGGTATACCCGCCTGAGGTAGCAGGGATATACAACGTTGATTTTGCGGCCGGGCGTCCATTGTGCAGGTTGATGCGTACGTCATTGAACGGCCCACGCACAGTAATCGAATCCATGGCAGCAAACATCCTGCCATAGAAAAGCTCATTGTCCTTGCTGCCCAGGTTCATCACCTCGAATTTGCGCGTTGATATCCCGAGGCGCATCCGCATATTGTCAAAGAGATCGTGCGAGAAATAGCCCGTAAGCAGAGCCGTATTCTTGTACTCGTCCAGCAGCTGCGTGCGGCCGAAGTCTATGCGGTTGGTACTGATGCCTATAACCGCTTTGGGTATAGTGTAGCTGCAGCCCATATAGTCCATTTTCAGAGCTCCGTCAGTAAGTTCAACCGACCCACCGATCACGGGCTTTTCAGTGGTGCCTGTGACATTAACAGTGCCATTTACATTTCCTGCCACATTGCTGAAAAGACCTGTCAAAAATGGCGATGCCCAACTAACGCGGGCATTTTTAAAAATAACCGACCCATCCATGGCCGCCCCTGACTTCCTGTCGAAAGAAAGTGAACCTAAAGCGGAAACTGCGGCATCGTCCCTATGAATACCAGTCTGCGGCGCTACCATCAGCAACTGCCTTGCTGCATCGTAAGTGCCTGCCAGCACTACATCGCCAATCATTTCATCGCCCAGCTTAAAGTCTTTTATGCCCACCTCAGCCCGGAACATAGGACCGTTAAAGAGGTTCTCCGCCGTAGCATATCCGCTTACGCGTCCGTCAGGAGCCAGGGAAGATGCATTTGCGATGCTGCCTAACCAGGCAACATCAATGTTGGACATGTCTGCCCGCAGGCGTCCCTGGGGCGAAGTAGAGACAGTCAATTTCTGTGCACCGGACGTAATCTTAACCCCCTTAACAGAGAGGTACTTATCGCTGTATATCACAGAGCTACCTCCTTCAATGTCCCATTTCACCTTACGCATGAAGAACTGCGAAGCAGCTACGTTTAGCCTTAGTGTATCGCTGTATGCAACGATCCCGCCATTTAACGTGATGGACCCTTCTTTATCGGGCGAAACTGTGGCCAGTTCAAAAGTGACAGAATCATTTCCGAGTGTGGCAGTGAGGCTCATACTGCCATTAAGGATGCTATCCCCCAGCGCCACATCGCCAATAGTTGTATTGATACCAATGACTTCCAGGTCACCCTCACCGAGGATAGAAACATTCCGGAAGTGCACATTACCAATTCGGCCGTAAGGTATCGTTGTATTAAGGTGCAGCGTCTTGTCGGATGTGTTGAGCCGTCCCGAAACCGTAGCATTGTCAAACCCACGAAGCATAGGCACAGCTACCGCCAGTATACTATCGACGGAGAAGGTAGTGATCTTAAAATTGATGTCCTGATCGCGGGGAAACGTAAGTGGCGGCTTTATGTAATTGGGAATGTATTTTGCGAGGTAATACTGTACAGATACCGGCAATTGTGTGAGCCTGTAATCGCCGGTAACAGTTGCATTGAAGGCATCGCTGTTGACGGTGATATTTCTATTGGCTGTATCGCCGGTAGACGTCACATATACATGGTCAAGATTCAGCCGTCGTCCGTTGCGCGCCACGTCCAGGTTAGAAAGTTTTGCATAACCGGTAAATTCATCAATCGCACTCCCTGTCCAGTCAAGGTCAAAATCTGATGAGACGGTAAACTGGTCTTCTGTCAGTAGCAGGGCTTTGAAGTCGATCTTGTCCACGTGCGCTTTTGCATTGATCTTTAATTGAGCACCTGCATAGTCTACCATGCCGTTAAAACGTAAGGCAAGGTTTGGGTCATCGGCAATAAGCTCTCCGGTAAACTGCTTTTTAGCCAGCACACCATGTGTAGTAAGGTTTGTATAGTTGTAACCATTGACACCCAGTTGCGACATGGTTCCATCAAGCCGCAGACGCAGGTTTTCCGGGTTAAATGAATAGCCCGAAACGGTCTCATTCAACGTAATATTGCCCAGCATAGGCTGTTTTATGAGCCGCCCAAGTTGTAATTGTTCACTGGTGATGGTACCGGCATAGGAGGCGCTATCGCTATTGAATCCCGGAATCTTCATTGCCATGTCGGTAGATATCGTGCCCATATTACAAGCTGCAATGCCCGACACCCTGAAATCCTCGATGTATCCGGCATAGCTACCTGTAAAATAAAGCCGTGTGAGGCTATCAATTGCGATATTAGGGCTACCACGGAATGAGGGCGCATAATGCAGAATACCATTCCCGGTTGTAAGCACCTGTCCATCGGTAAATGTGATATAGGTGGTGTAAATATCAGGCAGCCCCGCCATGGTAAGGTCTCCTTTCAGCGCTATGTTGCCATCTGACAGCGACAGGTCCTTTGCAGAGAGGTTTGTAACAGTGCCTTTTCCCTTTCCGCTGACCGAAACCCTCATTTCAGGAAAGACTTTCATCTCTTCTGCGAAATATTCAAGGTCGCGCTTGTCTACTATTGAATTGCGCAGATTGGCAACCATGGTCACACTATCCAGGTAATGATTGAAATCGGGGAAGTGACGGTAGTGCATAGCATAATAGTCTCGTATTATGCTATTGTTGGTTTCCATGTACAGGTCTTCGCATATAGAGGCTATTGGCGAAACGGTAGCCCTGCACTTCATACGCTTTATTGCGAGGCCGCTCCTGTCCTCAGCCCTGAGCATATCGATGTTTCCCCGGATGGTGTCGCCCACGATATGCGCATCTGAAATTGAGACATTTATGTCCTGAATGTCCAGATGACTCTCATCAAAATGACCTTCCTGAGGTATCCTATCATCGCTTTTCAACCTGAATCCGCAATCGCGCAGGGTAACCTCTTTCACATTCACCCGCCACATACCCTTATTAAATGGGGTCACATCAAACGTATCAAGGTACTTCGGGCGCAGATGGCGTGGGCGGCCTCCCTTATACTCATTCAATGCCACCTGCGACTTGCTTATCTCGATGAACTTTACGTTAATCGTCTTATTCTTAAAATTAAGCCCGTCTGAATTGATAGAAGCATTACCAATATCATAGTACATGTCCTCACCTATCCATCGGTCGTCCATATGGAAGCGGACGTTTTCGAGCTTCACTTTTTCAAGGTCAAATTCAAAGGGCTTGCTTTGTTTGTTGTCCTTTGTTTGCGGAGTGCTGAAGGCATCAGCTATGAAATCGTAGTTCCAGTCTTTAGAATCAGCATCGCGGTACAGGTGGGCGAATGCATCCTTCAGACCTACAAAGTGAAGTACGGGTTTCTCTTTGAAGATAAACCAGTCGGTGATCCGGACATTGATCTCCCCGGCATATAGTATAGTATCCTTCTTTTTATCTTCAATATATACCCCCTGCACCAAAAGGCTGTTCAGGAAGCCGACCTTCAGGTTGGCTACACTCACTTTAGTTTCCAGTCTGTCTGACAGCACCTTGGCTGCCCTGCGGGCCAGCCAGGTCTGCACCGGAGAATAGTTTACGAGTGCCGCCGCTGCCATCAAAAGCACCACCAGCACCGCAAGCACATAGCCCGATATTTTCAGGAAACGTTTCAGGAGTGTTTCTTACAATAAATGCAGACAAAAATAACCCCAATCCCTTGGAATGAGAAAGAAGGGAATGTTAAAGATAATTCTAAATTGTCTTATACGTACCGCTCGCGATCAGTGGCCTTTAGCCATGGCTTACACCGTTGGTAGACGGCACCTCCTCCCGTTCGCCGATCTGCTGGCGCCACATGGCATAATAAAGTCCCTTCTCTCCTATCAGCGTTTCGTGGTTTCCTGTCTCTACTATTTTGCCGCGCTCCAGCACAAAAATCCGGTCTGCGTGCATAATAGTTGACAGCCTGTGCGCGATCATGACTGTAATGTGCTCCCTTTTCGCGGTTATACTGCGGATAGTCTGGGAAATCTCTTCCTCTGTAAGAGAGTCCAACGCTGAAGTGGCCTCATCAAATATCATAAGACGCGGATGGCGTAGCAATGCACGAGCGATGGAGATGCGCTGACGTTCGCCGCCAGAGAGTTTCAGGCCACCCTCGCCTATCACGGTATCCAGGCCATTTTCTGCGCGGGCAAGGAGGTTCTGGCAGGATGCCTGGCGCAGTACTTCATTTATCTCGTCGTCAGACGCACCGGGATTTACGAAGAGCAGGTTTTCCTTAATGGTGCCTGAGAATAGCTGCGGGTCTTGGGTTACAAGGCCCATCTGGTGGCGCAGCTCTTCATAGTCGATATTCGCATATCGGTGCCCATTATACATTATATCGCCCTTACCGGGGTGATAAAGCCCCACCAACAGCTTCACCAATGTGGTCTTTCCGCTGCCGGAAGGTCCTACAAAGGCAACCGTTTCGCCAAGGTTCACATCAAATGAGATACCCTCGATAGCCGGCCTGTTGGACGTATTATGCTTGAACGTAACATCTCGAAACTGCACGGAAGCAATACTTCCCATCTTTTCAGGCGATTCCGGAATATATTCCACGGGTTTCTTAAGCAGTTCCTGGAGATTGTTCAGCGATGCCTCTGCCTCACGGTAGGAAAGAATCACGTTCCCTATTTCCTGCATAGGACCAAAAATGAAGAAGGAATAGAAAATAAGTGTGAGGTATTGGCCCGGTGAAATGGTGCCGCCATAAATGAAATAAAGCAGGCACATAATAATAGACTGGCGAAGCAGGTTCACAAAAGTGCCCTGGATAAAGGAAATGGCCCTGATGCTGCGCACCTTCTTCAGTTCCAGCGTCAAAATCTTAATAGTGGTAGCGTTCAGGCGGCGTATCTCCTGATGTGTAAGGCCCAGGCTCTTTACCAGTTCTATGTTCCGCAATGATTCAGTAGTGGAACCGGCCAGTGCGTTGGTTTCCTTAACGATGTTTTTCTGTACAGTCTTTATGCGCTTGCTTAGCGCATTAGTGAGCAGCGCCAGTATCACAGCTCCGCCTACATAGATAATGGGCAGCATGGGACTGAGCGCAAAGGCATAGATGATCACAAACACAATGCCTATCATGGTGGGCAGAAGCACGTTGAAAAACGACTGTATAAACTTCTCACAGTCGGTACGTACCTTCTGCAATACGGAAAGTGTTTTTCCACTACTCTGGTCTTCAAACTCATGGTAGGGCAAGCGCAGTGCATGACGCAGGCCATCAGTATACAGGCGTGCACCATACTTCTGTATCACTACGTTCACTACATAATCCTGAAAGTTCTTGGCTATGCGCGACACCATGGCTACACCTATGAGAGCTCCAATAAGACCCAACGCCCCGCTCATATATGTGCCCAGGTCGCGCTGAATGTTGCCGGCTTTATCTACTGTATGCGGGTGATTTACAAAGCGGTCCATCAGCTTACCCGCTAACAACGGGTCCAGCAGGGAAAAACTCTGGTTAACGGCGGCAAGTATGATAGCCAGCGCGATCATACCCTTGTATCGCGCCAGGTACTGCATTAAAAGTTTCATGTGTCACAAAGGTAGCAGGTAGACAAACACGGAATGTTAACTATGTATTGGTTAAAATTATCGTGGCATACCCAAAAATTCGATATGCTGATAGGTTAGCTCCGGATATCGTTTATATGCATTTCCTGCAACATACCGCCCACCACCTTATCAATAGGTAGCGTAAAGGTATTTTCTGTTACCTCAGCAAGAGGCAGCCAGTTGGTTCGCTCGCCGGGCACCAGGTTGGTTAGGGTTTCCGGTCGCTCCGCGGTAATCAGATAATAGACGCTGATAACCTGCGAATCGTCAAAAGCTGAGTGCTGGAAAAAATCGGTGGTATAAAAATGACGGAGGATGGTGATATCTATGTTCAGCTCCTCCTTCCACTCCCGGCGCAAACAGTCGGCCAGGCCCTCGCCCCAGTCCAGCCCGCCTCCGGGGAACTTGATGACGCTACGGCCGCGAATCTGCTCTTCGTTTACCAGCACTTCACTGCCGTGAATCCAGATGCCGTAGGCCCGTACGTTGAAGCGTTTCGTCATACTGCCAAATTAAGACTTAGGCGCAATACACACGAACGCCTATCCGTTATTTCACGCAACTGTGAATAAAAACCTAACGAAATGACCACAACGGCAAATACAGTAACTTCGCACCCGCAAAAAACCGAACATCGCATGCAGAACCTACAAATGGTGGACCTGAAGCGCCAGTATAACAAGATAAAGCCGGCGGTAGACGCCGCTATACAGAGCGTTATTGACAGCACGGCCTTTATTGGCGGGCCACAGGTAGGCCACCTGGCCACAGAAATGGCTGCCTACATAGGCGTGGAGCATGCCATTCCCTGCGCAAACGGAACCGATGCCCTGCAGATAGCATTGATGGCACTAGGTCTGCAGCCCGGCGATGAGGTGATAACCCCATCCTTCACCTACATGGCAACTGTAGAAGTTGTGGCCTTGCTGAAGCTCACCCCAGTATTTGTGGACGTATATCCCGATACATTTACCATGGACGTGGAAAGTCTGCGCAAGGCAATAACTCCCAAAACAAAGGCGATCATCCCGGTGCACCTTTACGGCCAGTGTGCTGATATGGAGCCGATCCTGGCAATAGCAAAGGAGCACAATATTCCGGTGATAGAAGATAATGCACAGGCTATCGGTGGCAGTTACACCTTTAGCGATGGCCGCACGGTGAAAACCGGTTCAATGGGGACCATAAGCTGCACATCGTTCTTCCCGTCTAAGAACCTGGGCTGCTATGGCGATGGTGGAGCGATCTTCACTAATGATGCTGCCCTTGCAGAGCGCCTGAAAATGATTGCCAACCACGGCCAAAAAGTGCGCTACTACCACGAAATGGTGGGCTGCAACAGCAGGCTCGATGCTATACAGGCGGCAGTGCTGCGCGTTAAGTTACCTCTGCTGGACGAGTACTGTGCTGCCCGCCGCACGGCTGCCGACTTTTACGATAAGGCGTTTGCCGGCAATCCACGCATTACTACACCGGTTCGTGCGGCCAATGGATACCATGTTTTTCACCAGTACACGTTAAAACTGAATGGTGTGAATCGTGATGACGTTCATAAGCAATTGGCAGACAGGGGAATACCGTCTATGATCTACTACCCGGTTCCTTGCCATAAGCAGGAAATGCTGAAGGAATATAACACTGCAAACGCCGACCTGCCGGTTACTAATATGCTTCAGGATGTTGTTATATCCCTACCCATGCATACCGAGCTTACGGAAGAAGAGTTAACTTACATCACGAAAAACGTAATTGAGATAACAGGTTAAACTACCCCCAATGAAGATAACTACTACCCCTCTTGAAGGCCTGCTGATAATAGAGCCCAAGGTTCACGGCGACGACCGCGGTTATTTCTTTGAGAGCTATAATATGAAGGCACTCGAGGCGGCGACCGGATACAACACTCCGTTTGTACAGGACAACCAGGCACGCTCTGTAAAGAATGTGCTTCGCGGGCTGCACTACCAGAACTATCCTGTGCCACAGGCAAAGCTGATACGCGTATTGGAGGGTGCCATATGGGATGTGGTTGTGGACATTCGTAAAAACAGCAAAACTTACGGTCAGTGGTATGGCATAGAGCTATCTGCCGAAAATAAGCTTCAGTTCCTGATACCACATGGCTTTGCACATGGATATGCCGTGCTTACCGAAACCTCGGAGGTATTTTATAAGTGCGACAACTTCTATGCAAAAGAGTGCGAAGGCGGTGTACTTTATAACGACCCCGCGCTAAACATTGACTGGAAAATAGACCTGTCGAAAGCAATAGTGTCTGAAAAAGACCTGAAGCAGCCGTTGCTAAAAGACGCTAACAATCAATATCAATAATAGCTAATTCAACTTATAGCCGCCCGTTCTCACATACGGGCGGCTTTCTTATGCTTCACTGACGCGTCTCATCTTTTACTATCTTTGACATTATGGATGTACCTCATCTTATACTCTATACCGTAGCCTGCATTTTGCTCATTGGCTTTTTCGCAGGTATGGAAATAGCATTTATCTCTGCCAACAAGCTGAATATTGAGCTTCGCAAAAAGCAGGGGCGATATTCGGGCCGCATATTGGCGGGCTTCATGGAAAACCCGGCTGAGTTCATAGGCACGGCGCTGGTTGGTGTCAATGTCATTTTGGTGGTCTATGGTATGATCACTTCCCAGCTCACAGAGCAGATCTTTGAGCATTTTCACATCGTTTTGCCGGAGTATGCCAAGCTGGCGATAGACACACTCTTTGCGACAATAGTAATTCTCATTTTTGCTGAGTTCCTTCCCAAAGCCATCTTCAGGCATAAGGCTGATACAGTTTTGTCTGTTTTCGCCATCCCTATGAAGGTGATGCACGTTATTTTCTCGCCCATTGCCCGCGTATTCGTTTCTATCTCTGAGTTCATCCTGAAATACCTGTTCAATGTACACATCAAGGAGAACAAGCAAGTGTTTAACCGCGTGGACCTGGAGCTGTTTGTGAAGCAGAGCATGCACGGCCACGAAAATGAAAATGCGGAAGTGAACCAGGAACTCTTTGAGAACGCACTGTACCTGGTAAACGTAAAGGTGCGCAAATGCATGGTGCCGCGCAATGAAATTGAGGCTGTTGATGTAACGACACCGGTTGACGAGCTACGCGCAAAATTCATTGAAACCAAGCTGTCCAAGATCATTATTTATGACGATGTAATTGACAATATTGTGGGCTATATCCACCACCTGGACCTAAACCGACGTCCGGCTGCAATAAAAGATATACTGCACCAGATCACTGCAGTGCCGGAAGCGATGAGTGCCGTGGACCTGATGAACCGGTTTACAAAGGAGCGCAAGAGTATTGCCTGGGTCATTGACGAGTTTGGCGGCACAGCAGGTATCGTAACGATGGAAGATGTGCTGGAAGAGATATTCGGTGATATTAATGATGAGTATGATGAAGAAGAATTTGTAGAGAAACAGATCGCTGAGAATGAGTTTATTTTCTCAGGCCGCCTGGAGCTTGATTACCTGAATGAGAAGTATGGATTCAACCTGCCTACTGATGATTCGGAAACGCTTTCGGGCTATATCATTACGCAACATGAAACGATACCCAAGATCAAGGAACGCATATTTATCGGCAGGTATGAATTCGACATACTGCTGGTTACCAATACACGTATAGAAACAGTGAAAATGAAAATACTTAAATAAAATTCCAAAAAGAAAATTCCAAATTCCAAATTCCAAATTCCAAAAGACAAATTCCAAATTCCAAAAGGCAAATTCCATCCCGATAGGCATCGGGACCAAATCACAAGAATCCAATCCTAATTCCCAAATTCCTAATTCCTAATTACGACAAACAATGCCAGTACAACGTCCTTTCAACCTCAATAAATGGATAGAAGATAATCGCCACCTGCTGAAACCGCCGGTTGGTAACCAGTGTGTTTATAAGGAAGCTGACGACTTTATAGTAATGGTTGTAGGCGGGCCCAACGGTCGCAAGGATTTTCACTTCAACGAAGGTGAAGAATTGTTTTACCAACTGCAGGGCGATGTTGTAGTGCGTATTGTGGAGGATGGAAAGATCGTGGACATACCCATTAAGGAAGGTGACATGTTCCTGCTTCCCGGCCGCACACCACACTCACCGCAGCGAGGGGCAGACACCGTGGGCCTGGTGCTGGAAATAAAGCGTAAAATAGAAGAACTCGACGGCTTCCTATGGTTTTGCGAAAACTGTCATGAGAAACTTTACGAGGAGTATCTACACGTTTCCGACATAGTTGCACAGCTACCGCCTGTAATGGAGCGTTTTTATTCCGACGTAGAAAAACGTACTTGCAAAAAATGTGGCACGGTAATGGAGCCGCCTGCAAAGAAGGCTTAATCTACTGATTCAATAAATCCCTTTACCAGCGCCTCCCATTCTGCGATTTTCAGGCCATGCCATAGCTCGTCCAGTGCATCAGTTTTGTTACGGCCATGGTAGATAGCTGACAGATCGCGACCATGACGAGCTACGACAATTGTAGATGATTTTGCAACTTCCGGATCTTGATCCGATAGATGCATGCGGATGGCAAATGTCTCATAGTCATCGTCAGGGTAGTCATCATATTCGAGTGCATCTACTGTAAAACGGTCTGCAGTGCCCCCTGCCGGGGAGGAAATAACAATATGGTCATGGCGGTGGAGTCTCCGTTTCAGTGCGTGCCCGGCAGCATCTGCCAGTGCAAAAGAGACAGCACTAAATCCGGCAAAAGTCGCCCACTTATTCACCTCCAACAGGCGATCCTTGGCATCTACGAACAGGTCTTCAGCATCTTCTACAAATTCGGTGGTAATATGATACACGATATCTGTTTGTTCCCCTCCAGATTGTGACGGTACCAGGTAGTGCTGTTCCGGCATGTATGTGTCGTTTTCATAAAGATAATAAAATATGCCCCGATTACTCCGGCGGCGGTATCCTCAATTTTGTTTTACCTTCAGCGTTCGTTTTTGCCATGTCGAAACCGGAAATAAGAACAGTGAATGTGACCCGTTATGTGACACCACTACGGGAAGGAGGCTCCATGCCTGCAATTGCCGAGGCAGATGACGGCTTCCTTTACGTCCTGAAGTTTCGCGGTGCCGGACAGGGAAAGAACGCCCTTATAGCAGAGCTGATAGGAGGTGAAATTGCCCGAGCTCTCGGCCTGAAAATGCCCGAGCTTGTTTTTGCACAGCTTGACGAGGCATTTGGGCGCACTGAGCCTGATGAAGAAATACAAGACCTGCTGAAATCCAGTGTGGGCCTTAATCTCGCCGTCCACTACCTTTCGCGCGCCATCACCTACGATCCTAACGTGAATAAACCGGATCCGATCACCGCATCAAAAATAGTGTGGCTCGATTGCCTGCTGATGAATGTGGACCGAACCTGCAGAAACACTAACCTGCTGATGTGGAACAAGGAACTGTGGCTGATAGACCATGGCGCTTCGCTCTATTTTCATCATTCGTGGACTAAGTGGGAAGATAAGGCCACGATGCCATTTGCCCAGGTAAAAGATCATGTACTGTTACAGGCGGCAACTGCCCTGTCAGAGGTTGACACTACTTGCAAAGCTGCATTGCCTGCTTCTGTGATAAATGATATTGTTTCCATCATTCCCGACGAATGGCTAGTGACAGATTCGCCTTTCGCGACTGCCGACGAACACCGGCAGGCATATGCATGGTTCCTAAATACCCGCATCACCCATTCAGATAACTTTGTAAAAGCTGCTGACAATGCAAGGGCAACAGTTATTTGAGTATGCGGTAATTCGCATGGTGCCACGCGTAGAGCGCGAGGAATTCCTGAACATTGGGGTGGTGCTATATTGCAGGGGTACGCGTTTCCTGGGCGTGCGCTATGACACCGGCATGCCGCGACTTAAAGCGCTGGCCACTGCTGATGAAATAGCAGAAGTAACCACCTATATGCAATCGCTGCAACTGATATGTGAGGGGGCAAAAGATAGCGGCCCCATAGGGAAACTGCCTGTAGCTGAGCGGTTTCGCTGGCTCACCGCTACCCGCAGCACGGTGGTGCAGGCATCCAAAGTTCACCCCGGCCTATGTTCTGACCCCACCGCGATGCTCGAGAAACTCTTTGCAGAAATGGTGCTATAGACGGGTAAACCGGCCATGTTGCTACCTTTGCCGCGAACACAAAGAGAAGCACATGCCACTACAAGCCGGAGAAAAAGCACCAGCATTCAAAGCAATAGACCAGGACGGCAACCAGCACCAGCTGAAAGACTATAAAGGCAGGAAAGTAGCCCTCTACTTTTACCCCAAAGACAACACCGAGACATGCACCAAGCAGGCATGCGCGCTACGCGACAACTATGATATGCTCCAGGAAAAGGGCGTAACGATACTGGGTGTTAGCCCCGACGATGTGAAAAGCCACAAGAAATTTGAGACCAAATTCAATCTCCCTTTTCCCCTTCTTGTAGACACGGATCTGAAGATGGCCAAAGCATATGACGTATGGGCATGGAAAAAGTTTATGGGCCATGAATACTGGGGAATCCTGAGAACTACCTTCCTAATCAACGAAAAAGGGAAAATAGAGCATGTTATTGAGCGCGTACTCAGCAAAACTCATGGAGAGCAGATTTTGGCTGTTTGGGGACTATAGCCTTAGTATCCTGTCAGCGAACCCGTTTATTTCCACAAGATTTGTAATGTTTTGCACAATCTCGATATTTTCATAATAACATAGCTTTCCGGCAACCTGAACTGACATTAATTTCGTACCTTTCCGGCGGTATGAGCAATCATACCATTTTTTGTAATGTACGGGTCCATTCGACCCGAAAGTTCAATTAAAAAAAGCGAGGAAATAGCATACGCCCAAATCCAGGTGGTGGGCATCGTTAACTCCCAAAACAAATGTAAAATGTTTGCATTTCTAGAAGGAACACTAGTTTATAAATCAGCCTCGCTGCTGTACATGAACGTGCACGGTGTAGGCTATGAGTTGAATATCACGCTACAAACGTATGCAAAGATTCAGCATGCAGAGCACTGCCGGCTTTATACGCACCTGCAGGTGCGTGAGGATGCATGGGTACTTTATGGCTTTGCCGACGAAGAAGAGCGGGTTACATTTCGCCAATTGCTGAACATAAGTGGTGTAGGCGCAGCCACCGCACGCATTATACTTTCTTCACTCACGACCAGCGAGCTGGAAGCTGCCGTATCATCCGGCGACAGCAAAACGCTGGAGCGTGTGAAAGGGATAGGCGGGAAAACGGCCCAGAGAATAATCCTGGAGCTGAAAGGAAAGCTTCAAAAATCGGAAAATACGCCCTCAAATACCTCTGTCTTACACAATACTACTCAAGAAGATGCGTTAATAGCGTTGGTAAACCTTGGCATAAACAAAGCAATGGCGGAAGGAGCCATAAAGAAGATGGGTAATGTGTCTACACTTACGGTTGAAGAGATAATAAAACAGGCACTGCGGGCTTTGTAAAACGCAAAAGGGAGTAAAAAGTTGAAGGGGCAGAGAAACTTCGGATATAGGTTCATATTGTTCATAGCACTCGTGGTGGTTATTGTCAATGCCGCCGCCCGGGGCTATCATCCCTTTTTTGTGCCTCTTTTTCCTGAAGACACTACCAAAACTGACACATCCGTAGTTGACACTTCACACACGCTCAAGTTCCCGTTACACGACAAAACAGGCAACCCCCTCACCGACCAGGCACTACCCAAAAGCATAGACCTTGACGACCCAAAGAATGTAAGCAAGACATTTCAATACGACCCGGATTCGAACCGCTACTATTACAACAGCCGAATAGGCAATGACTACCTGCGCAGCCCCACCTACCTGACACTGGATGAGTACATGCAGTATAGGGCCAAAGAGGATGAGAATTCCTACTTCGCCCGCCGCCTCGATGGCATGATGCTCTTCAACAAAACACCGGAATTGCCACAGATGTACAAGGAGGGCCTGTTCGATCGCATTTTCGGCAGCAGCACCATACAGGTAAAGCCGCAGGGAAACGTGGACGTGACCTTTGGGGGCAACTGGCAGCACATTCAAAACCCTACGCTCCCCATCCGTGCCCAGAAGTACGGCGCGTTTGACTTTGACATGCAAATGAACATCAACCTATTGGCGACAGTAGGTGATAAGCTGAAGCTGAATATCAGTAATAACACCAAGGCTACATTCGACTACCAGAACATTCAGAAGCTCGACTATAACGGCAAGGAAGACGAGATGCTGAAGAAGATAGAAGCCGGTAATGTTAGCTTCCCGCTTAAAAGCAGCCTCATCAACGGCGTTCAGTCACTCTTCGGCCTGAAGACTCAGTTACAATTTGGCAAACTGTGGGTAACAGGTGTTGTATCTCAACAGAAATCACAGCGCAAAAGTCTGACAATACAAGGCGGCGCACAAAACCAGCAGATAGCTATCAAGGCGGCTAACTACGAAGAAAACAGGAACTTCCTCTTAGGCCATTACTTCCGCGACCGCTACAACGTGGCCTTGGAAAAATATCCGCTTATCAACTCGGCAGTTGTCATCAACAAGGTGGAAGTATGGGTAACCAACAGGACGGGGGCAGTATCCGGCGTACGAGACATCCTATGCCTTATGGACCTTGGTGAAGCAGACCCGTTCAATAAGGCACTAGCCAATGGCGGTGGCGGTATTCCGAGGGGATTGCCATCTAACCAATCTAACCGCCTCTACAGTCAGCTACAGATAGACCCTACCGGCCGTCAGCAGAAATCAGCGACAAATGCGGCAGTGGCGTTAGGGCTTACACAAGGACAAGACTTCGAACGCACCACCGCCCGCCAGCTTACATCAACGGAATTTACCTTTCAGCCACAGCTTGGTTACATCATGCTGAATACACAGATGAACCCAGACGACGTGCTAGGTGTTGCCTATCGATACACTTATCGCGGCAAGGTGTACCAGGTGGGTGAATTTGCGTCTGATCTGCCACCGGATTCATCTAACCCCAAAGTACTGTTCCTGAAATTGCTGAAAGGCACAGCACCACGTGCCTACCTGCCGGTATGGGACCTGATGATGAAGAACGTATATGCACTCGGGGGATTCGGTGTTTCGAAAGACCAGTTCACACTCAACATCCTGTACCAGGACCCGGGTGGTGGCGAAAAGCGCTACATGCCAGAGGGACCGAAGCAAGGCACTCCTTTCATAAGCCTGCTGAACCTGGACCACCTGAACGCACAAAACCAACCGCAGCCTGACGGTATTTTTGACTTTGTAGAAGGCATTACGATCAATACCCAGCAGGGCAAGATCATCTTCCCCGTCCTGGAGCCCTTTGGTAGTGACCTGAAGCCCGCGGTAGACAACAACCAGGTGCTGGAGCGTCGCTATATATACCAGGTGCTTTATGACTCTACAAAGTGGGTGGCACAACAGTACCAGCAACAAGACCGATACATAATGCGCGGGTCTTACAAGTCGTCTTCGTCATCAGACATCTTCCTTGGAGGATTCAACATACCACAAGGGTCTGTGTCTGTAAGTGCGGGTGGTACGAGGCTGGTAGAAAATCAGGACTATTCCATTGAGTATGGCCTTGGCCGTATCAAGATCCTGAATACCGGTATTCTAAATTCAGGCGTACCTATCAACATCCAGTACGAAGACAACGCCACGTTCGGCTTCCAACAGCAAAACTTCATGGCTGCGCGCCTGGACTATTACCAAAACAAAAACCTTACTATCGGCAGCACCATCATGCGTCTGAAGGAAAGACCTTTTACCCAGAAGGTCAATTTCGGTGAAGACCCAATTCAGAACACAGTGATAGGCGTTGACGCAAACTATCAAAAAGAAGTACCGGGGATTACCCGACTGGTAGATAAGCTCCCAATATATTCCACAACATCACCTTCATTCCTCAACACCAACGTGGAAGTGGCAGGACTACTGCCCGGCCACCCGAAGCAGATCAATGCCCTGGACCCTGAAGGCGCGGTTTATATTGACGACTTTGAAGGTACCAGTAGCGCATATGACATGAAGTTTCCGGCACAGGCATGGTCGCTTGCGACAACTCCGTTCGGAGCAGTTGATAAGAACGGCCGGACACTTTTCCCTGAAGCCGCGCTGAACAACAATCACGACTACGGCAAAAACCGTGCGCGCCTTGCGTGGTATACACTGGAAGCGTCTTTGGTTAGCCCCGGAGGAAGTTCGATACCCGACTACATCAAAAATGACTCCAACCAGCACTACATCCGCCCCATCCTCACACAACAGGTATTCCCCAACAGGAATCCCGCAACACTGAATCAGTCGCTAAACACATTTGACCTTGGTTTTTACCCTAAAGACAGGGGGCCATATAACTTCGATGCAACCAACATTGACCCGCAGGATGGGCAACTACTGAATCCTCAGTCGCGCTGGGGCGGTATCTCTCGCTCGGTTGACAATACCGACTTCGAAGCATCAAACGTTCAGTATGTACAGTTCTGGCTCATGGATCCATTTATGAACAGGGCAAACCCCCAAGGCGGTTCGCTTTACATAAACCTGGGTAATGTCTCGGAAGATGTAATGAAGGATTCACGCATGTTCTTCGAGAACGGTATTCCTTCACCATTCGACCCAAAGAAGCTGGATACCACGGCATGGGGTTACGTACCAAAGTTTGAGCAACAGATCACCCGCTCTTTTGACAATGACAATGCTGCCCGCAAACTACAGGATGTTGGTTATGACGGCCTGCCGGATATGGGGCAGCCGGGCCAGCAGAGCGAACAGACAATATTTGCAAAATTCCTGCGGGAGCTACAACAAAAGCTGGTAGGCGGTGCAGCAAACCCGGCATACATCAAGGCACAAACGGACCCGGCAAACGACAACTTCCGTTTCTACCGCGACTCACTTTATAGTTCCGGGCCAAATCCTGAGAACATTAGTGTACTGACGAGGTATAAACAGTTCAACGGGCCTGACGGCAACTCGCCAATCACCAGCGCCTCGTCGTCCTTTGCCACGTCAGGCACCACTACACCAGAGTCAGAAGACATTAACCGAGACAATACCCTCAACGAATCTGAAACTTATTTCCAGTATCGGATAGAGTTGAAGCCTAACATGAATGTGGGCGAGAACTACATCATCAGCGTGCAGCAAAACCTGGACGGAGTGAAGCTGCCGAACGGCAACAAAGAACCAGAGCGCTGGTACCAGTTCAAGATACCTATCAGGAACTATGACAGGCGCGTTGGCGGCATTTCCGACTTCCGCTCTATACGCTTCATTCGTATGTTCCTTACCGGCTGGCAGGACAGTGTGATACTTCGCTTTGCATCGCTGGAGCTGGGCCGCAACCAGTGGCGCACGTATAACTATTCGCTGAACCAGCCGGGAGAAAACCTGCCACAGCAGAACCAGGGACTTACCGACTTCACAGTAACCTCTGTGAGCCTGGAAGAAAACAGCCAGCGCGACCCTGTGCCTTATTCGCTGCCTCCAGGTGTGAGCCGCCAGCAAACGGCGAACCCGCAAGGCGGACAGCAGACGCTACTGCTCAACGAACAGTCACTATCACTGCGCACATGCGCCCTGCAGGATGGGGATGCCCGCGGTGTGTTTAAAGAAGTGAACGTAGATATGCGCCAGTTTGACTACCTGCGCATGTTCCTGCACGCGGAATCCATGGTGGGTCAGACACCGGTAAAAGATGCAGACATCGATGCGTTCATTCGTATAGGTAGCGACTTCACCAACAACTATTATGAATATCGCACACCGCTTACTATAACACCTCCCGGTGTGAGCAACACTGCAGCAGACCGCATTTGGCCTGCCGCCAATAACGTAAACATCCGCTTGCAGGAACTGGTAGATGCCAAGAAGGAACGCGACGCCAAGAACTGGCCAACACATGTACCCTATGAAACAGTAGACTCAAAAGGCAATCCCATCATCATCATAGGTAATCCCAACATTGGCGGCTCAAAGAACATAATGCTGGGTGTGCTGAACCCGCCTAAGACTAACAAGACACCGGGAGACGATGGGCTGCCAAAGTGCGTTGAAGTATGGTTTGACGAAATGCGTATCTCCGGTACACATGACCAGGCTGGCTATGCGGCTGCCGGCAAGGTGTCTATCCAGATGGCAGACCTTGGCAACGTGAACCTTTCCGGAAGCATGCACACACCGGGATACGGAAACATAGACCAGAAAATTCAGCAACGCTTCCAGGACCAGTACTACCAGTATAACGCATCTACCAACATGGCACTTGGCAAACTGATGCCAAAGCAATGGGGCGTTCAACTACCTGTATATGTTGGATACACGCAAAACGTAAGCACTCCGAAATACAATCCGTTTGACCAGGACGTGTTACTGACGCATGAGCTGGACCTGGCAAAAAGCCAGAAGGCGCGCGACTCCATCAAGAAAGCAGCACAGGACTTCACGTCTATCACCAGCTTCAACGTTGCGAATGCACGCATACAGGGCAATGCCGCAAACCCCAACAATGCTAAACGCATGCCGTGGAGTATTAAGAACTTTGACTTCACCTACTCCTACAACAACCAGTTGAAACACAACCCTGTGCTGGAAATGGACCGTATAACCACACAGCGATATGGTGTAGGATATACTTATGCATTGAAGACGAGACCAATAGAACCCTTCAAACATTCGATAAAATCAAAGTCGAAATGGCTGACACCTGTCAAGGATTTCAACTTCAACCTGGTGCCGTCTACATTCAGCGTGCGAAACGACCTGAACAGGCTTGTAGAAGAAACGCAGATCCGAAACATAGATAATACCGGGTTTAAGATAAAACCAACCTTCTACAAGAACTTCACCTGGAACCGCACCTACTCGCTGAGATGGGAGCTAATGAAGTCTCTTTCTATCGACTATACGGCCACAAATATTTCCAGGATCGATGAGCCTTACGGTAAAATAGACACTAAAGAGAAACGTGATACGCTGTTCAACAATCTGCGTAAGCTGGGTCGTAACAACTCTTACAACCAGACATTCAACAGCACCTACAATGTACCGCTGAGCAAATTCCCGGTTACGGACTGGATGAGTGCACGCCTGGGATATTCTGCAAACTACTCGTGGACCACTGCCGCACCTATTGCCTATGCACAGGGAAATACGATCGGCAACACGCAGACCCGCACCGCCACCGGAGAGTTCAACATGACGCAGCTCTACAATAAGAGCCGGTGGATGAGAGCGCTGAACAGTAAGCCCAGGAAGCGGGGAAAAAGCCGAAAAGATGAAAGTAAAGGCAGCGACGCAAAGGGCGCGAAGGGTGGTGGCGTGACAGACCTTAGAAAGAGCAGTCCATTCGGCAAAGGGGGAGCGGAAAAATCGGTGATGGGCGCGGAGGAACCGCAGGAAGAGACACAGGGAGAGGAAGACAAGGGGAAAAAGAAAAAGGGGAAAAAGAAAAACGACGAGGACTCCACCGCCGCGCCGGAAAGTGTGATGGACAGGATCAAGGCAAACTACCCTTCGCTTAATACGGCCAGTATGTCTGACGAGCAGCTTGATTCACTGGTGCAGGTGCAGAAAGAGCAGGACAGGCAGAAGGCCAAAGAAGAACAGAAAAAGAAAAAGGCAAAAAAGAAAGCCGAACGAAAAGCAAGAAGGAGCAAACCTCTGCGCCTGTCGCCTACGGAACACATAATAGGCCACACGCTGACAATGCTGAACCGCGTAACCGTTAACTATACAGAGACCATGGGCACGGTGCTGCCAGGCTATATGGATAGCACACGCTTTATGGGTGTGAACAACTATTCCATGGCCCCGGGCTTTGACTTTGTATATGGTTACCAGCCCGACTACGCATGGCTGGAGGCCCAGGCCGCGGCGGGACGTTTCTCAAGAGACTCTCTGTTCAATGCTCAACTGCAGCAGACATACTCGCGCAACCTGAATGCGCAGGCAACGCTGTTGCCCCATAAGTCGTTCCGGGTAGACCTTACACTGACCCAGGCTTTCAGTAAGTCGCACAGCGAGTTGTTTGCAGATACGAGTGTGCTTGGCAATGAACCATTCAGGCACTTGACTCCGTACCAGGCAGGCTCTTTCAACATCACATACATCACTGCAAAGAGCATGTTCCGCAACTCGGGCGTGAACTCTGAAGTTTACAATCAATTCCTTGAGAACCGGAAGATAGTGTCGCAAAGGCTTGGGTCAAATAACCCTTATACAAATGGCATGCCTGATCCGTTCTACCCAGAGTACAGCAAGGGATACGGTCCGTTCTCGCAAGACGTGCTGATACCGTCATTCATCGCAGCATACTCCGGCAAGCCTGCAGAGACATCACCGCTCATCGACTACAAGCATAACAAATTACGTGACAATCCATTTGGCTACTTCACGCCAATGCCCAACTGGCGTGTGACCTATACCGGCCTGAGCAAGCTACCGGTGATATCAAAGATCATGACCAACTTTGTGGTGAATCATGCCTATACCGGCACAATGGCCATGAACAGCTTCAACTCGCAGTTGCTATTCCGTGATCTTTATGGGTTGGGTTATCCGTCGTTTATAGACTCAAACTCTAACAACTACATTCCTTACTACCAGGTACCAAACGTAACACTGACCCAGGCATTCAACCCGCTCATAGGATTTGATGCCGCATTCAAGAATAACCTCACGGCAAAATTTGAAGTAAGAAAGTCGAAGACACAAAGTCTGAGCCTGATAGACTACCAGGTGGGCGAAAATGCCAGCACTGAATATGTTATTGGCGGCGGCTTCCGTAAGAAGGGTGTGCGCCTGCCATTCCCGCTGTTTGGTGTGAAGCGGCTGAAAAACGAGCTGATATTTAAGCTGGACATTGGCCTGCGCGACGACAAAACAAGCAATACCTTCCTGGCAAACAATGTGAGCGTTACATCACGCGGGCAAAAGGTAGTGCGTATATCGCCAACGATAAACTATGCGGTTAGTGATCTGTTGACGTTACTGTTCTTCTTCGACAGGCAGCAAACTATTCCGTATGTATCAAATGCATACCCAACCACCACTACGCGTGCGGGTGTGACACTCAGGTTCATTTTTGCACAGTAGCATTGCGTTGTTTATTACGTATTTTGGCAGAAAGCAGTTATACCCGGCGATGCGCTCTCAAAAGCTTGTATCCATATTATCCGTAGTTATTGTGGGGCTTTGCCTGCTGCAGGTGTGGCTACCATCGCACTATCTCACTTGCGACGGCCCATGCCACTTGTATAATGCACGCATCCTGCACAGCACATGGACCGGCGCATACGCCGACTTCTACCGCCGCTTTTACCATATCTCATATACCACCGCCCCCAATGCAACCACTACATGGGCATTAGCCTTATTGCTATTTCTTCTTAAGGGCATCGTGGCGGAGAAGGTATTTCTATCACTCTATGTTTTACTTCTTGCAACCGGAACCATAAAACTGCTGCAGAAACTGCAAGGTGGCAGCAACTTGTGGCAACTGGCGGCTATACCGGTTATCTTCACATTTCTCCTGGCAAAAGGTTTCTACAACTTTTCGCTTGGGGTGGCGCTATGGCCGTGGATGGTGCTGGCATGGATAGGACACCTGGAGCGTCCCGGGATAGCACGGGCTGCTGCATTCGCAGCCGTCGCAGCCATCGCCTATTTCACACACTTACTTCCGTTCCTGTCCGCAACGGTGGTATGTGGGTGCCTCACGCTGTCTTACCACGTCGCCGGCAATAGCGGGCGTGCCGCAATTCTAAAAGCTATGACGGTGCTGGCTTGTACTCTCGCACCACTTATGGCGCTGTCGTTATTATTTACCAATGGCGAAGGCGGGCTGCAACTGCAACTGGGAGTGTATCCCTACCGGCTATTGGAACTGTTGCAGCTCAAATACCTGATAAACGTTACAGAGCCGGAAAGGCCGTTTGCACTTGCTACCGGCATTGTTCTCACGCTCGCCATTGTTGTATCCATCTGGCACGTGCGCAGTCGGGGCATGCACAAATATGATGGCTTCATCTTTGCGCTCCTTCCCATTGGATTTGTCTACCTGTTCTTTCCCGAAGACTTTATGGGGCGGGCTATTATCATTGCGGCACGTGTGCAGTTGATACTTTACCTAATCGGCGCGTGTATTGTGGCATACCGCATGGAGCCAGGTAAAACAAAACAGATTGCCGCTTCACTGCTGCTCTTATGTTTTCTTGTAATGTCGGTGATCAGAACAGCATGCAGGCTGGAAGCGGCAAAATCGGTAAGGTCACTACTTGCTACCGCCAGTGAAGTAAAACCCGAGTCGGTGGTGCTGCCTCTTCAATTTTCGGACAATGGGCTAGATGAAAACGGGAAGAAAATAGCCAACCAAAATTCCCTGTTTCACCACACGGCACAATACCTGGGTGCAGACAAGCCCCTGATAGTCCTGGACAACTACGAAGCAAATGCAGGCTACTTCCCGGTATCCTGGCTGCCGGAAGCAAATCCTTACTTTCATCTTAATGAGGCCAATGGCATAGAAGGATTGCCACCGGGCGGAAATATTGAAAAATATGAGCGGGAAACCGGCCGGAGGGTTGACTATGTGTTGCTGCACAACTACCGGCCTGAGTATATGAGCGATAGCGGTTTTCACCGACTGGCAACACAAATTCAGGACCTTTTCACTGAAAGAAAGGCATCGCCCGGCGGGCAATGCATACTCTTAGGACGCGATTAACCCAATCTTGAGTAACTTTGACAGATAATGGAAGAGAGTAAAAGGCAAAAGCAGGTTGGTAAGCTTGTGCTCGAGGAGCTGAGCGACATTTTTATGCGCGAGGGTCTGAACATGGTTGACGGCGGGATGGTAAGCATATCGAAGGTAGCGGTAACACCAGACCTGCTTGAGGCCAGGGTGTACATGAGCTTTTTCCAGGTTAAGGACAATGCGGCGCTGCTGCATAAGATAAAAGAGCGCGGGTGGGAAATTCGCAAGCTGCTGGGCATGCGCATAAAGAATCAACTAAGGCGCGTTCCTGATCTGATATTCTTCACAGACGACACACTGGACCACGTATTCAAAATGGAGGAGATCTTCAAAAAGATCGATGAGGAACGCCAGGCCTTCAAAAAGGACAACGAATCGTAAATGAACCGCAGGCTCATCTGGCAACTGGCTTCCCGTTACCTGAGGGGCAAAGGTTCTGCAAATGTGGTACCCGTACTTTCACGGATCAGTATGGTAGCTATAGCCGTTAGTAGTGCGGCCATGGTGGTGGTATTCTCCATTTACAATGGCATGGAGGGGTATGTGCGGCAGCTCTATTCGGGCTTTTATCCTGAAATAAAGATCAGTGCAGAAAAGGGCAAATTCTTCTATGCCGACAGAACCACAATAGGCAAGATCAAGGCAATACCCGGCATTAGCAATATCACCGCCGTTGCAGAGGACAATGTGATGGTGAACAATGAACGTACAGGCGAGCAGAAGGTAATTCTATTGAAGGGCATCGACGCCAACTATCTCCGGGTAAACAACATCAGGCAATACATAAGCGGAGAAGACTCCGTATCGGTGGGCGGTATCGGCGAGCCACACACGGCCATAGCCGGGCAGAAAATACTCAACGAGCTGGGTGCTGACATCGACAACATTTTCAGCAAGATCCAGGTGTTTTACGCGAACCCGGATAATAGGAATTTCATCGCCGCGCCCGAAGACGCATTGACTACCCTGGAACTGCACCCGGCAGGCGCATTCAGCATATCGGACGAGTATGACGACAAATATCTCCTGGCACCGTTGAGCCTGGTGCAACACTTGTTCCATGCCGACGGGAAATGTACTTCTATAGAACTGAGCGTGCTGCCCGGCAAGGCGGAGGATGTAAAAACTGCGCTAGAGAAAGCCCTGGGTGCGGCATTCGCGGTAGAGACCCGCTATGAGCAAAACAAGTCTATGTTCCTGGTGCTGAAGCTGGAGAAATGGGCTATCTACGTGATACTATCACTGGTAATGCTTATTGCCTCGTTCAATATGATCGGCGCTCTTTCGGTACTTGTTATGGAAAAGCAGAAGGATGTTGCCATCCTCAGAGCCATGGGTGCGCAGGGTAGCGATGTGCGCATTGTCTTCCTGCTCGAAGGTATTATGTGGTCGCTTGTAGGCGGTATCACCGGCAGCCTGCTAGGATTGGGCTTGTCGCTGCTACAGCAACACTATGGATTTATAACACTTGGTGGGTCTTTCCTTATGGATGCCTATCCTGTGCAGATCTATTTGCCCGATATCCTGCTTGTGCTCTGCACGGTCGCAGTTGTGGGGCTACTCGCAGCGTGGTACCCTGCTCGCAGGGCCGTGCTGATAACTGCACCGACACTTAAGGGTGCATAGCCTTCTACTTCATAGCTGCCAATTCACGATACACTTCCAGGTACTGAGCAGAGATGCGCTCATGTGCATAGCGGGCAGCATTTTGCCTTCCTTTTGCCACAAGGTCATCATATATGTTGGTGTCCTTCGCAATAGACAATATTGCTTCCCTTATTTCATCCGGGCTATTGGGATCTACAAGTAAGGCAGAGCCCTCTCCTACCTCGCGCATAGCACCGATATTGCTTGTAACAACAGGGCGGCCCACTGCCTGGGCTTCTATTATTGGCATACCAAAACCTTCGTAGTGCGATGCAATAAAAAGTAGGTCGCAGGCTATATAGCGCTCCAACACCTCTTCGTCAGATAACTTATTGTAGATAGAATGCGATATACCAAACTCTTTAAGTTTTGCCAGCTCATCCGGTGCGGGCCAGCCCACAATGTCCAGGTGCATATCTGTGTCCTTCGCTGCCAGTATCAGGTTATCCAGGTTTTTATGCTTTCCCGTGCCCAACATCAATACTGTGGGATGACCCGAGGGTAGCACTTTAGGCACGAATTCAAAGATCGGCTTTACGGGATTAGGTATCACCCTGATGCGCGATGCAGGAAACCCGAAGTGCTGAATAAGTTTCGCTTTGGTAAACTCCGAAACTACTGTCACAAGATGGGTATACCGTAGCGGCAATACGTACCAAAAGAGCCTGTATATTGTCTTCTTTAGCTTGTTGTGCACAGGGTTTTCGTAGAAACCAAGGTCATGAACCGTCAGCAAGACCTTGCGGCCACGTAGACCAACTGCGAGGAAGTTGACATCTCCTGTTATGTGGTTCACTTCGCTCGCAGCAGTTGCAGCCTTTCGTGTATTGGCCAGCCGGGAGAGTTTACCGTCGCAATAAAACTCCCTTATCTCTACTTTTCCTGCAAGATCTGCCTTTACCGTGCGGAAGATACCCTCCATAGATACCCCGGTAGCTCGGGGCTCGCGGTAAAAGTGTGTTACGGTGAGCATTGGGGCACTAAGATAAAACTATCTGTTTACGCTTCGGTTTAAAACGCAGGGCAACATCTATTTGAACACGATCTTACGGGGTTTTCGTGCTCAAAGTGAATGAGCTTTGACAATATGTTGCCTCGCCCTTATAGAACATTATCCCGGTTTCGTACAAATAAGTAATAGTGCCGGGTGGTAATTCCTTCAAGATTATGGTGTTTGCACTAGCATTCGCCCGAAATGCCCTCCTCCTTGCCAACTACTTTCATAATAAATTATATTGCTCTTGTAGTCGTAAACAATGGTATCCTCCATACCTGAATAATAAGATGACCAATGCGAACTCGTAAATACTATTTTCTTACTCTTTTTATCGTACGAAAGCAGTTTCATAGTGTCCGCCCTAGGAAAAAATATGGTCTTATCGTCAACCACCAGGATGGGTGAATTGAAATTCTTTAGACTGGTGTCGCTCGGGTTGCCGATACTTATAGTTATTCCGTGCCAATAATGATCGCCCTGCATTTTTTGAACATACTTTGAAATCAACCTGTCTTTCCTGCACCCTGCTACAAATGCTAAAGCAAGAAGCAAAATATAACTGGATAGTTTATACATAGTCTGTTATTGAAGGGTTTGTACAAGAGGGTTCGGTAAGCTCAAAACGATGAACCCTGCAGCTTATTGAAATTAGGAAAAAATCACTCTGCAATTTCTGTTTTTGCGGTGACTCCTATTTACCATGGGCCAAGTCGAGGTAGTTTGAACGAAACACCATCAACAAAAAAACTTATGGTGTCTGTGCTCTTGTCCAGGTGGTCTTACCGCTGCTCCCTCCGGTAGAGTTGTAGAAGATCACATTGTTGACATAATCATATATTACTGTGTCGTATTTATATGAACCATATCGAATTGGCTCATATGCGCTTACAAAAACTAACCTCTTTCTTTTCCTATCGGCGTCAAGCAGGTGCATTGTATCGTCACCGGCCCGCGGGAAAACGATAGTTCTTTCGTTAAGGACATAGATAGGACCGGGAAAAGTAGTATTTATAGGAGGCGGTGCACCAAACCATAAATTGACAACCGTGGCACGCCAGGTATGTTCACCCGCCATTTTTTCCGTAAACTTGATCGGCTGTTTCCTGCACCCTGCTACAAATGCTAAAGCAAGAAGCACAAAAAAACTATATAGTTTATACATCGTCCGAGTCCGTTATTGAAGGGTTTGTACAATATGATTTCGCAAACGCTAAAAGCTGAACCTCATCTCCTGAATATCCCGAAATTAAGAAAAACATTTACTGGTTCTGCCGCCTCGTTTGAGTAACCCAAAGTGTCATATTGTAAAGGGTCGTAAGAACAAATGACGATATGCCCTCCATAGATACCCCGGTGGATCGGGGTTCACGGTAAAAATGGGTAACTGAGAACATAGAACGCTAAGACATGCCAGTTTCTCAAACACCTCCCCCCTCGTTAACAACTAATTAGGAAAAGTATCCATTAGAAAAACATGCTATCAACAGGCATTTTTTTTATTATTACGCAAATTTTAAAGACATGAATACAATCTTAAGAAAAACTACGGGCCAAACATTGATGGCCGTTGCCCTCGGATTCGCCATGTTGGCGGGATGTACAAAGGACAAAAAGGATGTGGATTATGCAAGTAAATTTGCCGGCACATGGAACGGCACTGCGACATGTAATGGAGGCAGTGGCGGAACAGGCCAGGCGGTTTTCACGAAAGTTGACAATAAGACCATTACCACGAATTATAGCGTTGGTACCGGATCTTGTGCTTTAGGCAAAACGCTAACCGGTACAGCTGACGAAACCACTATTAACTTTCCAACCACTACGGTTTCAGATGGCTGCGGAGGTTCCTATAGTGTAAGCGCTCATGGGTCTATTTCCGGAAACACATTAACCTATACCGTAAGCGTAAATGGCGCAGCAAACGGGTCATGTACTTTTACAGGATCGAAATAACCATTTTATTACCTGAAAAAGCTGCCTCTATTAAGGCAGCTTTTTTATTTTAAGCCAATCAGTCTTCGAAATTCACCCCACCCTCCAACGCATAGCAAGGACGATGCTATAACCTATTCGTGCATCCTTTTTGCCGAAGCGAACCAACAAGCTATCGACTAAAAAACAGTGAATATCTAAACTGTTACATAATTCCCACAACTTCCCTATTTTCGCATGTATGAATAGTGCGATATACAACTCGGCCCCATCGTGGCAAACCGAATTGGTTGAGGAGACGGATGTTCTGGAGCAGGAACTCCATAACCTCATTGTGTGGAATGATGACGTCAACACCTTCGACTGGGTCATAACGTCGTTGGTAGAAATATGCGAGCACGACAGCCTCCAGGCTGAACAATGCGCGCTGATAGTGCACCATAAAGGCAAATGTGGCGTAAAGAAGGGCAGCTTCACCGACCTGCGCCCACGTGCCGAAGCACTGATAGACCGTGGCATACAAGCCACGATCGACTATTAAGTTTCCTAGTCCTAGCTGTCAAAACTTATTTTCTTCTGTTGAAGATGGCGGTTCAATTGGAGTATTAATATTTTCATACTCGTCTACTAGATCTACCATGTAGTCAAGTATTTCCGCTTGTTCGGACTCTGGTTCAGCATGCCATAAGAGTTCAATCTTTTTAAGTGCGGCCTGGTATTCTTCCTGTGTCCGGATAGCCTCTTCTTTTTTGTTGTCTGCGCTCATAAATCTAAAATTAGGCAATTCAGACATATTAAGGTCTTACCCCCAAATATACCCCCTAGACTAACAATGCTCGCATACCCACTTTGTCCCTTCAACACCGTATTTTTACCCTGAATCAACTTTAGTATATGCGCACGACACTAATGCTGTGCCTGGGGCTGTCTTTACTGCAGCCGGCAGCACACGCACAAAACGGCACCAAGCAGATTACACTGGAAGACATCTATAAAAAGGGGACCTTCAGAATGAAAGGCGTGCCGGGCTTCAATGCCATGAAGGACGGTAAGCGTTATACCCAGATGGAGAACGATGGAAAGGCCCAGGTGATAGCCGTGTACGCATTGGCCACCGGAGAGCGTATCCAAACGATCTTCAAAAATACGATGGATAAATTCGGCGGCACAGAGCTAAACGTTGAATCATATGCGTTCAACGAAGCTGAAACGCAAATGCTGCTGTTCACCGAAGGGGAGCATATTTACCGCCACTCAGCGCTGCATCGCGTTTATGTGTACGACATCAAGTCGGGTGCCATTCGCCTGCTTGACTATGAGAAAGTACTGCACGCTACATTCTCACCAGATGGAAGCAAGGTGGCCTATGTAAGGAACAACAACCTATACTACAAAGACCTGGTAAAGGATATGGTGGTGCCGGTAACGAAGGACGGTGAAAAGAACCGGATCATTAACGGAAACTGCGACTGGGTATATGAAGAAGAATTCTCCTTCACCCGCGCTTTCGACTGGGCTAAAGACAGCAAACACCTGGCTTTCTACCGTTTTGATGAAACACTGGTACCGGAGTACACAATGGCCAAGTACACGGGTCTGTATCCCGAGCAGTATACCTATAAATATCCTAAAGCCGGTGAGCGCAACTCTATTGTAAGCATTCACATCTATGACATAGCAAAGGGCAACACCATCACCGCAAACGTAGGCAGCGAAACAGATCAGTATATACCACGCATCAAGTGGACAGAAAACGCCAACAAGCTGTGCATATACCGCATGAACCGCAGGCAAAACAAGCTGGACCTGCTGCTGAGCGACGCCGCTACCGGTAAGTCGTCTTATATATACCGCGAAACAAACGCGAAATACATAGAGATTGACGATGATGCTAAATTCCTCACCGATGGACACTCTATGATATTGGGTAGTGAGCGCAATGGATACAAGCATCTATACCATTGGGACTGGGCCAGCGAGCAGCTCACCGATATTACACGTGGCAGCTATGACGTGGAAGGCCTGACAGGTGTAGACACCAAGAAGCACCTGGTGTATTACACAGCAGCGCCCACAGCCCTGCAGCGCAAGCTATATGTGACCAACTATAATGGCTCAGAAACACATTGCCTTACGCCTGAAAAGGGCACTCACAACATCACTCCCTGCGAAGGCCTGAATTATTTCCTTGACCGCTATTCGTCCATTAACTCAGTTCCGGTTTACTACCTGCGCAGCGCAAATGGCAAAGTGATTCGCACTCTGGAAGAGAACAAAGAACTGGAAAGTAAAATGCAGGAGTTCGCACTGGGCAAAACGCAACTGCTGCAGCTAAAAGGCGTGCATGCTATGCTGAACGCATGGATGATAACACCTCCCAATTTTGACAAAAGCAAGCAGTACCCAGTACTTATGTACCAGTACAGCGGTCCCGGCTCACAGCAGGTAGCAGATAAGTTTCCGCTGGGCAACTATTTCTGGCACCAGATGCTGGCACAGCGGGGTTACATCATTGTATGCGTAGACGGCACCGGTACAGGCTTCCGTGGCGAGGCTTTCCGCAAGAAGACCTACCTGCAACTGGGCAAGTATGAGAGTGAGGACCAGATAGCGGTAGCAAAGAACCTCGCCCGGCTACCCTATGTAGACAAGGACCGCATAGGCATTTGGGGCTGGAGTTATGGGGGATTCATGAGCGCTACCTGTCTGATGAAGGGTAATGACATATTCAAGGCTGCTATCTCTGTGGCACCTGTTACTAACTGGCGTTATTATGACAACATCTACACAGAGCGCTATATGCGCAAACCACAGGAGAATGCAAAAGGCTATGATGAGAACGCGCCGGAGAAAATGGCAGACAAGCTACAAGGCAAGCTGCTGCTGATACACGGCACTGCGGACGACAACGTACACTTCCAGAACTCTGCTATGCTGAATACAGCACTGGTACAGGCCAACAAGCAATTTGATGCGGAATACTATCCTGACAAGGCACACGGCATATCAGGTGGCAACACTACCTTCCACCTATACACAAGGATGACCAACTTTATACTGGAGAATCTGTAAACGGTAACTCAAATAAGAATATAGCGCGGCGCAAAAGTGTCGCGCTATTTTTTTGGTGCCATGGCCTGGCGAAGGCTATCGAGTTTCATGTCAAACACTATCGCATCACTTGGAAGAGTGTCATGTTCGCTGGCTTGCTGCGTGTACACCACTTCTCCGGTTGCAACCTTATCCCCAAACACCGTCAAGGCCTCCTGCCCTACCTTTATCGCTGCGTCTTGTTTGCTTGCGGCATCGCTGTTATAGAAGCCGCCTACGCCTACGATAAGCAATAGCTTTCTTGGCTCGTCAGACGGCCCCTCAGCTTTTGCCTGTACGCTACGAGCAGTGGGAACCATTGTCGCAGCATTATCCTTAAACTTATGCACGTCACTCATGTCTATTTCATAGCTCTTACAGGAAAGCAGTGAAAATGAGAAAGCTGCAAGCATTGACATTAAAGAGGCAGTAAACTTCATGAGCCGACGATTTTATCAAATATACGAAAACAGAGAACGCTAGATACCCAATACATCCTTCATGGTGTATAGGCCCTTCTTACCGGCAAGGAATTCTGCAGCCAGCACTGCACCCAATGCAAACCCGTTGCGGTTGTGCGCTGTGTGAATGATGTCTATTGTGTCAATTTCAGAAGCATAAGAAACCTTGTGTGTGCCCGGCGCATCACCTATACGGTGTGCAATTACAGGAACAACGTCAGCACTATCAGCGCTATTAAGGTTCCACGCTACTTTGCCTCCCAGGTGCGTGATGATCTGCTCGGCAAGTGTAATGGCTGTACCTGCAGGCGCATCCTTCTTATGAATATGATGGATCTCTTCCACTTTTACATCATACTCCTCACGGCCCTTCATAAGCCGGGCCAGCAATTTGTTTACTTCAAAAAAGATATTCACGCCTACGCTGAAGTTGGAAGCAAATATGAAACCCACACCGGTATCGGTAGCCACTTTCCTCGCCGCTTCCAAACCATTATTCCAGCCTGTAGAGCCACAAACAGTATTTACGCCCGCGGCCAGCAGGTCGGCAACATTTTTCTCAGCTACTTCGGGCGTTGTAAACTCTATGGCCACATCCACATTAGCCAGGTGCTCAGGTGTCATATCCGCCCTGTTGGCAGTAGTGATCCGTAAGGCTATTTCATGTCCACGTTCTAATGCAATACGCTCGATGGCTTGACCCATCTTGCCATATCCTATCAATGCGATCTTCATTTGCTAAAGGCTCATTTTGCTCATGATACGCTCCAGGTCCTCATCGTTGTAGAACTCTATCTGTATCTTTCCCTTTCCGTTCTTCTTCCTTTCCAGCTTCACCTTTGTAGAGAAGTGTGAGGCCATGTTGTCCTCTATACGCTTGTATGCTGCGGGTAACTTTGCGGGACTGGACGGCTTTGCAGGTGCATTGGAGGCATTGTCTGCCGACATTTCCTTTACCATCTGCTCTACCTGGCGCACAGAGAGGCCACGTTGCATTATTTCGCGGAAAACATAAAGTTGCTGCTCCACATGCTCCAGGCCAATGATGGCACGGGCATGGCCCATTGAAATCTGGCCATCGCGCACCGCCCGCTGCACATCCGGTGGCAACTTCAGTAAACGAAGGTAGTTTGCCACTGTACTACGTTCTTTCTTCATCCTGTCAGACACTTGCTCCTGTGTAAGGCCACATTCGTCCATCAGTTGGCGGTAGCTCAGCGCTATTTCTATGGCGTTGAGATCTTCACGCTGCAGGTTTTCAAGCAGGGCCATTTCCAGTATGCCCTGGCTGTCTGCCGTGCGTATATATGCTGGTATATCCACAAGACCGGCCATACGCGAAGCCCTGAGGCGACGCTCACCGCTGATAAGCTGGTAGCTGCTGGGGCCGGTCTTTGTTACGGTAATGGGTTGAATTACATCGTGCAGCTTAATACTTGCTGCCAACTCCTGTAAAGCCTGCTCTTCAAAGTCGCGACGCGGTTGCTTGGGGTTCACCGCTATCTGCTCCAGGGGAATACGCGCAATGGTATTTGCGTTCTGGCCCGAAACGGCAGGCACTCCTTCGTTCGGCACCTTTATCTCCTCATCAATGGTATCGAGCAGCGCCCGTATACCTTTTCCCAAAGCCTGTTTTTTGTTTATCTGCGACATGTTTTTTAGTCGTAAGTCGTAAGTCATAAGTCGTAAGTCCGCGTGAAGCTCCACTTCTCAGGACTTACCAATACAACCTACTCTGATTCAAATATTTTATCCTCGTTCTTTATTTTGGTCATATTGTTCTTCTGCAATATTTCCTTGGCGAGGTTTAGATAGTTTACTGCGCCGGTACTTTCGGCATCATAGAGCAGGGCCGGCATACCAAAGCTTGGCGCCTCGCCCAGCCTGGTGTTGCGGTGCAGAATGGTGTTAAAAACAAGGTCACCAAAGTGATTTTTGATTTCCTCCACTACCTGGTTCGACAGGCGCAGACGGCCGTCATACATCGTCATTAATATGCCTTCTATCTTCAGCTTTGAGTTGATGCGCGTCTGCACGATCTTGATGGTGTTCAGCAGTTTGCCCAGACCCTCAAGCGCGAAGTACTCGCACTGAACCGGTATCACAACACTGTCAGCAGCAGTAAGCGCATTCACAGTAATGAGGCCCAGTGACGGAGAACAGTCGATAATAATGAAGTCATAATTAGCAGATACGCTCTCCAGGGCCAGCCTCATCACATGTTCACGGTTGGGATGATTTATCAACTCTATCTCTGCGCCCACCAGGTCCAGGTGGCTTGGTATCAGGTGCAGGTTGGGTGTTTCCGTTTCCAGTATCACCTGTGCTGCCGGCGTCTCGTTCACCATGCAGTCATACAGGCTTATCTGTATGTTCTTCAAGTCAAAACCGTTGCCTGTAGTACTATTGGCCTGCGGGTCTGCATCAACCAACAGCGTTTTATACTCGAGCACAGCCAGGCTGGCTGCGAGGTTGATGGCAGTAGTTGTCTTCCCTACACCACCCTTCTGATTTGCAATCGCGATTACTTTAGCCATAAACTCACCCCCTCACAGGGACACTTATAATAAACAAAATTAATCTAATTCTATAATTCTATAGTTTCACCTATCTCTGGCAATATTAATTCTTTCCCCGCAGTTCTGAATGAATCTTTTGCCGCTTCATGGTCTATTTTGATGTAGCCAAATGTGTCGAAGTGTACACCAATTATTTTGTTACACTTAATAAAATCGCTCGCTATGATGGCATCATCAACATCCATGGTAAAATTGCCACCAACCGGTAGTATGGCGAAGTCCAAAGCCGAGTAGCGGGGTATCAACTGCATCTCCATACTCAGGCAGGTATCACCACTGTAGTAAAACTTTTTATCTGTGTCGTGAAACAGGAATCCACCGGGGTTGCCGCCATAGCTGCCATCCGGCATGGAGCTACTGTGTGCAGCCGGGGTAAAGTGCAGCTTCCCGAAATCAAACTGCTTCGCACCCAGGTTCAGCGGGTGTACATTTTCCACGCCATTTTTCTTTGCCCATTCTATCACCTCATAGGTGCCTATGACGGTAGCTCCGGTGCGCTTAGCAATAGACACCAGGTCTGCCACATGGTCGCCATGACCGTGGGACACAAAAATGTAGTCTGCCTCTACTGCATTGACGTCCACTTTTCCTTTCGTAAGCTCATTGGGCGTGATAAACGGGTCGAACAAAAACTTCTTGCCTGCCGTTTCTATCCCGAAACAGGCATGACCATAAAAAGTAAACTTCATGTAAAAATGGATTTTTGGGTGCTACGCAAATTTAAGTTTTTGCGGCCAAGGGGGAAAGACAAGTTTTCACCATCTGCGAGTGCTAACCCTTATCCACCGAATAAACACCCGGACCGATAAAAATCAACGCAAAGAACGTACACATCAGCTCTATGGCGTGTGATGCCTTGGGTATACTTGCAATGCCCTCATAATGCTGCGCAGTGGCTACTATAAAATTGAAGAAAAGCAATATACAAAACGGTCTGAACCAAAGACCCAGCATCACAAACAGGCCGCCGAATGTCTCGGCAAACGCACACATAAAACCCCAGAACGTGGGCCAGAAGTGAATGTTGAGCTTGCCCATTGCCTCGCCAAGATCTTGCCACTTATCAGGTCCGCCCAGCAGCTTGTCGTAGCCGTGTAGTATCATCATGGCGCCTACGCCAATGCGCATAACAAGCAATCCTATATCCTGGTAGCGGGCAAGTTTGCCAAAAATCGCCATGGGTTAGTTGTTTTAGTAAAGATAAGACAACGATCAGCGAAATTCGCTCATCGCCTTTGTTACAAAATCACTGAATTCCTTCCTGAATCTATCGTCAGAAAAGCGTAAGGCATTTGCCCGTATAGCCTCACCGTCAGTCAGCGGCTGGCGCTCCAGCCTGTTCACTGCATCTATTACTGCCTGTTCAGACTGTTCGGGGAACAGGTAGCCGGATACACCGTCTACCACCGTCTCCCGGTAACCTCCATAATCAAGCGCCAATACCGGTGTGCCACAGGCCTGCGCCTCCACACACATAATACCGAAGTCCTCCTTAGCTGCAAAAATGCATGCCCTCGCCTCCTGCATGTAGCGTATCATCTCTTCATCATCGCGATAGCCCAGCCACTCTATATTAGGATGGTCTTTTATCAGTTCATCAAATCCCGATGCGCCCCAGCCCTCCCCTATCAGAACCAGGCGCTTATCCGGCATCTGCTGAAAGGCGCGGATCACCATGTCTATTTTTTTGTAGGGCACAAACCGGCCGGGACACATATAGTAGTCCTTACGGGGTGCAGCATTCAGCGAAAACTTGCCTGTGCGCACAGGAGGGTATATCACCACAGAATCGCGCCCATAACTCTTCATGATGCGCTGACGAATGTGTTCTGAATTAGCAATGAAATGGGTTACCCGCTCCGCCGACTTTCTATCCCACCTGCGCAGCCACTCAACGAACTTCCTGTAAAAGAACGATTTCCCCATTGGGTGTGATGCAGCATAGTCATCGTACATATCCCATATGGGCCGCAGCGGAGTGTGACAATAGCAAATGTTGGGGATGCGCGGGTCGCTGTGAAAACCTTTAGCCACAGCATGAGAGGTAGATAGAACTACATCATATCCCTTGAGGTGAAAGCGCCCCATCAGCCAGGGCATCACAGGCAGAAACTTCCTGTATGTCTTCGTAATGCCCGGCACGTATTGCAGTAGCGATGTGTGCACAGGCTTATTGTAAAGGATGGAAGCAGTAGCGCTCTCGCTAAACTTGTTGAAGAGCGCATAGATATCCAGTTCTTCATCTTTATACAGACCTATTATTTCGCCGGCCACCTTCTCGGCGCCACCGTTTGCGTTAAACCAGTCCTGTACAAAAGCCACTTTCATTGCGCTTGCAAAATAGACGATTTACCGTGCTTTCCGACGAAAAACGGGTGTTGACCGATTTGCTAACATTAAAATCAATATGTTAAAGTTAGATTTGCGCCAGTTTTTACGAATATGAAAAAAGACACTACCACCATACCATTTACCTCCTATCAAAAAATGGTCATCTTCCTGATGGCCATCACGCAGTTTTCCGTGATACTCGATTTTATGGTAATGTCACCCCTTGGTGATATGCTTATGAAGTCTATGAACCTCACCACGAGCCAGTTTGGCCTCGCAGTATCTGCCTATGCAATCAGTGCGGGTATATCGGGGTTACTTACAGCCGGCTTTGCCGACAAATACGACCGCAAGAACCTGCTGCTATTCTTTTACTCGGGCTTCATCATCGGCACCTTCCTGTGCGGTTTTGCCACTAACTACTGGATGCTCATTGGTGCTCGCATCTTCACAGGTATATTCGGCGGCGTTATCGGTTCCATTGGCATGGCCATCATCACAGATGTGTTCGACATCCACCACCGTGGCCGCGTTATGGGCTTTGTGCAAATGGGCTTCGGCGCCAGCCAGGTGCTGGGCATCCCCATCAGCCTGTACATTGCTAATGCATGGGGCTGGCAGGCTCCCTTCATCATGGTGGCAGCGCTGGGTGTAGTAATAGCCATAATGACGAGCCTGAAAATGCAGCCGGTGAATGCACACCTCGCACTTCAGAAAAAACAGAACGCAGTAACACACCTCTGGAGCACTATTGCCAAACGCCACCACCGTATTGCCTTCCTGTGCACAGCGCTCCTGTCACTTGGAGGATTTATGATGATGCCGTTCGGCAGCGCTTTCGCCATCAACAACCTGAAGCTCACCAACGAGCAACTGCCGCTTTTGTTTATGGTATCAGGCCTCAGCTCTTTAATTATCATGCCACTTATAGGCAAAGTAGCCGACAAGATGGACAAGTTCAAACTCTTTACCCTGGCTACTGCATGGATGGCGGTAATGGTGATTGTCTATACAAACTTGGGCCCCACCGCTCTGCCACTGGTAATGGTACTGAACGTGCTACTGATGATGGGCGTAATGAGCAGGATGATACCGGCAACAGCACTTGTCACAGCCGTGCCCGAGATGGCCGACAGGGGCGCATTCATGAGCATAAACTCATCGCTGCAGCAAATAGCAGGCGGTGTTGCTGCCGCAGTGGCAGGCATGATCGTGGTGCAAAAAGATAAGTACAGCCCGCTGCAGCACTACAACATCCTGGGGCTCATAGTGGTTGGCCTGTCAGCGCTAGGCGTCTACATGCTGTTTCGTGTCAGCGCAATGGTAAGGGATAAGCTGAAGGAACAGAAGCTGTAACGCTACTTCTTCACAAAGTAGGCCGGGGCAACAATGTCATTAGAGGTAATCCTCGCAACATACATGCCCGCCGACAATGCGTCAACAGCAAGCCTTGCCTCACCATTTTTTATCGTTGTGGAAGCAACCTTTACGCCGAGCAAATCAAAAACACTCAGTGATCCATCCTGCATGCCTTTTACCTTCAAGGTGATGTGGTCATGTGCCGGATTGGGGAATATTGTTAGCCCCGCAGTAGTCTCTGCCACATCATGTACATCCACCTCCGGAGGTGGATTGTGATATACGGCCCATGCCGTATCTGAGGTGGCTTTGATACGCGTCAGGTCAACAAATGGGCAACCGCCAACCCCTGAATCAACGACCATCGCCATGAGAACATGATGAGTAGCACCTGCTGAGAGACTAAAATCGCCTGTTGACAGAATATAAGTTCTGCGCCCGGGATTATTCCCGACACCACATTCGCTCCAGCCGCCGGGCACATTGGGTTCGTCGGTAAATACATAGTTGACGTCTCGCCCTTCGTGAGTGAAATGAGTGCCGTTTCTCATTTTAGCATGCATATAGTTTTGATACTCACCTGGCGCCGTTGGCACTCCAATAATTGACGGGTCATTGTTATAGTAAACGAAGCTGCCTGCAGGTACATATGTCCCGGTTCCGTCCCCCGGCGTTTTAATAAGGGTTTGACCCTTCACCGGATAATGTGACGGAAAACCGAACGGACTACCCGCAGCACCTCCATCACGAACCGCATAATTATACTCAACACTCAACCGCCGACTTGAATCAAAATATGCGTAATCACCAGATTGATAACCAAGATTAGCACAGTCCCACCATGCCCATCGTACACCGTGATAATTATCCGCAGAGCGATTTGTAATGGCGTAATCATAATAAACGACATTATCAATAAGCGTGTTCCTTTTGTAAGCGTAAGCCATCACCAGCACTTCTACTTTAAGTGGCTGTCCATTTGTCTGACTGTGCGACGGGCCGTTGTCACTTAGCACCCAGCACAAGGCCTGGTCACCTTTAAAGTCGGGATAGTCTCCTTTCAGTGGTTGATAGATGCCATCACCATTCTTGTCAATAAACGGCGCCATTTCACGATCTACGGTTAGCGGCACACCGTCCTTACCGCGGGCGTAGGCATTTCCTTTGCCCGGCCACTCAAGGATCGATGTAGGTGTATTCGAAATATTCCTGTAGGTCCTGTTCTTGTGATCTGTCACTTCGCTCCTGTTCACTTTCCAGATTTTTGCCCAGTCAGAAGATATTGCATAAGTCAAACCACCGGCCGCATCCAAAGGGCCGGGCCAGTAGTCATTACCATCCTGCCGGTAGGTCTGCGCCGACACGTGCAGATTGCCTCCGTCATCGTAACCGGAAAGCCACATAGCACCGGCAAAACTTATGAGCTTCGAAGTACCATTGGGATAGAAACATCCAAAATAAGATGAAGAAAAAGGCTTCCACCACATATCGCCATGCACAAGTGCAACAGCGTTGATGTTGTTTACGTCTATTGAATCGACTACAGAAAATGGCACCTGCGCAGATAATTGCAGGGCACAAATCAGGGAAAGAAAGGTGAGTGCTCTTTTCATAAGGTATTTGTTACCTTATCATAGACGAAACGCACTTCAAAAACCTTGGGTATTATAGCACCTCTTTTTCTTTAGCTTGCTCCACTGCCGTATAGAGATCATAGTAAGCGCCTCTTGCGTCAATAAGCTGTGCGTGATTACCGCGCTCTGTCACCACGCCTTTATCCATCACTATTATTTCGTCTGCCTTGCGGATAGTGGAAAGGCGGTGCGCGATGACAATAGACGTGCGTCCCTTTATTAGCGTATCAATAGCATACTGAATCAGCATTTCGCTTTCGCTGTCTACGCTTGATGTAGCCTCGTCCAGCACAAGAATAGCAGGATCGTAAAGCAATGCCCGCGCAAAAGAGATCAGTTGGCGTTGCCCCTGAGAGAGTGTATTGCCACGCTCCATTATGTTGAAGTCATACCCTCCCGGCAGCCGCATAATAAAGTCGTGAATGCCCAGCATGGTACAGACATTTACCACCTGCTCTCTTGTTAGATTTTCATTGCGCAGCGTTATGTTATCAGCCACAGTACCCGAAAAGAGGAATACGTCCTGCAGCACTATGCCAATGCGGCTGCGCAGGCTGTAGATATCATATTCCTTCAGCTCTCTGCCATCAATTAATATCTGCCCCTCTTCAATCTCGTAAAGGCGGTTGAGTATGCTTATCAGCGACGTCTTACCGGCACCCGTGTGCCCCACAACCGCCATGGTCTTACCTGCCTGTAGTTTGAATGAAACACCACGCAGCACAGGCGATTCCGGTTTGTACCGGAAATGCACATCCCTAAACTCCACTTCCCCACGTATGTTGTCCGCACTTTGTGTTCCGTTATCCTGCAGATGATCACTGCTGTCAAGCACGGTGAACACGCGCTCCCCGGCTATCATGCCCATCTGCAGTACGTTGAACTTATCGGCCATCATACGCAATGGGCGGAACAATAAGTTCAGGTACATCACAAACGAGATGATGACACCCACTGTCAAGCCCACATGCATCATTCTGGCTGCGCCGTACCAAACGAGCAATCCGAGAGAGATAGCAAGTATTATCTCCACTATCGGGAAGAATACTGAGTAGGCAAAAATGCTCTTGATGTTTGCATTCCTGTGTTCCTTGTTAATTGCCTTGAACTTGCCAAATTCCCTGTCTTCAGCAGCAAATGCCTGCACTATATACATGCCGGTAAGGTGCTCCTGGGCAAACGCATTCAAAGCCGCAACAGCATTTCGCACACGCTGGTACGATTTGTTTACTGCTTCTTTAAACCACCACGTTGCCAGGATAAGGAATGGAAATGTAGCCAGGCACACCAATGTAAGCCGCCAGTCGGTTGCCAGCATTACGGTGATAATGGCAAGAATCGTTAGTATATCCGCAATAATGGATATAACACCCTCGGAGAAAATGTCGTTGATAGCCTCTATGTCGTTGATGGTCCTCGTGGTGAGTGTGCCTATCGGTGTATGGTCATAATAGGAAACGTTCTGAAAAAGTACTTTGCGGAATACGCCATTGCGCATATCGTTCACCACCGACTGCCCCAGCCAGTTGGCACGATAAGTAAACCAAAAACGCAGCAGGCTTTCTATTACCAGTATTCCAAACTGGAATACGCTAATCCATATCAGTCCCTTCAGCAGGTTGTTTCCAATGTACTTGTCTACGGAAACCTTTATCAGGTAAGGCCTTAGCGGAGAGACAACTGCAAGCACCACGGCGAGCGTCGCAACGGTATACAAGGTAGCACGATAAGGGCCGGTGAATGCAAATATTCGCCGCAACAATCCCAGGTTGAAAACCTTCTTTTTTGTATTTCCTTCTTTTGCCAAACCTTACTGCTCCTCTTTTTCCGCCATCAGGTATGCTTTGATAAAATCGTCTATCTCACCATCCATTACGGGCTGCACATTTCCCACCTCGTAGTCTGTACGATGATCTTTGATCATTTTATACGGATGAAACACATAACTCCTTATCTGCGAGCCCCACTCAATCTTTTTCTTTGCCGAGTTGGTGGCATTCATTATTTCTTGGCGCTTGCGTAGCTCCTCTTCATAAAGTCGGCTCTTCAGCATTGTTAGTGCCTTTTCCCTGTTCTCACCCTGGGTACGCGCCTGCTGGCACTCTACTATTATACCAGACGGTATGTGTTTCAGCCGCACCGCCGTTTCCACCTTATTCACGTTCTGCCCGCCAGAACCACCGGAACGAAAAAACGCCCATTCCAGATCTGCAGGGCTCACCTGCACTTCTATGGTATCGTCAATAAGCGGATAAACAAACACAGATGCAAACGATGTGTGACGCCGGGCATTAGAATCAAACGGCGAAATGCGCACCAGTCGATGTACCCCACTTTCAGCCTTCAGCAGTCCGTATGCAAACTCGCCGTCAAACTCCAGCGTTGCCTGCTTTATGCCTGCACCATCGCCATACTGCACATCTACTTCGCTCACCTTCCATCCCTGCTTCTCACCATACATCCTATACATGCGCAGCAACATCTCAGCCCAATCTTGGCTTTCTGTTCCACCTGCACCACTGTTTATCACTACCATTGCAGGCATTTCATCCTCCGGCGCATTCAGTGTGCTCTTAAACTCCAGTTCGTCCAGGTTCTTTATAGCTTTGTCATAGGCCTCCTGCACTTCCTCTTCTTTTGCCTCGCCCTCCTTCCAGAAATCGAACAGCACGGCAAAGTCTTCTACAGATGCACTGACGCTATCGAATAACTCTGTCCAATATTTGTCGATCTTTATTTCCTTCAGGATTCCGGTTGCGCGGGCATTATCATCCCAAAATCCGGGCGACAGGCTTAGCTGCCTGTCATTTTCCATCTTTGCCAGCCTGTCCTCTATGCGCAGAAAGCGACGCAGGTGCTGCACGCGGTCCCGCATTTCTTTCAGGTTCTCTTGTGTCATACAGGGTGCAAAGGTAAGACAATGTACCTACCGCTAATTGCTAATCTGGCCGCAGCAGCAACCAGCCATTATACCACAAAGATTCGGTTGTCCCGGCTCTCAATGATTTTGTGTTCCGGGAAGACGGCGGCAAAATTGTGACAAAAAGCGTTCCAGTCTCCGGGATCGTTGACTATATAATTCATCGCCAATCGTCCATTTAGTGACTGCCTCGCCTTAACGGCCTTGAGAAAAGAAGTGGAAGTCACAAACTCGGGCACATGTCGACCGAAAAAGATGTCTATGAAAATGAAGTCGTATTGCTGGTCATCGCGTTGAATAAAATCAGCAGCGTCTTCACAAACTGGTATCATCCGGGCATCGCTTGCGGAAAGTTCCATCGCCCACTTCAATACCGTCTTATCCTTTTCCACAAGGGTGAATTCCGGGTTGCCACCCTTAGACCTCATAACCTCAACAATGCTGCCAAGACCCGTACCCAAAACCAATGCATTCCTGAAAGCGGGTAAGGCAGCCGAAAAATGTTTGCAAACAGCTATTGCCGGCTCATACTTATCACCATCTGAATAATATGCCTCACGTGTGGCCAATTGAAACCTTCCACCGGTCATTGTCAACTCAAGGTAGGGATTGTCAGGCGTAGCAGTTTTACGCAATGTTACCGGAGCAACATAGCTGATCAGCCTCTTATAGAATGGTATTTTCAGAAAGAAAAGTTTCGCACTATCGACGCGATTTGCGCTTGCGGAAGATCGGCACCTTGCTCTCGTTGCCGCTGAGCAGGCGGCTAATGTTCTTATGATGGGTCAGCACGACGAGAAAAGCCGTCGCTATTGCAAACAAACGGTAGCTCAATTCCTGTGCCTGGGCATTGAAAATGAACAGAATTAGTACCGGGAAAGCAATACTTGCCGCAATAGAACTCAGCGATACATAGCGTGTCAACATCAGCATCATTACAAACACAAGCACAAGGCTTACCGCTACAATCGGATGAATGGACAATATCATGCCAAAAAGTGTAGCTATGCCTTTTCCTCCACGGAATTCTGCCCAAATAGGAAATATGTGACCAATTACTGCAGCCAAACCAAGGAATATCTGAAGGTTTACAAACGGTTCGCTTGTCCACGCATAGTGAGAAAAGATCGAAAGTTTAACTGCAAGAAATCCCTTCATCATGTCAGCGATCATAACCGCTGAACCTGCCTGCTTACCTAGTATGCGAAAGGTATTTGTGGCACCTGCATTGCCACTGCCATGCTCCCTGATATCTATTCCGTACATCCATTTGCTAACCCAAACTGCTGAGGGAACTGACCCTAACAAATAAGCTATAACAATAAGAATCGCAATCGTCATTATTAATTTTCGTGTTACTGGTAAAAACAAATGTAATAGACTTGATTCACAAATCCTAACTCACATGCCCGAATAGAAGCATTTTCGCAACAAATAGAATACGGCATTTTTGCATTGTTTTAACACTTGCTACAGGCGATACTTATCCAACCGTTCAGCTTGTTAACATGTTTAATCCCAAAGCCCGCATCTTTTGCAGCCTGTGTCACAATAGCCTCATCCTCTTCCAGCAAGCCACTCATCACCAAAATTCCGCTGCTGCAAGTTTTACTGTAGAGCAGGGACATTGTTTCAAGCAAGATATGCCGGTTAATGTTCGCCAAAACTACTTCAAAGCATCCGCCGTCGGTATCTTCAAGCGTAGCTCGCTGCACCAATACATGTCTGGTGGCGTTTCGCTCCGTATTCTCAATAGAATTATTCACAGCCCATTCGTCATTGTCTATTGCCAGAATATCTGCACCGCCCAGCTTTTCAGCAAGTATGGCAAGCACACCCGTCCCTGTACCGAAGTCGAGCACGCGCCTGCCGGCAAAATCGATACCCTGCATCGCAAGTATCATCAACTGTGTTGTTGCGTGGTGTCCCGTACCAAAAGACATCTTGGGTGTAATCACAATTTCATGGGTAGTGTCTCGTGCCGGAGCATGAAAGTGTGCTCTAATTGTACAAAAGTCGCCAACAACTACCGGCTCAAAACCAGACTCCCAAAGGGCATTCCAATTCTGCTCAGCTACATCCGCTATAGAATAGGTATAACCCTGCTCTTCAGCCATTGAGGTTATTATTCCTTCATCAAATTCTGCTTCCGGTATATACGCCAGAAGCGCATCTTCCCGCTCCTCAAATCCAGTATATCCCAAATCATTAAGCAGAGCCATAGCTATCTCTCGCTGTTCAGCCTGCAGTCCATTGATCGTAATCTCTTTGTGTACCATTAAAATTGTATGTTGCCTAAAAGAAGGAAGGTTGCACAATGTGCAACCTTCTTTAAGTATCACTTAATGCGACTTATTCATCGTCGTCTACAGGCCTCTTACCAGGAGCTACCGGCTCATCGCCGCCCTCATCAGGCTCTACCTGCAGGTTACGCTCCTGCTGGTCCATAGTACCAGGCATTGCGCTGTTGTAAAGCACGCGACGCGTAGGTAGGTCAGTAACGATCCTGAACTCTGTACGGCGGTTTAGCTGGCGTCCTTCAGGATTGTCTTTGCCTCCCATTGAGTTTGGTGCCACTGCATTCTTGTTACCAAATCCACGTGCAGTCATCCTTGCACGATCAATGCCATTTTTCTCCAGGTAATCAAGCACTGCCTGCGCACGACGCTGAGACAGCGCCAGGTTGTACTCTTCTTTACCCTTTCCATCTGTATATGAGTAGATCTCTACGGAGATTGATGGGTTATCCGTCATGAAATGCAATACAGAATCAAGTGCCGCAACCGACTCAGGACGAAGCGCAGCCTTATCATAGTCGTAGTAAATGTTGCTAACGCTGAAGCTTACTTTGATGCTATCAAGGAAGATGGTCACAACCACTGTGTCATCAGGATCTGCACGCTTGATCTCCATGGTGCTTACAGAAGCACGGCTTGAAGTGTAACCTGGCTTGTCGGCAGTGATCACATAGCTGTGAGCACGAGACATATTGAACAGGAACTTACCGTCTTCAGAGTTATAAGTATTCAGGTCACCCTTCTGATCTATCATCTTAACAACGGATTCATTCAGGAGTTCGCCTGACTTCTTATCAACCACCTTACCCATTACAACCAGACGTGGCTCATACTGTACGCGCCAGATATCATTACAGCAAGTTGGGTTTTTCAATGCAAACGAACCGATACGGTTTGACACCAGGTAGCCGTCTGGCTTGCCTACAGGATCAAGGATAAAGTAAAGCTCGTCAGCGCAAGTATTTATAGGATACCCAAGGTTATGCAGGTTCTTGTAACGTGAAGGACCACCCTCTGCAGAATACAAGTCAAAACCACCCATTGACACCTGTCCGCTCGATGCGAAATAAAGCGTCTTAGTGCGGCTGTCATAGTAAGGTGTCAATTCGTCTTCTTTGGTATTTACAACCTTACCGCAGTTCTGTGGACGACCGAAACGACCATCACGCGGATCGATTACTGAGTACCAGATGTCATAGCGACCACGGCTCTGCAGCTTACGGTCAGATGCGAAGAACATTACCTCTTTCTTACCAACCTTTGCAACGTAAGGCATTGTGTTATGCCCCTGCTCTTCCAGGCCCGGAACCATTACCGGTACAGACCATCCTTCAACATCAAAAGTCGAGTAGTAGATATCACATTTAGACTTGTTAGAGTCGTTTTCATCAATGAAACACTTTGAGAAATAGAACTTCCTTCCGCCCGGTGCCCAGCAACCATTTGCTGTGTTAAAATGAGGATCGTTAAATCCACCGTCATAAAAAGGTAAAGGCCACTGGAAAGAATCTACATAGCCTTTCTGCTTGTGAGAAATTACAAACTGTTCTTTGTTTTCATTAGCTCGGCGGCTACCACCTCCATTATACGTCTCGATAACATCACTGCGGCCTATCTTTCCTGTACGCACATTTACCAGTGTACCAAAAAGCAGCGCAGAGTCACCAAGCGGATATGGCGCCAACTCTGTATACGCACTATTTACGTTTGGACCAGCATTTACCACGGTAACCGGCTGAGGATCTTTTACTGACTTAATTGCCATCTCACAACCTGCGATCTCAACCTTAATGCGCTTCTTCAGGTTTTTGATCATCTTCGGGTCAATCGTACGATCGGGGTTGTTTTCGATCATTGGATTAGCGTTTGGTGCTTCCTTGATCGGGTTCTTCTTGTAGTCGTCCAGAAACTCGTTAAACTGCTCGATAGCAAGTTGATACTCACACTGTTGCTTGAGCATCAAGCCTGCATAAAACACAGAAAACGGGAAGATCTTCTTTCCCAGGTTCTTGGTTTCTATATAGTAATGCGCAGCAGGTACGTAGTCGCGCGTGGCGCGGTAACACTCCCCGAGCTGGAACGTGAGGTACGGGTTACGCTCATCGATCTGCTTCAGCTGCTGGTAGTAATCTATCGCATTAAAATAACTTCCCTGGGCAAACAAGAGGTCGGCGTAGGCTAACTTGGACTTATATGATGAACCTTTGATCGGGTCATTTGCCTTATTGCGGTATTTCTCAATGTTATTCCTTTGGGCATTTGCCTGATGTGAAACTATCAATATCGTAGCTAAAAACAGGTACAGCCAGTTTCTTCTCATGTGCGTGAGCATTATTAATGGATATAAAAGTATAAATTGGTTTTAAAAAAAAGAAGGGCTTTTAAAAAAAGTTTTCAGCCCTTCTCAAATATAGTATGCACCTCTATTAGAAGCGATCGCAAGGAATCACCCTCTTACCGGCAAATTTTTGCGGGTATGGAGCGATATAACGGAGAGCGATTTCGAAACCTCCACGGCCATTGCTGGCAGAGTTGAGTGATGATATATTATAATCGTATGCAATACCAATCCTTATTCCTTTTAGCTCTATACCCGCATTAAGGATCGCAGCATCTGAAGTGCGATACCATGCACCCAGGAATAATGCTGTAGAGAAGTTTGTGTAACCAACATACTGACCTGTGTAGTACAGGAATTCGTTACCTGCAATGATCTCGCTGGCAGATGCCTGGTTTTGGTAGATAACAGCAGGACGAAGGTAGAAACGGTCACTTGCACGTGCAGAAAGGCCCGCCTGTGCAGTGTAGCGCATGTCCAGACCTACAGTGCTTGTCTGCTTCTTCAGCAGGGCATCATTTGGCTGGTTGATGTTGTTAGCGCCAATGCCTATAACATAGCTCAGCCGCTCGCTTCCGCCAGCAAGCGAAACGCCTGCATTTACCACGTAGTAGCTTACTGAATTTCCTATCCCTAGTTGGTATTCATTAGATGTGCCCGGAACGAACGTGCCATTCACTGATTCATCACCAAAATAAAGCCTGGAAAGGTCTATACTTTTCTGAGCATACGCTCCCTGAAGGCCTACTGCAAGGTCTGTAGAACTTCCAAGTGTTTTGTGATATGCGAGCGATAGAGCTCCTGTAAAATTCTGAAGGTTACCGTCGCCTGCCTTGTCATTGAACACCTGCAGACCGGCAGCAAGGTAGCCACCGCCCTGGTCCACATACAAAGGCATATCTGCATAGGCTCCCATTGTCACATAGGGCACTGTAACACTACCCCACTGATTGCGGTAAATACCACCGGCACGTGCCTGACCGTCAAACATCCCGGTAAATGCAGGATTTACAACCAATGGCTGCATATCAAACTGCGAGAAGTGTATGTCCTGTGCAAAAACTGCAGGAGCGCTCAAAGATAGAGCTGCAGCTAATGTCAACCGGCCTATGATAGTTTTAGTACTCATCTTGATTATATTATCGTTGTAAAATTACCTTAATAATGTCACGTTTCCTTGCTTCCTTACAATTTTCCCACTCTGTGTCTGGGCTTCTACCTGGTACACAAACACACCAACGGGCTGTGGAACACCTTTGTACACTCCGTTCCAGCCTTCATTGATGTCTTTTGTTTCAAAAACAAGGTTTCCCCAACGGTTGAAAATACGGAAATAATTCAAAGTAGCAATACCACGCTTTATAATTTTAAATTCGTCATTGACTCCTCTTCCCGGTGCAAACGCGTTCGGCAAGTCTATTATTGCCCCATCGTTCACATTAATCAAAATTGAATCTCTGGCACTACAGCCATATTCCGTAACACCTATCACCTTGTACCATGTGCTCACTTCCGGGCTGGCTATCGGGTTAGCAATATACTTTCCGCTCAGTGCGCCGGATGGCGTCCAGGTGAAGTGTGTGCAATTAGTCTGAGGGTTAATCTCATAGCTTTCTCCCGGGTAAATTGTAACGGAATCCGGCATATTGAACACCGCACCTGGGTAGACGGTTGCAGTGTAGTAGAGAGTATCCTTACACCCGTCTGCGCTCGTAGCTATTATGGAATAGGACTGCGTCGTTATCGGGTGAATCACCGGTGCTGCTGCCGTAGCGCTGCTCAGGTACATGGAAGGCAACCACTGATATGACACACCACCCCGAGGAGCCAGCACAGCACTATCGTGCGGACAAAACGTAGTCTTAGCCTCAAGAGTTGCGAAGTTTCCAGGCAAAACAATTATCTGTGCGGTATCGGAGCCGATACAGCCGGCAGGCGTCGTCACAGTCAGTGCCACCTGGCCCGTAGCCCCACCCGTCAAGATAACATTTGGCTCGTCTGAGACATTCAAATACGTTGACGGAGTCCATGAGTAGGCATAGTGCTCATACCAACCCGGTGTTACGCCCGACTTTATCCTGATAGTGTCAGCCTCGCACACAAACCTGTTACCACCAATAAATACATTGGGAATCGGCTGCACATCAATCATCACAGAATCATAGAACGACGGACAGAGATGGAAAGAAACCCTCACTTTGTAAAGTGCAGAAGTGTCCGGTGTAATAAGTGGTGCTACCACATTTGATATAGCTATACCTGAGGTAGGCAACCACTGATACTGAAAGAGCGGATGACCGGTAGCGCGTATCTGAACAGCCTTTCCACGGCAAATAGCAGTGTCCGGCGATACAAGCGATATTGTGTTGGGCAACACGTAAAGATTGATAATATCGTTAACTGCACACCCTACTGCATGTGGCTGCACAGTTACAGTATATACGTACGCTCCATCCAGGGTCGGTGATATGGTAGGGTTAGGAATAGTGTCATTACTTACATAGGTAGCCGGCGTCCAGCGATAGCTGTAGTAGCCCTCGCCCACACCGGTGGCCCAAGGCACCGTTAAATCAACCGAATGCGTCATAGGGATGCAGATAGTATCATATCGTATTATAAGCGGCGCAGGCGTGTCTACCTCGATATGAAAACCGTGTACCATATCAGGGCAGTGCGCATAAGATGCTGTAAGCGTATAAGATCCGCTAATAGTAGGTGTTATGACGGGCTCCTTAATGTACGGGTCTGAAATGTCAGCCGGCGGTGTCCACCGATAGTTAAATTCTGAAGTTCCGTTTACTCGCGTCTGAACAAATTCCCCTATACATATTGCAGTGTCGGGATTAAGCAGAATGAAGTCGTTTGGTACAGTATGTACAGTTATCTCCTTTGTAGAAGCACATGCAGGCAGCAAAGTTGGATGCACCGTTACCGTGTAGGTAATGTCGCCCAATATCGTTGGGGTAACCGTTGTCGCCGGAGCAAGCGTTGTACTCAATCCTAATCCGGGAGACCAGGCATAAGTATACGCAACGCCCGGAGGAGGTGTTGTATAAACATTCAGTGGCACCGGTATACCCAGGCAGGTCTTCACCAGCGCTGAATCTATGGTAAGATCAGGATTGGGGAACATTGATACCGTCACCGATTTGATTTGTGGGGTGCAACCTAAGACTGCAGGCGCGGTAGCCGTAAGAATATAGGTTGTGGTTATGGTAGGGGTAGTTGCGGTATATAGTGAACCCGGTGATACTACAGCTGTAGTTGGCGTCCATTCATATGTGAGAATGCCTGTAAAATCCGGATCGCCTACGGCCCTCAGCGTAATTGTCTGTCCCGCACAGATCGCCGTATCCGGAGTAAGGATATGGAAGTTGAATGAGTCCATAATGGTGAGGCTCGCCGATCCGCCCGGCGATAATGCACCCGTACAAGGATCTGCATTCAATATCTGAATTGTGACAATTTTCGGGCCGGCAGGCGGCACCGGCAAGGTGTTAATATCCAATATTGTGAACGTGTCGGTCACCGGAATGATCACACTATCGGGGATGGTAGCGTAATCATAACCATTTACGGCCGAGCCCAGGATGTTGTAATGTATAACAAATGGGGTAGCTCTCCTTGACGGTATTGTAAAAATAAAATTACCAGGACCGCATCCGCGAATGCAATAAGGCAAACCACTTGTACCGGTGGCGGTAATAGCAGTAGCAGTCGTAGATGTAAGGCTACCTCCTTTTATAAATACGGCCGAGTTATAGGCATTATCGACTACGTCGGCTACACCCAGTTTCAGGTGATAAGTGTCGCAGGGGCTTACTGCTGCAATAGCCGTAAGCACTGTTGTCTTCCCGTCAAAGACCAACATCGTACTAGCCGAGTTATCAATATAATACATATTGAACGGAGAACCCGGACCTAACGCATTGCAGGTAGCTATGGGATAAGTGGTACCCGTGGGTGCAGAATTCACACTATTAATACATACAGGAATATTCGTCCCCGGCACCCGTGCTATGTTGTATGGGGTAGAATAAGTAGTAAGAGGGTCAGTAACACCTCCAGATATCAGGAATCCGAATACGTCATTGAAAGACGAACATGCGAATTCCGGGTACTCTTCTGAAGCAAATACATAATCAAATTTCACAGTGTCACCTGCTGCCTTAAAGTCAAATTCCAGTACACAGGCGTCATTTGTCGGGTCTCCACCTATCAGCGCCGAGAGATCTGCATCAGATAATGATGGGGTAAAGAAAGAAGACTCGGTTGGGCCTGTTGCGGCAGCAGTCATTAGCGACACGTCTCCGCTTTCCAGTGTTATACCCGAGGAAACGCCAATCGGATCCGTAGCACCGGTTGTAAATATGGCATTACCGGACGCATTACAATTTAGCACAGGATTCAGAACAATAACTCCCGTACCGGTAAGCGCTGTGGCTAGTGCCGACGCGGATGCTCCGGGCGTAAGCGTGATCTGTGCGCGGGTTTCCGGCGAAAATATAAGGAGCAATGCAAAAAAAGACAAGCTCAAAAAACTTCCTGCACGGCCTAAAGGTCTATTCCGATTCATGTAAATACGTACTACTAATTATCAGACAATAAAATCTCCGCAAACGTTTGGTAAACGTCTCAAATTTACATTCAAAAATATGAATGCATCTTGATAAGTCACTTAGAAATTCGGGATTCCCGGTGCGACCACACGTCATTACGCTCAAAAGATAGAAAATAGTTGCTTGCAGCAAAAGGGGCTATCCCATTTACGGAACAGCCCCCTTCGAAACACATATAAAAAATTAAAAATCGACCTACGGCTCGTACACCAACCTCACACTCTGCACACTACCGTCAGTGCCATTGAAACGGCACAGGTAAGTGCCTGCTGCCATGTTCGTTGGCATGTTTATCGCGTTTACGCCTTCCGTCAGTTCGCTCATAGCAGCTACTTTGCCATCCACTGTGTATATAGTGAATGTTCCCGCTACGCCGGTGCTCACAGAAAGTGATCCATGACTCGGATTCGGGAACACGCTGAACAGGGTCACCGCTTCCTCTGTCATACCCGCAGGGCGCGATGCTGCACCCGTAACTGTGATACCCTTCGTGTTCGCACAACCTGCTAACGTATAGCTGATTGTCGCTGAACCTGCAGCAACACCCGTCACAACACCATAGCCGCTGATGGCTGCTGTAGCCGCTGAACTGCTACCCCACGAGCCACCTGTTGGTGATCCTGTCATCGTCGTCGTTGCACCTACGCTCACCTCATCCGCTCCCGTGATGATCGGCTGTGGCTTGATCAGGATAGCGCGCGATTTTGTACAGCCGGCGCTTGTTGCATATGTAATGTACACGTACGTGTTAGAGCCACCCATCAGCACTCCCGTTACAACGCCTGTGCTACCATCTACTACAGCTACCGATGTATTGGAGCTGCTCCATGTACCGCCGCTCACTGCATTTGTAAGCGTCACTGCTCCATCTGCTCCCGAACACATATTTGTTCCGCCACCCAGGATGTTTGGAAGGGCCGCATTATTCGTGATCGACTTCGTCGTGTAGCAGCCGGCTCCTACCTTGTAGGTGATCACGGCTGTGCCCAGTGTAGCGCCGCCTGTTGCAATACCTGTGTAGGTCGCAACGCTCACCTTTGTGGTTGCATTGCTGCTCCATGTACCGCCTGCTGTAGCATCAGTAAGTGTTATGGTTCCTGTAGAGCATACTATATCGTCGCCTGCTATGTCTGCAACTGCAGCATTTACAGTCACCGCATAGATCCTTGAGCAGCCCGCTGCATTGCTGTAGCTGATGTTTGCTACGCCCGCTGAGATACCAGCTACTGTTGCTGTGCTCGCCGTAGTCGCTGTAATGGATGCCGTTCCTGCTGCTGAGGTGCTCCACGTAGAGCCGCTGCTCGCCGCTGACAGAACTACACTGTTACCTACACACACAATAGAGGTACCGGTGATACCGCCCGGAAGCGCTGTTACTGTTACTGCCTTCAGCACATAGCAACCGTTGCTCAGTGTATACTTGATGTAAGTGCCACCCGCTGCACGGCCTGTTGCTGTGCCCGTTGTGCCATTGATAGAACCTACTGTTGGTGACGTGCTCGCCCATGCACCACCTGTTGGTGTGCTCATGTATGTCTCATCTGCTCCCACGCACAGCGTAGATGCACCCGTAATGGCTGTAGGCGCTTCGTTCACAGTTACATTCCTTGTAGAGAAACATCCCGTAGCTGTTGCTGTGAACGTGATGTCTGCATTTCCTGCAGCAACGCCCGATACCACGCCCGATGATGAACCTACCGTAGCTACGCTACCATTGCTGCTGCTCCATACTGCTGTTGTGCCTGTTGCACCGGTCAGCGTTGTATTCGATCCGGCACATACCGATGCGGTACCGGTAATAGCCGTTGGATTGTTGTATACATAGATAGTCTTCACTGCATAGCAGCCAGTGCTGATGTTGTAGGTGATCGTTGCGCTACCAGCAAGTACACCGGTTACTACGCCCGAAGCATCCACACTCGCCACCGCTGCGTTGCTGCTGGTCCATGTGCCACCACCTACTGCATGGGTAAACGTTGTCGTGTATGTCTTACATACGCTTGCAGCACCACTGATAGCTGCCGGTACGCTTACTGTTACCACCGAAGTAGTGTAGCATGTAGCGCTCGTGCGGTAGGTGATGGTAGAAGTACCTGCAGAAGAACCCGTAGCAATACCTGTGCTGCTACCTACGGTAGCAACTGTTGTAGTGCTGCTGCTCCATGTGCCGCCGCCACCGCCGGTCAGCGTGCTTGTGCCGCCTATACAGATATCAAGCGTACCGCCGATTGATGCAGGAGGTGCCGCTACAGTCACATTCACTGTCTGAACACAGCCACCCGGATAGCTGTAGCTGATCGTTGCTCCGCCTACGGCGATACCGCTGATTGTTGCATATGACGCAACACCCGTTACTGTTGTGCTCGTTACATCTGCCGTTCCTGTTGCCGATGAACTCCACGTGCCACCCGTAGAGGTGCAGGACAAAGTAGTCGTTGCTCCCTCACACAGCGTCGTAGTACCGCTGATAGCCGCAGGCATGCCACCTACAGTCACCACTTTGGTAGCAGCACAGCCGGTACCCAGTGCATATGATATAGTCGCCGTGCCTGATGACATACCTGTTACAGCGCCGCTGCCATCCACAGTTGCCTTTGCAGTGTTGCTGCTGCTCCATGCGCCACCACCGGTGCTGCATGCAAGCGCAAGCGTGCTGCCCATACAAACCTCACTACCGCCTGTAATAGACGCAGGCACAGGGTTAACAGACGCTGTAGCAGTTGTAAAGCAATAGCCATAGTTAACCGTAACCGGGACTGTACCCGCTGCTATACCCAGCATAGCGCCCGACGTAGAGTTGATGAATGCTGTCGCAGAATCAGGTGTCACCCACGTAGCTCCCGGATAACCCGGTACACTCAACGTGCTTACTGAACCCACGCACGTGGTAAGGCTACCTGCAATGCTCAGTACAATGTTTGAAGTATATACACTCGTAGACGTATTACAGCCAGAGTTTACCGAATAAGTAACCGTCGTATAACCACCTGGGTGAATACCGGTTACAACACCCGTTGTCGGGTCCACAGAACCATAATAAGTCGAAGAAGTGCTCCATGTACCGCCTGCCATAGAATCGTCCAGGTCGGTAGTAGTGCCGATACATACATTCGTAGTACCGGTAATAACCGGCATCGGAGGATTAACGTCGATCTCGCTTACCGTAAAGCAGCCTGTGCCCAGTGCATACGTAATGTTCACCGTACCCGCCGCTACTCCTGTTACTACACCGCTCAGAGAGCCTACAGTTGCTATAGATGTGTTACTGCTGCTCCATGTACCACCGCTAACTGCATTAGAAAGGGTGATGCCGCCGCCTGCACAGGTAAAGGTCTGACCCGTGCTGGCAGGAGGAGTGCTATTAACTGAAACAGTCACAGTCGCTGTGTTGCTGCAACCATTCGTGTTTGTGCCCGTTACAGTGTACGTGGTAGTAGACGTCGGACTCGCAGAAACGCTAGCTCCGGTTGTCGAGGACAGACCTGTAGAAGGCGACCAGGAATAAGTAGTGGCCCCTGTCGCTGTAAGCGTCGTAGATGAGCCTGTGCAAATAGTTACGCCTGATCCAGCACTAACTGATGGAAGGGCGTTAACTGTTACAACGGTTGTCTTGTAACAGCCTTCCGGCAAGATATAAGACACTACAGATGTACCAGCAGTAACCCCTGTAACAACTCCTGAAGTAGAGCCTACTGTTACATTTCCGTTGCTACTGCTCCATGTTCCGCCGCTGGTAGCATTAACCATTGTAGCAGAGCTGCCTGCACAAACCGCTACACTAGTCGCTGACAACTTTACTGTGCGGCAAGAATGACTAAGTACATAAATATCGCCCGATGAAGAAACGGTAGAAGATAACGGAGAAAGAAATACAGACGTTGCAGAAGCCCCGTCTGACAGTGCGGCAGAGCCACCTCCGCCTATGACGCTCAATACACCGGAAGTATTAACCTTGAGCAAACGGTCTGGAACAGAAATATACAAGTTGCCGTCTCCATCCACAGAAACATCGCGAGGATAGTATAGCGGAGTAGCAGTAGCCAATGCACCCGGCGCATAAACATAGTCCCAGGCACCAACAGTTCCTGTACCGGCTACTGTGCTGATAATACCGGAAGTATTGATTTTGCGAACAACATAATTGTCCCTATCCGCAAAATACACATTACCTGCCGCATCTACTGCCATACCTACAGGGTTATTTAACTGCGCCGCCGTGGCCGCACCGCCATCACCCGTATAACCCTGCGTGTGAGCGTTACCTGCAATTGTACTTATCACACCTGTTGCGCCGTTCACTTTGCGAATGGAATGACCACCCTGCTCAGAAATGTACATGTTACCAGAACCATCAAAAGCCACACCAGCCGGAATCTGGAGAGCAGCAGCCGTCGCCTGGCCACCATCGCCCGCACTGGTATAACTACCATTACCAGCTACGGTAGTAATGATTCCGGTCGCCGCGTTTATCTTACGAATACGCCTGCCAGCCCACTCTGCCACATAAACATTATTACTGCCGTCAACTGCTATACCCATCGGCAAGTCTACGCCTGCTGCAGTTGCTGCGCCACCATCGCCTGACGAAGACGAGGAGCCATTTCCTGCAATAGTCGTCATCGTGCCACTTGTACTTATTTTACGAACACGATAATTGTACGCATCAGCAACATAGATGTTTCCACTACCGTCCATCACGAGTCTGGTAGGTTGATTCATTTGCGCTGCAGTCGCCGGACCGTCTCCATTATATCCGTTAGAAAGACCTACGCCGGAAATGGTGGTCACAGAAAGTACTGAGGATCCGGGCACTGTAATACTAGCTGGCACCGGGTTTACCGTGACGGTAACAGTGCTAACGCCAGAACAACCTGAACTTGTGCCTGTTACAGTATATGTAGTGGTAGTCGTCGGGCTCGCACTCACACTAACTCCTGTAGTTGCCGAAAGACCTGTTGATGGTGCCCAGGAATAAGTGGTAGCACCGCTAGCAGTTAGCGTAGCAGCAGCACCGAGACAAATTGCTCCACCACCGGTCGTAACGACCGTCGGTGTTGTGCAGGTTGACGTAATCACTACATATCCATTACCACTCTGGTAGCCCTGAGTATGCGTAACACCGGTCACCAGCGTTGGATCAGTGTAGGAGCTTCCGCCGCCGCCGCCGCCGGCTGTGCTACCACCGCCGCCATAATAGCCGCCGCCGCCGCCGGCGCCGCCATAACTACCATCATATTTCCCTGCATCACCTCCTTTACCTAAAGTGCCATTAGAACCAAGGACGCCAATCGTACTATAAGTGGAACGAACCCCTCCAGCCGATTGCTTACCTCCCTGTGCACTGTAGAAAGATGCAAGAGCATACTCAGCGGTCAGTCCACCGCCTGCGCCGCCTCCTATAGCACTACCACCGCCGCCTGCACCTGCCACTACTACCCTATGGGTCAGTGTAGTTCCACCGATGCGAATATCTGATGCGCTACCGCCATCTCCTCCATAATTTGCCGCTGAATTTTGATGTACCCCACCTCCCGCATCGCCTGTGATTATACCTTTACCACCAACATTTATGTAGAGCACCTGCCCGGCTGTTACCGAAAGGCTGCATTGTACACGTCCACCTAGCCCTCCTGCAAAGATAATGCTTGGAAGTTGCCCACCGTCACCACCTTGACCTCCAGTCATATCAATAGCTAAAGTGCCCGTCGATGCAACCGTATACGTCTGCACACTACCTGTATAGCTAAAAGTGGTAGATTGTGCGTTCGCACCGGTTCCAACGCAAACAAATAGCGAAGCAAGCAAACACATGATCCTGTTCATGCTATGATACGCACGCAGTCCCAACTGCCTTTCTCGGTTCATGGGCAACCGCGATGGCGATTCCTTACGACCTATTATCCGGCTCAATGCCGATAGTTGTCTTTGTTTCATTTGGTAGTTATTATTCATGCTTTTCGTGTTTTGTATATATCAAATCGACTTGCTCCGGGTTTACCGAAACAGCAATGGGGTGTGAAACACGTATCACCATACACGAAAATCTCCGCCTCAGCGACCGCTAATGGATGAATATTGTTTCAACAAGAGGTAACTCCGTCTTCAGGGAAATGGGATATCGATCTCAAATCTAAAAACAGGCCATAACACAATTTGTAAAATGTTACGAAGGATGCGTAGTTTGTTGCGAGCGCCCTCTTTTCTGCAATGGACTTACTTAGCTCACCCCCTCTATCCTAACTTAAGGGTCCTCAGCAATTCATCTCTCATCGCCTTACTCGCTGGTATCTCCCGGCCGGCAATCATGAGCGATTCAGACGTAATAGAATCTACATGGGTGAGGTTAACGGCATAACTCCGGTGAACGCGAAAAAACTTCCCTGAACTTATCAGATCCAGGTATTGCTGGAGCGTACTCCTGACCAGGAATTTGGTTTTAGTCGTATGAACCTGAATATAGACACCATCGCTTTCAAGGTACAATATGTCAGAGATCAGCACCTTGTTATAGCTCTGGCCGCTCTTAATAAAGAGACTGTCATTCATCAGATGCGACTCTATCCCTGTTACTTCCTTTCCGGAAGATCGGGAAAAATTATGCAGGCAAATCTCTATAGAGGTAAAAAGCTCCTCTTTGTTGAATGGCTTCACAAGGTAAGCCGATGGATTAGCTGCCTTTGCCCGCCCCACTGTTGGCGCATCCGAATTGGCCGTAAGAAAGATGAAAGGCAGTCTCTTGTCTTCCGCCAGCTTCAACGCCAGGTCTATTCCATCTTTCCTGCCACTCAGCTGTATGTCTATCAGCAGGATATCCGGCTTCTCGCGTGCCAGCATTTCCAGTGCTTCCGTATAGCTTGCTGCTGGTTCGGTCGTCTCATAACCCAGTTGCTCCAGGGCATCAGATATTCCCTGCGCTATGATCATATCATCTTCTATAATACCTACTTTAACCAACGTTGCCATGCCTTCCTGTTTTCCGTGATCATTCTACTGTTTTTCTGCCGGCATTATCTCTGAACACCACATTGAATTGGTTTTTCGCATGGTAATAGGTTACACTGCCGCCCATCTGCTTGCTCAGCCTGTTCACCAGTTTCATCCCCAGGCTTGTCAGCTTCTTCAGGTCCATGCCCGCCGGCAATCCGGGTCCGCTATCACTATAATGCAACTCATACTGATCCCCATTCCGCTGCAGCCTCACCTTGATGCTTCCATTCTGCACACCTAAAAATGCATGCTTAAATGAATTGGTCAATAACTCATTGAGCAGTAAACCCAGTGGAACTGCGGTATCTATATCCAATTCCACATCTACCACATCCGCGTTTAGTGAAATGGTCTGCTCCCGCGACTGAAGGACCGAGGCAACCTGCTTAAACAGTTCATGTACAAAGCGCTTAGTGGCAACGGTGCTCACCTGGTCGCGTTGATATAGTAACTGGTGAATAAGTGAAATAGACCTTACCCTTGTCGCGCTTTCAGTCATTGCCTCACGGGCTGCATCATCCGAAACACGATTCAACTCCAGGTCAAGCAACGTACTTATCACCTGCAGATTATTCTTCACCCGGTGGTGTATCTCCTTCATCAGCACGTCTTTCTCCTTCAGCAGCGCCACATTCGAACGGTTTATGCTCCGCAGTCGCCGGTAGCCCAGACCGATAGCCAACATGGCCAGAAACAAAATAGTTATTCCCGCTACCAATAACCGTTGTTCATTAATGTGCCTGCTTCGCTCCAACTTATTTATCTCTATCTGCTTTTCCTTGAGTTCGGCCTCTCGCTTCAGTTCCAGCTCGGCTGTCTTCACATTAAAGTCCTGTAGCTGTAGCGAGTCATTAAGGTCTATGTGCTTACGAACTGCTTTCAGCCCATCCTCACATCGCCCGCCAGCTTCATATGCGATTGATAGCTTACCATAGCAATCTGACAACAATGGCGATAATCCTATTTCCCCTGCCAGCCCGGCAGCCCGCTCCAAATACAGAATACCCTCCGTAACTGCTACGCTCCTCGGTACATCCGTCATGTCAGACTTGTGCCCCTCAACTGCACCGGTGGCTATTTGAGTATAGAGGAAGCCGACGTTATAATAGTTAACTGCCTCGCCATATTTGTTACCTAGTTCGTGGCTTAATTCGGCGGCCTCTAAGTTGAGCGCAATAGATTTTTTGAGCTGCCCCTCTTCTTTATACAAAGATGCTATCAATTCCTGCGTCGCTTCAAGATAAACAAGCTCTCCTAGTTTTGAGAAAATTGCATATGCCCGTTGGGCGTATGCCGAAGCCTCATCAAATCGCTCCCTGCGGCAATAAATGGAATTTCCGAGGTTAACCAATGCCTGCCCCATCATCAACTCGTCGTGCAACTGCTCGCTTTGCTTCAACGCCCGCAAAAGATAGGGTTCACTTTTGTCAAATAGCTCCATCTGCACATAAGTACTGCCAATATTCAGATTACCTGATGCTATGAGGCGAGCATTGCCAATCGCCTCATTTTCCTTAAGCGCCTTAAAATTGTATTCCAACGACTTCACATACTGGCCGATACCGCTATAACATTCTGCTAAATTGCTGAAATTGATGGCAACCGATTGCCTGTTACCAAGCTCCTGAAAAAGCCGCAACGATTTCCGGCAATGAGCAATGGCGCTGTCATATTGCGACATGGCGCTGAACGACGCATAAAACGAATTATGCGCCAGCGCCCTACCCTTATTCCAATCCAGCGTCTCAGCTAAGCTTAATGCCTTGGCGGCATAGGCCAGCCCCTCTTTGGGGCTGATATTATGTATGGCAAAGGAAATATTTGCCAGCAACTTCACTTTGTTCGTGTCTTCCCGGATAAATCTCGATGAACGCAACTCTGTAAGCAGCGAATCTACACGCTCCTGGCCCTGCTTCTGTGCCTGTGCGTCCTGAGACATAAATGCCGTTGCTACCAAAAACGTGATGATCACTCCTGGCCTCAGTCGCTCAATTATCCGCTGTTTCATACCATATGCCATTCTTCCAATCAAAAACACCTGGCAGAGTAGGCATACCAGGTAAAAACTCACAAAAGGGAGCAAAAGACAAGTTGCTATCTATTTGCGAAGTGTCATTCAAAAAGTGGCGATCGCTGATATCTCAATTAAATATTAACTAATATTACGATCGTATCTAATTGAAATACAAACTTAAAATGACACAATGACTAATACAAAACACAAGTCATTGCTTAACAATGAGATAACTAGCATACCTTTAACCGGTGCCTTCTACGAAGTCTGACATCATCATCGCCGGCGCCGGTCCTGCCGGAACCACATGCGCACTCGCACTCGCTGAGGCGGGGCTGAGCGTGGCACTCATTGACAAAGCAAGTTTCCCGCGAGACAAAGTCTGCGGAGATGCAATTCCAGGCCGGGCAGTCAAAACGCTATACAGCCTCAACCCAAAATTCAAAGAAGAGTTCCTCGCCTTCCCTCTCAAATTGCAAACCCGCAGCACCGCACTCTATTACAGGAACAGGGAGTTGTCTTTTAACTGGGTTGGCGAGGCATACACAAGCGCCCGCCTCGATTTTGACAATTTTCTATTCTCCCTGGTCAGGGCGCATACCGGCACCACAATACTTCAGGAAACAGAAATAAAGGAGGCCCAACAAGGTAAAGAAGGATTCACACTCACTACCTCAGATGGTCGGACTCTCAACTGTAAGCTGCTTATAGCTGCCGATGGCGCCAACTCTACATTAGCAAGAAAGCTCATCAATCGTACAATAAACCGGAATAACCATGTAGGTTCGGTGCGCGCATACTACAGCAACGTCACAACCCTAAATCCGCACACAACCGAGGTCTATTTCCTGGAGGAATTCCTTCCCAGCTACCTCTGGATCTTTCCCTTGCCCGATAACAGGGCAAACGTAGGCTTCGGCATGCTTTCCTCTGAAATATCGCGCCGGAAGTTAGACCTCAAAAAACTCTTCTACGAGTTCATAGAGCGCTCTCCAAAGGTAAGTCAGCGACTACAGGGAGCAATACAGGAAGGCCCGTTGCAGGGGTTCGGTCTGCCCCTCGGAGGCAGAAGGTTACCCATTTCCGGAAGCAACTACATGCTCACAGGCGATGCGGCCTCTATCATAGACCCCATGTCTGGCGACGGTATTGGCAACGCCATGGTGAGCGGCAAACTGGCAGCCGCACAAGCTCTGCAATGCTTCGCCACCGGCAACTTCTCAGCGCAGGCCATGCAAAAATATGACGCAGCTCTCTACAATACCCTCGGCAGTGAACTGCGCCTGCACCTGCGCACACGCAATGCGCTCGCCAGGATGCCCTTTCTTCTTAATGGCATTTTTGCCCTTGCTGGCAACCGTCACATCAAGCGCCTGGTGCAAAAGGCGCTCTGACAGTTTTACACCTTATCCCCCACGATAGGCTTTATGGCTTATTTTTGCGCCAAATAGTAACCCATGACGCTTGCTACCCAGGTAAAACATGCAGCTTTCGACGCGCTGAAACATCTATTCACAGAAGTTTCATTTGACTATGCACATATCACGGTAAACCAGACAAAGCCTGAGTTTAACGGTAACTATACCGTGGTGCTGTTCCCGTTTGTGAAGCAGCTACGCATGAAGCCGGACGAACTAGGCAAAAAGCTCGGTGAGTATCTCCTCGAGAAAAACAGTCTGTTCTCGGCATTCGAAATAGTAAGCGGCTTTCTGAACCTTACCGTAAAAGACGAGTGGTGTACTTCCTACCTGCTAAATCACTTTACCGAAATATCCTTCGGCCGTCAGTGCAAGGCAGATTGTCGTGTCATGGTCGAGTATTCCTCACCCAACACCAATAAGCCACTCCACTTCGGACACATGCGCAACATCTTCCTGGGTGCAGCTATGTCCGATATCCTGAAGGCAAATGGCAAACAGGTTATCAAAGCAAACCTTATAAACGACCGCGGCATCCATATATGCAAATCGATGATTGCCTGGATGTGGTATGCCGACGGCGCCACACCGCAGAGCACCGGAACCAAGGGAGACCATTTTGTTGGCGACTACTATGTGCGGTTCAATGACGCATATAAGGAAGAGGTAAAAGGCCTCATTGCAGCAGGTAGAGATGAGAAATCTGCCGAGCGCGATGCACCCATTATGATGGCTGCACAAGACCTGCTGCGCAAGTGGGAAGCCGGCGACCAGCAGGTTCGCGACCTGTGGGCCAAAATGAATGGATGGGTATACGAGGGCTTCGATGTTTCCTACAAGCGTCTTGGCGTATCCTTCGATAAGGTCTATTACGAAAGCGACACCTACCTCCTTGGAAAAAAGATTGTGGAAGACGGTCTTAGAAAAGGAGTGCTGTTCAAAAAAGATGATGGCTCAGTATGGATTGACCTCACAGACGATGGCCTCGATCAGAAGCTCCTGCTACGGGGAGATGGCACATCGGTCTACATTACCCAGGATCTGGGCACGGCCGTGCTAAAGCATGGCGACTACAACCTTAACCAATCTGTATATGTGATCGCCGATGAGCAGAACTACCACATCCAGGTACTGAAGCTCATTCTAAAAAAACTTGGCGAGCCGTGTGCCGAGGGCATATATCACCTCTCTTATGGAATGGTGGAACTGCCAACTGGCAGAATGAAAAGCCGTGAGGGCACCGTGGTTGATGCCGACGATATGATGGCGGAAATGGTGAACCTTGCAAAAGAACAAACTGAAGCAGCGGGCAAAACAGACGGTTTTTCGGGAGCAGAATTAGACAAGCTTTACGAAACAATAGGCATGGGCGCGCTCAAGTTCTATCTATTAAGAGTAGACCCGAAAAAGAAGATGATCTTCGACCCTAAAGAGTCCATAGATCTTCACGGTTTTACAGCAACCTTCATCCAGTATGCACATGCACGTATTTGCTCTATTTTGCGCAAAGAAAATCTTGCATTGGTTCCCGATGCAACTGCATTCCAGTCCCTGCCTACCGGCGTGGAACTTTCTCCACTGGAAAAAGAAATGATCCTCAACACAGAACAATACCCTGCCATTTTAGCAGATGCTGCCGACTCGTATAATCCTTCGCTGCTTTGCAACTATTCGTTCCAGTTAGCTCAGCAGTTCAATAGCTTCTATGATGTACATAGCATTTCTAAAGCAGAGTCAGAAGACAAAAAACAATTGCGCCTGATGATCGTCATTCATACTGCAGCAATACTAAGACACGCAATGGGATTGCTGGGCATTAGGTTACCGGAAAAAATGTAGACCATCTGCTCCTCAAACAGATCAGTATTGAAGCAAATAGCCGGCTTTTAGCCGGCTATTTGCCTGTTACTAATGTTGTTTGCACAAGTATGGGATTTGTACAATTTCAAGGGCTGCTACATGTAACAGTTGAAACGATCTTCCTGCTCACCTTTGTATTGCGGCACTCTGTCGCCACCCACCGCAGGATTGCGGCAACTATGAAAACCCATAAACTATGAAAACAATGCAAAAACTGCTGCTTATCGGCTTGCTTGCCATTGGTAGCGCTTTTGAAAGTACAGCACAGATATACGTAACCATCCGCCCATCGCGCCCGGTTTATGTAAGACCTCCACAGCCGGGCCCGGCATACGTATGGATTGATGAAGACTGGTATGGCAGTGGCGATGCCTATGAATGGAGAGGTGGCTACTGGGCACCGGCGCGGCCTAGTTATACCTACCGCCCTGGCTATTGGCGCCGTACCAATCGTGGCTATGTGTGGATAGGTGGCAGATGGACAGGACGCCCGCAGGGCAATTTCTACCGCCGCCCTCCCGGTCACTACCAGCACCATCACGGAAAAGGTAAAGGACATTCAAACGGACATGGCAACGGACACGCGCACGGACATCACCATTAGCTCCGTCCAAAAAATAGTGAGGATGATGTTGTGAGTATGTAAGAAAAAAAGCGCTCCCGTCATGTTACGGGAGCGCTTGCAAAAATAAACTCAGTCGGCTGCTAGTTCTTCACCATGCTCATGAACACAGCCTCATTCACTTTCACAGGATATTCCTTACGCATCTTTTCATTCCACTGTTTCTCCAGGTAATCCTGGTACTCAGCTACCACGTAGCCGCGCGCCTCCTCCAGTGTTTTCTGCCCCGGATTAGGATACAATTGCTTTGCCACCACAACTGTATATGCGCCATTATCGCCCGGTATCACCTTTATTCCTTCGCCAGACAGGTCGGCCATAGTTGCGTCCTTATACCTGGAGAATTCATAACGTCCACGTTGCACGCTTACTGCGTCCGGCCTCTCAGATGTGTTGATTGCCTTCGCTATTTCCTCTTCCGTATACTTCTTCTGGCGAATCATGATCATACCCGTATCGTATGCGGCTTTGTTCTTGAACTTGTAAACTGCCCCATCAAAACCCGCATCCCACATGTATTTGCTCTTATGATTCTCATAAAATTCCTTCAGCCCCACTGTGTCCTTCGATGCTTTGCTCCATACGTTCCTGTCCATCAGCTCAAACAGCATGATACCGTCACGGTATTCCGTCATCAGTATTTTGAAGTCAGGATGCTCTTCCACCAGTTTATGCTCCTGGAAGTCAGTAACCACATTCGTTATCCACAGACTATAGGCATCTTTCATTATTGTGTTCTTCGGTCCATTTAGGCGTCCACGTGTCAGGCTGTAAAGGAAAGTCACAAAGTCGCGCTGCGAATAGTTCTTGCCGGCAAGCACAAACATTGGCTTGGTCATAAAGTCGAAATCGGCAGGCTTTATCAGCTTTGCGTCCGCACCCGTGTCAGGAATCGCCTGCACTTTGTTGTACAGCTCAGTATAGTTTTCCGGGTACTCACGGAATCCGTTTTGCGACTTGATCTTGTCAAAGTAAATATCCTTCGCAGTCTGTGCACGCGAGTCATTTTCCACTTTCTTCTTCAGTTGCGGATACAAGGTATCGTATGGCTTCAGTGGAGATTTTTCCAGTAGCTTAATGATATGAAAGCCATAATCAGTCTGCACCGGTCCGGCCAGGTCACCCACTTTCTTTATCCCAAAGGCAGCATCTTCAAAAACCGGCACCATCCTGCCAGCGGTAAATGGCTTCATCACGCCGCTGTCGTTGATGGTAAATTTGTCGTCAGAGTACTCGGCTACCATGTCTGCAAACCTTGCTCCACCCTTCAGCTTCGCCATCACACTGTCTGCACGTTTCTTCGCACGCTTCACTCCTTCTTCTCCTTCTGACTTGCGCACCTGTATCAGTATCTGTGCCACTTTCAGTTCACCTTTGTCAGCTCTACGGTCCAGTACCTTTACAATGTGGTATCCAAACTGGCTGCGAAATGGTGAAGATATCTTTCCTTTCGGCGTATTATAGGCTGCCGACTCAAACGGATAAACATAGAGCAGCGACGTGATCCACCCTAGTTCTCCACCTTTGTCCTTAGAACCGCGATCATCAGACAGTGCTGCCGCCATCGCTTCAAACGTCGCTCCTTTGGTATTGACAACGTTATAAATACTGTCTATCTTCTTTCTTGCCGCAGTCGTATCTGCACCGGGAGGACATGTAACTAAAATATGCGCCACCTTCACATTTTCCTTCATGCGGTCATATGCCTCATGTATCAGCTTGTTTGTTATCTGCTCGTCAGTCAGGTAGTTCTTCGCCAGCTGCTTCCTATAGTTGGTCAGCTCTTTGTCTATGCTCGGCAGTGTGTCCAGTTGCTGCTTCTCAGCCTCTGCCACTTTCATCCTGAACAGTTCATAAAGCTCAAGGTAGCTCCTGAGCTCTTTTTCAGACATGTCAGGTTTCTTGTTGATGCTGTTCTTCTTATATACCCTCAGAAACTCTTCTTTCGATACTGAATTGGGGCCATAAGTGAATAATGCCTGTGCGTGGCCCGAGACAAAGTACCCGGCTGCAAGACATGACAATAGCAGTTTTCGCATTGTTCTTCTTTTTATTTTTTTACCTCTGTTAGTTATCCTTTTTTCTTTTCCAGCATCTCTACCAGGCTACCTACCGTTTCGTGGTCCAGTCGCTTGCCCTTTATTATCTTTCTTTCGTCAAGGAGATAAATGGTAGGAGTGCTATAAACGTCATATTTTGATCGCCAGTCGCCCACATGCTCCGGGTCCCACGTCGTTTCCCATGCATCCAGCTTGTAGCGCTTCACAAAATCCTTTGCCGCAGCTTCGTCGCCCTCTGTGCTTACGCTGTATATGCGCACACCCTTGTCTTTCAGCGATGCACGATATAGCGAGTCCAGCTTTGGCATCTCTTCTCGGCAATGCCCGCAGGTCGGCGCATAAAACACCAGCAGTGTATACTTCGCCTTCACTCCGTGCAGGCTTTCCTCTTTTCCGCTTGCCAGGTCCGGGAGCTTTATTTCTGGCGCCAGGTTACCTATCACATTGGGGGCAATTTTCATCGCCCGGTCTATGTATTTGTTCAGCTCTTCACTGCTTAGCCACGATGCGTCGCCCTTCATGTAGTAGTTCTCTACCAGGTACACAAACACTTCGTCCATGCCCATTATCTTGCTGCCTTCAGCATTTTTCGTCAGCCACCAGAGTGTATACTTAAAGGTCTCTTTTGTGCCCCGTGCTTTTGACAGCAGCATGTTGCACTCCTTTATCATACTGTCCGGCCAGGGTAGCACCAGTTTGTTAATATACTCCTCCAGCTTGGCATCGAAAATGGGTGTATGTATCAGCCGGTCATCCTGTAGATTATAATTGTCCCAGTAATGCCCTTTATAATAGTTGTAGGCAAAACTGCTGTCCTTGGTCTTACCATCTGCCAGGAAGTGCTCGCCCTCGGGCACCTGTGGCACCTGCAAGGCGCTGAATATTGCGGCCAGCAAGGTACCCGGATATTTCTGGGCCTGCTCCCTCCTGTACTTCGTGAGCTCCTTCGATGCAGCCGACGCTCGCTTACGTATTGCTGCCGTGTCCTCTGCGGTCTTGGCGTTGGTGTATTCTTTTTGAAGTCCCTGCTGCCGCTGGCTATAGTCCTTCAAAAACGTCACATATTCCAGGAAGTGCTCATTCTCAGGAGAATTTTTGAATGTCAATCCTTGCGGCAGCTTTTCTACCTCGGCGGTTACAGTAATGTCATCGCCTTTGTCCAGCAACAACTCGAAATAGGTCTTGTGATCTGAGAGCAGCATCATGTAGATACCGCCAATGAACTCAGGGTCTTTACTGTCAAAAACAGCCACGCCTTTTTTGTCAAGCCGTGCAGAATCGCGCTTGTAAATGGTTGGAAGGGGTTTACCATAATAATGCACGAGATAAACCATACTGTCCTTTACGCCGGACATCTTCAGGGTTATATGGTATCCCTCGCGCGCAACAACATTCAGCGTCATGCCCCAAAAAAGCAAGACGAGTGTAATAAATCGGTTCATAAACAGTCTTTGATCTTCCGCCTAAGACGGCTTCGATCCCAATTTGTGTTGGTTAGGGTCGCCAAAAATAGGCTATTATGCGATAGATGCATAAATATTCCACGGTATTACTCGCTAAAAAAAACTAAAAACACAAATATAGAAAACACAACACATTTCGATTTTTATACACTTTGTGCTTTGATTCTCCCAAACCTATTTATATTTTTAGCAAAACTCCTTGTATGCAACATCTCCTTCTATTTTCTCTTGCCAATGAACTTAAGGATTGGCAAGGCCTGCTCATCACACTATTCATCGGTGCAGTTGCTGGCTTCCTTGCACAGGTGCTTACGCCCGGGCGCGGCTATGGCACGGTAGCTACTATTATTATCGGTATCATCGGTGGCTGGCTCGGTAAAATACTATTCCGTAGTTTCCTTTCGCTCACCAACAATCCACTGATCAACACCATCATTTGTGCCACTGCAGGCGCCTTCATACTTGCGCTGGTGCTCAACCTGATCGTTGGCGGCGACGATGGCGACAAGACCGACTACCGCGCATAGCACAGCCCGGATTAGCTCAGTAGAAATTTGATATGTTTCAAACGTGTGCAACGCTGCCACGCGTGGGATAATCATGCAATCAACTTATCTTTAGCAAAAGATTTTTTAGGTTTGAAGTGTATTAAAATCAATGCGCGGATGAAACGGATTTTCCCTTTATTGGCCTTGCTGGTTGTTTTTTGTAGCTCATACCGGGCCACTGCACAGCAGATAAGCCCGCAGGATATGGAAAAGCTGCACAAGATGGAAGACTCGCTGGTGTTTTCCGCTGATTCTATGTTCAATGCACTTATTCCGGATTCACGCCCCGCTTATTCGGAGAAATTTGCACGCCAGTTGGTACGTGCATTAAAGATTCCCAATTCCTACTGGTACCCTTTTGATACGCTGAAAAAAATGGTAAACATTGTCATTGCCGATGATAATGCATTCCGCATATTCAATTGGGAGATCGAGCCTACACCTACCACCCGCCGTTATTACGGAGCCATTCAACTGGCACACCCCGACTTAAAACTTGTGGGACTTAACGATTACAGCGCGCAGCTCGATGCGGGCCTGGAAGACAGTGTCCTTCCTGCATCCCGCTGGTTTGGCGCACTGTATTATCGCATCATTGCGCATGACGTAAATGGCCAGAAAGTCTACACCCTGTTCGGCCTCAACTCCGGCAGCACCATCAGTAACAGAAAAATACTTGACGCACTCACATTCACACCCAAAGGTGTCACTTTTGGAGCGCCCATCTTCGGCGTAGGCTCAACTAACTTCGCCCGCCAGCCGGTGAAGCGTTTCGTACTGGAATACAAAAAGGATGTTACTGCCTCTATGAACTGGGACCCGGAGCAAAATATGATCGTATTCGACAGGCTTGCTTCAGTATCTAATGACCCCAGCCGCAAGTACACTTATGTGCCCACGGGGCAATATGATGGCTTTGCCTGGAGCGAGGGCATGTGGAATTTGCATAAAGACATCATGCAAATTACCATACTAAAAGACGGCGAAGCCCCCAACGAATAACACACGACGCGAATTTTCCTTAGTTTTGCGGCCGCAATACTCTATTCAGTTTGTCTTGGCATGTTTATGGCCAGGCTTACTTTAAGTTTAGAGGTATTATCTATAATTAAGGAATTGGCTGCAAAGCAGTCTGAAATTAACCAGCAGTTACGGTCCGGTAGCTCAGCTGGATACCTGCCTGCCGGTAGGTAGGGATCACCAGCCTTCTAACCTGCCTGCCGGCAGGCAGGGCTGGGGGTCATTGGCTCGAAGCCAATCCGGGCAAAAAAGTGGGAGGAATGTTCTTTGTTTACGTTATCAGAAGCGAGGTGAACGGCAACTTTTATGTAGGAATGACAGAAAATGTTGATGTGCGGCTAATGCAACATAACCGTGGATATACTCGTTCTACAAAAGCACACAAGCCGTGGACGTTATTCTTTTTTGAGTTATTCGAAACAAGAATTGAAGCCAGAAAAAGAGAAGTATATTTGAAATCTGGCTCTGGCAAAGAGTTGATTAAACAAAAATGGGCCAGTAGCACAGCTAAATAAAGTCGATGTAAAGTAGAACAGGGAGCGCGCGAAGAGAATAACACAAAAAATTGGCTATTAAACAGCCATAATAAAAACCAGCAGTTACGGTCCGGTAGCTCAGCTGGATAGAGCACCAGCCTTCTAAGCTGGGGGTCATTGGTTCGAATCCAATCCGGATCACTAAACGTAAGCACACAGCTTACGTTTTTTTGTGCCTATACCACCCCTAAAACTTACAACTGAGAAACTTTAACAACCGCCAGCCCACCTGCCAGGTGGCTTACATTATAACCCTTAGCCATCAGGAAATTTGCGGCATTCAGACTTCGTTTACCGGAGGCGCAGTATAATACGAGGTCGTCATTTAGGCTCAATTCACCATAGCGGTCAGAGAGTCGCGATAATGGAAGATTAACGCCTCCAATATTTCCGAATTCATGTTCATGCAATTCCCGCACATCTACCAGGCGCGCACCGGCTGCCACCCTGCGTTGTAGCTCATCAATCGACAATTCCGGCACGGGCACTTCGCAGGTTATAGCCGACGGCTTTGGCAGTTCCTTGATGTTCCTGTTCGCCTCATTTGCCTTAAAGCTGAATGTATGGCTTTGCATGGTCAGGGCGTCTATCACCAGGAGTCGACCACTAAGCGCCTCCCCTGCCCCGGTTATCATCTTTATTACTTCATTTGCCTGGATGGTGCCCACAATGCCCGGCAGTGTTGCCACTACGCCTATCTCCGCACAGCTGGGCGATTCGCCCGCCCCCGGCGGCGTAGGGAACAAACACCGGTAGGTAGGCCCACCCTTATAATTAAACACTGATACCTGCCCCTCAAACCGGAATATAGCCCCAGACACCAGCGGCTTATTTTTCATTACACACGCATCATTCAGCAGGTATCGCGTATCAAAGTTGTCAGTCCCATCGACGATAATATCATAGTCGCTTGCAAGTTGCAGTACATTTTCATTGGTTATAAATACCGGGTAAGACAATAGGTGTATGTCTGGATTCAGCCTGGTTATTACCTCGGCTGCACGCTTCGCCTTGCTTATCCCTAGGTCATTGACTGAATAGAGCACCTGCCGCTGCAGGTTCGAGAGCGACACAACATCTCCATCTACTATGCCAAGAGTACCCACGCCAGCCGCTGCGAGATATTGCAGTATGGGGCAGCCCAGGCCACCGGCACCTACCACCAGCACACGTGCCTCCTTCAGGAGCTGCTGTCCTGCATCTCCTATCTCAGGCAGCATTGTTTGCCTGCTATATCGTTCCCGTTCTTTCCTTGTCAGCACATTATACCTTATTAACCCTTTACCCTATTTACCAATCAACCTAAACTACCGCCTGCTCAAACCAGTCTTTCCATACCGGCTTATAACCAGTACGCTCTATCATCTCCTGCACCTCAGCCACCGTTCGGCTATCATCTATCTCAAATTGCTCCAGCGACTCAGGCTCCACACTATACCCACCCGGATTGGTGCGCGACCCGGCACTGATGGTGGTAGCGCCCAGCTTTATGATGTTGTCGCGAAACAGCGCACTCTCTCGTGTAGACACCGACAGCTCTATCTCCTCATTATATATCCTCCATGCGCAGATAAGCTGCACCAACTCCTTATCGCTGATGACGACTTTAGGCTCTATGAGGCCCTCCGCCGGTCTCAGGCGCGGGAACGAAATACTATACTTCGTTTGCCAGTATTGCCGCTCCAGGTAGTCCACATGCAGCGCAGTGAAGAAGTTATCGGCACGCCAGTCTTCCAGGCCTATCAGCACCCCCAACCCTATCTTATGAACACCCGCATTACCCAGCCTGTCCGGCGTAGCCAGGCGATAGTCAAAGTTCGACTTCTTGCCCTTGGGGTGATACTGCTTGTAGTTGTCCTTATGATATGTTTCCTGGTACACCAGTACCGCATACAGCCCCTCGTCTATCAGGCATTCATATTCATCCTGCTCCAGTGGCTGCACCTCTATAGAAATGTTGGCAAAATGCGGGCGTAGCAGCTTCACGGCATTCCGCAAGTAGTCAACACCCACTGTTTTGTTTGCCTCACCGGTCACGAGCAGCACATGATCAAAGCCCTCCTTTTTCAGGAACTCCACCTCCTGCATCATCTCGATGCCTGTCAGGGTCTTCCTGCGCAGCTTATTGTCAAGGCTGAAGCCGCAATAGGTACAAATGTTCTGGCACTCGTTCGATAGATACATCGGCGCATAGAGCTGCACCGTCTTCCCAAAACGCTTCTGGGTAATTCGGTTACTCATCTGGGCCATGCGCTCCAGGTACGGTGCCGCAGCCGGCGATATCATGGCTTTGAAATCCTCAAGGTCTCTCTTGGTCTTGCCCAGCGCGCGCTCCACATCAGCAGCGGTTTTGGCATAGATACTGTCCACCACTTCATCCCAGCTATGCCTGTCAAATACCTCTTTGAACATGAAACAAAGTTACCTGATTTCCACCCACAAAAAAGCGCCCCGTGAGATACGGGGCGCCATGGGCAAGTGATATAAAACTAAAACTATTTGATTACAGACACTGTCAGTGTTTCCAGCTTCCTGCCGCTTGCGTCCATTACAGAAAGCCTCAGCAGAGATGGGCGCTGGATATTCGCCGGCAGGTTCACGCTCCAGGTGTTGATACCTGCAGTCGCCTGCATATCAGCAGTATAAACAACCTTACCTGTCACGTCAGTAGCTACCAGGTGCATAGCCTGGTCTACTTCGCTCGCAAAGTCGAGGCGGAAAGTACCTGTGCTTGGGTTAGGGAACGCTGAAACCTGGCCTGGTTGCAGGTCGCTCACCTTTGCTACTACGTTTGCGCTTGCGCTCTTAGAACCACAATTGTTGCTCACTGTGTAGGCAATCGTTACAATACCATTGTTCAGAGCCGTAACCACGCCATTAGCATCTACAGTTGCGATCTTTTCGTCGCTGCTGGTCCATGCGCCGCCGGCATCACCTGTAGGATTGCTCATCGTTACGCTGTTTTCCCTTGTCACGTTAGTTGCAGTCAGTGCACCTGCGTTTGGCAGTTCGTCCACATATACAGTTATTGTTGTTGATGCTGTGGTGGTGCCATCCGTCATCTGCACGGTAAACTCGTCTGTACCTGTGAAGTCTTTCTTAGGAGTGTACACAAGGCCCTTAGGAACTACCATACCACCTTTAGCTTCTACTGAAGTAGTGAAGCCCGACAGTGTTCCGAATTCAGGATCCACACTTACGGTCCATGTTTCAGTCTTTCCTTCTACTGCGTCAGGTATAGCCATCAGGTTGTCAATAGAAATTCCTGCTGAATTTTTACAGGCGTGAATCTCTTGTGTAGTACCACCAGTAAATGCACGCGCACCGAAGCCACTGCCACCTACACCGCGTACAACTATGTTGCCATAGTCAGCTATAAAAATCTGAGCACCACCATAGGTCATTGCCAGGCTGCTAGGCAGGTAAACACGTGCTGAGTCCGGTGTGCCACCATCGCCGGTATAGCCACGTAGATGATTACCTGCGTATGTGGAAATTGTCCCCCCTGGGCCTACCTTACGTACTACATAGTTGTCATAATCGCAGATATACAAATTGCCGCAGATATCTGTTGTGATACCCCAGGACCCAAAGATCTGTGCATCAGTAGCAGGGCCGCCATCACCACTATAACCCTTTACGCCTGTACCTGCAAAAGTAGATATCTGCCCCGATGGGTCAACTTTGCGGATACGGTTGTTCCAGCAATCAGATATATATACGTTACCTCCCGCATCAACTGCAAGACCACGTGGATTGTTCAGCTTGGCAGCAGTTGCCGCAATGCCATCACCATTGTAGCCTCCTGCATGCGTACCTGCAAAACGCGTAATGACACCGGCTGTGTCAATTTTGCGTACCGTCTGGCTGCCATTGTCAGCTATATACATATTGCCGAGTGGGTCGAACACAGTAGCTACCGGATAAGTAAGCGCTGCTGCAGTTGCGGGACCTCCGTTTCCAAAAGCCGCACCATTCCATCCTCCGTGCGCACCATTGCCCGCTACAGTGGTGATAATACCTGTAGCAGCATCAACTTTGCGGATACGTTCGTTGAATTTGTCTGCGATATACATGTTACCGACAACATCAAATGAGATGCCCGCAGGACCATTGAGGCGCGCTGCACTGGCAGGGCCACCATCTCCTGTAAAACCGGCAGTGCCATCCCCTACAACTGTAGTGATAATCCCAAAGCCTGAAACCTTACGGATGGCATGGTTAAAGTAGTCAGCGATGTACAGTTCGTTTGTCGCGGAAACTGCGATGGCATACGGACTGCGCATTTGCGCTTCGTTAGCGGGGCCACCATCGCCACTATAACCCCTTGTGTGGTTACCAGCAATTGTTGAAATTACGGGCGTAGGTGTACACTGCGCCGAAGCCATCATAGGAAGGCTTATTGCAGCTATAGCTGCGCATAGTGAAATGTAAAGTTTCTTCATAAAAACAAGGACGGATTGAAATGATAGCACAAAATAAAAAGCAGCCTTTTCTATTGCAATTATTTCAATAGGAATAACATATCGTTAGCAACAGATTAGCAAAAACGATACATTGTTTGAAGAAATAATTTCAAGAGAAAATATCACCATGTAAGTCGGCCAGTAGATTGTCTACTAACTTGCGGCATTTCACCACCTCTTTTCCTTTGCCGGCCATATACTTTCGCCGGGCGGCCTCCGCACCCGCAGCAGCGCCCCGCACCTTTATAGCCCTTACCCGTTCCAGGGCCTGTCGCGCATCGTTGAACGCTCCTATTGCAACAGCTATTTCTTCAAACTTCTGAAGTGGCACATGCTGCATTGCCCCACATGCCTTTGCCCAATGTTCGTTTACCAGTCTCACCATGTAAATGATGTCCTTAACGCGTTTGCGCATCGTATGCACATCTTCATCGTCCGGCTCTCCAGCGGCTCTCAGTTCATCTATTAAAGTCAGTCGCTCTTTTATGAACTCAGCCGGCATAAACGCAGGTAGCGCCTTGTATTCGTAAGTGCTTAGCTTTTTAACGGCCTTGTGCAGCTGCCCTGCACTGTAGGCATTCCACCAGTCTTTCTTTGCCACCACCAGCCTGGCGTCTATTGCCTGCCGGTATTCTTCGGGCATCTTACTTTCACCGTCCATGGTTTTTAGCAGTAGCTGCAGGTCGCGTATTTCCCCCGCGGCCTTGTAAACCTTCTTCAGCCGCTTCGGCATTTCGGGCCTTGACCGTCCTGTAAAGAGCCAGTACATACGCAGCAACGCGCGCAATCGCTTCACCTGCAGCCGCAGGTCATGTATCACCTCCTCATCAAATTTGTGATCCACGGCGGCAGCGGCATCAACTACCTTATCCACGTAGCCTTTCACCAGCTTTTGTATTTTCTTGGTCTTCATACCTGCCGCATAGACGTGCTGCGTCCTGCTAAATTACTACTCTGCCATCTTCGGGCAGGTTAAATTTTATACATTTGGACACACCCAAAATCGCCGGTTCCCAAATGACCAATTACCAGATAGCCGACCACTTTTCGCTCCTCAGTAAGCTCATGGACATACATGGAGAGGATAGCTTCCGCGCCAAATCCTACAGCATAGCCGCTTACAACATTGAGCGCCTGCCATCTGAGGCTACCACCATGGACGATGCTACCCTCTTCAGCATGAAGGGCATTGGCAACTCCACCGGCAAAAAGATGCGCGAGCTCATCAATACCGGCCGCATGGGTGCGCTGGACGATATGCTGGCAAAAACTCCTCCCGGCATCCTGGACATGCTGCAGATAAAAGGCCTGGGACCCAAAAAGATAGCCGTTATCTGGAAGGAGCTGGGCATAGAATCACTGGGTGAGCTGGAATATGCCTGCAACGAAAACCGTCTTGTGTCGCTCAAAGGCTTTGGCGCCAAGACACAGGAAAGCGTGCTGCAAAACCTGGCCTACTTCAAGCAAAACATAGGCTTCCACCTGTGGGCCGAGGCTGAGGCATTTGCCAAAAGCTTCCTATCTCAATTGGAACAAACTTTCCCCGACAATCGTTTTGCACTGACGGGAGATATACGCCGGCAAACAGAAACACTGGAGTATGTAGACATCCTTACCGACACCGACAAGATGACTCTGGCAGATACCTTTGGCAACCTCGCCGACACCTCGGTAGAGGAAGCGGAAACATCAGTGATGGTGGCTATGCAGGGCCAGCCCAGGGTTCGTTTTCACCTCACTACTTCCGATGCATTTAATGCGGCGCTATTCCTTACCACAGGCAGCGAACCGTTTATCACTGCCTTCCGCGAAAAGCATACCGTGCCCGAAGCACCAGCCACGGAGGATGAGATATTCACTACCAATGGCCTGCCGGTAATACCGCCCATGATGCGGGAGACGGCAGAGGTACTCGCAAAGCCAGTAAGCACATTCAGCAACCTAATACAGCCCGGCGACATACGCGGCATCATACACAGCCACAGCCGCTGGAGCGATGGCATGAACACGCTGCAGGAAATGGCCGTAGCGGCACGCGATGCGGGCCTTGAATACCTCGTTATCAGCGACCACTCCCAAACTGCGTTCTATGCCGACGGACTAAAGCCGGAGCGCGTAGCAGAGCAACACCAGGAAATAGATGCGCTGAACGCAAAATTGGCACCCTTCCGCATCTTCAAAAGCATAGAGTCTGACATACTGAATGATGGCAGCCTCGACTATTCGCCGCAGGTACTTGCCACATTCGACCTTGTGATAGCCAGCGTGCACAGCAATCTGAAGATGAGCCAGGAAAAAGCTATGGACCGTGTGCTCACCGCCATACGCAACCCATATACTACCATACTGGGCCACCCCACCGGCCGACTGCTCCTCTCCCGCAAGGGCTACCCGCTGGACCACAAAGCAATAATAGACGCCTGCGCAGAGCATAATGTAGTGGTGGAGATAAACGCACACCCTCGCCGCCTGGACCTTGACTGGCGCTGGGTAGACTATGCTATGGAGCGCGGCGTGCTCCTCTCCATAAACCCCGATGCCCACAGCATTGAAGGATACCATGATACCTACTATGGCGTGATGGTAGCCCAGAAAGGCGGCCTCACCGCGGCCCGCAACCTCAGCAGTTTTACGAGGGTGGAACTGGAGGCGTTTTTGGAGGAACAAAGGACGAAGAGGTAAGGAGGCGCTCAATAATTATTCGTCACTTCGAGCACAGTGCGGCGCAGCAAACGAAGCGAGAAGTCTCCTGAGGTTTGGTACGAAGCGTAATCAACTCCATTTCCCCGTAAAATCAATTTACTGTTTAATGTTAGCAGGTATCCGTCCGGCGATCATCTCACAATATCCATACATAACCTAATCCACCTCAACCACTTACCCCAAAACAAAATTCTATGACAAGTCGATTTTCAGACTGTCATAGAACGCAGGCATCGTATCATAAAAACTCGTTTTGCACGTCCTGTTTTGTGGTGGCACCTTTGTGGCTTTAAACTAAAAAACCAGCCCTATGTCACTCCAAAAGACAAACACCCAAAATCCATCTCCCTTTAGGGACGGGGTTGCACCCCGGGTTTCCAAATTCGACTCCGCCCGCCTCCTATACATGGCCGGCGATACCACACAAAAAAGCATTGCCGCTACAGTCGGCGTCAGCGAGCGCACCATGCACAGTTGGATAAAAGATAATGGTTGGGACAGGCTGCGCCACGCATCCCGTACAGCCCCAGCTATTATTGCAGAGAACATGTTCAGCCAGATTGTGGAACTGCAAAACGACATTGCAAGCCGTGAAGAGGGTAAGCGATACCCTACCATGCAGGAAGCAGAACTAACCCGGAAGTTATGCCTCAGCATAGACCGAATGAAGAGCGCTCCCGCACTATCACAAACCATGCAGGTACTTCGCCTGTTTCGCAGCTTCGCAAACAGCTATGGAGACAGAGACTTCCGGCTTACACTCAACCGCGTAATAGAACACTTCCTCGAAGGAAATGCAAAAGATGGCTACATGCCCTATCAAATAGAATACGGCACCAAGGAACCACTGGAGACAAATTCCAACACCGAAGGGCCACCAACATCTACGGATCAGGAAATGAAGGAAAGCTTCCCTCCTGCAAAGGAGGGACAGATTATCGAAAAGCGAAGTCTTTTTGATAATCAGGGTGGTAACAACAGCGCTCACAACACACCACCCGCTAACGAAGAATTAGCTGTACAGGAAACAGACAATACCGGAAACCCAAACCTACCGGAAGCAAACGATTCAAAACACGCTGAAAACAGCCACCACAAAGCATCTCAACCCACTTCCGACAGTAAAGACAACCAGCAAAAACCGGAAGTAAAACGGAAGTTCTCACACGCTAGTCTCAACAAAATTGCATCGTCCTAATCGTAGCTGGATCATCGCCACGGACACACCACTGAGCATGGCACCTCCTGCCCTCAAGAAGGCTTTACCGAACCTTTCGGGAAACGCGAACATAAAAAGCGAACAGGTAAGTCTAGTCAGTTATTGTACGCATCAGTTCACAATATACCGCCCACCTTTCCTTAATCTTTTTGTAGATGCTCATATTTTCAGACTCGCCGAGTATGCTTTGATACACAATACACAGTGTACTGTCCCTTAAAAAGATGGGATGTGACACTTCGGAAACGCCGCAGGGAAACACACGATAATAAAAGTCCCCATGCGGCCCGATGTGGCCAATTGCGTTGTCAGTTGCAATAATAGAGTCAACAAATTTGTTTGTAAAAAAGGAGACCGAATCAAACTTTCCGCTAACCTCCCAATTACTAAAAGCCCAGGTGTGAATGGCATTGCTGACATATTTCACTTCTGAGGGCGAAAAGACGATACTGTCATCCTTCGGCATTCCGACCGGGACATCTCTGTAATACACGCTCCTGGTGCTGTCAAATTCTGGCCGGGCTCCATTATCCCAGCCAGAAAAACGAAAGCCTATCGAGCAATCGAACCGCTTGCAATTCTTCGGGCGCATACACTTAAACACCTCATTACATGCACCCGAATATTCCTGCGTGCCCTTCTGCCCGGGAGCATCGAAAGCTCGGGCGATAAGGAACAGCAACAGAATCATCCGGTAAGGTTTCACCAAATAAAATTAGCCAATATCGCGCTACAGCTAAGTGAGACCTTCCAATTCAAGACAGCGTCCTCCTAACCTTAATAAAGTACTGTGAGCGTCGAACCATAGTAATCGGCTGAGGCCTGGCGGCATGACATCTCACATTACCCATCGTCCGACCGGATCGCCACTCGATAGGGTATCAAAAAAATAATACCACATACCGCACCTGCGCGCCCATTCCGTCACCTTCACCGAAAACAAAAATGACTTAAACTTAATAATTTGGTAACACACAAGTTAAAGGTGTTTCGTAAAGCAACCACAACTTTGCAGCCACAAAACGATAACAATGAATCTGAAACAAATCTTATCAGGTCTCTTATGTTTGGCAACGTCTGTTGGTCTTGCTCAAAACGCTCCGAGATCCTATTTTTCAAGAAACTCATTCTGGACAGAAACAGTGCTGAATGGGCAGATAGCAGGCAGATTCAAATACCAGCTCGATTACCAGTATCGCCGTATGTCTGACGCCAGTAACGTAGCCAACGGATCTAACGACCCGTTTAAGAATAAGTTCCAGCATGTATATCGCCCATGGATACATTACCAGGTCAACGATAAGGTGAGACTGTCCTTATCCCCCATAGGCTTCTGGGAAACCTATTCTCCTGCTATCGAAAGCGGTGGCGTTAAAAAAATTCAACCAGAGCTAAGAATATGTCCCCAGGTCACTATCTCCGACAAAATCGGTCGTGTGGCAATAGATCACCGTTTCCGGTTTGAATATCGAATGCTGGGAACTAAAGTGACAGACGTGGCAACCGGGTTTGGTTATGGCGAGGGAGACGACTTCCAGTCGGCCGGACACAGGCTCAGGTTCAGGTACTTCCTGCGCGCACTGATACCACTTGGCGACCACAAATCCCTGGAGGCAAATACGTTTTACATCAACACCTGGAATGAGTTCTTTGCAGGACTCGGGCATAACGTTTACAGCGATAAGCTGCTGGACCAAAACCGTACATTTTGCCTCCTTGGCTACAAATTGCGCACAAAGGTTCCACTAAGGGTTGAGGCCGGCTATGGCCTGCAAATGGTAAACAGGTCTGTATCTACGTATAATGCAGCTAATGCACTCGTGGAAACCAATAATTCGTTTGAGCACAATAACATCTGTCAGCTATACCTGATTGTCGAAGACATGAACAAAATATTTAAATTAAAAAAGGACAACCCGTTATCCACGAAATAATCGTAAGCCAATATTGCAGCATAGGTCACGAAACACCTATTCGCCAATGTCCTGATGACTCCCCGTAATGGGAGGAGGTGTTTGGGGGGCTAACACATTCTATAGTGAGCTTTTAGAACGCCACGACCGGTGGATTTCGCAATGCACGAGGCATGACAGAAAAGGCCCTCCGTGGACGGAAGTATCTTTAAGCAGGCGCGCAAATGCTCAGGAGGTTTCTCAATTGACTTGCTACCTGCACTTTGTTCGAAATGAAGGTCACAAAAAACCACCCGTTGTTCGGTAGTTAACTACTCATAGCCAATATACCAGTGCAACGGGTGGAGGAAAACTTACTCCTGCTTATTTATAGGCAATAGCGGCGCTCATGGGGCCTGCCAGTGGCATCAGGGCCGTAGATGAGAATCCTATTTTGGCTGCCCACTTTTTAAAATCGGCAAAACTGTAGTCGAAGCCACTCCCCGTTTCTATCAGCATGTTGATGCTCATCATCATGCCGAAAACGTTCTTCCGGCGGTCGTCGTCTATAATGCCTTCTATGGCTACCAACGCCCCACCCTGTGGCAGCGCGTCGTATGCCTTTTTCATCAGCATCAGCTTGGTCTCCTCATCCCAGTCGTGCAGAATGTTGCCCATGGTTACTATATCCGCCTTCGGGAAATCGTCTTTGAAGAAATCGCCGCTGGAAGCAGTGACGCGCTCCTGCATATGAAACTTAGCGATGGTTTCTTTTGCTATAGGCTCTACCTGCGGCAGATCCCAACTGGTGCAGCTCATGTGCGGCTGGTGTTTGGCAACCATTAATGATAGCATACCGGCAGAGCCGCCTATATCTGCCAATGTCTTAGCCTTTGAAAAATCGTAGCCATGCCCAAACGCCATAAAGTTGCCCATCTGCACGCCGCTCATAGCATGGATAAACTCCCTGAGGCGCGCCTCGTCAGCATACAGGGTGCCAAACAAGTCGCCGCCATGTTTTGCTTCGTTTTGCGGCAGGCCGGTTTTCAGCCCCTCCTCCAGGTTGCCCCAAAAGCCAAACAGCCTGTTGTTCAGCATTTCCAGCATGCCACCTATGTAGGACGGTTTTGCCTTATCCAGGAAAAAATCGGTGTCCATGCTGTTTGAGTAAACGGCTGTTTCGCAGAGGCCCTCGCGCTCCAGGAAGCCGAAACCCGTGAGGGTATCCAGGAAGTCATAGACATTGCGGTCTGTGCAGCCCAGCCCCAGGTGCGACTTTATGTCGGCAGCGCACATAGTTCTGCGCTGAGCAAGCAACGTAAAGAGTTGAAAGTTAACGGCGGTGAGCAGGACCTTTGATGCCCAGAAACCCGTTCCGATCTGCATGATACGCTCAGGCGTAGGATGATTGTTTTGGTGTTCCATGTTATTGATGATTAGAACACAAAGATGGAACAAGAAAAACTGGAATCACATAACCCCGGTTAAAAACAGAATTAACCTCGGTTAAGTAATTATCTACTGTGCAGTCGCTTCCGAAGGCGGCTCAACGAGGGCGGCTCAATATCAAGGAAGGAAGCTATGTGCTGCAGCGATATGCGCTGAAATATATGCGGGTGCTTCTCAATCAGCTTCAGGTAGCGCTCCTCCACAGACAATGTCTTTACCTCTAGCAGCCGGGTAATAACAGCGTGATGCGCTTTTCGCTGCTTTTCTATATGCCACTCTTTATACTTACGGAAGCGCGCCTCCAACTCGTCAATAGACTTCTTTGTAAAACACAGAAGCTCACAATTTTCAAGCGCCTGGATGTTAAAGCTACTGGGCGTGCCGCAATACACGCTTTCCAGGCTGCCCAGCACCCACCCCTCAAAAGCAAAATGGTGTGTATGCTCTCCACCATTACTATCTATAGTAAAGTTCCTTGCACAACCCTTGCTCACATACGCGCCCCGGTCAGATACCTCCCCCTCGCGCAGGAAAAAGTACTTCGCCGGCAAGTATTGCTTTGAGTAGTGACTTAACACAATTTCAAAATCCTCATCGCGAATACCAATAGTTTTCACAAAGAGGTCTATAAATTCGGGTGGCACGTCTGAGCGTTCAAGCTTCATAACAATTCTACTTTTTTGAAAGCAGCGTTTCAGGTGATCTGTAGTGGTCAGTTGCTAAATTAGAAATTGCTTTCATCATAAGATAGTTCCCACACGATAATTTATGACGTCAGGGTGGTCCAATACCCCTACAGGCTCGCCGGGAAAATTGTGAAAACAACAGTAATGACGGCCTTTGATTTGACCTACCTACTTATACTTCTGCAGTTTGAATACCACCGTGCGGTGGCGACGCAGTATGTCATTTTCTGTCTGCAGTCTTTCGGCGAGTTGTGGCAGCAGTTCACTGTAACTCATTAGTCCGTTATCCACCAAACAAACATATCTAGCGTAATGGCAACTACGCACCGCACTAAAGTCCTGACCGCTACCGCATTTGAAGTAGGATTAGTTCTCAGCCGGGCATACAATGCTACTGCCGCCAGCAGTATCATTGAATATACCAGCATCATGGCGCTACCTGGGAAAAACATGGCACTACAGAAAATTGAGGAAACAGACATACCTAACCCTATGCCTGCGACAATAGGATACTTCCTGGAACTACGAAATACAGTCCAGGACATTCCCCGGATCGGCAAATCGTTGAGTAGAAAAAATGACAGGTACAGGTAAAAACTCCCAAGAAGAGTAGTGGATGTAAAAACAGTTAGAAAACCAACGTAGCCACTCTTATCAAGGATAATTGACAAAATAAACAGTACAACAAGGACAGCTTCTATCTTTCTCATAAGCCTATTCCGAAATTAAGCCATGAAAGCAATTAAAAGACACATATGCCATCCATCTAGCCGCCCTTATTCCATTCTACGCCGTGAGACGCGCGTATCAGAACCGGAAATAAATAAACGGATTAAAAGTGGACGTTGTTATCCTGCCGGCAGATAAAAGCAGTATTACAATACAAGTAAAGGAAATGAGATAATGTAAGCGCAAGGTGTATTGGCCAAAAAATATCTTGTCCTGCACCTTCAAGCCCACACGTGTAAGCGCAAAAAATGAAAACATGCAGGAGATTGCAGCTACAACCATAAACTCAGTGTCTGGTCGCCAATACATACTGTCCGGCCTATACACAAACAGGGTTTCAAAATACCGCATAGCGGGTGCGAAGTGCTCGGCACGGAAAAACACCCAACCAATAACCACAACAGGGAAAGTGTACAAAACAGCCCATTTCCCAAGGCGTGTGAGAAAGCGCCCAAGAAACATTCGCTCCAATACCAGGAATACACCATGATAAGCGCCCCAGATTATAAAGCCCCATGCGGCTCCATGCCACAGACCTGACAACAGGAAGACCAACCAAAGATTGAAATATAACCTTGTGCGGGTGTTCACCCTGTTACCACCCAGGGGGATATACAGATAGTTGCGCATCCAGGCACCTAAGGTAATATGCCATTTTCGCCAGAAACCCGTAATAGAGGTGGCGCAATAGGGACTATCAAAATTCTCGGGAAAGCGAAACCCCATCATCCTGCCCATGCCAATAGCCATGTCCGAATAACCTGAAAAATCGAAATATATCTGGAATGAATAACTGACTGCTCCTATCCAGGCGGTCACTGTCCCAAGGTTTTCGCCAAGCGCAAAAATCTCGTCAGCTGCACTCCCTACAACATTTGCAATCAGCACTTTCTTCCCCAGGCCAATGCAAAACCTATAGAAGCCGCGGAGTATATTCTCTGATGTTTCATTATCGGTGTGTCCCGCCACTTGCGACGCAAAGTCGTGATATTGAATTATTGGACCTGCTATAAGTTTGGGGAAAAGCAGGATATACAACTGATAGTCCCAAAACCTGCTCATGGGCTTGTGCGCGCCCCGGTACACATCCACTACATAGGTAATCGTTTCGAATGTGTAGAATGATATACCTATGGGTAGCACTAAATTCATCAACGGCAGCGTAGTGAGATGAAACTTATCTAGCACAACGTTGACGCTATCTGCAAAAAAATTAAAATATTTGAAATAGAATAAAAGACCAAGATTTATCGCTAATGAAAACCCTAACAGTAAACGTTTGTTCAAAAGACGAGCAGAAGCGGCCATAGCCCGAACAACATAGAAGTCTAAAGCAGTTGTTCCTAGAATGACGAATATGAATCGCGGTGCACCCCAGGCATAGAAAAGTATACTCCCTGCCAGGATACACAGGTTCTTATAGTCTTTACGTACAGCGAAGTAGACTGCAAAAAAAACCGGGAAGAAACAGAAAATAAAGATTAGGCTGCTGAAGGTCATTCCTGATTTTTTTTAGATGCAGCCAATTCCGGAAAGTAATAGTCAAACATCGGTCCAACACAGGAGCCGGGCGAAAATGCCCATGCAAGATTAGGCGGGGTAAACATCAACACCACACATTCCGCTGAATCCAGACTTTTTTTCCAGTGGGTTTCTGTCAATGGGGCCTTCTGTGCTCTGCCGGCCAACACATCATCGTTACAAAGAGTATTGAAATAGTCCCAGAACTCCCACCTGGAGCCGATATTACCGAGAAACCCCAGATCATACCATATGCGCATAAAACTATCACCAATAAATATCATACGCAGCCGGGTACTGCCTGCCGTGTCGGCCAAATGGGTTTGTGGATACGCGAGCTGTTCTTTAGCTATAGGATATACCAGGTTCGTAATTCGTGCAAGATCGTTATCCGGAGGACGAGCAGTGTTCGAGATCTCCAACTTATCGATAAAAAGGTGCGGCAAGGAAACGGAACAAGCATGTTCAACAAAGCCGGTAAACTTTTGAAAGCTGGTCGTAGCATTATACACGCTCCAGTGTACGCCTTTCTTCGCCATACGATGACAGGCACCGGTATCAGCTTCCTTCATATACCTTCCGTTAAAATCCAAAAGCCGGATTCCAAGTGAGTCCATAACCCGGCTATATGATTCATAATTCGTCCGGAAATTTCGCTCTATGGTAAGGTATGAGGGAACATGCCGGGGATACAAATATGGCTTGGAAGGCGCTATTGCAAATATGAGTACCTTACCTGCCCGTTGCATCGTATCCTGCAACATTTTCAGCTTTGCACATTGGGAAAGTATTGCAATGTCACCTGAATAATTGAGTCCGTTATATTCATCGATGTACGCCCGGTCAAACAGGTAGTCGTCTTTCCCTATCACCACGGAGTTTCCGTTAAATCTTCTGAACAACCAATAGTTTACCTGGTTATTCATACGAACAAGGTCCGGGCGGAATCCAATGTTTTCGTTTACCCATTCATTCTGGTACTCCTGAAAGCTACCATCCCACCAGCTATGCAAAGAAATATCTACCTTTTCAGGCACCTTTACAACGCCTTCAAGCGGGCCGCTCTTAACAAATCCCAGCACACTGTTAAGCAATGGCAAAAACAGTATGAGCGTAATCACCACTAAGAGTCTGCGATGAACGTTGTCAAAGGTTGTCATACGTAGGTATCGTATCGCAATCTACATCTATATCGTTTTTCTTGCGCTATAAAACACAGCGAAACAACACAGGAAAATTCAAATTTATATCCAAATTCAATATTAGCGCCCGCTTTTTCCCGGTTGGCAAACAAGAGAACAAAATGCTATAGGCAGTGATTGAGTATTTGTCAGGCATACGGTCTGAATTATCAAACAAGTTTTTGGTCATTTGCATCGCTTCCGAATCAATATGCACCTCCTTGGGACTTATCCTTTATACTTCTGCAGCTTGAATACCACAGTCCGGTGACGCTTCAGTATTTCTTTTTCTACGGCCCGCAACCCCATGAATTTTTCCTGTATCACCTGCTGGGTAAGGGGGTCTTGTTCAGTTTGCAGTCTTTCGGCAAGTTGTGCCTGCAGGTTCAGAATCTTCTTCAGCTCAAAGTAGCAGAGCGAGCTGTCTACGTCGTTCTCCAGTATCACATTTTCAGGATGCGGAATAAGGCCTACCCGATCCACCCATTTGTCGCTGTCCTTCATACTGGGGTGCAGCAGGGACGCCATCTTGGTCCTTATTGAGGAGTTTTCGTGACGCATAAAATAGGCTACATCCTGCACGCGCCCTTCGGCATAGTCCTGCATGTAGGCCGTGTATAGCTGCTTCACCATCTCGTTTACAAACAAGTCAGGGTCCACCAGGTCGCCTATGTGTTTGGCCACTGTTATCTCGCCCTCATATAGCTTGGGGCCATACTCTACCAGCACACGCAGCAGTTGCCATTCCTGTTCCTCTTCTCCGGTTTTCTTATTGCCCGTGAGCGGCATGTCAGGTTCACCCTCTATGTGCTCAGGTGCCGGCATCACATCATCCTGCGGCTGAACACCTTCGGCGCGGCGTGCCTGCTTTTGTTCGGTCTCTATCCGCTCGCGTATATACTTGTTTATGAGGTTTACCAGGCCCGCCTCATCCACTGCCAGCCTTGTTGAGGCCAGCTTTATGTAGTGGCTCTGCAGCGCAAAATCCTCTGCCTTGTTGATGCGCGAAATGCTCTCTGCTATTTCGTTCACTAGCTTGGAGCGCTTCATGGGGTCATTGCCGGCATCGCTAAGCCCCACCTGCAGGCGGAAGCTGATAACGTCCTGCTTATGCTCCTCAATATATTCATGGAAGCGTGCGGCCCCACTCTTCTGCACAAAACTGTCCGGGTCTTCCCCATCAGGCAGCAGCACCAGTTGCACGTTAAAGCTCTTGGAGAGGGCCATATCAAGCCCACGCAGCGCAGCCTTTATACCTGCCGCATCCCCGTCATAAAGGATGGTGAGGTTCTTTGTCAGTTGACCCACCAGGCGCAGCTGGTCTTCGGTGAGCGATGTGCCGCTACTGGCCACCACATTCTCTACCCCACCCTGGTGCAGCGATATCACATCGGTATAGCCCTCCACCAGCAGGCACTCATCCTGCTTGCTTATAGCTTGCCGGCTCTGGTACATGCCGTAGAGTATCTTGCTCTTTACATAGAGCTCGTTCTCCGGCGTGTTTATGTACTTAGGCGCTTTCTCTGTAGTCTTCAGTATGCGCGCACCAAAGCCCAGTACGCGGCCGGTCATGCCATGTATGGGGAAGATGACCCTGCCCCTGTACACATCATGGTAAATGCCGTTGCGGTTCTTGGCCAGACCCGCTTTCTCCAGCATTTCGGCGCTATACCCTTTTGCGCTGGCATCCCGGTAAAACTGGTCACCTCGCTCAGGGTTATAGCCCAGCTTAAAACGGTCTATTATCTCCTTGCGGAAACCGCGTTGCTTAAAGTAACTGAGGCCCACCGCCTGGCCTTCTTCAGTATTGAAGAGTGTGTCGTAAAAATAGTTGGCAGCATACTCGTTCAGAATACGCAGCGACTCACTGGCCTGCTGCTGCATTTGCTGCTCCGGCGAGCGCTCAGTCTCCTCCAGGTGAATCTTGTAGTAGTCTGCCAGCCAGCGAATTGCCTCGGGATAAGTGAGTTTTTCGTGCTCCTGTATAAATGTGAGCACATCGCCAGCCTTCCCACAGCCAAAACACTTGTAGATGCCCTTGGCCGGAGAGACGTTGAAAGACGGTGTCTTTTCGTTGTGAAAAGGGCAATTGGCTATGTAGTTAGCTCCCCTTTTCTTAAGTCTTATGAATTGTCCCAGTACGTCCACAATGTCCGCACGAGCCATCACCTCCTGTATCGATGCCTGGGTTATCATTAGCTGCAAATGTAAGGCTAATGCTCCTCTGCATTCATGCATTTCTGACGGATGGGTGTTTAGCCCGCTCATTCCAATGCTAACAAACCCTGCGCAACGTGTGTAGCCCCACCCCGTCCCGCCCCAAAAGGGCGGGTGAGGCCGAATGAGCGCTTCTTGTGTAGCCAGTTTCAGAGCCCGCCTCTCTTGATGTCCTTATCTATAAACAGCGTTTACCGGCTTATTTGTGATACCTTTGCAGGCACTAATCAGCAATATATGAATAAAAGATTATCATCAGGTTCGGACAATGGCGGAAAGTTCGGCAAGCGTGAAGGGAAGCCGTCAGACCGTAATGATGATAAGCGTGGCGGCCCTGCCCGCGGCCCGCGCAACGGTGGCGAGGAGCAAAAACCCTTCCGCCCGGGATGGCGAAAACCGCCCCGCGAGGATGGCGACAACTACCGCAGCGATCGCAAATCAGCTCCACGCGAACCGCGCGAGGGCGATGAACCAAGGCCTGAACGCGCCGAGAAAAAATTCAACATGCGGAAGTTTGAAGAAAGCCGTGGCCCTATGGAGCGCCCTGCCGCCCGCAAGCCAAGGCCTGAAAAGCGTGAGGACGGCGACTTCAAAGCCAAGAAACCTTTTGAAAAACGTGAAGGAGGGTTCCGCCGGGATGATGGCGACAGGCCTGCGCGTAAGACTCGTACAGAAAACGACCGCGGCGAGGGCCGCAGCTTTGGCGACAGGAAGCCATTTGACAGGCGCGGCGATGACGACCGCACTGAAAGGAAACCTTACGGAAAACGTGAAGGCGGATTCCGCAATGATGATAACGAAAGGCCGGCACGCAAACCGAGGAATAACGACGAGCGTGGCGATAGCCGCGGCTTTGGAGATAGGAAGCCATATGGCAGGCGTAGCGATGACGACCGCATTGAAAGGAAACCCTACGGAAAGCGTGAAGGGGGATTCCGCAGCGAGGACAACGACAGGCCAGCTCGCAAACCAAGAACAACAGATGACCGCGGCGAAGGATGGAGCTTTAGTGATAGGAAGCCATATGGCAAACGCAGCGACGACCGCTCAGAAAAGCCATTCGCACGTAAGCGTTTTGAAGACAAGGAGGGAGGTGAGGAATTTGACAGGCCAAAGCGTGGCGTAAAGAACGCTGGCAGTGACCGCAAGCCATTTGCAGGAATGCCACTGGGCAAAAAGAGCCGAGAAGACTATAAGCGCGACACCTATGCCGATGCGCCGGAATTCAAGCCGCGGAAGGCAAAGACGAAACCTGAAATAGAGGACGAAGCAGAATACTATGGTGACAATGACGAATGGGAAGTAAGCGGCGACAAACGCGCGAAGCGCCCCACTGCTGCAACCTACCCCATGCCGCTGAACAAATATATAGCCCACAGTGGTGAGTGTAGCCGCCGCGACGCAGCCGAGCTGGTGAAGCAAGGCAAGGCTAAAGTAAATGGCGAGCTTATTACAGACCCGGGCCACAAGATCAATGAAGGTGACCAGGTGACCCTGAGCGGCAAAAAGCTGAAGCCACAGAAAGGGCTGGTGTATCTGCTGCTGAACAAGCCCAAAGGATTCATCACCACCAGTGAAGATGAGCGTGGACGCCGCACCGTGATGGACCTGGTAGCCAATGCCGAAGTGGGACGTGTGTATCCCGTAGGCAGACTGGACAGGGCCACAACGGGGCTGATACTGCTGACCAATGATGGCACGCTGGCACAAAAGCTTTCTCACCCTTCCTACAATGTGAAGAAGGTATATCATGTAACGCTGGACAAGCCGCTGACAAAAGCTGATTTCGACAAGATAGTGGAGGGTGTGGAGCTGGAAGACGGTAAGGCCCCTGTGGACGAGATAGCCTACCTGGACAAAAAGAACGAACTGGGACTGGAGATTCACAGCGGGAAGAACCGCATAGTGCGTCGCATATTTGAGTCATTGGGCTATGTGGTAGACAAGCTGGACCGTATGATGTATGCCGGCCTTACTAAGAAGAACCTGCCGCGTGGCAAATGGCGTTTCCTGGACGAGCGTGAAATAGTTCTTTTAAAACACTTCAAATCATAGTACTTTAGATACCCTATCAAATCAATTTCTATAATGCCTCTGTTTACCGCCACAAAAATTCACGACGGCTATGGATGGTTGCCGGAGGGAACTACCGTTGAGCTGAACGCAGACGGTACCGTTATTGCCTTGTATGACCAAAGGATAGAAGGAGCTACCCATTTCGACGGCGTATTGGCCCCGGGCTTTGTGAATGTACATTGCCACCTGGAGCTATCTCACATGAAAGGCGTGGCCAATGAGCGCACTGGGCTAATTCCCTTCCTTAGGAACATACCACAGCATCGGGACACGTTCTCAGAGGATCAGAAAAGAGAAGCGAGGCATAGAGCATTTGACGAGATGCTGGCGAATGGCATTGTGGCCGTGGGCGATATAGCCAACACTACGGACACGCTGGACCTGAGGGCGCAAGACAAAATACACTTTCAGACCTTCGTAGAGGCTCTTGGTTTTAACGAGGCAGGAGCACACAGAGCATTTAGCTATGCCGAGGCTACGTTCAATGCCTTTGCAGAGCAGCAATCTACCAATAAGATGGTGAGACAGAGTATAGTGCCGCATGCACCCTACTCGGTTTCCTCAACCCTATTCAAGCTTATAGACAGCCACCAACCGAATTCGGTAATAAGCATCCACAACCAGGAGAGTGAGGAAGAAAATAAGTTCTATATGCGCAAAGAAGGGAAGGTGCGCGAATTGCTAGCTCAGCTAGGCATAGATGATGGCCACTTTGCACCCACCGGCAAACCTTCACTGGAGTCGTATATGCAATGGCTATCGCCAAATCGATCTTATGTACTAGTGCATAACACCTACTCAGATTCTTATGACATTGAGTGCGCGCGCACCTATGCCGGAGAAACCCACTGGTGCCTGTGCCCCAATGCAAACCTGTATATAGAAGGGCGCCTGCCCGACATAAACACCTTCATCAGCGAAGGAGTGAACATTTGCATCGGGACAGACAGCCTGGCGTCAAACCATACACTGAGTGTACTGTCAGAGTTGACAACAATTAAAGAACACTACCCGCAAATAAGTTGGGAAACATTGCTGCACTGGGGCACTGCAAATGGAGCAAAGGCACTGCAGATGAATGACCTGGTGGGCACTCTGAAGCCGGGTATGAAACCAGGCCTGATCCTGCTCTCCGGGCTGGATAAGGGGGAGAAGCCAGCAGTGCGGCGGATAGCTTAGACTAATCTGTTTTAGTCCACTTCGTAGTCTTTCCAATTAGCGATATACCCATGTAGCCGCGCACATCCAGATTGTCGCCATTCAGCGTCATTTTGCAACTGTAAGTCTTTCCGGTTTTCGGGTCATAGATCGTCCCATCCTCATAGTGCCTATCATCGGCCTTCGAAAAGCCACGCATCAGCACCATGCCCAGTATAGGGTCGTTTCGTTTAGCCTTATCAGGATTGTGCTTGTCCACTTTGGGTTTGCCGTCCTCATTGGGAATTTTCAGCCACACCAGCTTGCCATAGAACTTGCCGTCTGTAGCCTTGTAGATCTGAATTTTACCAGTCTTTTCTTCGCTAAGCCATAGGTGCTCTATCGGGTCCTGGGCCAGCGCTTTCAAACTCATTACGGACAGCACCGCTGCCTTCAATAAAAATGATATTCGCATAGGTTATATTCTCTAACCTAAAGTTAGGGCGATTGCCGCATTAATCAATTGCCGAAATGCTACCAAGGCCCGAGATGTGCCTGGCCACGTCTGGCTGGCCTTTGTACTTAATAGAGCCTGCGCCGCTGATGCTTGCATCCAGCTTTTTAGTTGCCCACACCTTTGCGCCACCCGCACCGGAGAGCGAAGCGATAGTTTCTTCGGTCTGAAGCCCTTCGGCATCGACACCGCCTACGCCGCTCATCTCCATGTTTGAAAGGCGCGCTGTGCCGCTTTTTATCTTCAGCCCGGCTGCTCCGGAAAGGTCCACAGCAAGGTTGTCCACCTGGACATTGTCTACCACTACTGCACCAGCGCCGGAAACATCCAGCGAAAAGTCTCTACCTTTTATGGTGCCCGCTACTTCCGCGTCTGTAGTACCCGACAAGCTCATCGCCTTGATAGACGGCATCGCAATGCGCACTTCCAGATCGCTCTCTTCCACTTCCCAGGAGTCGTCAAGATCAAGGTCCACATGCAATACCCCACCTTTCACCTCGGTCTTCACATGCTTCATCACGTTGCTGTAGCCCACCAGTTCCACCCGTTCATCAGCACCCTCGGATACATTCACTTTAAGGTTGCTGGCAAGGCTCACGTCTATAGCGTCGAAGGCCTTAACGCTACGTACCTCGGTGGTCTTTTCACCTTCCCCAGTCAGCACGTTGCTGCCACAGGACGAAAATAACATGGTGGACCCAAGTGCCAGGAATCCGAGAATAACCTTTTTCATGATCGGTAGATTTTGTGATGATACTATTAAACGTACAATCACCAATAAAGTTACATGGAGAAGCCAGAATTTCGCAGAGAAGCTTATTTACGTCCCTTCCACCAGAAGAAACCTACTGTACCCATGATGCCTGCAGGTAGCAGCGCCAGGTATAGAATACCTCTGTTCAGGCCTTTAGCACTCTTGTTGTCCAGGCCGGCAGCAGTCTTGGTACATACTGAACACCCCTGTGCAAGCACCGCGCCACCAGTTATCATCATCAAACCCGCAATAAGTACCAGCCTTTTCATGCTGCAAAGTTACAGAAATTAGAAACCGGGAATGCTGATTGTGGGCATTTAGTACATTTGGAGCATTATGTTTAAGTATATCCTGCTCATTTGCCTCTTCTTGTGGCCCGCTGTTGCTTCCTGCCAAACCGGCACCAACTATTTTGACGAGCACTGGACACCTACCAGTAAAAAGCATGCCGAATACGTAAGAAACTACAGTTGGGAAAATGACTTGTATAAAGTCGAAGATCGCTATGCAAGTGGTGAACTTTATTGTACCAGTTATAGGACTGAGGTTGAGAGCAACCGGATCAGGTACCGGGAAGGTGAGATCGTATTTTACACCCGGCAAGGGCAGAAAATGAGAGAGGGAAAGTACTTACATGGAAAGCGGGACGGCACATGGAAATTCTACAACACTAAAACCGGTGCGCTAAAAGAAAGGATCACGTACTATGCAGAGCCGTCGGCTACCGACTCAGAACAGGTAATAGATATTGATTCTCTATTTAACGACGACACTTTAAAGCCCCGTCCCACTTTAGACTATACACGAAAGGGCGTTCAACGAAACGAGGAAAGCAAGAATGCGCCCCTGGTATATGTAGAGCAGATGCCTATGGCCGGGTTCAATATCCCCCACTACCTCAGCAAGAACCTGGTTTATCCGAGTTTCGCCCGAAAGGCGGGGATCGAAGGTAAAGTTGTGATCAAATTTGTAGTAGATGAAGATGGCGGCATTACAAACGTGCGAGTAATAAACGGAATTGGAGGAGGCTGTGACGAAGAAGCAGCACGGGTCATAGCAGACATGCCAAACTGGACTCCAGGCTACCAAAACGAAGAACCCGTGAGAGTTTATTTCACAATACCGATCACTTTCAAGCTTAAATAAAATGCGGCTGCTTACTGGTAGTAGGGGCTGATGAAAAGGTAAACAAGTACCCCTGTAATGCTTACATAGAGCCAAAGCGGCCAGGTATACTTTGCACTTCTCCTATGATTCGGAAATTCACCTATCAGCGCGCGATAGGCTGTAAAGAGGATGAAAGGCAAAATAATAGCAGCCAAGGGTATATGTGTTGCCAATATAAAGTAATAGACTGTTCGCATCACCCCGGTACCGCCATACTTAGTTTCGCCGGCAAGTAAGTGATGAGCTATGTAAGACACCAGAAATAATATTGAAAGCCCCATGGCCGCCAGCATTATTTTCTTGTGCAGCTCATATTTCTTGTTCTTCACCGCTACAAATGCCCAGATAAGCAGAATTGTGACCACGCTATTGATAACTGCATTAGCCAGGGCAAACAAATGAACATCGAAGCCCAGGTTTAGCTCTAACTTGAACCTGGAGAGCAACGCCACTGCAGCAAACACCACAAAAGATACCGTCAATATCAGCAGGCGGGCCTGCTTGTCATTCTTCTTTAAAACCGGAGCAATCATAAACTGAAATGAAATACAAATTTATTGATGGCGAGTGTATCAAAGTCACCCGATTAAAAACTGACTCTAATTTTACTTGCGCTTCTTTTCCTTCTCCATTGTTAGCAAAACAATGTCGTCTGCACAACGTTTCACGTCTGCAGTGTCCAAACCATCATAGTAGCCACGGATATACCTTTTAGCATCTATCAATACCAACTTCTGGCTATGAATGAAATCGTCAGCACCACCATCACCCGGTCCGGTAACAAGCTTCAGCTCATTTCGTGCAAAATCATAAATAGCCTTTTTGTCGCCTGTGGCAAACCACCAGTGGTCATGGTCGGCCTTATAGCGGTCGGCGTATGCGCGCAGGGCTTGTATGGTATCATGCTCCGGATCTACCGTTATCGAGACAAAGTGCACTGAATTGTCCAGCCCGTTCTCGATCTTCGGATTTCGCCTGAAGGCACGCTGCAGCAACCATGTATTGCCTATGAGTTTGGGGCAGACGGTAGGGCAAGTGGTAAAAAAGAAATTTACCACCACAATACGACCATCCAGCGTACCATTAAGTGAGAAGTTGTCGCCAAGCTGATTAGTAAGGTCAAGGTCGCCAACCTTGTGGTAAATGGTATCTGCTACTTGCTTGCCGTCTACAGTAGCATTTTCTACCCTCTCCACGCCATAGTGGCCCGGCAGGTGAATCTTGTCCTTAGACAGTACCCTGGCTATCATGTAAAAAGAAAGCGGTAGCACAAACGCCACCGCTAACCCTAATAAAAATCTGTTACCGAAATTATTCTTACTCATTATTTTTTAGCGTGCTGTACTTGCTCTTTCACCGTATCTCCACGGCTAGGTGAAGAGTTGTTCATACGAAGCCAGAAGAAACCGTCTGCGAGGAACGCGATGATAAACCAAACGAACAGGAACAAAGGTACGAGAACAGTGACGATAAATCCCCTGAACTCATCGCCAAGGTGCATGAAAATTGATACAATGTAACCTGCCTTCAAAACGGTAAGGGCAAGGAATACAAAGTTAATGAGCGCCTTTGGCATAGCATGACTGAAGTACATACCCAGCATTACCTCTACGAGCGTAATAACGAGCAGTATCCAAAACACCTTCCAAATCTTCTTAACCTGCTGCTTGCTTTCAGATGAATTGATATCTGAGTGGTGGGCCATTACGCCTGAGTACAATTTCGACTGGTCACCTTCGTAAAGATGCTGTATGCTATCTGATCCGTGATGTGCTGACATTTTCTTGAATTATAAAGTATGAACTGAGTTATGAATTATGAGTTGTGATATCTGCGCTTCCGCCCCGATTAGAGGAGGTAGAAGCAAGTGAATACGAATACCCAAACAAGGTCTACAAAGTGCCAGTAAAGACCGATCTTTTCAACCATTTCGTAGTGACCGCGGCGCTCATAAACACCATTCACTGTGTTTACAAGGATCAGGATATTGAAGACAACACCAGACGTTACGTGACCACCGTGGAAACCAGTGATGGTAAAGAAGTAGTTAAAGAAGTTGTGCGTAGCTTTCATAGCCACTTCTGGCTGAGTTGCAAGGATGTGACCCGCATTGTGGTGGTTGAAGAAATGCGCGAAACGCTCAACCGGTGTAGCAGGATCGGTGAAGCCTCCCCACAGTGCACCTACTTCGCCATGAAGGTGTGTCCATTCCCAAGCCTGGCAGGCAAGGAAGCAGATACCACCGATGATGGTCCAAAGGAGCCATTTTGCAACATTCTTTTTATCGCCGTAGTGACCAGCATGTACCGCAAGTACCATTGTCACCGAACTCATGATGAGGATAAAGGTCATCAGCGACACGAAGAGAAGTGGCAGGCTGGCATGCCCCATGAACGGGAAAGCTTTGAACACCTCGTTAGGGTCGGGCCATACGGCACTGAAAAAACGGGTGGTACCGTAGGAAATCAGAAGGGCTCCAAACGTCAGGGCATCTGACAAGAGGAAAAACCACATCATCATTTTACCGTAACTAACGTTGAATGGCGAACGCCCTCCAATCCATAAATTCTCTTTTGGTTCTGCTGTAACTACTGTTGAATGCGACATAAATTATGTTGTAAAAGTGTAAGTTGTGATACGGGCGCGAATTTCGAAACAATTTTATTGATTTGCCAGAAAAAAGACAAATAAATATACCCACAATATATCCACGAAGTGCCAATAAGTGGCTGCGATCTCTAATCCGGTAGCGTTGTAGACCTTCACATTAACCCTGAAAGCCCTGAAAAATACGATGGTCAGACCTATTAAGCCACCTGCCAGGTGAAGCAAGTGGAGCCCGGCGATGATGAACAAAAACGACTCACTTGGGTTACCATTGAGCCTTACGGTAGCCGATTGATTGAGCGTTTCGCCGTTTATCCTTATCTGCTGCAATTGGTGATATAACTGGTAAAAGCCTGCATACTGGAAAATACCGAACAAAATGCCAAGCACCAACGTAGTGGTAATCAGCGCTTTATATCGCGGCATTTCGCGACTCTTGAAGGCACGCACACCGAAATGCATGGTTACACTGCTGATGATAATAGCAACCGTGCTATACCAAAATAGCATTGGCAGGTCGTAATAACGCCAATTGCCCTGGGCCTGGCGCACCAGGTAACCGCTTGTAAGCCCGGCAAACGCCATAGCCATACTGCCCATGGCTACCCACATCATGAATTTTTGTGGATGTATCTTTCTTCTTTCCATTGAAACCTCTCCCCGGCCCTCTCCGAAGGAGAGGGAGGTGTTACGCACCTTATTTTTACCTAGCCCCATATCACTTACAAATTCTAAAACCCAAATTCCAAATCCCAAATCACAAATTCCAAATTCCATCCCGATAGCTATCGGGACCAAATTCCTAATTCCAAGACTATCCTTTATCAATAACCAACGCTAAGAGTACCGTTGGCAAATAAATAAAGGATGCAAACATTACGCGCCTCGCAGACTTATAGTCATTTTTCACATAAAAGGCTACCGAAGCAGCGAAATACATTGCGCCACATGCCACGCTGACCCACATGCCGGCAGTGCCGGTAAGCCCCTGCATCATTGGCAGCATAGCAAGGGGAATAAGCACCAGGCTATAAAGCATACACTGGATGGCAGTAAACTTTGTCTCCCGCTCGCGGGTAGGAAGCATCTTTATACCTGCATTGGCATAATCATCAAACGCTACCCATGCAATAGCCCAAAAATGCGGAAACTGCCAGAAGAACTGAAGCGAAAAAAGCACTATTCCACCACCATCTATACTACCCGTAGCGGCCGTCCACCCAATAAGTGGAGGTAACGCCCCGGGTATAGCCCCGATAAGCACTGCTACAGGGTGCACCTTTTTCATAGGTGTATATGCAAATGCATACAGCAGCAGAGAGAAGAAACTCAAAAGACCTGCCAATGGCGTGAAATAGACGGCAAGTAATATAGCCCCAACGATACCGGTAACACCTGCAAATATCCAGGCTTCTGTGTCACCCATACGCCCTTCCGGCAATGGTCTGGTGCGGGTCCGCTTCATCAGCTTATCACTTTCCCGCTCTAATATCTGATTTATAGTGTTTGCGCCGCCGGTAACCATCATTCCACCTACGAACAGGGTGATGATGCGCTGCCACATGCCAAAATCGTTCCAGGTAAAGACGATATTGGGCGCCATCAGGTAACCAATAACACTGCTGAAAACGACCATCCCGCTTAGGTTTGGCTTCAATAACTGATTGTAATCGCGCAGCCGTGCCATAATGGTCACACCTTCCTTTGCTCCTATCGACTCCTGCTGCAACATTGCGAGACTTAAAAAGAGATAATAATTTGAGCCGCAAAGGTAAGACTTTAACTTTTCGGGTGAGGAAATGGCCCGGTTTTTTCTCCACATCCCGGTGCACAAGAGTCACTTACCGCCTAAAAACGATCGACTTGCGTGAAAAAAAATGAAGGGCGCCGGACTAACCGGCGCCCTCCGGACGCAAACCTTTTCTGAGAAACACCTCCAAAAACCGAACAGAATCAGAAAAATCATACTTTTTGTTTACACAGTGACAGGGTCATAGGACTCATGGTGGCTATCAACATTTTCGTGGGCGAAAAGCCCCATAGCATTATTTCTGAACAACGATTTTCTTGCGATAGACAAGGCCATTACCCATAGCTTTCACAACATAGTTGCCTGATGGGAAGGGTGACAAATCGCAGTTCAAAGTTTTCCCAACTACAGACTTCTTAGAGAAGACTAATTTTCCAAGGACATCAGTAACCACCAGGTCCATGCCGTTTGCCGGCAAATTGATTACGATACTTTCTGACGCCGGGTTTGGATAAACTTCCATAGAAGAAGCATCAACAGTCTCAACTGAAGTGGGTATGCACGGATCGACAGTCACGATCTTCACCGCATAGCAGGCCGTTGACGTCATAATGTAGCCAATAGAAACAGTGTCAGCAGCGACACCCGTAACCAATCCCGAAGCATCGACCGTTGCCGTTGCTGTGGAAAGACTAGCCCAAACGCCACCCGGAATAGAAGCTGAAAGCGCTGTTGTGGCTCCGACACATACACTGTATGTTCCGGAAATAGCCGGTGTGGCACTTACTGTAACGAAACGTGTACCAACTCCAGAGGAAGCCGTATAGGAGATCAAAGCCGAGCCGGGAGCTACACCTGTGATGATACCTGCCGCATCTACTGTAGCGATTGTAACATCGCTGCTGCTCCATGTACCACCTGAAACGGTAGAGACGAATATTGTAGTATCACCAGCGTCGCAAACAAACTGAAAACCAGAAAGAGAAGGTGGCGCAGGAGTAATCTTCCGGATCCTGTCGTTACCCTCGTCACATAGATATATAGCACCTGACGCATCTGTAGTTACCGATGGGTTTGCTATTTTGGCAGCAGTGGCTGCGCCGGCATCACCGCTGTAGCCATATGTTCCGTTACCAGCGATTGTAGAAATAGTGCCTGCAGCGTTGACCTTACGTACCCTGTTATTCCAGGCATCGGTAAACAGCAAATCACCTGAAGCTGTATCGGCCCAGACATAAAGCGGATGGTTTATCTGGGCACTCAATGCTGAGCCGCCATCGCCTGAGAAACCCGCGGTACCCGTTCCCACTACGGTGGCAATATTGCCTGAAGAATTTACGCGGCGTATCCTGCTATTGGCATAATCAGCTATATAGATCTCTCCTGTGGGCTTTACAACTACATCCTTGGGGTGGTCAAGTTTGGCAGACGTTGCGGCTCCCAAATCACCGCTATACCCAGCGGTACCATTACCTGCCACCGTGGAGATGACACCTGTAGAGACAGTGATCTTTCGAACTACATTATTGCTCTCGTCAGCAAAGTAAACATTGCCGGAAGCATCAACATTTATACCTCCAGGATAATTAAGCGTTGCAGCAGTAGCCGCACCTCCGTCTCCGGTGTAACCAACGCCGCCAGTGCCGGCAACTGTCGTAATAGTTCCCGATGCACTAATCATCCTGATACGGGTATTTGCACGATCAGAAAAATATACATTGCCGGACCCATCCACTGCTACACCCACCGGAGAATTCAGGCCGGCCGCTGTAGCAGCACCACCGTCACCACTGAATGAAGGAGCGCCGGTACCTGCTACTGTAGAAATAACACCAGAAGTATTAATCTTCCGGATACGGTGATTATTATAGTCGGCGAAATAATAGTTCCCCGTTGCGTCAAATTTCCCATTGATGGGATTTCGAAGCCTGGCAGCTGTTGCCGGACCGCCATCGCCTGCAAAGCCCGCAACGCCATCGCCTGCAATGGTATTAATTATCTGTGCGTGCACACCGGAAGTAACAAGCAGGGCGCCGGCAATGAAACCAGCCGCAGCTATTGTCTTTTTCAGTATTGTCTTTTTCATAATTATCGTTGATATTGGTGAAAAAATTGATACCGCAAAAATCAGCAGGAATATCCCTGTTCGATGGCTGCAATTCACGAATCGTCGCTCTCGCTTCACCAAATGCACAGAGCCGCCATAAGGCGGCTCTGAAGTATTTCTTATAAGGACTCTATTGCCCTAATGTAACCCTGTGCATACGAAGTTGCTCTTCGAAATCAGCTTTGCGCTCCCTGGATATGTAAACCGTTTTACCATTGTCAAGCTCCAATGATGAATCGGCCTTATTGTACTTCTTCAGGTAGTTGATGTTTACGATAAACGACCTGTGAGAACGAAAGAAATTAGGACGACCATCTAGTATCTCTTCGAAAAATTTCAGCTTCTTGCTGACCAGGATTCGTGAGCCATTCTTTAGCCACACAGTAGTATACGCGCCCTCCGCCTCGAGAAAAACAATCTCGGGTACTTCAACGAACAGCAAACCTTCAGAAACGGGCAACGCAATTTTATTGAACTGGCCAGCGCTAAATGCATCTTTCAGCACATCTACTCTATTCTGCGTGTCCATATTGTCTGCGCGCTTGCTCACTTTATCCACTGCGACCTTAAGCTTATCTATATCCACCGGCTTCAGCAGGTAATCTGTCGCTGACACCTCAAATGCTTTTAGCGCATATTCATTATATGCTGTCACAAAAACTATCTGAAAATCGATATCGCGGAAGAAGGAAAGCAGCTCAAATCCGCTGTATTCGGGCATCTCTATGTCAAGAAAGACTAGTTTCGGTCGCTTCTGGTTAATAGCCAAAACGCCCTCAGGTACAGAGGCACATTCAGCAACTATTTCCACATTGGGGCAAAACTCTTTAATCAGGGCAACCAGCGTGCTGCGTGCACGTGCTTCATCATCAATAATTACCGCACGAATCAGTTCCATTATTATCAGGCAATATTTCGGTTCATTCCAAAATTATCAATTGAATACTAAATCCCTCCTCCTTTATCATGAATGGTAGGTTTGAGTTCACGACCTGCTATGCAAGGGGAAATAAATAAGCACTTCTGTACCTAATGCCCCATGTTCATCCTGCAAATCCCTGATCTCGAGAGTCACTTTCTCAGAACGACCTGCATTGATCAGTTCAAGGCGCTTCAGGGTAGCCTGCGTTGCAAAAGATTTATGAGAGGCAGCAGAGCGGGCCTTAATTTCTGCCGCCCGCGCACGGCCAACACCATTGTCTGCAATTGTACACAGAATACCGGTGCCAGACCGGGAAAAAGCAATGCGTAGTCGTTTCTCGCCCCTTCTATGTAGCAGACCATGTTTCAGCGCATTTTCTACAAACGGCTGAATGAGCATAGACGGTATCTCAACTCCGTTTTTGTCGATTCCGGGTGCACAATCAATGGTAAACTTAAAGTCGCCGCCGAAACGCAATTGCTCCAGTTCCAGGTATAGCTGCAGCATTTCCACCTCTTCTGCCAGCTCTATCTCGCTGCTGCCGGAGGAGTCAAGTATCTTTCGCATGAGCGAGCTGTAACGGCTGAGGTAGTAATTAGTGTTCTTTATGTCCTTTTGCAATACAAGATCCTGGATAGAGTTGAGCGTATTGTACATAAAGTGCGGGTTCATCTGGGCCTTCAGAGCAGTAAGTTGCGACGTCGTGATCTGCTCGCGTATAGAGGCCCGGCGCTGAATGGAGCGAATGCGGATAAGAAATAATATCGCCACCAAAAGAGCCGTAGTAAGCGCCAGCAAAATGTAGAATGCAGGTGTCTGCCAGAAGGGCGGTCGGATGTGGAACTTTAGTGCAGCAATGCCCGACTCCACGCCATCTTCGTTCACTGCCTTTACCTGGAAACCAAAATTGCCTGCCGGAAGATGATTTATCAGCAGGCGCCCCGTACTGCCATCTAACGCCTTCCATTCATCCTCAAAGCCGGTGATGCGATACATGTAGTTAAACCGTCCACGGCTCCTCATGGCTACAGATGAGAAATTAACCACTATGTCACGATTGTCATAAGGCAAGTTCACGTTTGCACCGCGCACTTCTACCCCGTTCACAACCACAGACCTAAGCTTTATGTTGGGAGCTGACCGGTTTGTAAACTTTGTTCCCACCGGCACGTAGAATAGGCCCCGGAGCGTGGCGACTGCCAATAATGGCCCTGCTACGCACATTGCGTTAATTTCCTTAGCGTTTATACCATTGGCATGACGAATATAACTGAGCGCGCCATCGGGATACCTGACATTGATGCAGACATCCGTGGCTATGTAAAGCGTATCGCCCCGGGACGCAAAACACTTAATATTATTGCCCAAAAGGCCGGTAGCCTCATCGAGGTGCAACTGTACTTTGCCGCTCCTGATATTGTACACCCCGTCTGAAACGGTGCCTACCCAAAGGCCACCGGTATCGGCATATAGCGCACTGGCAAAAAGAGGTTTATTGTCAAGCAAGTATGGTTGAAACTCAGCGCCGCGCCGGTAGGCCAGGCCCGTATTGAGAGAGAACCACAATGTACCTGTAGCCGCCTCATAGCATACCTTCTTACCAGACCGCTTCACAAGTACATCTTGCTTTACGATGGAGCCATCGTGAGTCACTGACCGCACCGAAAGCGCATTAATGGCTTGTGTAGAGACAAAGTAGAGACTATCGCCGGCTTCTGCAATATCTCTGATATAGGTGGCCGCAAAATACCTTTCGCGTCGTGATTTCGGATCGATTGATGATAAACCACCACGCGCAACAATAATTTTGCCATCGTCCCGGGGAATGATGCGGGTCACATTGCGGTAGACCATATCCGGACTACGTGGTAACTTCTCAAGACCGTTATGTAAATAGTCAAAGACATACACATCTCCCCCATATGTACCCACAAGCAATGAGCTCTCACCGAAAGGCTGAACAGCAGTGACGTTATCGTCTGCAAGCGTAGAATTAGTGGAATTGAGCAGCATTAACCGGGGATGCGGCACAACAAATAGACCGTTCTGAAGGGAAGAGAACCAATACTCTCCCTCCCTGTCCATGAGCATATCTGATATCTTCTCCCCCGGAAAATGATGAGCCCTGATCTCCCCTGAATTATCGAGCAGGTAAGCGCCGTCAGACGTACAAACCCAAAAGCCACCGTCGACCAATACAAAGTTGTAAAGACGTTCGGCAAAAGTATCTGAACGGAACTTGCGCACCATTGTGAGGTTCCCATCACTCAGGACTGCAATAGTATGCAGGTTGCTTTTGGGATTGTAAGCAGTAAGTAATAGTCGCTTTCCGAAGGCCCGTAAACTATACGTAGTTGTGTTCTCCAGGAGGTGATCAGGCAAGGTGATTCTTTCTGGCGAAGAAAACCCGGGTTTTCGATCATGCCATAATACACCACTACCAGTTATATAATACAATTCCTTGCCACCCAACATTTCTATTTCATGAACGACGCTGTCTGCTACTGAAAGCCTATCGCTTTCTCGGCCACGGGAATAACTGTAAACACCACCGGGTAATGTAACCCAAAGCCGCCCATCGGCTGCTACCGCATATTCCGGGTGGCCCATGACACGCTCCTTTACGTCGGCTTCGATGTGTAATGAATCGTCAGAAAGACGGAATACCTGACCAAAAAAATTCTGGCAATAAAGCGAACTTCCCGAGAATCGAAGCGCCGAGATAGCCACAGCATTTTGCCCGCGATTGCTATAACGGGCAAACCGGAATCCATCATAGCGATAGAGGCCGGCATCACACCCTATCCAGACATAGCCGAAACTATCCTGCTCTATATCGTAAACTTCGTTTGACGGCAGCCCATTGTCGTCTGTGATGGTATAGTAAAACGGGTGCTGTGCGCGAGAAAAATGCGCACAAACCATAAAAAAAAACAATATCAACCACTTCTTGTTCATCAATGCCAGGAGGAAACAAAATACAATATTTAACAACCAACAGTCAAAACCGGTTCACGAAACGTTGATTTCCGTTCATGAACGGAAAAATCAAATATCCCAACATACATCGGCATGCCCTCAATCGGGCCATTTTTTGCTATTTTAGCGATAACTTACTTATACGCAAACTTGCCCCTTGTGTTCTGCGTACTTATTAAATGAATACGGATTGAATAACAAATCCGGTAGTCTACATTTGCATCTAACGGGGACCGCATGCCTAAGATATTACTCATTGAAGATGACAACCTGATACGGAAAACCGTAGAACTAAAGTTCAAGAAAGAAAACCTTGACGTTGTGTGCGCTTGTGACGGCAGGGAAGGACTGCAGAAATTACCACTTGAGATGCCGGACATTGTGCTTACGGACCTTATGCTACCCTACGCCTCAGGCCTGGAAATAGTTTCTGCGGTGAAGGCGATAGAGGAGAAGGACATCCCGGTGATCATTTTCAGTACTATGGGGCAGGAGCATATTGTGCAGGAGGCGTTTAGGCTGGGCGCGGATGATTTTATTGCAAAACCCTTTAGTCTCACGGAGCTAACCATTCGAATAAAGAACCAGCTAAAAAAGACAGAATAGCCACACAACCAAGTGACCGGACAACAGGAAATACAAAACTTCATTTCCCCTGAGCGCCTGTATGCGGCAGCCGCATTCTTTTCAATCATTACGCTGGCTGTGGTAGCAATGATCTACATTCGGCTATACATCAAAAAGAAGACACACTTCGGCCACGCAAGAATTACAGAGCAGCTAAACGAATGGATAAGCGAAGCGCTGCTGGAAGAAACCACGGTGAACATTACCATGCAACCATGGCTGATGCAATATTTCGCAAAGGAAGTACATCGACGTTATGTCACAGACAGCCTGATCAATGCAAAAAAGAACCTGAAGGGAGCGGCATCAAACAGTATTGTAGATTTATACCTGAAACTGGGATTAAAGAAGGACTCACTGAACAGAATGCGAAGCCTGGTTTGGCATAAGAAAGCCAGGGGCATCTATGAACTGTATATGATGGGCCAGCAGGACATGGCTGCAGAAATAGAACGACACACCAATAGCTGGTTTGAAGGTGTACGAGCTGAAGCACAGACAGCCACCGTTGGATTTAAGGGATTTGCCGGCCTGGAATTCCTTAGTATTCTGACACAGCCACTCAACGAATGGCAGCAGCTAAAGTTACTGGAACAACTGCACAAACTTAACGTAGAGGAAATGCCGGGGTTACCGGGCTGGCTCGCCTCCCCTAACCTGCAAGTACAGATCTTTGCCCTGAAGATCGCCGACATCTACAACCAGTTTCATGTGCACGACCAGGTAGCGGAGTTGCTGTGTGCAGACAACGAAGCTCTGCGAACCCAGGCCATTAAAACACTGGGCAGGATAGGCAACGAAGAAACAGCCGGCATAATGAGGGACCAATACAGGCAGGAAACACAAGGAAATAAGAAGCTCATCCTTCGTCAGCTTGGCATGGTAGGTAGTGACCTGGACCGAAACTTTCTGATGGAGCGCATGAATGAAGAAGATGACGGATTGAAACTGGAAGCAATGCGGGCAATGGCGCAATGTGACGCCGAAGGCTGGGATGAATTGCTGTCGCTCGCAAATGACAATACTGTTTTGAACTCTATTTCTAAACAAGTGCTGTACGAACTGGAACAATGACGATCCTAACCATAGCCACTACCCTGCTGACGATAGGCATATTCATCTATGCCTGCACGTTGCTGACGTCCTATATGGTTATTGGGATTGCTTCCATAGGCGGGTCGCGGGAGTATATGTACAAGAATGAGTTTACTGACTTCAGGCTGCTGGCATCGTCTCCGCATGCACCATCGGTGAGTATCCTGGCGCCTGCCTATAATGAAGGGGCTACGATCATTGAGAATGTGCGCTCGCTGCTATCACTCTATTATAGCAACCTGGAAGTGGTGGTGATAAACGATGGCAGCAAGGACGACTGTCTGCAAAAGCTGATAGACGGCTATGACCTGGAAAAGATAGACTTTCATGTACAATATAAGATAGCCACCAAGGAGGTGCGTGGTGTGTATAGAAGCCGCAAAGCTGTGTACAAGCGACTCGTTGTCGTGGACAAAGTGAACGGGGGAAAAGCAGATGCCTTGAACGTGGGTATCAACGTTTCCAGCAACGACTATATAGTGTGCATAGATGTAGACTGCATCCTGGAGCAGGACTCGCTGCTGAAGATGATGAAACCATTCCTCGAGGAAACAGGCAAGAAGGTGATAGCCTCCGGCGGTGTAGTGCGGATAGCAAACTCGTGCGAGATAAAGGACGGAAGACTTGAAAAAATAAGACTACCCGAAAACTACTGGGCGCGCATGCAATCGCTGGAGTATATCCGGGCCTTCATCATTGGCCGTATGGCTTGGGCGCGCATCAATGGGCTGTTGCTGATCTCCGGTGCGTTTGGTGCGTTTGACAAACAAATAGCGATCGAGGCGGGCGGCTACAATCACAAAACGGTAGGCGAAGATATGGAGCTGGTGGTGCGCATGCGCCGCTATATGGAAGAGCAAAGACGTCCCTATCGCGTTACGTACATACCCGACCCGCTCTGCTGGACAGAAGCACCGGAAAGCACCAAGATACTGGGACGTCAGCGCAACCGATGGACGCGTGGCACCATAGAAACCCTGAAAATGCACAGTCCTCTATTCCTGAACCCCAGGTATGGAGTAATGGGTATGCTCAGCTATCCCTTCTGGTTCTTCTTTGAGATGCTGGCACCGCTGATAGAGTTTTTCGGAATGGTTGTTTTCACTATACTCAGCATTATGGGCCTCATCAACTGGCATGCCTTCCTGGCACTGCTGGCGTTTATCATTTCGTTCGGGTACCTGTTCTCAGCTTTCGCTGCCTATATGGAGGTGGCCACTTTTAACATGTATCGCCGGCGCACAGACATGATGAAGTTGCTGCTGACTGCGCTAACGGAGCCTTTCGTGTTTCACCCTTTTGTGGTTTGGGCAGCGATAAAAGGATATGTAGACATTATCCGTAAAAAGAACAGCTGGGGCGAGATGACTCGCCAGGGATTTGGCCCAACCGCCCAGAAAAAATAGTTAAAGCCTGCGGGTGTAACCTATGCCCGCCTGGTATTGATGGCCTATGAGTCCGGGGAAATATTCCTGCTTGTAGATAGACAGATTGACACTTATTACGTTGAGCCTACGAATAGCCTTTCTAAAGATCAGCTCAGCCATTTCTGAGGACAACTTATTGCTGCTATTCACAAGCAGGTTATAGCGGCGGTCGTCCGGAGAAACTCCTGTGGCTACTGTGAGATTGACGTAGTCATCCACACCTCCATAATAGTACCGGGCTGTTCCCACATACGCCCGGGCGAAGCCATTTGATGATGGCGCCAGGTAGGCACGGGCGCCGAACAGGAAGCTCTTGTAGTACTTACCAAGATAGAGCGTGTAAAAGAACGCATTGGTGGTGTAGTAGAGATACCTGATACCTGCCTCTGCCTCAAACGCATGTGGCAAATTGGAGTACAACGACAGACCACTGCGCCACTTAGGAAATACACCTACGTCCGGCGAATAACCCAGGTTTGCATACATGTAAAACTTGCGCGAAAGTTTAGGATAGGCATCGACCTCGTACAACAAACCCTGCTTACCAAAGCGATCGGCCCAATTGACACGGGCAACGTAGGCCGCCTTCTTTCCTCCCTTTACATACTCAATGCTACCAAATCGCCAGTCGTCCGGGAACTGCTTATCAAAATGAGCATAGTCTAGTTTCACTGATATCTTATTATGGTAGAACATGTCCTTTATATCCAGGATCATTCCCCTGATCTCCCGGTCGGTATCATGTTCATTCTTCATCGTGTCGGCCACGGCAAGCGCAAGCTTGTACCGGGCCATGGCAGCAAGTATTTTGGCTTTCCGCAGTCTCAGCTCGCGCGAGGCCGGGAAATGCTGCAGTCCCAAAGAGTCTGCCGTAAGCGCTTCCTCATTACACTTGTTCCAGAAATACACATCTACCAGCGCCGCGTAGGCATCTTCCATCTCACCATTCAAAGCAATAGCCCTGTCCAAGTAGGATACAGCACTATCGCGATTTCCCACCCACGACCAGGTGCGGCCTATGAATGTAAGCACCTCGGGGTTGGCAGGCTTAAGTGCCAGGGCCTTATTGCCCAGCCTTATAGCCTCTGCATTGTCCTTTGTTTCGTATGCGGCAATACGCGCGGCAGACATGAGCCCGTCAATAGAAGTTGTATCCTGTGCAACACCTGTGAGCGGCAAAAAGCACACCATCAAGACAAGGCAACTGATGGCACAACGCAACAGCCTTTCTGTGCACGGCTTGTGAGTGCTACGGATATTCATGGTAACGGACATGCGTTACAAAAATAGGGTTTGCGGCTACAATTTTGTATCAGCCAGGCCCTCACTTTTGGGGCAACAAGTTCCAAGTGACGCAGGAACTTTGAAGATTTCGCCTCACTGGGAACGGAAAAAGAAACCAACTACGTGAGTGTATCACCGCACGGAATCTGGCTACCATACCCGCCGTAGGTATAACCTGCGGCGAACTGGGGGCATCAGGAACTGTAAATATAAAGCCGTTCTGTGAACGGAATTCAGGGAACGAAAGAAGCGAACCGGCACCACTGCACACTACCCATTGAGTTGCGGAAATGGGCGGCATTGCTTTAATGAAGCTATAACAATTTGAAGGCCGTCTAAGACGGAGTTTTATTCTACGTTCCTGATGACCCCTGCGGGAACATCAGGAACAACGAGGAACTGGGTCTATTCTATAGGCCGTATATGTATTTTACCTTGCGGCTTCTCAAAATCCAAAAGCGAATCAAGCATAAAATTAATTTTCTCTGCCCAAATCTTAGTTGCTTGCTCTAGTGTTCCGTGGCGTGTTTCGAAATCAAACTGAGAATTCAGCTCATTTATTTTTTCCACTTCAGCTATAAATATCCTGTAAACTGCACTGTCATCCACTTTCTTGTTCGCAAGTAGATTCAGTTTTTTTTTGACAGACCTACTGTAAATCTCGGCTATATTAAAGTGCATTTGTTCATGAAACAACAAGTCAGTATCATTCACCTTCATCCAAGACTTATCTTTTCGAAAAAAAGCAAAAATATTATACTCGAGCGTGTCGTAATCGATAAGATATACGTCATTAAGGTCACAGAATGAAATTGCCCCATGTTTGTTGGAACTATCTAATTGTCCCGCGAAATCTCCAAACACAAGCTTCTTGTCTGGTGACCATCTGATTGACGTACCCGTATCTTGTCCTTCGACTCGAAATGCACACAGAAGCAATAAAATAAATACCATTTTCATTTATCGTTTTCCGCCGCTGTTGGTGTTCCTCACCAACAGCCTCGAGATGGTCAAAGATAAATAGGAGTGACGAAGCCGAGGACATTTTCCGTTTACAGAATTACTTTTATCAGAAGTTCCCAATGCCGCGCGGAACATCAGGAACTAGTGGGAATTGCCCGTGTGCTGGTTGTTGGTGAGGAACACCAACAACGGCGGGAATAAGGGCTGGCCGGTCAATTTCTTGCGCATGGCACCCAAGCGAACTTTTGAAGTACCGCCATTCGTGCGTATTTTTAGTTTCAGCAAAAACTCACAGATCATGAATATTGCAACTTTACTGGGACTGCTCCTTGTGGGGCTGGCAGCAGGGCTGCTGAGTAGCATGGTAGGAATAGGCGGGGGCATGGTAATAGTACCCGCACTTGTGTTCTTTTTTGCCTTTTCTCAAAAAATGGCCCAAGGCACATCGCTTGCCCTACTGCTACCCCCCATCGGGATATTTGCAGTTATTAACTATTATAAGGCCGGCTATGTAGACATGAAAATTGCCGGTATTCTTATAATATCGTTCATTATAGGCAGCTACCTGGGCAGCAAGGTGGCCCTGGGGCTGCCTGATGTCGTACTGAGAAAGATATTTGGCGCCTTCCTTGCTGTGATAGCCGTCAAATACCTTTTTTTCGACAAATAACGCCTAATTTTGCACCGCTTTTGAAGCCCTATGAGGGCTTTTTTAATACACATTTTCATGCGCACCAAGATCAAAGAAATACTGGCAAGGCCAGAGGCTGATTATAAAGTAAACATTAAGGGATGGGTTCGCTCATTTCGCAACAACCAATTCATAGCCGTAAATGATGGCTCCTGCATGGGCAATCTGCAGGTGGTGATAGAACTGGGCACTGACGAGAACATAGTAAAGAAGATAACCAATGGAGCATCTATAAGTGTAGATGGCACCGTGATAGCATCGCAAGGCAAAGGACAACGCGTAGAGGTAAAGGCAGATTCGGTTACCATACTGGGCGAATGCGACCCGGAGAAATTCCCATTGCAACTAAAGAACAGGCCTAGCCTGGAATACCTGCGCGAGATAGCGCACCTGCGTTTCCGCACCAATACATTCGGGGCGGTATTCCGTGTGCGCCACACGCTGGCATATGCAATACATAAGTTTTTCAACGACCGCGGCTTTGTGTATATGCACACACCCATCGTAACGGCTTCTGACGCGGAGGGTGCAGGTGAAATGTTTCGCGTCACTACCCTTCCGTTTGACAATCCGCCGCGCACTGAAGATGGTAGCATCGACTTCAAGGAAGACTTCTTTGGGCGCAGCACCAACCTCACCGTGAGTGGCCAGCTAGAGGCCGAGCTGGGCGCTATGGCCTTTGGCGAGGTGTATACATTCGGGCCTACATTCCGCGCGGAAAACTCAAACACAGCCCGCCACCTGGCGGAGTTCTGGATGATAGAACCTGAGGTTGCATTTAACGACATCCATGACAACATGGACCTGGCAGAGGACTTCATAAGGTATGTAATAAACTATGCCATGGAGCACAACAGGGAAGACCTGGAGTTCCTGGCTCAGCGCCTGGCCGATGAAGAGAAACAGAAGCCGATGAACGAGCGTAGCGAGATGGGACTTGTAGAGAAACTGGAGTTTGTGCTGAACAATAAATTTGAGCGCATAACTTATACTGATGCCATCAACATACTGCTCGATTCACCTGCATACAAGAAGAAGAAGTTTCAGTATGACGTGAAGTGGGGCATTGACCTGCAGAGTGAGCATGAGCGCTACCTTGTAGAAAAGCACTTTAAGAAACCGGTTATCGTTACCGGCTACCCTAAAGACATCAAGGCTTTCTACATGCGCATGAACGATGATGGCAAAACAGTTGCCGCGATGGACATTCTGGCACCCGGCATTGGTGAGATTGTGGGCGGCTCACAAAGGGAAGAACGCCTGGACATGCTGACAAAGAGAATGGACGAGATGCACATTTCGACAGAAGAACTGTACTGGTACCTGGATACGCGCCGCTTCGGAACAGTACCCCATGCCGGATTTGGACTGGGCTTTGAGCGCCTTGTTCTTTTCGTTACGGGCATGACCAATATCCGTGACGTGATACCTTTCCCAAGGACACCAAAGAATGCAGAATTTTAATACACGAGTTTTTCTTCGCCGTAAACGGGGTGCCTGGAGCATCCCGTTTCTTTTTTGCAGCTAGTTATGTAAAAACAAACACAAGCATATGTAATTTAGAAATACTACCTTCACAGTCCCGCCATGAATACCACTCTGCCCCTCACCAATTGGTCGCTGAGCAAAACGCTTGCTACCCAGACGAGCAGCTTTGACAAAGCCCGTGTCCGTATCATCTTTACCATTCTGATCTTTTCGATGGTAAAATCTGCTCTGGCAATTACCCAATTTGCCATAGCTCATAGTAATCTCCAACTGATTCGTGCGGTGATTGCCGGCATCCTTTATGTGACACTCACAAAAATACTATTAAGCAGGCCGGACAAAGTGAAGCAACTTGCACATACCATGCTTACGGCAGGTGTGCTTATCGTATGGAGCAGCATCTTCGTTTATTCGCACCGGGTAAATCTTGTTACAACGCAGTTCATTTTAATGATCGTCCTTAGCAGCTTCTACACACTGGGGACAAGGCTGGGTGCTATCTATTCAGTCGCTGCAACATTGCCGGTGGTGCTGTTATTTGTTCTGCAGGACATGTTTGGCATTTTGCAACCACTACAGCCCGAAGAGACATACCTTCTTGGAATAAAGATCGTCATCGGGCTGAATTTCGCGTCTATAGTGGTGGCTCATCACCTATTTTACATGGCCCTGCGAGACAGCATTGCAGAAAAAGAAGAGCTTAACAAACAGTTGGAGCTGTCCATCAACGAAGCGCGTGAGCTGGCAGCCACACGATCGAATTTCCTTTCAACTATGTCGCACGAGCTACGCACACCACTAAATTCTGTGGTAGGGATAGCCGAGCTACTTATCGAGGACAAACCTACCGAACGCCAACGCGAGAACCTGCAAATTCTGCATTCATCTGCAATAGACCTGCTTTCGCTGATAAACAATGTGCTCGATATTAATAAAATAGACTCAAGGAAACTGGAGCTCGAGAAAGTGACTTTCAGCCTATCGCGTTTTCTCGATGACCTGACAAGAAGTTTCAGAAAGCGAGCAGAAGAAAAGCATCTTGATTTTCACCTGAATGTCGACACCTCGCTATCAAACGTAGTTGTGAACAGCGACCCTACCCGACTGGCTCAGGTGATGTATAACCTACTTAGCAATGCCCTTAAATTCACGGATACCGGCAGCATTTCCGTCTCAGCAAACATTATCGGAAAAACGCAGGACCGGATAACAGTAGCCATGAGCGTTACTGACACCGGCATTGGCATTGCTGCCGACCGCCAGTCGGCAGTATTTGAAGCGTTTGCACAAGCAAGCGCAGATACCACCCGAAATTATGGAGGATCGGGCCTGGGACTTGCCATTGTTCGCCAGGTACTTCAACTACTTGGCAGCAAGATTGAAATGGAAAGCGAGATTGGAAAAGGGTCCAGATTCTATTTCACACTTACCTTACCACTTGCGGAAACGACATCGCCCGCCGCAACCAGTAGTGCTGTGGCGCCAGAAATCAGGCATCTAAGAATATTGGTGGCAGAAGACGACAAAGTAAACCGGCTCATCATAAAGAAACAATTGGCCCGTCTGCAACTTGAGGCGGAGATTGTTGAAAACGGTCAGTTGGCGCTGGACGCCACAATGACTAAACCATTTGACGTTATCCTTTTAGACTTGCACATGCCGGTGCTGAACGGATATGAGACGATAAAGACAATCCGCAATAGAGAAGAAATGTCGAAAGCCAGAGCTTATGTTGTGGCCTTTACGGCAGCAGTTACAGAACAGGAACAGATAATGGCTGCAGGATTTGATGATTTCCTGTACAAGCCTGTACAGCTTGCAGATCTGCAAAAAAAGCTGGAGCAGGCTATAACAAGAGGCGCAGTCACTGCTCTCTGAGGCGGCGGGCCTTTTGCGCAAAATATATTCCGGCGCCAATGGCAAGTACCAGCAACAGTTGCTCTTCCGGATCGAACTTCGCACCTCCTGTGGCCTTAGCAAGCGCAAAGCAAAACGACCCTACAAATGCAAGGGTAGCCAGAACAAGTAAGAAAAAACCAGTGTTCGGATCACGAAAGTTCTGAATGGTTTTGTCCATAGCTTTTCAGATGAAAAGAGATGCTGCCGGTATCTCACCGCGCAGCATCTCATGCTTAGAATTAGTTAACTTCTACCAGGCGATGCAGCGGCTGCGCACCCTCCTTTCCGGGGATAGAGATATGCAATATCCCGTCAACATAACGGGCCTGGATTGCCTGTGCATCAAATACTTCGTCCAGGCGGAACGAGTGCGAAAAAGGATTCACCTGAAATTCGCGACGCAACCAGCTTTGTTCCTGTGCCTGCGATTCTACTTCAGGCTCATAAGATACATGTAGCACATCGCGGTTCACCTTAACCTTAAAATCCTCCTTTCTCAGGCCGGGTGCCACAAATTCCATTTCTATGGATTTTTCCGTCTCGCGAACATTTACCGGTACGCGGGAGCGGGAGACTGGTTGGACTCCATCACCAAGAAAGTTAGTTAGTGTGTCCTGGAAGAACCTGTCCACCAGACCACTGAACGACGGTGCGGGCGCAGCGCCGTTTCCATTGATTCTTTTGATTTGTGTGTTCATAAATCCTCCGTTTTTCGAAAAATTCTACAAACACAATGCCAAGCCAGGATGCTGAAAAAATGACAGCGATATGGGCCATTGCATATGCAAACCGCTGCCAGTATTATTTACAGTATGACACTTAACAATATTTTAAATGACATACACAACCCTACACGTGAAAATACGAGCGATACCATTCCGTTTCGTGATGATCTATTTTGGTAGTGTCAACAATATGAGCAGGGTCTAACTTATTATAAAGGAGCTCAAGCGAAGCAAAATCGCGCTGGCTGATGACCTTAATCCCGTGCCGCATCAGCTGGGCGGCACAGACTCCCGCGCCTACCTGGTACACTTTATTTTCTGCAAACCTGTTACCATCGTAGATCACCTGGCTGCCGCATGCGGCACTGATATCCATTAATACTGCAAGTTCAATTTCATTTTGTTGCGCAATCTCCAACATCCTTTCAGACGCTTTTATCATTCCGGCACTCCAGTCTACGCCGGTCTCCGTCAAAACTTGCGCCCTGCCCTCGAGGACATCAAGACCCGAGCCACCATGTATATCGCACATCTCGCGCGGGGAGCCGAACGAAAAATCTTCAGGGCAGAACTTAGTTATGCTGACAGTGGGGTACGTAAATAATTTCAACGCGGATGGGTATGTACCATTAGCCGTACCGTCATACCCACAGGTTATACCTGCAAGGCAGGCGCTCATCAAAATGCGCAGCGGTTGCTCTGCGGTGGGCTGGCGTAAGGAACGGATATATAATTGGTCTGTCATAGCGTTTTTTTGCAAGGTACGACGAATGCAATAGCGTCACCTTTCAAATGTTGGCCATCCATTACTAATTTAGCACGGTGCGCGGACTACTAACCATTTGCTTGCTCATACTGTCATTTTCGGCAACTGCCAGAAAAGAGGGGCAGGCGCGCATAGATTCGTTATTGGCGGAGCTTCCCACAGCAACGAGCGATACCATTCGGGTGAAATTCCTCAACAACATTTCTTCAGAATATTCGATCGTAGATCCCGAGGCAGGATTGAAATATGCTGAACAGGCGCTATCAGAAGCCTGTAAGCAAGGTTTCAAACCCGGGATTGCAATGGCACATTATAATTATGCGCTGAACTATCACGAGAGGGGCAATCTATCCGAGGCAATAACGCATTATACAGCCGCGCTAAAATCGTTCGAGGAACAAAACAAACCGGAAAAGGCGGCTGTTATCTATACTACGATAGCAGGCTTGTATAACGCGCAGGGTGAAACAAAGAAAGCAAAGGAAATGCTGTTGAGTTCCCTGGCCCTGAAGACAAAACTGGGAGACACCGACGAAACAGCATTCGACCTTTCAACCCTCGGGGAGATATATGGACGGGAAAAGGACAGCGCAACCGCACTGGGCTACCTAAGGCGGGCAGAAAGCATCTTCCTGAAAAAGGGGCTCCACTATGAACTGGGAAGCGTCTACACAAACTTTGCCAATACCTATTCACATAGCTACGACTTCTCCCATGCGCTGGAATATCATGTGCGTGCCACACAAGAGTTCAGGATGGCAGACAATGTGCAGGGACAGGTGATTAGCATGGGCAATGTTGGCGGCGTTTACCTGGGCATGGCACAATTAGAAGCCGCCGCTGATGGCACCGGCAGCATGGGCAACGAGACGCAACGAGGACTGGTACCCGGTGGAAAGATCGCCAATGCGCGGAAAGCTATCGAATATTTCGAAAACGCCGTGCAACTGGCAAGCAAGGTGGGCCTGCTGGATGAGGTAGTAGGGTTTGCAGAGGGGCTTGCGGAGGCATATTCGCTTGTAGGTGATAATGCCCGTGCACTTGAAGCCTACAAACAATTCTCCAAGGCAAAAGACTCGCTGAATGCACGCGCTAACAATGAGCGGTTACTGATGCTGGAGACCAGGTTTGAAACGAGGGAAAAAGATAAACAGATAGCCTATCAGAAACACCAACTGGAATATAACCGAAATCTGAACCTGCTGCTTGGTGTTAGCATACTGCTGGCGGTGACAATTGCCATATTGATTTACGCCAGCCAGCGTAAAACGTCGCGACTCAACCGGGAAATATCTGCCAGGAAAGCAGAACTGGAACAACTGAACGAGGTGAAGAACAAGCTTTTCGGTGTAATAAGTCATGACCTGCGCACACCGGTGAACTCGTTGATAACCTTTACCCAATTGCTGGAGCACGGGAATCTGCCACAGGAAAAACTGATCGCCTATACCTCTACCCTGAAGGGTACGCTCACCCAAACTGCGGGCCTGATGGAAAACCTGCTCAACTGGGCTCGCACGCAGATGCAGGGGTACAAACCTGTTTTAGAACGGTTTGACCTGGCTGATGTGGCGCAAAAGGTTATGGAACTGCAGCAGGGCGACGCGATGAAAAAGGAATTGAACCTAAACAATTTTGTGCCAACAGGCAGCCTGGTGATAGGCGACATCAACATGACCGAACTGCTTCTGCGCAACCTGGTGAGCAATGCAATAAAATATACAGCCACTGGTGGTAACATCGAAATGGAAGCCACACACCAAGGTGCATACTACTATCTGACTATGCGAGACACCGGAAAGGGTATGACGCCGGAAGTTGTTTCACAATTCAATAATGGCGGAGAACCAAAGGCCTTCCAGAGCACGCCGGGAACAAATAAAGAGCATGGCACCGGCCTGGGACTAATGTTATGTAAAACATTTGCTACACTAATGAATGGGAAGATAACGGCCACAAGTGAAATGGGAAAAGGAAGCACCTTTATCCTACAAATACCTGCCTCGGAATAGCTATTTAAGTGTTGTACGGCTTACAATATTCCTATTCACTACTTTCTCCAGCAACTCCTGTCTGAATGACTGACTGAGCGGTAGCACAAACCTATCGGCTATGCGGATCTCCTCGGCAGAGATGGCAGAGATGTGATCGTGATTGATGATATATTGTTTATGGATCCTCGTGAAATGTGCTGGTGGCAGCTGGGCTTCCAGGTTTTTCAGATTCACCAGTGTTATGTGTCGCCTATCGGCGGTGGTATAAATTTTCGAGAAATTGCCCATGCTCTCTATATAGGCTACTTCAGCATATTGCAGCTTCACAAGGTCGTTCGACTCGCGTATAAAGAAGTGATCATCCCTGGCAGCGCCCTGCTCTTGTAGAGGCACTGCGGCAGCAGACCGCTTCAGCTCTATGTATTCTATTGCCTTCTGGGCAGATTTTAACACTCGCTCAAAGGTTACAGGCTTCACCATAAAATCGATGACGTCTAGGTTTTAGCTATCAAGTGCGTATTCGCTGTGCGAGCTCACAAATACGAAAACCGGTGCCTTTTTCAAGCTCTTTAACAGACTAATACCGGTAAGCTCCGGCATTTCTATGTCAGAGAAAACTATATCAACATTTTCGGACTCGAGGACTCCTAAAGCTTCCAGGCCATTTTCACAAACAGCCACCACCTGAAGGCCGGGCACCTTGCGAAGGAATAATTCCATCACGTCGCGCTCCAGCATATTATCGTCAACAACCAGACAACTGTACATATTACCTACCCTTTTTATCCCCGGTTAACCCAAGATAGTGCTTTCATCAACTATTTACCCCATTTCATCAACTTCCGCCGGAAAGCGCCCCTGCACCGATGCATTTTTACAGTGCAAACCAAAATTATCCAAAAATAAACGTCACAGGTATGAAAAACACAGGCAACACAAACTTCATATTAACAGGGGCTACCGGCATATTGGGCTCACATATTCTGTACGAGCTGATGCTGACGATACACAACAGCGGATACTGCGGCGAAATAGTGTTACCCATCCGCGCAAAAAAGGAAATGACCAGCAGGATGCGCTTTGAGGAGCTCTTCACTGAAGACATGACGCCTGACTACCTGAAAGAAGTGGATACCGACCGAATATGCAGGGAACACATAACCATCGTTGACTTCGATCTTCGATACAGCAAGGACGTCGACATCCTTCCTTCATTGAAATCAGGTAAATATACACTGATACACTGCGCAGCATCGGTGAACCTGGGAACCAACGCTTATGCATTCGAAGAGATAAGGCACAACAACTATCTCGGAACACTGAACCTCATACATAGCCTGCATAGCCGGTTGGAAAAGGTTAGCTATGTCAGTTCAGCTTTTTCGCTGAGCAGCCGCGACGGACAAATAACCAACGAGCGCGAAAACGAAGACTATCGCAACCACTATGAGAAATTCAAAGTGCAAACCGAACAGGAGATTGTGCAAATATGCGAAGCATACGGCCTGGCCTTGCAAATAACACGACCAAGTATTATATGCGGTCGCCTGGTAGACTACCCACATCACGTAATACCAAAGTTTCTCGTCTTCTACTTGTTCGGAGCATTTTTTTACCGGGCAAAGCAGCACTACGGTAACCAACACATACGCATCCTGATGAATGCAACGTCCGGGTTGAACATTGTACCGGTAGACTATGCAGCCAAGGCAATAGTGCGCGCACTGGCAACGGACATTAAAGAACTGAACATTGTAAGCAGGAAGAACCTTCCGAACACATTTACCATACCTACGATGCTCAGATTGGTGGGCTGGCAGAACTACGAATTCCGCGAGCAGGTGCCCGCAGACATGAACGCGGTGGAGAAACTCTACTATAAAACTGTGGGCCCTCAACTGAATAACTACCTGGCCACTCCTGATAATGGCGATGGATTCAATACAGATACGCTCAACTGGCTGATGGAGGACATCGGCGAACCTAATGTGGAGGCCCATTTCCAGTCTCTTTGCACCTACGCAGTAGAGCGTCAGTTCACCAACCTATTAGCGTAAATGATCACCTCTACAAAACAGATGTATATGAACAGCAGCCTGAAAACACTTGCCGAAATTCTTCCCGGCGTAAATGAGGGAGACCTGCTTTTGTCCCTAAAAGAGCCGGTAATGCACGTTTTTGACGCGATAATTGTGCGTGAACGGCTGGAACAGTGGTTCGGAATTGACATTCCTGACTCCCGGTGGAACAACTTCACAACCCTTGCCGAGGCCATTGAATACTGCAGGGAACAATCGGTAACCTCGGACAGCAACCCATGTATGCGCATCCACAAGATAGGGCTGCCGCAGATGGCTAACCGGGCCCTTTCTGAGAACTGGCTGCTTAAGGAGATTGGCGATATGCACTGGGAAATGCTAAGTAGAGGACTGGGGCAGCCATCATCTGAAATTGCAGATACATCGGGCAACAGACTGTATGCAGCTTTTGTTCGCATAAAATATTCACTATCTGCGCTGAATCACTTTACAGAGAATGAGACCCTGGGGCTGGCGGGCACCATGACGCGATTCAAGGAATGTGCTTACATGAGCCGGATAGCCGGCACTTGTGGCGACAAGCGCATAAGCGCCTCGCTGATGACAAGCTTCCTGGCACGAAGAGACAACAACAACGCACGCATCGAGCGCAGCATGCCCGCACTGGCCACGAACAGGATAGCGAAAGTAGCACAGGTGCCCGAAATGTTCTCCGAATACAGGGAGATAAAGAAAGGCCTGGCAAACGAGATAATTTCCGGCGACTACAAGTTCAAAATAACTGATGAAACGCTGGAACAAATGGAACACAGCATAAACCCTCACTTTGAGATAAACGGAGCCGGCCTGCTATACTTTGCCAGCTACCCCATCATTGCCGACCGCTGTGCAACAAAATTCTTCAGAGGCACATTGGGGATGCATGACTTTGACAAGATCTATCATACCATACATAGGGACATCTTCTATTTTGCAAACTGCAATGCTGATGACGAAATTGTGATTTCGCTGAATGCTGCCGAACAACTGAATGAGCATGAAGTGCAACTGACCATGTCTATGCATCGGAAATATGACGGCCAACTCATGGCCAGGATCCTGACCGTGAAACAGAAGAAGAGTTGACCCGGTCTACCCGCCTATCGTCACCAGTTTTTCATCTATTGTGTTATTCGCATCGTCATGCAGTCTCACCCGATAGATACCGGCAGGATCGCGTTTTGAGTAGAACTCAACCACAACCGCCGACCCGTCTCTATCTGTGACTATGCCACCATCCAGCCGCTTATAGAGAGAACCGTCGCTCCTATAGACTGACACATGCACATTGCGAAACACCTGGGCTTGCGTCCACCGAAGGTTAACAAAAGCCTTTTCCTCTTTTCTCCTTACCACCGGCCCTACGCCAGAGGTGTCAATTCGGTAGTTAACATATTGCTTTGGAGGAGGCAATTTTAGTTTTCCCGCCACGTATTTTGCGAAATTCTCTGACTCCACAGGCGCACTCTCAGCATAAAGCGTTTCGATCCCAAAATTGTTTGTATACATCCAGACCAGGTGCTGCGCCAGAACTAAGGGCAAATTGTTCCGCCGAACGTATTGTAAAGTGGTAACGAGCGACGTATCAAGTTGACGTACGAAGGTATATTCGGCATCCACCACCGGGCATTGCGCGTTGGCGTTACCGCAAAATGCGGTGACCGCCGTATCCTTAACTTCGCAGGGGTTTAACGGTATAAGGTCTCCACCTAATGTAACAAGTGGCTGATGACCGTCGTCCGGAGCCTTGTACATTAAGCCAGTTTCTGTTTTGATGATAATTGTGTCTTTCACATTACTCACCAGCCTCATTTTCATGGCATTTCGCTGCAAACGGCCATTTGAAAACACCCGTAATGTGATCATTTTTTTGCCTATCGCGATGCGAATGGGTATAACTTTCACCCTTGCGCCCGCTATGTCTGAGAGCAATAGTAGAGATACCATCAAGAAGCAACTGACATAGCCCTTTTGCATAAAAAATAATTAGAAACTAAAATTAGCGAATCAAATTCACATTGTCAATATATCTCATCTTACTATGCCAGGCACTTATTACTACAGTAATATGACTATGGTGGGCTGCCCCAAATAAAGTTGAACAATGCCAAAAGGCATAACTTTGCGCGCGGCAAAGCCGAACGGAATGAAAAAGACACAAATTGTATTACTGGTTTTGATAATGGCGGCAATTGCAGTCCTCATTAGCGTGTTTGGAGACTTCAGTTCCTACGAGACATTTGCTTCTGCGGCAAAAGACCCCAAGAAAAGCTACTACATTATAGGCACGCTCGATACAACTCATGCAATGCATTATGACCCAAAGGCCGACGCCAATCATTTCACCTTCTATGCAAAAGACAAAGCAGGGACCGAGAGCAAGGTGATATTTAGTGGCGAAAAGCCCCGCGATATAGAAAAATCTGAGCAGATAGTAATGATGGGGTTCATGGACGGAGACACGTTCCACTGCTCCAAAATACAGATGAAGTGTCCGTCTAAATACAAGAAGGACCAGGTGGCCGTGGGGAAAGGCTAGATTTTATCAGTAGTAAGTAGAAAGTCAATAGTATCCTGAAAGCGCAACCAACGTAACGCCGACAACAACATTCGACTTTGTACTTATGACTTACGACTAAAACAATGGACGCAATAAAATTCGCAGGTGAGCATTTGTGGCCCGGGCAACTGGGTCATTTCTTTGTTATTGTCTCGTTTGTGACAGCCCTATTAAGTTCTATTAGTTACTTCGCTGCTGCCCGAAGTGAACAGGCTATGGACGGGGGCAAAGGATGGCTCACTATGGCCCGTGGGGCATTTGTATTACACGCTGCGTCTATCATCGCTATTTTCACCGCGCTTTTCTACATTATCACCCGCCACCTTTTTGAATATCACTATGCATGGGAACACTCTTCGCGGGATATGCCCGGAGAGTACCTGCTTTCGTGTTTCTGGGAGGGCCAGCAGGGCAGTTTTATGCTTTGGATGTTCTGGCATGCAGTGCTGGGACTGATAGTAATGAGGACGGCAAAGGACCTGGAAAGCCGCACCATGACCATAATAGCGTTTGTACAAGCTATACTGGCCACAATGATATTGGGCATTTACCTCGGGCCAGATATAAAAATCGGCACCACGCCATTTATGCTCCTGCGCAATGCAATGCAGAATGCGCCGATATTCTCTTCGCCCGACTACCTGAACTTTGTTAAAGATGGCAATGGACTGAATGTATTGTTACAGAACTACTGGATGGTTATTCACCCACCGGTACTGTTCCTGGGCTTTGCGCTTACTCTTATCCCTTTTGCCTACTGCATTGCAGCCTTGTGGAAGGGCGACTATCAGCGCTTTATTCAACCGACACTTGCGTGGTCCCTGGCCGGTGGTGCGGTGCTGGGTACCGGCATCATGATGGGTGGAGCCTGGGCCTATGAGTCGCTAAACTTTGGTGGCTACTGGGCGTGGGACCCCGTGGAGAATGCATCCCTCGTTCCCTGGCTCACTCTTATAGCCGGTCTGCACACGCTGCTCGTATACAGGAATACCAAACGCGCACTTACAATAACATTCGTGCTTCTATTGCTCACACACCTACTGGTATGGTACTCTACATTCCTTACCAGAACGGGCATTTTGGGCAAGACATCTGTACATGCCTTTACCGGCGACGGCACTGCGCTTACCTACCACCTGCTTATAGTGATTGGTGCCCTGCTACTACTCAGCAAAGTATTGTTACTCGTTCGCTGGAAACAATTGCCACGCATAAAGACAGAGGAAGAAACACTATCACGCGAGTTCTGGATGTTCATTGGTGCGGTTATCCTTTTCCTCGCTTCTATACAGATAGCGGTAACTACTTCGATACCCGTGTGGGCACCACTTGCCAAATGGATCACGGGCAAAGAGTTTGCACCACCTACCGATGTTATGAGTCACTACAACAACATCCAGGTATGGGTGGCTATAATTGTGGGACTCCTTTCCGGGGCTATCTTGTATCTGCGCTACAAGAACAGTGACGGCAAAACAGTGGGCAAACGACTGGGTATAGTAACTCTTATCTCGCTGGTATTGACCGGGCTCCTGGCATGGGGACAGGAAATAAAAACATGGCAGTATGACATTATGTTGTTTGCATCGCTCTTCGGCATTGTTGCTACAATCTACTATGGCATTTCTGTGCAAAAGCTGAAGTTCAAGAAGCTGGGACCAGCGGTTACACACCTTGGCTTCGCGGCTATTCTTTTGGGCATCTTACTTTCCAGTTACAACAAGCACGCGATCTCCCTCAACACCACAGGCCTTTCATTTAACCTGGAAAAGAAAACACAAGCGGAGACCATACAGGAAAATATGGAGAACATGATCCTGTTCCGCAATATACCTGTGGCCATGGGCCAATATACTGCTACCTACATTGGGGACAGCGCAGTGGGTGGCAAAGACAAGAGGATCTATTATCGTGTTTCTTTCGACCGATATGACAGCTCGGCTAAAAAGCTTGCCGAGCATTTTATGCTCTACCCGGACGCTTTTATCAATCCTAAAGGGATGCAAGGCATGAGCGCCAACCCAAGCACAAAACACTACCTGAATAAGGACATATTCACCTACATCAGCAGTGCTGCCGACAGAACAAAATCTGACACCAGCACCTACCACACACACACAGTAAACAAGCCCGGTGACACCGTATATCTGAACAATGGATTCATGATCTTTAATGGATTCAGCAACGAGATCAATGATAAACGCTACATACCCAAAGAAGGTGACCTGGCTGTAAAAGCCCGCCTCTCGGTTTATGACACAAAGGGCCAACGAAGGGAAATAGCGCCAATATACATTCTGCGTGACAGGCAATACATAACCCAGGTGGATGACACGCTGGAAGACATGTCGCTCTACACACGCTTTGGCGCGCTTAATGTGCACTCCAAGGACTCCGCCTCCGTAGATATAATGGTGCGCCAAACGAACCCGATGGATGACTTCATTGTGCTGAAAGCCCTTGTATTCCCGTACATCAATGTCCTTTGGCTGGGCATCGTTATCATGGTCTTTGGCTTCAGCATTAGCCTGGGCGATGCACTAAACCGCAAGGTAAAAACGCCAAAAGCATAACCGTTCTACCGGTTATCAATTATTTTCTAATTTTGAGATCGCTAAATCACACGCTATGCCATCATTCGATATCGCCAGCAAGGTAGACCTGCAGACACTTGACAATGCAGTGAACATCGCCAAAAAGGAAATAGACAACCGCTATGACTTTAAGGGAACACATGTGCTGCTGGAACTGAACAAAAAAGATATGACGATTGCGGTGGAGGTAGATACCGATATGAAGCTGAAACAACTGGAAGATGTGCTGCTGACCAAGGCAATGCGCCAGGGTCTTGAAGCTAACTGCTTCGATATGACCAAAGAGCCATCAGCATCCGGCAAGTACATTCGCAAGACGATAGCTATAAAAAACGGTATTGACCGCGACAATGCCAAGAAGATAGTGAAACTGATAAAGGACAGCGGCGAAAAAGTGCAGGCAGCTATAATGGATGACATCATCCGCGTTACCGGTAAAAAAATCGACGATCTGCAGGCGGTGATAGCAGTGTGCCGTGGCGCCAACCTTGACCTGCCGCTGCAGTACATCAACATGAAAAGCTAAGGAGAATTTCCAGTAGCGAAATTCCAAATTCCAAAAAGGAAAATTCTAAACGCCGAAGGAGTAACCAACCACTAAGGACACTAAAGGGAAGCACTAACAGCTCCAGTGGTGTTCTCTGTCCGGGTCATAAAGGCTTTCAACATCTATTTGCAGGTAAAATTTTGAACTGCTTCGAATGTAATACCAAGCCCTAATTCCAAATTCCAAATTCCAAATTCCAAATTCTAAATTCCAAATTCCAAATTCCTAGTACCCATACTTCTCTTTCCAGCAATTGCGCAGGTACTCGCGCAAACGAGCTTCGGCAGCATTGTTACCCGGGTCATAGAGTTTGGCACCAGACACTGCATCTGGCATAAACTCCTGTTCTATAAAGTTTCCGGCATAGTCATGCGCGTACTCATAATTTCTTCCATAGTCCAGTTTCTTCATCAATCCGGTCGGCGCATTACGTATGTGCAGCGGAACCGGCAGATCGCCTGTTTTTGAAACCAACTCCTGCGCCTTGTTGATAGCCATGTATGCGGCATTGCTCTTTGGCGACGATGCGAGGTAGGTAACCGCCTGCGATAGAATTATCCTACACTCCGGATAACCGATCATCTCTACAGCCTGGAAACAACTCGTAGCCAAAAGAAGTGCATTAGGGTTTGCATTTCCTATGTCTTCACTAGCCAATATTACCAGACGCCGGGCAATGAACTTAGGGTCTTCCCCACCCTCTATCATGCGCGCCAGGTAGTATACAGCAGCATTGGGGTCGCTGCCCCTTACCGACTTAATAAACGCGGAAATGATATCGTAGTGCTGCTCACCCGTCTTGTCGTAGAGAGCCATTTTCTTCTGCACTATATCCATCACTACCTTGTCGGTCAAGGTCTTTTCACCGGCCGGCATTGAGCCTGCGATCAGTTCAGTCAGATTCAGCAACTTGCGGGCATCACCCCCGCTTAATCTCAATAGTGCATCCCACTCCTGTATTTGCAACTTTTGTTCTCGCAACCAGTCGTCCTTTTCGATTGCCTGGTGCACCAGTGCTTTTAAATGCTCAGCGGTCAGCGGTTGCAACACATAAACCTGGCACCTGCTCAGCAAGGCGCTTATTACCTCAAATGATGGGTTCTCTGTAGTAGCACCTATAAGGGTGATGATCCCCTTCTCCACTGCTCCCAGCAGGCTATCTTGCTGTGCTTTGTTGAACCGGTGAATTTCATCGATGAAAAGTAGTGCATGCCCTGCCTTGCGAGCCTGCTCTATTACATTGCGCACATCCTTCACACCGCTGTCTATGGCACTTAGCGTAAAAAACAGCATCCCCAGGGAATTGGCAATGATCTGTGCCAATGTGGTCTTGCCCACGCCCGGCGGGCCCCAGAATATCAATGATCGGGGCTGCTTGTTGTGAATCATCTGCTCCAGTACCCTACCCTGACCCACCAGGTGTTCCTGCCCTATAAAGTCGTCCAGGGTCCTCGGCCTTACTCGTTCTGCCAGTGGAGTATTGCTGCCGTTCATGTTTTAAGTTCTCCTTATTCTTTTATTCTATAAATTGCCAGATGGTTCAGAAATTCGTTCTATCGCTTTTGGCTGCCTCCCTTGTGGTTTCCGCCCGTGCGCAGCAGGGTACCAAATCTACGCAAAATACCGCCTCGGCCAATATCGACTATAAGCGTGAAGGTAGCCCTATGCCCTTGATGTATATGCGTGAATATCACGACACCTCTGCGGCAAATGCACCTGAACTCAACAAGAAAGAAAAGAAGAAACGCGCAAAAGCAGCACCTGTAGTTTCCCAGGACCACTACTCTACCCTGTCTAACAAAGACCTGGACAATGGTAAGAGATTGCTAATAATGCTTTTCAACCCCACATGTAGTCATTGCGAGGAGATGACCATGCTAATGGAAGAAAACATAAAGATATTTAAGAAGACAGAGATCGTACTGCTGGCGGCGAAGCCAATGGCACCTTACCTGCCGGACTTTGCGGAAAGGTATCACATCGCCAAATACCCTATTATGCACATTGGCTACGACAGCTCAAACTTTGTTGATAACATATTTACCTATCAGCGCTTGCCGCAACTAACCATCTACGACAGAGACAGAAAACTCCTCAAGATCTTCACGGGTGAAGTTCCGATAGATACACTGAAGAAATTTGTAGAATAATTACTTTCTGAAAAGGGGAGCAAAACCCATCTCCCTCCGGGTAAGGTAGAGACTAAGGCTGTTTTTTTGTGTATTAGCAGTTTATGCTACGCCCACTCCTTTGTTCTTGACATAGTTGCGGATCTTACGCACATAGTCAAAATAACCTGTCTGCATTCTGAACAGGAACAGGGAGATGGTAACGAGGAATATACCCAACACAGAAAGAGATAAAATCATATCTCCGCTGGTGAGAAACAGCATCACCGAAGCAAGCAACAGGAAGACACAAAAGATGAGAATCAATTGCGGACCACCAGCATCAAGCTTGCGCATAGATGACCTTATAACAACTTTGGTTTTCCCTTTATCATCCCTGAAATCCAGTTCGGTTATCGGCAAGGTTTTGATCGCTGTCTCCTGCTCTGCATGAGGAATGATATTCACCTTGTGTTCCATCTCTATCACTTCAAAATCCAGGTCGTGGATCTTCACGTGATCACCAAGTAATCTGCTCTTAATCTCGTCCTTCTTCAGGGGAGTAGAGAATTCATGTGTTCTTGTAAAAAACATAGCCCAGTTATTTTTAATGGTTAGAACTAATGTTACCAATTTAATTAACTGAAAATTACGCTATCAAATTTTGCATTCCAAATAACATCAATAAAATTTACTGCAATCCAAAATCATGCCAAAATATTCATTAACTTTTTGTAAACATTTATTGGTTTAGCAAACATATTATTCTTCCTATTCCTGCACTTCACAAAAAGAAAACCGGAGTCACAAACTACTTTAAAAACAGTACCAGCAATGATTCTATGGAATTTGAGATTTTGACCAACAGATACTATTGTAATTTAACACATTCGATTTTTATATTCTTTTTTATTAACGTTCTGTTATTTTATTTTCATACAATTAATATGTAATTGTGCTTTATGATCTCAGAAAAATTTCGTATTAATTAGCAATTAATGACGAATCCCGCTGGCCGCTACCCTTCTTCCTCTTCTCAACTTTCCTGAAATAGCCCCGGAGTAGGACGTTATGTTTCAAAGCTGTCATAGCTTCATTAAAAGAAGCTGTACCATTTTCAACTTGCAACAGGCTACGTGATACGCGTCCTGTCATACTACTGTCATGAAGCATTGCATGCGCAAGCCCATCACCCTTATCAATATTATTTTGAATAGTGCCTACCAGGCTATCTAAATGGCGTAAGAGCACAGCTGATTGTTCAGACATATTGCGCACGTTTGCCATAGCAGCACGAAGATCACCGGCCACAGCAGTATCTGCAATAATAGCTCCGGCAGCACCCTTTCCCGCTTGCGCATCCTTTACAACATCGCTTAGCGCAAGTGTAAGCTGATTAATATTACCTGAGGCAATTCGAAGGTTTATCACCGCAAGGTGCAATTCCTGTGTCATAACCGTATCATTAAGTATATGCCACAAAGCATTGCTTTCATTGATCCTGTTTACAGTGCTTACAAGCCCTCCTGAAATTATCTCCACGTTGTCTCCCACTGTAGAGAATGCCTCCATCATCTGATCGGTATTCACGTCAGGTTTGGTATGCAGCAGAGAGTTATCGCGAGCCGGGTTCCCCGGCAGCCTGGATGGTGTAATGTTAACCACCTTGTTCCCCATGAGCCCTTCATTGCCAATACTCACCAGTGAATTATCCCTGATAAATGGCTTCATTTCTTCATTTACCAGCAAGTCCACCTCAATAGAAGTATCGTCTATTACAGTGATCTTGCCTACGGTGCCGGCCTGTATACCTGAAAACCTGACATTGTTCCCCGCTTGCAAGCCGCTAATATTGCGGAAACGAGCCCGGAGGTGAAATGAAGATCCAAACATATTTTGGTTCTTGCCTACCAGGTACAGGGATACTACAAGTATCACCAGCCCCGCAGTAACAAATACACCAAGCGTAATATTCTGTACAGTCGTTTTCTTTCTCATAGGCTCTTTAGTCAAAAAACTGTCTCACTTTATTATCCGATGATCTTGCGAGCTCCTGGTATGGCGCTAATGCATGACAGCGGCCATCTACGAGCACGGCAACATTGTCCGCCGTTTGTTCCACACACTTCATGTCGTGAGAGATGATGATTGAAGATGTATTATAGGTCTGCTTTGTATGGTTCATTAATGAACTAATCTCTCGTGCTGTTATTGGGTCAAGTCCGGTCGTTGGTTCATCGTATAATATGATCTCCGGATGAAGTATCAGCGTCCTGGCAAGAGCGATCCGCTTCTGCATTCCGCCGGACAGCTCTGCGGGCATCATATCAATGGTATCTTCGAGGCCAACGTGGGCTAATGTTTCGCGAACCCGTTTGTCTGCGTCTGCCGGCGTAACACCAGACATATGCCTGCGCATGGGAAATTCGAGGTTCTCCCGCACGGTCATAGAATCATAGAGTGCATTACCCTGGAATAAGAAACCCACCCTTGCCCTTACCTTGTCCAACTCGGCCTGGTCCAATGCCAGCATATTGTTACCAAGTACATTTACGCTTCCTGAATCAGGCATATGTAGCCCGATGAGACATTTGATAAGTACAGACTTGCCACTGCCCGAACGCCCAAGCACTACTATACTTTCGCCACGGGACAGCTCAAGATCAAAACCCGAAAGAACCTGGTGGGTACCAAAAGACTTGGTTAGCTTTTCAATCGTTATTACTTTGTCCGCGGCAGTCTGGCTTTGTCCCATTGTTGTCCTTCCTAGTTTAGCCCGAGCAAATCTGTGACCTGCACCGTAATAAGATCAATAATAAAAATCAACAGGGAAGAAACGACAACCGCCGCATTTGCCGATCGCCCCACTCCCTCAGTACCTTTAGACGAATTGTATCCTTTATAACAACCGATCATACCAATAGCAAAACCAAAGAAAACTGTCTTGATGGTTGCCGGCAAAATATCACCGAAATGTAGCGTTTGAAACACCTGGATAAAATAGAGTTGAAGACTTGTATGCCCCTTTATATTGACGCCCAGGTAAGAACCATACATAGAGATGGCATCGGAAAGTATTGTTAGCACAGGTAACATAAGCGTGGTGGCAAGCACACGCGTCACCACAAGATATTTGAATGGATTAGTACCCGAGACCTCCATAGCATCTATCTGCTCAGTAACTTTCATAGAGCCAAGTTCTGCCCCTATCCCTGAACTGATCTTACCAGCGAAGATGAGCGCTGTGATTACCGGACCAATTTCTCTCACAATTGCAAGGCTAACCATCACCGGTAGCTGCGCCTCTACACCATAAGACATAAGTGAAGGTCTTAGCTGCATGGTGAGTACTAATCCCATGATAAATCCCGTAATACCAATAAGCGGGAGTGAGAGGTAGCCAATGACATAACATTGCCTGATGAACTGACCAACTTCATACCGCGGGCGAAAAACCTCTGAAAAGTACCTGAAAACAAAGCGGGACATGCCACCGGCCTCCCGAAAGAAATGCGATATAGATGCTGGTAGCTTCACACTAATGGTAGATTAATGCAAAACTAACTAGTACACTGCCTTTATCGTTGACCAAAATCATCAAAAAATAAATTTAATCAAAAAAATCATGACGATGGTCAGCCTCAAATATCGGAACACGGGATTAATAAATTATGAAGGCATGACCAATGGAAGTTTCACGTAGTGTTAATATCGTCTGCAAAATCGAATGGCAGAGATAATGTGGCACCGGATTTGTGTTTATTTTTAAGTAACCAATTTATAGACACTATGACACTCAGCGAAACATGGTTCATGGAGGGGTACATAGATTTCGAGCTGCAGCGCTACAGGTTGCTGGCCTACCTCAAAAACGTTAAGGACTATTTCAACGAAACAAAGCTCTATCCTCAGCTTGCCGAGATCGTCTCACATTACAACAACCTGGTGGCATTCAGGCAAAATAAACGACTAGTGCAGGACGCCTTTCCCAAAAGGATTGAAGGCATAGACAAAGACCAAATGCAAATAGTATATGAGCGCCTTCTATCTGACGACGAAATAATGCAGGAACTTGAGGCGATCACAGAGTTTGCTGCGCAGCAAATGAAAGGCACTATCAACGAAGGGGCGCAGATATATGACTTCGTAGAAAAAAATATGATAGTGGAACCGGTAGGCATAATGCCGTTATACAAGAACGAAGGCTATGTGCTCCTGCGATATGGAGGCAAGAACGAAGTAATCGTATATAGCTACACCATCACCTTCTTTGAGCACAAAGATGCAAAATACAGGGGCATTAAGCTGGCCTATGTAGACAGCAAGACAAAAAACCTCGCAAATACATATGAGCAGATCAAGCTGGAGATCATTCGCGAGATACGCTCGCTTCCCAACCCGGCTGTTTACAAAGTAGAATACCCCATGAGCGCGCCATTTGCAGAAACGGTATTACCGGTGGCAAAGCGCCTTTTAGTACGCCACATTGCCTAGCAATAACACATTTGGCAATTTATGCTACATGCAATATTTTCGCGCAAAAAAAAATGCGGGCATTACTGGTAGTTCTGGTTATCCTCAATGTCATTGTACTATTGGGCCAGGTGTGGCCTGAGGGCGCGCCACCATTTGCGCGCATAGTGAATATAGTTTTCCTGTCGGGCAGCCTGCTCTACCTTATATATCAGTTAAAACGAAAGTAGCGGAGATCGCAGCTTGCCTGCTCTGAGATTGTTTAAAACAATCCCTTAACTTTGATATTCGCTTTAGGGGTGCCAACCAAATGGCTGAGAACATACCCTTTGTACCTGGACGGGGTAATGCCTGCGCAGGAAAAAGTAAACTGACCATTCCTAGTCCCCACAGGTCTGCGCCTACTACAGCGACTCTTTTTATGGAAGTATTAGTGAACAATAAGGCATACACGCTTCCGGGAGAAGCAACAGTAGAATCTATGCTTCTAGCTGCCGGGGTTTCCGCGACAAACGGTATCGCCGTGGCGGTAAACAGCGATGTAGTGCCACGGGACCAGTGGCAAGAATACAAACTGAATAATAACGACAAAATAATGATAATAAAGGCTACACAGGGCGGATAGAACTGTGCAGTGACAAAACGCGAATCATGAAAAAAGACACAACGCCTACGGCGGGCTCCATTACCACGGGTAGTTATCCCGGCTCAAAGAAGATATATGTGCAAGGCAAGATACACGACATTAAAGTGGCGATGCGCGAAATATCCGTGAGCCCCACAAAGACAAAGACCTTTGGAATAGAAGAACTGACGCCCAACCCGCCCGTTACCGTCTATGACACAAGCGGACCATATACAGACCCCACCTACCATATAGACATTACCAAGGGCCTGCCACGCCTGCGTGAAGAGTGGATAATGAGGCGTGGTGATGTTGATGCGCTGTCTGCGTTCACCTCTGAATACAGCAACGAGAGACTCGAAGACAAAAAGCTGGACGCGCTGCGTTTTGAGCATATCAAACATCCATTCAGGGCAAAGGAAGGGAAGAATGTAACACAGCTACACTATGCACGACAGGGCATCATAACTCCGGAAATGGAGTACATAGCCATTCGCGAAAATCAGCGCATTGACGAACTAATGAACGACAGCAGCCTTTGGGCTCAGCACCCCGGCAACAGCTTTGGCGCGCGCACACCTGTTAAATATATTACTCCTGAGTTTGTACGTGATGAAGTAGCCGCAGGACGCGCTATTATTCCCGCGAACATCAACCACCCGGAAAGCGAGCCAATGATCATCGGCCGCAATTTCCTCGTGAAGATAAATACCAACATCGGCAACTCTGCAGTAACATCGAGCATAGAAGAAGAAGTAGAAAAAGCAGTGTGGAGTTGCCGCTGGGGTGGCGATACGCTAATGGACCTTTCAACAGGAAAGAACATTCACGAAACGCGTGAATGGATAATACGCAACTGCCCGGTGCCCGTAGGTACCGTGCCAATATACCAGGCACTGGAGAAAGTGAATGGAAAAGCTGAAGACCTGACATGGGAGATTTTCCGCGACACGCTGATAGAACAGGCGGAGCAAGGTGTTGACTACTTCACGATACACGCCGGAGTATTGCTGCGCTATGTGCCGCTAACAGCAAAACGCGTTACTGGTATTGTATCTCGCGGAGGTAGTATCATGGCAAAATGGTGCCTGGCGCATCACAAGGAGAACTTCCTGTATACGCACTTCGAAGAAATTTGCGAGATCATGAAGGCCTACGACGTGAGCTTCTCGCTGGGAGATGGTCTGCGTCCCGGCTCCATAGCCGACGCAAACGATGCGGCACAATTTGGAGAGTTAGAAACACTTGGCGAACTGACCAAGATCGCCTGGAAACACGATATACAAGTGATGATAGAAGGCCCTGGCCATGTGCCTATGCACCTGATAAAGGAAAACATGGACAAGCAACTGGAATGCTGTGCAGAAGCGCCATTCTATACGCTGGGCCCACTTACCACAGACATTGCTCCGGGCTACGACCACATTACTTCGGCGATTGGCGCAGCAATGATAGGCTGGTATGGCACTGCTATGCTCTGCTATGTGACACCTAAAGAGCACCTGGGCCTTCCCGACAAAAAGGATGTAAAGGACGGCGTGATAGCCTATAAGATAGCAGCACATGCAGCCGACCTGGCAAAAGGGCATCCGGGTGCGCAGTTCAGAGATAATTCACTGAGCAAAGCAAGATTTGAATTCCGGTGGGAAGATCAGTTCAACCTATCTCTGGACCCGGAGACAGCACGCGAGTATCATGATGAAACATTGCCTGCAGACGGTGCAAAAGTGGCGCACTTCTGCTCTATGTGTGGACCTCACTTCTGCTCTATGAAAATTACTCAGGACATACGTGATTATGCAGAGAAGGAAGAAGCGCTACAAAAAGGAATGGAAGAAAAATCGAAAGAGTTTTTGGAAGCAGGAAGTGAGATATACAGCTAGCTATGTCGTCAAGTCAATATTTGAATGCTTCTAATCATGGTTCAACTGCCCTTTCCATAGCCGGCTTCGATCCGTCGGCAGGGGCAGGCATCCTGGCGGACAATAAAACGTTCGAAGCAAATGGCGTGTATGGTTTTGGTGTAGTGTCAGCGCTGACTTGGCAAAACGACGTGGAATTTGAAAAGGTAGAATGGGTGGACGTGGAGAAAATGGAACAGCAGATCGCTTTACTCCTGCAGCGCTTCAATATCAGGCACATTAAGATTGGACTGATAGAGAGTGCTGAGGTATTGAGCAGGCTGGTAAATTTTCTTCATGACAGAATTGCCCACCCCGTTATTATATATGACCCAGTAATGGCGGCTAGTGCCGGCTACACCTTTCACAAAGATCCGCATCTATTTCATAGCATATTTGACTGGATTTACTGTATCACTCCTAACATACCTGAAGCCGAATCGCTTTTTGGTTCAGATCACCTCACAGAAACGCTTGAAGAGAAAAGCGAAAAGCTGAACATATACCTGAAAGGGGGCCATCGGGAGTCGAACACAATAACTGATATGCTCTTTGTAAAAGACCATACCTATGTATTTGCAAACGACAGGCTGGAAAATGGCGCAAAGCATGGAAGCGGCTGCGTACTTAGCGCCGCACTGACAGCACAACTTGCCCTGGGGAAAACTATTGAAGACGCAGCAGAGATCGCAAACCTCTATACACATCAATTCCTTGCAAGCTCAGACACGTTGCTTGGCCACCATAAACCGCTTGTACTATGAAACCTATCAGCAAACTTCATTTTATTACAACAAATGCAGCCTCAGCGGAGTTGGCCTGCAAAGGCGGTGTTGATTGGATTCAGCTTCGACTGAAAAACGTAACCTACGATCAATATAAAGAGGAGGCGCTAAAAGTAAAGGAAGTATGCAAAAAATATGGGGCTACGCTCATCATCAATGACAGTGCCCGGCTAGCGTTGGAGATAGGGGCTGACGGCGTGCATATAGGAAAGGAGGACGTGATAACGCCTGAAGAGGAAGCCGCATTGGTGAATGGCGAATACATTATTGGCTGCACAACCAACACGCTTGAGGATGTGCTTCACTTCATAGGCAAGCCGGTCTCTTACCTGGGCCTGGGACCTTTTCGCTACACCACCACCAAGCAGAACCTAAGCCCGGTTCTGGGCCTTGATGGTTACCGGCGGATATTTCAGAGCCTTGCCAAAGAATCGGGATATACGCCTCCTCCGATAATTGCAATAGGCGGAATTATCCTACAGGATATTCCGTCACTTATGAACACAGGAATACATGGCATAGCAGTATCAGGTGCCATTGCAAATGCCGCCGACATTACTACAAAATCAAACGAATTTCGACAGCTTGTTGCGAAGCCCGATATGAACAAAAGCAGGGCTGACTACCTGGACACACTCGATAGCGTAGCGGATATTTTCGGGATATTAGGAAATATTGCTGACAGCGTTGATTAGAATACTGAATTATGAAAGACACATTGAAAATTGCAGATAAAGAATTCACCTCGCGCCTATTCACGGGCACAGGAAAGTTTGGCGATCATCACCTGATGGAAGAAGCCTTACTGGCATCAGGCTCAGAACTGGTGACTGTTGCACTGAAGCGCGTTAGTATGGATGGCGAGGATGATGACATCCTGAGGCACCTGCACCACACGCACATCAACCTGCTACCCAATACATCCGGCGTGCGCACTGCAGATGAGGCAGTGTTTGCGGCAAAGCTGGCGCGCGAGGCGATGCAGACAAACTGGCTAAAGCTGGAAATACATCCCGACCCAAAATACCTGATGCCTGACCCGATTGAAACACTGAAGGCTGCCGAACGCCTGGTAAAGGAAGGATTCATAGTACTACCCTATATTCATGCGGACCCAGTGCTATGTAAGCGGCTTGAAGAGGTGGGTGTTGCTGCTGTGATGCCACTTGGCGCCCCTATTGGTAGCAATATGGGCCTGAAGACGCTTGAATTCCTTCAGATCATCGTTGAGCAAAGCAAAGTACCGGTGGTGGTAGATGCCGGCATTGGAGCGCCAAGCCACGCTGCGGCAGCGATGGAACTAGGAGCCGATGCAGTACTGGTAAATACTGCTATCGCAGTTGCAGGCGACCCGGTGGCAATTGCCACAGCCTTCAAAATGGCGGTCGAGGCCGGAAGAATGGCTTATAACGCACGCCTGGCGCCAGTAAAGATCCACGCAGAGAGCAGCAGCCCGCTCACAGATTTTCTCAATTAGGTAAGATTGTAGAGATTCCTCCTCAATTTCCAGAACTACCCGTGCTGAACTGTTCACACAGCCAGGCGTAGTGATGTGGCCTGGATACTACAAAGCATTGATATCCAATATGCTTTTCCTATTTAGATTATCCTTAACAGGGTAAGGAACACAAATTGCCCTCGTATAACCGAAACCGTGCTGATACGGGATCGCAAAAAACAAAGGCTATGAAAAAGATATTAATAGCGCTGGTGTTTTCCACTTTTACCTATACAGGCGCAAACGCTCAAATACGAACTCATTGTGGCATGGATAAAGGCTACGTTTGCCACGTACATGGCCAAACGGCAGACTGCTACAAAACCAACTATGCTCAAAACTTCCCTGTATGTAAGGGCCCGAATGGATATTACATATGCTGCGGCAAAGATGCATCCAAAGACATGGAATGTACCGATGATAACCTTGCGATAACTCCAAAAGAAGAAAAGAAAACTGTGGTATGTGAGCGCAACGGAAACATGACCGCGTGCTATGAAACTCCCCGAGTTACAACGACCTACTATACGCGTGTAAATACCGACTAGCCCCTCTTAACCCATTACTATGCAACTACGCCGGCGGCTGCTTATGACCGATACCGTATCGCAGAATCCGGCGCCACTATAAAAAACCTACCTACTATCCTATTCACTACTGAATACTACTAACCTAATACCTTGTAGTTTGTGACTGACACTCACATTACAGAGCGTAAAAATAAAGGCTGCATCAAAAGAGGCAGCCTTTGCTTTTTTAGAATCGGTACTGAACCCTACAGGTGATAAGATTGTCGAGTGCGTCGCCTGCGTAACCGGCTATCGACGTTTCCTCATTCATAACCCAGTCATAGTAGACAAACAGCTTGACGTGAGTGTTGATGTAACCCATATAGCCCACACCAAGCGTATTGAACCTGATGTCAGCAGCAGAAAATCCATTTGCCGTAGTTACATCTTTTCCTTTCACTACTTTATTGGGGTCATACCAGTCGAACTTAACTACAGCCAGGTGTTTGTCTGTTCCAAGATGTTGCAGCAGGTAAAAGTATGCGCCGTCAAACGTGCGGGTATAAAGCGGCTGTATCACGCTGGCAGATGATGTTATTGGGTAGGAACCCGGTGTTTCCGACGAGGAAGCCGTTGCTGTCTGCAAGCCGCGTATGTACTCGGCACGTAACTCGGTGAAACCTTTACGATTTGGGATCTTTATTTGGCAATCGGCACCAATGTACTGCCTCGGGGTCACCTTACCAATGTTTGAGGCAGTGGAATCACCCGTCATTTTATATACTCCAGTGCTGTTATCGGCCGTATATATCCAGGACGAAAGACTTGTGATGCCGCCGTAATAGCCTGAAACACTCGCAGAAAGTTTTATACCCCCTTTCGATACCTTTCTCGGTTTCAGCGACAACCTACCTATGATATCCTTGTGGCTGTCATATTCGGCAGGCCCGGCAAGCCCCTGGCCGTTAAACACACCCACATCAAATTTCATCCATCGCAGCAAGTGTTCCTTCTTCCTGGCGTCAAACGTCAGCATCACGCCCAGGTCGCGCTCCGTTTTCATAAGTGTTTGCGACATCCTGCCACGCTCGGGTGTCTCGCGGTCAGAGGACGAATAGTTTACCTCAAACCCCATAGGGCGCGCAAACATACCTGTAGTGACCGCAAAAACCTCTAGTTTATTCTCAAAGAAACGCCCCCAGAAATCCCTGATGTTCACGCCTTTTTCATTTCCGTCAAACTGGAAAGCGAAGTATGCAAGCGGTTTACCCTGCTCATTATTGTGCAAATAGTCTATGCGGATGCGCCCCCTGCGTAACATAAACCGGTTATTAGCATTAGGAGAAAAATCACCTCCCGAAAAGCTCTTTGCGCCCTTGCTCTCAGCATACTGAAACTGGGGTTGCATATACCCGCCAAACCGCAGCCGGTCATGTTCTCCATAAATTGGATAGATACCTTTACCAATGGCAGTGGTTGTATCCATCATATCTGTAAGAAATCTCTGCGCTCTGAGCGTCTGGAAACAAAGAGAAAAAACCGCAATAAATAATACCTTTTGGAGCATATCGTTACAATTCGCCCGCAAAAGTATCGGGTGATTGTCAAATTCCCTACTTCAACATTAATTTAATGTTAGGTATTTTAAGTTTACGTTACTTTTATGTAAACAAATATTCCGATAGCACAGTAAAAAGGCCCCAATTGGGGCCTTTTTATCTACGCTTCGAAGCCAATACTATTACAAAGAAGCAATACTCTCTTGTAATGTCTGAATTTTCGCCAGTGCGTCGTTTTTCTTTTTCTCCTCGGCAGCAATAACTTCTGGCTTCGCATTGGCCATGAACTTTTCGTTACCAAGTTTCTTATCTACTGATACAAGGAACCCTTGAAGGTACGCTATCTCTTTTTCCATTTCCGCCTTCTGGGCCCCGGTGTCTATAGTGGCAGATGCGGCCTCCATGTACAATTTGTCCGTCTGCACCACAATGGAGACACTACCCTGCACCGGCTCAGAAGTAAACGCAACGGCTTCCGCATTTACCTGCTTACCCAGGATATCCAGCACGGTGCGATAGTAGCCTTCGTCAGCCGTCTGCACATGTAGTTTTATGGTGTCCTTTGGTTTCAGCTTATTCTTGTTACGAGCATCGCGGATAGCCGTGATCAGTTCCTGTAACATCGATCCACCTTTCAGCAATTCTGCAGAGGGCTCGCTACTTGCAGGTAGCTGCCTTACAATCAGGTCATCACCAGCTGCTCTTTCTCTTAGCAGATGATATATCTCCTCCGTCACAAACGGCATGTAAGGATGCAACAATTGCAACAGGCGCTCATAAATGCTGATGGTCTGGTTGTACACACGCGCAGACACCGGCTGGTCCATACCGGGCTTCACCCATTCCAGGAACCAGGAACAGAAGTCGTTCCAGATGAGTGAGTAGATAGTCTTCAATCCTTCACTTAGCCTGAAGTATTTCATCAGGTCAGACACCTCTGCCGAAACCTGGGCCAGCCTTGCCTCCATCCAGTCAAGTGCAAACTGAACCTGCTTATCGTCTACCCCATCAGCCACTCTTGGCTCCCACATCTTCACCAGCTTCATGGCGTTCCACATTTTATTGCAGAAAAAGCTACCCTGTTCCAGCTGACCTTCATCGAAAAGGAGGTCATTACCCGCGGGTGACGATATCATTACGCTGAATCGCACGGCATCTGCCCCATGTTCTGCGATAAGCCCCAGCAGGTCAGGCGAGTTGCCAAACTGCTTGCTCATCTTCCTACCCTGCTTGTCGCGAACAATCCCTGTGAAGTAAACCTTGTCAAAAGGCTTTTTACCCAGGAACTCGAACCCGGCCATGGCCATACGTGCCACCCAGAAAAATATGATCTCCGGTGCCGTTACGAGCGTATTGGTGGGATAGTAATAGGCAAGGTCAGCATTACCGGGAGCTTCATTCCAATGGAAAACCTGCATAGGCCACAGCCAACTGCTAAACCATGTATCCAGCACATCCTCATCTTGCCTCAGCACAGGGTTTGCACTTGCCAGGGCGGGCTTTTTTGCTGCATATGCGGCATGAGCCTCTTCGGCCGTCTTCGCCACATACATGCCACCTTCCACATCGTACCATGCCGGTATGCGCTGACCCCAGGAAAGCTGGCGGCTTATGCACCAATCCTTGATGTTGCCCATCCAGTGGCGGTAGGTATTCTTGAATTTGGCCGGATGAAATTCTATCTCGTCATTCATAACGGCGTCCAGGGCTGGCTTTGCCAGCTCCTGCATGCCGCACCACCACTGCATGCTCAGGCGTGGCTCTATTACGGCATCAGTCCGCTCACTGAACCCTACCTGGTTTGTATACTCTTCTTCCTTTACCAGGTTGCCTGCTGCACGCAGATCCTCTACTATCTGTTTGCGCACATCAAAGCGATCGCGACCCACATATAGTTGCGCTGCCTCGCTCATCGTGCCATCATCGTTCAGTGTGTCTACAACCTGCAGATTATGTTTGATCCCCAGGTTATAGTCATTGATATCATGTGCCGGCGTCACCTTCAGCGCTCCGGTACCAAATTCCCTGTCTATATAGTCGTCAAAAATTATCGGCACCCTGCGGTTAATGAGCGGTACAAAGCAGTGTTTACCTTCCAGGTGACGGTAACGCTCATCTTCAGGATGCACACACACAGCGGTATCTCCCAAAATGGTTTCCGGGCGAACGGTGGCTATCGTGATGTACTCTTCCGCACCGTCGATCTTGTAGCGAACGTAGTAGAGTTTTGAATTGGTTTGCCTGTGAATTACTTCCTCATCGCTAAGAGCTGTCTTCGCTTTAGGATCCCAGTTTATCATCTTCACACCGCGGTAGATGTTCCCCTTTTCATAGAGCTCTACGAAAACGCGCATTACAGCGGCATAATAGTCATCATTCATTGTAAATGACGTCCTGTCCCAGTCAAGTGCACAACCCAGCTTCTTTAGCTGTTCCAGTATTATCCCGCCATACTTCTCCTTCCATTCCCAAGCATATTCCAGGAATTTCTCTCTCGAAAGCGTGCGCTTATCAATGCCTTTTTCACGCAGCATCGCTACCACCTTTGCCTCGGTAGCAATAGACGCATGGTCAGTTCCCGGCACCCAGCAGGTATTGTAACCCATCATCTTTGCACGACGAATAAGGATATCCTGAACACTATTGTTCAGCGCATGCCCCATGTGCAGCACCCCGGTAACATTGGGTGGTGGTATTACTATTGTATAAGGCGGACGATCATCAGGCGTGCTTGTGAAATAACCGGATTCGTTCCAGTGCTTATACCATTTCTCTTCCGCCTCTTTATGTTGAAAATTCTTACTTAGTTCCATTTGTATGTAGTCAAAAATAAATAGTTATTGATTATTGATTGCATTCGGATTGGGAGGGTCCTAAAACCGGCCTGCCTCCCGTGAAGGAGGCAGCCATATTAGAAATAGATATTTTCCGGGCTTACTCCTTCACAAACCTGACGACGGCGCTTCCACCATTGACGGTAGCGATGTTCAATACATAGACACCACTTGCCAGCGACGACACATCAAGATCCTGTAATGTTTCTGAAGTCGACTCAAGGCCCATCAGCATTCTGCCGGTTACGTCCAGCACTGATAGTTTGTCACCCTTAGACAAACCATTCACAAACAAACGGCTGCCGGCCGGGTTTGGATATAACTCTATGTTTGCGTCGGCAGCTACATTTCCCACTGCAGTGGTAGTGTAGGTCCTGCGTACACGCTGGTTATTTGCGTCAGCGATATACAACTCGCCCTGCGCATCAACAGCAACTCCAAACGGGCGGTTCAGGTTACAGCCATTTACAGGACCATAATCGCCGCCAAAACCCGGAGTACCATTACCTACCGCTGTCGTTATGGTGCCGTCTGTCGCAACCATGCGAATCACATTGTTATCCGCATCGGCAATGTATAGGTTACCATCCTTGTCGGTTGCAAGTCCTGCCGGCCTGTTCAACTCGGCGTCGGTCGCTTGTGCGCCATCGCCACTATAACCCGCTGTCCCCACACCTGCATAGGTAGTAATGGTTCCACTTACGTCCACCTTACGTACCCTATTGTTCTTTACGTCTGAAATGAACACATTGCCAAAAGCATCCGCAGTTACAGCATAGGGTGAATCCAGCGTCGCAAGGTTCGAGAAGTCACCATCGCCCGAAAATCCTGCCGTACCGGTACCGGCAAATGTGGATATGTTACCCGCAGGATTGATCTTGCGAACAACGTTTGCATCACCATCAGCAATGTAAAGGTTACCCGCAGCGTCAAATGCCATGCCCGAAGGCGTCTTAAAACTTGCATTAACTGCCGGACCACCATCCCCGCCATATGAGTATATCCCGGTTCCGGCAATCGTAGACATAAGTCCCGCACTGTTAAGCTTTCGAATAACGCGGTGATAGCTATCTGCGATGTAGACCTCGGTATTCGTTACCGCCAACCCGCTTGGGGTAATATCGGCAGATGTACCCGCTGAGCCATCCCCCGTATATCCTGTGGAGCCGGTGCCGATAACCGTAACAATTACACCGGAACCATAAATCTTACGTATCCTGGCATTGAGCCTGTCCAGGATATAGGCATTTCCCAGGCCATCAAGGGAAACCACATAAGGCGAGTGGAGCGATGCACCTGTAGAGGCGCCACCATCGCCGCCATATGCGCCGATGCCGGTACCGGCTATTGTCTTAATGCGTTTTACCTGTGCCTGGGACGACCCGCCAAATGACAGCGCCGCAGCTGAAAACAATAATATGGGGAGAGTAAGTCTCATGCAGATTGTTTATTCAAATATACTCAAGATTTTTTGGGAACAAATACCCGCAACAGCTACAAAGAGTCTTTGACACCATTGAAGTAACCGTCTAGCCGACGTTTCCCAAACCAACCGCCCCTGAGGCGCAGTTCGTTATACCTGTACTCAGAAATGCCGATAGCAGCACCCTGCCGCTCAAGTCCGCCTATTTCGCGACAATATAAATTGCGCTTATCATAAGACAGCTCAAATTTGAATGTCACCTTTTTGGCATCGCCTGAATCGCACGGCTTAGGGAATATGTAGTATCCTGTGCTATCCGTCATGAACACCAATGAATCGGCCACGTCGCATTTATCGCCCGGAGACACCGGCCCATATGCCACGTGAGAAGCAATTACCCAGCGAGTCCCGGTAAGCGTCGAAAAGGTATCAACGTCTTCCTTTTCCTTCCAGCAACCACTTATCGCTATACCAGCTGTTGCCAAAAGCACCAGTTTCTTCATTAGTATACAGTTTTATCGATGCGTAAAGATAGATAATAAACGTCCAAAACGTAAGACCACCAATCAAAAAGGTTAAAGTTGGCAGCCTGAGAGGGATAAATGTGCCGATAAGTCGACATTTACTAGCCTACGGTGGCTTCCGGGCGATTTACCCCGATTGGGGTGACATGGGCCGGCAAACACAAATGTACTTTTGATACTATGAACCCTCTATCACCCGGTCGAAAGACCAAAACACTCCATTTTTTAGTCATAGTGCTTGCTGTTTGGGCCGTGTGGTCCATTGCCCTGCAAGCAACTTTTCTTTCCTGGGATGACGGCGCTTACACGATCGCTAACCCCGATGTACAGGGGTTAAAAACAGGAAACCTTACCAGGTGGTTTACGAACTACTACCTGGGCAATTATCATCCCTTTACTATGGCATCCCTGGCAGTTGATTATAGGCTGGGCGCAAACGATCCCCTTATTTACCACTTGTCGGCCATCATCCTGCACCTTGTCAATTCACTCCTGGTTTATGTACTGGTTTCCCGCCTTCAGAAAAATAGTTGGGTATCCCTATTAACCGCCCTGCTTTTTGCCGTCCATCCCGTTCAGTCAGAAAGTGTAATGTGGATAGCCGAACGAAAAACACTGCTTGCAGGTACGTTTTCTCTTTGTGCTATGATCAGCTATACCGGCCATCTCACAGCAGGCAGGCGGATATTACCTGTTTATCTTTGGTGCGTGGCCGCTATGCTCTCAAAAGGCACAGCAGTTATGATGCCCGTCTCGCTATTGGCAATTGATATTTGGGTCACCGGAACCATTAAACAGCGAGCCCTTTTAGACAAGCTACCGTTGCTGGCTTGCTCGCTTTTTTTCGGTATTGTCGCAATCCGGGCGCAAAGTAGCGGAGGGTTTCTTCCTTCACCGGAAGCAGCGTCCTACCTGGAACGAATTGTTGTGGCCGGTTATGCACTTTCAGGATACGTGGTCCATATGATCTATCCCATTGGGCTGTCTGCAATCTATCCCTACCCTAAAGACCTGACCGTTGTTCATTTCGCAGGGCTGTTTTTTGCACTCGGTTATATTTCAGCGACAGTATGGCTCATCTCCAAAAAACGAATCGTATTGGGAGCCGGCATGCTCTTCTTCGCATTAAATATGCTCCCTGTTCTTCAACTTCTGAGGTTCGGCGAGGCACTTATGGCAGATAGATACTTGTACCTGGCATGCCTTGGGTTATTTTACCCTACGGCTTACGCGCTTATGAAGTTTAAGGGGAATACAGCACTAGCCGTCAGGGCAGCCACCGGCGCAATCGTTTGCATGCTGGCTGTTGTGACAGTTAATCGAAATAAACACTGGTTAAATGATGATACCTTCTTCAGTACACTCCTCACTCAGCACCCTCACTCGCCCGTGGCACTTTACAGCGCGGGAATTATGCGCATGCGCAGCAACGATCTCGATGCGGCCGAACTGCTAATGGAACGTGCTGTATCTAAAGACCCCCGCAATTACAAAGCATGGTATAACAAGGGCATGCTACACATAAAACAAGGAAGAAGGCAAGAAGCGATGCATGCGCTTAGCGAATCCATCAGCCTTGCACGCTACCCCAGGGCGCTCGTGCAGCGTGGGCTGCTCTATGTACAAATGGGATCGCTGGCAGATGCACTGACGGATGCCGAAGGCGCCCTTGGCATGGAGCCCGGCAACGCCCGGGGCTGGTACCTGAAGGCAACTGCACTGGAAAAGCTAGGAAAACAGGATAGCGCACTGTTATGCTACGAAAAGGCCATCCAGTACCGGGCCACAGAACCGGCCTATTATATAGGTCATGCATTGGCACTGGAACATATAGGGCGAAACAAGGAAGCGCTTGGCGATCTGGAAAAGGCCACAGCAATGGCACCAAAGAATGCTGATGCCCACTACTATCTGGGAATACTTCAATATGAGTCGGGCATCAGTCCTTGCCGGGAGCTGCAATCCGCAGCCGCACTCGGACTTTTGCGCGCACGCCAGGCGCTTTCGCGCTTATGTAACTAAGCGCAGCAGCCTTCGGCCTTGCGTCGTTCTCTATACCCGGCTATTACCTGAGCATACAATTCTTCGTAACGGGGAATAATGTGTTGTTTCTCAAACTTCCGGGCGTGTGCTATTGCAGCTTTCTTAAAATGCAATAGCGTATCGTTGTCCTTCAGTATACTGATGGCATACTCCGCCATCGATTTCACATCACCCACATCAGCGAGGTAGCCGGTTTTCCCGTGCACATTGATTTCAGGCAGGCCGCCGGCATTGGTGGAGATAACAGGCACATTGCATGCCATTGCCTCCAGTGCAGAAAGTCCGAAACTTTCAGTCTCTGACGGCAACAGGAAAAGGTCAGCAATACTGAGAATTTCGCTTATCTGCTCCTGCTTTCCCAGGAATCTCACATCATCGTACACCCCCAGCGTTCGCGCAAGCTCCTCTACCTTCAGGCGATCAGGACCATCACCTATCATTAGTAGTTTGCCTGGCACTTCTTTTCTTACGGCTTCAAAAATGCGGATCACATCCGGCACCCTCTTCACACTTCTGAAGTTGGAAACATGCACCAGTATTCGTTCCCCACCGGGAGCCAGCATCTGCTTAAAATGATTCTTATCGGTCTGGTGGAAACGTTTTACGTCTACAAAGTTGGGTATTACATGGATTTCCTTTTCTATCGGGAATGATCGCAAAGTCTCATCCCGCAGACTATCTGACACCGCCGTGATGGCATCAGATTCGTTGATAGAGAAGGTAACAACCGGAGCATAAGTACTATCCTTGCCCACAAGTGTTATATCCGTGCCGTGTAATGTGGTAATAAAAGGCACGTCCTGCCCCGTCCTTTTCAATATCTGCCGCGCAAAGTACGCCGCTGACGCATGTGGGATGGCATAATGCAAGTGGAGCAGATCCAGCTTCTGGTTTACTATCACATTTACCATTGTACTGGCAAGCGCAGTTTCATAAGGCGGGAAATCAAAAAGAGGATACGTCGGAACCTTGACCTCATGAAAATAGATGTTAGGATGGAAGCCCTGTGTTAGCCGCACAGGTTGCTCATAGGTAATAAAATGCACTTCGTATCCCTTGTCAGAAAGTGCTATCCCAAGCTCCGTAGCAAGCACACCGCTGCCACCAAAGGTGGGATAACATACAATACCAATTTTCATCTCGTAGTTCCTTTTACAGGTTGATAGTCACAGCAAATATCTACCCACCACGCAAATATAGGCTGATACCTCCATTGCAATAAATGATACCCCTTGACGCTCCGAAAGATATTCGCTCCCACACCGCTAAAAGTTATTAACATTTCTATGTAGAAAAGTTTTCGTCGCCTGTGCTTCCCGGCTACCTTAAGGACCACGTTTTATAGTACGTTTGCATCATTAAGAACAGGACAATTCCGGTGTATGTCTCTGGCGTCAAATCCCCGCAGGTACGTTATTAGTTTCATCTTCATTGGGGTGGCATGCGCAATGCTGCTCAGGCTCTTTTTTCTTCAAAATTTTGAGCCTAGATACAAGATACTTGCAAACGACATCGCCATCTATAGGAAAGTCGTATACCCACCTCGAGGTGTCATTGTGGACAGAAAAGGCAGGACATTACTGTCGAACACTCCTATTTATGACCTTATGGTCACACCACACAATGTGCCAAAGGAGTTCGATACTGCCGCGTTTTGCTCAGCGTTAAATATTGACATAGAAACCTACGAGCGCATTTTAGGTCGTGTACTCGTGCGAAACCTGGACGTTCGACAAAGCCCGTTCATTGAGCTACTCAACGAAGAACAAACAGCCAGGTACCAGGAGAACGCCTATAAATTTCCGGGGTTTGAGCTTGTGGAGCGAAATATCCGTGTCTACGAAAAGCCTATTGCCGGACTGATGCTGGGATATATCGGGGAGGTGTCGCCGGGAATGCTAAAAAAGGAACGCTATACATCTTATCGCCAGGGCGACTACACCGGACTCAGCGGCCTGGAACTGCAATACGAAGAGGTGTTGCGCGGGCAGCGGGGCGTTCACTTCCTGGAACGCGATAAATTTAACCGACCACGAGACCCATACAAAGGTGGAGCACTGGACACCGCAGAATTATCCGGCAAGCAACTGGAACTGTACATGGACATGGAGCTGCAGGAATATGCCGAAAAGCTTATGGCAAATAAGATTGGCAGCGTGGTAGCAATAGACCCCAAAACAGGCGGCATTCTTGCCATGGTCAGCAGCCCTACCTTCGACCCTAACCTGCTGCGTGGCAAGGAACGATCAAAGAACTATTCAAAACTATACATGGATGCCACACGCCCTTTGTTTAACAGGGCTACGCAGGCCATGTATCCACCTGGTTCCACCATAAAACCGTTTACCGGCCTTGTGGCACTTAATGTGGGCGCCGTGGGGCCAGACTATGGATATGGATGTCGCGGCGCCTACACGGCCTGTAGCCGCGCCATAAAATGCGAACACCATGACGCCGGCCACGCGGCCAACTTCAGGCTTGCACTTGCACACTCATGCAACTCCTACTTCTGCCAGCTTTTCCGGATGACAGTAGATTACCGTGGCTTTGGCAACGTGAAACAAGGCCTTCAGGCATGGCACGATTACTACACCAGTTTCGCCTATGGCCGCCAAACAGGTGTTGACATACCATTTGAGGGCAAAGGCCTGGTGCCGGATTCAAATCTCTATAATAAAATGTATCGCGGCTCCTGGAATTCGTGCACGATAGTTTTTGTGGGTATGGGCCAGGGCGAACTTTTGCTTACGCCACTTCAGATGGCAAACGGTATGTGCATCATTGCCAACAAAGGTTACTACTATACACCTCACTTCGTAAAGTCAATAGGGAAAAACGAAAACGATACATTGCTAAAAGCATATCATGAAAAGCATGTGGTGCTAAACATTCCCGATTCTACCTTCACTATTGTGCAGCAGGCCATGCAGGACGTAGTGGACCACGGTACTGCAGCGGGAGCAAAAATAGAAGGGGTAACCGTTTGCGCCAAGACCGGTACTGCAGAGAATAAGGCTATAGTAAATGGGGAGGTAATGAAAATGCAGAACCACTCAATGTTTGTGGCCTTCGCACCGCGCGAAAACCCTAAAATTGCGATTGCAGTAGCTATTGAAAATGCAGGCTTCGGCGCCACCTGGGCAGCCCCCATCGCCAGCCTGCTGATGGAAAAGTACCTAAAGGACAGCGTCACCTACAAGCGTAAGGCAGTAGAGGAGAAGATGCTGAATGCCAAACTTATTAACAAATACGTATATACCATTGACTCAGCAATTCGCCGTCACGACCAGTATGTTTACGAAACGCGCATGGCGCGCAGGCGCATAGCCGATAGCGCTCGAAGAGCAAACGACTCACTGCTGTATGCACAATGGATAGAACACAAACTAAAGTATAAGCAGAAGAAATGAACCGCGTACAACCGGACAACCTGAAAAAAACGCTATTCAACAGGATCGACACACCGCTGTTGTTGCTCTATTTCCTGCTGGTGGCGGTAGGGATCATGGCGATTTTCTCAGTGGAGCACCGGACCACTGACACTACCATCTTCCAGTGGGATCGCAGCTACATGCGACAGGCTATGTGGCTCGGCTATTCTCTGTTCATCGGCTTCATTATTATTCTCACTGATAGCAAGTTCTTTTCATCATTTGCATTCCTGATCTATGCCATTTGCATTGTAGTGCTCATCATCACAATATTCGCGGGCGTCGATGTCAAGGGGTCGCGATCGTGGCTGGGAGTAGGTAGCTTTCGGTTTCAGCCCGGAGAGGTTGCCAAAATATTTACGTCTCTTGCGTTGGCCAAGTTCTTCTCCCTTAATGAGACAAACTTCAAGAAACTCAAAGACAGGCTTGTCGCAGCAACAATAGCTATGGCGCCGGCGGCGCTCATCATTCTGCAAAGCGAAACCGGACTGGCTCTGGTTTACTTCTGCTTCTTCCTCGTTATGTTTAGAGAAGGCTTGCCAAGTGCCATTCTGGTAGTCGGTTTTGCAGCCATTGCCCTCGTACTCACTTCACTTTTGCTCAATCGCACTACGCTTGCTATAGTTTTGACGGCACTTGCTATACTCATAGGGCTAGCCATGCGGCAGACGCTACGCCGAAAAATCGCTCCACGGGTTATCCTTGTGAGTGCCTGGCTTGTGGCAATCCTTTTTTCACAGGTGGCGGTACCCTTCGTATTCAAGCAGGTACTGCAGAAACATCAGATAGAACGCATTTACTCTATGTTGGGCATTGACGTACCCGACGAGTATAACAAAGCCCTTGTGGCCGGAGAAGAAAAGAAAGAACACACCAACAGCTCGGAATACAACGTGCTGCAGTCTAAGATCGCCATTGGTTCAGGCGGCATGCTTGGCAAGGGATTCCTGAATGGAACATCTACCAAAAACCAGTTTGTGCCGGAGCAGAAAACAGATTTCATATTCTGTGCCATTGGCGAGCAATTTGGCTTTGCCGGTAGTGCCGCCCTGATAGTACTTTACATATCCCTGATGCTGCGAATCATCTACCTGGGAGAGCGACAACGGTCCGACTTTACACGCGTGTATGCCTACTGCGTGGCCTGCATTCTCTTTTTCCACTTTGCCATTAATATCTCCATGACCATTGGTCTGGCACCCGTCATCGGCATTACCCTACCCTTCCTGAGCTATGGAGGTTCATCTCTCTTGTCATTCTCTATTCTTATCTTTATACTGGTGCGCCTCGATGCCGACCGGCAGGTGCTCATCAGGTAATATCAAATGGAAACGCCAACCACAGGCAGAAAGGAACAAATAGTCAATGCATACCTCGCGTTGCTGGACAAACATATGTTTGAACTGAAAAACGGACGCGCAGAACGAACGGAAGAGATAGCCGATTTTGCTAATGCACTGCACATCCATCCCAGGCACCTGAGCAATACTATTCATGAGGTATTGAATTGCTCTCCATGCAATCTTTATGAAGAACGCTTGCTGGCCATAGCACAGGAAATGCTGGCTACGCAGCCGGGCTCAATAGCCAGTATAGCACGAACACTCCTCTACGACCCGTCTAATTTCACCAAGTTCTTCAAAACTTATACGGGTATTACACCTGGTGAGTATAGAAGACAACAAACTGTCCAAAAAACTGAAGTAGTCACCATGATAGCCAGCTGATACTGTCAGACATTTGCACAAAACAACAAGTGCAATGAACAGAAAGATAGCATTGGTAACAGGTGGCAGCCGCGGCCTCGGAAAAGAAATGGCAAAATCGCTTGCCGCCAGGGGATTGGACGTAATTATCACTTACAACACCGGCAAGGAGGGTGCAGAGCAGGTTGCGACAGCCGTGGAAGCCGCAGGCGGCAAGTGCGGCATTTTGCAGCTCAATATGGCTAATCCCGGCGGACTGAACAATTTCGTTTCAGACCTACAGCAGCTATTGTTGCAAAAATGGAACACCACCAACATTGACTTCCTTATTAATAATGCCGGCATAGGTGCCACCGTACCAATGGCGCAGGTGACCGAAGAACTATTTGACAACATGTTAAATATTCACTACAAAGGAGTCTATTTCCTCACCCAAAAATTGCTGCCTATGATGAACGACAATGGCGGAGTGATATTTATTTCGTCGGGTACCACAAGGTTTTGTGTACCAGGTTATTCAGTATATGCCTCCCTCAAAGGTGCTATCGAAGTATTGGCGAAATACGTGGCAAAAGAAAACGGCATTCGCGGCATTCGCTCAAATGTAGTAGCGCCCGGCCCCATAGAGACGGACTTTAACAACGCGGCTATACGCAACAATCCGCAAATGAAAACTGTGCTGTCCGGCCTCTCTCCTCTTGGGCGCGTAGGCATGGCCGATGATATAGGTGGAGTCGTGGCGTTCCTATGTACCGACGATGCACGCTGGATCAACAATCAGCGCATAGAAGTGTCAGGCGGCATCAACACATAGTCTTTTGGTCGCACCCCGCGAAGAAAGTAATTTTGCAGGATGGCCGCTATATATCCGTTGTCAGAAGGAGTTTTTACGATAGGGCACGACAAGCAGTTCGTGCCCTTTAATTTGGAAACCGACGAACTTACCGACCGACCCACAGGGTCGCTACTGGTTGAAGTGCAGCCATTTTTAGTAGTCACTGACAAAGACGTCATCATACTCGATACTGGCCTGGGTTTCAGCAACAGCGACGGAGTCCTGCAGATTCATGACAACATTCGCCAACATGGCTATGAGCCGGCAGCAGTAACCAAGGTACTCCTTTCGCACCTGCATAAAGATCATGCAGGCTGCTTGATATTTACAGATGATAATGGATTGGTGAAAACTACCTTCCCCAATGCCGACTATTACATCTACCGCAACGAAGCCGAATTTGCACTAAAGACAGGATTACCGTCCTACCATCCCGAAGATATTGAGCCTCTGCTTGCCACGTCACAAGTAAAGTGGATAGACGGGGAAACCGGCCTGATCGACAATTACATCAGATTCATGCATTCCGGTGGACATTGCCCCCAACACATCGTTTTTTTAATTGACGATGGGAAAGACAGGATCTTTTTCGGTGGAGACGAAGCGCCTCAGCTGAAGCAGATGAAAATGAAATACGTGGCTAAATATGATTTCGATGGAAAGAAAGCATTGGCACTGAGAGAGCAGTATGCCACGCAGGGGCATGCCGATAATTGGCAGTTCCTTTTCTATCATGACGTGAAGACTCCGGTATCTACACTCTAGCAGGCATCTTACTTCCTCATGCATTTGGCATATTCCATCACCATCAATGCACTGTCCGGTGGTATGATACGCTCCTGGCCCGCAATAATGAATTTTGATATCTTCTTACTGGTAATATCGTTGATCTGGTCGGGAGTCAGCGGATAGAATACAAACCGTGTAGCTTCCGTCCGGTCTTCGGTCACATCATGGTTCACCTCCACCGTGTCATCTACTATTTTCGATCCATCTTCAAAAATTATCGAAAGCGACTTTTCGGGCCTGTTCGACTGGGTAGCCGGATCATAAACGGCATCAAGTGGACACACAGCATAGAAAACAGCAGTAAAATTATCATATGGGTAGTCTTCGTCTGTGCTGATGCTATGCTTCACCCTCACTGCCGGAACATTATTTTCCTTAAAAGGCACAAACCAATCCGTCTGCACCTTATTTTCAGACACTTCCTTTTTCACTTGTTTACAGTAATCCTGGGCCAGAACATTTCCCGAAAGTGCGACTAACGCCATCGTGCAGAACAACTTCATAACGGACAGATTTTGTATGGTATAAAAGTAGTCAATAGTACCGCAAAAGCCAAAGGATGTATCCACGTCCTTCGGTTCATACTTGTTTCAAGTATCTTTGCTGCCGCAAAACGCGATTGCATGCCGGGAAACCTGAAATTTGGAAAGTTAGTCACAGTAGCGCAGGGGTATTTTGTGGGCCTGGCAATCACATGGTTCCTGGTAAGTTTGTTCGTTGGCGGCTACTTCAACTATATCGCGCTGCTTACTGCAGTGTTATTCAGTGCCCAATTATATTTCAGGAATCGCATTGCGAACCTCGCCCTGGGAATCGTCATCCTTCCGGCCGCCATATTCTGGGGGCTTCAATTCGTGGCGATGGGGGGCAGCGGCGGCTTTGACCTGTTTGTAAATGTCATGCTATTTCTTTCTCTTGCCAGCATTGTCTTTTCCATCATCCTTGTATTTGGGTACATCCGTCTAAGTATGGGTGAAGACTAATAACACGTGACAAAGAACCTGACCATACAACTACTGCCGTCAGTTGCTTTTGACGAACGTGCTATCAAGCGGGTAGCCGCTGAGGAGATGGGCATAAAGGCAAATCGCATTACGGGCTATCGCCTGGTCAAGCGGTCAATCGATGCCCGTGGGCGACAACCAAAATATATTATCCAGGCCGAATTTACTATTGACGGGAATCCGCCGGTACCCGTTCCTTTCGACCCGCAACTTAAAAACGTTACAGGCGCACCACCGGTTGTGATCGTAGGTGCCGGCCCGGCAGGGTTGTTTGCCGCACTTCGACTCATTAAACTTGGAATAAAGCCCATTATCATCGAGCGCGGAAAAGATGTGCGCAGCCGTCGCAGGGATCTTGCAGCCATTAACAAAGAGGGCGTAGTAAACCCCGAATCAAACTATTGCTTTGGAGAGGGCGGAGCAGGCACTTATAGCGACGGTAAACTTTACACACGCTCCACCAAACGCGGCGATGTTCAGCGCATATTGCAACTCTTCCACCACTTCGGCGCTACAGAAGACATTCTCTATGATGCGCATCCGCACATAGGCACCAACAAGCTACCCCAGATCATCACAGCCATAAGAGAGCAGGTGGAAGCATGTGGAGGGGAAGTACACTTTGGCGAAAAGGTAACCGACCTGGTCATAGAAGGCGATATACTAAAAGGGGTAAAGACGGCCAACGGCACAACGATACGGTGTAATGCAGTCATCCTCGCTACCGGCCACTCAGCACGCGATATTTTCGATCTGCTCCACCGGAAAAAAATTGAAATTGAATGCAAGCCGTTTGCGCTTGGCGTGCGTATAGAGCACCCTCAGTCACTTGTGGACAGCGCTATGTACCATTGCCTGCTGCGCGACCCCAACCTGCCACCGGCAAGCTATTCGCTCGTGTCGCAGGAGAATGGCCGTGGCGTTTTTTCCTTCTGCATGTGCCCGGGAGGCATAATTGCGCCTGCGGCTACCGCCCCGGGCGAGATAGTAGTAAATGGCTGGTCCCCGTCTAAGCGCAATAATCCTTACGCCAACTCAGGGACTGTAGTTGCTGTGGATGAAAAAGACTTCGCAAAACATGGCTTCACTGGGCCCCTCGCAGCCATGCATTACCAGCAAATGGTGGAGCGAAAATCTTTCGACGCGGGCGGGGGACACCTTGTCGCGCCAGCCCAGCGAATGACTGATTTCGTTAGCGGCAGGCTGTCGGCCACCCTACCCGATTGCTCCTATCTGCCGGGGCTAAAAAGCAGTACGCTTGCTGATGTGCTTCCGCAGGAAGTTGCCGACGCACTCATGAAGGGGGTTGTCTCTTTCGGCAAGAAGATGAAAGGCTACTTTACTGAAGAGGCAGTACTTGTCGCCACCGAATCGCGCACCAGCTCACCTGTCCGCATACCCCGCGACAAAGAAACGTTGCAACATACACATCTGAAAGGCCTCTACCCATGCGCCGAGGGCGCCGGCTATGCAGGAGGTATCATTTCTGCAGCAATTGACGGCGAGCGCTGTGCACAGGCATGCGCGGCTGCCATGGGAATAAACACTGCCCGGTCTAAATAGGAATTACCGGAAACGCGATCGTAAATGCGGTGCCCTTGCCTACCGCAGAGGTCACATCAATCGTTGCCTTGTGTGCCTTCAGAATGTTGAGCGTAAAGGCCAGCCCCAAACCGGCACCTGTGCGCTTACGGGTGTAATATGGTTCAAATATCCTGCCAATGTGCTCGTCGCTTATGCCACATCCGTTGTCCGCTATCACCAGCACAGCATTATCATCATCCAGTTGCAGGTCAATTGACAATATACCCGCATCTTCCTTCATGGCTTCTATAGCATTGATCACTACATTCAGCAGTGCCAGCTTCAGGTTATCAATATCGGCCATGATACTGATCGTATCCTCTTCGCACTGCACGCGGGCCTGCATACGTTTCAGCGTCAGCTTGTCGGTAGTTGCGGACATCACATCCTCAACAATCTCTTGCAGCGACGTAGGCTTCAACCGCGTATCACGCGGTATGGACGACTGCAAAAGCTCATTGATCAGCTCGTTGATACGCATACTATTTCGCTGAATGATCTCGAGGTATAACTTGTCATCTTCTGCTTCTATCACCGTTTGCAGGTGCGCAGCAGACATCGTTATGTTGTTGAGTGGATTCTTTATCTCATGTGCCAGCGTCCTCACCACTCGGCCTGTCGCAGCCAGCTTTTCCGTCTGCAATGTTGCTTTCTCCGCCTTTCTCAGGTTCGTTATATCATGCACTATACCTTGCACGTAGGTGCCTGCACTATCACCTTCAATTGTAAATGTCACAGTGCAGTGCAGCGCGTTGCCGCTGGCGGTCCTAAGCGTAACAGGATAGTCATCAACCGCACGCCCTTTAGCCGCTGCGTCCGTAAGGTACTGCCGGTCATCTTCAGAAACCACAAGTTCTGTTAGCAATACCCCATCCGCATCCTCTAAACCCAACAGTGTCGTCAATGCCTCGTTTACGTCCACTATCTGCAACGACCTGTCTGCAATAAAAACAATATCCTTAGACTTTTCGAAAATGCCCCTGAACTTCGCTTCACTACGTTTTAGTGCCTTCAATGTTTCAGATCGGCCCAGTGCATACCTGATGCAACGCTCCGTCTTTTCCACGTTCAGCTCGCCCTTTATCAGGTAGTCAACTGCGCCACTTTCCATTGCCGCAATGTCTACCGCATGATTGCCCTGGCCGGTAAGAAGCACAATAGGCGCTTCAGCCCCCATGTTCTGCGCCTCTATCAGGAAGTCAACCCCCGACTTGGCACCAAGCCGATAGTCCACAAAGTACAGATCGTATTGGTCAGCGGCTAGCTTTTCCAGCCCCGCCTTGTAGGTGCCCACCCAGTCTATCGTAAACGTGTTCGACGGAATGGAACGGATATATTCTGAAGTGATGAAAAAATCATCTTCATCATCGTCTATGATCAATATTCGCGCGCTTTTTCTTAGTTCGTTCATGGTTATAGCAACAAGTGAATTTACGATTTTTATAGGCACCACTATTACCGGTCTGTCCTCATTCTATCGTTCCTTCACTACCAACACAAAAAATCCCCCGCAAATGCAGGGGATCTATATTCAAATAATTGTTGGCTTAGTTAAGCTCACCCATCTTAGCGAGTTCCTTATCCATATCCTTTGCCTGAAGGCTACGTGGATATTCATTTTTGATGCGCTCAAAAGCTGCTTTTGCATCGTTCGTGTTTCCTGCTGCCTGGTATGCAAGTCCCAGGTGATAGAGGTACATCGGCGTAATAAACGCGTCCTCTTTGTTTGACGTAGCTTTCTTGAAGCTTTCTATCGCCTTGGCATTATTACCCGACTCCATATATGCCATGCCGAGTGCACCTTCTGCCTGGTGACCAAGTGTGGTGCCCTTTCCGTCAAACGACTCAAGCGCCTTGATGGCCTTCGGAAAATCTCCCATTTTCAGGTAACAAACACCTTCATAGTAGTGGGCAATGTTACCTGCAGGGGTGCCGCTATATTTTGTAGACAACTTTGAGAATCCCAGGTTTTTGCCGTCACCGTTCAGAGCCAGGTTAAGAGAGTCTGCCTGGAAATATAATGATGGCCAGTACATTGCTGCAGCTGCTTTCTCATCGTTGGGCTCTTTATACATTTTCGTGTATCCAAAATACCCTACTACAACAACCAGGAGTGCTGTTGTTACAGTGCTGATCGTCTTTTTACGCTTTTCGTAGAAAACCTGTACATTCTCAAGCGCGTTTGACTCGTCATATACTGTTTCTTCAGGAGCTGCGCCGGGTACGTTTCTTGCTGAATTTGCCATATCGATTTACTATTTCCACAAGGTCAGACCTTTGATAAAGCCTGCCATAACGGGTTTTGATTAAGTGTTTTAAAAATTATTTTTTTCTAAACGAGGCCGCAAATTAGTAATTAATCCGTTATGAATGGATATTCTGTATCTGCATAAATATCTTTATACAGTTCGCTATCATCCGGCCATGGACTCTCTTCAGCAAATTGTACCGCATCGTCTACCTCCATTTTCACTTTTTCGTTGATCTGCTCTATCTGCTCTTCGGTAGCGTATCCGTTATCCATTATCACTTTCAGCACCTGGTTTATCGGATCTTTCTCCTTGTATTCTTCCAGCTCTTCCTTGGTGCGATATTTGGCCGGGTCGCTCATAGAGTGACCGCGATAACGATAGGTCTTTACTTCCAGGAAGGTAGGGCCTCCGCCCTCGCGTGCCCTGCGCACTGCGCGTTCTATAGCTTTATGAACCTCTTCGCAGCTCATTCCATCTACACTGTCGCCCGGCATGCCGTATGCATCAGCCAGTGGGTAAATGTCCGTCATACGAGCAGTGCGCTCTATTGAGGTACCCATTGCGTAGTAGTTATTTTCGCAAATAAACACTACAGGTAGCTGCCACAATACTGCCATATTAAATGTCTCGTGCAGCAATCCCTGGCGGGCAGCACCATCACCAAACATACAAATAGTAGCGCGGTCGGTATTCTGATATTGCTCAGCGAAGGCAATGCCTGCTCCCAGCCCTATCTGACCGCCCACAATACCGTGGCCACCAAAAAAGCGCTTCTCTTTAGAGAAAAAGTGCATACTTCCGCCCTTTCCTTTTGTGCAGCCCGTAGCCTTGCCATACAGCTCAGCCATGCACTCACGCGCACTAATGCCTTTTGCTATCGCCAGGCCATGGTCACGATACGCTGTGATCATGTTGTCGTCAGGCCTCAGAGCACTCATCATGCCTGCGGCTACCGCCTCTTGTCCTATGTATAGATGACAAAAGCCCCTTATCTTCTGCATACCATAGAGCTGACCGGCCTTTTCCTCGAACTTGCGAAGCAAAAGCATCATCTCATACCAGTACAGGTAGGTGTCTTTATCAAAAGTAGTCTGCACTATTTTTAAATTTGTGCGAATTTATACAATTTTATCGTTCCGCAAGGTTGCACCGGTGTGTTCAGCCTAAATAAAGACGCCTATTTTCCCACCTGTCACACACATAACACTATTAGCCATTCAAGCACTTCTCCCGGCATTCTTCGTTAGGGTAAATTAACTTTGGACCCGATTGAGAGCGCTTCGCGATATATCCCTGATACAGTTTAGGAACTACAGCTCCGGCAACTTCTCTTTCCCGGCCAGAATTACCTGTATCACAGGCCCCAATGGAAGCGGAAAGACAAACCTGCTGGATGCCGTTTATTACCTGTGCTATACCAAAAGCTACTTCAGTGCGTACCAGCAGCATGCTGCTAAGGCCGGCACAGATGGGTTTCGCATTATTGGCACTTTTGAAAACGACGACGACAAAGAACTTATCAGCTGCAGGTGGCAGGCAGGAAAAAAAGAGATACAAAAGAACGGTGTTGATTATGAGCGTGTTACGGACCATATCGGCAGTTGGTCGGCCGTCATGATAGCACCCGACGACACGGAACTAATAAATGAGCACAGTGAGCTCCGCCGAAAGTGGATGGACAGTATTCTGGGCCAGGCCGACCGAACCTATCTCGAAAAGTTAATGAGGTACCAGAGGCTGCTTCAGCAACGAAACGCCTGGCTGAAACAGCAGGCGTTTAAACCAGCTGCCAACTACATAGAACTAGACCACTACAATGCCTGCCTTGCAGAGGATGGCACCTATATTTACGAGCAGAGAAAGCTATTCCTGGAGCGATTCCTGCCACTTCTTCAGGACTTCTACCATCGCATTTCCGGGGGAAATGAGCCCGTGCTCGTCACCTACAACTCCGACCTGGCCACAAAACCTTTGGCCACCTGGCTACACCAGGGCCTGGAATATGACCTGCGCTATCAGCGCACACTTCGCGGCGTGCACAAAGACGACTGGGAATTTATGCTAAACGGCATGGCGCTTAAGCAGTTCGGCTCGCAGGGGCAAAAGAAAAGCTACTTGTTCGCTCTGAAATTGGCACAATATGCCTGGCTGGCGGAAATAACAGCTCACAAACCCATCCTGCTGCTCGATGACATCTTTGAGAAACTGGACCAATCCCGGATGGAAGCGCTGCTACGCATCATTTGCAGCACCGAAATAGGTCAGGTACTGCTTACGGATACACATTACGAACGTATAAAGCAGGCATTTGGTGACGGCTCAGAAATAAACTTCATAGCACTTTAAGCCATCTTCATCTCATCAAAGCCTATCATCCTGTTCTGGTCTGCATCCCACACCTTAAGGCGCAGACAGGCTACTATATCCGAAGGCTTGAGCGTGGTCACCTTGGCCGTCTGCAGTTCAGGAATGGCCGCCATTGCTTCCGGCAGCCGGTAGAACGGAATTTTAGAATTAAGGTGATGAATGTGATGAAATCCAATGTTTGCTGTTACCCACTGCATAAATGGGTTCAGATCCATAAAGCTCGACGACTCCAGTGCTGCATGGGTATAGGTCCAGTCAGCATTCCTCTTAAACGTTACACCGGGAAAATTGTGCTGCGCGTAGAAAAGGTATGCACCAAGCATATGAGAAAGGAAGAAAGGCAGGAAAAACGTGAGGAACCATGTGAGCCAGCCAAACTTAAAAAAGAGGAAAATGGCAATAGTGTAATGCAGTATCAGCACTGCCAGTGAATCCCAGTGCCTGCGGGGACTGCTCAGGAATGACTGCACACACATTCCATACATAAACGTGGTAAAGTAGGCAAAGAACATATTGATAGGATGCCTTACCGCCAGGTAGCCGAAACGCTCCATCTTCGAGGCTTCCATAAACTTCTGACGCGTCATTATGGGGTACGACCCTATACTCGCACTGAACAACTTCGCATTATGCGCATGGTGGTGATCATGAGAGCGTTTCCAGATATTCGGCGGCGTGATCATGTAAATTCCAAACACTGTAAATAGCGCGTCTGCCGCTTTGGATCCGCGTAAGATGGTATGGTGCTGATAATCGTGAAATATTATAAACACACGGGAAAGCATCAATGCGGCAGCAACGCTGCACAATATTCTCAACGCCAGGTGATCAAACAACATGGTACCGGCAATAGACCCGATCAAAAGCAAAAAAGAAGTAATTGTGTAATACCAACTTTTCCACCGCACCTCCTTTGCAAATGGTTTTGTTGCCAGTATTAACTCTTTACCTGTAAGCATGCACAAATTTAGATAAGAATATGAGAACTAAATGGTGAGTATAAGCAGTGAAATGTTAAGTGGGATATGTTTTTCGTCAGTTTGCGATGTAAAAATACGCTCCAATTTGAGATATAATACCGATTATGTAACCGAGCCAGATATCTCCACGCTGATGTGCGCCCAAAATCAACCTGGCAGTACCTATTATTCCGGCCAGTACTATAGCGATAAACAAGGGCACGATCATGTTAGCCGAATTGCTGAAAAGGAGTACCGTAATCACACCTATCACACCACCGGCGGCAGATGTATGCATACTGACCCGCGTAAATATATTAGCAATGAATACCATGATAATTCCCCAGAAATTCCCCAGCATCAATATCTTCAACACTTGAGGAATGGCCCCTGCCATATTATTCAGCACATGGCTTATCCAGAAATAGAATATCATCGTAGCCATCAGCGGAATGGTACGCTCCCTCGCGGTAGGCATTTTATAACTACTTATAAAACCCAGCGGCTTCATCAATGCGATACTGAACAAGGGAAAGAATAAGGTAGACGTGGCAATACTCACCACAAGCAGCACCCATTGCTTTGTGGTCATTCCGGTAAATCCCGCCGGTGCTATCAACGACAACACCAGCGTCATGGCTACAGGCATAAAAACGGGGTGGCACACAAACGATACAAAGTGCGCAAATCCGCGCAGCACAGGAGACTGCGAGCCTGATTGAGGCAAGCTTGCAGCGGCATTGTTATTCATTTCTTCACTATTATTCATTCCAGTCAATCTAAATGCCTGCTACTCTAATACCGGTGCCAGCCACCTGCCTATCTCGTCTATGCTCATTCCCTTGCGGTGTGCATAGTCGTGCAGTTGGTCTTCTCCTATCTTGTTAATTCCAAAGTATGTACTCTCCGGGTGACTGAAATACCAGCCACATACCGATGCCGCAGGATACATGGCCAGAGACTCAGTAAGTTCTATGCCTGCATTTTTACCCGCATCCAGCAGGTCAAACAACTTGTACTTCTCGGTGTGATCGGGACAGGCCGGGTAGCCTGGTGCCGGGCGAATACCCTGGTATTTTTCACGCACCAGGTCATCAACCGTTATGCCCGCATCGTCTGTATATCCCCACAACTCTGTTCGCGTCTTCTTGTGCAGCACTTCAGCGAAAGCCTCTGCAAGCCTGTCTGCCAGCGCCTGCAGCATTATCTTGCTGTAGTCGTCATGGTCATCCATGAAGCGTTTAATGTGCGGCTCCAACCCGTGAATGCTCACAGCAAATGCCCCCATATAGTCTTTGACATGAATGTGCGGGTCAAACGGTCTGATAAAGTCTGCGAGCGAGAAGTTTGGTTGACCAGCTGCTTTCTTCACCTGCTGGCGCAGCATCTCCAGCGTTGCCAGCTCGCCCCCTTGTTCATTCTTCAACACTATGGTGTCTGGTGCTATTCGGTCTGCTTCCCAGAAGCCCGTCACACCACGCGCTGTCAGCCATTTCTCATTTACTATCTTATCAAGCAATGCATTAGCATCGTTGAACAGTTTCGTGGCCTCCCCACCAACGGTCGCATCAGATAGAATTTCCGGGTACTTGCCCCTCATCTCCCAGGAGATGAAGAACGGCCCCCAATCTATATACTTCCGAATTTCTGACAGGTCATAGTTGTCGAAAACAGTAACACCCATCTTTGCCGGAACGGGTGGTGTATAACCCTCCCATTTTATGGCAACAGGATTTGCCTGAGCCTCAGCAATCGTTATGTATTGCTTTGCCGTTCTTTTGTTCTCAAAGTCCTCGCGGAGCTTATTGTATTCAGCATCTATACCGGCCAGGAATCCGGGTTTCTGGTCTTTGTTCAGTAGATTCCCCGCTACTGTCACACTGCGGCTCGCATCCAGTACGTGTACAACGCCATTGTCATACTGCTGCGCAATTTTGACAGCAGTGTGCATGCGGCTTGTTGTTGCGCCACCTATCAGCAACGGCTGCTTCATGCCCCTGCGCTTCATTTCCTTGGCCACATGCACCATCTCATCAAGTGAAGGCGTAATAAGTCCACTAAGACCAATTATGTCTACGTTCTCCTTTTGTGCAGTATCCAGAATTTTATCTGCCGGCACCATCACACCTAAGTCTATGATGTCATAGCCATTACAGCCCAGTACCACACCCACTATGTTCTTACCAATATCGTGCACGTCACCCTTCACCGTAGCCATGAGTATGCGGGCTGCACCAGCCTGCTCTTCTGCACCCTCATTGGCCAGTCTGCGACGCTCCTTCTCAGCTTCAATGAAAGGGAAAAGGTAGGCCACACTCTTCTTCATCACGCGCGCACTCTTCACCACCTGCGGCAGGAACATCTTGCCACTGCCAAACAGGTCGCCCACCACATTCATACCATCCATCAGCGGCCCTTCTATCACGTCCAGCGGCTTCGGATACTTTAGTCTTGCCTCCTCAGTGTCTGCATCTATGTAGTCGGTCACGCCATTCACCAGTGCATGCTTCAGACGCTCCTCCACCGGGGTAGCGCGCCACGCATCATCCTTCTTCTCTTCCTTGCCCTTTGCCTTCACTGTTTCAGCAAACGTCACCAGCTTTTCAGTGGCATCGGGGTGCCTGTTCAGCACCACATCTTCGCACAGCTCCCGAAGCTTGGGCTCTATTTCGTCATACACTACCAGGGCACCGGCATTCACTATACCCATGTCCATGCCCGCCTTAATGGCGTAATACAGGAACACGCTGTGCATTGCTTCGCGCACTACATCATTGCCTCTGAATGAAAACGAGATGTTGCTGACACCGCCGCTTATTCGGGTGAGCGGCATTTTCTGTTTTATGATTCGCGTAGCCTCAATAAAGTCTACACCATAATTATTGTGCTCTTCTATCCCAGTAGCGATAGCAAAAATATTCGGGTCAAAGATGATATCCTGCGGATGGTAGCCCACCTTCTGCGTCAATATATCATAGGCGCGCTGGCAGATATCTACCCTGCGCTCCAGTGTATCAGCCTGTCCATTTTCGTCAAATGCCATTACGATCACCGAAGCACCATAGCTCAGGCATATCTCAGCCTGCTCTACAAATTTCTCCTCACCTTCTTTCAGCGATATGGAATTTACTATGCACTTTCCCTGTATGCACTTGAGTCCTGCTTCTATAATGGCAAACTTCGACGAGTCCAGCATTATCGGGATTTTCGCTATGTCCGGCTCAGCCTGCAGCAGATTCACGTATGTGGTCATTGCCTGCACGCCATCCAGCAGCGCATCATCCATGTTTATGTCCAGCACCTGCGCGCCGTTTTCCACCTGCTGGCGGGCCACAGACAGCGCCTCCTCATACTTATTCTCCCTTATTAACCTGGCAAACTTCTTTGAACCGGTAACGTTGGTACGCTCCCCTACGTTCAGAAAATTGGTCTCAGGCCTCACCACCAGGGGCTCCAGGCCACTTAACCTTAAATACGGTTTTATTACGGACATTCTTAATATTCTATAAAGCCGTGCAAAGGTAGTCTATTAGGGTTAGAAATGCCCTCTATCTGTTGCGTGTGTATATCTATATTTCGTTTACTTTGCGACGTATGAAGGCTGTATCAACTATCTTTCTGCTACTTATCTCCAATGCATTCATGACGGTTGCCTGGTATGGCCATCTGAAGTTCAAAGACATACAGTGGATGAAGAACCCCGGACTCGTCACCGTAATACTGTTGAGCTGGGGAATGGCATTCTTCGAATATGTCTTTCAGGTACCGGCAAATCGCATAGGATTTAAAGAAAACGGCGGACCGTTTAGCCTTGTGCAGCTCAAGACCATACAAGAGGCAATAACGCTAACGGTATTCATGGTATTCTCGGCAATAGTGTTCAAACAGCGATTTGAATGGAACCATATAGTGGGCTTCCTGCTCATCATACTTGCCGTTTATGTGATATTTAAAAAGTGGTAAAAAAACTATACAAAAGTTAAAATATAACGCTCCATACCCTTACGCCTCCCAAATCGACTAAATTTGTCGGCACGCTTACAGTTTACACTTTTTCTAAATGAATCTCATCAAGCCTCTTCTATTATCGTTCTTTGCCCTTACTTCTATAGCTTCATCAGCGCGTGCGCAGAGGAGCCTGGACAAGATCGTTGCCATCATTGGCCGCAACCGCATCATTCTGCAAAGCGAGGTAGAAGGGCAGATCGCACAGACTATATCCCAGGATCCTACCTTGGATAGCGGCCGTGCCCGCTGCTCATCGCTGCAGCAGATGATAGCGCAGAAGATGATGATGGAACAGGCAGACCGGGACAGTATCTCCGTAGGCGACGAAGATGTAGAAGGCCAGCTCGATAACCGTATCCGCTACTTCACCTCCGTCTATGGTTCGCGCGAGAAACTGGAGCAAGTATCCGGTAAAACGATTTACCAGCTTAAAGACGACTACCGCGATGTCATTCGCGAGCAGATGATGGCCCAGAAAGTAGTGGAGAAGGTATTTGAAAACGTAAAGATCACCCCTTCAGAAGTCGAAGAGTTTTACAGCAAAATACCTAAGGATAGCCTTCCCTTCTTTCCGGCAGCGGTAGAAGTGGGCCAGATCGTCATAGACCCACCTGTAAGCCAGGAAATGCTGGATCACGCGCATAACACCCTCGAGGAAATCCGCAATAAGATCATTGAGGGCCGGATGACGTTCGAAGCTGCCGCCACCTTTTACAGCCAGGACCCCGGCACACGCGACCAGGGTGGCTATATGGGCGACGTGCCCCGTACCGGCATGATGGTGGAAGCCTTCAGCACCGCAGCATTCAAGCTGCAGAATGGCGAAATTTCGCCTATCGTGAAAACGCAATTCGGCTATCACATCATTCAGATGGTAAGCCGCAGGGGCGATGTGGCAGACATGAGACACATCCTCATCAAACCCGCAGTAACTACAAGTGACTACAATACCGCCATTCACAAACTGGACAGTGTGCGTAACCTGCTTGTAGATGGTAAAATGAGCTTCTCTGAAGCCGTAGGTAAATTCTCTACCGACGAAGGTGCGAAACGTACCGGCGGCATGATCACAGACCCGCAGACCGGCGCAATGGACCTGGACATCACCAAGCTGGACCCGGTAATGGTACTGCTCCTCGACACACTGCAGCCAGGCGGCTATTCTGCGCCTCATGTGTTTGTCACAGACCGTCAAGAGCGCTCCTGCCGCATAGTGTACCTGCGCAGCCGCACTGCTCCACACAAGGCCAACCTGAAAGATGACTACGGCAAGATCCAGAGTGTGGCGTTGGAGCAGAAAAAGCAGCAGAAGATCCAGGAGTGGGTTACTGCCAAAGTACCGACTTTCTACTTGTGGATAGCACCGGAATACCGCGATTGCAGGGAGATGAAAGATTGGGTAACTGCCGGCACAGCGGGCAATTAGTCGTGCTACCAGTCATGCTTGGCTATCAGCACACAGATGTAGGTTTCCCACTCGTCCCCATTTTCTTTTAGCACATAGCCTATACCTATATCCTTGAGCGACGAGTACCACTCCCCTATTCCCAGCAAATGTTTGCGGTGCCCCTGGTCAGGAACACCTTCATCAATTATGAGCGTCTTGATAGCGGCTTCCCCACCTTCCAGGCCCATGCCCAGCGATTCAAATGTATTGTCACGCTTATTTTTCACCCAATCAGGGTTAAGCTTGTAACCTCCTTTTTTTATCAGGAAATTCATACCATACCCATCCGGGTCAATATGGTTAAAATAGTTGCGCGTGGCCATGTCTTTAGCCTTTGCCTCTGCTATCCGGGCCAGTGTATCATTCCAGGCCAACGGTGTGCGTGTTATTTCGTCTCCCCTGCCAAACTTCAGCTCCCCATAATACCGCTCAGGGTTTTGCCGAATCTCATTTAATAGCTTATACGCCTTTTGACTCTCCTCTCTAACTATAGTGATCTTTTGCTGTGCAATGGCCGAATAGCTACAAAATGCAAGAAGCAGGGTAATCGCCCGCCTGCTCCAATGATGATGCCACACTGCGTCTCTATTCGTCATATTAATCAAAGATAACACGTTGCAAGACAATTAGATGTTAGCACAAAGCAAAAACGGCAGTCCCCGCGAACTGCCGTCATGCGTCATAGTGGAGGTCGGTTAGTAACCTTGATCCTCAAAATAAGAGGGCGCTTCCCGCAAGCGCCCTCACGTGTTTCTGTAGTGATATCAACAGAGGGGTATATTTCAATCTTTTGCCATACTGAACCCAATAAGTTTTGCCGATGAATTATAGAAGATACCGGACCCGTCTTTGCCGTCGTGCACACCAAAAAGCGTTTCACATACGCGTGCCCCGCACAGTCCGGGATCCCACTGAACAACAAAATGACTATCCGGAGTTTCGGTCCACATCACAAGCGCGCCGACACCGTTTTCGTCAGTGCAGATTGCACTGCCACCCTGCCCAAAGTCAATGGTCAGCTCAGACCTATCAAATAGGATACGCCAGCGTGTACCTTCGAGCGAACCCGGCACACTGCTTTGTGTAAAAACGGTACTGATATCAAGGCCGGGGAAATCAAAGTCAGAAGTTTCATAGTTCGTCACCAGAGCTATTTGTTTCATATAGCAAAGCAACAAAATCAGCCTCCTGAAAGTCAGCGCGGAATCACCCAATTTGCAAAGCAGGTATTTTTACCTGGTGGCGACAGGTAATTGTACCCATAAAGGTGGGTTTTTAGTGTATCAGCGGATCGTAAATGTTGTTATTCACTGCAAACAATACCAGTCCGGCAGTGTTTTTGCAGCCTGCCTTGGCCAGCAGGTTGTTGCGGTGCCCATCCACCGTGCGCGGACTAATATTCAGGCGCTCGCCTATCTCTATATTCGTAAACTCCTGGCAGATCAGGCAAAGCACCTCCACTTCGCGCTCAGTAAGCTCCACCGGGATATTGGCAAATGACTTTACCTGCAGATTCTTCATTTTGTAGCCATTGCGCATAGCCAGCATAGTAGCTTCGTTAAAGTAAAACCCGGTTTTATGGGCTGTCCTTATTGCCTGGCGCACCTCATCTATGTCGCAATTTTTCACGAGGTATCCCGCCACACCTGCTTCGATCATCTTTACGATAAAACGCTCCTGGTTGTGTACAGTAAGAACGATCACTCTTATTTCCGGGTAGGTCTTCACAAGGGTCCCCGCCAGCTCCAGCCCGTTCATTTCGGGCATGTTCATATCTATGAGCGCCACCTGTGGCAGCTCTTTCATATCTGGCAACAGATCCAGGAAGTGTCTGCCATTATCTGCTACAGACACTACCTCCATATCGCCGGTCTCGTTTATGAGCGCGGCCATGCCGTCTCTGAACAGGCGCTGGTCTTCTACAAGCGCCACCCTTAGCTTATCCATTGTGTAGTTTCTTTAACTGGGACACCGGTAGTTTCACTGTGAAATGGTACCCTTGTCCCTTACCGGACTGTAGTTCGTAGATGGCGTTGATCATGCTCAGACGGTTGGCCATATTATAGATGCCGATCCCCGGTCGTGCCTGCGCATCGATATCCACACCAACACCATCATCTGTATATGCTATTACAACTTCGTGTTCCGAAGCCGTCGATGTAATTTGAACAACGTTCGCCTTTGCATGTTTGATGGTATTGTTCATCAGTTCCTGCATTACCCTGAACAAAGATAAGGCATCGTCAAATGACAAGTTCTCCAGTATGCCACCGGTTTCGTCATGCACTTCAATTTTTAAACCTGACGAAGCCGCAGTTTTTTCGCAATAAGCCTCCAATGCCTCATGAAATCCCCAAAGCTCCAGGCCTGCGGGCGACAAGCTGTGCGATACGTTGCGCACATCCTCTATAATCCCGTCTATCCCTTTCCTCGTTTCCTCTGCCACGGCCTTTACACCTTCGGTATCCATTCCCTGCGCGGAAAGGCGCGACACCTGTAGCCGCAGTGTGGACAAGGCGCTACCCACATGGTCATGAAGATCCTTGCTTATCCTTACCCTTTCTTCTTCCTGCGACTTTATTATGGAGTTCAGCAGCATTTGCTTATGATCCAGTTCAGCCTTTTGCATCTCTGCCTGCTGCCGCAGTAGTTTCCGCTGATAACGGACGAAGAAGAAAATAAGGGAAGCCGCAAGGACCAGGGCGCCGAGTGTCCCCATCGACACCAGCAGGTAAACACTATCTGTTAGGCTTTTTGTCTCCATAATACCGTTCCGATTACGAGATAAACAGACAACAAGAGGAGCGAATGAACAGTAAACATCACTCTTAAGAATTTCACGTCGTACAATATGACGTTATAGATGGTGAACAAGACAAAAGAACCCGAAAAATAGATGAGTAATGCTGCATTGACACGTAATAGACCACTTTTGCCTTGCTCATTTGCCGATGGTCGATCAAGCTCCTTCTTAAAATAAAGTACACCAAGCGCTATCAACAACACAGACTCCAGCGACTTTGTGTAGGTATTAAACGTATATATACTCTGACCGAAAAGTGCGTTTAAGATGCAGATCAAGAGAAAAGCGGGAGCAAGGTATTGCAAATAATACCGCCTCCCGTCTTCTCCAATTATGGTCCGATAAAAAACCGTCAATACCCAAAACTCTGCAAATGTGTACAAGTGCATAACCGGCATATTATTTATAAGCCGAAAGGCAAGAACAACACTGACGAGGCTTGCCATACCGCTCATTAACAGGTACCATGCGAGCAACTTCAGAGGGCGAGAGTTCCCCCTGTAAAAAAGCACCGCAGGAACTAGCGGAAACAATACCGCTACCGGCACAACAATGCCACTGAATATTCTCGCAAATTCCCTGATCGGCAGCATCGAACGTCAGCCGGCGCTATTGTGGCATCGATGTATTTAGTGGATTCGGTGCTCCGCACAAGGTGGGACACGGCATCGTCGTATCGTATATCAGCGTGTCAGGCTGTGCGTTCGGATTTAAAAGCACATCGTTCCCGTTCGCATCTACCGGCACAACGTAAAGGTGCAATTGCTGGTTCAGTCCGTTAGAATCCTGGCGCAGCGCGAAATACGTGCGGATGCCGCTTGCCGCATACTGTAGAATGGCAGTAATGTCATCAATAGGAATAAAGTAGGCATTTATCACGTCCTGATTAGGCATCGTAGACATAAAGTCTCTCCATGCTTCTGTTTCGCCTGCGGCTTTCACAAGGTCCACAGGTGTGGCGCTGCCAATTTTTGTTGTGCTCATAATTAATTCGTTTTAGAGGTGAGATAAAAGATTTCGGAATTTGGTTGATAACCGAGGCTAAAGTAGTAAAAATTAATGCCGTGCTAAAACATTGACGCTTATCTTTTTGTTGTCAATAGGTTTATCACTCCTTTAGCAGTGGTAAACTATCTTTGCACCCATGGAACTTAATGCACTTACCGCCATCAGTCCTGTAGACGGACGCTACCGCTCACAACTGGCCTCACTGGCACCTTACTTCTCTGAATATGGCCTTATCCGCTATCGTGTGCGGGTAGAGGTTGAATATTTCCTGTTCCTGGCAGAAAAGAAGGTAATAAGCCTGCCGGCAAAAGTGAAACCGGCCAAGTTGCGCACCATATATCAGCAGTTTACTGAGGAAGACGCGGCTAAGATCAAGACCATTGAGCGCACCACCAATCACGACGTAAAAGCCGTGGAATATTTCATAAAAGAAAAGCTGGAGGCCATGGGCGCAGGTGAAAGTCTGGAGTGGGTTCACTTTGGCCTCACCTCGCAGGACATCAACAATACTGCCGTGCCCCTATCGTGGAAGGAAGCGCTGGAGGAGGTGTACCTGCCGTTGCTGCTGAACACCCACCTGCACCTGTATCACCTGGCGCAGGAGTGGAAGGGCATTCCCATGCTGGCACGAACCCACGGGCAGCCCGCCAGCCCCACTACCCTGGGCAAGGAGTGGATGGTATTCGTAGAGCGGCTGGAAGGCCAGATAGACCAACTGCTGAATATTCCATTCGCGGCCAAATTTGGCGGCGCTACGGGCAACTTCAACGCCCACAAAGTAGCCTTCCCGCATATGGACTGGGTAAAATTCGGCAACGACTTTGTAGAGAAAAAGCTGGGCCTGGAGCGCATGCAGTACACTACGCAGATAGAGCACTACGACAGCCTTGCTGCCCAGTTTGATGCACTGAAGCGTATCAACACCATACTCATAGACCTATGCCGCGACGTGTGGCAATACATCAGCATGGAGTACTTCCGCCAGAAGGTGAAAGCGGGTGAAATAGGCAGCAGCGCCATGCCACACAAGGTAAACCCGATAGACTTTGAGAACGCCGAGGGCAACCTGGGCATAGCCAATGCACTGTATGAGCACCTGAGCGCCAAGCTACCCATTAGCCGCCTGCAGCGCGACCTTACCGACAGCACCGTGCTGCGCAACATAGGTGTGCCGCTGAGCCACAGCTTCCTGGCACTGAAGTCGCTGGAGAAAGGACTGGGCAAGCTGCTGCTGAACAAAGACAAGATGCAGGACGACCTGGACCGCAACTGGGCTGTGGTGGCGGAAGCTATCCAAACCGTGCTGCGCCGCGAAAACTACCCTCAGCCCTACGAGGCCCTGAAGGAGCTGACCCGTGGCAAAACCAGCATCAACAAGCAGGACATACACACCTTTATAGATACACTGAAGGTAACGGCAAAGGTGAAGAAGGAGCTGAAAGCCATAACCCCGCACAACTATACCGGTGTAGACTTCGACTTCTAGCATATGGCGCTGCTACCGGGTTTTGACGGGCTTATTGCCAATATAGAGCGCGATCTATCTGCTGCCGGGCGCGAGCCCGTGGTAGACGTGGTAATAAACTGCTATGGCAAGCCTATGAACACGGCGGCCACCCTCTGCAGCCTGCTGCAACACAGCGGCTGTTGGATAGACAAGATCTATTTCACTACCGAGCGCAAGCAACCCGCAAATAGCGACTTCTCCTTTATCACGCAGGCTTTTGGTGGGCGCATAGTGCGCTACACGCCGAAGCTGTGGCTGTGGGTACGCCCCTTCCGCTGGCGGTTTCTGTACACACTCCCACCCTTTCGCCTGGCTGCCCGCTACCAGCATGGCTGGGAGCAGACCGATAAAGACTACCTATTCATCACCCACAATGATGTGCTCTACACCGGCGACATCATAGGCTATATGCTGCAGGGCATAGACCACCACATAGGCATAGGCCAGGTGGGCCAGTGCTGGAACTGCTCAGCCCACTTTGCAGGGCTATGCACGCCCGATACCTATACTGAATACAAGCCCAGCTACACGCAGCTTAAAGAACTGATGGCGCGCCAACCCGGCAGCCGCGAAAAAGACTATCATGGGCTACCTCGCAAAGACCGCCCCTGGCCCCTACCCGAGTGCCGCCTTAACGAGTGGACTGCCCTTATAAACATGAAGATAGCCCGGGAGGTAACTATGCCCTGGGGCGATGCAGTACCCTTCGGAGCCTTCTTTGGCCTGGATATAGGCACCCAATGGTTTAGCGACGTATTGAATATGGGCTATACCGTAAAGCACTTCAACATCACCCCCTTTGCCCACCACGCCTGGACCAGCAGCCACGGCAGCGGCCACGCCGCCCTGCTAAACGCAGACGAATATACCCGCAGCGAAAAGGTAGCGGAGGAGTGGCTGAGGAAGGAAATAGAAAAAGCAAAATAGTTTTCCGTCACTTCGATTGCTGCGCAGTGCAGCAACAAGAGGGAGAAGTCTCCCAAGGTTTAGCACGGAGCTGAAAATAGTTCCTACGTCCGTTTTACTTCCGCAAATCCAGATTACAGAGTGGTTCCCGGCGGCACCAAGGTAGTATGGGTTTGTGGTGTGGAGCGCGACGGGTGGGAAATTGTTGATATCTTCCTCTCATCGCAAGCGGACGCCCGCGTGACTTGAGGGGCCTCTACAAGATGAAATCGGTCAGAGAAGGAATCTTATTGGCAGTTCCTGACCACCCTTTATTAAACCGGGAATAAAGGGTACACAACGAACCCCATATAGCGTGGGAATGTGTCCTCCTTTTTATATATTTGACTATAATCTTAAATCATGACAGAGATAGATATATTAAACGACATTAAAAATAGGTATTCCGATGAGAACTTAAATGAAGCGGATACACGTTATAAAATTATCGACACAATTCTCGAAAGAATTTTGAAATGGCCTAAACATCCATTAAACCTTGAGGTTTATATTAATGGAGGTAAAGCCGACTACGTCTTGAGAGCTAAGAATAGTAAGCCAATTTTGGTTATCGAAAGCAAACAACTAGGCACATATTTCGACCTTCCCAAAAGTGCTAATAACGATAAGTTGTTTGAAAAAATACTCGTTGAGAAATTGCTGAGCAATAAAGAAATAAATTCAGCCATTCATCAAGTTAAAGAGTATGCAGAGGATTTATTGTGTCCATATGCGGCAATATGCAATGGTAAAGTTTGGATATTATTTAAAATATCATCAAATATCAAGCCATGGAAAAAGTTACCTGCGTTTGTTATTAAAAATATAGACTACTTCATTAATGATTTCACTCATGCCTTAAGTGTTCTAGGATTCGAAAGCGTAACAAACAATGATTCTCTAGGGCAATTTATAGGTGTGGCAAAGAAGACATATGCGGAGATATTCTACCCTAAAAACAACATTACATCATACAATATTCCTGTTAGCAATAACAAATACGCAGGCCCCTTAAAGACGATATCTAAGAAGTATTTAGGTGCGATACCAGAGGCAGATTCTGAGTTTATGAGGAGGTGCTACGTGACAAATAAAGGAAAGCATGACGATTTACAGAAGAGTGTTCAAGGATTACTTCATGATTCACTTACTCCATATTATAAGAATTTGGGATTCCGAGACTTCACTGATGACAAAAGTGGAGGTGCATTAGGTTTGAAAATTGCAGAAATTGTAAAAAGGGAAAATTTGGACAATGTTATCATTTTATTTGGAGGTAGAGGCGCAGGAAAGTCTACATTTTTAAAAAGGTTTCTGTTTCACACAAAGCCAATAGAAATTGAGATGTATTCCCATGTAGCATTAGTTGCTCTGTTAAAATCTTCACAAACACCTGAAGAATTAACGACAGAGATTTGGTCGAAAGTCATTGAGAAAATTGATAAAGAGAACTATAGAAACAGCGATCGGGAGACTCTATTGAGCATTTTCAAGAGTGAATTTGATGTTTTTGAACGACAAATTCTAGTAGGCCTCGAACCAAAATCTGAAACATATCAGGAGCTAGTAAGGGGTTTTATTAAAGAGAAAACAAGTGATGTTAAATTATTCTGTGAGAAAATCAGTTTGAAATGGAAGGACAAAAACAAAGCCCTAGTCATTTTTATTGATAACATGGATCAACTGCCGCCGGAATTACAAGATGTGTGTTTTCTTACAGCCGGGGAAATCGCAGACCGGTTAAGTTGCCTTGTAATTGTTTCAATGAGGGAAGAGAGATATTTCAACGCAAAATCTCGAGGTGTCCTCGATGCTTACGAAAATCCTGGTTTCCATCTTTCCTCACCTGTAATACCTGAAGTAGTTGTGAAAAGGATAGATTATATTCTTCAAAAACTAGGCGAATCTACAGATCCCGATATGGATTATGGCATTAAATCAGGCTCAGAGTTGGCAACCTTGGTTTCTTTCTTCAATATATGCAGAAATCAATTAATTCGAAAAACATCTCCACTTAGCTATTTTTTGAGATACGCGACTCATGGCGATGTAAGACAAGCGCTTGAGTTTTTTAAAGGTTTTTTGACATCTGGTTACACAAATATATCTGAAATGGCACCTATTCAGGATTGGGTATTTCAAGTTCACCAAGTCGTTAAACCTATGATGATACCAGAACGCTTTTTCTATGATGAGGCAAAAAGCAAAATTCCCAATCTTTTTCAATTACGCAATGATACTGAAAGCTCGCATTTTACTGGTTTAAGAATACTTAATGTTCTTCATAATCGAAGTGGTGACATATCCTCAAATGGCTTTATTGACGTGAAATATTTAATACAAAATTTCGATACAAAATATGACGCGAAAAACGACTGCATAAACCACCTCAGCCTTTTCTTAGAGAAAGGTATAGTTGAGGCAAATAACAGACTGGAAAAATATTCCGACGAAATCGATCAAATAAAAATTACAGCACTAGGAAACTATATATTCGAATTTCTTGTTTATAATTTCGCCTACGTCGATCTTGTAAGTTTAGATACGGGACTCTTTGACGAATCATTACACAATTATTTTGTAAAGTCAGCTGCGCAAGAAACAGACTTATATTTTAACGGAGACTTCATGTCGAGAATAGAATTGAGAATTGAGAGAGTTAACAGATTTATCGAATATTTATCAGCAAATGAAAGGCAAGAATTTATTGATTTAAATTTAGATTCGACTGAAATGAAATTCTCTGAAAAATTGAAAATAAATAATCAGAATCAAATTCAAAGAATAAGAAGGAGTGCAACTAATAAGTTATTTCGAGACGAATATGTTTGACATTGAGACACTGCTTCCGTCGAAGCTAGGTCTCCTATGCCCAGCCTTGCGGGCGGTAGGGACCCGGCGGCACAATCATTTCAAGTTAAATTGGCTTTCCAGGTTCAGTGCCGGTGGTACATACAGCGGGAGCGGTCGCTCGGATTCCGTTCGGCGCAACAATGCAGTAACTCGGTTTGTCTTGTCACCGCGTTTTAAGCTGCGCTACGGCATAGTAATTAATACTGTTTTCACTACCTTGATATTCAATAGTGTTGTTGCCATAGTTTATGGTTACCATTGCTGACGGCCCGTGACAATAGAAAATTGCCTTCTTGTTTACCGGGTCGGTTTTTGCCAGGTAATACGGTTCAGTCCATAAGGTCTGAGAGCCGTATGAGTAGTTGGTACGTTTATCAAAAGCCACTATCAGAGAACTGTCGGGTTTAATAAACGTTTCCATAGAAATTTCAACGGTGTCGTAAAATGCCTGTGATCCGCCACTTGTGGAGCTATACCTTGTATAACCTGATATCGAACCTATCATAGCATGTGTACCATTCGTCGCCTGCAGCGAATCCATCAGCGACTTAGTAGGTTGCGATGTCTTTTTGCAGCTCGCACCTAAGAACACAGTAAGAGGTAGAAAAATGAGCAGATATTTCATTGGGTGTATATTTTCAGCGAGGAACGCAAAAATCGGGCCGTTCTTTTATCATACCCCCATTTCCACCCTATCACAAAGCGCCTGCGTCTTATCATAAAAATTCGTTTTGCGCGTTAGCGATAGATATATGACCTTTAGTGCGGCAAGCTCGTTTGGTCGCGAGATGGCCAGATGGGCAGGACGGCGCGGCTACTCGCCATGACGGAGAATATGGTGTAAAGCCTATTCACGACGACAGCACTCCCAATCCTAATTCCGAATTCCCAAATTCCGAATTCCCAATTTTGCAGCGCTCTTTAGCAATTCTTAGCAGCGCGTTTAGCAATTTTCAGAAACTCCCACGCAACTTTTAGCAACCTTCGCGCGATTTTTAGCAGCGTTTAGAAGTGTTTAGAAATTACAAAATAATAGCATAATAAATATAGGTAAGTATTTCAGACGACGGGAAGATTCAAAAGCCGTGAAAAGTTGAATTTAGAGTGGTGGCACCGGAAGCGGAAGTGTCCCACACCTCAAAGGTGTAGGGCACTTGTGCAACGCAAATCCCGATGTGAAAGACCACTTTATTGACATTTCCCAATCCTATATGTGTATAACTCCCCCTTCCCCGCCGAACTTTTTACTTTTTACTTTTTACTTTTGACTAATCAATCCTTACCTTTGCGCAAAATTTCACAGACCTAATAATAATTTAATTCATACTTATGCCAAACGTTGGTAAGATCAAACAAATCATCGGGCCGGTTGTGGACGTGTATTTTGGTGGCGACAGTAAGCTGCCTGAAATATTTAACGCGCTGGAGCTCACACGCGAAAATGGTGACAAACTGGTACTTGAAGTGCAGCAGCACCTGGGTGAAGATAGCGTTCGCGCCATTGCGATGGACGGTACCGAAGGCCTCGTTCGTGGCACAGACGTTATAGATACAGGCAAGGCGATAGCAATGCCAATAGGTGAGCAGATCAACGGCCGCCTGTTTAACGTTACCGGTGATGCAATTGATGGTCTTCCTGCGCCAGACAAAACAAATGGCCGCCCTATCCACGCTAAGCCACCATTGTTTGAAAACCTGAGCACCGCTTCTGAGATCCTGTTTACAGGTATCAAGGTAATCGACCTCATTGAGCCATATGCAAAGGGCGGTAAGATCGGTCTGTTTGGTGGTGCCGGTGTGGGCAAGACAGTATTGATCCAGGAGCTTATTAATAATATCGCCAAGGCATATGCCGGCCTTTCGGTGTTTGCAGGTGTGGGCGAGCGTACACGTGAGGGTAATGACCTGATGCGTGAAATGATCGAAGCCGGCATCGTAAAGTATGGCGACAAGTTTATACACAGCATGGAAGAAGGTGGCTGGGACCTGAGCACCGTTGATATGAACGGTCTTAAGGATTCTAAAGCAACTTTCGTATTCGGCCAGATGAACGAGCCGCCGGGAGCACGTGCGCGTGTGGCCCTGTCGGGTCTTACTATTGCCGAGTACTTCCGCGATGGTGATGGCTCAGGCAAAGGAAAGGACATCCTTTTCTTCGTTGACAACATCTTCCGTTTCACCCAGGCAGGTTCTGAGGTGTCGGCCCTGCTGGGTCGTATGCCATCGGCGGTGGGCTACCAGCCTACCCTGGCTACAGAAATGGGTCTGATGCAGGAGCGTATCACATCTACCAAGAACGGTTCTATTACCTCTGTACAGGCGGTATACGTACCGGCGGATGACCTTACCGATCCGGCGCCGGCTACAACCTTTGCCCACCTTGATGCCACTACGGTACTTGACCGTAAGATCGCTGACCTTGGTATCTACCCTGCGGTAAACCCACTGGAGTCTACATCACGTATCCTTAGCCCTGCTATCGTAGGTGATGCTCACTATAACTGCGCTAACCGCGTGAAGCTGATCCTTCAGCGCTACAAGGAGCTGCAGGACATCATCGCCATCCTGGGTATGGATGAGCTGAGCGAAGAAGATAAGATGACAGTAGCCCGTGCACGTAAGGTGCAGCGCTTCCTGTCTCAGCCGTTCCACGTTGCCGAGGCGTTCACCGGTCTTAAGGGTGTACTGGTACCGATCGAAGAAACTATCCGTGGCTTTAACATGATCATGGACGGTGAGGTTGACGAGTATCCTGAAGCAGCCTTCAACCTGGTAGGTAGCATCGACGACGCTATCGAAAAAGGCAAGAAGCTGATGCAGCAGGCGAAGAATTAATGTGACAATTCGGCAATTTGACAATGTGACAATGCCCCGTGGGCTGTTATATTCTGAAAAGCACTGAATTGCCGAATTATCGAATTATCGAATTGTCAAATTAGAACAATGAACTTAGAAATATTAACACCGGAGCATAAGGTTTTCAGCGGCAAGGTTTACGGCATTCAGTTGCCGGGCACCAACGGTTCTTTCGAGATACTGGAAAAGCACGCCCCCATGATAGCATCACTGGGCAAGGGCCGCATGAAGGTGATAAAGGAGAAGAACATGAGCCACAATGAGTCTTATGACATCACAGGCGGCTTTGTAGAGATCCTGGGCAATGACGTGAGCGTGCTCATAGAAGACGCCACAGCCATCGACTGAAAAGCACTGGAAAAAGATAAAGGAAATGCCTCCATATAATGGGGGCATTTTTTTGCCCACTCCGTTACAAACAACACACCTTATTAAAGCAACGATTTTGAAGAAGATACTTCTCACTGCATTGGCAATCGCCGGCATTGCCACCGCGCAGGCTCAGATATCCATTGGCCCTATTGCAGGTGGCCACTTAGCCAAATATTCGAACCGCATCAACGGCATTAATTATGCGGAAGCATCACGATCCACTGCTAACTGGCGACTAGGTGTTGCGGCCAATGTTCCAATTAGCAATCATTGGGCCCTGCAACCATCAGCAACGTACGCTACAATGTACATCGTAAGCCCCAAGGCCGCTCCCAAAAACACACGGGTAGACCCTAATGCACTTGAGGTACCGGTTTGCCTCGCGTACAAATTCACCCCCGGCCATAACACACTTATGCTCAGCGCCGGGCCTACTGTCGCCTATCACGTGAAGACCTATGAAACAGGCCCTGGTTACGGAACAAGTAGTGCCGGCAAGACATATCCTGTTCTCACGAGATTCAATATAGGCGTTAACGCAACACTTGGGTACGAGTGGCAGGACGGATGGTTTTTGAGAGGGTATTACCAGCGTGTACTCACTAGCATGTATAGCGATGCTATTTACGAAACTTACGCCACACCGGCTCATGCGCCAATCCTCACCAATTTCAATTTCGGCATTACAGCCGGGTATTTCTTTAAGCTTCGTTCCGGCAAAAAACAAACCGAGGCCGGCAAACAGGAATGATAACTTCACTATCAGCACGGCTTTGGCTAGAATAAATTCTCTTTTTCGTATATTTATTCTTCAAACCGCACGTGTATGAAGCTATCCCACCTTGGTGCCGTTATGTGCGCCTCGTTCCTTCTGGGCAGTTGTGGCAATAACGCAGCGCGGCTGGCTGAAAAGCGCGCTGCAGACAGCTTGCAGGCAATTCAAGACCGTGCCGATCTGGACCAGGTAATGGCCAAACTGGATGAGCCCATGCAGGTGTTCACTGCACCCGGCGACCAGGTGTCCATAGTGCGCGGCAAAAAGGGAACAACGATTTTCGTGTCGCCTACAGACCTGGAAACAGAGGATGGCAAGCCCGCATCGGGCAACATAGTTGTGGAGCTCAAAGAACTTACAGACCAGCGTGCACTGGCAGGCAGTGGTGCGCAAACGGTATCAGACGGCAGAATACTGCAATCCGGCGGGGCCTACTATATCAATATGTCTTCCGGCGGCAGCAAACTAAAACTGAGAGAAGGAAAGGACCTTAAAGTGGCCTTCCCACGTATTACTGATAGTGCCATGAGTATCTTCTATGGCCAGCGCGACGCACAGGGCCAGATGAACTGGCTACCCACAGAGCAGCAACTCACCACCAGCAACGGCTATGCGGTAGAAACAGCCGATACCACATCAGAGGGATCCATAATGGTATATAATTCAAGAAACTATAGCCTTATGGGATATGTGGGCACAGATAGCAGTTTCCGGCGAGACACTTCCCTGCTGAATGCCATGAAAAAGCGCGTGAGAGATTCTATAGACAAAGCGCGAATGGAGGCCGCCTTCAGGCGTCGCTATGCCGACTCTGTGCGTCGTGAGCGATACAGGCCTATCACGGAAGCCTCCCAAAAACTCAGTGAGTCGCTATATGACATTGTAAGTTTAAGGCAGCTCGGATGGGTAAACTGTGATAAATTCACTAGCGGCTCTACCACCATTCGTTATACCATCAACCCGGCAGATAGCATACTTGTGGCAGATGTTTTTCTGATCTTCAAAGGCTATAATTCCGTTGTAAAGGAAATATTTATAAACAACACATCGAGCGGAACCAGGACCATTGATCGTGTACCAATAGCCATGCAGGTTCGCCTTGTTGCCGTGGCACACAGGAAAGGACAACTGCTCGCTTCAAAAATGGACATGACCATAGTAGAGGGCCAGCATACCGGTATCGACTGGAAGCCCGTATCGCCACAGGAGCTCGATAGCTATTTTAGGGTGAATGAGAACTGGGGGCAGTAAGGTGAAAACGTCGTAACCAAAGCTATTTCGCCCTACTATCGTCTTACTTATTAAGGAGACCACCACACTTGAAAAACAAAGACCTGAATCTAAGCATACCCAGCCCCTGCAACCAGCCTTGGGAGGAGATGACGGCTAGTGGCAATGATGGCCGCTACTGCAGCCATTGCCAGAAGACGGTAATAGATTTTACCACATGGAGCGATGCCTCGCTGCATAAGTTTCTGTGGGATAAACGGGAAAAAGTGTGGCCGCTTCCTGGCCACTCAATTGAACAGGCCCCTATCCATACCACCGCAGCCACATAGCAGGCTTTACAGAATCGTGGTGGCAATGGGGCTTACCTTGCTTGCTGCCGAACCCGCAACTGCGCAAAGAATGTCGCCAATGGACAGCGTGCGGGCTGTGTATATGCTAACTGGCGTGCAAATGGCAGCGTGTAATAATGGAGGGTTCGGTACACTCTTTTGCGAGGTGAGAGGTGATAGGTACTTACCTCTACATGGCGCTATTGTCCGGATTACCTACGAGGGAAAACAAATTGCGTTCAGAGAAACCGATAGCACGGGCACAATGCAATTTTTACTGGAACCGGGGCTATACTCAATAAGAGCCACCTATGCCCGCTACGCAGATACTACAATTGCGCAGACGATTAAGATAGCTGCCAACGAAATCACTGTTGCTCATTTAGACTTCCCATACAAGACTCCAAGGGGTGGCCAGACAATTGTGACAGGAGAAGTAATGGACTCAGAACCGGTAGAACACAAAGCGAAAGCAAAGACAAGAAATAAGCGCAAAGCAGACCGCTGATTCAAAACTAGGCTGAGCAACTTTTTGCAATCGCGTCAGCAGACTACATCAGGCAAAAGGAGTAAGTAATCCTAGAACTTTATATTACAAGTAGTCAACTTAGCTTCCCCTCCCGGCGACACACTGCGCATGGTGTGGTCATTCTGGTACTTGGTTGCTTCCTTTTGGTCAACCTGCTTCAGGGTTATTGTGTCCTCCTTCTTGAAAGTATAGGTCTGGGCATCAACAACATCAAACGTCCTCGTCGTGCAGAGAAAGTCATATTTCTGCTTTTTGCACGAAACAAATGTTATCAAAACGGAACCGAAGATTATTATCCTAGGCAATATTTTCATTGCTGATACATTTTAAAGGATAAATGTAGTCAAAAGTTATAGTCTTTAAAAGCGCATAGATATCACCTTCAAAAAAAAAATCAGAGTGCCAGGCAGGCAACCGCTGGATGCAATTCGAACGGACCTCTAAGCCTGCTCATCGTCTGGCATTACAAAGAAAGATGCACACCGCACCGGGTTGAGGAAGCCAAAAATGCGCTGCCCGGCTTTGAAATACCTGCGCGCGGCAGCAAGGAATGGCTTCAGGAAGGTGTTTACCTCCTGCTGCTCTGCCGGTGTCAGTGATTGCTTGGCATACTTCTTCTTCAGGTAAATGTTCATGAAGCGGGTGAAGTTGGTCTGCAGCGCAGGGTCTACTACAGTGCGCGCATACTGCATGGGCGTGAGGCTGCCGCGTGGCATGCCGCACATATGCAGGTAGTAGGTGGTGGCGCGGAACGCCCAGTATGGCTTGCCCGCGTCCGCACCTGCTCGCCTGTAGCGCAGCAGGAAGTATTGCAGCACACTCCACGGCATCAGCAGCAACAGCAGCACAAATGCGCCGGCAATGGCTATGGCCGTCCATGCTATCTTTTTCAGCGATACTGGGGCAATTTTGGCAATAGCCGGCGGCGGTTCCTTCTGCGTAGCAGTGTCGCTCCGCTTCAGGTACAGCTCATCCATGGGCACTAACTCTGGGAATCGTTTCACCAGGGTTTCGGCGCTTTCACCGGGCCTCGGCTCCAACTTCTTCATAGTTTCTGAGTAAGACACCGCTGTTCCCTTATCTCCCTTCTGCACCCGGCCCAGAGCAATGGCTATACTGTCCTTATAAACCACAGCCACCTTCATATCCATACCCACTTCTGTAGAGGCTGAAAGCTTATAATCCTTATCGTGAAACACAAACTGCTTCACGGACATCTGTATGGCTTTCTTCAAGGTGTCCACGTCTACCACGATTCCCTCGGCTGCGAGCCATGCCTTGGGCGGCTGCATAGGCGGTGTACCGTCTGGCTGAGGAGTGGAACGGTTTTCTGCATCATTGCCTACCGTCGTGTCAAAATCGAGCCAGCCATAGCCCGGGAAGTAAACCTGCACCCACGCATGGGCCTGGTTAGCATAGTACCAGTACCAGCCCTTGTTTTTATCGCTGCGCTCCTCTGTAAGGAAGCCTACCGCAATGCGCGACGGTATGCCCAACGAGCGCAGCATAAACAGCGTGGCACCTGCGAAATAAGCACAGTACCCCTTGTGGTTGTCGTTGAGAAAGTACATCAGCTTCGACGCATTCGGCAGATCGGGGATACCGGGATTGTCCGTGTACTCGTAAAGCCGCTTGCCGTTCTCATCCTTAGACAGAAAGTAATTGCGGATGGCGATGACCTTATCTACAGGCGTTTTCGCAGTATCGGTTATGCGGTGGGCCAGCTCGCTGATGGAGGAGAACTTTTCGTTTGATGGCATGTAGGTATAGTACTTCATAAAAGAAGCATCTACCCCTTCATAGTCCTCCACCTTGCGCAGCACATCAAAGCGCATCTCCTGAAACTTGCGAATCTCAGGATTATCAACATTATAGACAAAGTATGCGCTGTTGAGGGCAGACACATAGCTCTTAGCACGGAATGCAGACTTAAACTGGTCGCGAAAGTCCTTTTCGATGGTTATGGGCTGCACAAAGTAGCCAACATTGGGCGCCAGGTAGGTGTTCGCTGAAAGTGTTCTGCTGTATATCTCCACCTCCACCGTTTGCCTTAGTTTTTCCCCCAGGCTGTTACGGATCACAGATGAGTCGGCTCGCGTATTGAACAATGGGATCTTAGACGGGTCCGGCTCAAAGAGGTCGTTGAAGGGGATGGTGGAATCCCTTTCGAAGGTCTCTGTGGAAGTATCGAACTTGGTGAAGTAGAAGGCAGTAAGATAGAGCGGGTTCGGTATGTCGGTATTGGGGAAGAAATTATCAATGTGTGCGCAGAAGAGCAGCTCGTTGCTGCGGCCCAGCGCGCCGCTGAGACGTGAGTAGTCCTTAAGGTCAAAGGTATTGTCCTTGTTCTTCTTCAGCATGCTGTTCTGGCCGGCCTTGCCACCGCCGCCATAGTTGGCCACCGTTTCCTTTATCTCATCGCGGTGCATATAGATAATGCCCGCAAGGAAGCCGGTTGCAATAAGCAGAAATAATGATAACCGCCGGGTAAGGAACCACCAGAATTTTGCAGACTTGTCTTTGTAGTTGTATATCTGCTCTGCGGTAAACACTATGTAGATACAGTAAAGCAGCGTGGGCGCAAACGCCATCAGCAGGCCACGGGCGCTCTCAATGTCTCCCCGGGCTATAACGAGTACGCAGCCACATAGCGCCAGCGTAGCCACCAATACCGACCAGTAGCGTATCCGCTGAAAGCCCCACCCCATGAGCCAGCCACTGCCAATGAGTATACAAGCCACCTGGAACTGCCGTGCAATGAAGAATGCATCAAACTCGCCACTTTCATATTTATCCAGGCCCTGATAAAGGGAGAACATACCCAGTAATAGCAGCGCGAATGTGGGTAGAAATCGAAACCTGAAGGAATAAAAGAGAGCCGCCCCGCTCATACCTACGAGAAAGTAGAATGACTGACGCACAGCATCATTCCGCAGAATTGAGTAGTATTCGTTGACACTTTGCAACAGAAAATAGCCTACCACCGCTGTGGGCAACACCAGGAAAATTAGCTTGGCAAGGAATTCGTTTACAGGAGCCGCGCGTTGAATTCTCATAATGTATTATCTGCCATAAATGTAGGTAAAGATTATCGAGGGTGATTGTTAAAAAAGAAGGCAAAATAAATTGTCTGTCACTGCTGCTTTTTATCCTTCACACAGTGTATTTTGGCGTCCGCTTATGAAAAACACACTTCTTAGTGCGGCGATGGTTGCCAGCACTTTAGCAACAACTGCGCGCGATCTGAAGACAGCAAAACTCTACTCCGGCAGCAGCGGAACAGAGGTCAACGGCTTTGGCAATCTTGACGTAGGGTATGCACATGCTACACTTACCGACACCGCTCCTGCAACAGGTGGAGAATTTGTTGCACGATTCGAACTAGGTGCAAAATTCTTGTTCCCGGCCAGGAAAGAGAACAAATCGTGGATGTTTTCGGCGTCCGCAGCATATACGTGGATGGAACTTAACCCTGGAGTTCATAAGTTCGAATACCGTCTTTTTACGCTCCCCCTTTCAATAGGGCAATTTTCAGAAGGCAACAACCGGAAGGGACGCGGATTTTACTGGCAGATAGGCACGAACATAAATTATGTCTACAAACTTCTTGAAAATGACCGCAATGTGAAGCCGGGCTACGCGTCACTCTTTGTCGAACCCTTCGTAAGTCTCGGGCTGACACAGCCATATCTGCTAATGCGGGGAAAAGAACAAGTGGGAGGAAAGAGAACACTGATAGGTCCGTTTGTTTCCTATCTCCCCGGCAACCTGGCCAAGTCGCCCAACACCATGACAGGATGGACATTAGGTCTTCGATGGACCAGTATTATTACCAGGGACAATTAATTCCGGCGCTCGGTTTACAGATGTGCCATCGTTGACCGCTATCAGCTATATGGGTGATGACCGTCAGCAATGGCCAACGACAACATGGTAGCTTTGCATATATCAGCAAAACAAACAACCATGAGAAAGACCGTACTTATCTTCAATGCGCAGAGTTATCGTCCCGGAGCAGTCAAATTTGCGAAGGATGTGGCCGGCGACCAGCAGAGTTCACTCAGTGCTCTTTTCATAAATGACACAACAGCTCTTGCACTGACACCCGAGCAACGAACCGTGGGTGGACAGACCTATGTGGAAGAAATAGTAATGTCGGCAGATGAGAAAAAACGCATTGATGCTGCCATCGAGGCCTCATTAGCAGCATTTAAGAAAGAGTGTATCGATTATCGACTGCAATGCGAACCGCAAGTTGTATCCGGCAATCCTATGGACATCATCAGGCAGCGGAGCCGGTTTACCGACATGATGATCGCCTCTCCCCTATTGTCATTTAATGCGGATACACATGTCCCAACCACTTTTATCACAGACTTGCTTCCTGACGTGGAATGTCCTGTATTACTTTGCCCCGAAGAATATCTGTCAATAAGTGAGATCACTCTTGCGTATGACGGCAGCAAATCTGCGATGTATGCAATCAAACATTTCTTCTACCTCAATCCCGGCTACAAGGGGACAAGGGTGCGCGTGCTGCGTATAGAGGAAGATGGCCTTCCAAAACACGCGGCAACTGACAACCTGCTGCGCGACTGGATGGCAGTGCATTGCCCCTCCTACTCATTTGTAGTAATGTCCGGAAATGCAAGCGACGTTCTGCTCCGCTATTTCCTGGATAATGTTGATAACGATAAGTTGCTTGTCACCGGTGCCTTTGGACGTAGTGCCGTTTCTCGTTTCTTCCGTCGCAGTACTGCAGACCTGGTACTAAAGGCCGCAGACATTCCGGTATTTGTTGCTCACACCTGAGCAACTGACAAACATCAGCGCGATGCGTGACGAACGTCATTTTGCCCTACCGGGTCATTTAAGACTTTTGATATGGCACAACTATAGAGCAGCTGCAGTGGTGGCAGCTAGTTAAGAATAGTGTAGTAAGATGGCCGATGTGGTGTTATAAAATCCCGGAATTCTTTCCGGGATTTTCGTTTCCGGTTGCACTGTTGATTAGTTTTGCCGTATGGCAGTGGTTTATCTTTCATTGGGAAGTAACGAGGGCGACAGGCAGGTAACAATTCAGAAGGCGCTGGTAGGTATTGAGGCAGCTTGCGGAAGGATAGCCGCGCAATCATCAATATATGAGACGGCCGCCTGGGGGCTGGAAGAACAGCCCAACTTCCTGAACATGGCTGTGAAAATTGAAACAACGCTCACCCCAATAGCTTTGCTTGATGCACTTCAACAAATAGAAGCCGAACTTCACAGGCAAAGGGTTGTTCGCTGGGGGCAACGAACTATAGACATTGACATTATTCTTTACGACAGCGAGCTAATAGAGATGCCAAGGCTCCAGGTGCCCCACCCCAGGGCGCGCCTTCGTCGCTTTGTGCTGGTACCAATGGCCGAAATAGCGCCTGAAATGATATTTCCCGGCACCAATGAAAGCATAGCAGAAATGCTGGAACACTGCCCAGACAACCTCGCTGTGCATAAGATCGCATAAAAAAAGCCACCGGGAGGTGGCTTAATATTCTTTTAGATGGTATTAACCTTTGAGAACCGTGCGGCTGATAACTATGCGCTGCACCTCGCTGGTACCCTCATATATCTGCGTGATCTTGGCATCGCGCATAAGACGCTCCACGTGAAATTCTTTAACGTAACCGTATCCACCATGCACCTGTACTGCTTCGTTTGTAACCTTCTGAGCAATGTCGGAAGCAAACAACTTGGCCATGGATGCAGATAGCGTATAGTCAAGCCCCTGATCCTTGGTCCATGCTGCCTTGAGGCAAAGCAAACGAGCTGCTTCGATCTCCGTAGCCATATCTGCCAGTTTGAAAGCAACGGCCTGATGATTAGAGATTTCGGTTCCGAATGCCTTGCGCTCCTTAGAGTATTTCAGTGCCAGCTCATATGCGCCACTGGCAATACCCAATGCCTGCGCTGCAATGCCTATACGACCGCCGGCAAGCACTTTCATAGCGAAAGTAAAACCAAAACCATCATCACCAATACGGTTAGCCTTAGGCACCTTCACATCCTGGAACATGATGCTGTGGGTGTCACTGCCACGGATGCCAAGCTTATTTTCTTTTGCACCAACTGTCACACCCGGAGAATCCTTTTCTACTATGAGTGCATTGATGCCTTTATGTCCTTTTTCAGGATAGGTCTGCGCGATAACGAGGTAATAAGACGCTGAGCTACCATTGGTGATCCAGTTCTTAGTACCGTTTAGCAGGTAGTAATCGCCCTTATCTTCAGCGGTAGTGCGCTGAGAAGTAGCATCAGAACCAGCTTCCGGCTCGCTCAGCAGGAACGCACCAATCTTCTTGCCGCTAGCCAACTCTACCAGGTACTTCATCTTCTGGTCCTCATTACCATACTTCTCAAGTCCCCAGCAAACAAGCGAATTATTAACGCTCATACATACAGACACAGAAGCATCGATCTTTGATATCTCTTCCATTGCAAGCACATAGGAAATGGTGTCCATGCCAGATCCACCGTATTTAGGATCTACCATCATTCCCATGAAACCGAGCTCACCCAATTTCTGAATTTGCTCAGCAGGGAATTTTTGCTTTTCATCGCGCTCTATCACGCCCGGAAGCAATTCTGTTCTTGCGAAATCCCTTGCCGCCATTTGTACGGCAATCTGCTCTTCTGTAAGTTGAAAGTTCATGATCTATTAGATAATTTGACCCACCGTCTCCGGTGAGATGGGCTGCAAATTACGGTGAAAATCTGACAAGTAAAAGGAAGCTTACCTCAGTAGTATGGAGGTACCGGTCTTAATATGGGTCTGCCCATTAGTATCCACATAATCAACGGACCACACATATGCAGCGCTGGGTTGCAGCTCACCATTGAACCTGCCATCCCAACCGGGCACCCCGCCTGCAGCCCCGCAAACCTGGTTACCCCATCGGTTAAACACATTGAACGCCTTAATGCTGCTACCTTTTACCGGTATCGGTGTGAGTACATCATTGACGCCATCGGCATTGGGCGTAAATGCCGTGGGAACATATACGTCAGAATGCTCCAGGACATTTACCTTGATCTCCGTATTACCGCTACATCCCGAATCATCGACCGCAGCTATCCGATAGACGTACTGTCCCGGTTTCGTAAAAGTACCCACCGGGTTTGCGACGAATGCGTTATCGAGAAACGTACCGGGACTCCAGTAATACCTGTCGCCCCCGGTGACATTAAATTGAACTTTCTCGCCTACCAGTACAGAACGGTCTCCACCCGCGTCTACCACAAGTGTGTTTTCTATGCTCTGGCAGTTCGCTACTGTCCAGCTGAATTCACGACTCACGGTATTTATGATGGCACCATTTCTCCATTCGTGGCAGTCTATTTTCAACAGGTACGTTCCAATCGTGTTTGGCGTACCCGTAATCATTCCAGATTGGGCGTCAATAATGACGGGCGGAATCGCGTCAATAGGATTGAATTCGTTGTATGGGTAAACATAACTTACTTTAGAGTATGGGGGTGGCAAGCCAATTTTCGGCTTAATGACATCAGCCGAAGCTCCGACCAGTGGCGCACTTAACTCATAGGATAGGGAGTCGCCATCAATGTCTGTAGCAGACTGGTCTATATGCAGCTCCTTGCCCATGCAAATGATCTGTGCGGGGAATGCCCCAAATTGCGCGCTGGAATTGTGTATTCCCGATGGTGGGATATCGCAGAAGTAGGTGACACCCTGTTCAGAGGAACCTATGATATTTGAAAGCGAATTCTGCCTGCAACACCGCTGGTATACCACTTTGTATCCCGCTCCACCCGGGTTTAACGCATATCGCCTGGTGAACTTCTTGCGCAAAAGGCACCTTTCCGGCGCCCCGGAAAGCAAACCTGAATGACAAGATGAGTTTGCAATTGCAATGGGTATCTCTATGCTGCCCATGCTTCCCAGTTGCCTGTCATAATAGACCGCCGTATCAACAAGGGCAGGGACATCTGAGCCATTTTCAAAAATGGTGAAGAAGGCAGGGTCGTCATCGGCAATAGCGCCAGGATCGCCGCTGTTACAGTCCTGGTAAATGTAGAGGGTGACCTCATAGTTGAGTCGATTAGCTCCGTTTACGACGGTATCCCCCAAATACCGATAGGTGAATTCACCACCTACAATATGCGTAGCAATGGCGGATATGGATATTGAAAGGGCAATAAATAACGAAAGGCACCTATAGTAAAATCGCATGTCGTGGTATATTTAACGCGTGTCGAATTAATTATAACGGATATCAGCTGTTTTTATTGCTAGTGCGTGCTTCACCCGTATTCTTCCATGAGAATATGTAAGATTGTGGGAACTGCTATGCCGTAACTATCGGTGACACCGTACTTTTGCGCCAAAACTTATTTTCAAAACATGAATCTTAGAAAGCTACTTCCGATAGCGATATTCACTTTGTCAGCGTTTACCGGCAACAGTCAGATAATGGGCACCCGCGAGCCTTTTGCAGACGTGGCCATAAAGGCCGGAGGGAGCTTTCAGACTCTTTCCGGTGCGCCGGTAAAAGCAGCACCGGGCTGGGTGGCGGGAATCAGTGTCAGGAAACCGCTTTACAAGTTTGGCGCGCGTGCTGAACTGCTCGCTATACATACCCGGTATAAAACAAAATTTCCGGCATCCCTCTACTCACTGTATACACCTGGGATGGATACGGTAAGCAAGGGCGATTTTGAAGTATTGTACGGCGCGTTACCTCTTCTAATTGACTACAGACTTAATAACAGCCTGAAAGTGCTGGCAGGAGCTCAACTAAGCTACATCCTTAATATCAAGGACAAAAATGGAGTGTACACTTCACTTTATGGTGACGATGCTTTTATCAAAATTTCCGACTTCTCGTTGGTAGCAGGTCTTGAACTGAATGTTGCGAAAAATGTTGATGTAGCCTTTCGGCTGGTTAAGGGAGCAACGGATGTAAACAACAGCAAATATTACCTGGTGCCCAAGGCCTGGACAACGACAGGACTTCAAGTGACGGCGTCCTATAAAATATTATGATGATAGATGAATTAACGTTCGATCTATACCTATATTTGTATAAAAGGGACTAATAGATGACACGATTGATTATTGCAGCGCTTTTCCTTGGAAGCGCGTTTAGTTTCAATAAGAGTTTTGCAAACCCGCCTAAGAAATATATCCCTAAAGTCGTAGCCGGCGTAAAGGGCGGTGTAAATCTGCAGCAGATTTCAGGAGACGGTAGTGCCGCACAATTTGACGCTGCATACAAGCCCGGAATATTGGGTGGCATTTTCCTGGGAGTAGATAAAAAGAAGTCCGGGTTTAGAGGTGAGGCGCTTTTGAAAACCTGCCGTTATGCCCTCTCCGGCTCTACCGTGAAACTCAAGACCGTAAACGTTGACATCCCGTTGATGTACGAGCACAAACTTGTAAAAAGGGTCTGGTTCCAGGTAGGTCCACAGTTTAGCATGCTGCTATCCGCTAAGCAGACAAACGGAGTTGATTTCAAAAACAGCATGCGTAATACCGACGTATCCGTTGTAGCCGGACTTGAAGGAATTCTGCCTGCTAAACTCACTGTTGGTGCGCGGTACGTGAAAGGTTTTGTAAACGCAAACAATACGGCAAGTCCCAATCTGCTCCCCGGAAAATGGACTAACTCAGCGATACAGATATCAGTTGGATATCGTTTCGTGAACTAATCGTGACCCAAAAAGATACTGACATAATCGGACCGCAGGATTTGTGAAAGGCGACAAAAACGCCCGGGTTTCTTGTGTTTACCGTTCATTTTATATATTTGTGAAACGAGCAGCACACAGCTGCCTTCCTGTTAAATAAACGACTACTATGCTGAATCGCGCAAAAGCTCTACTACTTATCTGTGTAAGTTCCCTTTCGTTTTCGCAACTGAGTGCCCAAACGATGGATTACCTGAGGCACAATAAGTATTTCTACGTTTGCGGATTTGAACGCGACTGCTCCGGCTGCTATGATTGCGAAATGCAAAAGCACTCTGTGCGCATTAAAAACAGGGATGAACAGCAGATAAAGCAAGTCTCATATGTTTACTATTCTGCCCCGAGGAACAAGATCGTAACCAAGCAGGCAACCATAATAGGCTCGGTCATTGACCATAACCAGGTAGGTGTGCTGAATATTTGTGTGCCAAACGGATTACACTGGGCAATCAGTGAAGTGGTATATGCGGATGATAGTAAGCGCTCATTTGTGGTTAAGGACAGGCTGGACGAGTTTGTACAGGAAGCAGATGAATGCGATTGCAACAAGCGCACAGTACTTCCAAATCCCAACATTAAGTAAGTATCAAAACACTTTGAAGTTTATAGGGCGTGCACAGCATGCCCTTTTTGTTTCTTTCTATCGCTACACCAGATGTACCTGGCCGTAACCCAACGAAGGACGCTCAATCGCATTACCAGATGGTGACGGGTGCACCGATAAGTGGTTATCTATTCTCAAACCGGTCTGTCATCCACCAGCCGTAAGTGACTACATATTTGATCTTGTTTGTGCCTGGATAATAAAGTAATGAACACATCGGGGAAGCGCCGGTAGACAGGTACAAAAAGACATCAGATGATGAACTTCCCGGAACGTAAGCAAGTGTTTCAGAACCAATGGAAATTGTTTTCTTGTCAACCATTTCAATAGCGAATGTCGTGTCAGAGACGGTCGTATCACTGATATTTGTTGGGCCATCGGTGACAACACGTGTTCGCGTCCATTGTCTGCTACCGGCAATAGTTTGGGTATAGATCGGCGACGGCCCAACGCAAATTTGACGAGAAACTATCATCGTTGAATCTCCGTTCAATATCATTTGCACAAGGTAAGTCCCACTACTATCATAAACATGATCGGGGCTCAAATCAGTAAAAGTAAATCCGTCCCCAAAATCCCAAAAGAGTTTACACCCCTCCAGAGCAGCAGGTTCGTAAGTGTAGTAAGTATGCCCCCCAAGATGACTCCAGCATACGCACTTGAAAGTTGACGGTATCCCCCGGCATAACGTCCATAGGGGAAGGCAAGTACCCATTAAGGGCTATTTGAAAAGTGTGTGCAGTGCGGCATGTAACGTTTACTGGTTTTGCTTCCGGCGACTTCTTTTTGCACCCGAGGATAATGAACAATGGAATGAGGAACAATAATTTTCGAGTCCTTAGGGAATTTGGGTATCTCATAAAATGCAAATCCTATTAATCCAAAGTTAGGAAATAATGAAGGCTAAGTGCATGAATTCCAAAACCGTCCGCAGGCAGGAATTACAGCTACTAGCTCCCCCGCCCCACCGAAAGTCGCAATGGTACAGTACGCATAGGCAGAAGTATACGCAAAACAAAAGCGCCTCGTCGTAATGACGAGGCGCTTTAAAAGAACCTGCCTGCCGGCAGGCAGGTATGGCAGCTACCTACTCTCCCGTCCCGAACCTAGGTTGGGATGGTGCAGTATCCCGAAAGCCTTCGGGACCCCGATAACTATCGCGGAAACGGGCTTAACTTTTTTGTTCGGTATAGGCATAAAAAAAAGAGCCTCACATGTGTGAGGCTC
>JAHBTQ010000005.1 GCA_019638495.1 Taibaiella sp.
TTTTACTAACTCTGATCACTATCTACGTGGAATACGGATTGACTCTAGTGTTGCCAGCGGAGCAGTAACCATCCATTACCCATATCGTTCACTTCGTGGGAATCCTGTTATGAGTCCCGGCAGTATGACGCTCGGCGGAGCCTGGGTAGGCGACAAGATCGAACAATACCCCGACGGCACTTACCTTATTACTAACACCTGGAACGACACGGTTGTAATTAAATCTCAAGCAGATGTGGGTGAATCCTGGGACTTTTACACAGACACGTCTGCCGTCTACTATCGTGCAGAAGTAATCAGCAAGAGCTTAGAGCTTGTTGAAGGAATTTCGGACTCTGTAAAAACCATAGAGATCAAAGCATTCCATCGAGATACTGGATTCATCCCATCTGATCCCTCAAACGGGCTGCATATTGGGATAAGCAAAAATCACGGTCTCTACGAACTGTTTGATTTTTTAATGTTTCCGTACCGCTTGGTGCGCGACCCATCGTATAGCTACCCGGCTTTCCCAGATACGACAGATGGATGGTATCGCCATTCAGGACCGCAACAATTCCGTCGAGTTACGTTAAGGGAACCGACAAAGATTGAAATGTATGACTATGAAGTTGGAGATGTTCTGGAGTATCGCGGCAACTGTGTCGGTCCACTTGACGGCTGCGAACAACTGACTATTGATACTTGCATAGCAAAGGAAATATTGAGTCCGACAAGCATAAAGTTCACCTTCTCACGTTTTATTGCTCAACGCCACTTCGGCTACGGTCCTCCAATCCCGCCGACATTTAGCTCCACAATAAGAACGCTTATTGCTGACACAAGTAAGTTTCAAGTAGTTGCCGCAGGAACATTCCCGGAAGAGAGAGACATCAACACAATCACGTATTACGACCCATCCGACACTTCATGCTTTACCGGCGCCAGAATATGGGGCTCTTCGGGTACCGTTTTCAACTTTCACGAACCATGTGGTGATGCGACAGCCTACAAAGTAGGTCTGGGGCAGATACACTTCTCCCATTGTGACGATCCTAGTGGAAGCACGCTTAACACATACTGGGATCTGGTTTATTCTTTAAAAAGGGGCACAGCCTGTGGCACCTTTGACCCTGTTCCGAATCGAATCGACAATATTCATGCGGATTCCGGCTTTCAGGTCGTGCCTAATCCGGCCAACGACAGGCTGATACTCACCACACCCTCGCGAAGCGACATTACCTTCCAACTCAGCGACATGCCTGGCAAGGTGATTAGTTCTGGACATGGGACCTCTCCATTACAGGTTGATGTGCGCAGTGTTATTTCTGGAAACTACATAATAACCGTCCACGACGCTAACGGAACAGCTTCGAGGAAAATGATAACGGTGTGTCATTGATAGACTACCGCGTTGACCCCATCACCCGTTACCCCTCTTCCCTTTCCGCCTTCCATTCATCCCTATGCTTCCTGAGCGGGTGGTCTTTGCTTTTGTTGAAGATTTTCATGCCGTTCTCGCGGCCGGCGCGGCGTTCACGCTGCTCCTCGGGCGACAGGTGCATTTCGTCCTGGCAGGTGGCGCTGCAGCAACCGTCTAGTTTTTCAGCGCACTCGCTACACTGAATGAAGAGCAGGTGGCAGCCATCGTTCTTACAGTTGGTATGTGTGTCGCAGGGCTTGCCACATACATGGCATTGAGCCAGCACGTCCTCCGTTATGCGCTCGCCCAGGCGCTCGTCGAAGACAAAGTTCTTCCCCTTGAACTTTACAGGAATACCTTCCTCCTTAGCCTTGCGCGCATACTCTATGATACCGCCTTCTACGTGGAATACATTCTTAAACCCATTGTGCAGCATGTAGGCGCTCGCCTTTTCGCAACGTATGCCGCCCGTGCAGTACATGATGATGTTCTTATCCTCATTGCCCTTCAGCATATCCACCGCCATCGGCAGCTGTTCGCGAAAGGTATCAGAAGGCACTTCTATGGCATTTTCGAAGTGGCCTACCTCATATTCGTAGTGGTTACGCATGTCTACTATGATGGTATCGGGCTTCTCTGCCAGTTCGTTATATTCTTTTGCTTTCAGGTACTGGCCCTTCCGTTCCATGCTGAAGGTAGGATCGTCTATACCGTCAGCCACTATTTTGGGGCGCACCTTCATGCGCAGCACCCAGAAAGATTTGCCATCATCATCCACCGCTATATTCATGCGGATACCGTTCAGTGCGGGGTCCGCCGCATACAGCGCATCGCGGAAGGCGTCGTAGTTGCTGGCAGGCACGCTTACCTGTCCATTTATGCCCTCATTGGCAATGTATATACGGCCAAAGACTTTTAGCCGCTCAAAAGTGATATAAAGCTCGTTTCGGAATTTTACCGGGTCGTCTATCCGGAAATACTGGTAAAAGGACACTGTGGTACGTGGCTCTGTCTCGGCCAGCATACGCTGCTTCAGCTCCTCATTGTTTACGCGGTTGTGTAACACTGGCATGGTGTACGTTCCTGTTTTTAATGAGGCTACAAAGATAATAAAACCGGCGTTAGAAATACCCATGGGCACTCTCATCGCGTTGTTATATAAAATACTTACAATTATATGTATTTAGAAAAAAAATTTTTTATTCTGAAAATAATTTTTAGTTTTAATGTTCAAGTGTTATAAGTCATATTTTAATGTCACAACCAAATACATTGAACCCATATTTGTTGATTGGACAACAAATTCAATCGGGTCTTAACTCAATAATTTCCGGACTACCCGTCAACCCTACTATTGATGATCTGGTAAATGAAGTATTTGCGTACGTGCAGCCGATCTATTACCCTGGTGCTTCTCAAGTTGTTACCATGGAAGTTAAATCAGTGGCATATAATGCGATAAATTCCTATAGAAACGACTTAGTGCTAAATAACATGACGTTTTACCACGGCCAACAAACACAATTTATACAAATGTTAATTGGCAGCGACATGACTGTCGGTATCGCACCAGATTCTTTTCAAGATAGAATTACCGACATTGAAGAAAATATTGGAACATCTGCACTGTCAGTAAATGATCAGCAGCCCCTATTTCTAGGAACTACAATTGGCTACAACGCGAACCAGTATTGGCTTACCGAAATTGCCAATCCTAACAGTGCATGGATTGGTCATTTTTCGACAAACCCTGGACAAAACTACATGAATTCTATTCTATGGAGTACCGCAGCTATAAACGGGGCGCTTGCAAGTTATCAAGTTACGTCTAAGGGCCTCATCGAACCGACAATCGATATAGTCACAACAAATATTGTTTCAGCACTGATAGGGGCGCTTACAATAACTGCCGGAAAAGTAATCTTTAATTGGATACCTGTAATCACTAAACCTCTCGAACCTTCGTTGTCAGTCTTAGGTTCATCTCTATACGACAGTAGAGTGATAACGTCAAACCACGAATACCAAGGTTTCGTAAATATTGACCAGACCAATAAAGACGGATCAACTTATCACGCAGTTTTAAGTGATGACTGTAAACATGGCCAATCATATACAGACAATGCAAAAGGTGTAAGAAGCAAAACTATTTATTGGTAACGCGAAGATATGATATTAATATTATCAGAAAGAAATGACAATACCACAAATAAGGTTGTTGAGTGGCTTAGATACTACAAAGCTAAATACATAAGATTGAATCTAGAGGACAGAGTAGAACTTGTCGGAATTTCCATTGATAGGTTCATAATAAATCTGAATAATGTTATTATAAATAGCGATGACATAGAAGCATACTGGTATAGGAGAGGGGACATATCAATAAAAACACCGGATTTATCTAATATAGAGCCCATATACGAAAATTTCTTACATTCTGTCAACCAATTCCATGTCCAAGAACTTAATACAATGATTGAATTTATACACTGGCTTCTCGCTAAAACAAAGAGAAATATTGGATCAATATTAAACGCTAGTGTTAATAAAATGATTGTACTCAATTACGCCAAGGAAATCGGCCTAAATGTGCCAGAAACATACATAACTTGTAACTCCAAAGAGATGGTAAATTTTTTTGGAAATAATAAAAAGCTAATAAGTAAACCCGTTTCTGAAAATTTTGTCTCACTTGACACTAATGTCATTATGTCGTATACTGAGGAAATAAGCCTCACGAATTTAGATACATTTTTTCACAGTTTAGCCCAAACATGCATAAATAAAGAATACGAAATAAGGACCTTCTTTCTAAAAACGAAAGTGTATTCAATGGCTATCTTCTCACAATTAAATGACCAAACAAAAACCGATTTCAGAAAGTACTCTTTCACAAAACCAAACCGCAATGTACCCTATGCTCTACCGACTGCCCTTAAAAAAAAGGTGTTTCAATTAATGAATAAATTGAAACTTGACACAGGTTCAATTGACATGATCAAGTCGACCGACGGTAAATACTATTTTCTTGAAGTTAACCCAATTGGACAATTTGGGATGGTTTCATCTCCATGCAATTACTATTTGGAAAGAGAGGTGGCGAATGCCCTAACGAATACGATAGCATATGGACATAAGAAAGACACTACAGCAAAGTACTGAGTTATTTTCTTTGGTTTTTAGTAAAATTGAACCAAAAGAAAAAAAAGACCTTCCTGTTATAAAGAGGTTCGAGGCAGATAAGTATGGAATAAACGTTATAGTTAAAACGAAATTTCACAAGAACATATCAAGAAAGAATATTGACGCAAAAGAACAAATATATTAAATTATTTTCTACGTGCATTCCTGTGAAAGGGGCCATAAGAAGTGTAATATGTGATATTGAGCGGAGAAAGATCACATTTATACCAAATGAATTATATTCATTAATTTCAGAATTCGATAAGCTTTCTTTTCACGAATTACTCACTTTCTATGGAGAAAACAATAAAGTAATTGTAACTGAATATTTGGATTTTTTACTAAATAATGAATACATTTTTCTTTGTGCCAAGCCTGAATTAAAAAAATTTCCTAAAATAGACTTAACATATCACACCCCTAGCGTCTTAACAAACGCCATAATCGAATTAAGTTATAATGGTAATAATTATCTAGAGAGAATTATCGGGCAACTAGAACAGTTGCAATGTTCAGTTTTGGAAATTCGTATTCAGGATACAATTTCTAAACAACAATTTGAGCTACTTCTTAAATCCTTTGATAGAACCTTAATCAAAGAGCTATTTGTAGTGTGTCTTGATCCCGAAATTCCACTTGACGAGGTTAAAAACTTATTTCTAAAATATCCTCGACTCTCAAATGTAACCTTCACAGAAGCCGAAAATGACGAAGTAATCATAGATATTGAACAGGGAATTTTCGAAATAGTATACACCAAAAATCAAGCTCAGCTACCAAGGTGCTGCGGTACTTTTCCCAAGTACTCGTTTGATACAAATTTAACATTTTTTAGCGAGGCACAAAACTTTAATACATGTTTAAACAAAAAAATATCAATAGATGTATTTGGGAATGTAAAAAATTGCCCAAGCATGACGAAAATATATGGAAATATTGAAAAAGACAGTTTGCTTGACATTATTAATAATACCGAAATAACAATGTTTTGGTCTATTAATAAGGACAAAATAAAAGTTTGTCAAGACTGTGAATTTAGGTACGTCTGCATGGATTGCAGGGCATATTTGGAGTCTCCTACAGATACTTATAGTAAACCCCTAAAATGCGGATACAATCCATATACTGGTGAGTGGGAAGAATGGTATGAAAATCCTTTAAAGAGAAAACAATGGGAACTTTATAATTTGACAATGTAATTTTTTTTATGAAAAAAGTATTATCGTTATTAGTTGTGATAAACATTGGCATTACGAACTTACTTGAAGCACAAATTTGTGGTGGTAGCAATACTACTATTGTCGAATCTTTGGATGGCCATGAAGAAAATGAAACTGATTTGGTTGCGTATAACCTATTATTGGATGGTACAGTAGATTCATTTGAAGCTATTTCAAACAAAAAAAAATATCTGAAGACACCAAAATCCGACACGTTTGGGTTCTTTATTAGAAAAAAAGACGCTTACTATAAATATAAAATTGAAAGGGACGGTTTGCTCTATAAGAATTGGACAACAATAGATTATCGTAATAAATACAATGGCTATTTTCTTCTCTTTAAAGACTACTCATTCTCACACGAATATGTTATTAGCATTCAAAATGGAGAAGGAAAAATTGTACTAAAAATGGATTTTTACAAGTCCTATTTGCGTATTTGGGGAATATATCCAAGTAAACAAAAAAAGGAAATTAGCACTTTACTCAAAAATAAAAAGCCAATTTCATTCGAAAATATCAATAAATTTCCCGCAATGAAATGGGTAGTATCTGAAAAACACAGCAAAGATTTTTTATGGGAAAAATATAACACCACCGAATTTAATAAAATAAAACTAACCTTACCGCAATATTTGACAGTTAAACCAAACACATCTATATTATTTCTAATGGGAAGCATTCCCGATTCAATCAATTATGAATATCAATTAATAAATTCAGAAACTAAAATAAATAACAAATGGCAACCTACTCCAAAAGGGGAAAATTTGATTGAACTCCGTAATTTGCCATTAGGCAATTATGAATTGCAATTTAAACTCAATAACGATCAGCAGAAAATTAGTTATAATATTTTTGTAGAAAACTAGAATTATCCTTGTTAAATTTTATTTGGGACATAACATCTTACGAATCTTCTTTCCAAACGATACTTTTTAGTACGGAATTAAAAGTGCACCAAAATAGACTTCAATCTTATACTCTTAAACAAGTGAAGTAAGGTTAGCTGTCATACAAAACTCAATTCAACAACGGATTCCTCCTGTGCTGCCACACATACCTTTTCAGGTTCACCCAGAAGGCCAGCACCATGTAGATAGCCAATGGAGAGAACAGTGTAAGGAAGGACACATAAATGAACCACAGCCTGATACGGGAGGTAGCAATACCAAGACGTTCGCCAATGGCATCGCAAACGCCAAAGGCTTTCCACTCTATCAGGTATTTAAGGTCGTATAACCGGTTCATATGCTGCAAATCTAAATAATGGATTCCGCTTTTCCATATAGCACGAAATATCGTGCCAGAAATTTTACCAAAGCATAACTCCGGCTCCCAATAAAGTGCAAAATTGTGGATTAAATCCTTGCCGGCGGCTGCCACCCTTCAACCTTTTACCCTTTTAACGAATTAACTTTGAACATGTGAAATTCAGCATAGAGAGACCGTACGAACCCGCCGGCGACCAACCCGGTGCCATTAAGCTATTAAGTGAGGGTATTAACTCCGGCGAGCAGTTCCAGACTCTGCTCGGGGTTACCGGTTCGGGCAAGACATTTACAATGGCCAATGTGATACAGAATGTGCAGAAGCCCACCCTGGTGCTGACTCACAATAAAACACTTGTGGCCCAGCTCTATGGTGAACTAAGGGCGTTTTTCCCTAATAATGCGGTAGAGTACTTCGTATCCTACTACGACTACTACCAGCCGGAGGCCTACATACCCACATCAAACACCTACATAGAAAAAGACCTCTCGATAAACGAGGAACTGGAAAAGCTGCGCCTGCGGGCCACTACCAGCCTGCTGAGCGGGCGTAGTGACATCATAGTCGTGGCGTCGGTATCGTGCATATACGGTATAGGCAACCCTACGGACTATGCTGCAGGTATCATCCGGTTTCGCCGGGGAGACAATATGGGTCGCAACGGCTTCCTGCACAAACTGGTAACAGCGTTGTACAACCGTAGCCAGGGCGAATTTGCGCGTGGCACCTTCCGTGTAAATGGCGACACTGTAGATGTGAACCTGCCCTATGTGGACTATGGCCTGCGTATCACCTTCTTTGGCGATGAAGTAGAAGAAATAGAAACCTTTGAAACCGACACCGGTAAGCGCATAGCAACTATCGAAAACACCGCCATATTCCCAGCCAACCTGTACGTAGCACCATCGGGCCAGATGGCGCAGATAATACACGAGATACAGGATGAGATGACGGCGCAGGAGGCCTACTTCAAAGACATAGGCAAGTATATAGAAGCGCAGCGCATACGCGAGCGCGTGAGCTATGATCTGGAAATGATTCAGGAACTGGGCTACTGCAGCGGCATAGAAAACTACTCCCGCTTCCTGGACAGGCGTAAGCCCGGCACACGCCCCTTCTGCCTGCTGGATTATTTCCCGGACGACTTCCTGATGGTGATAGATGAAAGCCACCAGACCATTCCGCAGATAAGCGGCATGTATGGAGGCGACCGCTCCCGCAAGATGAACCTGGTAGATTATGGCTTCCGCCTGCCGTCTGCGCTGGACAATAGGCCGCTGAATTTCTATGAGTTTGAAGGGTTGCTTTCTTACGTTGTTTTTGTAAGCGCTACACCCGGCAAGTACGAACTGGAGAAGTGCGATGGTGTAGTGGTAGAGCAGATCGTACGGCCGACTGGACTCATTGAGCCACCCATAGAGGTGCGCCCAAGCATAAACCAGGTTGATGACCTGCTGGATGAAATAGACAAACGTGTGAAAGACGGCGGCCGCGTACTGGTGACTACACTTACCAAGCGCATGGCGGAGGAAATGGATAAATACCTGAAACGCATCAACATCCGCTCGCGTTACATACACTCTGAGGTAGACACACTGGAACGCGTGGAGATTCTCCGCGAGCTGCGCCTGGGCAACATAGATGTGGTGGTAGGTGTGAACCTGCTGCGCGAGGGCCTGGACCTGCCGGAGGTGACACTCGTGGCTATATTGGACGCAGACAAAGAAGGCTTCCTGCGCGATGAGCGCTCGCTGACGCAGACTGCAGGCCGCGCCGCGAGAAACTCAGAGGGACTAGTGATCTTCTATGCAGATAAAATAACCGACAGCATGCGCCGGACGATAGATGAAACAGACCGCCGCCGCGAGAAACAGATAAAGCACAATACAGAACACGGCATAATACCAAAGACAGTAAAGAAATCTGTACAGGAGATATTGCTGCAAGGCTCCGTGCTGGACATAAAGGGCTACAAAGAAGACAGCCCGTATGCGGTAGGCGATGCTCCGGTGCAGATGGCCGCAGAACCAACATCTACCTACAAGACCGTAGCCCAACTGGACAAGCTGATAAACCAGACCAAAAAGGCCATGGAAAAGGCTGCTAAGGAACTGGACTTTATGGAAGCAGCCCGCCTGCGCGATGAGCTATTTAAGCTGCAAAAAGAAAAGGAGGAGATGAAGTAAGACCGGAATTCTCCTTATGGAAAAATGGCCGAGTTGCGTCTACATAGACAAATGAAACTAAACATTCTTCTTCCATTCGCGTTACTCGTCGCAAAACTTGCCAGCGGCCAAACAGCTCTGGTGCGAAACGGGCACACTATAACAATATCTGCGGATAGGAGGGCAGCGGCAATCGACCCCGTATCTCATCAGCATAGAGAGATGCTTTTAAAAGGCCGCCCAATTTCTATTGACGGGAATAAACTCTACACCACGCAAGAGCTTTCGACCGCGCCTACAGCTAAGGACAGATCTGGAAAGGACATTAAACTGAATGAATACATTTTCCAGGCACTAAAATCGACAATTGAAAGCCTTGATAACGGCTACTACGTACCTGACATTACGGATGTCGTGATTGACAGCACCGGCAAACTTATTTACTGGCAATTCACCGGAATAAAAGAATTCCACCTCACGCACGGAGACGCAAGATATAACTACTCGGACCTGCCATTAGCCGATAGCAGCATCCCCACAGATATTCAACAGACGTTAAAAGAGCAAGCAACCGCCATTTTGCAACACTTCCCGCACACTACACCCGGCACCATTAAAAACCGACCCGTCAACGTAGCCGGCGACCTCTTTTCAAAAGGCAACTACATAGAAGTAAGAGACCACAAAGCTACACTGCACCAAGACTACTGGTCGCTCTAACCCATAGCGCTCCCGATCCTGCCTTCTGCTTCTGCAAACTGCTCCTGCCTGCTACTCCAGCTGACTGCCCCTGAAAAATTCGTACATTCGCATAACTCACAACTAGCTATGCCCCGGTATATACTGCTGCCCGTTATGCTGCTATTGCTTCTTACGTCATGTCATAAGAAGCTCTCTAAACAGCGCCGCAAGCTGAAGCACAAGCTCACCACAGAGGAATACATCAAAGCATACAAGAAAGTTGCCAGAAAGGAAATGAAACGCCATGGAATACCGGCGAGCATCACGCTGGCACAGGGCATATTGGAGTCAAATAGCGGCAACAGCACACTGGCCCGCAAAGCGCACAACCATTTCGGCATTAAGTGTACCAGTGACTGGAACGGACGCACCATGCATGCGGATGATGACAAGCCGAATGAATGCTTCCGCAGATATAAGCATGGCGAAGCCTCTTTTCGCGACCATTCTGAATTTCTGATGCGCAAACGATACGCTGCTCTGTTTGAGCTGGAACGGGACGACTATGAAGGATGGGCAAAGGGCCTGAAAAAAGCCGGCTATGCCACCAACCCAAAATATCCTCAATTGCTCATCAATGTTATTGAGAAGCACAAGTTGTATAAGTATGACTAGGCGCACATCCTTACTACGGTCCATCACCGCTATTTGTGCGCTCTACGCGTCTTTCGGCACATCAGCACAGGAACCAGGCACCCTCATCCGCCGCACCGTCACTCTACCCAACTTCATAAAAATCGAAGACTACCGCATCAAAGACACGCTCATCACATACGCCTGCTTCAATAAAGATGGCGATTTGCTTGATAAAGACACCGTCACTACCCCATCAAGTATTGACTATGTCTCCGTCATCAAGAAATACTCAGACCCGCTACACACCTACACAGATAAAGACGGCACCAAAAAGCCTATTCCTACAGAAAAGATATTCATACGCTACGACAGATTAGGTAGCAACAAATGGATGTTCATAGACTACGCTTCTCACAAACCCATAACCCTGCAGGAGTCACCGAGCGATATCACTGGTACTGATGCTAAAACAATCATTGATCCGGTGACACGGGAAGAGACGCAAATCACCTACAAGCTCTTCAAAGTAGTGCCTGTAAAATAACTACTGCCACTGCTCCACCGCCTGCTCAAACGCTGCTTCATTTCCGGTAATGGCAGCCAGCCTTTGTATCACACGTTCCACTAGTGCATCAGGACAAGAAGCACCTGATGTTATCATCACCCTCAGCGGTTTCGTCTCAGGCAGATAATTAGACGTTTCAAGTTCTGCGTGTTTGTGTTGGTCATAATGCCTTACCACTTTTGTTGACACCAGGCAAAACTCATCATTGATGTAGTAGGTCGGAAGTTTGTGTTCGCAAAGCTCTGCAAGGTGCGATGTATTAGAACTGTTGTACCCGCCGATAACGATAGCCAGGTCGGCATCCGCTTCCAGCATACCCTGCACAGCTCCCTGGTTATCATTAGTAGCGTAGCAAAGGGTATCGCGTGTGTCCGCAAATCGTTCAGCTACTTTGTCTGCCGGCGTATTGTAGTGTGCTACGATCACCTGCTTCAGGAAGTCAGCTATGGCCTGCGTTTCGCTGGCAAGCATCGTTGTCTGGTTCACAACACCGATCCGCTGTAAGTCATTCGACACATCAAATCCCTCCGAATATTGGCCTTTAAACTCGGTGTAGAAATCGGCAGATTGAAGCTCGCCGGTTATGTATTTACCAAGGCGCTCTGTCTGTGCCATGTCCTTCACTACCACAGTGGGCGTATGCGCCTTGCTATGCGAGAATGTGGCCCTTGTCTCTTCATGTCCCGGCTTGCCATGCACTACTATTGTGTACCCATCGTCACCTATCTTTTCTGCGCGGTTCCAGACTTTTTCTACAAATGGGCAGGTAGTTTCATACCTGGCGGGGTCTATGCCTTTTTCTTTCAAAATCTGCTCCAGTTCCAGCGTGGTGCCAAAAGCGGGTATGATAACCACGTCATCTGATGTCAGTTCATCCCAGCTTATCAGCATATTACCCTTCGTATCCATTATGAAACGAACACCAAGGTTCACCAGGTCAGCATTTACCCCGGGGTTGTGAATCATCTCACTAAGCAGGAAAATTCGCTTTCCCGGATTCTCCTCCACAGCGCGAAAAGCAATCTCAATAGCGTTCTCCACACCATAGCAAAACCCAAAGTGACGGGCAAGTATCACCTGCAGGTTGCCAAGCTCCAGAACAGTGGGCGCAAAGTCGCGCTTCATCTTGTCTGCAGCTTTGCGTTTGTTCTTTATGGCTGTTACCAGCGGGCTACGGTAATGTACCGGTACATTAAACGATTTCATGCGTGGCGCAAAATTACGAAAAGAACATCGCCCGTTCGAACTTAACACTACGCTATGCCTGCGTATATTGCAGTTTTAACATGCCGTCTACAAGCAAGCACAACCTCGCCAACAGCTGGTTTAAGGGCCAGAACTGGAAGCCCCACAGCTTTCAGCGAGATACCTGGCAAGCCATTGCTGAAGGATACAGCGGAGTGCTCAATGCCCCTACCGGTTATGGCAAAACCTACGCTATCTGGTTTGGCGTGCTGCAACACTACTTTTCGCAGCAGAAAGCGCACCCAGGCCTGCACTGCCTCTGGATATCCCCGCTTAGGGCGCTTTCAAAAGACATTCACCAGGCTACTGAGCGGGTAAGCGCTGACCTGAACCTGCCTTATGCAATAGGGTTGCGTACAGGCGACACTTCCACAGCAGAGCGGGCAAAGCAGAAAAAAGCAATGCCGCATGCACTCATCACCACTCCCGAGAGTGTGCACCTGTTGCTGGCTCAAAAAGGCTATACAGAACTGTTCCGGAACCTTGCATTCATTGTCGTAGACGAATGGCATGAACTGATTGGCACTAAGCGTGGGGTACAAGTAGAGCTCGCTATATCTCGTTTGCGCGCCATCAACCCCCAGCTTCGAATCTGGGGCATCTCCGCTACGATCGGCAACCTGGAAGAGGCAGGCGATGTGCTGTTAGGCAGCTATCCCGGCTTGCGCACAATGGTGAGGGCAAATCTTGAAAAACGGATCGAAGTTGAGACCCTTATACCGCACGATATAGAGCGATATCCCTGGGGTGGGCACCTGGGCATACAGCTACTTGAAAAGGTCCTGCCGATAATTCACGAGAGCACCTCTACCCTGCTATTTACAAATACCCGTTCGCAATGCGAGATCTGGTATCAGCGATTGCTGGAGCGTGACCCTTCGCTTGCAGGCGCAATGGCACTACATCATGGTTCACTCAGCGAGGAGGTTCGTCAGTGGGTGGAGGAATCGCTTCACTCAGGTATTTTGAAGGTAGTGGTCTGCACCAGTAGCCTAGACCTCGGTGTAGACTTTCGGCCGGTGGACACAGTTGTGCAGGTAGGCTCTCCAAAGGGTGTAGCGCGTTTTATGCAGCGGGCCGGCCGCAGCGGCCACCAGCCAGGCGCTACCAGCCGAATCTACTTCCTGCCCACGCATTCACTGGAAATTATAGAGGGTGCTGCTGTGCGCCACGCAATGGCCCACAAACAGGTGGAACAGCGCATACCCTATATCCGTTCGTTTGACGTGCTTATCCAGTACCTGGTCACCCTTGCGGTTTCAGATGGCTTTCGGGCACAGGAAACCTACAACGAAATAGTGCAGACGCATTGCTACGCTTCCGTTACCCACGAAGAATTCAACTGGTGCCTTGCATTCATTACAGAGGGCGGAAAGCTACTGGATGCCTACGATGAGTTTCATCGGGTAGTGTTTGAAGACGGACTATACAAGGTCACGAGCCGTCGCATAGCCATGCGCCACCGCCTTAGCATAGGCACCATTGCTAGCGACACCATGATGCAGATAAAGTTTCTTGGGGGCGCACGTATAGGATCTATTGAGGAGGGTTTCATTGCCCGCCTTCGGCCTGGTGACGCCTTCTGGTTTGGCGGCAGGCACCTGGAGCTCATACGGGTAAAGGATATGACTGCATTTGTGCGTAAGGCGAGCGCGAACAAAGGTGCATTCCCATCCTGGCAGGGCAACAAAATGCCGCTCTCATCTCAGCTCACCACTACGATACGCATGAAGATAGATGAGCATGACAAAAAAGGGAAGAAAGACATTGAAGTAGAGGTCCTGGCAGGCCTGTTTGAAGAGCAGAAACTTCGCTCGCACCTACCCCACACCGGCGAATTGCTTATTGAGAAGATTCAGAGCCGCGAGGGCTACCATGTTTTCATCTATCCATTCGAGGGGCGCAATGTGCATGAGGGCATGTCTATGCTCTTCTCCTACCGTATATCGCAACTGCGCCCGATGACATTCTCCGTGTCGTTCAACGATTATGGATTCGAACTGCTCAGCGACCAGGAAATACCAATAGAGGAAGCGTTGGGCAGCGCGCTGTTCGATACAGCGGGCATCTCTGCCGATATTTTTCATAGCATCAACATTGCAGAGATGGCGAAACGTAAGTTTCGCGACATAGCCACCATAGCAGGACTTGTGTTCAACGGCTATCCCGGCAAGCAGCAGAAAGCCCGGCATATCCAGGCATCTTCGTCCTTATTCTTTTCAGTTTTTTCTGACAATGAAGCAGACAATCTGCTGCTGCAGCAGGCATTTGACGAAGTAATGACCTTTCAGATGGAAGAGGCCCGCATGGTAGAGGCGCTAAACCGCATGTCGCAGCAGCGTATCATCATTAAAGACATGGAACGTTTCAGCCCGTTTAGCTTCCCGATACTTACGGAACGATTCAAAGAGAAGTTTGTAAACGAAAAACTGGAAGACCGGGTAAAAAAGATCCTCTCGCAATACACCTGACCCGCCACATTATCACACACCCATATTCGTCACATTTTGCCACGTTCATCGCATTTTCGAATTGCCGAATTGGCAAATTGTCGAAATGTCAAATTAGATTTACACCGTGAGCATGACAATTGAAACCCATGGATACACTTTCCATTTACTTCCCGAAAAAGCTCTCTTCCTTCCCCATGAGCGTCTGTTGGTCATTGCAGACGTGCACCTTGGCAAGGCACGTCATTTCCGTAAAGAGGGAATAGCCATCCCTGCGGATACACAAGCTGATGACTACTTAAGATTAGCTGCACTGTTTGAGAAAGTGAATCCTGCAAAAGTCTACTTCCTTGGCGATCTCTTTCATAGCACCTATAACCACGACTGGATCAATTTCTCCGCTCTTATTCAGCAATTCCCTTCAATCAGCTTCACGCTCATTAAGGGCAATCATGACATTATAGATCAGCGTCTCTTTGATGACATTTCGGTCTCGGTATTAGATACGCTGGAAACAACGAATCTATTATTCGTACATGATGTTCCGGATGAGAGGCCAGGGGACAAACTTGTTATTGCCGGTCACATACACCCGGGTATTTCCTTATCTGGTAGCGGCAGGCAATCTGTGACGCTGCCATGCTATTACAAGGATGGGAATGTATTATTACTGCCCGCTTTTGGCAAGCTCACCGGCCTCTACAAAATGCCGCACACACAGCGGTCGCAGGTATATATCATTTTGCCCGACGAGGTATGTCCTCTTCCGTCTCCGGTGAGGTAGTCGCCAGCTAGCGGTTCTGCATCTTTCTTGATCTGTCCCAGGCCTTGTACTTTCTTCTGCTCTTGTTGCGCAAGAACAACAGCGAGATAGCAAGCGGAAAAGACAACATAATGATAGCCATAGTCTTAACATTGGGTGAACAATAACCGAACTATTGCCGCCAATAATTGTGAAGACCAAGGGGAGAATCTTTAACGATATTGGTACTCTTTATATCCCAACCGTTTATGCAGCGGAACATGGAATAAATTTAGCATTATATCGCCTAATTTAAGACACCAACAACATCCATTTAACAAAACGTTTGCAAAATGGACGTTATTTGGAAACTTGCATTAAACTTATTCATCTTATTGGATGAATCATTTTCCGCGATCTGTCCCAGGCTTTATACTTACGCTGCTGTTTGTTGCGGATTAGCACAAGAGTGCAGTAAACCAGGATCACGGTCATAATGATAGCCATAACACAAAATTTAGTTGATTAAACAAAAAATTTTGTCATTATCGCTTCAATACAGGGGAGAATCTCTACAGGCAGAATCAATAGTGAGCGCCCATTAATAACTGTGCCATCTGCCAAATAACTTATTTACATTCCTATCCCAGGTAAGTTTTTTCAACCTTTCGGCCGCTCGCACCTTCCTTTTCTTGCCAGCTAAAAGCGAAAAATAGGTAGCTGCAAGAAAACCCAGAGAAATAATGAGTTCCATACCTACAAATCTAAAGCCGAGCAATACGTTGCGACCCTCCGGCTCCGGTGTTGGCAACTCCGTGCGGCAGGTGCTTGCGCACTCGCGGATACTGGAGCGTATCCGCATTTACAGGACTCTTCGGAGCGAAACGGCAGACTGTGAATAGTTGACACATACAAGTTCCTTTTATCAGTTAAAGAATTCCGGGTTACCGGTTACCTGTATCGTTTCGTGCAAAGGGTGATGAGACAACATCAAACCAAATGCCAAAACTATTCCTCGTTGTATTTCAGCATGTTACTGCGATATTTTTATTAATATATATTCCGCATAGCGGAAATTATTCCATTTTTAGAAGCATATAGCCTGCTCATTTACAGCACAATATCTGCACCTACTCACTTTCCTGCTATACGTATAATGCAATACTGGCGGGCTTTTTCTCTTTTTTTGCAGTATATTTGTAACTCTTGTTCACCGCCAATAGTCTCTCTCTGCGACGGCGGTATTTTTATCCGTTTCAATAACGCATAACAACTGAAATCTATGAAAATAGGCGTAATAGGATTTGGGAAAGCCGGCAAAGCAGTTGCTTCGGTCGTATTGCAAAGCCCCGATTTTGAACTTCAATGGGTACTTAGAAAATCTGAGACCCTCGAAAATCGCTCTGTAGGTGAGTTCCTGGGCATCAAGTCGGACGAACCTGGCTTCATTCGTTCAGTGGACCATATCGAGATCAATCAATTTCTGGACGAACACCCGGTAGACCTAATAATTGACTTCTCACCACCAGCCAGTATCCATTACTACGGCAAAGCGGCAGCTAAAAGGGGAATAAAGATTGTTTCTGCCATATCGCATTATGGACAGAACGAGCTTGACCTGCTCAACGAGCTTTCTAAAGAAACTGTCGTATTCTGGTCGCCAAATATTACACTTGGCGTCAACTACTTGCTCTTTGCCGGCAAATTCCTGAAAAAGATAGCTCCTTGGGTAGACATAGAGGTGATCGAAGAGCACTTCAAACACAAGGAGGGGGTTTCCGGTACAGCGTTGAAAATTGCCGAAGAATTGGAAGTTAATGTCTCTGACATCAATTCTGTGCGTGCAGGTGGCATCGTTGGCAAGCACGAGATCATCTTCGGCTTCCCCTACCAGACAGTGCGCCTCATACATGAATCTATCTCGCGTGAGGCATTTGGCAATGGCGTAATCTTCGTGGCGCAAAACCTTGACAACAAGCCAAACGGGCTCTACAATTTCGAGGATATACTACTACCTTATTTTTCGATGTCATAGTTAGTTGCAATTCTAATTTCCACGCCCACATTGTGGTTGCCCCCGATTACCGGATTGGCAACTTAATGCCATGTAGTAACGATTTTTCTTTGATAACGGAATTGTTTATCTTAGTATCGGTTACGTCTCACAGCCAGGTCATTGCTCTTCAGATTGTTTAGGTAGTAGTACAAGTATTGTTTCACGCAAAAAACTTCAACTATTGAAACCTACCGATATCAAGAACCCCGAGTACTTTCATAAAGTAGTCGACTGCCAGTATGCATGCCCTGCGCATACACCCGTTCCCGAGTACATACGGCTGATAGCACAACAGAAATATTCAGAGGCCTACATGGTAAACTGGGAATCGAACGTGTTCCCGGGTATACTGGGCCGCACTTGCGACCGCCCGTGTGAACCGGCGTGCAGGCGAGGTAGAGTAGAGGAAGAGCCTGTAGCCATCTGCAGGCTGAAGCGTGTGGCGGCCGACAATAAGGACGATGTAAAGCGGTTCATGCCGAAAGGTCCCTTTGAACCTAACGGCAAAAAGGTAGCTCTTGTAGGTGCCGGCCCCGCAGCGCTCACAGTAGCGCGCGACCTGGCGCCACTGGGCTACGAGCTTCACATATTCGACGAACAAAAGGGGGGCGGTGGCTTTATGCGCAGCCAGATACCGTCATTCCGTCTACCAGAATCCGTACTGGAAGAGGAGGTGAACTACATCCTGGACCTTGGAGTCGTAAAACACTTCAACCACTACGTAAAGAGTCTTGAAGCATTGTTGGCTGAAGGCTATGACGCAATCTTCGTAGGCTCAGGTGCCCCACGCGGCCGCGACCTTGATATCCCCGGACGCAAAGAGGCCGATGCTCATGTGCACATCGGCATAAACTGGCTGGCCAATGTAGCCTTTGAACACACAAGCAAAATAGGACGTCGCGTAATAGTGTTGGGCGGTGGCAATACGGCTATGGACTGCTGTCGTACTGCGCGCAGGCTGGGCGGCGAAGAGGTGAAGGTAATTGTGCGAAGCCCGTTTGCAGAGATGAAGGCCTCCCCATGGGAGAAGGAAGACGCCATCCACGAAGACATTCCTATCATAGACAATCATGTACCCAAATCATTTGTGGTAGAGAACGGAGTTCTCAAAGGCATGATGTTTGAAAAGGTGCATGCCGTGTACGAAAATGGCAAACGCAAGCTGGTGCCGACGGGCGAGGCAGAGGTCTTCTACCCTGCAGATGATGTGCTCGTGGCCATTGGCCAGGAGAATAGCTTTCCCTGGATAGAACGTGGCATAGGTATTGATTTTGATAAGTGGGATATGCCTGTTGTGAACGAGGTCACCTTTGCTTCTACAAACCCCAAAGTATTCTTTGGGGGAGATGCTGCGTTCGGGCCCAAAAATGTAATTACCGCGGTGGCGCATGGCCACCAGGCAGCGGTATCCATTCATCGCTACTGCATGGGTGAGGACATAAACCAGCGTCCCGCCCCACATGTAAACCTCTACAGCCAGAAGATGGGTATACATGAATGGAGCTATGACAGTGAGGTGGTCGTTGATAAGCGCTATGCCGTGCCGCATGCCGACAAGACGCTGACGCTTACTAATCGCAAGAAAGAAGTAGAGCTCGGTTTTGACCTGCCCACCGGCTTTAAGGAAGCAGAGCGCTGCCTTAACTGTGATGTGCAAACGGTATTCACAGAGAGCAAGTGTATAGAATGCGACGCATGTATGGACATCTGCCCCACATCCTGCATCACCTTTATGCCGAATATGGAAACTGAAGCAGAAATAAGACAGCACACAAAAGTCCTGGCGTCAAACACCACCCAGGACCTGTACGTTTCCGCGCCGCTGGCTACCACAAGGGTAATGGTAAAGGATGAAGATGTGTGTCTGCACTGTGGCCTTTGCGCAGAGCGCTGCCCCACATCAGCATGGGACATGCAAAAGTTCCTTTACAAAGTGACGAAGGCAGAGGGGGCATGTTGTTAGATCTGCATTCCTGACAGAACCAGGTTCAATTCCCCAGATACTTTAGCAGCGATCTTGCGTACCCTCTTGACCAATTTTTGAGCCTTCACAAGGTCATCGGAGTCTTTCATACCCTCCAGTGTCACGAGGTCTTTCATGGCTGTTGTTACCCCAAAACTCTGAAACGACGGCTTTATTTTATGCGCAGCATCAGACAGCGCAGGCATGTCTTCAAACTCTATGGCCTGTGCCATCTGGTTCATAGAAATGGTCATCTCTTCCAGGAACATAGTAGTGAGGTTATAAACAAACTCCTCGCCCAACCCCAGCGACCTGATACCGGACAAATCGGTCAAACCGCTCGTCGACACCTCACCCTTTGCTACGGATGGCTGGCTCACGCCAGACTCGCCCAGCCACTTTACTATCAGCGATATCATCACCGCCTCGTCAAACGGCTTGGTAATAAAATCATTCATACCTGCCTCTTTGCAACGCCTGGCTTCCTGCTGCTGCGCGTTTGCAGTAAGTGCGAGGATCGGAATCGCATCATCAATACCAGCACGTATCGCACGCGTAGCATCCAGTCCATTCATCACGGGCATCTGCATATCCATAAGTACTATGTCAAACTCACCAACCTTCAGTGCTTCGACCGCTTCCTCACCGTTCACCGCCTCGGTAACCGTGGCTCCATATTGCGCAAGTATAGTGGTAGCCAGCAGCCTGTTCATAGAATTGTCTTCGGCAAGCAATATCCGCTTCCCCTTCAACGCCGTGGAATCGGGCATTATATCCGCTTCGACTTGCAAATCCTTTTTCTTTCCCTTACGTAGCTCCAGCGAAAATGAAATAGAGGTTCCTTTGTTTTTCTCGCTGGTCACCCCTATAGTCCCACCCATCAGTTCCACAAGCTGCTTTGAAATGCTCATGCCAAGGCCTGTGCCACCATACCTTCGAGAAATGCTCTCATCCTCCTGCGAAAATTTATCAAAGAGATGTGCAAGGAATTCCTGGCTCATACCTATGCCAGTATCCGTTACTGTAAATCTTATCAGTTGTGCGTCTCCCCTATCCGTCACCAGGGTGCAAGACATGTGCACGCTACCCTTATCGGTAAACTTCACTGCATTGCTAAGCAGGTTCATAAGCACCTGGTTCAACCGATGGGGATCGCCCACCAGCACACCCGCTATTCGCTCGTCGCACTGGCATTCAAGTAGCAGCCCCTTTTCTTCTGCCCTGAATTTGAGTATCTGCACCGCCTTGCTGATGTGCTCGTTCAGACTAAAGGAGATCTTCTCGAGGCTTACCTTTCCGGCCTCCAGCCTGGAGAAGTCAAGCAGGTCATTGATAATGACCATCAGGTTGTCTGATGCATTCCGGATAACATCAAGGTAGAAGGATTGCTGATCGTCCAGTTGTGTCCGCGCCAGCAACTTGCCCAGACCGATGATTGCATTCATTGGTGTGCGTATCTCATGGCTCATATTGGCAAGGAATATCTCCTTCGCATGGGCCGAGCTCTCTGCCTCCGATTTGGCCTTTCTTAGCTCTTCCTCTATTCGCTTCTGAGACGTAATGTCCAGGTGGATACCTATTGAACCTGAAAATTCGTTCTTGTCATTAAAGAGTGGCGCACCACTTATGAGCCACCACTTCGGCTCCCCATTCTTGTCCACGATCTCCATTTCGTAGGCATCTGACGTTCCGTGCTTTCGTCGTTCCATTACCACCTCGGTAGCACCAGAACTTTCAGGCCGTACAAATAATTGCGGCGCATTCCGGCCTACCAGCTCTGCAGCGGAATATCCGCTCATATTACAAAAGCTCTGGTTCGCATAAACGATATTCTCATCGGGGCTTACCTGGAGTAGTCCCAGGTTCATGTTTTCAATGATACTCCGGTATTTTTCTTCGCTTGTGCGCAATGCCTTCTCGGCCCTTACCCTTGCTGTGATGTCCTGCGAAAAGCCAATCACGTAAGGCGATTCTCCCTCACCCGTAACAAGGAAATTCTGATAGAGCAGGTATAGCCTATCTCCGGCACTCGTCACCCCCACCATCACACCGTTAGCAACGCCATCTTCAACAATCTTATCAAGATATGCCGCTTTGAAATCGTAATGCTTGTCTGCCGCCAATAACGAAGAAAGGTTCCGGCCCACAAGCTGTTCTTTCGGTATTCCGAATACAGTAGCAGAAGCTTCGTTGACATCAGTCACCACCCCTTGCAGATCGTGCGTACAAATGAGAGCCTGGCTGTTGTTAAAAATGTTTCGGAAACGCGTCTCGCTTTTTCTCACCTGCTCCTCTGTCCTCTTTCGGTCAGTGATGTTAACGCCATATACGATCACAATATCTACTTCACCCGCACTATTCAGGACCGGATGTAATATCCTCAGGTTATATTCCGCCTCATTTCCCGGCTTTACTATTTTCTCTTCCCAGTTCTTCGGCTGTTTTGTTCTAAGCACTTCTTCAAACACTTTCTTCCGCTCCTCGCTGAACTTGCCGGAATTTCCCCTGAAGGCATGGTATTCTTCGTCCGTCTTTCCAATGATCCAGGAGCGCATTACCGAATCCTTGATCGCATTCTTATTCACGAAGAGATATCTGTGCTGAGGATCGATCACAGCAATATCCGCCGGCATAAAATCGAGTATATGCTGAAAAAAGCGTTGACTTTCAGCGGCATTGTCTGCCTTCTGCCTTGCCGCGGCATAGTCAATGTTGCGTTTATTATAGCTGTGATTTACAGCAGCCAGAAACCTCTTCATCTCCTCCCGCTCTGCAAACCCGGGAGGAAGAAATGCATCGATCTGGTTCTGCAATTCTTCGTTCAGCTTATTCATTATAGATAGTAGGCGCCAAAATTAAAGGAAATCCAGCGAGCCGCGGTAGTGGGTTACGTTCTCTTTGGAAATCTAGCTGCGCAATCCTGAACGCACTACATTTTCGCATCCTTAAATGAATCCTCAAGGAAACGCTTCATATCATTCCACGACTTCTTATCCGCGTTCTCGTTGTACTGAATTGGCAAATCAAATTTCTTGCCGGTTTCAGTAGCCGCAGGATTAGTAAAGGCATGTGTAGCCTGCTGATAAACAATAAACTTGTACGGAAGCCCTGCCGTTGCCATATTCCTGCGAAACGCAGCAACATCCGCCTCGGGCACAAATGAATCTGCCCCGCCGTGGCATACAAGTAGCTTCGCTCTAACAGCGTCCCTCTTAGCCTGTGGTGTTTTCAGACCGCCATGAAAACTCACCGCCGCAGAAAGATTGCTGCCCAGCAGAGCCGCATTTAACGCCATTGAACCACCAAAACAATATCCAACTGCAGCGATCTTCTTTGGGTTAGCAAGACGATGTTTGTTAATAAAGGTAATGGCCGCCTCAATTCTCTCTTTCCCCAGTGCGGCATTTTTATAGAAGGGCGACGATAGCTCTTGCGCGGTTTTGGGATCCTCTGCAAGCTTGCCATCACCATACATGTCAACAGCCATAGCCAGGTAGCCTAGCTCTGCAAGCATACGCGCACGCATACGGGGATAATCATTATTCCCCCACCATTCCGGCACCACAAGCACTATTGGCCTTCTGCCCGTCTTACTGCTGTCATAAGCTACATAGCCCTTGAACGTTGTCTTCTTGCTGGAGTAGGTTACCTCTTCCCCCACAATATTTGCGTTCGCTTCGGCAAAAAGAGGTGTGACAGATAGAAGTAGCGCAAAAAAGGCCAAAGTAATGTGCAGCGATCTCATATTTAGCTGAATAAAGGCACATAACATTTATGCGCAAACGCTAAATTAATGAAATAAATCACATCTTAGAAGTTCGGGCGGATTATTGCCATTCCGGCTCCGCGATACTTTCAACCAGGTGTGGCGCTTTTGCCACCACCTGCCTGATACCACCCTCCACGCTCGCCACGAAGTGAAAGCCGGCAGTACGCATCAATGATGCTGCCATCATAGACCTATACCCCCCTGCGCAGTAGATAAGCCATTTGTCATTGGCATTCAGCTTTGGCAGCTCTTGCTGCAGGGCATTAAGCGGAATGTGCAGCGCTCCGGTCATTCGTTCTCGGGCAGCCTCTCTTCTGTTGCGAACATCCAGCAGGCGATAACCTTCATTGTCTACCAGGTCAGCACATTCATCCCCCGTCACCGTCATTATCCTGCCGTATTGCTCCCCGGCCTTGAACCAGCTATCTATTCCTCCGTGCAGGTAACCACGCACGCGCTCATAACCTATACGTGCCAGCCGCTCTATTGCTTCCCTTTCCTTCCCCGGCACACATACCAGCAACAGGTCCCGGCCGGCATCAACCAAAGAACCTGCCCAAACGGCGAAGTCTCCATTTAAACCGATATTCAGCGAGCCGGGAATAAACCCTGCTGCAAAGTCCATCGGATCTCGGGTATCCAGTATTAGCGCACCGGCATTATGGATGTCCGTAAACTCCCGAACAGGCAAAGCGTTAAGGCTGGATTCCATCACCCGGTCATACGGGCTGGCACCTACTTTGTTCAGCGTGGCATCAGTAAAGAAATATCCCGGTATATGTGGCAGGTCACTCGTCACTGCTTTTATAAAGTCATCCTTATCCGTAAACTGCATCGCATAGTTGCTGCGGCGCTCCTCTCCTATAGTGGTAAATGACGAAACGCCGATATTCTTGCCACAGGCTGAGCCAGCCCCGTGACCGGGATAAACGATCACATCATCCGGCAAGGTCTTGATCTTATTCTCCAGCGAGTCAAAAAGCATGGCTGCCAACGTTTCTTTGGGGAGATTCCCGCTAAGCAGGTCCGGCCTGCCCACATCGCCCACAAACAACGTATCGCCGGTAAAAATAGCGTGCGGCACATCCCGGTCGTCATACAAAAGGAAACAAGCTGACTCCACTGTGTGGCCAGGGGTATGCATAATGACCAGATGCATATCGCCCAATTTCAGGCGCTCGCCGTCTGTACCTATGTGGGCCCTGTAACCGGGTGTAGCATCGGGTCCGAACACTATTTGTGCTCCCGTCTTATTTGCAAGGTCTATATGACCACTTACAAAATCAGCATGAAAATGTGTTTCCAACACATATTTTATCTTTGCTCCGCGCTCATTGGCGAGCTGAATGTATGGAGCAGGATCACGAAGCGGATCAATTACAGCTGCTTCCTTACCGGATTCAATATAATATGCGGCATGCGCCAGGCAATTCGTATAAATCTGTTTGATGAACATGGTCGAATAAATTTAGTGACACTTGAAATAGTCAAACGGCTCCTTACAATCATTGCACTGGTATAGCGCTTTGCAGGCCGTGGAGCCAAACCTGCTTATCATCACTGTGTTCTTTGAATTACACCGTGGACACTCGATCTCATTATGCTGAAACACCTCGTGGTTACAAGAACTGTGTAGCGGTGGCGCAATGCCGTATTCCTTCAGCTTCGCCTTCGCCTTATCAGACATAAGGTCTGTTGTCCACGCAGGCTCTATTACGTTTCTTACGCTAGCATTCTTTACGCCACTTTTATGTAGCGTAGCAAGTATGTCGGCTTCTATAAGCCCCATTGCAGGACAGCCCGTGTAGGTAGGCGTAATGATCACCTCCACCCTGTCATCGTCTATTACCACATCCCGCAGCATACCCATCTCCTCTATACTCACCACCGGTATTTCCGGATCGGGGATTGTAGACAACAGCCTCAGTATATCGAAACGTGACGGATGAATTGCTACCATGATGCATCAGGATAGGCGTGAGAAAGAAATTGCATTTCGGACAAAATGTGGCCCATATACTCAGTATGTACGCCATTCCTGCCACCATGTTGAATAAATGGTACCGACGGCGTGCGCAGCGTCGCCTCCTTGAGCACTGCCGCTGTATGATCTTCCCAATTCTTCAATAGTCGTGGAGTGTCCGGTGTATTGAGTGCATTAGTAAGCATCACATCAACAACGTCTGCTTCGAAAAACTCACCTGCGTATGACCACAGCTTGTTCACAGCATCCTGCATACGTGCGTGGCTTTCTTCCGTGCCATCGCCAAGGCGAAGTGTCCAGTCTGTGCTATGCGCCATGTGATATTTCACCTCTTTCAGCGTCTTGGTGGCTATTGCTGCAAGCGTTGGATCATCACACTTCGCCAGGTCGGTGAAGTAGTAGTACTCATAAACTGAAAGGAACAGTTCGCGCGCAATGGTATAGGCGAAGTCGTTGTTGGGCAATTCGGCCATCAACACGTTAACAAAGAGCTGCTCGTTACGTTTGTACGCAAGGTCATCCGCGGTGCGTCCCTTACCCTCTATTTCGCCCGCATAACCCAGAAGGCTTTGCGCCCGGCCTATCATGTCCAGTGCAAAATTCGTAAGCGCCAGATCTTCCTCAAGTATGGGTGCGTTGCTACACCATTCAGAAAGCCGATAAGAACGTATCAGCGCATTATCGCCCAGTCGCAACGCAAATTTGTATAGTGCTTCTTGTTGTGTCATTGTTTCTCCTTTTGAGATGGACTATTAAATAGCTTTCGCACCCTCTGGCATTACGTAAAAGGTAGGAAGCCTGTAGGTTTTGTCATTGGCCGGGTCAAAGAACATATCGCCGTCTTCTGGGTTAGACGCAGCTATTGCATCCGTTGGTACTGCCCATATGCTGGTACCCTCTCCGCGCCTGGTATAGGTGTCGCGTGCATTTTGCAGTGCCATTTTTTTGTCGGCAGCATGTACGCTGCCAGCATGTATATAATTGGCTCCCGGCTTTGACTGGATAAATACCTCCCATTGTGTCAATTGAGAATCTGTTGCCATAATCGTTGATTTATGATAAATGAAGTTTCTTTTCCTTTTTTATGCGATAGGCCTCTGCCGCTTCGCGTACCCAGGCCCCTTCTGCATGTACGCGTTTGTGGTGGTCCATACGTTGCTGATTACAAGGGCCGTTACCGTTAATCACCCTGTAAAACTCATCCCAGTTGATTGCACCATGGTCATAGTGGCCACGGGCTTCATTCCACTTCAGGTCTTTGTCAGGTATTGTCAGCCCTATCACCTCTGCCTGCTGCACAGTCTTGTCTATGAATTTTGCACGGAGTTCGTCGTTCGATTGGCGTTTGATCTTCCACTTAAATGCATCGCCCGTATGTGGCGAGTCACTATCATGTGGCCCAAACATCATAAGCGCCGGCCACCACCACCTGTTCATCGCATCCTGCGCCATATCGCGCTGCTCCGCAGATCCCTTCATCATCTTTGCCATTATCTCGTAACCCTGCCGCTGGTGAAAACTCTCTTCCTTACATATGCGCACCATGGCACGGCTATAAGGTCCGTAAGACGTGCGCTGCAACGACACCTGGTTCACGATGGCAGCGCCATCCACCAGCCAGCCTATAGCGCCTATGTCAGCCCAGTTAAGCGCGGGATAGTTGAAAATGTTTGAGTACTTAGCCTTGCCCGCATGCAGTTGTTCTATCATCTCAGCACGGGAGATACCCAGCGTTTCGGCAGCACTATATAAGTACAAGCCATGACCACCTTCGTCCTGTATCTTGGCCAGCAATATCTGCTTGGCGCGCAGCGATGGGGCGCGTGTCACCCAGTTGCCTTCGGGCTGCATTCCTATCACTTCAGAGTGGGCGTGCTGCGATATCTGCCTTATCAGGTGCTTGCGATAACCATCAGGCATTCTGTCTTTCGGCTCTATAGCATCGCCGCGTTCTATCTTTTCTTCAAAGTGCCGAAGCATATCGGCCGCGACACTGGTGTGTTCCTGCAGTTCCATTTTTGCGTCTGTTTAGCTTAGTTTACAATGTGCCCCTCCTTGCTTGTTCTGCCTCTATCGATTCAAAGAGCGCCTGGAAATTACCCTTGCCGAAAGACCTCGCTCCCTTACGTTGTATGATCTCAAAGAACAGTGTAGGCCTGTCTTCAACCGGCTTGGTGAATATCTGAAGCAGGTAACCTTCCTCGTCCCTATCCACCATAATGCCCAGGCTCTTCAGTATCTCCAGGTCTTCTGCTATCTGCCCTACACGGTTTGGAACGGTGTCATAGTAAGTACCCGGCACATGAAGGAATTCTACGCCACGCTTCCTCATTTCGCTTATGGTAAAGACAATATCGTCAGTAGCCACAGCAATGTGCTGGCAGCCTGCACCGTGATAGAAGTCCAGGTACTCTTCCACCTGCGACTTCTTCAAGCCCGCAGCAGGCTCGTTTATCGGGAACTTGATACGTCCGTTGCCGTTAGTCATCACCTTGCTCATCAGCGCTGTGTACTGCGTAGAAATGTCCTTGTCGTCAAACGTAACGAGGTTGGCAAACCCCATTGTCTTTGCGTAGAACTCAGACCATTTGTTCATCTGGCCCAGTTCCACATTGCCCACCATGTGGTCGATATACTTAAGCCCTGTTGGTACCGGGTTGTATTCTGATGTATATGGAATGTATCCTGGCAGGAAAATGCCATTGTAGTTCTTCCGCTCCACGAAGATGTGAACAGTATCGCCATACGTGCGAATGCCGGAACGCACAACTTCACCATACTCATCTCGTTCTATCACCGGCTCAAAATATGCTTCAGCGCCGCGCGAAGTTGTCTCTTCAAACGCCTTCCGCGCATCATCTACCCACAGAGCTATCACCTTTACACCATCACCATGTTTTGCCAGGTGTTGGCTCACCTCGTTGCCCGGGTGCATCGGCGTGGTAAGCACCAGCCTTATCTTGTCTTGCACCAGCACATAAGATGTACGGTCTTTTACACCCGTCTCCAGCCCGCAATAGGCCAGCGACTGAAAGCCAAACGCCGTTTTGTAGTAATGCGCTGCCTGCTTGGCATTGCCTACATACAGCTCCACATAGTCTGTACCGTTTATCGGCAGAAAGTCTTCGGCCTTCTCGAAAATCTTCTCTATGCCGTAGTTATAATTGGTAACGTCTTTAAGATTTGAAGTTTGCATCGTTATCGTTTTATTCGGTTAACCATGATTTGTAATAGTCCTCCACATCAATTTTCATCGCCTCCTTTGTTATCTGCATCGGCTGAAAGGGGTCTATCATCACCGCCAGTTCTTTCGTTTCCTTCTGGCCTATGCTGCGCTCTATGGCTCCCGGGTGCGGCCCATGAGGGATACCGCCCGGGTGCAGTGTCAGTTGCCCTTTCTTTATGTTGTTGCGGCTCATGAAATCGCCGTCTACATAGTACAGTATTTCGTCGCTGTCTATATTGCTGTGATGGTACGGAGCGGGAATTGCTTGTGGGTGATAATCATACAGCCTGGGCACAAATGAGCACACCACAAAATTGCGGCTCTCAAAGGTCTGGTGTATTGGTGGCGGCATGTGTATGCGGCCCGTTATCGGCTCAAAGTTGAAGATGGAGAAGGTGTATGGATAGTGATATCCGTCCCAGCCAGCCACATCAAACGGATGGTTGGCATATACATAAGGGAACATCATGCCACGCTTCTTGATGAAGATGTCAAACTCACCCTTTTCGTCGTAGGTCTTCAGATTCACCGGGCGCTTTATATCGCGCTCGCAGAAGGGTGAATGCTCTAACAGTTGTCCAAACTCATTCCTGTAGCGCTTTGGTGTAAACACTGGATCTGTAGACTCCATTATGAGCAGCCTGTTGGCCTCCGTATCAAACGTGATCTTGTAAACGGTGCCACGCGGTATCACTACATAATCACCATACTTAAAAGGCAGGTCGCCAAACATAGTATGTAGTGTGCCACTGCCTTCATGAATGAACAACACCTCATCAGCATCAGCATTCTTGTAGAAATACTCGGTCGATTTCTTGGGTGCTGCCAAGCCTACCTGCAGTGCGCTATTCGTGAAGAGTATCTTGCGACTCTCTAAGAAGTCAGCTTCGGGTTTTATATCAAAGCCTTTAAAGCTTAGTGCGTTCAGGCTGTTCTCTATGGCTATCTCCGGAACCACGGAATAGGGTTTACCCTTCTGCTTCACACGTGTAGGTGGGTAGAGATGATATACCAGGGAGGACATTCCGCCAAATCCCTGTGTACCTACTAATTCTTCCTGGTACAGCTCGCCGTTTGGCTGCCTGAATACTACGTGCCGTTTATCGGGCACTGTTCCTAATGAATGGTAAAATGGCATTTGTACGATTTTGCAATATGCAAACGTACCGTCCGGTATTTCCGCGGTTTATGACGTTGGGCATCTTATCCCATGATTCCTGTCATTTCCAACAAAAGCAGCGATTTCCACATTATTTGACAAAATAAATTTCCAATAAAATTGACAAATTAATACTAACTTAGCCTTGTGAACAGCAAAAGTGACTATTTCTGTAACTCACTAGAGGCAAAAATTGAGCCTTATGTCATGTACATTGACATGAACAGCTATTTTGCCAGTTGCGAGCAGCAGCGCCACCCTGAGTTGCGCGGCAAGCCGCTGGGCGTGGTCACGTATGATAGTCCAAATGCCGCGGTTATTGCAGCATCTGTGGAGGCCAAACGCTTCGGGCTCAAATCAGGCATGCGCCTGAGGGAATGCCGGGAGCTATGCCCCGAGCTTATCACCACTCCCACGCACCCCGCCTGGTACCGCCAGATCCATGTGGACATCATGGCTATTCTGCGTCGCTATTGCGATGATGTCATTCCCCGCAGTATCGACGAGGCGGTTGCCAACTTTCACTCTTACCGCCTCGTTTACAACGATCTCACCGCCATAGCAAAGCAGATAAAGGCAGATATAGCAGAGAAGTACGACTATCTGAAGTGCTCCATCGGCATTGCCCCCAATACGTTCCTGGCCAAAGTGGGCACTGAATTGCAAAAGCCAGATGGGCTGGTCATTATTACGCCTGATAATGTAGATGAAAAGCTCGCCACTATGAAGCTCACAGACCTTCCGGGTATCGCTTCTAAAAACGAACGCCGGTTGCTAATGATCGGCATCCGCAATCCTGTGGAAATGAGGCATGCATCACCCGCATTACTGCGCAAAGCTTTTGGTGGCGTAGTGGGCGACTACTGGCACCGCAGGCTCAACTTTGCTGAAGTAGATATGTATAGCCGCGCCGAGAACCGTACCATGAGCGCCACACGCACCATGAGTAGCCAGCAGGTGCGCGACCCGCAGCAACTGGAGTCCATGCTCATATCGCTCTGCACCCGGCTGGAGCAGCGCATGGTGAAGAACAGCATGTTCTGCAAGGAAGTATCATTCTCTATCCGCTACCGCGACGAAACACGATGGGAAACTGCAGTGAAACTTGTAGAGCCTGTGCAGGACGCCATGGAGCTGCGCAACTACATCCTCGACAGAATGCAGGAGCACGAGCGGTCGAGGGGAGTTAAGTTACTCAACGACAAGGTCACTAACCTCACTGTTGCTATTCAGTCATTCGTCAATGGCGCCATTATGCAATACAGCCTGTTCGACAATCGCCTTAAGCGCGACCTCTTGCGCAAGGTTGTGTACCAGATCAAGGATATGTATGAGCAGAAGAACATCGTGCGAAAGGGCAGCGAGCTCTTTAGCCCGCACGTAATGAAAGACGCTGTAGGCTTCGGTTCTGTACGCGACATGGGCCTGAACAAAGACGGAGAAATACGCAACCGCCACATGCTGGAAGAGGAAACCGGCCCCGGCGAAAAGAGGGAAATAAAGATCAGGAAGAAACCAGAAACGCCAATCCCTGTTCTGGCAGAAGGCGCCGACATACAATATGACGGACCCACCTTCACTGACATCATCAACGAAGACTAACAAACTATAATCCCCAAAAAATGACTTACGATTTATGACTGACACCTTACAACTAGATAAAGGCCGCGGAGCACAATTCAATCCAAAGAACAAATTCCTGAAGGGCGAATACCTGCAGGAGCATGCCGAGGCTATTGACGACTGGGAGCGGGAAAAGATAAACACAGAGTACATTGTTGACGATAGCAAGACACTTGTAAACAAAGTGACCAGCCCCGATGTGGGCATGCTCTACTCAGCAAATCCCTACCAGGGTTGCGAACATGGCTGCATCTATTGCTATGCGCGTAACAGCCACGAGTATTGGGGCTACAGTGCAGGCGTAGACTTTGAGAGCCGCATAGTAGTGAAGAAAAATGCACCTGCGTTGCTACGAAAATTCTTCGAGAACAAAAACTGGGAGCCCGCTACTATATCACTCAGCGGTAACACAGACTGCTACCAGCCCATAGAGCGCAAAATGAAGATAACGCGGGCGCTGCTGGAGATATGCCTGGAGTATCGCAATCCGGTTGGTATACTTACCAAGAACGCACTTGTACTGCGCGATCTCGATATTATACAAGAGCTTGCAAAGCTCAACCTCGTGCGCGTGTTTACCTCCATTACGTCGCTCGACGAAAAATTGCGGCAGGTAATGGAACCGCGGACTGCGTCCTACCGCTCCCGGCTCAAAGTATTGGAAACTATGACGAAGGCCGGCGTGCCCACAGGCATCATGAATGCACCACTCATTCCGGGACTAAACGATATGCACATGCACGATGTGCTGAAAGCCGCAAGCGATGCCGGCGCTCAGTGGGCAGGATATACAGTCGTGAGACTAAACGGAGCTATCGGGGAAATATTCAAAGACTGGCTTTACAAAGCATTCCCGGACAGGGCAGATAAGGTTTGGCACCAGATATGCGAGTGCCATGGGGGCAATCCAAACGACAGCCGATGGGGAAACCGGATAGTAGGAGACGGGAAATTTGCGGAGCTGATCAAAGACCAGTTCAAGCTCTACTGCAAGAAGTATAACCTGAACGAAACGAGTATGGACCTCAATACAACAGCCTTCCGCCGGTTGAAGAACAGGCAGATGTCACTGTTCTAATAGCTATTTGAACACACTGTTCATCGCCGTGTACCACGGATGAATTTCATAGTCGAGACGACCAGCCTTTATGGCGGGGTCGGTAGCCAGCAGGCTCTTTACCTCATCCTCACTCTCTGCGTCAAAGACAAATATGCCGCGCCAGTTGCCGTCATCGCCAAATGGCCCCGCAAGCATCAGTTTGCCTTCCTTGCTCAGCCTTTCCATATTAGCCATGTGCCCGGCCTGCAGCTTATTGATGATGGCAGTATCCTTTATTTCATCTCGCCTGCCCCCCTTTGTCAGCATCACAAAGTAGTACTGCTTTATAGTGTACTCACCCATCTTAAAGGTCTTTGGGTCCTTGTTCTGAGCAGATGCAAAAAAAGAGAACAGAAGAATCGATATGCAAAGAGTTATTGCCTTCATCGAGGAAAGTTACAATGCACGTACACTAAAAACAAGTAGCTACTTACCTATGGCTATTACCTGGCGGGCACTGAATCCATCGGAACCGGAAACAGACACAAAGTACGTACCTGCCGCCCAGCCGCTGGCGTCTATGACCTGGGAGGTGGCGGTCACAGTCTGTGATGTCATTTCATGACCCAGCACATCGTGCACCGCTATCATATACTGTCCGCGCGCCCCGGGTAGCGACACTTCAAAACTCCCGCGTGCAGGATTCGGCTTCACAACCATCTTCGATTCGGCAATAGCCTTAACCTTCGTTGTTGCAGGCGAGTATTCGCAGTTGGTGTAGAAGTTATTACCGATAAGGTCACAGGAATTCCAGCGCATAGAGAAATCCTGAACTGAACCGGCCTGCGAGAAGCACCTGAGCCTTTCCATATAGCCATGGCAGTCGCCGGCAAAGGCAGGATATGCGGGATGGTTCACACAACCCACACCTTCTATTACGGAATAGGCACGATTGCCCCGGCCGGTAGCACTCACAAAGTCAAATGTTTTATGATACACGCCACCTATCAGGGCCGAGTCCAGCTTTACCAGGCTATCGGCTACTGAGCCGCCTCCCCACATGTTGTAAGTATACTGGATGGTATCGCCCGGCTGCAGATTGTAATTGTACAATACGTGCTCGAACTGGTCTACCGATGGCTGCCTGTAATAGACCATCCCGTGTGCAAGATCTTCCCGAACAAAGAAGCCTCTACCCATAGTGGCGTTGCAGCCGGTGCTGTAAGAGGTGTATATCAGTGAAAGATAGGCGAGTTTACGATATTTCTTACCGGATATCAGGGTGTCGTCCGCAAGGTATGCCTTACGTTCCCAAGCACACGACCCATCAACATCCCCGGTTGTCACCCATAGGTTGCTGGTATCGCAGAACGAGATTTTTTGGGCGCTGCCGTCAATGGCAGGCAACACAAAAAGGCACGCAATTAACAGGTTTCTAAGTAGCAGCCTCATACTGATTGTATGCAAAATTAGTTGTTTTATCTTACAAGCCGCGCAAAAATCCGCGGCCGCGTGGGGTAAGGAACCATTGTAGCACAAAAACGGTGCCAAGCTGTCTCAGCCGGGCTAAACCTACATATTTACATAATTTTATTAGTTCAGATTCTACTGCCGGTTCTCCTGTGTTTGAGTTTACGTACCTTTGTCAACCATCGAAAATCGGCAATTATGGCAGAAGTACTGCAAAAAATGCACCCCGAGTTGTATAAAAAGGATATTGAGGAGGCCAGGCAGGGTGAGGCATATGCTCCATTCGAACGCGACCCAAATTCGTTTGACAAAAAATTCTATATAGAAAGCTATGGATGCCAGATGAATTTTAGCGATAGCGAGATCGTGGCTTCCATTCTACACAACGAAGGCTTTGGCGCTACCCGCAACTTCGAAGAGGCCGATCTGGTATTGCTCAACACCTGCTCCATTCGCGAGAAAGCTGAACAAACAGTTCGAAACAGGCTACAGGCATTTCGTAAAGTGAAGGAAAGTAATCCCGGCATGCTCATAGGTGTACTCGGCTGCATGGCAGAACGCCTTAAAGCTAAATTCCTGGAGGAAGAAAAACTGGTGGATATTGTCGTTGGTCCGGACGCATACCGCAGCCTTCCCGGCCTGGTGGAAGAGGCGGAAGGCGGGCAAAAAAGTGTCAACGTCCTGCTGAGCAGAGAAGAGACCTATGCCGACATATCGCCGGTGCGCCTGGACAGCAATGGCGTCACAGCCTTTGTGAGCATCATGCGCGGGTGCAACAATATGTGCTCGTTCTGCGTGGTACCCTTCACCCGTGGTCGCGAGCGAAGCCGCGATGCCGAAAGCATCGTAAATGAATGCCGCGTGTTGTATGAGCAAGGATTCCGCGAGGTGACCCTGCTGGGCCAGAACGTAGACAGCTATCTGCACGAGCCATTGAACGGCGAATCCGTAAACTTCGCCCAACTGATGGAGAAGGTGGCGCTTATCTCCCCACTGCTTCGCATTCGCTTCAGCACATCGCACCCCAAAGACATTACAGACGATGTGCTGCACACCATGGCGAAGTACAACAACATCTGCAACTATATTCACCTGCCGGTACAGAGTGGCAATACACGTATCCTGCAGTTGATGAACCGAACCTACACACGGGAGTGGTACCTGGCAAAGGTGAAACGCATTCGCGAGATAATTCCGGACTGCGGCCTCAGCACAGATGTCATCACCGGCTTCTGCACAGAAACCGAAGAGGAACATCAGGACACGATGTCTATTATGGAACTGTCCCGTTTCGATATGGCGTACATGTTCTCTTACAGCGAGCGCCCGGGCACACTGGCCGCCCGCCGCTACGAAGACGACATCGCCGAAGATGTGAAAAAACGCAGGCTCACTGAAATAATAAACCTGCAAAACAGCCACTCCCGCGAAAGCTACACCGCCGACATTGGAAAAACGTTTGAAGTACTGATAGAAGGCGATAGCAAACGCAGCGACAAAGACTGGTACGGTCGCAATTCTCAAAACAAAGTGGTTGTCTTCCCGAAGAACGAAAAGGTGCTTCAGAAGGGCGACTACGTTAATGTGCGCATCAACACCGCCACATCGGCTACATTGATGGGGGAAATGGTATAGTGAATTCGCCTTCAACAAGCGGACTTACGACTTTTGACTAACGACTTACGACTAACATGGACATTCAAAGTATAAAGAACAGGTTTGGTATCATTGGTAATTCACCAGCGCTAAACCATGCACTGAATACTGCCGCCCAGGTAGCGGCTACCGACCTCTCTGTGCTTATAGCCGGCGAGAGCGGTGTAGGCAAGGAGGCCTTCTCCATGATCATTCATGCACTATCCCAGCGCAAGCACAACTCATTTATTGCAGTTAACTGCGGCGCTATCCCTGAGGGCACCATAGACAGTGAACTGTTCGGCCATGAGAAGGGGTCATTTACCGGTGCTGTCGACAGCCGCAAGGGATACTTTGAAACCGTAAACGGAGGCACCATCTTCCTGGACGAGATCGGTGAAATGCCGCTTGGCACCCAGGCACGCCTGCTGCGCGTATTGGAAACAGGCGAGTTCATTCGTGTTGGCTCCTCTAAGGTGCAGAAAACAGATGTACGCGTAATCGCTGCAACCAATCGCGAATTGCTGGAATCCGCTTCCCACGGGCGCTTCCGCGAAGACCTCTACTACCGCCTTAGCACCGTGCCTATACGAGTGCCGGCACTACGCGACCGCAGGGAAGATATTCCGCTTCTGTTCCGCAAGTTTGCATCTGACTTCGCAGAGCGATATAAAACACAGTCCGTTCAGCTCGATGCTGCGGCAACCCAGGCACTCATGAACTATTCATGGCCCGGCAATGTGCGCGAACTCAAGAATATTGCAGAGCAGATATCAGTACTTGCGGAGGACAAACATATTTCCGCGGAGGCGCTTATACGCTTCCTGCCACAGCATCCCGGCACTTCGCGCAGCCTTGCGATTATCCCGGCAAGCGGTGGTGTGCAACATGGAGGCGGATCCGATTTCACCTCAGAACGCGACATACTCTACAAGGCTATATTCGACCTGAAGAAAGATGTCAATGACCTGAAGAAGATGATCTTCGATGTCGCCCAGCATGGCGGCTACACTCCTGTAGAACCATCTGGCAATCCGGGCAACCTTGTGCCGGTTTATAAAGATGGCGACATGCAGCCACAGCCCGGCCATGGTGTGTACACGGTGCCGGCAAACAACACACCTGTATTGCTCGATTCGAATACCCGCCACGAGGAAGTAGAGGAAACGCTGCTGCTCGCCGACAGGGAGAAGGAATATATCGCCAAAGCGCTGAAGAAGCACAAAAGCCGCCGACGCGATGCTGCTGCGGAGCTTGGCATCTCTGAGCGCACACTCTACCGAAAGATAAAGGAATACGGCATAGACGAGTAGTAGTGTATTATCCGCAACAGAAGGCAGTACAATAGAAACATCGCACCATCCATGAGAATCTGGGCATTCCCTTCGTTTTATCCTTACGATTATCCCGGCAAGCGCTGGACCGGAACATTTGCCCACAGGCAGTACAAGGGGCTCATACACGCCGGTGCAGAGCTTACCGTCATCCAGCCCGTGCTCTGGTGGCCACCATTCCCGCTTTCTCAGTTGGCGCCCGACTGGAAGCAGAGCGCCGCAATGAATCACCCGTTGAAACGTGAGTATGATGGTGTGACTGTTTATCACCCACGCATAGAAAATATTAAGCCCGGCCGCCTCATGAAGCGCTCATATGTTGAGCGGTACATCGCTGCTGTAGAAGGCCTGCTCAGGGACCTAAACATTACCCTTGACCCCACAAACGACATCTTCTTCTCTCAGTGGCTGCCTGAATCCATCTTCGTGCAGAAAGCCGCACATAAGCTTGGTGTTAGATCAGCTATACTTGGCATTGGAGACGACATCATCATTTGGCCACACGAGTCGCCACGCAAGATGGAAGAGTTCAAGGAACTTATCAATGAAGCAGATCTGCGCATTACGAATGCAGACTACCTGGGCCGTGAGATATGCAAACTTATGGGCCGGTCTGTGCCTTACTCCGTAAGCTACTTTGGTGTAGATCACGACGTATTCAAGCCTGTGTCCCCGGAAGAAAAGAATGCGCTGCGCACCGCGCATAAAATGCCACTCGACAAGACCGTTATCCTCATTGTGGGCTCTGCACTGAAACGAAAAGGCTGGCTTGACCTGATGGATGCGCTGGTCGCTGTACGTGACGCCGGCGATGACTTCCTACTGGTAGGCGGCTATGCCGGCATGTCAGATATCAACGTCATGGAAGAGATTGAGAATCGCGGCCTCACATCCTATTTCTACAACCAGGGAGAGATAAAACCGGAGCAGCTCAACATCTTCTACAACATGGCCGACATATTCTGCCTGCCATCCCACTGGGAAGGTCTGGCAACTGTTGTAATGGAAGCCATGTCATCAGGCATTCCTGTCATCACCACCAACATCTGTGGCCAGCCAGAGATCGTAAGTCACAACAAAACCGGCATACTCGTAGAGTCAAAAGATGTTCCGGCACTTACCGCAGAGATACAGTTACTGCTGCGCAGCAAAGAAAAGCGCGAAACGTTTGGCGCCGCCGCAAGGGAGTTTATTGTAAATCAGTGGGGCAACTTCAACAAGAATAGCGGTGAGCTTTACACCATACTGCAAAAATCGCTTGCAAGGAGCTAAACAGAAACAGTCTGCCGTTCCCGTATCACGCTAAATGTTTTCTTTATTCCTTCTTCCAATGGAGTGAAGATTAGCTCCGGATGCTGTGACAGCAGTTTAGAGTTATCCAACATGATAATGCTGTTGTCACTACTACGATTGGGCGTACGCACTATTTCAAATTCCTCCCCAACCACACGTTGTATCACGGTGACAAGTTCGTTTATGCTGAGCGTGTCATTCGACGCGCAATTCACCACATTGCAAGCTTCAGCGCCGGGCTCTAATGACAGAGCCAGAATCCTCGCAAGGTCATCGATGTACACGTAATTGCGCACGTTGTGGCCATCGCCAAATATCTCTATCCTCTTATGTAATGCAATGTTCTCAAGAAAGGTATTGATTATGCCGAGTCCTTTTGAAGTATCCTGCCCAGTGCCGTAAACGTTCGACACACGGTAGATATCGTACTTTAATCCTGTCCTGACATAGAAGTAATGGAGGAAATACTCCATCGTCAGCTTCATAATGCCGTATGGCGAAAAGGGCGACTTAGCATCTTCCTCCCGTGCAGCATCGGTAGTGGGGCCGTATACGGTTCCTCCGCTCGATACAAACACCACCTTTTTTGCGCTGAGCGTAGAGATCGTCTCCAGGAATACCACAAATGGCAGCAAGTTGCCCGTCACTTCCTGCACAGGATCGCCCCAGCTTGTGGCAGGAATGGTCTCAGATGCCAGAAAATAGATCGTTTCAATGTCCTTGAACGCCTCAGTCACAGCCTCTTTGTCCGAAAGGATGGTGCGACTGTATGGATGGGCATCTCCGTGAACACTCTTTTCGCTTCGGCCGAAGAGGTACAACTCATTTTGCTCATCTGTCTCCAGCAGCCGCACAAGATTGCTCCCGATAAAGCCATTGGAGCCGATGATCGCAATTTTTCGTCTAGACATTCTATGGTGTCATGCCTGCGACGGAAATAGAAAACCGCCTTAGTACATGGGTTGCCACAAATCTACAAAAATTCTACCCCCGCCTTCATTTCAATATACCGCTTTCTGTGGTACCAGGGGGCAAAAACAGAGGAATTATCATGTCTTTTTGTTGTAATAGGTCAGGAATTTGCTTAGATTGCAATAGCTCTTAATGTGCGCTCTATGAAAAAAGTGTACCCTTCGGCCACAAGACTCAACTGCCATTGGTTCAGCGCTTTCCTGGTTTTGAGCTGCTCAGTGCTGGTCTTCTCACGCACGGCGTTACTTGCAAGGATATCAGACGGGCTAAAAAGAAGCCTGTCAAATGCTGATACTATTCAACCCACCCCAAAGTCGCAAAGTCACATTGCGCAACCCGCAAAAGCCGCTGCAGCGTCTTTTAAAAAACAGCTAAGCTTCATTGAAAATAAGGGACAGATCGTTGACCAGAACAGTAATCTACGCCACGATATAGACTTTGCGCTTCCTGCTGCTCCCGGGCTCAATGTCTTTGTTGGAAATGGCGCCCTCCACTATCAGTTCAGCAAAGCAATCTTAACAACCAAGACGACCAGCAACGACGTAGCACATCATTTTTTGCACGACACACTTACCTCCGACTCAATATCCTTGTACCGCTTGGATGTGGAACTCGTAGGAGCCAACCCTAACGTAAAACCCGAGACGCTAGAACCACAAGCCTATTATGAGCGCCACTACACATCCAATGTTACAGAGCGTGGAGCCGTGGCGCACACTTTTAACCGCATTATTTACAGAGACATTTACCCCCACATTGACTGGGTACTCTATACCAGCGGCGGAAAACTCAAACACGAATTCCATGTGCACCCCGGAGGGCGTGTCTCCGACATAAAACTGAAGTATGGTGGAGCTACAAATTTAGCAGTAGACAAGGTCGGTGCTGTTACAGCCACCACCCCCATGGGCGATATAGTTGAGCAAGCGCCTGTCTCCTACACGACCGACCATAAGTCTGTTGGCACAGCGTTTAGCCTTCACAAGCATATTATCAGCTATTCAACCCAACCATATAAAGGTGAGTTGGTTATTGACCCAACCCTCGAATGGGCTACCTATTTCGGTGGCCCGAGCTCCGATTACGCAAGGTCCGTTGCTATCCAGCCGAATGGCAACATCTGTATTTCCGGCCATACCAATTCCACGTCCGGTATAGCCACCGTGGGCGCTTACCAAACATCATTTTCCACGGGAGCAATAGGCAATGCAGACGCATTCCTTGCCGTTTTCACCGAAGCAGGCTCCCTCCTTTGGGCAACTTACCTCGGTGGTACAGGAAACGATTTTGTCCTTGCCAGTGCAACGGACGACTCTTCTAATATTTACATCGGAGGTGTCACCAACAGCTCCAGTGGCATGGCTACATCGGGCGCTGCCCAGACCACGGCCGGCGGATCAAGCGATGGATTCTTAGCACGCTTCGGTAATGATGGATCGCTCCATTGGTGCTCTTATTTCGGAGGCGGCGCAGGAGATTACTTAAGAGGCTTAGCCACTGATAGCGCAAACGTATATATCACCGGCTACACCGGCAGCACGTCTGGCATAGCTACAGCAGGCGTCTACCAATCAAGTAACGGCGGTATGGACGATGCCTTTATCGCAAAATTCAATTCTATTGGCCACTTGCAGTGGGCAAGCTATTTTGGCGGGCCGGCAACAGACCTGGCATATGGGTTAGCCGCCTCACATGGTCGTGTAATGGTAGCCGGCGAAACCGCCAGCACATCTGGAATTGCTTCTTCCGGCGCCTATCTTGGCGCCTATGTGGGAGGTTCACGCGACGGCTTTGTAGCTGAGTTCAATGCCGTCGGAACTCTTACCCGAAGTACATATCTTGGCGGCGCGGGTCAGGATCATCTATTCTCCGTTGCAATAGCAAACGATGCCATTTACCTTGCAGGATATACCGGTAGCGCAGGTATTACCACGGCCGGCGCATACCAACCAACTTTAAACGGCACAAGCGACGGATGGCTTATGAAACTTAGTGCCGAGGCCGTTCCCGTTTGGTCAACCTACTTTGGCGGTGATATATCCGACGAGTTAAATGACGTCTCTGTGCATGGAGCTAACGTTTTTGTTGGAGGCTCAACAATTAGCACTACAGGGATTGCAACACCGGATGGTTTCCAGCTTGCCGGTTCGTCACCCGATGACGGATATCTCGGCCAATTCGATACACTCGGACATAAAAAATGGAGCAGCTTTTACGGTGGCGCAGGAGACGATGGAATATGGGACGTCGCTGCCACAAGTGCCGGAAACCTTGTTATAGCCGGGCTGGCCTCCGTACCCTCTACAGGATTAACAACCGCAGGAGCCTACCACGAAACTTCCGCCGGCGGTTCCGACGCATTACTCGGTTACATTGATTTTGCTCGTGCCCCCATTATCGATTCCGTCTCCCCCATTCATGCGCATCCTGGCGAGCACACTACCATTATCGGCAGGCACTTTAATCCCATTACCTCACAAAACATCGTCCACTTCGGCGCTACCTACGCAGCAGTAAATTACGCCTCCGACACCATGCTAGATGTTACCGTACCAATCGGCGCTACATTCGAGGCCATAACCGTGCTCAACGCAGAAAATGGCCGTATGGGCTTTGCACCAAAATCATTCCTGCCTACTTACGATAACACACCCTTTGTACCGGGAATGATCAACTTCGATACAGCCGTAAACTTCCTGCCCACCACAGACACCACCACTCAACTATATATTGACGATGTGGATGGCGATGGAAAGGCGGACATAGTGGCTCGTTGTGCAGGCCTAAACATTAGCCAGGTCCGTTTTCTGCTCTATCGCAATATAAGCACAGCCGGTTCGATTAGCGCAGGGTCGTTTGCCAGCCCGGTCACGCTCACCGCGCCGTCGGTCGGTGGCCTTGGCAAGTTCTTGATGGCCGACATAGATGGCGATGGGAAAAAGGACATTGTCGGTGCTGCTATCGTCGGCGCAGCAGACATTGTCGTATATATCTTACGGAATCAATCCACGCCGGGCACATTCAGCTTCGCAAACGCTGTCAGGATTGATGTAGACAATATATCGGACCTTGCCTGCGATGATATAGATGGCGATGGCAGGCCTGAGATCGTAATTGCAGCCTACACAAAACTGTCGTTGATAAGGAACCGTTGCTCACCGGGAAATGTAAGCCCCGTTCTTTTTGAAACGCCGGTAGATTTCCCTTGCCTTGCACGTAATGTCACAACCGGCGATGCAGACGGCGATGGACATAGGGATATCATTCTGACGGATAGTCAACCGGCTTCGAGTGATATTTGTATTTTCAGAAATGTCGCCACTGTCGGAAAAATAGACACTACTTCGCTTGCCACGCCTGTCCTCATCCCCGCGCCCGGTGTAACCGTCAGCGCTCCTATCCTGGAAGATTTTGATTGTGACGGAAAAAACGACATCATACTGGGCAACACTATTTCAGGAATCAAAAGCATAACGGTATTTCAGAATATCGCTGCAACCGGTACCGCACTCAGCACCGCCACCTTTGGCGCAGCGCAGTCCGTTACGCTTCCCACATTCTTCTCAGGCAAACCTATCCTGGCAGATATAGACGGCGATGCCAAGCCGGACGTTGTGAGTAGTACCGGTATTCCCGGAACAATCTGTGTGATGCGAAATGTTGCTTCGCCCGGGATTGTTGACAGTACGTCATTTGCAGCACCCGTCTCTATTCCAACGGGTACTGCCGGTTCTCTGTTGGTGGCCGGAGACCTGGATGGTGACGCTAAGCCGGACGTCTGTATATCGGGAACAAGTGCAATTTCCGGCTTCCCGCCAAAGCTTGTTGTTCTCCGCAATAATCCGCTCCGCCGGCTTTCGGGTATGAGGCTTTGCCCGGGCGACATTACCATTTTTACGAGCAATGTATGGGGCGGAACCTGGTCTTCATCAAATTCTTCGGTCGCTACAATTGACGCGTCAACAGGCAGCTTGCTGGCGAGCGCGGCAGGCACCGCATCTATAACCTACACCATCAATACAGGTTTCACATCGGCCATCGTCACTGTTGATGCTGCACTCTGTAGCGGCCCCGGCATTGTCACCACCGTAGCCGGTAGCGGCGCAGGACCGGTGAGCGGCGTGGGAGGTGCGGCTTTCAACGCACATATTGGCAAGGCTAAAGCCACTGTAAAAGACAACGGCGGAAACATCTATGTCGCAAACGACGCGTCACAGATATTTAAAGTTACAGGTGACGGTATCCTGCACATATTTGCAGGTACTGCTACCTCTGGCTATACCGGCGATGGCGGCCCCGCTACTGCGGCCAGGATCGGCAGCGCTTCACACATGGCGCTGGACAACACTGGGAGTCTCTACTTCACAGACACCGCATTTCATTGCATACGGATGGTGTCGTCTTCCGGCATCATTACCACCATCGCAGGCACAGGCACAGCAGGGTACAGCGCAGATGGCACTGCAGCAACCGCATCTTCGCTGACGTCTCCATCAGGCATTGCAATAGATAGTGCCGGCAGGATATTCTTTCGCGAGAACAAACGTATCCGCATGATAGACCCGGCCACCGGTAACGCGCTCGCTACAGTAGCTGGCAACGGCACATGCCCTGCCAGTGGCGACGGAGGTGTGGCGACCGCTGCTGCCATATGCGACGGCGAAGGCATCGCCGTCGACATATCGGGTAAGATTGCGCTCACAACGCAGGCTAGCATCCGCCAGGTAGATGCACTTGGCTTCATAAGCACCATTGCAGGCACCGGGGGCGCCGGGTTTACAGGCGACGGCGGACCGGCAACGGCGGCTCAGCTCGATATGCCTGATGGCCTTGCATATCATGCCGCAGGCACTTTAGTTGTAGCGGACCAATTAAACAACCGCGTCAGGAAACTCCTTCCCGGCGGCAACATTGAAACCCTGGCAGGCAACGGCTCACCTGCCTTCAATGGAGACGGCTGCCCGGCCACTACTACTACGCTAAATCATCCTGCAGACGTTTTCGCGGATGCTTGGGGAAAGATATACGTCGCCGACTATGACAACTATCGTGTGCGGGTAATTACTGCAAACCACAATATCGCTTTTGCACAGGGCGCTGTTCAGTTCCTCTCAGTCTCCTCAAACGATACATTGTCGCTGGATACAGCGCTTTCTGTAACTGACGGGGACAACCTGCAGCCACTAACATGGAGCGTCATCAGCGGTCCGGTAAACGGTACACTTAGCGCAGCCGGAACACAACCGGGGAATGGCTCCACCTATTACCCATTTGGATTCAGCTATTCACCTGACGGTGGTTTCTCGGGCTATGACTCCTTCAGGGTCCGAGTTATAGACTGTGCAGCCGCTGACGACACCACAACAGTCTATGTAACGGTTACAGGCGATGTACCCATTGTTTATTCAGTTTCTCCAAATCCTGCCAGGCCGGGCGATACTGTTACTATTTCTGGCCTCAACTTCAACGGGCTTTCAGCTCTTGACGTAGTATATTTCGGCGCTACGCGCGCCACAATAACAACAGCGTCAACTGATACTATCATTGCAATAGTTCCGCTTGGCGCCACTTACCAATCTGTCTCCGTCACAAACCTGGCCAACGGGCTTACAGGCAGCTCGCGTCTGCAGTTCCTCCCAACCTTTGACAACTCGCCTTTTGTTCCCGGCATTGTAAATTTTGACTCCGTTGTCAGTTACGATCTCGGTGTCGAATCAACGGACATTGCAGCCGGAGATATCGATGGTGATGGCAAAGCAGATCTCGCATTTGTGTCGCCTTATTCCGGTGGCAGCAGGATCCATGTAATGCATAATGTCGCAGCTCCCGGCCCACTTGATGGTTCATCGTTTTCTTCCGTATTAAACCTCAGTTCAAGAGCGTCTGTAGCCCCATTCCAGGTAGCGCTCAAAGACATTGATGGCGACGGCAAATTGGACATGATCACTAGCGGTGCATCCTCGGGAATGAGCTTCTTTTCTGTTTTCAGGAACGTGGCTGCACCAGGGTCAATTGACAGTTCGTCGTTTGAAACAAGAGTAGATGTGCCAACAGGGACCAATGAGCAAACCATTGGAATAGCTTGCGAGGACCTTAACAATGATGGCAAACCGGATATTGTTTGCACAAACCTCGTATCAGGTACTATCAGCATTTTTCAAAACAATTGCACGCCGGGTCATATCGATTCAGGCTCCTTTGTGCAGAAAGTACTCCTACACCCGTCTACATCCCCAAAATCGATACGGATAACTGATATTGATGGCGATGGCAAAAAGGACATTGTTGCTTTAAGCCCGGCAGGATCCTCGGTTCAGGTAGCAAGAAATCAAAGTTTGAACGCAGCCCTCGATTCTTCTTCATTTGCCACACCGGTATCGTTCTCTGCCGGCGTGCTTTGGGGCTTCTATTCAGATATTCCGAACCTGCCTGTAGGAGACCTGAACAACGATGGACATATCGACGTTTTAGCACCACGCACTTTTGGCACAGACTTTTACGCCCTCGAAAACACGGCTTCCCCCGGCTCCATTACCGGCACCAGTTTATCATCACCTATCGCCATGGTCGCCGGTGGCTTCTGCTCTGGCATGGCTATAAGCGATTTCAACGGTGATGGATCGCCTGACATATCGTTAACAAGACATGGCCCCAGCTATTTGCGCATCCTGCGAAATGCAGGACTCACCGGTGCAATAACAAGTACCTCTTTCATCCTCAGTGGCGAGTTTCCCGCCACCCTATTTGCCTACCGAATTACAACGGCAGATATCGACAATGATGCTCTGTCAGACGTGATAGTCGCAAATAACTGGAATGGAGCGGCAACTACGAGCATCTCCATTTTCCGAAACGACCCTCTGCGTTACATTACAGGCGCTACCGCTGTCTGTGTCGGAGCCACTACAACCCTTGTCGATAGTACACTATTCGGCAAGTGGTATTCCTCCAACGCGGCTATTGCTACCGTTGATTCGTCAACCGGTGTAGTAACCGGTATTGCTCCGGGCACAGCACTCATCAGTTACGTAGTGCGTGGTGGCCAAACCAACATAACCATCACGGTAGACCCGGCGCCCTCACCAGCTGCCATCGCGGGCGACTCGGTTTTATGCGCAGGCACTACTTCAGTTCTTTCAAATGCCCTGCCCGGTGGCACATGGTCTGTCTCTGCACCGGCCACTGCGGCGATTGATGTCTCTGGTACACTCACCGGGTTATCAGGTGGCACCTCTTTCGTGTCTTATACGCTCACTAATGCGTGCGGCTCTGCATTTACAACCCGCACCGTAACGATCAATCCCCTTCCAGACACCGGCACATTGGACGGCAGCAGTATACTGTGCCTCGGCGCCACGATGTTGTACTCAGACACCACGCTGGGAGGAGCCTGGTCTTCCTCAGATCCTTCCGTCGCTTCAATAGATGTCGCAGGGATGGCAACAGGCATATCTGCCGGCACCTCTACTATTTCTTACGCCACCACAAACGGCTGCGGCACACTGGCAGCCACACGAGTAGTTACCGTCACTCCTGCACCGGATGCGGGCGCAATACTAGGCCCGGCAACAGTTTGTGTCGGTGGGCTCGCGACACTTACCGCCACTGCGCCAGGTGGTGCCTGGTCTTCTACAGTACCTTCAAAAGCTGTGATCAATTTGTTGGGGCGCGTCATCGGTCTCAGCACGGGCACCACCACTATCTCCTATGCGCTTAACAACGGATGTGGCATAGCCTATACATCTCGTTTGCTGACCGTTGTTGCACCGGGAGTGGCTCCCATATCCGGTCCGGCATCGGTGTGCACAGGAGTTGATATCATATTGGCTTGTGCGTCGGTAGGTGGCACCTGGTCTTCGCCGTCAGCGAATGTGGCCGTTGATTCGGCTACGGGCGCAGTTACCGGCGTCTCCGCGGGTACTGGTGTGGTCTCGTACCTGGTCGTAAACGGTTGCGGCACATCGATAACGACAAAAACTATCACTGTCAATCAATCCCCCTTCGCGGGAGTACTCACAGGGTCAGGATCGGTTTGTGTGGGATCATCAGTGATATTTTACAACGCTGTCCCGGGGGGGACGTGGTCATCATCAAACGCCGCTATAGCAACAGCCATCACTCCTGGCCTGGTGACGGGCATTGCTGCGGGCACCGCATCTGTGTCCTATACCGTTACAAACGCATGTGGTGCAGGCAGTGCCACAAAGACGATTACAGTAAACCCGTTGCCGGATGCTGGGAGTATCTCAGGCACGATGCTGATTTGTCCGGGTGCTGTCACAGCCCTTTCTTCATCAACGTCGGGCGGAAACTGGTCCTCGGCAAATATGTCCGTAGCTACCATAAGTGCCGGTGGCCTCGTTACGGGTGTTGCGCCCGGCACCGCAACAGTGTCTTACCTGGTCTCTAACATTTGTGGCACTGCGGTTACATCTGTGGTTGTAACTGTTAACCCTTATCCTTCTGCCGGCATAATTTCAGGCCCTTCGTCCATTTGTGAGGCATCTACAGCCACGTTCAGCTCCCCGGTTCCGGGTGGCGTATGGTCGTCTTCTGCAGTTGGCGTAGCGAGTGTCTCCGCCACCGGCGAGGTTGCAGGCATTACAACGGGCGCCGCACGCATCAGCTACAGCGTCACTAATATGTGTGGAGGCGCTACTGCTACGGTAAACGTTAACGTAATGCCGCTGCCTATAGCGGGTAGCATTTCCGGCAGCCCATCTGTCTGCGCCGGCACATCCACTATGTTGTCTGTCTCTTCCGTTGGAGGAGTATGGTCTTCCTCTGCCCCCCTCATCGCTTCAGTAAGCGCTGCCGGACAGGTAACAGGAAACAATGCAGGCACATGCCTCATCTACTACACCGTTTCTAACGGTTGTGGTATAGCTGTGGCTACTCATCTCTTCACAGTTAACCCGCTTTCTCCCGCAGGCTTCATCGTTGGCCCGGCGGCCGTTTGCCTGGGCAGCTCCACCGTTTATTCCGATGCTGTTGCCGGGGGCACATGGACCTCATCCCAGCCTACGGTAGCTTCAATTGACGCATCGGGAAATGTTTCCGCCATTTCCGTCGGTACCTCGCGCATCAGCTACACTACCACCAATTCCTGCGGTAGCGTCTCCGTTACCCGTAATATCACAGTTTCTCCTGTGCCTGCTGCCATCAGCGGGCCAGATACCTTGTGTGAAGGCTCAGAAATCTACCTTTGGTGCATAACTCCGGGTGGCATTTTTACCGGTGGCACAGGGGTCGCTTCCCTCTACAACCTTGGCGGCGGCAATGCCCGTGTGGTAGGCATTGACCCCGGCACAGTCACTATCAGGTATAATAAGGATGGCTGCTACTCAGAAAAAACAATTACCGTAAATAGCGTCCCGTCAGTTGCCCCCATTTCCGGACCGGCTTATAGCTGTCCCGGCAGCGCTGTCACATTTACCGTTTCCTCCACAGGAGGAGCGTGGAATTCCAGCAACGCTTCAGTACTTACTATTGATGCCGCGGGCAGCGCCACAGCCATATCTGCAGGCACCGCTTCCGTCACCTATTCTGTCACCAACAGTTGCGGAACAGCAGCTTCAGCACGCACTATTACAGTTTACCCATTCCCCGACCCCGGGCTCATTTCAGGCCCGTCATCAGTCTGTGCCGGCGGCGGAACAATTACACTCACGCACACAGGTATGGGCAGTATCTGGTCATCTGCAAACTCTTCTATCGCTACCGTTACGGCGCCGGGAATTGTCACAGGTGTAAATGCGGGAACGGTCACCATCTCCTATACAGTGAGTAACCTCTGTGGCACTGTATTCGCTACAAAAGACGTAACAGTTCAGCCATTACCTGACGCTGGTATTCTAGCCGGAACAACGGCTGTTTGCCAGGGTAGCACTACAACATTCACAAGCACAACACCCGGTGGCACCTGGACGTCAGAAAACCCTGCGGTAGCATCGGTTGATCTTTCTTCAGGCGTGATAACAGGCATGAGCCCGGGCGCTGTTTACATCTCCTATACAGCAGTCAATGGATGTGGCACTTCCCTCAAACGCAAAGTCGTCACAGTAAATCCCCTCGCGGATGCCGGCACCATCAGCGGCACACCTGCTGTATGCATAGGAAGCACGCTTACACTTGGACATGCGCCATATCCCGGCGACTGGTCTTCCGGCAATCCTTCCGTAGCCACTATTTCATCCACGGGCATTGTTAGCGCTTTGTCCGCAGGCGTTGCAGATATCAGCTACACCGTTACGAACTCATGTAGCGCGGCAAGTGCAACGCTGCAAGTATCTGTAAATACGATTCCGGATGGCAGCATATCCCCAAGTACGATAACGCTTTGCCCGGGCGAGTCATTTGTAATTTCTCCTGCTACACCCGCGGGCACATGGACAACAACTGACGCGATGAACGCAACGGTGTCTCCTTCAGGCAACGTTGTAGCGGTTAATCCGGGCACTGCATTGATCAGTTATCGTGTCAGCAACATTTGTGGCACTGTCGGCTCATCGGCCCTCGTTACTGTAAGCACATTGCCCAATGCAGGCGCCATCTTCGGCCCTTCCACTGTTTGTAGCGGAAACACGGCGACGCTAATTAACCCCGTGGGCCCCGGCACATGGTCCTCTTCAGCTCCTGCCACGATCTCAGTTAACTCGTCAGGCAATGTCTTAGGGCTATCTCCCGGAACCACAACCATCTCTTTCTCTGTTACAAACAGTTGCGGCACTGCAGCTGCAACCAAGCAGATAACGGTAAATCAAATGCCTACATCAATCACCGGCCCAACCAGCCTTTGCGAGGGGCAGTCAACAACTTTTACGTGCAGCGCTTTCGGCGGCACCTGGAGCAGTTCATCGGCAAGCATAAGTGTTGATGCTCTATCCGGTACTGGCACGGCGGCCATGACGGGTATAGCTGTTGTTACCTATACATTGCCAGGCGGCTGCATTGCGACGCACACAGTAACAGTCGCCGCACAACCTGCGTCTGTTTCAGGAGCCTTAGTAGTTTGCGAGGGTGACGCTCATGCGCTCATCCCCACTCCGTCTGACGCAGCAGGTAGCTGGGTAAGTAGCGACAACTCTATAGCCACTTTTAGTGGCTGGACTTTGCACGGTCATTCTGCCGGAACAGCTAGTATCAGCTACACCACTGCTCAGGGTTGCAGCATAGCAGCCACCATCACCGTCCAGTCCACGCCAAAGCCAATAACCGGTCCCACAGCGATTTGTGAGGGTAGCGTTCCCGTCTATAGTTCACTGTCATCGGGTGGCGTCTGGTCATCAAACACATCAGCGATCTCTGTGCATCCCATTACCGGTGTGGCCTATGCCTCAATGACAGGTGCAGCTACTATAGCCTACAAAGTCGGCAACTGCAGTACAGCGCTTATGGTAAGTGTCAACGTGCAACCCGCCCCCATAGCCGGCAGCCTCAGCGTTTGTGAGGGAGCTATTACTATGCTCGACAATCTCCGGCACGGAGGCACATGGTCTTCTTCAGACCCCTCTGTCGCTGATTTCACTGCTCCTCTTGGTCAGCTACATGGTAATGCTGTGGGGACGGCAACGGTTTCCTATACACTTGGCAACTGTACGGTTACCGCACTTACTACAGTGCAGCCTTTACCATCACCAATCATTGGCGATACTATTATTTGCGTCGGCGCAACGGGAGCACTATCCTCATCAACACCCGGCGGCACATGGATCGGGGGTGGCTCAATTATTGCTCATGCGTCCGGCATTATCGCAGGCGTTGCCGCTGGCACAGGTGTGATATCCTATGTATTGCCCACCGGCTGTTCTACTGGTAGATCAGTTACTGCCAATCCATTGCCCGGCAGTATTGGTGGTCCGCTCACGCTTTGCGAGGGCTTGTCCGGAACGTTTTCTATTTCGGGGGTTCCCGGTGGCACCTGGTCATCAAGCAACCCTGCCATAGCATCGGCAGACGGACTAACTGGCGTTATTGCAGCAAATACACACGGCATGGCCGTTGTCTCGTATGTCTTACCAACCGGCTGCGCGGCCTTCACTACGGTCACAGTGCAGCCCTCTGTTACATCTCTATCGGTTCCGGCAGCTCTTTGCGAAGGCAGTACATCTTTTCTCTCAGGCATGCCTGTGGGTGGCACCTGGCGATCAGACAGGCCGGGCATTGCAGACGTAACCCCATCGGGCTCTCTCAGTGGTGTGTCTGTAGGCACAGTCTTTATCTCTTATTGGCTGCATCCCTCATGCCCTCTTACTGACACTATCTCGATCAGGCCACTTCCTACACCAGTTTCCGGCACGCTAACCGCTTGTGTCAACGACACTGCTCAACTTTATAGTGCACCTGCCGGTGGCTCATGGATGACTTCGGGAACTTCACTATGGATGTCAGCCACAGGAGCTTATTCCGGCGTCAGTGCAGGCACAACCACGGTAACATATACTTCCACAGCCGGTTGCAGTCGCACTACCACTGTCACTGTAAACACGCTGCCAGCAGCTATCTCAGGTCCAGCTTCGTTTTGCAAAGGCACCGGAGCTACGCTAGCTTCTGCAACACCGGGAGGAATCTGGTCTGTAAATAACCCACTTATATTATCCATTGATGCGCTTACAGGGGCCATAAACGCGGCCGCAGTTGGCACCTCCGTCATATCCTATGTATTGTCTAACGGATGCGCCGCAACCTACAAAATGAAAGTGCTACCTACTCCCCAACCTATCGCGGGCGTAGACAGGTTATGCGAAGGAACATCTGCCAAATTTAAGAGCGCAACGCATGGCGGTAGCTGGTCAACCACATCAGGCGCCATAACGGTAGATGCATATGGTGTAGTAGCAGGTATTTCGCCCGGGGCTGCTACCATCAGCTATGCATTGCCAAATGGCTGCTCAACCGCTAAAAATATCGAAGTGGATGCCCTACCTGCAACGCCCGCGCTCACCGGCGATGCCCACATTTGCAACGGCGACACCGCATTCTTTGAGGCATATCCTATGGGTGGCACCTGGAGCACCAGTGAGCCTTCATTTGTTAACATGATAGCGCAAGGCACATTCCAAAGCCTTCTCAGTGGTAAGGCGCCTCTTTTTTACCAATGGAGCAATGCATGCGGCAGCACGTCGGCTTCGGTAGTTCTGGAGATAGGCCGGCTGGCAAACGCCGGCACCATAACGGGCGACGCGGAAGTCTGTTTAAACAAAGACGCACACTATGCATCATCAGAAGGTGGCGGATACTGGATTAGCCTACGCCCCCGTTTCGGCAACATTGATGCACTGGGCAATTTCCGGGCCTCCGAACCGGGCACCGCGCTTCTTGGTTATGTTGCGAAAAATGAGTGTAGTACTGACACAGCAAGAAAATATGTTGAGGTAAATGGGCCGGACAAATGCGACACTGCAACCCGGATCATTAAAGACTTCAATCTCTATCCCAATCCATCAAAAGGAGCCTTCATTTTTGAATCACCATTACAAGGCACATTGCATATTTACTCTGCCGATAGCAGATCTGTTGCCAGATACTCCGTTATCTCGCATGCGATACCCATATCTTTACCGGCAGAGCTTCCCGCTGGCATTTACATGGTTCGATTCATAGCCGACAATGGAACAGTATATGTCGCAAAATTGGTTGTATCCAGGTAGCTACCCTATACATTCAGCAGGCACCATACTTTTCGCCCAGTCCAGGAGCGAAGGGTATTGCTCGTCTATGAGATCATGAGGCAACTCCACTGGTTCGTGCTTGGTTGTGAGAAACACCGTATGCATATTCAGCTTCTTGCCAAATTCCATATCGCTCATACTGTTACCCACCATCACACTTCGCTTGAAGTCTATATGCGGAAAATCTTCCTGTGCCTGCAAGCCCATGCCGGTGTTGGGTTTCCGGTTGCGGTCGTCATCACTTACCGCCGTGCAGTTATATATTTTGTCTATGCGCCCCCCCTGGTCTGAGACTGCAGTACGCATGTTTACGTTTATTTCACGCAGCGCTTCCATACTCATTATGCCGCGCCCCACACCACGTTGGTTAGAAACTACTACCACTGTACCAAACATGTTGCAGAGTGACCTAATAGCATCAGTAGCTCCGTCGTGAAAATTGAATTCTTCCCATGATGTGATGTAAGATCCTACCGATTCTACGTTTATCACTCCGTCCCTGTCCAGGAATAATGTCCAGGTTTTGTCCACCTCCGGTTTTTCTGTACGGTTCATACCATTCATTTTTTAAATAACTCCGATTCCACCAGCTCACAAATGATGTGCCCTACCATTATATGCGATTCCTGTATCCTGGGGGTATCATTACTGGGAACATTTATCAGGTAATCACACATCGTTCTGAGCTTTCCTCCCCCCTCTCCTGAGAATACTACATTAATCATACCAATTTTCTTCGCCTCCACCATCGCATTAATAATATTAACAGAATTTCCTGAGGTGCTGAGGCCTACCAGCACATCGCCGGGCTTGCCCATTCCCTTTATCATCCTGCTATATACCACGTCATAACCATAGTCATTGGCTACCGCCGTCATGTACGAAGAATTGCAATGCAGCGCCTCAGACGGCAGTGGGTCGCGGTCGGTATAGAAGCGTCCGCTGAACTCTGCCGCCAGGTGCTGCGCATCAGCAGCACTGCCGCCATTGCCACAGAACAGCACCTTGTTCCCGTTCCTGAACGCCGTTACCATCACGTTCGTCACCTCTTCTATCATCATCATCAGAACAGGGTTATCAAGTATCCGCTGCTTGGTGGTTATAGATGCTTTAATTATTTCGCTGATTCGTTGCTGCATACGTTGCTATACAAAAATGAAAAAAAATGTAGTGGGTAATCACATTACTTATCCACAGACGTTAAAATTAGCCTACCCGGAAACTTACAACACACAATGTCCTGTTATTTAACGTTCAAAACGCAATTTTCTTGCAGAAATGTGGCACTGTATTGTGTATTCACTTCCCGTTTGCGGAAGGCAACATGCAAGTTGTGGAATCAATACTGCCGCGAGTTATTTCATTTTAACCGGAAGTGATATTTGCTACCGGCGTGGCTATTTGCCCCCCACACCGAGGTATTCCATTGCTCTTTTTGTACTTGTTGTCCTGTTGCGTTGCTCCCGCTCAGCGTTCAACCGTGCGAACTGCCGGTTACTTGCTATAGCCGCTGTTCCGCGCAAGTGTTTTATCAGGTAAAACTGGAAAATGTGTCCGTTCGCCGGTATCGCTTTCCAATGTATCAAACCATTTGCGTTAATTGTGAACTCTGAAGTAGCCTTCCCATATTTAGATTCACTTACCGCGGCAATACTATACCGCATAATATTTCCACCCGCCGCACAGCCCGATTTTGCTGGGTTGTACGCATACCTTACATGAAAAGTATCGACATTTTTTATTGGGTAAGTAGGTGGTGTTGCCCAGATTGGTCCAATCGCAAACTCCCACGTCCACACACCATGCGGTGTGCCATTTACAAAATTCGGGTACGGGCAAAACTGGAGTATTCTGTATCGGTCGCTGCGTGGTGGATGGATGAACAACAAGCTGTCCGTAATGTCGTTTATCGTATACGACCCGTCATAGCTTTTTTCATCCGGAACCAGTTGCCCATATTGAGTCCGCATGACCTGCCACTGCATTCGGCTCTGCTCATTCAGCGCAGCACTACAGTATAGCCCCAACGTATCTGCATGAATAAGTTTCCCCTTCGCATCGCACTCAGTGACACGATAGAGGAATAAGCCGGGTTCGCCATAGCCCATTTGCTTAAATTTTAGATTTAGGGGCATCTCCGGAACTATCAAAAATCCAAACAATGGCATCATCAGCAAGGTGGCTGATATGATCATTCTGAGTTTAGAGTCCCCCATTGTGCTTCGTGTTCCTTGCCCTTTACACCTGCATCACGCCCACCTTAAACTCACGCTCTTCTTTTGCGTGGTTGGCAGCATTGATACCCTCTGATATCACCTTGCGTGTTTCTGCCGGGTCTATTATTTCATCTACCCAAAGCCTTGCTGCTGCGTAGTAAGATGAGGTCTGGCTGTCATACCTATCAGTGATCTCTTTCAGCATCGCTTTCTCTTTTTCAGGGTCTATCTCTTCGCCCTTCGCTTTCAGCGATGCCACCTGTATCTGCAGCAGTGTCTTGGCAGCCTGTTCGCCACCCATCACTGCTATCTTGGCATTAGGCCATGCATATATGAAGCGTGGGTCGTACGCCTTACCACACATAGCATAGTTGCCCGCACCGTATGAGTTACCTATGATGATGGTGATCTTCGGCACCACAGAATTTGACACTGCATTCACCAGCTTCGCACCATCCTTGATAATGCCGCTCTGCTCGCTGCGGCTGCCCACCATAAAGCCGGTCACATCCTGCAGAAACACCAGCGGTATTTTCTTCTGGTTGCAGTTCATGATGAATCTTGCAGCCTTGTCCGCGCTGTCATTATATATCACTCCGCCCATCTGCATTTCGCCCTTGCCACTCTTTACTATTTTGCGCTGGTTGGCCACAATACCCACTGCCCATCCATCCACACGCGCATAGCCACACACTATCGTCTTGCCATAGTCTTCTTTAAACTGGTCAAACTCTGAATTGTCCACTATGCACTTTATCACATCCACCACATCATACTGCTTGTTATTAGCTGCTGATACCAGGCCATATATGTCTGCTGCGTCACGCTTTGGTGCTGCAGGTTTTGCACGGTCATATCCACGCCTTGGTTGCTCGCCCAGTTTATCCATTATACGGCGCACCTGGTCCAGGCACTCCTGTTCTGTATCAAATTTGTAGTCAGCTATACCGCTTACCTCGGTGTGCATCTTGGCACCACCCAGCGCCTGCTGGTCGGCATCTTCGCCTATGGCAGCTTTCACCAGGTAGGGACCTGCCAGGAAGATGGAACCATTGCCCTCTACCATCAGCGTTTCGTCGCTCATTATCGGGAGGTAGGCGCCGCCCGCTACGCAGCTACCCATCACGGCAGCTATCTGTGTAATGCCCGCTGCACTCATCTGCGCATTGTTGCGGAATATCCTGCCAAAGTGCTCCTTGTCCGGGAATATCTCGTCCTGCATAGGCAGGTACACGCCCGCACTATCCACTATATATATCACAGGCAGGTGATTCTCCATGGCTATCTCCTGCATGCGCAGGTTCTTTTTGCCTGTTATGGGAAACCACGCACCAGCCTTTACGGTATTATCGTTTGCTACTATCACACACTGGCGGCCTGCTACGTATCCCAGCCCGGCCACCGTGCCACCCGCAGGGCAGCCACCATGCTCCTTATACATCTCGTACCCGGCAAAGGAGCCTATTTCGGTAAAAGTGCTTCCCTTATCTATGAGGTATTGTATGCGCTCGCGAGGGCTCATTTTCCCTTTTTCGCGCGCCTTCTCCATTGCCTTCTTTCCGCCTCCAAGACTTATTACGCCATGGCGACGTTTCATTTCGCTCACAGCGAGCTTCATCGCATCCTCGTTCTTGTTAAATTCCAGGTCCATCCGGGTGTGTGTAATTATTTGGGGTAAAAATAGGTAATACGGCGCAAACTGCCGGATCAACGCCCGGTGCGGCATTGTTACCCTCTTCTTTACCCGGTTTTTCGTGCGTCACCAAAGGTTACTGCTCACTTTGTCGTCTATTACCATAAGCGGTGGTAGATTTACCACCCTCATTGCCGTGCCATCGGCTACTCTCCCCCTCGGAAAGGGCCGCGAAAGGTAAATGACACACATATGTCAATTGCTTTTGTGTCATTGCCACCGATAGCCGAACTTTGACTCCTTTTCGAAAAGGTATACCCACATTGGCTGACGCACTCGGAACTACCTAGGTGAGACAAATAGTTATTTTTTTAGCGCTGTTTTTTGCCATTGCTTTTGGCAGCAATAGTGCACGTGCATCACATATGTACGGTGGCGACCTCCTGTACCGTCACATATCCGACAACCTGTATGAGGTGAAGCTGACCGTATATGGCGACTGCAGCGGTGGCGCATTTCCCAATCTCAAAACTTCCGTACCTAATATTTTCATTTACCGCGGCGGCACCTATTTTGCACAGCTTCCGCTCACACTCCAGATGCCATATGATGGCGTTGAGGTATCTCCTGTATGCCCCAGCCAGCTCATCAACACCTCCTGCAAGGGAGGTACCCTGCCCGGTGTCACAAAGTTTGTCTACCTCGATACCGTTGAGCTCCCTGTGGCAGCTTCCAACTGGCGCTTTATTTTTTCGGGCAGCTTTGGCGCTGGTGGCCTTGCCGGCCGCACACAGGCCATTACAAATGTCTACAGTCCCGGCACCACACTCACCTACCTGGAGGCCACACTCAACAATACCGTAGATCATAACTCCTCGCCCGACTATACCACCATACCAACCCCCTTCTACTGCAAGCTACCCGACCAGCAGTATAATCAAGGTGCCGTGGATGGCAATGGCGATTCGCTCAGCTACCAGCTCGTCACAGGCAAGGCCGGCAACCAGCTAAATCCATTGCTCTCAGATCCGCTGGTCTATAATTCCGGCCTTTCCGGCGAGTTGCCTCTGGAGACAGATTCCGGGGCTTTCTTCTTCAATGAGTTCAGCGGCCAGCTCACCTTCACGCCAAACAGGGCACAGAACAGCCTTGTCGTGTGCCAGGTAAACGAATACCGGAATGGCGTGCTCGTTGGCACCAGCCAGCGCGAAATGACATTTATTGTGGCGCCCGACTGTGAGGGAATTCCGCCTACATTCAAGGTCGTAAACCTCAGCGCTGGTGCCGTTACCAGGAAGAGCATTGTAAACATTTGCGTTGGCACCGAGCAGCTAAACTTCGACATCAATACACTCAACCCCGGCGGCGACTCCACCACCATCATAGCCCGCGGCATACCGGAGGGCGCAACACTTAACATCAGCAACAACAACACACCCTACCCCTCTATCAACTTTGCCTGGACCACAAAAACCATTGCACCGGGCGTGTACAACTTCTATCTTGATATCTCAAACAACCATTGCCCCATAGCCTACCGGCAAACACTGGCTTACTCTATCAACATTACGCCCTTCCCCATCATCACCGCCACGCCTGTAGCGCCCACACGCTGCGTGCACCAGGCCTTTGTACAGTACGACCTTACCCTGGGCTACGTGCCACGCTTTGTAACAGTGGAGAAAGATGGCAAAACATTCCTTTCGTATACAGACAGCACCGGCATCATCCGCGACAGCCTGCCTGTTGGCAATTACCACATTACAGCTCGCTGCGACGACCGCTGCTTTTCTACCTACGACCTTTCCATCATTGACAGCGGCATCCTGCCGTTGCCAGCGGTCATAGATACTTATTGCCAGCGCGATATAGCGCTGCCACTGCAGATGCCGCTGCCGGGAGATGGAGCCGTCATTACCTGGTATGATGGCGCCAACAATGCACTGCCCGATGCACCCACACCATCCACGGCACTACCCGGTGTTTATACCTGGTACGTGCAGAGTATCTACAAAGTATGTACCTCGGCACACCAGCCTGCCGAGGCCATCATACACCCGCTACCAGTGCCGCAGGTGCTCACCACGCCCGCAAGGTTGTGCCTCGGCGATACACTGATCCTCGAAGCCTCCGGCGGCAAGATATATACCTGGACCCCTACCGAACAAATCATGTGGGCGGGCGACAAACCGTTTATTCGCCTCACTACCCCCACACGCATCAACCTCAAAGCAGAGACCGAATTTGGCTGCGTAGACTCTACCTATATCGACTATCGGCAGATAGAACCTTGCTGCCAGTTTATGTATCCCAACTCATTCACACCAAATGGCGATGGTCTTAATGACCGCTTCCGCATTAGCACACCCGGAAACCTGCGCGGTTACAAGCTCACCATTTACAATCGCTGGGGCCAGGTAGTATTTATGAGCGCCAGTCCGGGTGAGTCCTGGGACGGCCACTGGAACGGAGCCCCCGCCGAAATGGGCACCTACTATTACTACTTCGAAGGCATGTGCCTCACCGGCAACATAGAACGCCACTACAGCGACCTGACACTGATACGATAGCGAAATCAAGCAGCAGCCACAACCCATGTCAGGGTGAGCCAAGCCCGCACTGAGCTTGTCGAAGTATCAAAGCCGCGATGAGTGTTGTAGAACGGTCCCATCAAGGCGGTGATAACTCAACAACAGCATGTCAGCGTGAGCCCCGCCGAACCCGCGATGAGTATTGCAGAACAGCCTAACCAAGGCCGTTGATAACACCACAAAGAAAATGTCAGGGTGAGCCCCGCCGAACCCGCGAAGAGTATTGCAGCGCAGCTTAATAATGGCAGATCTGCTTCGTGGTCACATGCCTCACTTCCCACTTTTTCAAATAATTTCTCTAAATGCGGGCAGTTGTCCATTTGACATTGGGTTACAGCTGGTTACACAAAATAAGCGGAATGAAACTGCCCAAAAACTTCCCACTTACTTCCCGAAAATCTCCCATTTACTTCCCGAAAACTTCCCGTTTTCTTCCCGATTCGTGCGGCCGGCCTTCGCACAAGTGTGGCACACCTTCGAGGTGTTCCACACTTCCAGGACCACCAAGGTATATTATACCTGAAATTCGTTTTTCCGGGAGTTATTCATTTTTCTGTCGGATGAAATGCAAGCCTGCATTTATTATGCTATTATTTTTTAATTTCTAAACACTTCTACGAGCTTCTAAGAATTGCTAAAAGTTGCGTGAAAACTGCTACGAATTGCTACGGACTTCTAAAAATTGCTAACTGTGAATCGTCCTGAAATAGGTTTACACCTTAGTTAGATAATCCTGTTTTTGCTTTACGGCCAGCGTACAAGTGTGGCCCTTCGACCCTTCGGCAAGCTCAGGACGCGCTTAGTTCAGGGTAAACTAAACCTCGGAGGTGCTCCACACTACCCCGCATGACGCCACAAAGCTACTGTGGCTGTTTGAGACGATAAAAAAACGGGCGGAGAAGATATCAACAATATTCGGTGGCATGGCGTGGGGCAACCCAGCGAGACCATATTAAATTTGACCGGTATAACGATTGCTGGTAAAATCAACCAAGGGAACTACTGCGCCCGGAGGCTTACCAAAAACAGGCAGATAACACCGAGTACAAATCCAAAGCTAAACCAACCATAGGCCAGCTTCGTCTTCCCTGGCATCCTTTCGATTTTGTCAAAATACTCCAGATACATCTCATTTCTGAACACAAGAAAATAACCAACAGCATAGCTCGCCGTAATCAAAGTGAGCCCAAGCACTGTTGGCTCTGCCCTATTGATGATGGTGATTCCAAATAACGATCCGACTATCGAAAGCAACGATAAAAGTATTGCACCAATGAGTCCGGTCAAATAACCTCCGGCCCACATAATAGAAAAACCACGGGTCCTATCTTGAAACATGTCAACCGTGATCTTCTTTGACGTGTTTTTCATCCCCTTGCTCTTAAAATATTTTTCGACAACCGGCAGGCGGAGTATCCAAACGACAGGGTTAAAATAATTGAGTCCAACATGTAAATAGCAAAACCATACAAAGAAGTAGAAGTGAATTGCATTAAGAGCGAATTGAATCTTCTTCATAAAAGTGCGTCTGCTTGGTAGGGCGGCGTAAATGGAGAACTCAAAGCCAATAATTCTCCTTATGCACCAACGAGACATTCATTGTGCAGTCGTCTATTTCTACGCACTACTTAAATTCAGCCAGGTTGTTTTCCCGGCAGTATCGGTAGAAGGCCTCGGAAACAAAGTTAACGTAGAAGACATTTGTGCCAAAGAAATCAAAAGAATCCATAAGCTGCTTGCCGTCTTTGCAAAAAGAACAATGAACTATCTCATGTGTCGTGTCATGTTCCCTACTAGTCCGCGTTTGCAACGCGGATTCTAGGGCATCGCGTTTGCAACGCCAGTAAAAATTGTTGATATCTTCCCCACCCAAAATTTTCACCAAACCAAACACCCTTCATAGCTTTGTGACCTAGAAACATGGTAGGCTTTGCGAACCTTCGCGGTTCTTCGCGTACTTCGCGGTTAAGCCACGCAAGCGGAGATAACGGGTGTCAACCAAAATCAGGACGAGCCACACTTCCTGTCGGAAGACGAAACCGCAAATAGTCGGACGCGTCCGCCGTGGCGGAAGTGATTCGGAAGTGAGTAAAAACGGTATTAGGTGAAAATCAATCATTTACTCAAAAAACTTCCGATTACGCACAGTACCGGAAACAGGACCGTGTTCGCCGCGGCGAAAATTCTTAGTTTTTCCCCATATGTTTTCCAACAACAATCCTACCATCCTTTAATCCTACACATCATAGTTCAGACAAAAACACCGGGAACAAACCGAGAGAAAAGCGGGAAGAAAATGGGAGATTTTGAACCCACAAAATTTAATAAATCACTGTAAACCAATATCAACATGAGCAAAAATCAAAAAATGAGATTCTTTTCTGGAAATTGGGAAGTTGCGCACCTACGGAGCGCGTGACTATTTCAGAAACCATGGCCTACAGAGCTTAAACTCCTAACGGAGTTGTCCAATAACCAGCACGTCACTGCAAGGAGCAGCTCCATCCTTGTGCGCCACACAACGAAGCCCACCTGGTATTCGGGCAGGCCGTATAGCAATTGTAGTCAAAGAAAACACAAACCGGCATCGACGAGTCCCTTACCACAATCCTACTATCCCGATACTTGCCCGCGGTGGAGGGTCCTGGAACATCCTGATTCAGACAACGAAGCACCCTACAAGTGCAAAAATGTGAGCAACTTTCGTGCAATAATGGCACCTTAAAACAGCATAAAACACTAGAAATCAATACAACAGTGAGCAAAAACAAATGTGCAAAAATCCCTCCGGCGAAACCACAAGCAACTCCCTTGTGCCCTGCATACATATGAGATCCTTGTGAACTTCGTGCTACCCCTTGGCTCCCTTGAGTTTAGATTTTCGCGCGTTGCACATACCCTACCGCTTGGCTTAGCCTTTAAAACTTCGTTAACACCATGCCAGTCCTCTGAATAGTCTTATTTTTACCCTCAATTAGCTTTTTTCGTTATGAAAGTAGTAAAGCGTATTGTTATTGGCTTCGTGGCACTCATCGTATTGCTCATCGGCACCGCTATTATCATCCCCATATTTTTCAAGGATAAGATACTTGCGGCCGTAAAAAAGGCGGCTAACGAAAACTTGAATGCCACAGTCGATTTCAAAGACCTCGACCTTTCCATATTGCGCAGTTTCCCTCGCCTGTCGGTGTCGCTCACAGGTGCCAGCATCATAGGCAAGGACGACTTCAAAAGCGATACGCTCGTTGCCGCTGGTAGCATCAATGTGGCGCTCGATATCATGAAGGCGATAAATGGCGAATACGAAATACTGAATATAGGACTGGACGATGCACGCATACACGCCATTGTTCTGGCCGATGGTCGTGCCAACTGGGACATCGCCAAACCATCTCCGGAAACTAAACCGTCCGAAGAGCCAAGCACACCATTTGCATTGAAGCTGAAAAAGTACTCGATATCCAAGACCTTCATTGAGTATGATGACCGCCAGGGCAAGATGCACGCCATCATCCGCAACCTGGATCATAGCGGCTCCGGCGACTTTACTAGTGATGCGTTCACACTTGCCACAAAAACTACGGCTGATGCCATCACCTTTATCAACGCAGGCATTCCTTACCTGAACAAGGTGAAGACAGCCATAGACCTGGACCTGCAGATAGATAACAAGGCAAGCAAATACACCTTCAATACCGACAAGATCCAGCTAAACGGTCTGAAACTATATACTAAGGGTTTCGTGCAAATGCCAGATACCAGCACTATAGCTATGGATGTGCAGTTTGGCACACCGTCTAATGACTTCAAGGACATACTGTCGCTTGTACCCGGCATCTACACTGCCGACTTTAAGGACGTAAAAACAACAGGCAAGCTAAAACTCAACGGTTTTGTGAAAGGCAAGTACACGGCCTCGCAAATGCCATCCTTCATGCTGAACCTCGCAATAGCGGACGGCTCTTTCCAGTACCCTGCGCTACCGCAGAAAGTTTCGGACATACAGGTAGACCTCCAGGTCATAAATCCGGATGGCGTTACCGACCATACTGTGGTAGATCTGAAGAAGTGCCACATTGTACTCGGCTTAGAGCCGTTCGATCTGCGCATGCTGATGCGTCAACCGGTATCAGAGCAGTGGGTGGATGCCTATGCCAAGGGCCACATAGACCTCTCCCGCATGGGCCAGTTCGTAACGCTGGAGCAGGGCACAAAAATTGCCGGCCAGGTAAACGCGGATGTCTCCTTCAAAGGCTCTATGGCGCAAGCTCAAAACAAGCAGTTCGATAAAGTAGATGCCTCCGGCACCATCAGCATTGCCGACTTCAGCTATGTGGCTAAAGACTATCCTGATGGCGTGGCTATCAACAGCCTGCTGCTCACCTTCAACCCTAAGAACGTAACCGTATCAAACCTGCGCGGCCGCTACATGGGCACCAACTTCAGCGGATCGGGCAGCGTAGACAACCTGCTCGGCTACTACATGAGCGACCAGGCATTGAAGGGCACCTTCTCACTAGTTGCTGACCAGGTAGATGTAAATAAGTTTATGGGCACACCATCTTCCACACCGGAGCAACCTGCTGCAGCGCCGGCAACTGATCCGTTCGTAGTACCTGCAAACCTCAATGTGGATTTAAGCACTTCCATCGGCACTATAAAGTATGACGACATAACACTTACGGGTGTAAACGGTGGCCTGGCCATTGCCAATGAGGCGGTGACGCTGAAAAACCTGTCTGGAAAGGCACTGGATGGCATGTTCCGCATGAGTGGCTCGTACTCTACCAAGGCAAACAAAAAGAACCCTGCCATAGCGTTTGACTACAGCGTGCAGGCAGTAGATATCCAGAAGACTTATAACTCCTTTGCGACTGTGCAAAAGATGATGCCTGCAGCCAAGTATATGTCCGGCAAGGTTACATCAAACCTTACCGTAAATGGAAGGATGAATCCGGACATGACTCCTGACGTGAACACGCTTAGCGGCAAGGGCGACCTGATGATGCTGGGTGGTCTGCTCAGTGGCTTTCCTATCACAGATCAGCTGGCCGATAAGCTGAAGCTTACCCAGTTCAAGACCATCAACATGCAGGATGTGAAGATATTCTTCACTTTTGAAAACGGTCGTGTAAGTGTGGAACCATACAAGATGAAAATCGGCAAGGATATAGAAGCGGAGATTGCCGGTAGTCACGGCTTTGACCAGACACTGAAATATGGTGCCAACTTCGTGGTGCCTCGCTCCCTCCTGGGCAGCGCAGGTAATGCGATGCTCAACAACCTGGTGAGCCAGGCCGCCAGCAAGGGTGTACCAATAACACTGGGCGAGAAGATAAACTTCACTGCCACCATCACAGGTACCACCACCAGCCCTAAGGTAGAAACCGACCTGAAGAACATAGCCAACAATGCGCTGAACAATGTGAAGGAGGAAATTAAGAAAGTGATCGAAAAGAAAGTAGACAGCGTGAAGACAGTGGTGCGCGACACGGTTAACGCACTGAAGGAAGAAGCAAAACGCAAAGCTGAAGAGGCCCGCAAACAAGCTGAGGCAGAAGCGAAACGTCGTGCTGAAGAAGAGCTGAGGAAACAAATGGAGGCCCAGAGTAACAAGGCTAGAGAAGAGGCAGCAAAGAAAGCAGCAAAAGAAGCCGAAGAGAAAGCCAAAGAAGGACTAAAGGGTCTCTTCAAAAAGAAATAAGCAAAGCAACAACAGACTAAAAAGCGTCCCGAACGGGGCGCTTTTTTAAGTTATATCATTACCACATTACCACATTGTCGAATTGCCTCATTGTCGAATTGTCGAATTGTCGAATTACCTCATTACCGAATTTCCGAAGGCATCGCACTATCTGAACCTTATCTTCAAGTCACCGTCATCATCCTTTGTAGCGCGCAGGTGCAGCACAAGGCCCTTCATGTGCCGGGCATGTCGCAGTGCCTCGTCTGTTATCATGCTGTCCTTGGCAGGGTTGCGCAGGGGCACATCTATTTCCAGGTTGGTGCCCTTGCCCGTGGTTGCATATACGCCCTTCACCATCAGGTTTATCGCCGATGACTCTATGTGCAGCGGTGGCACAAATATCCTGCCCTCCTTAATGGTCAGCCTATCGCTTATTTCTCTGAAGGCAATACTATCCATCTGCCGCCTTCTGAATAGCAGCGTGCCTATCACCTTCATGGGCGCAAACGCTACGAGCGATCCCTCCTTCAGGGAAACGGTAGCCTCTCCGGTTACAGAACGTTTCACAGGTTTCCCATCACTATCCAGGTAACCCGTAGCATGCACATCAGCATCCAATATACCTCCTATCTCATCATGCGTCACTGCACCCTGGCCAAAGTCATGGAAGGCTTTAAAGAATTGCTTCACAGAGACGTGCTGCACTTTGGCATCCACCTCATACCGGTTGCGCACCTTTTCCTGCCTCACTCTTGCATTGGCGCTTATAATGCCGTTGGCATGGTTCAGCTTCGCATCCGTCAGCCGGAAGCCCGCACTATCCAACGCCAACCTGCAGGAAATATCCGTAGCCGCAAAGTCCTGGTACATAAGTTTGTCTACCGATACGTTCAGTGATATTTCATTGTTAGCCAGTATCGCTCCCAGTTGCTGGGGTATCATGCTTACATGGTTGCCGCGTTCCTTCCGCACCTTATACTCAGGCGCTTTCAGCAGGGGCAGCAACTCTGTCAGATCTATCGACCGGCTCTTTACATCCCAATTCATCACGATCTTTTCCGGCGATGTAAAGTACAGGTGCAGGAAGTTCTTAAATGTGCCGTGCAGACCCATGGAGCTCGTGCCGCAAGACAGGGTGAGCGTGTCGGCTATCACGTCGTCACCGGCAAAGCGTATGCGTGCGTTGGTGTTCGTTAGGGTCACGCCGCGGGGCTTGTACACCAGCGCTGCATTGTCTATCCTCAGCATGCCCATGATATAAGGCTTTGCGGTGTCCAGCCCTTCCAGCGAGCCCTTAAATGCAATGTCAGTTTGGAGGCTCCCAGCTTTGAAAAGAAAGGCGCTTTCCCCGGCTACTTTGTTCAGTTTCGCCATGTCTGCCCTGGCAGTCAGCCTTCCTTCCAGCACCGGATTTATGAGGTCTGCAATGCTCAACGTGTCAACAGTTACATCTATACCCTCCCAGATCCCTTTCAGACCGCGAACTGTTATGAGGGCATTAGGGTCTTTATGGCCCGCACCATGTACGCGCTCGTTATCATAGCTTCCCAGAAAGCTACAGTGCGTCACGGTTCCGGCCGGCGTAGTGAAGGTATTGTCGCGTACCTGCCAGGAAACGTGCACGTGCGGCGTATCGAGGTATGCAGCATGCCCTATCAAAGTGGCCTGCACCGCCACCCGATCTGCGAAATCAAATTCCGGTATCTTCCTCGATATACCCTTTGTTATCAGGCTCAGTGCTTCCTTGTATCTTATCCCCTTCGACCCGAAATAGAGCTCAAACCTCGCAGGCTCACCTTCTCTGAAGCTAAACTTACCACGGGTGTCTATGCTCTCTTTATTGATACGAAGTTCCTGTAGAGGTAGTGTTATGGCATCCTCCTTCTTATCGTAAGTACATTTCAGTTTCGCTTCAAGGTGTTTACCCTCCAGGAAACTGCCCTTCTCCGTGTTAAACGCCATACTATGGATGTCGGCACTTAGCGCCACCGTCGCCTTCCACCCGTCTTTCACATGTTTCCGTTTTGCTGCAAGGTGCTTCACTTCAAAATTGAAATCCTTGTTCTTTGCCTGATGCACGATGATGATACGCATATCCGTGAGCAGCACATTGTCTATTTCAGGAGTCTTCCCTTTGCCACCTTTCTTATTTCTGCGAAAGGCGCTCATATTGCTGTACCCGGTGGTATCGGTGTACAGGCACACCTGCCCCGCGCGCATTTCCACCTCACCTATTCGCACTTTGCCTGTTATCAGGGGTAAGGGGTTGAGCAAAATGAAAAAATGATCAGCCTTCAGTAATGTCCGGTGATGCTGTGACCATAAACTATCTCTTATCTCCACCCGGTGCAAAGAGATGGCGACACCAGGGAAACTTGCTGCCACCCTTACCTCCGGGTGCATTATGCGCAGTTCGCCGTTTATGTGTTCGCGTAGTTGTTCTTCGACAGCGCTTACCACCTGGTCCTTGTGCGTAAAGATGAAAACAACAAGCCAGCAACAAAGAACCATAGCTAAGCCGGCCGAAATGAGGATAATTCTCAGAAGGATATTTAGCCATCGCATCGCGATGTAAAGTTATCCCGCCACTTATGCATGAGAATTGTTTACTTAGGTATGTTTTTTGCACCTTTCACAGTGTCCACGGCTGGTTTGATCCTTATTCGAAGGTCCTTAATCGTACGCGTGGCACATTCCGGGCAGGTAACCTGTATGCTACCATAGGTGATTGTATCGCCATCAGGGGTTTCTGCTATGGCACGCAGTATGTTATTATTCATAAACACGCCATTCACAGGCATATCTACTTTGCCCCGAGGTATCGTAGTCCTGAAGTTGAATTGCTTGATGCGGTATGGGTAGCTATATAACGAACCAGGAAAAAACAACCGAAGCTTTGTTTGCCGCTGTATCAGATCTTTCGGCGCTTCATTAGTTTCTATCACGCCCAATCTTGCTACTGGATCCGGGATGTCATCTGCAGTAAATTCTATGGTCTTTATAGGCTTCATTGTTCTGCTATTGAGAATAGCAAGGCGCATCTGCTTTGCCTTTCCTTTGAAGGGCATTGCAAGCACAGCCAGGGTGTCTCCTTTTATTTCCGGCAGGCCTATTCTCAATGACTTGTCCAGGCTCTTTAGCTTTATTTCCGTAGGCTTTATCCCATTGCCAAAGACCTCTATTGTATTGTTGCCACCGTAAAACAACAGAAGTGAGTCCTTCTTAGCACACCATTTGTTTCGTACCACTATACTATCACCCTGGGCAAACGCAGATGTTGCCGCCCCGGCGACAGCTAATCCCACCATTACTATACAGCTCATCCATCGCATAGTTTCAAAAATAGGCATCCTTGTGTAAAAGGAGCGCCATGATCTTGATGCAATGGGTGTAAGAGAAGAAATTTAAAACAGCGATATGGACTTTGATCGCCCATATCGCCGTTAGTTAATTAGGATTACTAAACCTTGCATCAGTGAGAAATGCCTGATCTGTAAGTGTATTCAGAAATGCAACCAGATCTGCTTTCTCCTCATTCGTCAGATTCAGCCCACTGCCAAAGTCTGGCATATGCTCATCCAGGTTCGGACTGGTCTGTTTCACGCCAGAGCTGTAGAAATTCACTACATCGGCCAGAGTAGCAAAACGGCCATCGTGCATATATGGGGCCGTAACCCCTATGTTGCGCAATGTCGGCACTTTGAACTTGCCCCGGTCAGTGCTGATCCCTGTGAATTTCATCTTACCATCATCGGCGGGATTTTCATCAAGTCCATTGTTTTTCAAGTCACGGTCGGTTAGCAGCGTGTTCATTAAGTGACAGTTATTGCACAAACCCTTACCCGTGAAAATAGCAAAGCCATTTTTCTCCTGCTGACTGAACACTGTAGTATCGCCACCGTAGAAGTATTTATCAAAACGGCTGCCAAAAGAGACCAACGTACGCTCAAACTGCGCAATGGCTTTTACCACCATATTACTGTCTATGGTCTTCGTGCCGAACGCACTAAAAAAAAGAGGCGGATATACACTACTGGCCTGCAGCTTGCGCACTACTTCCGGCCAGTTGTTAGCCATCTCTATAGGGTTGGTTACAGGGTCGTGTGCCTGCCCCTCCAGCGTGGCGCGCCTGCCATCCCAAAACAAGTGATTCTCCCACCCTGCATTCACTATTGCCATTGCGTTTCGGTTGCCGGCGGTACCGTTGGTTCCCAGGCTGAATCGACGCGGATCGTCAAATGCATTCTCCTGCTTGTGGCAGGTGGCGCAACTCATTGTGTTGTCGTTGCTCAGCATAACCTCGTAGAACAACTTACGGCCCAGCAGTACCCCTTCTTTCGTCGTAGGGTTATCAGCCGGCTCCTGCATCTTACCTACATACTTCTCCACGTAGGCCGGCACCTCTATGGTCTGCGCAGTGGGAGCGTATACCGGGTTATTATCTGTCTTCTTATGACATGCATGAATAAGCAAAACCGTGCCGAAAATTCCGGCAATAATAATCGTCTTCCTCATAAGGCTACAGTTTGGTGAACTTTTGGATTGCCGTTGCACCTTTCTTGCCTGTGACCCTAACCATGTAAGTGCCGACCGGAAGCGACGAACAATCTGACATCGGGTTTAGTGCACCGGCAGGGAAATTGTACTCCTTCACCAGTGCACCATCAAGCCTCATCACCTGTATGCTACTTACGGGCTCTGCAGAAGTAACTTTCAGCGTATTAGTAACCGGGTTAGGGCTAATGGAGAATGTTACACGACTTTCCACTCCTGCAACCGAAGTGCTTCCGATCGCGGCGTTAATTGCGGCCGTAATTCCCGATGGATCATTAGACGAGCTATTCTTTTTGTTGAAATGAATTGTATGCGTCGCACCACCCATTACAATAATGTGAGGCATGCCTGTTCCTCCAAAATCATCCTCATCGATAACCTTTCCGGCATTGCCGAATATTTTCATATTGGCAGTGCTGCCGATCGAATTTGTGGTAACCCAATTTGTAAGCGACGTGCAGGTAGCATCTCCGAGATCATCTGCTAGATAGAAACGAACTTTGCCGGGATTGCTGGTTGCAAAGCTCTGCACAGCATCGTAGGCTGCCTTGGATGGGCCAACACATGAAGTACAAGGCATGACCCATGCAAATACTATTACCTTGCCACTATCCAATTCATTAAACAATGTATGTGAAAGCCCATTGCAATCGGATGCCGTCCAGTTAGTTGCAGTAGTCTGGGCAATAGAAGCGGCAGCTGCAAAAGTCAATGCTGCCATTGTAAACAGTTTTTTCATTTTTCTGAAACGATTAAGTGAAAAGAATAAGATTGAAACACGAAACTCCTCATGATGCTGTAATGCACCACAAGACCCTGTTGCAGTAAATCAAATTCTGAACACTCTATTTCTCAGATAGATCGGAATATCAGCCGGTCGTGGTGGCGACGAATTGCATGCAATGCATGGCTCACTCCGGCGATACGCTGGAGATAAGTAAGGGAATATTGGTGTCGACGAGGTATTAATGGCAACGAAACCTGTACCATGAGCCAACACCCACTTAGCTGCGGCAGCATGTTCATGTGCGTTCTTCGCCTTTATTACCTTGTCTGTACAGCAATGAGTGTTTTTCTCATTCTCACCGCAGCAGTCTTCTTCGGTATCTTCTGTGAAACAGACGTAGCGGAAATGCCCGCCACAAAAATGAAATGAAACCGAGACTTCCACCGCGCCGGCGGTATACCCCAGCATGAGGAGTATTGTAAGAAGTCTTAGAAAAAACGATTTCACCACATCGTAAAAATAAGAAAATATGGACAATTGTCTGTCGTCGGTGTGCATTATAACCGGTGAATGTAAACGCAAGAAAAGTCACTGCCCGCCCGAACTATCACAACTACAAGTAAAGAAAAGGTGTCAGTATAATTTACCTAAAAAAAAAGCACCCTGCACTTTGAGTGCAGGGTGCTAGTAATAGAAAAAATATTACTAGAAGTCCTTTTTAGCCACGCCGTCTTTTATCGCCTGCAGCGCCTTAGCTTCGTTCATTATCGCGGCCATCTTGTTTCCTTTGCCATCATGGCCGGATGCCATATATCCACCACGCGCAGTACGTGTGATTACTGCATCATGCATAGGAACATTTTTCTCCTTTGTCTTGAGGCAGTATGCCTTTATCATTTTCGATGTGTCCATATTAAAGTGTGTTTAAGTGTTAACAAATATAATCGGCTATTAACGCACAATTTACTTTTTTTTTCTTTGAATATGCAACAAACTCACCTAACACAACACAATTTGTTTAACTGCGTTTGTAAAAGGTAGCCTTGGGCACCAAGAGGTTTCGAGACACAAAGTACCCTAAACAGTTTAGAACACTGCCAACGTAGAGAATATGTAAATACGAGAGATGGGCCTATTGCTTACCCTGCTGCTGACGATATGTATCGTAGCCATGGTCTTCGATGCTCATGTATACAATGCACCAGTGACCTAGCAGACACAATGCCCATGCAGCTATTGTCCATGCATGCCATGGATATGCCCAACCCTTTACACCATAGTCATAGAACTTCAAAGAGAGGGCTGTAGCAATGGCGAATACCACACAATGCAAAAGGAACATTGACTTCTGCTTGCCGGTAGGTTTTACTTTCTTTGGCATTATATCTGTTTTAACTCCGGACAAAGATAATTGCCCTCGCTGATAATTTCAAAATTTGAGGTCGAAACGTGGAAAACGGGTGTATTCATCCGTTTATCAGGCATATTTCCTGCTTCGACCTATATTTACAGCGGAAAGTCCTGTTTATGATACTTCTCGGTTTACCTGGCACTTTAAGTAAGTGCATCTTTCGTCTTTCGCTCATTTTCTTGGTAATGGCTACACCAGCCCGGGGACAGTATGAAGACCAGTATGTATCCTACGCCGACTTTTACAGTTGCCTGGCGCCTTATGGACAATGGATACAGGAGCCCCAATATGGATATGTTTGGGCACCAGCCGTCGAGGGCGACTTCCGGCCATATTATACCAACGGCAAATGGGTGATGTCAGAATACGGTAACCTGTGGGCGTCGGATTACCCCTGGGGATGGGCGGCTTTCCACTATGGTCGCTGGACTTATGATACCTACTATGGCTGGCTGTGGATACCGGGAGACACTTGGGCACCTGCCTGGGTGAAGTGGAGGGCAGACGACGGCGTGTTTGGCTGGGCACCACTAGGTCCGGGCACTTCTGAAAACGTAAGCACGAAATGCCCCGCAGACTGGTGGGTGTTTTTGCCACAACGTTACATATATCACGACCAGTACTATCGCTACTGGAATGGCCCTGGGAATAACAGCAAGTACCTGAAAAGCACACGCCCGGTAAACAACACGTTCGATCACCGCGGCACGACTTATATTACCGGACCAGGCATGTCTCAAGTGAAGCAGGCAACCGGCGGTCCTGTACAGGTGTACCGTGTGCGCGATTCGAAGAGCCGTAACATGAGGATGCATAATGACGAAGTGAAATTGTTTAAGCCCGGTAAGATAGCTCCAACCGTGCCCGGAAGTGGTGAGGACCCCTACCCCGCCGATGTGGTGGTGGCCCCATACCCACTTAAAGAGCCCCAAGGAGTTAATGACGACCCTACACATGAGGTGCCCTTCAGGCAGGAAATGCTTACGAAGCGAAACACCCCGCATATAGTTCCCGGTACAGGAATAAACCCGACCGCCGAACCGGAGCGACGCGCAAACCGGACAGACAATAATCCATATGAGTGGGACGTGTCAAGACAGGTGAAACAGGACCCCAAACCTCCAGCCGAACCGAAACCTGCTGCAAAACAGCCTCCCAAACCGGCACCAGGCAGAAAAGCCAAACCTGGTAAACAGGGCAATGAAAAGCCGGCGGCACCGGCAAGAGAAGGCGCAACTACACCGGCACCACGAGAGACCAAGCGCTAACTATGCCTCTCAGGTCGCGGGGAATGCTGTATTTTTGGCCGTCAATGTCCGGACGCATCTTCATCTATATATTGCTTTGCGGTGTTCTTGCTAGCGGCTGCGCTAATATTTCGGCGCCTACGGGCGGCAAGAAAGATGTGAAACCACCAAAACTCGTGTCGGTTTCCCCGGCAGATTCATTACTCAATGTCCGCTCTACCGAGATCGTGCTTCGATTTGACGAATACGTAACCCTTGCTGATGCCGCGAAGGAAGTAATAGTGTCACCAATACTGCGTGTGCCCGCAACAGTAACAGGAATAAACAAGCACGTGACTGTAAGGATACCAGACTCGCTGCTGGAAGAAAATACCACTTACCGCATCACGTTCGGCTCGGCTATACGCGACCTACATGAGGGAAATATCTTCCCGAAGTATGCATACACGTTTAGCACCGGCAACTGGTTCGACAGTCTGCAATATTCAGGTAAGGTACTTAATGCAGCTACTGGCCTGCCAGACAGTTCAGCGCTCGTAATGCTATACAAAGAACAGGAAGACGACACAGCAGTGATCAGAAAAAAGCCGCAGTATGCTGTCCGTGCAGACCGGCAAGGGGTGTTCCATTTTAGGGGTCTGCCGGGTCGACGCTTCAAAATATATGCGTTAGCTGACGGCAACAACAACATGATATACGATGGTGGCACAGAAATGATCGCCTTCGGCGACAGTATCGCATTGCCGGTTGACACTGCAAACTTTGCTTTAACGCTACGTGTATTCCCGGAAATATCGGACACGGCAAAATCAGTCGCAAAGGAAAAACCGTCGAAGCAGCGCAAGATCCTCAAATCCCTGCCGGATACTGCGTTAACTTTCAAAGTAAACCTTGACACGAGCGACACCAACAAACGGACGTTCGACGGTAGTGACTCCATTAAATTTGTGTTCAACCATCGTATTTCGGCGGGCGGTGGCAGCGTTCACCTGTCTTATGACAGTGCGGGTAAAGCAGCGACGATACCTACCAAAATACGGTATGATTTAGCTGACTCTACTAAGGTGCTGATATCAGCGAGATTTGCAGATAACAAGCTGTATACGCTTTCTGTCGACTCGTCTCTTGTCGTTGACACTGGGGGCCTTCGTAATTCACCTCTCCGATATAAGTTCCGCACGCTGGGGCCTTCAGATTATGGATCGCTGAAACTAAATGTTCCTTCTAAATATATGAGTACCGGCAAGCCCGGGGAACCCGACTACCTGCTGATGGTACAGACCGCATCAGATACCCTTTACCAGCAAAAAGTGGTAGATACGGCGGTATTTTTCCCAAGGCTAAAGCCGGCAGGGTACACATTTCGTATTATTGTTGACAGAAACAAGGATGGTAAATGGACCACCGGCGACCTGCTGCTGAAGCGGCAGCCGGAACTGGTAATACCAGCGTCGAACACGCTGGACATAAAGGCAGGATTTGACAATATTTTTGATTTTGAAATGCCCCCGAAACCATCCATGGGCAAGGGGTTGCGTGGCAAAACGCCATCAAAAAAATAGAGTATATCTATGAAGAAGCAATTACTACTTATCTGTGCTTTGGTATTGGCCGGTGCCGCCAGTGCGCAAAACCGCCGTATGACCCCTGAAACTCTATGGAGCCTGCACCGCGTGTCGGGCCAGGGAGTGAGCAGCAACGGCAAGTATGTCTACTACTCATCGAAAACTGTAGACTGGAAGAGCGAGAAAAGTACAACTCACCAATATCGGTTGAACCTGGACGACGGGAATAAGACGGAGTGGACTATTGAAGGGCGCACCATTTGCCAGCGCTACGATCATATGTGGTTTGCCTATTCTGACGATGCTGTTTACCAGAGCCCGGACAGCGGCAATACCTGGAAAGAGATATTTAAGGGTGTGCAAGGTGCGGAGAATGTATGGGTATCGCCCAACGGGAAGTACGTGGCATTCTCAAAAGACGTGCTCGTAAAGCCTATGAACGGAACGGATATATACAGCGATCTGCCCAACACGACTGCAAAAGTTTATACCGATCTCAACTATCGCCACTGGGATACGTGGGAAGATGGCAGATTCTCGCACATCTTCGTAGCCGACCTTAAGGCAGGCACCGTAAAAGATATAATGGAAGACGAGCCGCACGATTGTCCTCAAAAGCCATTTGGCGGTGCCGAAGATCTAACCTGGTCTCCTGACAGTAAGGGTTTTGCCTATGTCTGCAAGAAGAAATTTGGCAAAGAATATGCCCAAAGCACAAACACGGATATCTATTTCTACACAGTAGCCACAGGCAAGACTGCAAACTGGACTGAAGGTATGTCAGGGTATGATACGCAACCCTCTTTCAGCAGTGACGGCAAGAAGATAGCCTGGCTTAGCATGTCTCGCGATGGGTATGAAGCTGACAAGAACGACGTTATGATCATGGACGTGCTTACCATGAAGAAAATGAACCTGACATCTAAATGGGATGGAACGGCTGAAGGCTTTATATGGAGCAACGCAAACGATCGTATCTATTTCAATGCTCCGTATGAAGGGACCGTGCAGCTTTTTGAAGTTGTGGTGCCGCGCACAGACCGTGACAAATATGAAGTAGCTAATGTGACTAAGGGCAAATGGGACATTAATGCCATAATAGGCCAGGCAGGCGGTGAAATAATTGTTTCTCGCTGCGACATGAACCATGCCAGCGAGCTATATGTAGTAAAGCCTAAATATGGCGACATGCGCCAGATAACGTTTGAGAACGATGGCATTTACAAGGACATAGAGATGAGCAAGACGGAGTTGAAGACAATCACTACTCCGGACGGCGTGAAACTCCGTGCATGGGTTATTTACCCTCCCGATTTTGACCCTAAGAAGAAGTATCCGACACTGCTTTATTGCCAGGGCGGACCGCAATCTCCCTTATCCCAGTTCTATAGCATTCGCTGGAATTTCCAGTTGATGGCGGCACAGGGTTATATAATAGTTGCGCCCAATCGCCGTGGTATGCCGGGTTGGGGTGTGCAGTGGAATGAAGCCATCAGCAAAGACTGGGGTGGACTACCCATGCAAGATTACCTGACTGCAATAGATGAGGTGAGCAAAGAAAGCTATGTTGATAAAAATCGCCTTGGTTGCGTAGGTGCGAGCTACGGTGGCTATAGCGTGTTCATGCTTGCCGGCATGCATAATAATCGTTTCAAATCTTTTATTGCCCACGATGGCCTCTTTGACCTGAAAAGCTGGTATGGGACTACCGAGGAGCTTTGGTTTGCCAATTGGGACATTGGTGGTCCGTACTGGGCTAAACCAACACCTGCCAGCTACGAGAAGTTTAACCCAAGCAATTTTGTAAGCAAATGGACAGCTCCGATAATGATCGTGCAGGGCGGGCTGGACTTCCGCGTGCCAATAGAACAGGGACTTGAAGCATTCCAGGCTGCCAGACTCCACAACATTAAAGCTAAGCTATTGTATCTACCGAACGAAAATCACTGGGTGCTGCATCCTCAAAATGGCATTGCGTGGCAGCGTGAATTCTTTAAATGGCTTGACCAGACGCTGAAGTAAGCAACACTTTTTGTTAGAAGATGATCGAAGCGAAGGGTAGCTCAACGGGCAGTCCTCCGTTTTGTTATATTACTGTAAGCATGTCGGCGGTCAGCTGTCGGGTGGCTGTTTTATGGTTATATTTGCTAAATTTTTTTTGTGGGAGAGACAGGTAAGAAAGTAATAGTGAAGTTTGCGCCAAAAGGCGCCGACAGTTTTTACGACGAAGTAAAAGCAAGGGTAAACGCATACTTTACAGACAACAATATATCTCATTATTCGAATTCAAGAATGTACTGGAAGACAGCCGCCATGCTGTCTATGTATTTTGTACCATACGCACTCATCGTTTCTGGGTTGGGCTCCATAAATATTGTGTTGTTTTACCTGCTTTGGCTGGTTATGGGCGCAGGTATCGTAGGGATAGGCACCAGCATTATGCACGATTCTAACCATGGCGCCTACTCAGACAACAAGGCACTGAATAATTTCCTTGGCAGCATATTGAATGTTATCGGGGGATACGCAAAGAATTGGCGTATTCAACATAATATTTTGCACCACACCTATACCAACATAGAAGGGCTAGATGAGGACATCGAAGCAGGGGCAGTTCTGCGAATGTCTCCGGAGAAGCCACTAAGAGGCTTCCACAGATACCAGCACATTTATGCGTGGTTTGTTTACTGCATCATGAATATTTACTGGGTTACTGTGAAAGACTTCAAGAACCTGATAGGATATCACAAAAATGGCCTGTTGGTAAAGCAAAAGATCAGTTTGGGCGGCGCAGTGACAGAGCTGATACTGCTCAAGCTATTATATGTGGGCTACATGGTAGCCATACCCATTCTATTCTCTAAAATGCCCTGGTATCATGTAGTAGGCGGGCTGCTGGCGATGCACGTGGTTGCAGGGTTGGCACTCGCTTGTATCTTTCAACCCGCACACGTAATTGAGACATCAGACTACGCAAAACCGGACGATAAGCGCAAAATGGAAAATAGCTGGGCTGTGCACCAGGTATTGAATACGGCAGACTTTGCACAAAACAACAAATTAGTGTCCTGGTTCATTGGCGGCCTCAATTTCCAGATCGAGCACCATCTATTCCCACATATATGCCATGTGCATTATCCTGAGATAGCTCGAATTGTTAGATCTACTGCAACAGAACACGGCATTCCTTATGTAGCAATGCCAACATTTCGCAGTGCCATAGTGGCACACGGACGCATGCTAAGGAAGCTGGGACGCAACGAAAATCTCTAATACAACACGCGCAATAAATAAGAAAGCCCCGCATTGCGGGGCTTTCTTATTTCGACTAAGGTTATATTGGCTTAGTTGCTTGACTCTTCTGAGTTAACCAGCTCATTCACAAACTTCGCTACTGCAGCGATCCTGGCATGGTTCAGTGCGTAGTGGATAAACTTACCATCACGCTCAGTAATAACGATGTTAGCACGGCGAAGGATAGCGAGGTGTTGAGATGCAACAGACTGCTCAAGGCGAAGCTTCACATAAATGTCAGTAACGTTCATACGCTTGTTCTCTTCAAGCAGCTTAATGATCTGCTGGCGCAACTTGTGGTTGATAGCCCTCAAAGTCATTGCCGCATTCTTTACTGCTACATAATCCAACTTGATTTGTTCGTTCGAACCCTTGATCACCAGAGTGTTTGCTGATACCGTCGTTTCCATTTAAAATTTCAATTTACGATGTTAAAATGATAAAAAATTGTCTTCCGTTTATACTCTTGTTGTTACTAAAACCTTGAATATTTTGCAAACATACGTATTAAAGAGGATATGAGTGCGTTAATGTCGAAATTAAAAGTTAACATTGCGTTAAAGTCCATGTGGAAATTTAATAAGACGAATCGCAAAATGTTCATTATCAATTATTTATGCGTAAAGACTTGTTTCAGATAGAGCGCCGTCGCAGTCATTAAATCTACATATTCATGACATTGATGCTTCTCAAAAGCCAATTTTGCCCAATAATTGTAGTCAAAAGTAATATCTTCTTCAAAGTGTGAAATACTAACTGAAAGTTCATAGAAAATAGTCCTTTCTGCGCTTGATATAATATGTAAACTTTCTGATTTTCTTAACATTTCTAGCATTTCGGCTGCTAATACGTGTTTTGCCGACACAACAGTCACATTGCTACTGTTATGTATACCAATGAAATATTCGTTTTCACGAGCTACAAGTATTGCAGCAATATTTGCATTTTCTTCAAGCTTGCGCTTGTACAGGTAAGCACCCGCCATTAAAGACAATCGATCATCTACGATAAGTGGCAGATCCAGTGCATAGCAAAGCCCCTTTGCCGTAGACATTGCGATTCGCAATCCAGTGTATGAGCCAGGCCCGGCACAAACAGCAATGGAGGAAAGAGCCGACGGCTTTATTCCGGCCTTTTCACATACGTCTTCAATCATCCCATTTATAAGCGCTGCATGATTCCTGGGCTCCACGCTATCCACACGGGCTATAAGTTTACCACCACCGCTAATTGCTACCGATCCTATATCAGCAGATGTATCTATATGAAGGATGTATTCCATATTTTGGTGTGCAAATGTACAGCTAGTATTACATTTGCAAGTATGGAAAAGACAATTATCAATACCACCAAAGCACCTGCCCCGATAGGCCCATATAACCAGGCTACAAAATTTGGGAACATGCTTTTCGTGTCAGGACAGATAGCGCTTGACGCAGAAACCGGACAGCTGGTGCAGGATGACATACAGACTGAGACCAAAAAAGTAATGGAAAACCTTGCTGCTATACTCACAGAAGCGGGGATGGACTTTTCAAACGTCCTCAAAAGCACCATATTCCTTATGGATATGGGACAGTTTTCGTTAGTTAACGAAGTATATGGCAGCTATTTCCCCTCCAATGCTCCAGCCCGAGAAACAGTACAAGTAGCCGGTCTGCCCAAAGGCGTAAATGTGGAAATAAGCGTGATAGCGGCGAAATAAATTTCGCACTGCGGACAAATGTCCATACCTTTGGGACAAATGTCAAACGTATGGGTAGTAAGGATTATTTAAATGACGAAAAAAGGAATGAAGTAGAGCCCTCCGTTGTGAATGAGTATTTCGTTGCGTACAATTCCACCACAGCGACATCAGCAAAGGGAGCACTATTGATGATGGGTATAGAAGGAAATAAAGGAATCGCGTCAGTTGCAAACGATAGCGACCTTATCTCTGTGATTCGGTCAGGAATTCCTCGCGCAGCCATGGATCACATGATGGAGATTGCGGATATTTCGCTTGTGGAAATGGCCGCAATTATCCATACATCTGACCGCACATTACGTAGGTACACAGCAGCCCAAAAGCTTTCACAGGAGCAATCAGAAAGAATGGTTGAATTGGCGCGACTTTATAGCCGCGGAGAACAAGTACTTGGCTCGCTGCCAGAATTCAGAGAATGGATGAACACCCGACTGCTAGCCTTTGGCGACAAGAGGCCAAAAGAATTCCTTGACACTTCCCTGGGCATTAACATGATCATGGATGAGCTAGGCCGAATAGAGCACGGAATTTTTGCCTGATGCTGGTATATAGAATCAGCGATTGCAGGTTTATCGATGACCTCTCCGGTAAGGGGGCAGCGCTCTATGGCGGCCGATGGAATAGTAAGGACACCCACATCCTCTATACCGCCCAAAGCGCTTCGCTGGCCTTGCTGGAAGCGGTCGTTCACCTCGGGAAAATGCCGCGTGCAGGCTTTTGTATGGCCACTATAGAAATACCGGATAAGCTGCCATCACCTGTAAAGCAAGAAGTTTTGCCTCCTGACTGGTGCTCGAATCCCGGACCCGATGCATTAAAGCAAATTGGAGACCGATTCATTAGCGATGGTCGGTTCCTGGCACTGCCAGTACCGTCGGTAGTAATGCCAGAAGAATACAACTACCTTTTGAACCCGGCTCATCCGCTTTTCAAGTCGGCAAAGCTGAAAAGTATAAAGCCGTTAAACATCGACGAACGGATAATAAAAGGCAGCGCATAAAAAAAGGAGCCGAAGCTCCTTTCCTAATTTTTCTTCTGCTCCTTCGCCCAGGCATCCTTTAATGTTACAGTGCGATTAAATATTATTCTCTCTGCGGTACTATCTAAATCGACACAGAAATAACCCTTGCGCATAAACTGCATTGTGTCTCCTACACCTGCCTTCGCCAGTTCCGGCTCAATATATACTTTTGACAGTACCTGCATTGAATCCGGATTGATATGGTCTTTAAAGTCGCCTTCGGCATTCGCAGGATCCTCTACTTTAAACAAGCGATCATATAAACGAACCTCCGCAGTTCGGGCGTGTTCCACACTAACCCAATGTATGGTCCCCTTAACAGTGAGGCCGCTGGTATCATTTCCGCTTTTACTTTCAGGCAAATATGAGCAATGCACTTCAATAACATTTCCGGCATCATCTTTCACACAACCCTCGCACTTGACAATATATGCACTCTTGAGCCGCACCATGTTTCCGGGAGTTAAGCGAAAGAACTTCTTAGGGGCTTCCTCCATAAAGTCCTCACGCTCTATCCAGAGCTCGCGACCGAATGGAATAACCCTGCTACCGGCATTTTCGTCTTCCGGATTGTTCTCTGCAGTAAAGTTCTCCGTTGTCCCTTCGGGATAATTGGTAATTACGAGTTTAACTGGATCCAGAACGGCCATTACCCGATTAGCGGTTTTATTAAGATGCTCGCGAACGCAGAACTCTAATAGTCCGATATCTACAATATTCTCGCGTTTAGCTATACCTATTGTATCTGAGAAACGACGGAAAGCTGCGGCTGGGTATCCCCGGCGACGCATACCACTGACTGTAGGCATACGCGGATCGTCCCAACCATTGACATGACCTTCATTCACGAGCTGCAACAACTTGCGTTTGCTCATAACCGTGTAGGTAAGGTTTCGGCGGGCAAACTCATATTGTTTTGAAGGGAAGATGCCCAACTTCTCAATGAACCAATTGTATAACGGACGGTGATGAATAAACTCGAGTGTACAAATTGAGTGTGTTATTTCCTCAATACTATCACTCTGGCCATGTGCGAAATCATACATCGGGTAGATGCACCATTTATCTCCTGTGCGGTGATGATGCTCATGCTTAATGCGATACATAAGCGGATCTCGCAGCAACAAGTTGGGATGGGCCATATCTATCTTAGCGCGTAACGTCTTCTCGCCATCCTTGTATTTCCCGTCTTTCATTTCTTCGAACAGGCGCAGGTTCTCTTCTATCGACCTATCGCGATAGGGGCTGTTTGTCCCGGGTGCAGTGGTGGACCCTTTCATTGCGGCTATTTCGTCAGCAGTGCTATCGTCTACGTACGCAAGGCCCTTTTTAATTAGAGTGACGGCAAATTCGTATAGCTTTTCGAAGTAGTCTGAAGCATAGAATTCATTGTCCCATTCGAAACCCAGCCACTTAATATCATTTCTGATACTTTCTACGTATTCCGTTTCTTCAGTGGTAGGGTTGGTGTCATCGAAGCGTAGGTTACATTTCCCGTTATATTTTCGGGCCAGCCCAAAATTCAGGCAAATTGACGTGGCATGACCAATGTGCAGATATCCATTGGGCTCCGGCGGAAAACGTGTGTGAACCCTGCCTCCGTGCAAACCTGCGGCTATATCCTCTTCAATTATTTCTTCAAGAAAATTTAATGATTTTTCTTCGCTCATCGTGTTTGTAATAGTATGCAAATGTACATAGGAAGCGCCGCTATTTCTATTGCCAGAATCTCCGGGAGCATTTGCAGCAAAAAGCGCTAATTTGCCTCATCGGTTTACTAATGGAATTTCCTGAACGACTAGCATTTCTTTGCCATCCCTATCACCGGGGAGGTGTTACCAGGTGGATGGCAGACGCTGCCGGCGTTGCAGCACGAAACGGAACTAAGGTTTGGTTCGTGACGGTGGAGCCTGCGCGACCTTTCTTCTCCTCCGGAGGGCGCGAGCCTATGTACAATCTCGTAAAGGGACAGGCAGCAGGTGTGAACCTCGTAACCGAGAAAGCCGGGTATGAGTTTGAACTGGGCACCGAAGCATATCGTACATCTCGATATGTAAAGCTCATAAATAGCGGCGTACCGGATGGAACTCCCATAATTGTATCCGATGATATGGCTGTGTGGGCCGCAGCGGCGGCTGTTGCGGACAGGTACCCGATGGTAGGCGTTTTACACGGCGACCAGGACTACTATGCCGACAAAGCTGCGCGTTTTGAGAAACAACTTGCGGCTGCAGTTTGCGTGTCCTCAAGGGTAAAAAAGCGACTCATTGAGCGCTGCCCGGACCTGGACAGATCAAAAATTCATGTTATCCCGTGCGGCATTGAACTGCCCAAAATTCAACGACGCGAATTTTCCGATGGAAAACTGCGCCTGGGATTTGTGGGTCGGATTACAGATTACGAAAAACGCGGTTATGACGTTGTTACCATCTGCACGGAGCTACACAAGCGCGGCATTGATTTTTTGCTAAAGATCGTAGGTAGCAGCAAAGAGGCAGAACGGGAATATGGTCAAAAGTTCCGCGAAGGGGGTGTAAGCGACGCCGTATACTTTGTGGGCTGGCAACCGGCGAAGGAAGTTGAGAAGATCTTATCGGACACGGATATTGTCATCCTTACGTCCAACTCAGAAGGAATGCCACTGGTGATGATGGAAGCCCTGGGAGCGGGATGCGGTTTTGTGGGTACACGAGTAAGCGGGATTGAAGACTACGAGCAGCATCCGCTGGCCCAAAACTGCGTACGCGTCTATACTGTGGGCGATACGGCCGAAGGGGCAAGCCAAATAGCCGAACTTGCAAAAGTGGACGCAAGACAACGCGCAAAGGATGCACGTGCAATCGCAGAAACAGAGTTTACGATGGATAAATGCCTTGAGCGCTACGCTACCGCGCTGCGCGCTGTGCAATGTAGGGCTGCTGCCTACCCCATTCCGCCTATGAATGCACAACTAAATACCCAATCCCATTTGCGTGCCGTGGTCCGATACATTCGCCTGAAGCTGGCCGGAAAATAAAAGACCTCCATTTGCATGGAGGTCCGGAAATATCGCGATATCAATTTTATTACATTTTCCACTCATCAACCGATGAATTATCATCAGATGAGGTAACCACTGGCATTTCGTCGCTTACTGTGGTCAGTGGCATACTTCCCTCCTCATTCTCCTGATCATGGTTGAACGCGTCGAAGTCGAAATTTGGCATGAGATCGGTCTTCACATAGTTGATAGTTTCTGTGAGACCAGCCAAAAATTTGTTGAAATCTTCTTTGTAAAGGAACATTTTGTGGCGATCATAGCCATTGTCGTCGAAACGCTTCTTGCTTTCAGTGATGGTAATGAAATAGTCATTGCCGCGAGTAGACCTTACATCAAAAAAATAAGTTCGCCTTTTACCTGCTTTTATACGTTTGCTATACAGACTCTCGTTACGGCCTTCGCCCCTGCTTTCGTCAAAATTTTTGTTATCGTACGACACAATTCGGTTTTTTTGTGATGAATAGGACACAAATTTAACTAATCACATAAACTATCCAAATAATTTTCAAGCATCTCAAACTATGTGAAAATTAGGTGGATAGCGCAATACAGGCGATAGCGAAGCACTTAAAATTTGCGGGTTAAGTCTCCTTAATTTGTGCAAACCCTACTTTTTAAACCTTTATATTTGTTGCCGAAGATTGCGCTTCCGGAATGACCATGCCGGTGGCTGATTTTCATCAAAAAGCTGCCTGCGGTTCCCGGCATCCGCAAACGCACAGGACCTGCCGGAAGAAAATAAAAACGTACTGATGAAAGTAGTAATCTTTGCCGGTGGCAGGGGCACACGCATATCGGAAGAATCGACGCTGAGGCCAAAGCCTATGATAGAAATAGGAGGCAAGCCCATCCTTTGGCACATCATGAAGTCGTATGCGGCCTATGGGCACACAGAATTCGTCATTTGCCTCGGCTACAAAGCACATGTGGTGAAAGAGTATTTTGTAAACTACTTTCTGCACAATGCAGATGTAACGGTAGACCTGTCGAACAATTCGCTGGAAGTACATAAGAACTCCGCAGAACCCTTCAAAATTTCACTGATTGATACGGGTCTTGACACCATGACGGCAGGCCGCCTGAAAAGAGTACTGCCCTATGTGGGCAATGAGACGTTTATGCTCACCTATGGCGACGGCGTATGCGATGTAAACATTGACAACCTGGTTCGCTTCCACAAAGAAAGCGGCAAGATTTGCACCATGACAGCCATACAGGCTACAAGTCGCTTTGGTGTAATAAAAATGGAAGAAAACGGCACGATAGACAGCTTTGAAGAAAAGCCAGAAGATTCCGGCACCTGGATAAATGGGGGCTTTTTTGTGATAGAGCCCGGCATAGCCAAATACCTTCACGACGATGCAGATGACATCATGTGGGAGCGGCAACCGATGATGGACCTGGCGGCCGACAAACAGATATCCGCTTACCGCCATCACGGCTTCTGGAAATGTATGGACACCCTGCGCGACAAAGAGGAACTGGAACAAATGTGGCAAACACAACCCCTATGGAAAAAATGGTAAACGCTGAATTTCTAAGGGGAGCTTACAAGGATAAGAAGGTTTTCTTAACCGGGCATACAGGCTTTAAGGGTGCGTGGATGCTGCAGATATTGCAGTGGCTGGGAGCAAACGTGAAGGGCTATTCGCTGGCGCCGGAGAAGCTAAATGACCTATACGTGCAGATAGAAGGCGACAAGCTGTGCTACAGCTCTGTGATCGCGGATGTTTGTGACAAGCAGAAACTACAGACAGAACTGGTAAGGTTTGAACCGGATTATGTATTTCACCTGGGTGCACAGGCACTGGTGCGCAGGGGGTATGATATGCCATCCTACACATTTATGGTGAACGCACAGGGCACAGCTCATGTACTGGATGCCATGAGGCTACTTCCCAATCCTGCTGTGGGGGTAATGATAACCACGGACAAAGTTTACGACAACCCGGAGCGGGGGCTTCCATTCTCCGAAGATGATAAGCTGGGCGGATACGACCCCTACTCAGCAAGTAAGGCGTCGGCTGAGATCGTTATTGACTCCTACCGCCGTTCTTTTTTTAACCCGGCTACCTACCCCAACCACCAAAAATCAATAGCGGCGGCACGTGCCGGTAATGTGATAGGCGGTGGCGATTATTCAGACGACAGGATCGTGGCTGACATTGTGCGGGCACTTTCGTTCAATGAAACGGTGGGGCTACGCAATCCCGCATCGGTGAGGCCGTGGCAGCATGTACTGGAGCCGCTCGGCGCCTACCTGCTATTGGGAGCCCGTATGACAGAGGACCCGGTGAAGTATAGCACAGCATACAACTTCGGGCCGAATCCGGAAGATATGCTCACGGTAGAGGAACTGACCAAAGAGTTCATTCAGCATTACGGAAATGGTGACTACAAAGACACATCAGACAGCAAAGCGGTGCACGAAGCAAAGCTGCTGCTGCTGAATAGTGAAAAAGCTAAACGCGAACTGGGCTGGCAGTCTACCCTGGACGCAAGAACGGCGATACGCTGGACTGCTGAGTGGTATGCCGACAAGCACCACAGCGCGCGCGAAAAATGCATGCAGCAGATAGAAACTTATTTTGGTTAAACAACGCTACTCAGTGTGCGTTTACCTGATTATTTAATTACTTAGTCCCGGGTCCAAGAAGTAACAATGGAAACAGTTGACGTCCTTAATGGTGCAAAACTCATAAGCCTGCCTGCGTCAAGCGATCTGCGGGGAAATTTCATAAAGACGTTTCATGAATCGTCATTTGCAAAAGCAGGGATAGAGTTTACCCTACGCGAGAGCTATTATTCGTTCTCACACAAAGATGTGATCCGAGGCATGCACTTTCAACTGCCACCACATGATCATAGCAAGATCGTTTTCTGCCCTGTGGGTCGCATCATGGATGTAATTGTAGACCTGCGCCGCTCATCACCGACTTACGGTCAGCACTATGCATCAGAGCTCTCTGCAGATAATCACAAGGCATACTTCATACCTGAAGGCTTTGCGCATGGATTTAAAGCACTAACTGAGAATGCAATGACCTACTACCTTGTATCTACAGAGTACAATGGTGCCCACGACACGGGTATAAGCTACGATAGCATTGGCTATGACTGGCAGGTGAGCGCTCCTATCCTCTCAGCAAGAGATCTTTCCTTTGGGAGCCTGGCAGATTTTAGGTCCCCGTTTGAGTAGCATTGTCTCCGGATTCGCGGCTACGCCGGCATTATCACCTTGGGCCCATATCAAGCATAGCCTTCTGTAACTTGTCAGCTGACGCGCGGTATTCAATGTTATACTTTGGCGAGGTGTATTTGTATCGGGCATCGCCTATTGCATCTGCCTGCGGGCTTAGTATTGGTCTGGGTTTGGAGTAAGACACCTGGTTCATGTCCCTATCGCACACCACCCACACTTTACCAAAGTGTGTATCAAAATCTGCGTCGTCGCCTTCACTCCTCAGGTATCCTGTGCGACGTATACGTGCCTTCGGATAGCCGTAATAGACGATCTGGAATTCTTTTCCTTTTATCGGATTGTGCCGTTGAACCTCATCATCTGCATTGATCAGCACACCATCAAGGTGGTTGTGTTGCACAGATGCCAGGTTAGTATCAATAAAAAAGTATACAGGATAGGCAGTAAAATGATCCCGAAAATCATTGCGTATGGCCCTGAATACGCCATGCAGGTCTTTATCAAGTTGCGCCATGGCTGCCTCGTCATTCGCTGCCTTCAAAGCTTTCATGCGATTTTGCTCGGAGGATAGTTGAACAAGTACAACCTCAGGGCGCCAAATGGGTTTTACATTCTGGGCAGAGACATGGAAGGCCAGGCAAAAAACTAAGGCCAGCAATGAGAGAAAGGGAATATAGCGCATCATTCACAAATATACATATATCACTCAGCGGGCAAAAGGGTACATATAAGGTGAAATCCACGCGCAATTCCACTACGTCAGCAAGCGTTTATTGAATCTTCTGCAGACTGCTTACCTTCGCCCAAAGAACGGAAGTTGCTCCGCATTTTTAGAAATAACAGCCCATTTACGGTCCTTGTGCTCTTTATCTTTACGCTCGTCGTAAAGTCCCCGGCACTTTTTCATCCGGTTGCGCCAGACGCGATAGCGGGCCATTTCCTGTATAACTACTTTTTGCGGGTCATTGACGTCATTTTTAGACACGCGGGCTTCCCATATGCATTGCTTTCAGTAATAATGCTGTTCACGCAGTCAATTTATATCAAGGCAATCGCCTCCAGGCACAAGCTATTTCCACGGCCTACGTATATACCCTCTTTTGTGTTCCTGCTGCTCACTTCCATCTACCCACCGTTTAACGGCTTTAGCGAAACACTGTTGCTAAACTGGTTGCTTCTCGGCTCGGTAGATGCCATGTTCAGCTTCACACAGACCACCCAACCGCGAAAGCTCATCTACAATGCCGGCTTTCTGCTGTGTGTGGCGGCACTATTCCAGTTTTCTGCATTGGCGTTTTTCCTGCTATTGCTCGTGAGTATGGTGTTGTTTCGCCCCTTTAACCTAGGTGAATGGAGCGTGGCATTCATGGGATATGTGACACCCCTATACTTTGTAGCGGGTATTTTATTCCTTGCTGACAGATTGTACCTGTTTCGCTCCTGGCCTCACCTTGGCCTCTCTATCACTGCCAATGTTGTTTCCCCGTTTTACCTGATCATCACCATTGCAGGCATAGTAATATTATCGGGAACCGGAATATTTGCAATGCGGCAAAACGTGGCCTTGAGCAATATCTACGTTCGACGCGACTGGACAGCCATATCATTCTACTTCATTATATCTACTTTTGTTGCTATACTCACTGACAATACGCTACGCAGCGCCTGGCTTATCGTGATGCCGGCATTGAGTATCATTATATCACACGGCCTTTTGCTTGAAAAGAACAAGCGGTTTAGTAATTTTATCTTTTATTTCTCTTTAGGGTTCCTGGCCATGTGCCTGTGGCTGTATAAATGACCATTTTTAAATGAAATTCGGAATAATTGTTTTTCCTGGCTCCAATTGCGACCGGGACATGATGCACGCTCTGCGCGACGACCTGAAGCAGGAAACGGTGATGCTGTGGCACAAAGACCGCGACCTGAGTATGTTTACCACTGACGACTGCATAGTGCTGCCGGGGGGATTTTCTTATGGCGACTACCTGCGCTGTGGTGCGCTGGCGCGCTTCAGCCCGCTTATGGAGCAGGTTATCGATTTTGCAAACAGGGGTGGCAAGGTACTGGGCGTGTGCAACGGATTCCAGATACTGTGCGAGGCCGGCCTGCTGCCGGGTGCCCTGCTGCAAAACGACCACCAAAAATTTGTGTGCAAGAATGTGTACATAAAATCAGAAAATGCCGATAGCACAATGGGCCGGATGGTGGGCACGCAGGCGCTGAAAATACCGGTGGCACATGGCGAAGGTCGCTATTATGCTGATGCCGCTACCTTGAAGCAACTGAACGATAACAAGCAGATCGTATTCCGCTATTGTGATGAGCATGGCGAAGTGCACATAGACTCAAACCCTAACGGCGCTATCAACAATATTGCCGGCATATGCAATGCCAATCGCAATGTATATGGCATGATGCCTCACCCTGAGAGGGCCTGCTCGCCATCGCTGAATAATACTGACGGCAAGAATATTTTACTGGCCCTTTGCGCAAGCTAAAGCGGCGAAAACAAACGTTAAAACTGCCCGGAACTACAACAATGTAAACGCGTGGCGGTTAAATTGCACTGTCTTATATATTAAGCGGTAACTAGCATGAAGAAAATAGTTTCTGTAATAGCGATACTGATCTGGGCCTGTTTGTCAGGAAGGGCACAAACCGGCGACCCTACTACGTGGACCTATGAAGTGAAGAAAAAAGGGGCAAATGAATACCAGCTGATAGCGCACCTGTCGCTGAAGATGGGATGGCACATATGGTCGCTGAAACCGGGTGGTGATGGCTTCCAGATAGTGCCTGCTTTCGTCTTCGACAAAAATGCTGCAGTGGAGCTGAAAGGTGAGATGACGGAGAAAGGCCATGCCACAACAACTACAATGGAAGGCGTGGATGGCAAGGTCACCTATCTGAGTGGGCAGGTAGATTATATACAGAATGTGAAGGTGAAAGGGAAAGGGGTGAAAGTAACGGGCAAGCATACCTACCAGGTATGTGACGACAAAAGTTGCCTGGCGCCGGTGGACAAGGATTTTGTCTTTGAAATCAAATAGTTTACAGGCGATGGTTCGGTTTAGACCATTGCCGGCAAATGGAGACAGGAAGTATGACCAGGTTTTTTAAAGCTTTATTGCTCGTACTAGCCACCGCTATGAGCGGCAGCAGTGCATTGGCACAGATCATAAACGACGCTGCTAAGTGGGAAGTTGAAGCTCAGAAAAAGCAGGGCAATGAGTATGAGATCGTTTTCAAGCTGAAGCTGAAAAAAAACTGGCACATATGGTCACTGAAACCCGGTGGCGATGGCTTGCAAATGCCACCCGAATTCGAATTTGACAAAAACAAAAACGTAAAATATAACGGCACCGTTACCGAGCATGGACATGCCATTACAGGGTTGATGGATGGCGTAGACGGCAAGGTGACTTACTTTCACGATGCAGTAGAATACAGGCAAAAAGCGACAGTAGCAAAAAACACGAAGGTTCGTGGCATGTATACCTACCAGGTATGCGATGACCAGATGTGCCTGCCGCCCAAAACTGTAGCCTTCAGTGTGGCTATAAAGGATGCCGGTGGAGAGGAGGATCCTGAAACTGCAGACAGTGCTGCAGATATGGCCAATGCTATGCCTGCTGATAGCACTGTAGGAACAAGTGATTCGTCTGCGAACACCACCACTTCTGATGCTGTGATTGATAGTGCAGGTAAAGCTACCGGCACTAACGATTCGGAAGGCGCAAAAAAAGAAAATGGTAACAAATCGCTGCTGTGGCTGTTCCTGGCGGCGCTTGGAGGTGGGTTTGCGGCAGTAATAACACCGTGTGTCTATTCCATGATACCCATTACCGTAAGTTTCTTTACCAAGCGTAGTAAGACACGCAAAGAGGGCATACGGAATGCGTTGTATTATTCCTTGTCTATCATTATCATATTCACCGTTCTCGGTGTTGCCATCTCGTTCATTTTTGGTGCGAATGCACTGAATAGCCTCTCGACCAACTGGATTGCGAACCTGTTCTTCTTTGCCATCTTTGTTCTATTTGGCATCTCGTTCCTTGGCGCGTTTGAAATAGCATTGCCGTCCTCTTGGACCAGCAAGACAGATTCTAAGGCAGGTGTAGGCAGCTTCGGCGGCATATTCTTTATGGCGCTTACGCTGGCCATTGTATCATTCTCTTGTACCGGCCCTATAGTTGGCCCGCTTCTTGTGCTTGCAGGCCAGGGAGGCATTGCGGGGCCGGCCGTGGGCATGTTCGGTTTCTCCATCGGCTTATCACTACCGTTTGCGCTGTTTGCAATATTCCCGGGTCTATTGAATAAGATGGCGAGCTCCGGTGGCTGGCTAAACCAGGTGAAGGTTGTGCTTGGCTTCCTGGAACTGATGCTGGCCATGAAGTTCTTGTCTAATGCTGACCTGGCTATGGGCTGGCGCCTGCTGGACAGGGAGATATTTATTGCTTCGTGGATAGTGCTTTCTGTATTGCTTGGCTTCTACGTGTTGGGCAAGCTGAAACTGTCTCATGACGACGCTCCCGCTAAGAATATCTATGGTCAGGAGTACACTTCTATTTTCAAACTGTTCATAGCCATTATCTCGTTTACGTTTGCAGCATACCTGCTACCAGGCATGTGGGGTGCGCCGTTAAATGGCATGAGTGCATTCCTGCCTCCAATGGGTACGTTCGACGCTTTTGGTGGGGGTGGCGAAACCATGCATGCAGACAATGTTGGCGGCATCAAGCCCGTGAAGTATGTTGAAGAAACAAAAATATACGAGCCACCGGTTGTTAAGAGCCTGGGACTGGTAACTTTCTTCGATTATGACGAAGCAGTCGAGGCATCTCGCAAGCTGAAGCGTCCGCTGATGCTGGATTTTACGGGCATTAACTGTGTAAACTGCCGCAAGATGGAATCGCAGGTTTGGTCCAATCCGGAAGTAGCCAAGAGGCTGAAAGAAGATTTTGTTGTGGCTTCACTCTATTGCGACATGAGCAAGCTGAAGCTGCCGAAAGAGGAGCAGTATTTTTCGAAGGCATTGAATTCGATGGTAGTGAGTGTGGGCAATAAAAACGCAGATCTGCAGGCTTCTAATTTTGGTGCAAACTCTCAGCCTTTCTATTTCTATGTAGATGATGCCGGTGTAAAACTCGTTGAATCAGGATACGGTTATGACCCTGATATTGATAAGTTTATCAAGCACCTGGACCGTGCCAAGGCGAAATACAAGGAGCTTCATCCATAACAGTTAGCCTCGCTACCTGTAGTCGCGGAAAGACATTAGTTTTACAGCATGGTCATCCGCATCCAGCGACTGATACTAATTTTATCCATTGTCCTCTTTGCAGGCAAGTTGCTTGCATGGTGGCTTACCCATTCCGTTACCATTCTTACAGACGCACTGGAAGGCATAGTGAATATGGTGGCCGGAATATTGGGCTTGTACAGCGTGACGCTTGCAGCCCGCCCACGCGATACCAATCACCCCTATGGTCATGGCAAGGCAGAGTTTATCACGGCTGCCGTTGAGGGTACGCTGATCATGGTGGCCGGCCTCGTAATCATTTATGAAGGTATAATGCACCTGCTGCATCCCGGAGCCCTGAAAAACCTTAACCTCGGCCTCTACATTGTTGCGGTGGCAGGCTTACTCAACTACATTGCCGGACTGTACGCGATAAAGAAGGGCAAGGAAAATCACTCTATTGTGCTGCAGGGCGCAGGCAGCCACCTGGTTACAGATGCCTATTCCACCGCGGCTATTCTTATAGGGCTCACAATACTGGTGCTAACCAACAATAAGTGGCCGTGGCTGGACAGCGCGGTAGCACTGATCTTTGCAGCTATCACGCTTATTACCGGCTACAAGATCCTACGCCGATCACTCGCTGGCATGATGGACGAAATGGATCTTAAGACGCTGGAAAAGGTGATAGAAGTGGTGCAAAAGAACAGGAAGAATCAGTGGGTAGACCTTCATAACCTTCGCGTAATTCAGTATGGAAGCCTCATGCATGTTGATGCCCACCTGACCCTGCCTTGGTACCTGCAAGTTTCTGATGCAGACAAAGAGATCCATGACCTGGAACAACTGATACGAGCCAGCTTTAACAATGAAGTGGAACTGTTCATACACATAGATGGTTGCATGCCCTATCAGTGCAAACTTTGTGCTATGCCCCACTGCCCGGAGCGAAAAGAACCTCTACAAGCTCAATTAGAATGGAATATTGAGAACATATGGACGGACGCGAAACACGGCAAGGGATAAGTGTTACTCCCCTCCTTGTTCTTCGCTTGCTTCGTCTAGTTTTTCATCAACTTTCGCATCGTGTCTCTGTTCCAGGTCGTGCTTTATCCGGTACATGCGATTCGCCACGGGACTAAGCTCAGGCCGGTGGTCGCCCAATAGAAGCCCCCACTGCTTCAGGTTAGAAGATTTGTCAAACACGATCTTCAGCACGGCCATCACCGGTATGGAAAGGATCATGCCCATCACCCCAGAAAGTGCCCCACCCAATACTATTCCAACGATACTTACCAGGGCATTCACCTTCACCTTTGAGCCCACTATGCGCGGCATGAGGATGTTATTGTCGAGAAATTGCACAAAGGCGATCGTACCAAGCACGATCCATATCTGCCAGATGTCCTGCGAAGTAGTGAGCGTGAGTAAAACGCCGATCACATTGCCCACCAATGCCCCTACATAAGGTATGAGATTGAGTATTGCAAACGTAATACCAATAAGAATTGCATGCTGAATGCCGAATAACAACAAGATGCCGCCCAGCAACACCGTGAGGTAAGTGATCTGGATGAGAAGACCCATCAGATAGTACTTCACAATTACTTCTGTCTCGCGCACAGCTTCTTCTACTGTAGGGTGTTGCGCCTCCTCGAACCAGAGATATATGAAGCGTAATAGCAGATTGCGGTAATAGAGGATTAGAAAGATATAAATAGGCAGCAGACCCAAAAACACGAAGATGTTGGTGAGCGAACTAAACGCATTGGTAAAATAGCCCGTTATATTTTCTCCCAGCGTACTCCCCTGCTTCTGGATGAGGCTCATTTGCTGCTTAAGCGTAAGATGCGTTTTCTGGCTTATCCATTCAGACAGGCTGTTCCAGTGAAGAGTAAGATTCTTTTGGATTGTATCAATATCACCCAGAAAGCCTGCGACCTGCATGGAGAGGAATATCGCTACACCGGCCACCACGAGGAATAAAAGTGCAATGCAGATTATGATCGCTACAATCTCCGGCAAGCGATGCCTGCGCAACCACCGAAACACGGGTAACAATAACAAGGACATAAAACCCGCCATCAGCAAGGGCATTATGACCTCGCTGCCGATGGCAATAACAGCACCAAGGGCACATAAGCCCAGCAACTCGATAGACCTCCTAACGGTAGTTGGTAGTTCCTTCATTCTGTTTCAGCGAGGTTTTGCACTATGAAAATACGATACAAAGTAACGCCAACCGTTACGCTGTTTGAATGTTGCAATTAGCGGCCTAAAGGACGAAAAACGCCGCTATGCGTAACGAAAAAAGATCTCAGTGGCGCCAAAGCCATATCTCCCGCTCCATTCATTCTTATACCTTGCCACCTCGGGCACCGTCTTCAACACGTTATGAACTTCCTCTCTCAGTTTGCCTTTTCCAAGCCCATGGATCACTACCATGCGATCCTGCCGTGCAGAGATAGCGAGCTGCAGGTAGCGCTGCAATGTGGATAGTTGTATGTGAATAATCTCGGCATTAGTAAGGCCTTTTACGTTGTCCAGCAACTGCTCTATGTGCAGGTCCAGTTCATGCCTGGGTTCTTCGCGGCGGTTCACAGACTGCACATCTACACGACCGGCGCGCACCACCGGTACAAAAGTCTCCTCCTTTTCCTCGGGCTGCGGCTTAAAACCATCAATGAGCAAATAGCTAAAGGACGAGGAACCACCCTCCATTATCTTCGATATATGCTCAAAAAGCTTTGCCGGCTTTATGCGTAGAATGTTCTCCTCCTTCGCCATCATGGTGTCGCCCGCATCCTGAAGCGACCAATGAAAACGCGGCTGGTCACTCAGCTCAATGTAAGGCATACTGTGCAGGTACACATTGCCGAATGCATGTATCGTGCCTTCGTGTTTAAACAGGCTTTCATTGCGACCTCGCGCCTCGTAACTATACTTTGTACTTACGGGCAGTTCATTCAGCAGATAGACCTTTACCGTGTCCGGAATTTCTTCCATATCCACCATCTTAAATTCAGGCATAAAGGAAAGATAAATGCCCTTTGCGAGCCGCGGTGCACGCACAGCAGGCTTCTCTACTGCTATCTCCTGCTGCACAGGCCTGCGGCCAGGTGTAGTTCCTTTCTCAGTAAACCATTTCAGATAGGGGTGGTCCACCTCTTCCAGGTACACAGGAAAAGCAGTTCCATTCACCTCTACTTCTACAAGCTGCTTATCTATGAAGGCTGTAACACGGCCTTCCTCACCGGTGCGCTTCAGTACTACTTTATCCCCTATCGAAAATTTCACGTTTGCTCCTTGCTTTTTATGAATTCTACCATTTTCCTCACTGCCCTGCCGCGATGGCTGATGCTGTTCTTAACGTCGGGCGAGAGCTCGCCAAAGGTATGGCTGAAGCCATCAGGAACAAATACCGGATCGTAGCCAAAACCACCGCCGCCGCGTTTCTCAGAAATAATATGACCATTACAAACGCCCTCAAAATAATATACCTCACCATTCCAGATAAGGCAGATGACAGCCTTATAGTATGCACTGCGATCATCCTTGCCTTCCAGCTCACGCAGCAGGTGTTGGAGGTTTTGTTCATCATCTCTCGTACCTGAGAAATGTGCACTATCAACCCCGGGGCGACCGTCCAACGCATTTACACAAATGCCACTATCGTCCGCAAACACATTTTTTCCGCAGAATGCATATACCGCCGAGGCCTTTGCCAATGCATTTTCCTCGAATGTATGCCAAGGTTCCGGCGTATCGTCTGTAAAGCCAACATCTTCCAATGACAGGAGCACGGCATCAGGAAGCAACTCTAGTATCTCCCTGATCTTTCCCTTGTTGTTTGAAGCTATAACCAGTTCCATCCATTCAAAATTAAGCAGACCAAACCAAAGTCATCTGATACTACGATAAAAGGACCACTTTGCTTTTGTAATTTTAAGGCCTGTTTCCTCCACCTTGGCTGTCATAACACTTTTATCCGACCTTGGACTGAACGATGCCTCTGCAGGCGCCGTTAAGGGGATGATACTCTCAAAGCTTCCTGACGCTGCTCTTATTGATATAAGCCACGAAGTCCCGCCTTTCGGCATACAACAGGCATCTTACCTGCTGCGCACATCATGGAGCGACTTCCCTGCCGGCACTATCCATATTGTGCTGGTAGACACTTTCTATGCTGCGCCGGCGAGGCTGCTTCTATGTGAGTTTGAGGGACATTTTTTCCTGGTGCCAGACAATGGCATAATACAGTCTGCACTGGATGGGAAGCCAAACAAATACCGGCTGTGCTTTGAATCGGGAAACCAAACAAACTTCAGGGATTGGGTATTGGCTGCGGCGGGTGTTGCCGGTAGCATCAGAGAAAAAGGCGTAGCCGGGATACAGTTGAGCATCTATGAACCCGCAGCCGGTACAGCACGCAAGTTTGACCCATCGAATTGTGAGGTACTGTACATTGACTACTTCGGCAATGTGGTCACCAATATTACACGCCCGGTATTTGACAAGCCAGGCGCGGTAAGAAGATTCCGGCTGCTGTTTATGAAAGTGTACGAACTAACCAGCTTGAGTCAATCGTACAACGAAGTGGCTCCCGGAGAGAGTCTATGTCGCTTTAACCGACACGGATACATGGAGATATGTGTGAACCAGGGAAGCGCAGCCAGCCTGTTTGGGCTGCGCATGGGAAGCCGCCACAACGAAATAAAAATAGTACTAGAATGATAGTAAGGATCGTAAAGATGACCTTTCGCCAGGATGCGATAGAAGAGTTCACATCGATGTTTGAAGAGCGACGAATGCGCATCCGCAACTTTGAAGGATGCACGCACCTGGAATTATGGCAGGACAATGCCGAACCAACGGTCTTTTTCACCTATAGTACGTGGCAGTCTCAGCAAGCGCTGGATCATTATCGGTTCTCTGAATTCTTTAAGGATACCTGGGGCCGCACCAAGTCACTCTTTGCCGGCCCACCGCAGGCATGGAGCGTAACCAGAAAATACGTAATGGACTAGAGCCCTAATTGCTGTGCCACTCCTGCCGGCACATCCATACCCAGTCGCCTCATCTCTGCAGTATGAGCACGCGCCTGCTCCGGCTGATGCATTTCCATGTACAGCAGGAGAAGGTTGTTATTGGCCATGGAGTTATACGGGTCTCTCTTAAGGAATGTCTGCAAATAGCGAATAGCGCCCGGAATGTCCTTCTTTTCCATAGCCACACGCGCCAGGTAAAAATCACAAAGAGTGTAGTTGGATATCTGTTTCTCCTTCAACAGGTATGGCTCAGAGGCAAGTACTGAGTCCTTTTTCTGCAATAGCTCGCCCATGTAGAAGTTGAGATATTTTTCATCGGGATTTAAAGCATATGCCTTCCTGAAAAGCGCTTCTGACTCACGCCCTTCCGACTTATCCAGGCGGGCTGCCAGCATCATGTTGGCATAGGCCGAATGGGGTGATGTCTCCACGGCTTGTGCCCAGAATGTACGCGGGTCACTAAAGTTTGACTGGTGTCTAATGTTAAGGATGGCGAAGACCACACACACACCCGCCACGACGAGTGTAAGTGTCTTGTCGGTAATAGCACTGCGAAATGCAATTGTCTGCGGCAATATGAGTAGTATCCCTACAATAGGCAGATAGAGCCTGTGCTCAAAGACCTGCTGATTGAGCCGGGCAGGAACCAGCAGGGCAGGCGCCAGGAACAACAGGAAAACAAGGACGCCTGCAATGATCCGCTTTCCGTTATCAGACCAACTGGGTTTTCCGGCAAGCGCCACCGCAATTAACAAAGCCAGCGCAGCAAGGCCGTAATAGGTGACAGTGTCTTCCTGAATCGGAAATACGCTTTGATTTATGGGAAGCACGATCTTACCGAGGTATTGCAAAATCACCGGTAGCCGGTGCAGCATATCACTGAAAGCCGCTCCCGAGCCTATGCCGGAAGACTGAATGGTTGCCGCCGAACGAGCCGCGAACCATAGCAGGAAGCACAGTACCCACACCACATATTGTGGTAACATATTCTTGCTCTTCCACTGCACATCCTTATATAGCACCAGCAAGCAAAAAGCAGCCGGGGCAGCAAATACTGCGGTCTCTTTCGTAAAGAATGCCAAAGCCAGGAACAGCCCTGACAGGAGCAGATTGGCGAGCTTACCGGTGTCTGCATACTTTGCAGACTGAAGTAGAAAGCTGAATACAAAAATGGCAAGCATAGTATCGTTTCTACCCGGTATCCAGGATACCGCCTGCACGAGCACAGGATGCACCGCAAAAAGGAGTGCCAGCAAAAAGCTATGCAATGGGCGTACTCCCAGAGCAGGCAGCAGCCTGAAAAGTAACAAAACTGAGGTCAGGTGCAGAAGTATGTTCACTGCATGATATCCGCCCGGTTCAATGCCACTCATGTGGTAGTTGAGGATCATGGCATCTGAGAAGAGAGGACGATAGTAGGGATCCCTGGCAGCATCAAAGAGCCCCCTGGTAAATGCTACAATAACATTGTGAAGGTCTTCATTGAAGCGTGCGAACTCTTTTACAAAAATGGTGTCGTCAAGCTCTGTGAACCCTAGCGAGAATGATGGGAAGTAAATTAGCAACACCACTGCTGCCAATATAAAAGCGGGATATCGTACCTGGAAGCCGGTGGCCGGTGCAGCAATCGTTGACTCGATCTTTCCCGAAGCCGGGGTGCTCTGATTCGGTTTGCTTTTGGGCTTACTCACTGTGCTAATGCTATATCAACAAATGTATTAAACGGCCGCCATTCGACCAATGGCACCCCAAAAAGAAGAGAGGCTCCCGGACAGGAACCTCTCTCTATACTTCAACTCAAAATTTCTAGTTGTTGATGGTAACACGCGCAGTCTGTTTCTCGCCATTTGCCATGGTTGCAGTAACCATGTAAACACCTGCAGGCTCGTTGAGCTCAAACTCAGTTTTGCTGTTTGTGTTAGCAGAGAACGACTTCACTACACGACCAGCGATGTCTGTAACAATCACATTCACCTTTTCGCCCGCTGCACCTGTCATTGAGAAAATAAGCGCACCCTGAGATGGATTTGGATAAAGGCTCATACCATAGTTAGATGAAACCGTACCTACACCCACTTCGTTGCCAGGCAGATGAACGGTAAATGTGTTGCTGGTGCTGCCGCAAGTATTCGTTGCTGTGTAAGTGAATGTAGAAGTTCCTGTATCCATTACCACGAACGCTGCTACTGACTTGATCTTAAGTGCTTCAGTAACTGAGTATGTAGCGGTGATTACCGTCATTCCGGGATTGCTTGCGCTCCAAGCACCACCAGCAGGGAAGCCTTTCACCTCATATGCACCGGCAAGGAAAACTGCGCCAGGACCTGAAATTTCAACTACAGGAGGCTGATTTACGAAAATTGGCTTCTTAATAGTAGACTTACCAAATGCTGAGGTAACAGTATACCAAACTGTATCGCGACCGTAGTTCAGGCCATTAACGAGTGTAGTAGTATCCGTAGCGGGCGAAGTAGGTCCTACAGTCGCGATGGTATCGATCCTGCTTATCCATGTACCACCGGCAACAGAAGCACGGAGCGTAATAGAAGCACCTGCACATACTGAATCGGGGCCAGAGATAGTACCTGCACTTGGCAATGGACCAACATTCATTGGCGTAGTAGCCCAGCTGAATCCGCAGCTATTTGTAACAGAGTAAGTGATGGTAGTAACACCCGTATCGATACCCTTAACCAAGCCTGAAGAAGCACCACCTATCAGTTTTGCAATTGTGGTATCAGCAGATGTCCATGTACCACCAGGAGTAGTGTTTGTGAGCATCAGCGTAGAGTCTATACCAACGCTGTCATTACCGCCGATCGCAGCAGCAACTACTTCTACCATCACTGTATCAGCAGCGAAAATAGAACCGCAGCTATTTGACTTGTAGTAAGAGATAATAGAAGTACCCTGGCCAACACCGGTAACAAAACCTGTAGAGCTAACTACAGCAACTGAAGTATTACCACTGATCCAAACACCGTCTGATGTAGAAGACGAGAAGCTCATCCATGAACCAGAGCAGAATGTAGGAGGCTCCATGCTAGGAGTAATAGTACCTGCTGCAGGCAGTACTTCCACAGTTACTGCACGGGAAGACGTAACCGTATTACAAGCGTTGGTGAACGTATATGTGATTACGTCAGTACCTGCTGAAAGACCGGTGATGTGACCAGTAGAAGCCGGTGATGTATTACCTGTAGCAGACGTCCATGTACCTGTACCAATTGTATTTAGGTTCGCAAGCGTGATTACGCCACCAACGCACACGTGGTTTGGACCTGTAACCGGATATGTGATAGCAACCGTATCTACACGAGATGTTACTTTCGACACGGAAGTTCCGCAAGTATTCATCAGCGTATATTTAATAGTATCTACACCGAAAGCGCGTCCTTCAAGCATTCCTGAAGGATCTACTGTATCAATTGCATGATCTACGTTGCTCCATGCACCACCAGGCACAGAGCTGGAAAGTGCGATAGAAGAACCTACACAAACTGGTGTCATGCCGCTGATGTTGCCTGCAAAGGCAGTATCTACCGTAAGCATAGCCCAATCAGACGTATCGGAACCGCCGGTATTGAAGACGATGGCACGATACCAATAGCCGCTAACCATGGTGTTAGCAGGGATAATCCTGAGTGTATTTGTGGTTGCATTAGCGTAAACGCCACCGTTCATTACTGTGTCCCACGTCATACCACCATCATCAGACCAGTTCCACTGGTAGGTGAACGGTGGAGTGCCGGTAGCTGTAACACTGAACCACGCAGTATCTGCAACACAGGTAGTATCATTGACAGGGTTAGTCACAACCGGCTGCGCTTTGGCGACAATCGCCAGGAAGCTAAAGCAAAACGCCAGTAGACTTGATAAGTAAACACTTTTCTTCATGTTCATTTTTTTACGGTGCTTGTATTATAAAATCGTTACTATTTGTATAAAAACAAAAGAATTAGCAAAGTTTTAAGCAGGCAAATTTAATTCAATTCGTCACAAATTTTACATAGGATGAAAAAAGTCGCTCATATAGTTTACACAACTATGCGAAAATCATGCCAATCTTAATGTAAGACGTAATTTTCTGGTATTGTCTTGGGAAATTGTCACCTATTTTCTAACCCTATTTGTTCCTGCGTAAAGCTCGTAATTGTTACAGTATACATTGACGTCTGTGGTTAGTGACTTGTGAGACCGGGTAAAAAAGACAGAAAACCAAGAAGAATGTGACAAAAGGATATTGGCGGCGGCCACAAAACAACATAACAAATTAGAAATCACATTATTGTACATTATTTCGGCCTAAATCTGCTTCCGACCTGCTTCCGACCTGCTTCCGACCTGCTTCCGACCTGCTTCCGACCTGCTTCCGACCTGCTTCCGACCTGCTTCCGACCTGCTTCCGACCTGCTTCCGACCTGCTTCCGACCTGCTTCCGCCTTCGCCTATCGGCTACGGCGGACACGTCCGATTCTGCAACTTATCGTCCTTCGCCTATCGGCTACGGCGGACACGTCCGGTTCTGCAACTTATCATCCTTCGCCTATCGGCTACGGCGGACACGTCCCACTTTCCTCGGTTCTTTTTGTCTGAATCAGAATAGTCAGGATTTAAGAATTGACAGAATCAGCCGTGAGCCTTGAAAGTGCATGAGTCGTGTCTGTTTGGGGGAGGGCACAATATTGTGTAGATAATCGTGTTCCCGCTTAAAGGCCGGTCAGGTATATTATACCTAAAATTCGTTTTGCGGTTTTTTTGAAATATTCGCCGGCTGAAATGCAGTACTGTATTGATTATGCTCTTTGTTTTTCATGTATATCAGGGTATTTTTAGGTATATTCCGGTATATTTTTCAGGTGTTTGGGTAGAATTCCAGAAGTAGATTAACCGCGAAGCACGCAAAGGACCGCAAAGACTTCGCTAAGCCTACCTTTATTTTATGCTACAAAGCTAGTACGGTTATTTGGAGTGAGGAAAAAATGGACGTGGAAGATATCAACAATTTGAAGCGGAGTAACGCTAAAGCCTAATATGCTGTAGTAAAAGAGAATTGTTGTGACATGGCGCGCGCATCCGGCAGTTATTTAATGTCTTCGTGGCGACTCAATCTGTCTTAATGTGTCAACTGATGGAAAGTAGTTGACCGTTACTTGCCCAATAGTATGGTTAGGCGAGATGTTCGAATACATGAATACCACGGGGTCTTTAAACTCCCTTTTTATGTCTATGGTTGGTGCAAACCCCCAGGTTAGGATTGGGTGCAAAACATGACGGGAAGAAACTTGCCTCTGGCTTACTGAGCTAACATAATAAAAATAGCTGTCTGTATCGAATACAAGGGCATCATAAGAAGAAAGTCGTTCGAACCTCCATGTGTTGTTGAGAGAGAGAATGGGAGAATCGGGCAGGCAGCTTTCGTTCGTATAGACGTGAAATTTGTTGTCCTGGAAATAAGTTGAAACGGAAACGGGATTTTCTGGCAACTCTCTCCTGTACACCTCGGTGGCTAGCACGTTTTTTACTACTTGTGATGGTTCTGCACCTGCAAGACTTCTCAGGAATCCTGTGTCAATGCTATTACTCGAAAATTGAGAGTAGCCATATTGACATTCTACTACCTGTTGGCCTTTTGCAATTGGACCGGTGTTTTTTAGCCCATATTCGAGCACGTTCAGAAGAGCACGCATGTCAAACCGCGCATATACCGCATAAATCGAAAGGGCTTTCTTATTGCCTCGCCTGCTTGTGGTCTGGCCATACCTCGTAATGGTACCGTTATCGAATGCCAGCAAATAAACATTGGCGCAATTGTTTTCGCATGCGTAGGTAAGGTCTATGTAAATGGGCGCTGAGTATTCGTATAAATCGCACAAGCGCGAGGCGAGGATGCCCGCTATGCGCAACGGGTCTTCCGGCTTATTCCTTTCTCCCACTATCGTTCGTACATACACATTACCAAACTTCCTTGTTAATATCCGATTTTGGATGGCGCTCACAGTGACATGCAGAGAAAGAGCGAGCAGTATCAGAAAGAGCGTTCTTATCATGTTTTATTTATGGGTATGTACAAATTTACTGCTATGGTGCTAATTTCAGGCTTCACACCGCTGGGGAGGTTTGATGGTGAGGTCGAATGAGCGCTGTGTCGACCACCTGACCATTGAAAAATCTGCGCTTTTCAATGGTCTGTCCTCCTTCGCAGGAGGACAGCCGGCCTTGATTTAGCTTTATGGCTAGCCTCTGCTTGGGATAGGCCCTTTGTTTGGGTGGTGAAACTTAGTATCCTCTCGCCCTGACATGCTATTGAGAGCTTAACATGCCTTGATTGAGCTTCTTGCATAGGCTTGGGAGACCTCTCCCTGTCGGTCGAGGTGACGAATAGCTATGGGGCAGGAGCGCCTGCTGACGCGGGATATTAGCGCGTTATAATTCCTCCCGCTATCACATCATCACCTTCGTAGAAGACGGCTGACTGGCCGGGAGCGATGCTATTTACCGCATGATGGAAGCTGACATGAACACTATCGGCTCCTGTGGGCTCCAGTGTGGCCTGCGTACCGGGGTCGCGGTAGCGAATGCGAGCCACAGCCTCCATGCCGGGAGTGATGCTGTCGTACTTCACCATGTTAAGGCCATGTACCCTCATTTCGCTTTTCTGCAGCTCTTCTATCTCGCCGAGCACAACCGTGTTGGTTTCCGGAATGATGTTCGTTACGAACATGGGTCTGCCGAGGGCTACTTCCAGCCCCTTGCGCTGGCCAATGGTATAAAAAGGGTATCCGCTGTGCTTGCCTACTACTTTGCCATCGGCCAGGATGAAGTCGCCACCGGCTACCCTATCCTCCAGACCGTCTACATTACGCTTCAGAAATCCGCGATAGTCATTATCCGGCACAAAGCATATTTCATAACTCTCTGCCTTCTTCGACAGTTCCTGGTAACCCATATCAAATGCAAGCTGGCGCACTTCTGTCTTCAGCATATCTCCGAGCGGATAAATGCTGCGGGAAAGGCAGTCCTGTCCCAGGCCCCATAGGACATAACTTTGGTCTTTGGTAAGGTCGCGCGCCTTGGATAGCACAAATCGACTATTCTCCTCGCGAACCTTCACATAATGACCCGTTGCGATAAAATCACATCCCAGTGCGTTGGCACGCTTCAGCAGCGCTGCCCATTTAATATGTGTATTGCACAGCACGCACGGGTTTGGTGTGCGGCCGGCGATGTACTCGTCAATGAAATTATTAACCACATAGTCGCCAAATTCCTCCCGGATATCCAGCACATAGTGGGGGAAGCCATGCTCCACAGCCGCAGCACGGGCATCATTAAACGAATCGAGGTTGCAGCAGCCGGTTTCCTTCTTTCCGCCGCCTGATGATGCATAGTCCCACGTCTTCATGGTAACTCCTACCACTTCATAGCCCTGGTGGTGCAGCATAAGGGCAGAAACGGTACTGTCAATACCGCCGCTCATAGCTACCAGGACCTTTCCCATCTTACTCATAGCCTGCAAAGGTACGCTTTCGCGGAATTAGGAATTTGGGATTAGGAATTGGGATTGTCTATCGGCGGATTGCTTCTCAGGAGCAGTAAGCAGGGGCAGGAGGCAGGGAGCCTTTCTAGGGGCAGATCGCAGGGGCAGGAAGCAGGGAGCGTTTTTTTAAGGGGCAGATTACAGGGGCAGGAGGCAGAGCGCGTTTTTTAAGGGGCAGATTACAGGGGCAGGAGGCAGAGCGCGCATCGACCACCTGTTTTTCAAAAAGACTTCGCTTTTGGAAAACCGGTCCTCCTTGGCAGGAGGACAGCGTAACCTGATTTGACTTTAATACCGCGCTCAACCCGTCCTGGGCTCTATGATCTACTTGCACCTAATCCTTTCAATTGTTGGCATTTTGTTTTGAGCAACCGTGCTATTCTATTACTACATTTGACGGGAATGATACAAGAGGTTGTTTTTCCTTCGGGGAAGGTGGCATATTATTTTGACTGCTCTGCGGAAGAAATGCTGCGGGAAGAACTCAATGCCATATTCCTGACAGACGAAAACGTATTTCGTCTTCATGAAGCTTTCTTCGAGGGAAAGAAGGTCATTAGAATAGCTCCCGGCGAGGCTGGCAAAACCCTATCAAACGTGGAACTCATCTGCGAGCAACTGGTAGCACTTGAAGCCACCCGGGAAACAATTCTCGTGGGTGTGGGTGGCGGTGTGATAACGGACATCGCCGGCTTTGTAGCCGCCGTGTATATGCGCGGAATAAAGTGCACCTTTGTCCCTACTAGCCTACTGGCTATGGTAGATGCCGCGATAGGCGGCAAAAACGGCGTAGATATGGGCTTGCATAAGAACATGATAGGCACGGTTCGCCAGCCGCAATCCATATACTTCGACATTGAGTTTCTGCAAACGCTACCCGACGATGAGTGGAAAAATGGTTTTGCAGAAGTGATCAAGTATGCCTGCATCTTTGACCATGAGCTTTTTGAGAAGCTGGAGAAACGAGATGCAACTCATTTTAAGACAAGTAGAACTGCACTAAAAGGCCTGGTGCAGCGCTGCGCCGACTGGAAGAACAAAACAGTAGTAAACGATGAACTGGAAACAGGCGAGCGGAAACTGCTGAACTTTGGCCACACCGCGGGGCATGCTATAGAAACGCTGTATCACCTGCCACACGGGCAAGCCGTGGCGGTAGGCATGATGATTGCGGCAAGGATAGGCGAAAAAAAGGGCGTGAGCAAGGAGTTAGTGTCGACAAGGCTGGAAAAACTGCTGCAGCGGTATGGACTGCCTGTAGCCACACCGTACAAAACAGAAGACGTAATGTCACTGCTGCGCATGGACAAGAAAAGAAGTGGTGACGAAATTCAGTACATTCTAATGGAGGAAATAGGGAAGGGAATAATAAGGCGGTTGTCTTTTGCGACCATAGAAGAAGTGCTACGCAAGTATGAAAATAACGATTGAGCCGGGCAGCATAAAGGGAACTATTGCAGTGCCACCATCTAAAAGCATGACCCAGCGCATGCTGGCGGCAGCACTGCTGCACAGTGGTGCAACCCTGATCCATGGTGCAGGCCGTTCAGACGATGAAAATGCGGTGCTGAAGATCATACAACAACTGGGCGCCAAAGTGACGCAAGCAGGCGAAGCACTTCAAGTAAACAGTGAAGGACTGCGACCGGCAACCGGAGTAATTGACTGCGGAGAGAGCGGACTGGCAGCACGTCTGTTTTTGCCAATAGCGGCGACGCACCACGAACCATTGGAAATAGTGGGTAAGGGCACGCTTACCAAACGGCCTATGGCCGGCGTGAAACAAGCGCTGGAACAACTTGGCGTAAAAGTGACCGGCAACGACGTGCTTCCCTTTACGCTAACAGGCCCATTACATCTACCGGCACGTATAGAAGTAGATGCGGCAGGCAGTTCACAATTTGTAAGTGGACTGTTGATGGCACTGAGTGCGGTAGCAACACACCTGGCAGAAGTGCGCGTCCGCAACCTGGAAAGCCGTCCCTACATCGACATGACGCTTGAAGTGCTGTCGATGTTTGGCAAACCCGTGCAGCATGAGCGCTACCGTAATTTCGTCATAGACCCGGCAACGTTTACAACGATACCGCAAGTGGAGGCAAAGGTAGAAGCGGACTGGAGTAGCGCGTCTTGCCTACTGGTAGCAGGCGCTATAGCCGGGGACCTGACGCTGAAAGGACTGAATCCTGCATCGTTGCAGGCTGATAGAAAACTGCTGCAGATATTGCAGGAGTGCGGTGCACAAATAGACGTAAACGCCGACACCATACATGTATGCCGCAGCAGAATGCAGGGTTTTGAAACAGACGCTACAAACTGCCCCGACCTTTTCCCCGCGCTAGCGGCATTGGCTTCGTTTTGCAACGGCGAAAGCAACATACGCGGAGTACACAGATTGTTTAACAAGGAGAGCAACAGGGTGGAGAGCATTACCGAAATGTTGTGGCGCTACGGTGTAAACTTCTCAGTTGAAGATGACACACTGACAATAGATGGCCGGGAAACGGTGCAGTGGGCCTACATAGACGGATTTAAGGATCATAGAATTGTGATGGCATCGGCAGTGTGCGCACTACGCGCAAAGGGACCAACAACAATTACTACAGCCGAAGCTGTAAGCAAATCTTATCCCGGCTTTTTTGAAGATATGCGAAAGTGTGGGATGGTGTATAGGAACCTCTCCCCGACCCTCTCCGAAGGAGAGGGAGGTGATATATGAGCGCAGTGCTTACCACGCATCCGCCACCATGCGCGTCGAAAGGACTACGCCTTTCGCCACGCTGTCCTTCCCACAACAGCGGGCAAGCTCTTAGCAGGAGGAAAGCTTCCATCCACCGCTGAGCGCTACCGCCCACGAAAGACAATTCAGACTACTGACATTATACTCAAAAAACGTCCTCGTATCTTTGAGACATGAACACTTTTGGCAGGTCATTCAGGGTTTCGATATTTGGCGAGTCGCATGGCGAGCAGGTAGGCGTTATTGTAGACGGTTGTCCGGCGGGCACACCGCTCAGTATGGAGGACTTCAAAGTGGACCTGGAACGTAGAAAACCGGGTGCCGCAGGAACCACACCGCGACGGGAGGCCGACGAGCCACAGATAGTTTCAGGTGTATATAAGGGAAAGACCACCGGTGCACCGATCACCGTGATTTTCCTGAACAGCAATACGCGGTCCGAAGACTATGAACACCTGCGCAATGTGCCGCGCCCCGGCCATGCCGACTTTGTGCTGAACAGTAAATTTGCCGGTTTCAATGACCCTCGCGGCGGCGGGCATTCATCAGGCAGGCTCACTGTAGCACTTGTTGCTGCCGGTGTTATTGCAAAAAAAGTACTTGCCGGTATTGAGGTGCGGGCAATGCTCGCTGAAGCGGGCGGCGATACCGACATTGAGCGTGCATTAGCAAATGCAGTGGCGAAACAGGACAGCATAGGCGGCATGATAGAGTGTGAGGTAAGTGGCCTGCCTGTGGGCCTGGGAGAGCCGTTCTTCGACTCAGCAGAATCTTTGATAAGTCACTTGGTATTTGCGGTACCGGCAATAAAGGGTATTGAGTTCGGAGCAGGCTTTGCCGCAGCGCGTATGACCGGCAGCGAGCACAATGACCCGATCATGGATGCTACGGGAAAAACGGCCACGAACCATGCGGGAGGTATCAATGGTGGCATTACTAATGGCAACCCGCTAAAATTCCGGGTAGCGGTGAAACCGCCCAGTAGCACGCCCCGGGTGCAGCAGACATGGGATGGCAACAAACAGGCCGTGGCGCCACTGGAAGTAAAAGGCAGGCACGACCTCTGTATTGCACTGCGAGCCCCGGTGGTGATAGAGGCTGCTGCCGCTATTGCCCTTGCCGACCTGCTAAAGAGCCAAACCGGTCACACGGGTTAATTTTTCACTATATTTTATTCTGTTCCAACATTTGGCACTGTATTTGCGTCTACCTTTGCAACGCAGGATACACTGCTCAATGAATTGGTGCCGAGTGATAAAAACATGAATAAGTTACTACTATTTACCATATCCATCTGCCTGTCTATTAGTGGCTTTAGCCAACCTGTGCTGGAGTGGCAGCGTGCAACTGTGCAAGATGTGCTGAACGAAAGCGCAGGTGGGATGCAGCTAACCAACAGCGCAAAACCCACGGCGACCGGCGATACGGTCTACATTACGCACATCAATACGTCTGCAGGAATGGACACTATTGTGCGTTATTTCTTTGCCGGCGATACCGGAGAAGTATTTGGCATAAACGCGTTTGAGGTAAAGGGGTATTGTGAGCGCTACGATGTGCTACCCGCTACAGCTACCTATCAGGTGATTGGCGTACGGGCAAAGTTTGGCGGCACTGTAAATGCATCATCGACCAAGACTGTTGATTTTCATGTGTGGCGCCAGGGAAGCAGGTCAGAAGCCGGAAGGCCTACCCTATTCTACAATGGCCTGCCCGAGACATCGCTGACAACCGAAACCGTGCCCATAACGCAGTTAGGCATTGGGATGTCACCAGGCGAAGGGGATACAACCAAGAACCACTTCTTCACTTATCCCACATCCTTCCTCCTGGACAGCTTTTTTATAGGATACACGATCGATTATTCGTGGGCATCCCTTGGAGGCGACACCATTGGCCTTTATAGTAACCAGGATGCCGAGCGCACGGAAGCAGCCTACTACGTGGTATCATCGGCCGACACTACCATTAATGTGGTTAATGCCTCCATGACGCATACGGGCGAGTGGTTTGACAATGGCACCACGGGTTATGGCCCTTTTGCAAATCTTTGTGTGTACCCGATTGTGGTTATCGGCGGTGGCATCACCGGTTTGCCGGGCATTTCCCAGGGGCATTTCACTTTCAGGGGCAGTGCGCCAAACCCTGCGTCAAACAGCACTACAATCCGCTATGCACTTGATGCAAAGGCCGATGTGACCATAGAGGTAACCGATATGGCAGGGCGTGAAGTATACAAGGCGGTAGAAAAAGCAGCCGCTGCAGGCGAGCACGAAACAGAACTGAATACAAGCGCATACGCACCCGGCACCTACATCTACACCATCTACACAAGCGCGGGCGACGGCATTGCCAGCCAGCTTATTATAGCGAATTAGGCTTCGAGAAACTTAGCTAGTGGAACCCATATTACCTGTTGTTCCATCTAATGGAAAGTGCCCCTTCTGATTTTGGCCAATAACCGCTATTTTTGCCGTAAGACTGGAATAATGAAACAAAATAACATAAATACGATAGTAGTAGTGTGCCTGGTACTGGCAGCAGCGGCAGCACGCGTAGTCAATGCAAGTCTTCATCTGAACAATTTCGTTCCCATAGCAGCCATCAGTGTTTTCAGCGGCATGATGCTGAAGGATAAGCGTGCTATTGCATTTCTGGCACCGATACTTGGTCAATTCCTGGCAGACGTTTACTTCCAATTCTTTACTTACATACCAGGCTTCTATTGGGCCACAGACATGCTGTTTAACTATGCTGCTATCGCCGGCGCTACTGCGCTGGGACTCGGCATGAAGCAGGTAAAACCAATTACAATTGCGGGCTTCACAATCGGCGCATCGCTTACATTCTTTATCGTATCGAACTTTGGCTACTTCGCCCATGGATGGAATGGCTACAGCTTCTCGGGTCTCGTGAAGACTTACGTAGACGCAATACCTTTTTACAGGAACTCTTTCATCGCTGATATTGCCGGTGGTGTGCTGCTGTTTGGCGGATACCTGTTTATGCAAAAGAGCCTTGTGGCAAAAATGCAAAAGGTAGAAGCATAGTAATTCAACCTGATAAGAAACTGAACCTCCCCTGCGGGAGGTTTTTATTTGCGGGTACTTACCGCTTGGTGCGTTTGTAGTGCTCCAGCACCATACGGATCTCGCCAAACGAGTAGTCATCGCCCAGTAAATCTTTTATGGGTTTTGCTGCCACGTACTGGCCCGTAGCCTCTATGGTTTCAAGAATATTGCGGAGCCTGTCAAACGGAACGACCTTGGTGATACTGAGGTCGCCGGAAGCGATAAACGCAGCCAGGTGACCTTCTACTGTCCCCACCGACAAGCGGCGCTCCTTTGCGATATCTGCAATAGACATACCATCCAGGAACAACTGCAGAGATGCATCCATAGAACTGCCCGCTGCAGGCTTTTCAGCCTTTGCCTTTCTTGACGGTTTGGCCTTTTTGAAATGCATCCTGGAGGTGAGGCCGTTTGCCTGCATGTACTCAGTCACCAAATTCAGAAATACCGCTCCATACTTTGCAACTTTATAGTCACCGAAACCGGAGATATTAGCGAGCTGCGTGAAATCTGTAGGCAGGAATGTAGCAAGCTCTATCAGCGCATTGTCTGCTATAATAGCATATGCAGGCACATTCTGCTCCTGCGCCAAGCCTACACGCAACCTGCGCAACTGTTCAAAGAGCTTAATATCGTAATCCGGATCCAGCTGCACCGGTTGCTCCTTCACGGCTTTCTTCATCACCAGCTTCAGGCGGGCCTCACCCTTGAGTACGCGCCAGGCTCCCTCCTCCAAACGAAGCCCTGCAAACTCGCCGTCTGTGCGACTAATGTAGCCACCACTTAGCAATTGCTGAGCCATCCACATCCACTCATCTTTTTTCAGATTCTTGCCCACGCCCCAGGTCTTCAGTTCTTTGTGAGCGGGAACAATTTTCTCCGCAGATGAGCCGCGTAAAAAGTCGGCAATGTAGCCTGCGCCGAAGCGCTCGCCCGTACGTGCAATAGCCGATAGCAGCTTCTGAGCGTCTTCCGTTGCATCGCGCTCTTCCAGTTCGCTTAGACAGTAGTCGCAACTGCCACAGTAAGATGGGAATGATTCACCAAAATACTGCATCAGGTACTGCCTGCGACAGCCGGGGCTTTCACAGTATTGCTGCATCGCCTCCAGTTTCTTTAGCGCAATGGCTGACTGCTGCGGATTGTCGTCGACCATGGTGAATCGCTTCAGCTTAATGATATCTCCCGCAGAATAAAAAAGAATTGCATCGCTGGGCAGGCCATCTCTACCGGCCCGCCCGGTCTCCTGATAATAACCTTCCACGTTCTTACTTACGTCATGGTGAATGACAAAGCGCACATTCGACTTGTCTATACCCATACCAAAGGCAATAGTAGCCACCACCACCCTGATGTCATCTTTCTGAAAGGCTTCCTGAACTGAGTTTCGTGCGGACGTATCCATACCCGCGTGATAAGCTGCTGCTTTTATACCCTGGCCAGCAAGCGTTGTTGCGATCTCCTCTGTAGAAGCGCGCGACAATGCATAAATGATGCCACTATCTGCTTCGTGCCTTCGAATGTATTCTATGATATTGCCAACGGCATTTTTCTTCGGCAGCACAAAGTAGCTGATGTTTGGCCTGTTGAAACTGGACACGAATTGCCTGGGGCTCCTGAGCTCCAGGCGCTCAATGATATCCTTTTGTGTAACCCCATCTGCACTCGCTGTAAGCGCTATTACCGGTATGGCCGGAAAGTATTGCTTCAACACTGAGAGCTTCAGGTATTCAGGACGAAAATCATGGCCCCAGGAAGAAATGCAATGCGCCTCATCAATGGCAAACAATGACGGATTTAATCTCTTGATGAACTCGAAGAAAGCGGTATTGTTGGCGGGTATACGTTCCGGTGCAATGTAGAGGAGTTTTAAGTCACCGTCCTGCGCCTGCTTTATTACACGCTGCTGTTCATCCTGGGACTGGGAGGAATTGAGGAAGGCCGCATTGATGCCATTGGCATTAAGTGCATCTACCTGGTCCTTCATCAGTGCGATCAGCGGGGAAATAACGATTGCGATCCCGGGAGACATTACGGCGGGCAGCTGGTAGCACACTGATTTGCCGCCACCTGTGGGCATAATGGCCAGCGTATCCTCACCCTTGAGCACATTCTGTATCACCTCGAGCTGAAAATGGCGAAAGCCATCGTAGCCAAAGAAGTGTTTTAGTGCCTGGTGAAGCTGGTCAGTCGTGTAACCTTTCATGGGTTTATCCCGTTGGGCTGCAAATTACGTACAGAACTCTTGAACTGAAAATAAGTGGTGGGCTTAATCGCCAAGTCTGCTATCGCTCCTGGTGTTGTAGTCGCCTTACTTCACGATTGCATTTCTTTCTTTTGAAGAAATAACGGGTATCTTCAAGCATGTGCCGTGTGCTTATGGCCACACCAAAGGAATAGAACCAGTTGTTGAGCTTCACACCACTATTGTTATTGCCTACTACCCTGTAGCCGCCCATAGTTGTTAGTGCCAGCCACCTGTGAAGTTTCAGATGAACGTCAATGCCTGTACCTATCGGCCATACGAGCCCATTCCTGGCAGATGCTGTATCAGAAGCGCCATACCGGCCGGCACCTATCTCAAATGGAATACCAACGTCCCATCGCTTCGTGTACACAAAGTAATATTCGTAGAAGACGGTAATGTAGCGCAAGTCGAAATTGAGGTTGGTATTGACTCCATTTACCCAGCGTAAATGAAGGCGCTGCTGCAGCACGTTGTAGACGCCAATGCCGGTTCGGTGACGCTCCATAATAGTAGCGCCAAGTTTGATACCGCGAAAATTAACAGGTGTATTGTCGTTTATGCTAGTTTCAAGAAATGTGTATCGCTGATCGAACGAGAGTAGCGGCATGAGTTTCCGAAAGCGGTATATGCGAGCCGAATCTTCTCTGAGCTTCGCGCGAAGTGTATCAACACGCTCTTGCTGGGCACGGGCATTCGTCACGGCCAGCAAACACACAAAAACCAAACACAACCTGAAAAAATGCAAATTCCTTTTTGCGCAAAGGTAGCGCGACCTTAACTGGCGATGTTACAACTATATAAAGATGAAACCGAACGGAGGTTGATTACTGGAGAAAGCAAGTAACGTCTGTCTGGTTAGCGTATTTCAAGGTGTTCTGGTGATTGCGACAAGCGTTTTCCGCGGTGGTCTTTGTACCCCTTACGGTGGTGCCGGTATTCACCCTCATGCCGGAAATATCCTTGTAATAGCAATTGCACGCGTAGTCTCTTTTAGAACATGATGCCACGACGAGCGTAATAACAACCAGGGATGCTATTGCAGCAACGAATTTCATAAGCCTTAATTGACTTTGTAAATATAGGCTAATAGCTGAACTTTTCTAAGCGTATGGCGAAAATGCAACGCATGACCACTTTTGACATTTTGCTTTGTAATACTATAGTATATTTGCCCGGCATACCAAATACAACCCATAACAATTGAAATATCGTAATGCACTGCTGATTGTTCTATTGGTGATAGTGGCAGACCAGGCGCTCAAAATTTACATCAAAACCCATTTTGCTAACGGTGACGATGTAAAGATCATGGGCAATTGGTTCCGGCTTCACTTCATAGAAAATGAGGGTATGGCCTATGGAATGAAGCTGAGCGAGTCCGTGATCGGGAAAATTGTGCTTTCATCTTTTCGCCTTGTAGCAGTGATATTTGGCTTTTACCTGCTGAAACGCCTGATCAATAAGGGTTATGGCAAGGGAATTCTCATCTGTGGCTCATTGATACTGGCCGGCGCGCTTGGCAACCTTATAGACAGTATGTTCTACGGTCTTATTTTCAGCGACAGTCCTTACTCATGCTTTTCAGGGAATTATGAAAATATGGCCTCCCTATTAAGAGATCATAATAAGGAGGCGGTAGCACATTTTACCAATTTCGGGCAAGGATATGGGAAGTTCCTGCAGGGCAAGGTGGTAGACATGCTCTACTTCCCATTGCTGGAGACGGATATGCCGAAGTGGGTCCCTTTCTGGGGCGGTAGAACCTTCATATTCTTTGAGCCTGTTTTTAATATTGCCGATGCGGCTATATCTTTGGGAATCATAACGCTGCTGCTATTCCAGAAACGACTGGTTCACGACCCGTCTAAAGCGCCGGCAGAAGAGTCTGCCACGCCGGATGCCGCAACTGAGGTATAACTGAAGGCAATGCAACCACAACAGGAAGAAACGGAAGAAACGCTCTCCATAACCGTTTGGCTGGCCGGGCGTAGTTACCGTATCCGGATAAAGCCGGAGGAGGAATCTGCTGTTCGAAAGGCTGTAAAACTTGCCGATCAGAAGGTAGGTGAACTGCGCAACAGTTATGCCGGCAAGGACGACCAGGATTTTATGGCTATGTGCCTTCTGATGTATGCCGCTGACACAGCTATTGAGTCTTTCAACAACCCGGTAATGCAGGATGAGCTAAATAAACTCTCCGGCAAAATAGACAGGGCACTGGCAAAACCTGAAGACTAAAGAGCTTCCAGCATTAATTCCATCTTACTGCCACGTGAACCTTTGATAAGTATTGAACTGTGTTCAGGCTTATTGTTGCGTACAAATTCTGCAGCCTCGGCACTTGTAGCAAACCAGTTATAGTTATGCTCAAGCCCAAGAAACTCATTACCCACCAGTATCACCGACTTCCACGGCATACTTTGTATTAGTGACAGTAGTTCAGTATGCTCTGCGTGCTCTGCATTGCCCATCTCACGCATTCCGCCTATCCAAAGTATTTTGTTTTGCAGCGGCGATGCATTAAAATTGAGGATGGCCGCACGCATGCTGGTGGGGTTTGCATTGTAGGCATCAAGAACGATGGTATTGCTACCCTTCGTCAGCATCTGCGACCGACTATTGTCCGGGGCATATGCTTCTATGGCACGCTTAATTCCGGCAAACGGAAGCCCAAAATAAAGCCCTACAGACACTGCGGTCATAACGTTTGAATAATTGTATTCACCCACCAGTTGAGTGCTTATTTTTCCATGATCACGGACATCTACTGTAAGAAATAAGCCATCCATTGAAGCAGTGCCTACATAGGTAGCATGGTCCGTGCCATAAGTTATCTGCTGCGCTATTCCGGTAGCCATTTCTTTTAGATAAGGCAATGTGACATTGCGAAATATAGCCCCTCCACTGGCACGTATATAGTCATAGAGCTCGCCTTTGCCTTTGCGCACACCTTCCTCCCCACCGAAACCCTCGATGTGGGCTTTGCCGCAGTTCGTGATGATGGCATGTGTGGGCTCAGCAATCACGCAATAGCTTGCTATTTCCTTCTGATGATTGGCCCCCATCTCTATCACTGCCATCTCCGCATCGTCCTTAATCTTGAGTAATGTAAGCGGGACACCGATATGATTGTTCAGGTTCCCTTCAGTGGCATAAGTGCGGAAACGTGTGTTTAGTACTGCTGCTACCAGCTCTTTTGTGGTGGTTTTGCCGTTAGAACCCGTTATTGCTATGAACGGAATTGAAAATTGCCTGCGATGGTAATTTGCCAACTCCTGTAGTGTGAACAGGACATCACTTACCACTATATATCTTTCGCTTTTCGCCACTTCAGGATTATCCACAACTGCATAGGCAGCGCCACTTTGGAGCGCCAAGTCAGCGAAATTATTACCGTCAAAATTGCCGCCTTTCAGGGCAAAGAAAATGCTCTCTGGCGCAATCCTGCGCGTGTCGGTTGAAACTACCGGGTGCTGCCGGTAGATGCTATAAAGCCGGGCGATATCCACGAGGGAGATGTTTCGTGTAAAAATATAAAACCCCTTTCTTTTGGAAAGGGGCTTTTTGAATTTCTTCGTTTTGCTATTAGCGCTTGTGGTACCTCTGACGGCCAAAGCTGTTACCACCTGGCTGTGCGTCACCGGTTGGGCTACCCCAGCGGTCCATAACGCAACGGAAACCGATAGTGCTTGACGACAGGTTACCCTGCATGTAGCGGCGAGTGCCCGGAGACAGCCAGTAAGCACGGTCTGCCCATGAACCACCCTTGTACACTTTTGTAGAGTCGTTTACCAGAGAAGACACACCATACTGGTAAGTAGCTTGTGAAAGGCTGTCACCATCGCGGTAGCTGTGCAGCGTAGCCGTACGTGTTTCATACCTGTCGTTAGTGCGCATTTCCTCGTCTGTAAGGATAGCCTGTGGTATGTGACCGATGCTGTCTTTTTCTTCCAGCGTAAAGTCATCCTGGTACAGGTACTTCTTATATACGTTACCACGGAATGGGTGGAAATCGTCAACATCTTCATGAGAGTTTGGACGGTAAGTATCCATTACCCACTCATTCACGTTGCCGGCCATATTATAAAGGCCGAAAGAGTTGCGGAGGTAAGATGTAACAGGTGCAGGACCAGCAGCATTGTCATTCAGACCGCCGGCAACGCCCATATAATCACCCTTTCCACGCATAAAGTTACCTTCAAACTCACCCTGGAACTGATTGTGCAGTCCATAACGTGTTGTATTTTTTGGTCCCCAAGGCAGTGTGTTTCGGTCAGTTATTACTTCCTCACCACGACGACGCTTGTTTTCTGGACTTGGGTTGTTACCTATCAGACCCAGAGCAGCGTATTCCCACTCAGCCTCAGTAGGCAGGCGGAAGTCCGGCATGAATATTCCGTCACCGTAATTTACCGGGCGCTTACCAGAGCCGTTCGGCTCCAGGTCACGTGCGGCCACAGAACCCTGATACTGACCGGCCATGTAGCCCTTAGTTGTGAATACGTCTTCGCCAGACTGGTTCACGTTTGGCTCAGCACCACCACGATAAATAAGGAGACCTTCATTCATGCGGTCTGAACGCCAGTCGCAGAAATCCATTGCCTGGAACCAGTTGACACCTACTACGGGGTAATGGTTATAGGCATTGGCATTAAAGTATGTCTTTACGTATGGTTCGTTGTAAGCAAGTGCAGAGCGCCAAACAGTTTGATCGGGCTGAGCTGCGATTACCATTTCAGGATAGTCGTTGAAATAAGTACGATTCATCCAGTAAACGTATTCGCGGTAGCTAACGTTCTCGATCTCAGTCTCGTCCATATAGAATGACGAAACGGTAACTGTGCGGCGTGTGTTGTTGTTCTCGAGAGTTGGCATTTCATCATCCACAGCGCCCATGGTAAAGCGGCCACCCTGAACAAACACCATACCAATCGGTGTAGGCTGTCCCGCATACTCAATCGCAGTGAAACCACCCCATGCACTATTATTCAACTCCCAGCCAGTTACACGGGATTGATTGTTTCCCCTCCCCATTTTCTGGGAACGAGGCGTACAGGCAGTAAAAAATGCCGCCGTTCCTATGCAAAGCAAGCTGATGCTTAAGAGTTTTCTTTTCATAACTTTTGCTGAAAAATTTAACGCTTTTTAGCCCTTAATTTTTAAAAGCAGTTACAATGATACCTCAATGTTTTTACATTTTCAAGTTTTTACCCCCCTGCAAGAAAAAAAAGTGCGACAAAGGCACCGGGCATAATATTTTAAAAAAAACTACGTTTATAGAATTAACAGTTCTAAAGGCGGTAGAAATCAATCTTTCGACCCGCTAAATTCGTAAATTTGTTAACTTATTTTTCCCTTACAGGTACCGAAAATAACCAATGAAAAGATCACTTTATTCCCTTATCGTGCTTCTAGGCGTTGCCACATGCCAGGTGGGCCATGCGCAAACAGAACAAATTACCGCCAATGCATCCGAAATTTCGGACGGGTTTATCGTTAGAAAGGTCTGGCTTACCAGGTTTGCCGAACCGAAAATCACTGTGAAGGCCGAAACGTTCACTGAAACCGGCAATTTAACAGTAACGCCGTCCATTTCGGGCGATCCACAGGTGACGATAGGTATGGAGCGCAAACGTCCGTTCGCCATAGTGCGCATACCTGCTTACCGGAAAGATGCCAGTGGCAAAACAGTAAAACTCGAATCTTTTTCGCTTTCAGTTGATGAGGAGAAGGGCACCTATGCTGCTGCCAAACCTACTGCCGATGTAACCCAGTCTGTACTGGCAAATGGTACCTGGTACAAGATCGGGATCACCAATACGGGGTTCCATAAAATAGACGCTTCACTCATCTCCTCCATGGGTGTGAACCCGGCCACCGTGAACCCGGCAAATGTGCGTGTGTTCGGAAATGGTGGCCGTATGCTTTCGGAGGCAAATTTTGTTGCAAGGCCGGTAGATCTGAGAGAAAACGCTGTACAGGTGCAGGATAATGGCGACAATGTCTTTAATGGTAGTGACTATGTAATGTTCTATGGTGTGGGGCCTACCGGCTGGGATGTTGATATGGCTAAGAAGATGTTCAGGCACCAGAAGAACATTTATTCAGATACGGCCTACTATTTCATAACATTTGACCAGGGAGCTTCAAAACGCATAGCGGAAGAAAGTGCGCCCCCCGCAGGCAACGTCACTGTAAATGACTATAACTATTATGATGTGCATGATGTGGATAAGGTAAATCCGGGTGGCGTAGGTAAGGTCTGGTATGGTGAGAACTTCAACATGCTGGCCAACAATCTGAACCAATCTTTTTCATTTGATTTTGGCACCAATGTTTCAAAAGTCTATTTCAGGACCTACGTAGGAATGCAGGGGCCTTCAAGCTGCTCGTTCAACATTTTTGCCAACAGCACACCGACGGGCACATTTACACTACCGGGCGGAACAAATGAGAATGACGTGATGCAGTATAAGATACATGACACTGCTATCGTGGCAAATGCGCCGTCGGTATCGGTAACCATTGCGTGTTCTCCATCAATCAATACGGTTAATGGCTACCTCAACTACATTGAGATCAACACCAGGCGGCCACTTCTGCTGAACGCAAACCAACTAAACTTCAGAGACCTAAACAGCATTGGAAGTGGCAACGTAGCCCTGTACCAGTTGCAGGGAGCGGGTAGCAGCACCCAGGTGTGGGATGTGACAGATGCACAAGTGCCTGTGAAACTAAACGGATCTCTGAGCGGTAGCATATACAGCTTTTCGCGTAGCGCCGACACGCTGCGTGAGTTTGCTGCCGTTAACTCAACTGACGTCTACGCGCCATTCTATGTAGCGCCGGTAGCGAATCAAAACTTACATGGAACAGCACAGGTAGATGATATCATTGTATCGCACCGAAACTTCCTGGCGCAGGCAGAGCGCCTGGCCGATTATCACAGGCAGCATGACCACATGCGCGTAGTGGTGGCGACGCCAGAACAAATCTATAATGAGTTCTCATCCGGCTCCCAGGACATTAGCGCAATCCGCGATTTTGTGCGCATGTTCTACAAAAGAGCAGGCACAGACACTACACAAATGCCACGTTACCTAACACTCTTTGGGGGTGCTTCTTATGACTACAAAGACCGGCTACCAAATAACTGTAACTACGTTCCCGTATTTGAGTCGCAGGAATCTGCATCAGCCCTTAGCGGTTTTTCTACTGATGACTTTTACGGATTCCTGGATGACAATGAGAACCTGGAAACCGTTGCACTTTACAACACGCTGGATATTGGAGTTGGGCGCCTGCCTGCGCGCAATATAGTGGATGCCACGGTGATGGTGGACAAGATCGTGGGATACAAAAGTGCGCCTACACTGGGGGCATGGCGCCTGAATGCGACCATGATAGCTGATAATAACGATGGGGCCGGCGATCACATGCAGGACGCAGACTCTATGGGCTTTCAGCTTTCGCTAACAACTCATAATCTCTATAACGAGAATAAGATCTATCTCGATGCTATTCCGCGCATCTCAACCCCGGCAGGTCTTCGTTGCCCTAATGCAAATGCTGCTATAAGCGACAGGATATTCAAAGGCACATTGTTTGTGAACTATTGCGGTCATGGTAACACCAAGGTGTGGGCAGAGGAGCGCATTCTTACGGCCGATGATTTTAACAAGTGGAGCAATAAAAACATGCTCCCTTTTATGGTTACAGCAACCTGCGACTTCGGACAATTTGATCACCCGGATTACGTCTCGGCTGCCGAGCAACTTGTTATCCATCCAAACGGTGGAGTGATAGCCATGCTGACGACAACAGCCGCTGTTTACTCGTTCTTCAATTTGCAGTTGAACGACCTCTTTGTAAAGACCACCTTTAAGCAGAATGACAACGGTAGCTGGAACAGCTTTGGCGATGCCAGCCGCATCGGCAAGAATGCCACCTATGCCACATCCAGGTTGCCAGACCAACTTGCGAACTTCAGGAAATTTGCGCTACTGGGAGACCCGGCGCTGACACCAAATTTCCCCGAACAATTTGTGAGCGTAGACACAATTACCGACGTGGCTACAGGCACCGCAACAAACGAAGTGAAAGCACTTGGCGCGTACCGCATCAGTGGCCACGTTCACGATGTAAACGGCAACACGCTCAATGACTTTAACGGTGTGCTTTCAGTTTCGTTTTTTGATAAGCCGCGAACTATATCGGCCATCACTATACCTAGTATGACCTTTCAACTGCAGGATAACCTTGTGTACAAAGGAAAGGTGACAGTTACTAATGGCAGGTTCAGCTACACCTTTATCACCCCTAAAGACATAAACTATTACATGGGCACAGGGAAGATTAGCCAATATGCCCACAACGGCGTATATGACGCAGCCGGCGTGGATTCCGGTATATCTGTTGGCGGATTTTCAGACAACCCGGTACTCAGCGACAAGCCACCCGTGGTGCGAGCTTATATTAACGACAGCCTGTTCCAGAATGGTGGCATTACCGGAGCTAATACCTCGCTCTTCGTAGCGCTGGAATCTGAAACAGGGATCAACGTAACGGGCAACAAGCTGGGGCATGACCTTATTGGCGTTCTGGATGGCAATATTGAACAGCCCTATATTCTCAACGATTTTTATGAAACGGCCCCTAATACCTACCAGCGTGGCTATATTACCTTTCCCATAAACGGGCTTGCCAACGGTAAACACACCATAAGGGTCCAAGCGTGGGACGTTAATAACAATACGGGCGAAGGAAGTGTAGACTTTATAGTAGTGGACGGCAAAGTGGTAGGAATTGAGAACCTGATGAACTACCCTAACCCTTTCAACAACACCACGCACTTTGTATTTGAACACAACCACCCGGCAGAAGTGCTCGATATCAGGCTTATGATCTATGATGCAGCGGGGCGGACAGTACGGGAGATCAATGAGCAGTTCACGCCATTGGGCAGCAGAACGAACGAAATAACATGGGACGGAACCGATAACTCAGGGACTCGCCTACCTTCGGGAATGTACGTTTACCGGATGATGCTGAAGACAGAACAAGGTTTTCAATCGACTGCATACCAAAAACTGGTAATCGCGCGTTAATAGCACAGTTAGCAAGGAAATATAGTTGACTATATGGGCAAAAAGCAATATTTTTGCCTGACTCAAGAATTAATATAACAAAAAATCAAAATGGCAAAACGCTTTGCTTTAGTAGGATTGGCATTGTTAGCATGTACTTCATCAAGGGTATCGGCTCAGTCTACACCATCAAACAACATAAACGGCACAAACTCGACATTTGTAACAACAGCTGTTCCGTTTCTCCGTATATCCCCAGATGCGCGCGCAGGCGCGATGGGAGATGCCAGCATAGCGGTGGCTCCAGACGCAAACGCACAGTACTGGAACGTGTCAAAAATCCCATTTACAACAAGCCAGTATGGCATTTCCGCAACATATACTCCCTGGTTGAAGGACCTGGTTCCGGACATATTCCTGGCTTACCTGGCAGGATATGCTAAGTTCGGTGAAGAGCAGGAACAAGCTATCAGCGCTTCAATGCGTTATTTTTCGCTTGGTAACATAAACTATACTGACTATATCGGTAATTCCATTGGTACCGGTATGCCACGCGAATATTCGTTCGACCTCGGCTATTCACGTAAGCTTTCTGAGTTCTTGTCTGCAGGCCTTACTATGCGTTACATACACTCTGCTATTGCATCCGGTGTAAACCTGACTACAACAGGCAGCGACTATAAACCGGGTAATGCATTTGCGGCAGACCTCGGCATGTTCTACACTAAGTCATTCGAAAAGACAGAAGGCAAGATCAATACATTCAACTTTGGTGCGGTTATCAGCAACCTTGGTTCTAAGATCAGCTACAACTCTACGCGTAAAGACTTTATTCCTCAGAACCTGGGTATAGGTGCTGCATACACCGCGCAGATGGACGAGTACAATAAGATCACATTTGCTCTCGACATTAATAAACTGCTGGTACCTGCGTTGTCTTTCTCAGGATCTGACACAGCATTGTCTATTATTGATGGTATTACGAAGTCATTCTCTACCGGCGACCAGCTGAAGCAGCTTACTGCATCTTTGGGCGCTGAATACTGGTACCAGAATACAATTGCTTTCCGTGCAGGCTACTTCTACGAAGACAAGACCAATGGAGATCGTCAGTACATAACTTGCGGCCTTGGAGTAAAGTACAATGTATTCCAGCTGAACGCTTCTTATCTTGTTCCGCAGGGTAACGGCATTACGCGTAACCCACTCTCAAACACGCTCAGGTTCTCCCTGATATTCGAGTTTGACAAGAGCGATGACAGGGCAAGCACAAGCGGCGAATAATACGCTTAACCATAAAGAATTTACGAAATCCCGGCCTTACGGCCGGGATTTTTTTGTGTACTTACCAAAACCAATTTACATGAGAACTCGTTATACAGATAGCGCCTACCTATGGAGCAACATTACCTGGACCAGGACACGTACATTACTTCCACAGCAGGGCTTATTGAGGGATTAGTATTCAGTAGGAGAACTACGGCTACGATCGAACCGTGGGACCAACAAAAAGGGACTGCACATACGAACAGCCCCAAAGAAGAATACTGAAGGAAAAGTGTTAACCCTCGTCGTCGAACCCATCTACGTCTACACCCTTCACTATACCATAAATAACGGGAGCCTGGCGGTAGATATTCTTGTTGAACTTGTTGCCGAGGACAATGATGGTCATATTTTCTTTTATAAGCCGGTAGAAAGATGTGTTGTTGCCATGCCACCAGCCGTTGTGGTAGATGATCTTGTTACCATTGGGGTAACACAGCATTCGCCAGCCCAAGCCATAATTTTTAATACCCGGCTTTTCAAACGAACATGGGCCATAGGACAACTCAATAGCTTCGTTTGACAACAAAGTTCGGTTGTAGAATGACTGGTCCCACCGAAACATATCTTCTACCGTGCTGTAAATTCCTTTGTCACCTGTTACTCCGTCTGCAAACATGTCCGGTTCACGTGTCCAATTATATCGGTAGCTGATCGTAGCATTTGCAGGAAGACCATGCGCAGGGTTATAAACGAAAGTATTATTCATGCCCAAGGGCTGGAAAATATACTTTGCCATGAAGTCGGCATAGGGCATCCCAGTAACGTTCTCTATGATCTTAGATAGCAGGACAAAATTGGTATTGCAATACTTGAATTTCTTATCGGGTTTTGCCTCCGGGCGCGGCTTGTGTTTTATCATCAACTCCACCACCTTGTCGTTCGTAATCGGTGTGCGCGTATCCTTGTGATAGCCAGGCACCCAATGTGTATAGTCCGGCAAGCCTGAACGATGGCTCAGTAACATTTTCACTGAAATGTGAGGATAGGGAAAGCCCGGAATGTAGTGCTGTACCGGGTAGTCTATGTTGATTTGCTTATGTTCGTACAGGTACAATATTGCGGCTCCGGTGAATGTCTTACTTATTGAAGCAAGTTGAGAAGAAGAGTTGTAGTCCCAGGGAATGCGGCGCTCCCTATTGCTTAATCCGAAGTAACGTTCGTAAACCACTTTGCCTTTATAGCCTACCAGCACTGCACCGTTAAACCCAGCTCTTACCTGGCCGCGGTAATATTGGTCCAGCTGCTCTATCATTGCCCTCCTATGCTCTCCGAGTGTATCATATATGAGCATAGAGCCTCCCGGCTTCACCGGGTCGCCGAGCTTGCCTCCCGGTGTGTGCGCAGATGCAGGCTGGCTGGCAGAGTTACAAGCTAACATCAGCAGCGACAAAAAGAAAATTCCCACAGTTGTTGGCAAATACCTCATCAACGCAAATTAGTCTTTAAGGGGTTCAAGTTAAAGTTAAAAAAGCTCTTTTTCCCGAGTGTCTTTTCCACATCAAGGGGAAATCGTGGGACACCGGCAATTAATCAAGATGCAGATAGGGATGTACGTGCAAATGTAACAATGTCGCCTATGAAATCATAGTAGCAGCCATTCAACTGATGATAAGACACAACAAAGGAAGCATAAGCCTTATCTGGTGGTGGCATGTATTTTGCACGGCGCGCAAGCCCTCCGAGCGACTTCTCTATTCCCCTGAGTTTGCGGTAATTAAGCAGCCAGTTTTGTTGTTTCATATACGGATAATAGGCTGCGAAACCGGGTGGAAAATGATCAACAAATTGATCGGCTTGCTGGTATACATTTTGAGTAAATTCTTCTAGAGCATCTTCAGAACCAAAAAATGCGGCATCATTTGCGAGGAAGTGATCCATTACTGTATCAATAATGGCACCGGCATATAACCTGTAATCTTCTCTAAAAATTAGTTTTGCCCGCGCAATAGCCGGATGATGATCTACCAAATCATCGATCTGCCGGTGAAGTTCAATCCCTTTTCGTATTCCTTCGGGAAAAGATAACAAGGCATGGCGGCCCTTTACATGGTCACCGATCAAATTGCCTACGAGCACCTCCGGATCACTGAAGGATAGCACTGCATGACCAAGATAGTTCATACTGCGAAACTACGACTTAGATCATTTTCAGCATGTGCATAAAAAAGCGGTGCCACTGATTTTAACAGTGGCACCGCTCTCCATTTTATGTTGTTAGGCTCTATCTGATAAGGGTAAAGTCGCCCTTCACTTCCTGTGTCTTACCACCGCAGTCATACTTCAGGTAGTAGAAGTATACACCCATGTCCTGTGGCACACCATTGAACGTACCATCCCACGATGGATTCGTGTTCGTTGTCTCAAACAATGTCTGGCCCCAGCGGTTGCTGATACGCAACACATGATACCTGTGGTAGCCCTGGCATATCGGACGGAATATGTCATTGTGATTGTCTCCGTTTGGTGTAAACGCATTCGGGAACGTGATCGTGCAGCAGGCCTCCGGATTCAGCTGCTTGCTCAGTGTTGACTTACAGCCATACGGGTCCGTTACTGTCAGCGATATCATGCCCTTCATCTGCTCTATCTTACCCCATATCTCGGGGCTGTTGTTGTTGAAGAACGAATGCTCTGGCTCCCACTGGTACGTGCAGGAATAGTCGTGCCTGCGCGCCCTGAACTCTACACTGTCCTCAAGGCACAGCTTGCCCCCCTTAGGGAATATCGTAAAGTCCGCAGTTGGGTTTACGTGTACATGGAAGGTATCTGCCGTGATGATTGACTTACAGCCCTCTATCGTGTATCCCTGTATTGTAAGGATATGGCGACCACTGTCATGCCAGCTGATGCGGAATGGGCCTCCGCTGTTTGAATTTGCTGTAACGATGTCTATGATCGGCGAGCTCTGCATTGGAGTGCCATCTATCCACCAGTTGTACTTGTAGGAGTTGTCTGTCCTGTCTGTAAGGGCCAGGTTGATCGTATCTCCAAGACACACATCCGGCTTGATGTACATATGCGTAGCTGGTGCCGAGACCACTTTTATCTTCACCTCACGCTCTGCCGAGCAGCGACCCTTGTAGTTCGTTACCAACAGCTTCACTATGTGCTGACCTACTGCTGTATCGAAGCGGGCTGTGATGTGATCCAGGTCGTCAGCAGTGCCGTTCACGAAATGAGCACCCTCAGGCAAGCTCCACGTGAAGGCTGAGTCGATATAATTTGGTCCGTCATAACTAAAGTTCAGTGAATCGAACTGGCACACCCAAGGCTTCTCTGCCGTGATCTTGAAGTCTGGCTGAACCAGTACTGTAACATTCATAAAGTTGCGCGGGCTCTCGCAGCCATCTACCGTCTGCGTCACATAGTAGGCTGTTATTCCCGGATTATCTACCGATGGAACAGGTGCTACCGACGTACCAGGTGTGCTCGTCGCAGTTGTGTACCACAGCAGGTTGCTGCCTATTGCTTTCAGAGGCGGAACAGGTGATGTGTTCTGGCAATATACTGTATCCTCTACTTTAGGCGGCTCAGGCTGTGGATAGATGCGTACCGGGTAGGCCGCGCTATCACTGATGCAACCAAATGCTGATGTCTGGGTAACGTAGTATGTATATACACCGGGAACGGTATCTGTGTTTGGCGTAGGCGGGATCGGTGAACCTGCAGTAACACCCAGGCCATACCATGTAAGGTTAGTACCTGTAGCTGCTGCAGCGTGGCCCAGTACATACTGGCACTCACGATGTACACCGAATGTTGGTGGCGCCGGCTTTGGATGAACCGTTACCACTGTTGTGCGGCGGCATGTAGTAGGCAGCGTGTAGCTGATTACTGCTGTGCCACCTGTAGCACCATATACAAGACCAGTACCGGCGCCGATTGTTGCTACGCCAGGGTTACCGCTTGACCACACACCCGGAGTGGTCGGGTTGACAAGTGTAATATTGAAATACTGGCAAAGTTCTGTAGGACCTACTATCGGTGCGGGCAGTGGGTTTACCAGTACCTGTACTGAATCGCGCAGACCCTCACAGCTACCTACCTTCTGGCTGAAGTAGAACGTACTAAGACCCGGAACAGCTGTATTTACAGTAGGTGTCACACCGGAGCCAACACCACCTGTTGCTGACGTGTACCACATTACAACACCACCCGGAACAAGACCGGTAATAGTGAATGGTACGAACGCATCGTTCTGGCAATATGGAGACACGGCTACCACGTGTGGTGGTGGCGGTGGTGGCACCATGCTTACGTGTACCTGGTCAGTATCTGCACAACCGAAGAAAGAGGAGACAATTACCCTATACCATCCGGTATCTGTGATAGCAAAACCAGGTATGCTCGGATTTGCCGTTGTTGATGAGAAGCCCGATGGCGGTATCTTGGTCCAGCTATAGCTCACACTTGGCGAGTCTACTACTGAAGTCAGCAAAAGTGTATTTGCAGCACCAAGACAAAGCGGCGAGTTGCTGGATGCCCATACACTAGGCTTGTGGTGTACATTCACAATTGTGTAGGCGGTATCGCTAAGCGAGCCCACAGTCTTTATTACCATCCACATACCATTATGAGATATGCTGGCTGGATAGATTCCAGTTCTTTGTGTAGTGCCCATCACAGTAGTAGACGGTGCGGGTCCTATCCACTGGTAAGATGCCGCTGTTGAGTCACCGGGAGCATTCAACCAAAGTGTGTCGCCTTCACACGGGCTGTTTGCTTCCGCTCCGTTGCAGGTGATTATGGTAAGATAAAAAGTCTTGTTGAGGCAGGAAGTCATACCGAAGGCACTATCAGTACCTGTTATTGTGTAGGTGATCACCGGAGGAAGTGCCGTCGTGTTAATGATCACATGAGCGCCGGTTGTAGCTGACAGCCCAGTACCGGGAGACCATGTCCACTTGCTCCATGTCCAGTTTTTATCTTCGGCGTGGAGTATATCAACGGGGAGAGACACTAAACCGGGCGTAGCACATACATCAAACGTGTCATTATTAGGGTAAGGCACCGGCACCACGGGACGCGGCGTGCCATTGAGCACTATTTGTGGGTCAGGAAAGGCACTGTCTATACTAGGATTGCCATTGTAGAGATAGGCATAGCTAATAACCGCGCTATCGAATGCCGGGATGGTACCGATATTATAGACAAGCGTAATGCCGCGATCGGCAGTGACTGTCGAACCCAGCGCCACTGCATTCAAACCGGCGGCAATAGTGCCGGTGTTAATAGCGTTCCACATTGCAGATGGCAAGCTAGTTGGGTTAAGGCTATTTAGCACTGCACAACGTGCGCGGCAATCTTTTGTTGCGAGCGCCATGTAGCTGTTGTTGACGTTGAAAATACCGGTACTTGAGTACGTACTGATATGCACCATATGACGCGCGTCCTCGTTCTGGTGTTCAATTCTGTTAACCGTTGTAGAACCGCCACCCCAAAAAGATGTATTGTCAGGGTCATTGGTACGCTGGTAGTACACATTCGCAACAGGAGCGCCTGTGGTGTTCCTGATTACGGTAGTAATAACAGCCCAGGACGAATATGTGTCAACTACCGTTTCCTGCCTGATGTTGAGGCCGGCTATTGCACCGGACCATGTGCCTATGTCTTTCCCTGATATTGAACTATAGCCCGTGTTGCTGCCCGGAACCGCAAAAGCCGGACCGCAGGCACCACCCCAGCCGCCATTGCGATACTCAGTACCTGCAACCTCTATCGACCATCCCTCCTGGGGAAATCCAGGCTGTGTGTATGGCCCCATAAAATGGGGCATTCCCGTAGCCCAGCCGTCTTTACCCCAATCGTAGGAAGCGTCCATATTTGCTCCTGCAGTGGCACCTATGCCAGTGCCACAGCAAGCATGCGCATGGTAAGTCGCCGGCGAACCACAAGTGCCAAAACCGCCCATTCGGTTAATACCTACTTCGAGGTATTGTCCCTGAAGAAAGCAATCGGTTCCAATGATCTGGGCTAATGACAGTCGCGGCGCCGCCAGTGACGAGAGAAATAGCACTATTAAAAGGTAGCGATTCTTCATACTATAAAACATTAAAATAATACCGAATTCAACTAAATATCAAAAGCCGAGACGACTTTCGTTGTAAAAAGACAGTAATTGGATAGGTGTGGTTGGGTTTCACACCTTAAAATTAGCGCAGAAATGCTATCCTAGTTAGCACCCCCTAAGCGGCCTTCGTGCAATAGTTGCAAAACACGATTTCTATCCGCCGGTGTGTTAGCGTTGAGCAGAGACTCAGGCTTTTGATTATCAATTATAAGTACAAGGTCGGAATTATTAATAAGAAACTTTCTCGGGCATTTGAAACCATTTTCAAGGTGTGCACGCAGACCTGCAGCCGCCCCCGGCTCCCAAATCGCGATTAATGGCTCGGGCATACCATCCGCCGGGCTTCGAAAAACTGTAGCCAACATTGATGTATCAGCGCTCCGGACGAGCTCCTGTAGAACTTCCCCATCGAGAAGAGGCAGGTCGCACGCTACTACCAACCATGCCACATCCGGGAAAGCGGAAAACGCCGAGAGTATTCCAGCTATCGGGCCACCTGCATCTATTGAATCTATCAGCGTTTTGTAGGGTGCCGGAACGCCCAAATCCTGCCCATGCCGGCACGAAATAAAAACATCTGAGCAAAGTGGCATCAGCAAGTCGGCCATATGGAGACGCTGCGGCTTACCGTGCCAGGATATCAGGCTCTTGTCCTCGCCCATCCTTACACTTTTACCACCTGCAAGTACAAGGCCGTATAGTTTACGCTTTTGCTCCATTGACGAAGTCACTTTTCCCACCTGTCTTATTTACCAATTTTGTTTCCCTGATCACTATCTCATGGCTAAGCGCCTTGCACATATCATAGATCGTAAGCGCCGCAACCGAGGCCCCCGTGAGTGCCTCCATTTCCACACCAGTTTTAGCGGTGATGCGCGTGGTACAGTGAATGTGTGCCTCATCACCCACCACATCGATAACTATTGAACAATTCTCAAGACTAAGCGGGTGACACAGCGGAATAAGCTCTCCTGTCTTCTTTGTGGCCATAATGCCAGCAATAATTGCTGTCTGGAAAACAGCTCCCTTCTTCATTACAATCTCTCCCTCCCGAAAATGCATCATTACTTCCGGTGGCAACCATACGATACTGCGCGCGGTGGCGGTGCGAAGTGTTACCTCCTTTCCGGAAACATCTACCATTGCAGGGCGGCCTTCGCTATCCAGGTGGGTTAACTCGCTCATATTCCGATTACATTTTTGTTAAATGGCCAAACACGGTATGCCTCACCGCTTTTGAATTCACTCTTGCCTGCTGGTAACTCAATGAACGCATCTGTCTCAACCAGCACCGAAAAATCACCGGAACCATTGCCGGCCGCAGGTAACGCAATCAACCGACCATCAGACGACGATAAAAGGCGCACCGGCAAAAAATACTGAAGGTCAGGTGTGAAGATAACATCCTCTGCCAGCACAGCAAATATTGGCTCTGCCTTACCTCCTCCGGACACCATGTGAAGCCAGGAAAGAAAATAGCGGTAGGTGCAGAGAAATGTCGAAACCGGATTGCCGGGAAAGGCGAACACAACCGTTCGATGCGAAGGGTGTGTACCAAACCAGAAAGGCTTGCCGGGGCGTTGTTTTACTTTGTGAAAGACCTCAACGAAACCCAATGCATGAAGTGCCGCGGGAATGACATCAAACTTACCCATTGACACCCCACCAGAAAGGAGCAGTACATCACATGCCATCATCAAAGCTTCCATCTCCTCAGAAACCACTGCGAGCTCATCCGGCAGATGTTTCATCGTTACGTCTGCACCCATATTCTGCAGAATCGATGCCAGCACCACCGAATTAGAGCGACGCACCTGGTGCGGTAACGGATTGTCAGCTACATCTACCAACTCGTCGCCGGTCGATATTACTGCTATACGAGGAAAGCGGGTTACCGGCACCGACGAGAGCCCCACAGAAGCAAGCATACTGATGTGTGCTGCCCCTATTTGCAATCCTTTACGCAGAACCAGGTCACCTTTCTGCTTGTCCGAAGCTCTGGCATGAATATTAGCACCACGGCGGGAGGGCAGCACATGAATTGTGGCAGCCCCATTTAGAACTGAGACATCCTCATAACGAACCACCGTATCGACACCCTCAGGCAAAGCACAACCGGTCATAATTTCAACACATCCACCAGCTTTTTCCATTGCCACCGGCGCATCGCCTGCAGCCATTGTGGCCTGAATTGAAAATGTATTGATTCCGCTCACCACATCGTCATACCTGATGGCAATGCCATCCATCGTAACACGATCGTAAGGAGGCAAATCTCTGTCGGCAAAAACATCAGATGACAGGACTCTGCCTACGGCGTTGGCAATAGGCACTAACTCGTTTCCGTAGCTGCGTGCCTCGCCCAAAATTTTTTCCTGTGCTTCTTCTACACTAATCAAAGCCATGCATTACAAAGCTACACAATGATGGGTATAGCAGTCGTTATCTGTTTACGACGATGCGGGTAGATCTCTTGCCCGCTTCCGTCTGCACATTTAGGATATAAACACCACCGGGAACGTTATCAGCAAGGCGAAACGCATGAGCAAAAAGTCCACCTGAATTAGTTTCCAGCGTAGCCGTGTAGATGATCTGTCCAAGCGTATTAGATACAGTTACAACGGCATTACCAGCACCCGTAGTTCTGCCACGCAGACGGAACTCACCGTTGTTTGGGTTAGGAAACACGCACATACTCATATTAGTGGCAGATGCATCATCAACCCCCAATGGCCAAACAGAAATAAAGACATAGGAGAATGTAGTTATGGCGCACACACCACTTCCCGTAACAGCACAACTTATAGAGTCATAGTCAGACAATGTACTTGACGTAAAAGTACTCTCGGTTGCTCCGGGAATAATGGAACCATTTACCATCCACTGGTAGGCCGGCGACGGTCCGGCGCCAGTTACGGCTGCTGTAAACGTTACTGGCACACCGGGAGATATAACGAGACCCGGTGAAGCAGATATCGAGATGAGCGGAATGTAAAGCGGATCGACGGTCATATCCACATCTGCACTGTTTACGGTATCAGTTGCAAGGCAAACATAATTGCTACCCATGCGGCAAAAGACTACATCTCCCGTAACAGGTGTATAAGTAAAGGACGCGCCAAACCCTGTTACGGTACCATTTACATACCACGAGTAGCCGGGCGCTGTGCCACCAAACGTCGGTGTGGCTGTAAACGTGACCGGAGAACCGGCACAAGAAGTTGTACCTGGACTAACCGAAACCGTAGCAACCGGTGTTTCGTTTGCCAATACAAGCATAGCCACCGTATCCGCAGCAATAGACGGAATAGCGCAAGCCTGGCTGCTGGCCATAGACACAGTAACGGTGTCGCCGGCCAGCGGAATATAGCTATACGTATCACTGCTGCCTACACTGGTTCCGTTTACCCGCCAGGTATACACAGGTGTTGATCCCGGAAAGGTAGGCGTTGCCGTGTAGGATACGGAGACGCCCGCGCAAACGGTATCGCCCGGTGCAGAGCTAACGCTAACAATCGGCACGACTACCGGGTTTACTGTGGCAAAGTGAAAAGCCATGCGCGACGTACATGCGTTTGAGATCGAATACGTGATAGTTGTAGTGCCTGCTACCAGGCCGCTGACTGCACCTGTAGCCGTAATACTTCCCACTGCCGGTGTGCTGCTGCTCCACGTGCCGCCAGGCATTAGATTGATGTATTGTGCCGGATAGCCAATACATACATCGTTTGGCCCTGCTATGGGAGGCAGGCCCGTTTCGTTGAAGACCTCATTGGTCATCACAACCGGGTTCTCATCAAAATAGATACCTACACGATTCGGGATAACTATACCATCAGCAACTGTAGATGTTGCCTTCACACTAAAGATGAACATACCATTGCACATAGTATGATGAGACGTATCAAGCAGATTGATGGACGGGAAATCGAAACGCGCAATATTGTAGGTTCCGTCATTGATCACAGACATCGTCATGGCATGAGAGGCTGTCAGTACCTGAAGTGTGGAAGGGTCCACATCTGCCGGCAATGTATCAACTACTGAAATATTGTGAGCCGTATCATTGCCGGTGTTTTCAAAGCGTACCCTGTACTCTAGCCTCGTACATGGCAGGATATATCCTTCCGGTGCAACTGCAAGATCATTGGGATCGAACGAGTTCTTAACGGTGTCAATTCGATTTATAGTATTGTTGGACGGGATGAGGTCGCCGGTGGTTGGAGAAACGGAAATAGAAGTGTGTACAGTATCGCCCGCCGCAAGCCAGGGACCGATTGAAGACGGGCGTTCAAGCCACACAGTAACTAACTTAGTGGCATTTGCCGCAAGTGATGGCAGGTTCCAGGTAATTGTTGTGCCGGTGGCAGATGCCGGCGCCGGAGTGGTGTATCCATATATGCCAGGGAAATAACCATATTTAGCGCTGTAATTAAGCGTAAGCACCGGGCTCACGGCTGTACAGTAATTATTAGTAACGAGGATGTCTATAGCCTGCGAATGTCGCCCTGTGCGCGCCGTAGCAACTATCTTCAGGTCGAAAGGAACGGCAGGACTGCAGCGAACCCCTATCTGCCTTGTTACGTAGGAATTTGTAAACGCATTGATAGTGTCATATACTACACCTGATGAGGGGCAAGTGACGATGAGTCCGCCGTCTATAGATAGCGGGCGAAACGCATATACTGTACCATTGCCTCCATATGCCTTATAGCTGAAGCCAGATGTTGCGGTGATCGTATCAACCGGTATTCCGTTAGAATCAACACGAGTTGTAATAGCAGTAAGCATCTCCTTATCGCCTGCATCAAATACACAGTTAGTATTCATGTCCTGGTAGAAGTGCACCGGCAGTGTGCGACAGAACATATAATTGTAGGAATCGAACACAGTATCTACAGGCGTACCTGCATTGAAAAGAATGTGCCTTACGGAATAAGTGCCGGGCAAGCTATAGGTATGGTATATATGGGCATCGCTCAGTGTAGCACTACTAAGCGGAGTAGTAACCGACGTGCCATCACCAAAGAAAGTTTTTACGCTGAAAAGAGATGATACGCCACATGCTGAAACATAAAAATGCGTGGGGTCGCAGGTAACGGATGGCGAAGAGACAATATTGTGTGCTCCTATCTCAAAGTTGATAGCTACATGTACCGGGCCGGAATAAGCCGTGGCGCCTGTTGAGCTACAAGTGATCTTACAACGGTAGTAATATGCTGCAGTAGGGCTATAAGTAAGGGGAACAGTATTTGCGCCAGCGAGATCGCTCCACGTGATGCCATCAGGCGAGTACTGCCATTGAATTACATGGCCGCAAGTAAAGGAGTAAGCGGGCAGGTCGAGAACAACCGGTGTTCCACTGCATACCATGGGCGCGCTCGCTGTGATCATGCCCGGTACAGGTGTACCTGCGCAGGCAGCAACGATAGTCACCGTGCGCGTGGCAGTACCACAAGTACCTAATGTATATGTTATCACTGCAGTACCAGGACCGGTACCAAGAACGACGCCAGAGGAAGAACCAACGGTGGCAACTGACGCGCTACCGGACGCCCATGTACCTGAGTAACCTGTACTTGAGAGGGTAGATGTGCTGCCCGCGCAGAACATTGCAGTTCCGGATATTGCTCCCGGAGTCGCATTGACTGACACAGTGGCTGTGCGACTACAACCATTGGCGAGAAAATAGTAAATAGAAGCAGTACCGCCACTCACACCAGTTACCACACCTGATGAGGAGCCGACAATTGCTGTAGCTGAGGCAGATGTGGCCCATGTGCCTCCTGAAGGGCTAGACGACAAAGAAGTGATTCCACTGACGCACACAACTGTGCTCCCTGTGATGGGAGTAGGGCCTACATTCACCGTTACCGGTTTCCAGCTTATGCACCCAGTGCTTAATGTATAAGTAATGGTGGTTGTGCCAGGTGAAACCGGTGTGAAGCCACCCGTTGCGTCAATTGTAGCTACAGAGGGATCAGACGACGACCATGCGCCTCCAGAAGAGCCTATGGTATAACTTGAAATTGCGCCGGTACACGCAATAGAAGCGCCCGAAATTGCGCCGGGATTTGCATACACCGTTACTGTTGTAGTCGCGATATCCGGCCCAAGCGTGTAGGTAATGTTAGCGATACCGGCAAACGTCCCGGTCACAATTCCCGTAGAAACGCCTACCGTTGCCACCGAAGGATTTGAGGAGCTCCAGGTGCCCCCGGGTGTAGCATTACTGAGTGTAGTGGAAGTTCCGTCGCACATGGAGGTGATGCCTGTGATAGGAGGTAGCGCCGCAAAGGAAAGGTAGGTGCAGAAAAGCAATGCGGTAAGTAGCGTCAGGTTTTTCATTAGCATAATGTTATTCAGTAATAACTATCGCGACGGGCTGCTTCGCCCACCTCAATAAGGCGTTCTTATCCACCCGGCTGTTAGGTTACATCCTAATGGCCATGGAATCGCTGTAAACTAATGCAAATGTACATAACTACTGGTGACAGTCGTAGCTGATCAACCTGCGATGACTATCTCCTGCCCCTGGAGACGCGGCACGACCGGATGCAGGTCAGGCGTTGCACAATACGTCATATCGTGCTCCAAACCAAAAGCTGACAGGCGACGATAATGCGAGCTATTCTTCAAAAACTCAATTAACTCTTTTCCTTTTGCCGCATCATATAAATGTTTTGCGGCCCTGGATGCATCGCAATTGATATCAAACGCGTGCTGCACTTTATCGATCACTGCCCCGGCAAAGAGTGTATCCTCGAGATTGAACTTATCCTTCCAGGACGCACAGCCAAGGAGCACTTTCCTACCCTGGGCAAGCAAGTAATCACTTAGCACACTTAGGTTAAGAAATGATCCGATAACGATCTCATGCGCGTCCTGTACCATGTGTAATAGGCGGGTTCCGTTTGTGGTGGTAAGAACAAGCGTTTTCCCTGAAATAAATTCTGCAGGATACTCCAGAGGAGAATTACCATGCTGAAGGCCATCGGCCACTTTGCCATCGCGTTCCCCAGCTGTGATACTACCCGGAATAGAATTACCCAGCTCAATGCATTCCTGCACGGACGCCACAGGAATAATACACTTTGCACCATTATGAAGTGCCGCTGTCATCGTGGACGTTGCACGGAAAATGTCAATGATAACTACTATTGCACCCTTTGTATCATACAGATGCAACAGAGCTGGTGATAAACAAACCTCTAAAACCGGTTTCCCCTCAGTCATAACCAAAGTCGATGTTCTATTTAGAAAGAAGCCCCCGCAAATACGGGGGCTTCAAAATATTTAGCTACAGCGGGTACATTAATATACCCACATATCGTGTTCTTTATTGAAAATCTCTTCAGAAACGCGTTTGCCTTCGTACAGAGATTCCATTGGGTTCAGGTGTTCTTTGAAGTCTTCACCATAGAAACCAGCATTTGTGCCATATGGATTGCTGACTTTAGTGATGCGGCTAGAGAACATCCTCGATTCAAAAAATTCATCCCACGTAGGGCGGAACATGTCGTTACGCGGATTAAATGCCTCATAGTTGGCAAGAAGACCACGAATGTCAGGATAGTACAACCAGAACATTGCTTGTGGTCCACGATACACGCCGTCATCACCATAGAGATCCTTAACAGGAGCGATACCAACTATACGAACTACCATTTGCCCCATGTTACGGTCAAATATCCAGTCTTCTTTGATCCTGTACTTGGTGATAGTCTCAGGTTTGAAGTCCGTAGTCTTGATCTGCTGAATTTCTTCCTGAGTAATTGGATCGAATACGGTAACGGTATCAACCTTTCCCGAAGTCATATCCATGATCTGCTCTTTGGTGAGAACCGTAGTGAAACGGTCATCAAAAGTACCATAGGCAGCAATCTTTCCTTTCTTGATAGCGTCAATCAGGATTTCTATGAACATACCACCACCCGTATGTTCGTCACCTGCATAACGGAAAGCAACGTTCTGTTTCTCGCGGGTGTCAATCTCGCGCCAAACACGTTTTTTCCACAGGATATCGTCTTCACGAATGTACTGCCACGGAATAGGCTGGCGGCTCCTGTCTTTCATGGGAACCCGGTCATAAGCACCATCTGGTGTACGCGAGGGCAACCAGTCTTTGGTTACGCCTGCACCGGAACCCGATACCATCGGGTCAACGGAACCCGATTGTGCAAATGATACGCTGCCACTCAACAACATTGCGGCGATAGCTATTTTATAAGATTTCAGAATGGTCATATCCTTCTGCAATTTATTAATTCTTCAACAGTTCTAAAAACAAATACCTTAGTTAAGCGAGAATACCATCGGCGACAGATCCCTCACTTTACCATCAGGACCCACAGCCTTAATGTTCTCAATAAATACTTTGTCGCCAGCCTTCAGATTTGGCATAGCCTTCTTGATATCAGCGTTATCAGTGAAGCGGCAACCTATGCTACTAGCAACCTTATACGGTCCAATGATATCACGACCCTTAGGCAGACAGCTGAATTCAAATGCTGTAATGATAAACCTTGTGTCAAAATCAAAGTTTTCCAGGATAGCTGCCGGTGCGATCTGAACACGGAACAAACCAGCGTTCATAGAACCACCCGTTTTTCCACCCACCTTTACAATAGGGTCTGGAATACGCTTAACACGAACGATCATGTTACCAACGTTTTTCTTGGCGCCTCCCTGTTCTTTGCTCTTCGCCATGATAGCAACGTTAACAGTCCCTATCTTATCAACCTTGATGTTGTAGTGACCCTTCACAGACGAATCTCTAACGGATGCCCCCGGGATATCAAGTGAAACGTCCTCCACAGAGTAACCTGCTGCGGCAACTGTAACCGGGTTATCAACACCAATATAGAAAACGTTCATTTTGTCAAGCTGCATAGATGCACCTGTTGTACCAACTACGTACTCAAATTTCCATGGGCGCTCTATAGGACCGCTCTCAGTGTTGAGTGTGATCTTACCCTGAACCGTCTGAAGACCAGTACCTTTCGCTACAGTTTCCCATGCCACAACACCGTTAACAGCCGGCTTGATAGAACCACCGCCGCCGCTTACTATTGGCTTGTTAGCTTTGTTGAACGCCGCCATCAGGATAGAAGCTTCTACTTTATCACCCTCCAGCACATAGCTGTTCTTAGGAACCGCCACCGCACCAATAGTATCAAATTTGATGTCCTTCAAGTGCGCCTGTTCAAATAGGCGATTGATAATCAACTGCTGGCTGGCGCGAACGTCATTTTGAAATTTAGAGAACAAGGCCATTGCAGCTATTGCCGGCATGTGTTCGAAGTTTTCAATGCCCCAGTCAGCAGTAGGATTGTGATCGTTCTTTGCTGCAGGTAAAATATTAAGTGGCATTGTCTTGCTCATGGTGCTAGAGTCTCCACGAACCTGCTCCAGCATGAACTGGCGAAGCTCAAGAATTTTTCTTTTCAGTTCATCAGCACCATGCTTTTCAACGAGCAGCAAAGTAGTGGCATCGATGTTATCCATCTTATCTGGCATAGTAGGATCCTTTTCAGAATAACCACCTGCTTCCATTACGATTTTCTTTTTCCAGTCGTTGAGGTACTTAACCATCTCATCAGAGCGTTTTACTACCTCATCAGCACGCTCTCTGTACGGACGAACTTTATCTGCCTGACCAGGCGCCTTTTCATTTTCCTTGATCGCTTCATACACCTCATTGGTCTTCTGCTCGATGGACCTGTTAGACCCCTCGATGCTGACACTCAACGTTTTGAAGGCGTTAAGGATCTCGTTTGATACGTTTAGGGCCAGCAGCGCAGTCAACACCAGATACATCAGGTTGATCATTAGCTGCCGCGGCTCTTTAGGTATAGACATTCTTTATTATTTACTACTAGTTAGTAATTAAGTTCCCTTCTACTTATTATATATTAACGGCCCTGCATTGCAGACAGCATGTTACCATATATCTGGTTCAGCGAAGTCAGGTGCTTAGACAGCAATGCTATCTGCTCACGTGTGTTTGCCGCATCTTTCGCACTGTTTGCCATCGCATCAGAAGCCGTAACCAGATTGCTGTAGAATTTGTTCATCGCTTTCAGGTGGTTGTTAGCATCAGCCAGCTCCACTTCATAGATTGAGTTCAGCGTACCCAGGTTCTTAGAAAGAACTTTTACCTGGTCGTGGAACTTCATTGTATCGTCTGCAGCGCTGTTAAATGCACCCATAGTTTTGGTTGCCCCTGCGAATGTTTCTTTCATATCGCCCAGTGCTTTAGCTGCGTCGCGTGCACTCTGAGAATATGCGCCGGTTGCTGCTGTCACTTCCGATATGTCTTTGATCTGGTCAACTGTCTGACCGAATTTCTTGAAGTTTTCGCCAAGACGCTTGATATCATTAGGATTGATGGCTGAATCCTCCATCATCTTATCAAGAGACTTCACTGCAGACTCCTTCTTATGAGCATCTTTTCCGTGCTTCTGGAAAGCCTCTACGTGTGGGTTTTTAGTTATTTCCGGATAGAAACGCTCCCAGTAGTAATCTGCGTGAGGAGGGAGAAGACCAAGTAGGGCGAACAGGAACACTTCCACAGACATACCCAGCGTAAGCATGATGCTACCACCAGGCCAGTGCTGAATTTTAAAAAGCGCACCCAAAAGAACGACAGACGCACCAAGGCCGATAATCAGGTTCTTGAGATATTTTCCTTTATCTGTCTCGAAAAACAATACGATTGAATTCATTTTATCCGGTTTTTCTTTTCTGTAAATATTTTGTGTTGTACTATTTTCTTATGTGCTAATTATACTGTTACCTCATTGGGCGCCTGTTGCTTAATGCCGGAACAATTTCCTGGTAAACGCAACGGAAACCGATGTATGCCTTAGAAGTATCCTTGTACTCATAGTCGCGTGTGCTCACCTGCAAGTAGTAAGACACGTCGCGCCAGCTACCTCCACGAACCACCTTACGCTTCATGTACATCGGATCGCTGTCCTTCACATTGTAATTGATGTTCGGGTTCATGTCATTGATCTGGTTGTATGCTCCTGCGAAATAAGGAGATGACGTCCATTCAGACACGTTACCAGCCATATTCTTCAGGCCGTAGTCATTTGCGTTGTACTTGTCTACAGGAACTGTATACAGGCCACCGTCAGCAGCGTAGTTACCGCGCATCGGCTTGAAGTTAGCCAGGTAGCAACCTTTCTTGTTGATGATGTAAGGACCACCCCATGGGTAAGGAGACTGGTTGCGGCCACCACGTGCGGCCCACTCCCACTCTGATTCTGTAGGCAGGCGGAACTTATGCTCTGTGTAAAGGTGCATACGCTCGCGCTCAGAATACCACATTTGAGTCCTCCAGTTACAAAAAGCATTTGCCTGATCCCAGTTTACACCAACAACAGGATACCTGTTGAAACCCTGGAACCAGAAGTACTGCATAGCTATCGGCTCGTTGAACGCGTAGTTAAACTGACGCATCCAAACGGTTGTATCGGGGTATGCTTTGACGTCATGTTGAATTACATATTTACTGCGCGATTCTGTCGGATGCTTGATAGCAGCTTCGTAATCGAATGTACGGTAAGTATACATCAGCTTATCGGCATCAATTTCTTTGCGACCCCAGCCAGACTGCTCTGCAGGGATATACATTGAAGCAAGCTGGTCCTGCAACTCCGGATCTTTCCAGTTGATCCTTTTATAATCAACACGCTGAGTGCCATCCGGATTATCACGGAAGTTACCAAGGATCGTATTTGCTATAGAGTCACGCACCCAGTTAGTGAATTGACGGTACTCCTGGTTGGAAATTTCAGTAGCATCCATGTAGAAGCCTGCCACCTGCACAGTGTGTATCGTCGCATCATTGCGGCCGCGGATATCCTCGTCGCTAGCGCCCATTTTGAAGGAGCCCGTTGGGATATACATCATGCCTATCGGCAATGGAGCCTTATAATTCATCCTCGTCTGATCACCTACAAGCTGACCGTTGGAACCCGGATTTCCACAGCTTGCAGCTAGCGCCAGCAATGCCAATGCCGAGACCTTCAGGGAAGTTTTTTTCATACTACTGTCTATTGTTTTTGCAATTTTTGCAACTCTTTAAAACCCACTATTGTTAACGTCCGCACAAAACCGATGCACAATATTCAAAGTTTTTTTGAAAAATACAAGTTTCGGAAAAAATATTGTCGTCCATAAGGAGGGGGACAACCCTCAATATTTACCATATCCTTATATATTTCACTCCATTTCACACCAATTTCAGGGCATTTTCAACGTTTGCCGCCGGCGAAAGGCAGGCCTCGTCTGAACAAACAAATATAGACAAAGCCCCCTCAACAAATTTGCCGTGCAACAGCGGCAGTTCAGATATTTCTTTTTTGCAGGCAATAGTGAACAAGTGCGGATGGGCTTTCATACCCAGTTCATTTACAGCACTTTCTGCACCGGCACCGCTACACACAGCCACTTTGGGGCTTGCCGCATGTCGCTGCAGTTGAAGACCCCAGTTTGCAAACGAATATGCATATCTGCTTGCAGTTGCTGCCATGGCCCTGACCATTACCGCCGACTGTTCTATCCATGCCTGCCTTCCACTCAGCATACCACCAAGCCACAGGTTTTGCGCCATAACAGAATTAGCAGAAGGGAGTGCGCCATCGTACACATCTACCTTACGCACGGGCATATCTGCCTGTTTTTCCGGTGTGTAGTAGAAAAACCCGTCTTCTCTTCCGTAATCGCTAATGATCGCTTCCAGCATGTCGCATGCTTGCACTGCGTATTGCTCATCGCCAGATAAAGATGAAAGATGCAGTAACGCACTAACCAGGTATGCGAGGTCATCCAGCTTCGAAGGAATACGAGCAACACCACCCTTCCAGGAGTGTAGAAAATCGCTGCCGTCTTTGTAAGCACCCAGCATCCAATTCATATGTTCTATTGCTCGTAACCTGTAATCTTCCCTACCAAGGCTACGTGCTGCGCGCGTCAGAGCAAGGTTCATTAATGCATTCCAGGAAAGCAAGCTTTTATCGTCCGTTGCGGGTCGTATACGTAGCTCACGTGCGTTGAAAAGATCAGACTTTACTGATTCGAGAACCGACAAAACTTCTCTTTCGTCGATACCATGTTGCCTGGCAACATCGCCTGGCGATTGCGCCACATGCAGTATGTTAGTTTCCTCCCAGTTACCGTGTTCGCGAACGCCAAAATAACTTGCAGCAATACCATGATCGTCACCGCTATGCTGCTGCCATTCCTCCCATGTCCATGTGTAGAATTTACCTTCTATACCCTCGCTATCAGCATCAAGTGCACAGTAATATCCACCTTCCCTATTTGAAAGTTCGCGGTCTGCAAATGCGATGGTCTCCTCTACTACTTCAGCGTACCTTTTGTTGCCTGTTATGCCATATGCATCGCACAACGAAATGATGAGCAATGCATTGTCATAAAGCATCTTCTCAAAGTGTGGCGCCAGCCAGTCCGCGTCCGTAGAATAGCGTGCGAACCCACCGCCAAGCTGGTCATAAATGCCACCATCAATCATTGCATCCAGGCTACGTAATGCATGTTTTAGTGCTTCTTCATTACCCGTATACCTGTAGTGCTCAATGAGAAAACTTATAGCCATTGTACCGGGAAATTTGGGTGCATTACCGAAGCCACCCTTCTCTTTGTCGGCCATTGCCAGCAGGCTCTTTGCTATCTGTGCTGCCGCATCAGTATCCGGCGCCGCGGATCGCTCTCCCACTATACGTCCTGAGGCGTTTCTGAGATGATCGAGCATCTGCTGAGCCTGTGCTGTAACCTCTCCATGCTGCTCATGCCAGATCTCGTTTATGCGACCAAGAAGCTGACTCCATGACGGGCGGTTGTAAGCAGGCCGTGGCGGGTAGTAGGTGCCGCCATAAAACGGTGCCCTGTCGGGTGTTACAAACACATTCAGCGGCCATCCTCCACTACCCCCTATTGCCTGTACAGCATCCATGTAGAAGTGGTCTACATCAGGATGTTCTTCCCGGTCTACTTTTACACAAATGAAGTGTTCATTCATGTAAGCCGCTACTGTAGCATCCTCAAAGCTCTCGCGCTCCATAACATGACACCAATGGCATGCTGCATAGCCAATGCTTACCAGTACCGGTCTGTCCTGAGCTCTTGCCTGCTCAAATGCCTCATCGCCCCAAGGGTACCAATCTACCGGGTTGTGGGCATGCTGCAACAAATACGGACTTTGCTCGTTGATCAACCTATTTGCCATGGGGCAAAGGTACTTGCAACAATAGAAGAGAACTAAAAAAGTAATTAGAAGGATGCCCAATGATTATCACTGACAATCAATAACAACGGCTGACTACATATAGCGGCGACACCTCACTTAGTACACGCTGAACCGCGTCACCTGCACAGCGCCATCACCCAGGCGCGCACGAAGGACATATGCTCCGGGAAGAAGTCGCGCAAACGAATTGCCATTCTCGGTACCGATCGCTATAACCTCTCTACCATCCATACCCAGCACCTGCAACTCGCTTGCCTGCACACCTCGGGGGCATGTAAAATTCACCAGCCCACCGCCCATGTTTCGTATCTGAATAACCGGGGTAGTGAGTTCCGCTAATGAGAAGCCCCCCAGACCTCCTACATGCAATGTGTCGGTGTAAGCCTCGGTTTTGCATTCGTTTGATGCGGTAAGCGTCACGACATACATACCCCCTGCCGCATAGGTATGAGATGGGGCCGCGAGTGTAGAAGTAGCACCATCACCAAAAGACCACAAATAACTTGTCGCCCGCTGAGACGCGTTTGTGAAGGACACACTTAGTCCACCCGTATGTGTGCTACTGAAATTTGCATAGGGATAGTGTCCATACTGCTGCCACTGCGAAAGGCTATCAAGCACTACCTTATCAGCAATGCGCTGTAAAGTAGCCGCAGTCGACGACGAAAGTCCACCCAGATAAGAACATCCCATAGCCGGCCTATGAAAAATGGACGCATAGAACACGCAAGCCTGCAGATAGGAGCCCGCAACAGATGGATGCGAACTATCAAGCTGGTAGAGGTCTATAGCGGGAAAGCTATCGATAATGATCTTCCATGCTGCACCCATTGGGGCCACAGACGCATGGTTATTCTGTGCCATCTCCATATAGCTATCGCGCAGTCTTCCCTGCATACCTCCATAGGTACATACCACAGGATACGATGGGCAATTCATCACATCTCCATTTCTCCTGCCCCACGTCATCATGAACATGGTTTCGATACAGGAATCGTTATGATCGACCATGCTATCTAAAAATCTTGCATAAGGATAACAGTCTGTAGCAACCTGTGCAGGCGGAAATGAGGGTATCTGGCTTTGTTCCTGTAGCACCACAACATCCCACGGTTGAGAAGCTATGCCTACGATGGTGCTACCTAAAAGTGTATGCTGCTGAAAAGTATAGCCACCGGGTGCAGACATGGAAAAATTCAACGTATCGCCCTTAGCGGCTGCAAAATCGCGCAGCATATCCGGCATGCTGTTGGTGTAGGTGTAGCTGTTACCAACGAAGAACACCTTACGGGTCGTGGCCGTTGAAACAAAAAAGCAGGCGAGTAGTAAAATTAATAGGGCGGATCGCATATAGAATCGTTTGCCTCAAAGGTAGAGCTTTACAGGTTGCAGCGCGACATCAACCCAGATCTTGTACGTACTGAAGTGCATCAGCAGCGTCACTTTTTAGCCGGCCGTGAAATATAGACTATCAGCTCCCTGCAATTAATAGTTAAAGTCTCCGGCTGTCAGGATTTTTTTTACTTTGACATCAGAACCTAACCAACTACAAATCACGCCAATTCCATCTAAAAAAAATGACCAGGTAAAGTAGCGCTTAATAAACGCTGAACCGCTTGACCAGGGCGGGGCCATCACTGAGCACTACATGCAACACATAAGTGCCGGGAGCAAGCCGCGCTTCAACATCGCCGTTCTCCGGAAAGGCGCTAACGAGCTTCCTGCCAGATGCATCATAAACTTGCATTGTGCCGTTGTGCATGTCTGCATCGCAGAAAAAGCGTACAACTCCACCACCGGAGTTTATTATTTGCACTCCTGCTTTCCGTTGTACACGCCATGCTACATCCTCTACGATGCCAACATGAACCGTATCAGAAAACACCTCGCTTCTGCATTCGTTTGACGCGGTAAGAGTCACAATATAAATACCGGCATTAGCGTAGGTATGGAACGGAGCGTATTCAGTAGATGTAGCCCCATCGCCAAATGCCCATACATATGTGTCGGCACGCTGACACCCATTCGAAAACGAAACCCCGAGCATTGCGGGATGCATCGCTCTATATCTGGCATAAGGATAATGCCCGTATTGCTGCCACTGTTCAAGGCTATCGAGAACTACCTTGTCTGCTATGCGCTGAAGGGTTGTGGCCGTTTCAACTGAAAGACCCCCGAAATATCCGCATCCCGATGAGGGGCGATGAAAAAAAGAAGAATAAAACACACACGCCTCCAGGTAAGAGCCTGCGGAAGACGGGTGCGAACTATCGGCCATGTAGAGGTTAATAGACGGAAAGCTATCAACAACAATTTTCCACGCCACCCCCAGGGGCGCTACCGATGCGTGATTGTTCTGCGCCATCTCCATATAGTTGTGGCGCAGCCTTTCCTGCATACCCTCATAAGTGCACACAACCGGGTCAGAAAGACAGTTCGTGGGATCGCCACCGCACCACCCCCAGGTCATCAGGAACATAGTTTCTATACACGAGTCGTTTTCATCTACTATGCTATCCAACTTCCTTGCAAAAGGATAGCATTGTGTAGCTAACGGCACCGGCAAAAAGGCGGCCACCTGGCCGTGCTCCTGGAGCACCACAATATCCCACGGCTTTGATGCAATTCCCGAAAGCGTGGCTGCAAGCACTGCATGCTGCTGAAATTTGTATCCGCTCGGAGTAGACATGTCGTATACCAGTGTATCGCCTTTTGCGGCAGCGATATCACGCAACATGTCAGGCATACCGTTGTAACGGGTAAAGCTATTACCAACGAAGAAAACCTTGCGTGTAGTGGCACCTGAAACCAAGGCGTGAGTAAGGAACAGCACTAATAAGCAAGGTTTCATACAGTTCACGATAATGCTCCAAAAGTAGCGAAATACGAGCTCCGCAGGCAGAAACCAGAAATTGCCGTGACTATTACCAGCCAGCCAATGGACTTTCTACCGCCCGGCAAATTCGAATATACAGTCCGCAATTACGAAATCAGAAGTCAAATCTCTTTTGCTTTTGCGGCCCACTCAGCCGCTTTCTTGCTGCTACGTTCTGTGCCTATGCCATATTCGTACAGCTCACTCACGATCTTCATTGCGTCTTTGTCACCTTTCTGTGCCGACTTTAGCATCCACAAAAATGCACGTCCGTCATTCTTCTTTATCTCGCCAAGCCCTTTGTAGTAGATGTATCCAAGCCAGAAACAACCATTGGGATTTCCCATCTCCGCAGACCGCGTAGCCCAGTCCAGCGCAGTACGATTGTCCATAGCAGATGCCTTCTCTTTGTTAATGTAAATGTTCGCCAGCACAGCCATCATTTCATCGTCCATATCAGCCTTTGCCGTTGTTTCAAACCAGCGCAATAGACGCTGCTGCTGCTCTGCGCCCAGCTCACCGGAATTGTAGAGTGTAAACAGGTTGTTCGTAGAAAAGTTGCGCTCGTCCCCCGTATATGCACCGAGTTCCCTATCTTTTATGAGCATCTCCATCCCCTTGCCCGGGTTCTTCTTCACACCAATGCCCATCACATAAAATCCACCCATATAGAAGCATGCTTCCGGGTTGTTCAACTCTGCATGCTTTTTCATCCATTGCGCCACCTCATATTTATCTACAGTTGCACATTCGTCCTTCATTACGGCTACTCCTACCGGCTTCACCGATATACTATCACCTGCATCTGCCGCTTTCATGTACCAACCTATTGCCTTGTTACAATCGTTTCCCATATCGGCTTGTGCATAGTAGTCGCCGAGGTAGCGCATTGCCTCGGATTCACCCTTTTCTGCCGCCTTCACAAACCAGTCGTATCCCGCTTTCCTGTCGGCAGGCACGCCATCACCTTCCATGTAGCAAAATCCCAGCGAAATCATGGCATCCACGTCACCCTTATCGGCAGCAATGGTGTACCATTTCACAGACTCAGCCATATCCTTTGGCACACCGTTTCCTTCTTCATACATTTCTGCGAGTTCGTAAGCTGCATCAGAGCTGCCCTTCAGCGCCGCTTTTTTAGTCCAGTCCAGCGACTTTTTCAGGTCTTTTGCCACACCCATGCCCTGCTCATACATCTCGCCGAGCAGCAGCATGGATGCTACATCACTCTTAGCAGCTGCCTTATTGAGCCACTTTAACGCTACAGGGTAGCTCCTGGCTACTCCCAGCCCATAGTAATAGTATTGCCCCAGCAATGACAGCGACTCAACGTTACCCTTGGCAGCCTTGGCCCTGACGGAAGCTAGCTCCTTCTTGGTGGGAGTAGCAGGCTTTTCGAGCTGCGCAAAAGACGTAAACGTCAGTAAGAAAAGGCTAAAAAAAAATGCGATAAACTTCATTTCAACTTTTGATGGAGTAGTGTTTAAACGGTTGCGGCTGCGGAATCAGTATCCCGCTTTTTGCGCTGCAAATATATGACCGCTGCCATAGCAGCAATACCTAATAATGACAGAACAACGCCGATGGAGTAGTAGCGCAGCTCATATACCATCGCAATGGAATGCTGGCCTGCGGTAAGTAACACCCCGGTCATTCCGGCAAATACGATCTGCTTTTCAGCTTCCTTGCCGTCTACTTTCAGGTGCCAGCCAGCATCGTAAGGAATAGACAGGTACATAAGCTTAGGCTGCGCAAGGCTTATCCTGCCTTCCAGGTGCGTGTCTGTAAGCTGCACGTCACTAAGGCTGTCGGCAGCCAGGGCTGCGGCATTCTGCGCATAAACATCCAGGTTGAATGCGGCGGGAGCCACTGTATCGCGAAGCTGGAACTCGGTCATTCCTTTCATATTAACTGCGTCTTCATCCCTCACTACACAAGCCTGGAGCGTCACGAAATCTTTTTGTGTTGTGTTCAGCGCATCAAACACACTTTCGCGGATATACTTGCTGTAAGTGTATCCGAGAGGTAGTAGAAACTTGCTCTTAAATACCGTCACGTCCCCGAACATAGCAATCGAGTCGCCGGTAACACGCCACAAAGGAATGGCATTGTTCTTTGAGAACATATACTTCACCCTATTGGCAGACTCGAGTATAGGGCGGCTCATCAGCCCACGTGCCCAGCGCGAATCAAGCTCACTCTTCCTGTCAGACACGCCCATCAATTGAAGGTACTTGGTAAAGTATAGCTGGTTAAATGGATTGTAATTACTCGTGCCACGGTAGCCCTGCGCTTGTGCATCATTAAGCGAAAAGTGAATAGCAGGTGACGAGGCGTAGCTCTTATCAACCCGGAAAAAGGACTTGTCTATACTGTTCACGTATTTCAATGCCTCTACCGTGTAGTCGTTATATCCTTTCTTCTCGGTCAATTCTTCTGCCGTCACCGGGTCGCGCTCGTTAACTGTTATGGACGACATATGTGTCATCTCTAACACCACCGCACCGAGAAGTATATACTTCAGATATGGCGGGTGATTTGGCCGGCCAAGGAAAAACAGGATTGCTGCATACACCAGAAGCATGAAGCACACGAATGTGAACACGGGCGAGTTGATAAAATCGCCCTCCGGGAAATAAGGGTAATTCAGGATCAGCAATAACACCGTCACGGAAACGCCTAGAATTGCAAGGTTTACCTTTCCCGTCTTAATAATATTGTCCAACGCAAGTAGCGAATAGTATATCAGGAACATGCCTACCACAATAGAATAAGCCCTGTAATAGTCACCCGTAAATAACCAGAACGCATACCTGAACCATGGAAAAAAAATAGGCATGAACCATACCGCAATAAATACGATAAAGAATGTGCGAACACGTTTTTCAAGAAACGGGAATGCCTGTGGCATCAGCAGCAGGCAGGGGATGCCGCAATAGAACAGCGGCGCCTCCAGCGTATTTTGCCAACCTCTAAAGTTACTGCCTGCCCCGAGTATTTCGCTCGAAAAGAAGCGAAGCATTGCAGTACCCAGTTGAAATTTGTCTACAGTCTGAAACACAGGTGTTGAGGAAAGTACAGACGCATAAGAGGTGTTGCCACTGCCACGAGGACTTTCTAACAACTGTACAATATTCTCCAGCATGAATGGCCCGGCAAGTAATATCCCGATAACGCCCAGGACAGCCATTTTCCCAAAAAGAAGACCTGCCTTCTTTACGTCAAATCCCCCCAACTGCACCACGCGCAGAACAGCATAGCCGAGTAGAAACAACCCATACACGTACATGTTGAATGGCTGCGACAGGAAGATGAGGAATATCCCCAGCGGGAAAAGCCACCATTTGTTGCGTTGCAACAGCATCTCAAAACCTAGCAGAATAACAGCCAGGTTAAAAGTCTCAAACGAGAATAAATACCAGCCACCACCCAATATCATGAAGGCACAAAAGGCGTAGAACATGCTGCCGGCTATTGCAGTATATGACGACAGCTTCAGCTCGCGCAGGTAGAGGAAGAATACCATTCCGCTCAGTACTACTTTAAAGAACTCCTTGTATGCCGTGGCATACACAATGTTATCCTTGCCACCCAGATACAGGAATATGTCAAATGGGTCACGCAGGAAAAATGGCAACATATTCTGCCCCATGCCTATTTTGAATGACCACTTTGGCAAGCCATGCTGTGCCATATAGTCGGCCACACCATAGGTCACCGGGTAGGAATAGTTATAAGAATCACTTCCTATGTCCTTGTAGAAGTAGGCGTTATGAAACAGAAGAAAGTCTTTGTACACAAAGAATGCCATCAGGGCAATAATTGCTGTCGCAACCCATATAGCCTTGTCGCCAAGCTTATCAAGGAAGTCAGCTGTTACCAGCGCTTTCCCGGCCGGCACGTCCACCGCTGCTTCTGTGGGTTTCGTTACGTTCTGGCGTTTTTTTGAAGACACAACTGTGGAATTTTACAATTTACAAAGCCGGCAAGCGCCGGCACCATGCTATCAGTATCAGAAAAATAGTTTAGGTACCCTCCATCGCAATTGGTTTCGAAAATGGCTCCATCTCGGTAAGCGGCTTACCAAAGGCTATCTTCGGATATGTATTGGTATAGGGGTCTATCATTACCTGCAACAGCAAAGGGCGATTTTCATTCTCTTCACTCCAAAGCCATTTTGCGGCATCTTCTATCTCGTCTTCGCATTCTATCGTTTTTGCATCTATGCCATATGCAATGCTGACTTTCTCGAAATCAGGAGCGGTATATCCCCACCACGTAGACTGGTAACGAGACTCGAAATAAGAATCCTGGAACTGACGGATCATTCCGAGGCTCCTATTGTTCATGACTATGATCTTTATCGGCAGGCCGTTGCGTACTACTGTCTGCAGCTCCTGGATGTTGAGCTGCATACTTCCATCTCCTATTATTGCTGTCACCGGCTTGTTTCCCAGTGCAAAAGAGGTGCCTATTGCTGCCGGTAATGCATATCCCATCGCCCCCATTCCTGCGGAGGTAATAAACAATTGATCAGCACCCAATTCCAGCGACTGTGCTGCCCACATCTGGTGTGCGCCTACATCGATCGTGTAGGACGTAGTACGTGGAGAGTGCCTGGATAGCTTGTGCATAAAAGCATTGGGGTTTATTCCGTTTGCCTTCACTTCGTTCGTGTCCGGCCACTGCGAGCGCAGTTCGCTTATCTGCTTATTCCATTCTGCCGGCACGGTATACTCAGCATCTTTGAAGGTGCTCAGGAACCCCGTCAGGAATTCCTTTACATCCGCCAACACTGGGACACACCCTTTGACACGATTGTTTATCTCTGCCCGTTCGCAGTCTACATGAATTATTTTGCGGTTCTCAAAAAACTTAACGTCCGCACCTGTCTGCCTTATATCCAGGCGACTTCCCACCACTAAAAGCAAGTCACAGTCTCCCAGCGTCATGTTTGCCCAACGGTTACCATACGCGCCGATAAACCCTACACGTTGAGGATGGTCAAAAGGAAGTGCGTCTACCGCAAGCAATGAGGTAACAACGGGCATTTTTGTGAGCGCTACAAATTCACGGAGCTCCTTAACAGAAAACGAAGAGCGGACGCCTCTGCCCACAAGTAGCAGTGGCTTCCTGCTCTCACGTATTGCCTGCGACACCATTTCCAGGTTCGCTTTAAGTTCATCTGAAAGAATGGTTTCTTCAGGTTCGGCAGCACTTTCCTCCGGCACATCTATGTTTGCACGCTGCACGTCCATCGGTATGTCGATAAGCACAGGCCCTGGCCTGCCCTCAACCGCCAGCGCAAACGCCTCATCCAGTATACCCGGAATCTCTTCCGGCTCGCGTACCAGGTAGCTCTTCTTTGTTATATGCTGTGCCATGGATACGATATCCGTTTCCTGGAATCCTAACTGGCGTATCTGCCTGTCACCTTTTTGCTCGTGCCTGTTTACCTGGCCGGTGATAAAAACTGCCGGCGAAGAGTCGAAATAACAACTGCCTATGCCGGTAATGAGGTTAGTAGCTCCGGGCCCGCTCGTAGCCATGGCTACACCGGGTATTCCTGTAACCCTGCCACATGCGTCCGCGCTGAATGCCGCAGCCTGCTCATGATGTACAGTAATGATCTTGATGTCCGTTTTTTGAAGAAACGAATCCACCAGGTGCGTGATCATACCTCCGGTAATCTCAAATACACACTTTACACCTTTTTTCTCTACGTACGTAGCTATAAAATCCGATACCTTCATGTAAACACGACCGGGGTTTGGTTTGGAGTAAAGATAGTTAAATTTCAATAGGTTGACCGTAACTGCACGTGTATTGCAGGCCTGCCACATTTGGTGATTTTTTAGCACCTTTATGTTAAAATCAACACAAGCTTGCTCCATCTTTCCGACTTAAATCATGTACTGGAACACACCCGCACCCAAATGGAAAAAGTGCGGGGAAAATCCATCTTTCTTACCGGCGCTACCGGCTTCTTCGGAAAATGGATGTTGGAGACATTCCTTTATGCTAACAACTCCCTTCAGCTTGGGGCGCACCTCTTGTGCCTTAGCAGGGACCCGGACTCCTTTCTTGCAAAAAATACAGAATATAGCAAACCGGATATCACATTTGTGAAAGGCGATATCACCGATTTCCAATTCCCTGAAAGGCAGATAGATTTTATCATTCATGCCGCCACTGACATGAGTGGATATGGCGAAGCAAGTGCCATGCGCACTGTCTACGAGTCAATTGTGAATGGTACGATCCGGATTTTGGAGCTGGCCGCGCAACACAAGGTGGTTTCGGTTCTGCACACGAGTTCGGGGGCAGTATATGGACCTCAGCCCGAGGAAATGCTACAAATACCAGAATCTTACACTGGTGCGCCCGATCTGCAATCGGTGGTCGCTGCTTACGGAGAAGGGAAAAGAGCAGCTGAGATGCTGGCCGGCTTTTACCAGCGGCAGCACGGGGTGCCTTCTAAGATTGCGCGCTGCTTTGCCTTTATTGGTCCTTACTTTCCTATCGACGCTAATTTCGCAGCTGCAAGCTTTATGAGGGATGCATTAGCCGGCCGAGACATTACTATAAATGGCGACGGCACACCTGAACGGTCCTATATGTATGCAGCAGACCTGTCAATCTGGTTGTGGCGCATCCTGCTCGAAGGAAACGATTGCTACCCATACAATGTCGGGGCTGACGAGCCGGTTTCACTCGCATCGCTCGCGCAGCTTATTGCCGACCAATGCCCGGAAAAGATTGTGGACGTGAAAGTAGCAAGGCAACCAACAGGACATTCACCACAGCGCTACATACCAGACATAAAAAGAGCCAGGGAAGAACTAAATTTGGATGTTTACATCGGCAAAGAGGACGCAGTGTCCCGAACAATGAATTTCTACACAAGAAAAAACTAAACGTGAGCAAAAAGCATATTTCCATCGTTACCCCTTGCTATAATGAAGAGGGAAATGTTGCCAACCTGTCACGGGTGATAGCAGGCGTCTTCGCAAAGCTGCCTCAATACACTTATGAACATGTCTTTATTGACAATGCTTCTACAGACAGTACCGTAAAGATCCTCAGGCAACTTGCGGCTGAGGACAAGAATATTAAGGTGATACTAAATGCCCGGAACTTCGGTCACATCCGGTCTCCATTCCATGGCATGCTCTCCTGCATGGGCGATGCGATAATCCTTGTAGTGGCCGACTTCCAGGATCCGCCTGAAATGATAGCGGAATTCCTGGCAAAGTGGGAAGAGGGCTACAAGATCGTGATAGGCGTTAAGAAACGGAGCCGCGAGAACCCGCTGATGTTCGCAATCAGGAAGGCATTCTATAATCTTCTTGCAAAGATGTCAGACAGTGGCGAGCGCCCGGTTAAGAACTTCACCGGATTCGGTCTTTACGACCAATCATTTATAGCTGTGCTCCGCACATTGGACGACCCCTACCCTTACTTCCGTGGAATGATCACAGAGTTGGGATTTGACCGATATGAGATAGAGTATACGCAACCACAGCGCGCCGCCGGCAAAACGAAGAACAACTTCTTTACGCTTTACGATATCGCAATGCTTGGATTCACCAATCACTCCAAGCTACCCTTGCGCCTTGCGGCATTCGTTGGCTTTTTCTCAGCTACCGTCAGCCTGCTTGTTGCTGTCGCCTACTTTGTGTACAAGCTTATTTACTGGGATTGGTTTGTAGTGGGTCAGGCACCATTGGTGATCGGGGTCTTCTTTTTTGCATCAGTGCAGCTTTTCTTCATCGGTATCATTGGTGAATACATTGGCGCTATACATACACAGGTGCGAAAACGCCCCCTGGTCATAGAGAAGGAGCGAATCAACTTTGAGGGTGACTCGCGCTATTCGGGTTAACTTTGCAGCATGAAGATCAGGCTTCTGGCTTTTGGCGCTGCACGTGAAATTGTTGGACACAGTGTGTCTCAGCAGGAAATAATGCAAGGAGCATCCGTTGGGTATTTCCTGTCTGAACTGAAAATACGCTACCCGGGTCTGTCAAAGCTACGCTCACTCACCATCGCTGTGAACGGAACCTACGCGGCCCAGGATGTGATTTTGAGCGAAACTGATGAGGTGGCGCTCATACCACCGGTAAGCGGTGGGTAAAACAGGTAATATTGGAACTCGACATTAAAATATTGACAACGCCATTAGACGCCAGCGCCTGCACAGATTGGCTGCGCTCTGCTGCCTGCGGGGGCATTGACGTGTTCATCGGCACCGTACGCAGCCACACGCAAGGTCGCGCCGTAACGCGCCTCGAGTTTGAGGCCTATGAGTCTATGGCAGTCTCAGAAATGGCGAAGATCGCAATGGAGGCTGGCAAGAGATGGTCGATAGAACGTATACTGATACATCATCGCACGGGCTCTCTTGACGTGGGAGAAATCCCCGTAATAATTGGTGTGGCAGCACCTCACCGCGATGCAGCATTTGATGCATGCAGGTTTGCCATTGACACACTGAAGCAAACTGTTCCCATCTGGAAAAAGGAAGTCTTTTCTGACGGCGAAACCTGGGTAGCAGCGCACCCTTAAACGATCTTCCACTTTCGGAAAAAGCAAATGCCACCGCAGTAGCGGTGGCATTTGTTTATAACCATCTATATGTGTTTCTATCGAATCAGGGTAAAGTCACCCTTCACTTCCTGTGTCTTGCCACCGCAGTCATACTTCAGGTAGTAGAAGTATACACCCATGTCCTGTGGCACTCCATTGAACGTACCATCCCACGATGGGTTCGTGTTCGTTGATTCGAACAATGTCTGGCCCCAGCGGTTGCTGACACGCAGCACATGATACCTGTGGTAGCCCTGGCATATCGGACGGAACAAGTCGTTGTGATTGTCTCCGTTTGGTGTAAAGGCATTCGGGAACGTGATCGTGCAGCAGGCCTCCGGATTCAGCTGTTTGCTCAGTGTAGCCTTACAGCCATACGGGTCCGTTACTGTCAGCGATATCATGCCCTTCATCTGCTCTATCTTACCCCATATCTCGGGGCTGTTGTTGTTGAAGAACGAATGCTCTGGCTCCCACTGGTACGTGCACGCATAGTCGTGTCGGTGTGCCCTGAACTCTACACTGTCCTCAAGGCACAGCTTGCCTCCCTTAGGGAATATCGTAAAGTCCGCAGTTGGGTTTACATGTACATGGAAGGTATCTGCCGTGATGATTGACTTACAGCCCTCTATCGTGTATCCCTGTATAGTAAGGATGTGGCGACCACTGTCATGCCAGCTGATGCGGAACGGTCCTCCGCTGTTTGAATTTGCTGTAACGATGTCTATGATCGGCGAGCTCTGCATTGGAGTGCCATCTATCCACCAGTTGTACTTGTAGGAGTTGTCTGTCCTGTCGGTAAGGGCCAGGTTGATCGTATCTCCAAGACACACATCCGGCTTGATGTACATATGCGTAGCTGGTGCGGATACCACTTTTATCTTCACCTCACGCTCTGCTGAGCAGCGACCCTTGTAGTTCGTTACCAACAGCTTTACTATGTGCTGACCTACTGCTGTATCGAAGCGGGCTGTGATGTGGTCCAGGTCGTCTGCTGTGCCGTTCACGAAATGAGCACCCTCAGGCAAGCTCCACGTAAAGGCTGAGTCTATATACCTTGGTCCGTCATATATAAAGTTCAGTGAATCGAACTGGCATACCCATGGCTTCTCTGTTGTGATCTTAAAATCCGGCTGTACCAGAACGGTAACATTCATAAAGTTGCGAGGGCTTTCGCAGCCGTCCACTGTTTGCGTTACGTAATACGCAGTAATACCGGGATTATCAACCGATGGAACAGGTGCTACCGACGTACCAGGTGTGCTCGTCGCAGTTGTGTACCACAGCAGGTTGCTGCCTATTGCTTTCAGAGGCGGAACTGGTGATGTGTTCTGGCAGTATACAGTATCCTCTACCTTAGGTGGCTCAGGCTGTGGATAGATGCGTACCGGGTAGGCCGCGCTATCACTGATGCAACCAAATGCTGATGTCTGGGTAACGTAGTATGTGTATACACCCGGCACTGTATCTGTATTTGGCGTTGGCGGAATTGGTGAACCTGCAGTAACACCCAGGCCATACCATGTAAGGTTGGTACCTGTAGCTGCTGCAGCGTGACCCAGTACATACTGGCACTCACGATGTACACCGAATGTTGGTGGCGCCGGCTTTGGATGAACCGTTACCACTGTTGTGCGGCGGCATGTAGTAGGCAGCGTGTAGCTGATAACTGCTGTGCCACCTGTAGCACCATATACAAGACCGGTACCGGCGCCTATTGTTGCTACGCCAGGGTTACCGCTTGACCAGACACCCGGAGTGGTCGGGTTGACAAGTGTAATATTGAAATACTGGCAAAGTTCTGTAGGGCCTACTATCGGTGCGGGCAGTGGGTTTACCAGTACCTGTACTGAATCGCGAAGACCCTCACAGCTACCTACCTTCTGGCTGAAGTAGAACGTACTAAGACCCGGAACAGCTGTATTTACAGTAGGTGTCACACCGGAGCCAACACCACCTGTTGCTGATGTGTACCAGAGTACGACACCACCCGGCACGAGACCGGTAATAGTGAATGGTACGAACGGATCGTTCTGGCAATATGGCGACACGGCTACCACGTGTGGTGGTGGCGGTGGTGGCACCATGCTTACGTGTACCTGGTCAGTATCTGCACAACCGAAGAAGGAGGAGACAATTACCCTATACCATCCCGTATCTGTAATTGCAAAACCCGGTATGCTCGGATTTGCCGTTGTTGATGAGAAGCCCGATGGCGGTATCTTGGTCCAGCTATAGCTCACACTTGGCGAGTCTACTACTGAAGTCAGCAAAAGTGTATTTGCCGCACCAAGACAAAGAGGTGAGTTGCTGGATGCCCATACGTTCGGTTTGTGGTGCACGTTTACGATGGTGAATGCGGTATCTACAGCTGTGCCTACTGTCTTAATCACCATCCACATACCGTTGTGAGCCATGCTGGCAGGGTAGATCGCAGTTCTTTGTGTAGTGCCCATTACTGTCGTAGAAGGCGCTGGCCCTATCCATTGGTAAGTTGCTGCTGTTGAGTCCCCAGGGGCGTTCAACCATAGAGTATCACCTTCGCAAGGGCTGTTCGATTCAGCGCCATTACATGTGATAAGCGTAAGATAAAACGTTTTATTCAGGCAGGAAGTCATACCCGAAGCACTGTCTGTGCCGGTTATGGTGTATGTGTATATTGGAGGAAGACCAGTAGTTGTGATAGTTACGTGAGCGCCGGTAGTTGACGAAAGTCCTGTACCCGGAGACCATGTCCATTTGCTCCACGTCCATCCCTTGTCCTCTGCGTTAATGATATCGACAGGAAGTGCTATCATACCAGGCGTAGCACACACATCAAATGTGTCATAGTTAGGGTAGGGCACTGGGACAACAGGGCGTGGTGTACCGTTCAATACTATTTGTGGATCAGGGAATGCATCGTCTATTGCGGTTGCATCACCGTTAAACATGTATGCATACGAAATTACAGCACTGTCTCCGGGTACGATGTTTCCGATGTTATAGACAAGCGCGATAGCGATATCCTGTGGTGTGCAGGCAGTAGGCAGGCAGAAGCCCAACCTGTTTTCAAATGAAGAACCTAACGCACCATAACCAACCCCGGTCCAAGTAGTAGAAAGGTCAACCGAAGACGATAGCCACCAGGATGAATAAATGAAGCACCGAGCGCGGCAGTCTTTTGTGCCCAACGCCATGTAAGATTTGGCCTCGGTAAGACTTTGATCATATGACTTTACCAGCACACGATGGCGTGCGTCCTCATTTTGGTGCATAATCTTGTTCACAGTTCCGAAGCCACCTCCGAGTGCGCTCCATGTCTGCGCATTATCCGGGTCACACGAGCGCATGTAATATACTGATGGAGCTGTAACAGCGGAAGTGTTACGCATCACAGTTGTGACCACAACAGCCGAAGCCGTCGTATCTATCCGAGTTTCTTGCCTGATCGCGAGCGTAGCCCCCCCCATCGACGCGTTTCCGGTCCAGGTGCCTGTTGCCCTGCCGCCAACGTTTGAATAGGCTGTGAGGCTTCCTGTCATGGTCATGCCTCCAACAGACGAAGTCATCGTACCAGCACAGTTCTGAAATGCCTGAACACGACCAGTGCCTATCTGCAGTTCCCAGCCTTCGAACGGAGAACCGGGATAGGTATAGTCACCCATGTATGGTGGAGTACCTGTCGCCCATCCATCGTGGCCCCAATCATATACCTCGGCAAGGTTTGAACCTGAAGGCGGTATCCCTGTACCAAACATGTGAGGGTGATACGTTGCCGGGATTGCTCCGTTACTGGTGCAAGCACCAAATGAGGCGTTGTTATTCATGCCTATTTCCAGGAAACGTCCCTGCAAATAACAGTTAGTACCGACCAATTGTGCGCCTGAATTGAGTGCACAAAATGAAAGGACAACGGAAAAAACAACCCTAATGTAGCCTTTTATCATACGAAACATTTTTGCCTGAAAGTGTGTCGGATATATAATGACACGTTCCAAATTTATATAAAATACCTATGAATTCCCCCGCAACTCCTCAAAATGTCACATTTTTTATTGTTTCATATAGATGATTGGAAAATGAATCCAATGTAAGACATAACACTGGGATACATAGGTTTGGTCATTTGAAAAAAAATATTTTGTACCATCCCATTTGCCTAAAAGCAATACAGCGAGACCGTTTCGGGGTCTCGCTGCATTTATTCTCCACCTGGTTCTGTGGGTAAGAATCAATCTGGCTTCTTACCGTCAAGGAATGTATTAATTGTCCTTATTCCCGCCTGGCTATCCTGCGTACCGTTAGTCCCTACTGTGTAACCACTATAAAAGGTGTCGTTTGATGCAGGCGCAGTGTCTATATTCATATTTTTCCTCATGTAGGCCGGGACAGACTCAATTTCATCTCCGCTCTCGTTGCCTTTGATATTCATACTAAGGTTGCGAAGACGATTAGCTCTGTCTTCAAATGCCCGTTTCTGCTCTTCGAATCGGCGTTTCTCCTCAATTTCATCGGCAGAAAGTACACGCTCACCTATTTTCATTACTACCGGCTCCCTAACAGGCTCCTCCTGGCGCACAGGCGCGGCATAGGTCGGTTCCTCTCTCACAGTAACATTCATATAAATACTGTTTTGCTCTTCAGCCACCGGTGTCTCTTCTTCGATATTCAGCGTAAAGGTTTCACGGTCAGCAGGTAATTCTTCTTCCTGCGCAATGGGAGTCGCCTCCTCGGGGGCATTAAACACTGGCTCTGGAGCTACATAAACCGGCTCTGGCGTCGTGTACGTTGGCTCGGGTGCAGTATAGGATGGTTCCGGAGTGGACTCTACCAGCACAGGAGAGAGATCCTCTGCGGTATAAGTTTGCGTTGCAAAATTATCGACCACCTCATCGCTGGTCGTGTTCATATCCCCCAGGGTCACTACTACCTTCTCGGGTTCGCTCCTGCGCGCTGGCATCTCAACGTTGATGTCCTTGTAGTTAAACCCTGTTGCAATGACAGTAACTGCGATCCTGTCACCAAGGTTGGGATCATGGCCCATACCGAGGATGACATCGCAGTTGTCGCCAGCCTGCATCTGAACGTATGCCTGTATTGCCTCGGCTTCATCCATAGTGTGTTCATGTTCGCCGGCAGCAGACGTAATATTCAGCAGCAGCCATTTAGCACCGCGAATGTCGTTGTCGTTCAGCAGCGGTGAGTTAAGAGCTTCTTCGACAGCCTGAAGCGCACGATTCTCTCCGCTGGCAGTAGATGCGCCCAGGATTGCTACGCCACCATTTTTCATTACGGTGCATACGTCAGCAAAGTCCACATTGATCTGGCCGGTAGACGTGATCACATCCGTAATACACTTAGCTGCAGTCGCGAGAATATCGTCTGCCTTTGCAAATGCTTTTGTGAATGGCAGGTTGCCAAACTGCTGACGCAGCTTATCGTTAGAGATAATGAGTATCGTATCTACGTGCTCACGCATGCGCTCAATACCTTCCTGCGCCTGCTTCATACGCTTACGCCCTTCGTAAGTGAATGGTGTGGTAACAATGCCAACGGTAAGTATGCCCAACTCACGGCATATTTTGGATACTACAGGCGCACCACCAGTACCCGTACCACCGCCCATGCCGGCAGTGATAAAGGCCATACGGGTATTCACCTTCAGTATTTTAGAAACATCCTCAAGACTCTCCTCACAAGACTGCTTGCCTATCTCAGGGTTAGCTCCGGCTCCCAGGCCCTGAGTCAGGTGCGGGCCCAACTGAATTTTATTGGCAACCGGGCTTAGCGCCAGCGCCTGCGAGTCTGTATTACACACAACGAAGTCTACGCCTTCAATTCCCAGGCTGTGCATGTAGTTAACAGCGTTGCTACCGCCACCGCCTACACCTATTACCTTAATGATGGAAGACTGATTTTTCGGGATTTCAAAATGTATCATATCCTGCTTTTTTGTGAGTTAGTAATTAATTTGAAGTTGTGAGTGAGTATTTAGTTGTCGATTTTTTTACGTTGTTCATTCTATTTTAGTTCCCTGTCGTCGAGGTCTTCAAAAAGGTCCATGAACTTTCCGCGCAGCCTGTCAAACAGTTCGCGCATAGTATCCTGTCGCTTTTTGAATTTTTCACGCTTTTTGTCAGTTGCAAGGTCTTCAATGAAGTCTTCTTCCTCCACTTCATCCTGCACTTCCTCCGCTACTGGTTCGTCGATTGACACCTTCAGGTAATTGCCCCCATTGCCATAAAACTCTGTACGACCGCTCTCATAGTCATAGTACCCTCGAAGTATCAGACCGATGCAGGTTGAGTACATTGGGTTCATCAAAGCATCGTTGTAGCCGCCAGCAAGGTGTTCATTCGGATAGCCAATACGTGCACCCATACCTGTCACATATTCTGTCAGCTGCGTTATGTGTTTCAGCCTTGCACCACCACCGGTGAGTATGATACCGCCATGCAACCTATTCTCGAGCCCCATCTGTTTGATGTCAAACATTACATAGTCCAATATTTCTTCCATACGCGCCTGGATAATATTAGCCAGGTTCACAACGGAAACTTCCTTTGGCGGCAGACCGCGGAGCCCCGGAATAGTTATGTATGAGCTCCTGTTAGCTTCACTACCCAATGCCGTGCCAAATTGCACCTTCATTTGCTCTGCCTGCGAGCGCAGAACACGCAAACCAGTCAGGATGTCGTTCGTGATATTAACACCGGCATATGGTATAACCGCAGTGTGCTTCAATATGCCGTCGCAGAAAACAGCCATATCGGTTGTGCCACCACCTATATCCACAATCGCCACACCAGCTTCCATGTCCTCAGGGTTCATGACTGCTGCCGCAGAGGCAATGGGTTGCAGAATAAGGTCGCACGTCTTCAGGTCTGACCGGTCTACACAGCGTTTAATATTGCGTATTGCAGTACCGTCGCCTGTTATCACATGGAAGTTGGCCCCCACCTTTACGCCGCTCATACCTACCGGGTTGATAATGTCCGGGATATTATCAACGGTATAGTCCTGCGCAATGATATCAATTATCTGGTCGCCGGTAGGAAGATAGGTCTTGTATTGATCACGCAGAAGCTGATCAATGTCGTCCTTACTTATCTCCGTATCGACGTTGGCACGGACACGGCTGCCCTGGGCCTGCATGCTCTTGATGTGCTTTCCTGCTATGCCCACATATACCTCCGACACATTGAGCAGAGGATTATTTTCCAGGCAGCGGGAAATTGCCAGCTTCACTGAGTGCACGCACTGCTCAATGTTGATGACCACACCATGATTCACGCCTTCCGAATCAGCACGACCAAAACCGAGTATCTCCAGTTTTCCGTACTCATTCTTTCGCCCTGCAATGGCTACCACCTTGGTGGTACCAATATCCAGGCCCACGATAATTGGTTGTTGTTTCTTGCTCATACTGCGTTGCTGTTATTATTCCGTTAGTGACCCTTCCCTTCCGGGTAAGTATATTTTGCCTTATGCGTTTGTTTCTTTTCAGCCGCTTTAGGCTTATTTTCTTTTTTAACTTCTTTTACTTTCCCTTTCACCGCCTTTACGGCCTTTGAGGGAGGCGCCTTTGCATGCGCCCTGGCAGCAGGCTGATGGGCGGTAGGTTTGCTTTTGGCACCAGCCACTGCCTTATCTCCTTTCTTCTTCGGTGCCGATTTTGCCTTCACCACTTCCTTTTGCATTGCCTTCTTCACCGCCTTGGCTTTCGCAGCATTTGTAGCTGTAGCCTTAGGCTTCTCTTTTGCCTTCTTCTCCTTCTCATGACGTCCTGCCTTTGCCTCCTTCACATGCGCCGTCTTCGCTGCAGCCTTTGCTGATGCCATTTTCTGCGCCTCAGCTTCTGCGCGCTTTCTTGCCAGCTCAGCAGCTTTCACTCTTGCCGACGCCACCGCCGCTGCGTACGCCTGTGCCGAGCGGATAGAGTCCTCGTGTGCCTTTTGGGCCTCTGTGACCTCGATGCTGGTGATCCAGTTCATTTTGTTGATAGCTGCATCGCGCGGACCACTGTATGGAATCATCGGGCTGGCAACAACCTGTCCATGATAACGCAGATCAAGAGTTTCATACTTATCCCATCCTATACGGTTCAGCACATTTTTATAGAACGTAAAGAGGTTAGCGAACTTCTCATCCATTCTCGACGTATCACCGAAAACCACCTTTTGGTTACCCACCACCGGCATCAGCTCAAAGCCCATATTTGAATCTATCGCTACCTGCGATACCTGCGCACTCCAGAAGCTGTCTGTATTTATCTTACGGCAAAGCGCAACCAACTGCCCTTTGAGCGCACGGCCCATACTGTCAACCTTTATGATAGGTGCATTAGTCACAACTGTGGCGTAATAGGTATAGTCAGGCGAAAGCGGCATTGTGTGTAGCGTACTGTCAATATAGTAGCTCTCACCGTCTGCACGGAATATCCTTGCCACAGGCACCCTCCGCGTAACATTGATGTGCATCACCCGGTCGATATCTATATACACTTCCGCATTTGCCACCCACGGGTCAGACATAATTGCATCCTCAATGCCGCGCACGTCAAGCCTTGACACCGGAGTATTCAGTATGTCCACACCCCTATCATAAATGGCGAGCTCCATTATCTTCTTCTGCTCGGTACTGTGATACCGCCTATCGTTCTTTATGCTTATCTCAGGTAGCTTCTTCAGCGGCTTCTCTGCCTCCATATCCGAAGCGCTAACCATAGCGACAATACAACCAGCAGCTGCCACGATCGTGAGCAACGTCTGAAGTATTTTACGCACCGATATTTTACGCTTCTTCTCGGCCATTATCTTTTGTTCAATATATCCTTTATTGGTCCTGTCAATTTGTCAATATCACCCGCACCGGCTGTAATAAAAAGGTCCAGCGGTGCTACGCGCACATACTCCAGCAATCCTTCTTTTGTAAGGATGGTGTGCACCGGATTGCTCATTCTGTCTGCTATCATCTGGCTCGTCACGCCCTCCATAGGAAGTTCTCGCGCCGGGTAAATGTCCAGCAACAGCACCTCATCTGCCATGTCCAGGCTTTCAGCAAACCCATCTGCCAGGTCGCGCGTACGGCTGAACAGATGCGGCTGAAATGCTACTACACACCTGCGGTCGGGAAACAATCGCTTTGCGCTCTTAATCAGCGCAGCAAGTTCAGCCGGATGATGTGCGTAGTCGTCTATATACACCATCTTATCTGTCTTCACCAGGTACTCAAACCTGCGCCATATGCCTTTAAATCCGGCTACTGCAACCTTCACCTTTTCCGCATCAATACCCAGCATTTGTGTCACGGCAACAGCCGCAACAGTATTTTCTACGTTATGCATTCCACCAATGTTCAGGTGAATCTGCTCAATGCTCCAATCCTTTCCTACCACGTCAAATATGTAGCCTCCATGCTGCATCATAATATTGGCTGCATACACATCTGCCGCGTCATTCTGCAAGCTGTAGGTTACAGTCTTCGGCCCTTTCAGTTCTCCGGCCCTGTGCAGACCATGCTTCACCAGTAGCGTACCACCCGGCTTTATGTTCCTGGTATACTGTATAAATGCCTCCTCCATTTGCAGCGCCGTACCGTAGATATCCAGGTGATCCGGGTCTATCGCGGTAAGCACTGCTATATCAGGGTGCAGCTTCAGGAAGCTACGGTCATATTCATCTGCCTCTACCACAGCCGTGTCATTATCGCTGCTCCAGTAGTTACTGTTATAGTTCACGGATATACCACCCAGGAAGGCATTACATCCATACCCTGTTTCGCGCAGCAAGTACGCGATGGTAGTAGATATTGTTGTCTTTCCGTGAGTACCGGCAACTGTCACAGCATGCATTGCCTGTGTTATCCACTGCAATACATCGCTGCGTTTATAAACCGGGTAGCCATTGTCCCTGTACCAATTCAGCTCAGTTTGGTCCTTAGGGATAGCCGGCGTATAAACTACGAGCTCCGTCTCTTTATCTAGCAGCGATATATCATCGGTATAATGTACTGACATTCCCTCGCCCACCAGCTTCTTTGTAAGCTCTGTCTCAGTTCTGTCATAGCCACTCACCACGGCTCCACGGTGCGCAAAGAACCGGGCCAGGGCGCTCATTCCTATGCCGCCTATACCCACGAAGTAAACCCTCTTTATGTTCTTTACGTCCATTACTGTTTCGCTATCTCTATTACTTTATTTGCAATCCGCACATCTGCATCCACTATCGCCATCTTCTTCAGGTTGGCGGACATTGAAGCACACCTTACCTCATCTGCCAGCAACTCCCTTACCGTCTTTACCAATGCACCATGCATTTCACTATCCCTGATCATCACCGCCGCGTCGTTACTCACCAGCGCCATTGCATTGCTCTCCTGGTGATTTTCTGCCGCATGAGGCAGGGGCACAAAAACTACCGGTTTCGCGGCAATGCATATCTCAGCTATGGCCAGCGCACCGGCCCTCGATATGATTACATCAGCCGCGGCATAAGCATAATCCATATCATAGATGAACTCATGCACCTTTACTTTATCGCCATACTTCGCTGCAGTCGCTTTCGCCTGCTCGAAATAAGGTCTACCCGTCTGCCACAAAAACTGCACATCTCCGCTTACCAGCGTTTCCAGCTCCGCATCTATCGCCTGGTTCACAGAGCGTGCCCCGAGGCTGCCGCCCACCATCAAAATCGTTTTCACCCCTTCCTTCAGCCCAAATTTCGCACGTCCTTCTGCCGCGGTTTTTCCCATGGCTGCTATGTTGCTCCGCACAGGATTTCCTGTCTTTACAATATTCGCCGCCGGGAAGAATCGCTCCATATTATCATAGGCGACACAAACTGCCTTTGCCTTTCTGCCCAGTATCTTATTACTCTTGCCGGCATAGGAGTTTTGCTCCTGTATCAGCGTAGGAATGCCCATTCCCTGTGCAGCATTAAGCATCGGGAAGCTGGCATAGCCCCCAACACCGACAACTGCCGATGGATTGAACTCCTTTATAATACTCCTTGCCTTCATCCTGCTCTTCAGCAATTTTATTGGCAGCGTAATGTTCTTCAACATATTGCTGCGGTTAAACCCCGCTATGTCCAGCCCCACTATCTCAAAACCTTCACGTGGCACTTTCTCCATCTCCATTCGCCCCAGCGCACCCACGAATAGCAGCTTCGTTCCCGGCCTCAGGCGCTGCAACGCATGCCCTATCGCAACTGCCGGGTAGATATGTCCACCCGTTCCGCCTCCTGCTATGACCACCCTCAACTCACTCATCTTCTTTGTCTATAGGTATCTGCGACACTTTTATCCTTGGCTTGCGCGGCTTCTTCGGTGCAACTTCTTCATTTGCTTCAGTTCCCTTCAGTGCCGCTACTGCCACTTGTTCAGTCTCCCCGTTAGCCGCGGCCTCTTCCGCAGCTGCTGCTTCAGCCATAGCTTTAGCGGCATTCTTACGCTCACCCTCCATATCATCTACATACTTGCTCACACTAAGAATGATACCAATAGCAATACTTGTGAACCAAATCGACGAGCCTCCCATGCTTATCATGGGTAGCGTAAGTCCGGTAACGGGCACAAGGTGTACATTCACCGCCATGTTCAGCATTGCCTGGAATACCAGTGTAATGCTCAAGCCCACTGCCAGGAACGCGCCGAATGCAAACGGGCATCGCTTAAAGATGACCACACTTCGCCACAGAAATAGCAGGTACAGCATCACCACTACGCCTCCACCTATAAGCCCATACTCCTCTATAATGATTGCGAAAATGAAGTCAGAATAAGGGTGTGGCAAAAAGTTCTTCTGCTGGCTCTGCCCTGGTCCGCGACCAGCAATACCGCCATTCGCAATAGCTATCTTGGCCTGTTCCACCTGGTACACATCCTGGTGCTTGTTGTCCTTCTTGGTGTCGCTGGTAAAATCCTTGATACGTTGTTCCCAGGTGGCAGCACGGCCAAAACCCGTGAGCTTTGACACAGTAAATAATACCGAAAGGCAAACCAACCCTGCCAGCGCCAGGAAGCCAAGGTGCTTCACCTGCACACGACCTATAAAGAACACGATGCTACAGGTAAATCCCAGCATAAGCGCCGTAGATAGGTTTGCCGGGGCAATGAGCGCACAAGTGATGAGCATAGGCAGCAGCACAGGCACGAAACCCTTTCGAAAATCCTTGATCACATCCTGCTTTATACTGAGTATTCGCGCTATGAACATAAACAAGGCCAGCTTGGCCAGGTCTGATGTCTGGAACGTAAGATTGATAACCGGGAGCTTTATCCAACGCGAACCCTCGTTGAGGCTTGTACCAAAAAACAGCGTATACACAAGCAAAGGCAGGCTCACCAGGTAGAGCACCACGGCCCAGCGGGCAAAACGGGTATAGTTTATCCGATGAACATAGTAGATGATTATAAGACCCAGCCCCAATACCATTACCTGTTTTGCCAGGTAGTAGCCGGAGTTCTTCTCCATCCTGTAGGCGAGTGAACCCGTGGAGCTATACACAGCCAGCAGGCTGATAAATGACAGTACCAGCACAACGGCCCATATGACCTTGTCACCCTTCGTCTTCGTCAGCAAATACTTCATTTGGTCTGCCATAGCTCCCTATTTTACTTTGTGCTTATTACAGGCTGCGCACGGCCTCCTTGAACTGTGCACCCCTGTCCTCAAAATTGTTGAAACGGTCAAAGCTGGCACATGCAGGTGCAAGCAACACTACATCGCCCGTTTCAGCACATGCGTAAGCAGCGTGAACCGCTTCGGCTGCGCCATTGGTTTCAATGATGGTATCTACCATGCTGTCAAATGCATCGTGTATGGGCTGGTTGTTCACACCCAGGCAAATGATCGCCTTCACCTTCTTGCGCACCAGGTCCATGATCTCTGTATAATCATTTCCCTTGTCCTGGCCGCCCAATATCAGGATAGTAGGCTTATCCATACTTTCCAGCGCAAACCACACCGAGTTTACGTTGGTGGCCTTGCTGTCGTTTATGAAATCAACACCACGTATGGTCGCCACAAACTCAAGCCTGTGCTCCAGACCCTTGAAACGGGTAAACGTCTCCCTTAATTTCTCCTTCCTGATTCCTGCTATACGTGCAGATATCCCCGCTGCCATACTGTTGTATTGATTGTGTTTACCCCTGAGCGCCAGGTCGTGTATCGACATGTCGAAGTAGTCTCCGCCATACAACAACCGCATGTTGTCATCGTGGATAGATCCGCCGTCATTACCTGTAGTGTTATCGTTCATCGTGAAATAAATTGTAGTTGCGTTAATGGAATGAGTAGACAGGTATTCTTGTATTGCCTTATCGTCCCTGTTCACGATAAAGTAGTCTTGGTTAGTCTGATTCTCTGCTATTCTGAACTTCGATGCCACATAGTTCTCAAACTTGTAGTCATACCGGTCCAGGTGATCCGGAGTAATGTTCAGCAGAATGCTGATATCCGGTTTGAACTGATGAATATCATCAAGCTGAAAGCTGCTTATCTCCATCACATACCATGCACATGGCTTTTCAGCTATCTGCCTCGCAAAGCTGTATCCTATGTTACCTACCAGCGCCACATCCAGCCCCGCATCTTTGAAGATCGTATAGGTGAGCATTGTAGTTGTGCTCTTGCCATTGCTGCCAGTAATGGCTACTATCTTGCTGCCGCCTTTGTAGCGATAGCCAAACTCTATCTCGCTGCACACCTCTATTCCCGCGCCGCGCACCTTCTTCATGACCTCGGTCTTGTCACTGATGCCGGGGCTCTTCACCAGGCAATCTGCGCTCAGCACCTTCTCTACGGTGTGTGCACCTTCTTCGTACACGATACCGTGCTCATCCAGCACCGACTTGAATGACGGCTTGATCTTACCACCATCACTCACAAATACGTCCCAGCCCCGTTGCTTACCGAGCACGGCAGCACCAACACCGCTCTCTGCGGCACCCAGTATCACCAGCCTTTTGTTGTTCGTGCTCATTGTTATTGCAACTTCAGCGTTACTATGCTCATTATGGCCAGCATAATGCCCACTATCCAGAATCGGGTTACGATCTTCGCCTCATGATATCCTTTCTTCTGAAAATGATGATGAAGCGGCGACATCAGGAATATCCTCCTACCTTCTCCATACTTTTTCTTTGTCCTTTTGAAATACCAAACCTGGAGTATCACAGATAGATTCTCTACCAGGAATATGCCACAAATGATGGGTATCAGCAGTTCCTTACGAACGATAATAGCAAGCGATGCGATAATGCCCCCCAATGCAAGGCTACCTGTGTCACCCATAAACACCTGCGCAGGATAGGCATTGTACCAAAGGAAGCCCACACATGCTCCTACAAAAGCACCGATGAATATGGATAGCTCGCCAAGGTTTGGAATGTCCATAATACCGAGGTAGCCGGCAAAAATGTAGTTACCGGAAACGTATGCAAACACTCCCAGGCAAATGCCTATGATCGCCGATGTGCCGGTTGCAAGCCCATCTATTCCGTCTGTAAGATTGGCTCCGTTAGAAACAGCAGCTATAATGAAGATGACGAACAGAATGTAGATAATAGGCGTTAACACACCTACATACTTCTCGCCGAATATGCTCGCTATCTTTTCATACCTAAACTCGTGCGACTTCAGGAAAGGGATTGTAGTTGTTGCGGTACGCACCTGAACAAATGTGTGCTCATTGCCTTTCTCATCCTTACGCACATACTTTCCAGGCATTACCTGCTCTGCAGCGCTATACACGCCCTCCTGCCCTTTGGTCACTTCCCTGCTTATCACCACATGCTCATTGAAGTACATGGTAGCGCCGATAATGATACCAAGCCCTACCTGGCCCATTATCTTAAACTTGCCTGCAAGCCCTTCCTTGTTCTTCTTGAATACCTTTATATAGTCATCCAGGAAACCTACAATACCCAGCCACACTGTTGATACAAGCATCAGCACTATGTACACGTTGAACACTCGTGCAAACAGCAATGTCGGTATCAATATTGCCCCAAGTATTATAATACCACCCATGGTTGGCGTTCCTTTCTTCTGCTGCTCACCAGCAAGGCCCAGGTCACGGACTGTCTCACCTATTTGCTTCCTCCTGAGGAAGTCTATAAGCCTGCGGCCAAACACCATGGAGATAGTCAGGGAAAGAATAATCGCCATCGCTGCCCGGAACGTAATGTAATTGAACAGCCCCGCACCACTCAGGTGGAACGTGTCGCGCAGGTATGTGAACAAATAGTACAGCATCCGGTTTTACTTATTAAGCAGTTCAAATGTTTCTTTCAATACTTCCAGGTCGTCAAAGTGATGTTTCACGCCCTTTATCTCCTGGTAATTCTCGTGTCCCTTACCCGCCACCAATATCACATCGCCGGCGTTAGACAGAGAGCATGCTACTTTAATCGCTTCACGCCTGTCGGTTATGCGCAGGCATTTGCGACGCTGCACACCGGTTAGCTCAGACTCCATTGCATTCAATATCGCTTCCGGGTCTTCACTCCGCGGGTTGTCTGATGTTAGTATCGCCTTGTCGCTGTGCTCGCAGGCCACCTGTCCCATTATCGGGCGCTTTGTAGTGTCCCTGTCGCCGCCGCAGCCTATCACGGTTACCAACTGCTGACCGTTTGTCCTGAGCTGGTTTATTGTGGCAAGCACATTTATCAGTGCGTCCGGCGTATGCGCGTAGTCCACTATGCCCAGCACCTTTTCTTTAGGCGATATAATAGTCTCAAAACGCCCACGTGCACCATGCAAACCACTCAGCACTGCCAATACCTGCACCGGATCAGCGCCCAGCAATTTTGCAGCGCCATACACACCCAATAAGTTATAGGCGTTAAAAGTGCCTATCATCCTGAAGTGCGCCTCATATCCATCCACCATCATTACCAGCCCGGTAAGGTTATTTTCAAGCACCTTACCTTTCACCGTCGCCGGCACTTTCAGGCTATAGGTGTTTCGGCTCGCCGCAGTATTCTGCAACATCACCATTCCTCGCTTATCGTCAGCGTTTGTAAGTGAAAATGCATCTGCCGACAGGCCGTCGAAGAACATCTTCTTCACCCGTATATACTCGTCAAACGACTTGTGATAGTCGAGATGGTCGTGTGTAATATTGGTAAATATCCCCCCTGCAAATCGCACACCCGCTATCCTGTGTTGATGAATAGCGTGTGAGCTCACCTCCATAAAGGCATAAGCACATCCCGCGTCAGCCATCCGGCGCAGCATAGCATGCACAGAAATAGCATCTGGCGTAGTATGCGTAGATGGCAATACTTCTGTATGAATGTGGTTCTGCACAGTAGATAGCAGGCCGCATTTATTACCCATAGCTTCAAAGAGCTGGTAGAGAAGCGTTGCCGTAGTGGTTTTGCCGTTTGTCCCTGTCACGCCTACCACCTTCATTTCTGCCGATGGGCTATCGTAAAACGCATCGGCAATCATACCAACAGCAGCACCGCTGTCTTTAACCTGTATATAAGTCACCCCTTCAGCCTTTACTTCCGGCATGCGCTCGCATACAATAGTTGTAGCACCCAGTTCAACAGCCTTACTTATAAAGTAATGACCATCTACAGTGGTGCCCGGTACCGCTATAAACACACTTCCGTTCACTACCTTCCGCGAGTCAATGCACAGCCCTGCCACCTCTATCGTGGTTGGGCCTTGCACGTTCATCGTAGGCACCCGGTTTAGTATGTCTTTCAGCAGCTTCATTATCCTAGTTGCAACAGAATGTTTTGTCCTTTTATCAATCTCGTTCCGGTAGCTACCGACTGTGTCAGCACCTTACCCTTGCCAGTTACCTTTACATTAGCGCCATAGCTTTCCAGCATATACACCGCATCCTTCAGTGTCATGCCTGTTACATCAGGCATCACCCCGCGATATACATGTTTCTGCTGCACATCAGCATGTTTGCTGCTGTCCATCACTACCTGCACCATGCGGTTTTTATAATCCATGGCTATTGGCATTCTCTTACCCAGGGCACCGAACAATACATCATACGATGCTGCAGTCGCTGCCTTTGCCATTACAACACCAGAGCTGGTACGCGCCATACTGTCCAGCGGCGCCGACCATGAGCCCATGTTCTGCGAGAATATCTTATCGGCCACCATCCTGAACACCGGTGCTGCTATCGTTCCTCCGTAGTAGGCAGCCGAGTGTGCCTTAGTGCGTATCACCACGCAAATCGTGTATTTGGGATTCTCAAAAGGCATGTAGCCTACATAAGATCCCTGGTACACACCATCTGTATATCTTATGCCCTTATCTGCCACCTGTGCGGTGCCTGTCTTACCGGCCATAGTATAGTAGGGGGACTCAATTCCCTTACCCGTGCCATCTGTAACTACAGCTCGCGTACACTTACGCAATTGTGCTATCACGCTGGAGTCGCCGATCGTAGTTATCACCTTTGGCTCAAAAGTCTTTACGTTGCGGCCATACTCCCTGATGGAACTCACCAGGTAGGGGCGCATCATCTTGCCATAGTTAGCAACAGCGTTGTATAGCATGCAGGTGTGTAGCGGAGTTATCATTACGCCATATCCTGTAGCCATCCACGGCAGTGTAGTACCGCTCCAAAGCTTGCTCGATGGGTCTGTAATAAACGACCTGCGCTCGCCCAACAGGTCTATGCCGGTCGGCTGGTCCAGGTGAAGCGCACGCAGATGATCTACATATTTCTTCGGATTGCTGCGATAGTAGTTATCAGCAAGCTTGGCCATACCCACATTGCTTGAGATGGCGTAAGCCTTCCATATCGGCATCTCGCCGAGACGTGCATCCGGGTGAGAATCACTCATGGTTCTGTTACCAAACTGTGCATGACCACCGGTTATGTTCACCGTTTGCTCTACGTTGATTTTTTTGTCCGTCAGTAACGATATCAGTGTTGCCAGTTTGAATGTCGATCCCGGCTCGGTAGGTATTGTCGCATAGTTGAAGTCCTCATCATAGCTACCATCGGCCTGGCGCCCGAGATTCACCAGCGTGCGGATTTTCCCGGTTGCCACCTCCATCACTATACAGGTACCATACGCACACTCATACTCCTGCAGCTTGCTCAGCAGCGCATGGTAGGCCACGTTCTGTACATCCATGTCCAGCGTGGTCACTACATCGCGTCCGTTCACAGGATCCACTTCACTGCCGTCTATAGGCACCCATACACTTCCTGTCGATTTCTGCACCACCCGGCGGCCATTCTCTCCCTTCAGGTCACGGTTATACTTCGCTTCAAGGCCCGTAATGTTACTGTCACGGAAAACACCGATAGTCCTGCGCGCCAGCTTATCATATGGCAGCTTACGCTTTTCCCTGGGCTCGGCAAGGAACCCACCACGCGCCTTCCCTTTATTGAATATCGGGAAACCACGCAGCGCCTCATACTCATAATACTTAAGCTTACGTGCCAGCAGGTAGTATTTGTTCTTGTTATCGTAGGCGTTTACCAGCTCGTCCTTAAACTGTTCTGCGGTTTTGCCGCTAGACACAAACAGGCTGGCCAGACATAGCGACAGGGTATCTATCTTCTGCTCAAATAATGTAGAGTCAATAACACTAAGGTCCAGGTGTACATCAAATTCAGGTATGGACGAGCTCAGCAGTGTACCATCTTCACTTACTATGTTACCACGCTCAGCCTCCAGCACGTCAAATCGCGTATGCATTTCACGCGCCATCGAGCGTAGCCTCGGCCCTTCTTTTACTTGTATCAGTGCAGCCTTAATGATAACGGCACAGCCCAGCAGGAAGATGCAGGTGAACGTAATGTACACCCTGAACCTTATATCCTTCTTTATGTTGGCCTGGCCGCTCATTTTTTTGCTTCCTCTATTTTATATGCGGGCATCAGCGATGGCTTCAACCCCAACTTTTCAGCGTTTTTCATCACCTGCGTTTCCGTCTTCACATACATCAGTTGACTCTTCACGTCCATGTACTTCCAGCGCAGCTCTTTCAGCTCCTTGTTTTTAGCATTCAGCTCGCGTTGCATGTCTATAGCTCGCTGACTGTTGCTTATATAAAGCACACACAGCAGCACCAGGAACGCCAGGAATGGGATATTATTGACAATTGCTTTGTAGGAAACCTTCTCCACCAGCGACCTCCAGTCACTGCGAACCCTCTCTGTGGGCACGCCTGCCGTTTGCGGCACATTCTTCTCTTCGCTGCTCATTCGCTCTTTATTATTTATCCCTTACGGGTGTCTTTTCTACTTCTTGGTCATTCTAGGAATTCGGAGTATCCCTTCTTTCTCCCACTCTCAGCTTAGCGCTTCTAGACCTTGGGTTTTGCTTCTGCTCCTCTTCCGTCGGCTCTATCGGTTTGTTGTTCACCGGCTTCATCGGCGGCACTTTTGGCACCTCAAACGGACCCGGCTCATCCCACCTGCCGTTCCGCATATACTGCTTCACTATCCTGTCTTCCAGCGAGTGAAAGGTGATGATGCTCAATCTACCTCCGGGCTTCAGGCTCGCTGCCGACTGTTCCAGCAGTTCCTTCAGCACACCCAACTCATCGTTCACCTCTATCCTCAACGCCTGGAACACCTGGGCCAGGTACTTGTTCGGATTGCCCTTTATCACCGGCCCCAGCATCGCTTTCAGCGCTCCTATTGTTTGCACTTTAGCAGCATTACGATGCGTTACTATGTGCTTTGCCAGTTGCTTCGAGTTCCTCACTTCTCCATATTGCTCAAACAACTTGTGCAACTCGTTTTCGCTGTAATCCTTTATCACATCAGCAGCCGTCATTTCACTCCGCTTATCCATCCTCATATCCAGCGGCCCTTCAAACCGTGTAGAGAATCCCCGCTCTGCTGTGTCGAACTGAAAAGAACTTACCCCCAGATCTGCCAGTATTCCATCCACCTCTTTATATCCATGCAGTCTTAAAAAGCGCCGCAGGTATTTAAAATTTTCAGTCACCGGTATCAGCCTGTCATCCTCCGGTTTGTTTCGCCAGGCATCTGCATCCTGATCAAAGGCTATCAGCTTCCCCTCTTTTCCCAGCCGCTCCAGTATCAACCTGCTATGTCCACCGCCACCAAAAGTTGCATCCACATACACACCATCTTCCTTTATCGCCAGCCCGTCTACCGCCTCTTTCAGCAGCACCGTGGTGTGGTAATGTTGTTGCTCTTCCATGCTATATACCATCAAATGGGTTACCTATATCAGCCGCTACACTGTCTGCCAGGTCACTATACCCACCTGCATGTTGTTCCTGGTACTTATAATACTTATCTTTATCCCACAGTTCCAGTTTGTTTCCCTGGCCCGTAAGAACCGCATCTTTCGTTATGCCCGCATATTCCAGTAGCGCCTTTGTTATCAGCACCCTGTCAGCTGTGTCAGGCTCTACTACGTTTGCACCGGATAGAAACATGCGCTTGAACCTTCTTACTTCTTCTTTAAAGTCATTCAGCTTGCTCACCTTGTCATATAGCACGTCCCATACGTTCTTGGTGTATATGGTTACGCACGGCTCCATGCCTTTTTTTACTACAAGCTCTTTCACGCCTTCAGGCAGTTGTTTCCTCACCGAAGCCGGCAGCAGGAAACGCCCCTTGGCGTCTACAGTTACCTCAGTTTCAACAAGAAAATTTACTACCGACATGAAATATGGATGAATAAGACACAAAATAACACTTTTTACCACTTACTTTCACCAAACAGGGGGTCACATATTTTTCCACACCCCATATATGACCTGAAACCCTTTACAGGCGTGCGTTTAGGTGCATTTTCAACTGAAAATTGAATAATCAGATGTTAATAACTCGTGAGTTAGTGTGAATATCTGTGAATAACTGGCAACACCAGAGAGAAAGAGAAAAGTAAGACATCCACTGCAATGCAATACAGGAGCCAAATATGCACCCTTTGACCAACTAATCCCACAAAAAAGAAAGATGTTGATATAAAACTAATGAACCATGTGCATAACCCATGGTTTCTAACATTACGATTCCTACCTCTCCTCCAGATCCTTCTTATGAAATTAATACTCTATCTAATCAGCCTGACACTACCTCTGGCACTTTGGGGCCAGGACTCCACCTTAACCTACCCTAAAAACCAGTTGAAGTTTAACACATTTAAGGTCCTTGACCTGTACAATCCAGGGTTCGAGTTAGGGTATGAGCGAAGAATAAATAACTACATATCTGTACATATAGCTGGGGCAAAACTGACAGACCTTATCATAAAACCATATGACAAATATGATGGATATCGGCTTACATGCGAATTGAAATACATAAACAAAATGCATTTCGAAGATGTTTTCGTCATACCGTCTTTTAGTTTCGTACAAAACAAAATGGAAATGACTGCGGTTGGCGTGTTTGCCAGAGATACCGTCAAAAATTGGTCAAAATGGACCGCAGAGACTTACAGCGATACTTTTTCAATACAAAAAACAACATGGGCCTTAAACGCGAACGCTAGTGTACTGCTACCATATCATTCTTTCGCCGTTGAATACATTCTGGGGTTAGGGATCAAAAACCGAAGTGTGACACATACTGATAGACTTTACCCGAACGACCCGTTTCGGCCAAACCGGCACAATGGCGAGGCCGATGCCTATTTGCGTGCAGGAGCTTACTATACCTTCAGTATGGTAATGACTCTGCGAGTTGCGTATTGTTTTTAATTTCTAAACGTTCGACCCTTTTTTCAAAAACAGACAAAATATAGTTCTAAAAACACATTCCTACATTCCTCACATTTACCACATTCCTCACATTACCGCATTACCACATTTGCACATTACCTTTGCACCCATGCAAGCCACACTGGAACAAGCCGTTAAATTAGGCCTCCGCGAAGACGAATTCGAAAAAATAACAGAGATCCTCGGTCGTGTACCGAATTTCACCGAAACTGCTATGTACTCCGTTATGTGGAGCGAACACTGCAGTTATAAAAACTCCATTACCTGGCTCAAGACGCTGCCCCGCGATGGCGCGAAGCTACTCGTAAAGGCAGGCGAAGAAAATGCCGGTCTCGTAGATATAGGCGACGGCTGGGGCTGTGTATTCAAGATAGAAAGTCACAACCACCCTTCTGCTATCGAGCCCTTCCAGGGCGCAGCGACCGGCGTGGGCGGTATTCACCGCGACATATTTACAATGGGCGCACGCCCTATTGCTTCACTCAACTCACTGCGCTTTGGCAAGGTAGACAACCCTAAGACACGCTGGCTCATTAAGGGCGTGGTAAAGGGCATTGGCCACTATGGCAACTGCTTTGGCGTGCCTACAGTAGCAGGTGAAGTATATTATGAAAGCTGCTACCAGACAAACCCGCTCGTAAACGCTATGAGTGTGGGTGTGGTAAAGGTTGGACAGACAGTTTCTGCAACATCGCATGGCGCTGGCAACCCTGTTTTCATCGTAGGTGCTTCTACAGGTAAGGACGGTATAGGTGGTGCATCATTCGCATCTGCCGATATCAGCGAGAACAGTGCTGAGCAACTCCCTGCAGTGCAGGTGGGCGACCCGTTTGAAGAAAAGAAACTGCTGGAAGCTTGCCTTGAAGTGATACCTACAGGTGCCGTGATAGGCATGCAGGATATGGGCGCAGCGGGCATCACCTGCAGCACCAGCGAAATGAGCGCTAAGGGCGAACATGGCATGATTATCCACCTGGACAAAGTGCCTACACGCCAGCACAACATGAAGCCTTGGGAAATGCTGCTGAGCGAAAGCCAGGAGCGCATGCTCATCGTTATAAAGAAGGGCCGTGAAGCGGAAGTAAAAGCGATCTTCGACAAGTGGGACATCCACTGTGTACAGATTGGCGAGGTTACAACCGATACCAACCTTAAGTACTACATGAATGGCGAGCTGGTGGCAGATGTGCCGGCAGAAAGCCTGGTACTGGGCGGTGGCGCTCCGGTTTACACACGCGAGTATAGCGAGCCTAAATACTTTGCAGAGATCGCTAAGTTCGACGCAACGTCTATCGCTGTTCCCGGCGACCTGAAAGAAGTAGCTTACCAACTGATTCAATTACCAAACATTGCCTCTAAGCGATGGATATATGAGCAGTATGATAGCATGGTAGGTACTGGCAATACTCAAACAAACGAAGCCAGTGATGCATCAGTGGTTCGTGTACATGGCTCTGACAAGGGACTTGCAGTCACTACAGATTGCAATAGCCGCTACGTATTTGCAGACCCATATAAGGGTGGCATGATAGCAGTGTGTGAAGCAGCCCGCAACATAGTATGCAGCGGCGCACAGCCGGTAGCTATTACCAACTGCCTCAACTTCGGTAATCCTTACAATCCTGAAGTGTACTACCAATTCGTACATGCTATCAAAGGCATGGGCGACGCTTGTCGCAAGCTCGATACACCTGTTACAGGTGGCAACGTTAGCTTCTACAACCAGAGCGAGGACGGCCCGGTTTATCCTACACCTACTATAGGCATGGTGGGTGTTATGGACTCACTCTCACAAAAAATGTCACTTGGCTTCAAACATGCCGGAGACACTATTTACATGCTGGGTGTAAACCACGGAGACATCAACTGCTCTGAGTACCTGCATCACATATGCGGCGTTACGCACAGCCCGGCACCACACTTTGAGCTGGAGGAGGAATTTAACTTGCAGCAAACGGTTTCCCGCCTCATCAGCGAGAAGCTTATTCGCTCAGCACACGACATTTCAGAAGGTGGCCTGTTTGCATGCTTGCTGGAAAGCAGCATGGCCGGCGGTCTTGGCTTCTCAGTAAATACCGGAAACGATATACGCAAAGATGCCGCACTCTTTGGCGAGGGCCAGAGCCGCGTTGTTGTTAGCGTTAACCCCGACCTGCACGCACTTTTCGAAGCAGAGCTGAAAGGCACTCCATTCACTAAGTTGGGCCACGTAACGGCAGGCAAGGAAATCGTAATTGACAACGACAACTGGGGCTACCTCGCCGACTGGCAAAAAGCCTACGACACATCGCTCGAGCGCATGCTCGCCGCACAATAATAGAAAAGTAGCTTAACGAAAAGAGCCTACCTGACGGTAGGCTCTTCTATTGTAAGAAAGCGCTCATTCGATTCTCCCTCCCCTTTTCCGGGGAGGGATGGGGAGGGGCTACACGCTCCGCTCTCGCTCTCCGCACTGGCGCAGCCTCTACCCTCTCTTAAGGTACGGATATTTATACCCCGGAGGCAACGGATACCCCAACTCATACATAATGTTTTCCAGGTCCTTCTCCTCGTCGGGCACATACTTCCTGTCCAGGTTCATGCCATTTACCCGCGCCCAGGTCTGCCATTTAATAGCAGTAAGCGGGTTCTTAAACTCCTGAAGCATCTCGTAGATGTTCAGTTCTGTTTGCCGGGCTATCAGTTTCACCAGCAGTTTACCTTGTGTCACATTCAGTTTTTTCACCCGGTCTTCAAACTCTGTGCGCATATCGTCTTCGCGCCCGTTTATATACTGGCGCCTTTCCCGCCTGCTTATTCCCTCCTCATGTACCTTCTGATCCACCTCCTTAAAAAGCTTGGTGGCAGCATTCAGGTAAGGCAGTATTGTTGTCACATAAAACTTCATCTGGTTATAGCGATACCTGTCCGTATCATTCAGAAACTGTGCCGTTACGCGAAACTCGGGGAGCATGAACGTTGTGTCATCACTGAGCAGTTCACCACTGTTTTGCCCCATGGCATGTGTGGTCAGAAACAATGGGACCAACAACAAATACTTTCTCATAATCATAGTATATCAATCCTCGTACCAAAAATAATAACCTATTGCACGAATATGAATAGATTATCTTGCCTCGATAATTTTAACAAACAATAACAGTTCAAATGTTGTTGGAATTTTAAAAGCTTGTATTTTTGTGATGGGTATATTTTTCATAAGGTGTAAGCAAGGCCTCGGTTCGTCCGGGGCCATGCTGTTTTTAGAACCCGCTCTTTCTTTCACCACCAATGAGTTACAACAATTTTACAGATGCCCCACGGCATACGTTCGTCCGCGTAAAGTTTTATTTTTGCGCCAAACTATAGTATTTTAGCATCATTCACAGCTACGCGCATGGAGTACGAAATAAAGCAGGTAGGAAAGTTGAAGTATGTAGAGGAGGGTTCAGGCGAACCCCTCGTTCTGCTGCATGGTCTTTTTGGGGCACTTAGCAACTTTAAAGACCTGGTAGAGCACTTCCGGCACACACATCGCGTCATGATTCCGCTGCTGCCGCTTTACGACCTCACAATATTGGAAACATCAGTATCAGGCCTGGCAAAATTTGTCCATAAGTTCTTTGAAGCCATGAAGCTCCAGAACGTTCACCTCCTGGGTAATTCCCTTGGCGGACATGTGGGTCTGGTATTTGCGCTGAAACACCCCGAATGCATAAAGACAATTACACTCACGGGTAGCTCTGGTCTTTTTGAAAACGGCATGGGAGAGACTTACCCAAAGAGGGGTGATTACAACTACGTTCAGAAGAAGACAGAGCTTACTTTCTATGATCCTAAAATAGCCAATAAAGAACTGGTTGACGAGGTGTTCAGCATTATCAACAATCGGCTTAAGGCTATCAAGATCATTACTTTGGCACGCTCAGCCATTAAGCACAATCTCGGCGATGAACTCAACCAGATAAAACAACCTGTTTGTCTCATTTGGGGCAGGAACGATACGATCACGCCACCCATGGTAGCTGAGGAATTTCAAAAGCTGCTACCTACTTCAGAGTTACACTGGATTGACAAGTGCGGACATGCCCCAATGATGGAAGTTCCCGGTGAATTCAATGTGATCCTGGACCGGTTCCTTGAGAAGCATAAAGGTTAAGACGATTGTTAAATTCCCTTTTAAGCAACTGCGATCCTGAATCCCGCCGGCCCTTTGGCGCGTATATTGCAGTACTTGGCTTATACACCCGGAATCTATGAGTATTGAACGACTAATTACGCATTCAGCACCTACGCTTACCACTACGGACACAATAGCAAGGGCGTTGGAAATATTCGACGAAACTGCGCTGGACGGCCTTCCTGTGCTGGACCATGATGACTATGCCGGATTTGTGACGGAAAACCAGCTACTGGAGATTCCTAACGATACCGACACACTCGCAAACCATGTGCAGTACAAACCCGCAGTGCCGCGCTCAGCACATGCTTTCGATGCCATTGCCACTATGCACCAGGCCAGCCTGCCGCTACTCCCGGTCATTGATAATGACGGAAAATACTATGGTTGCATAGACCGTGTTCATGTCTTGGATTACATTGCTGAGTATAGTGGAATAAGTAATCCGGGCGGCGTCCTCGTATTGGAGATTCCGCCACGCAACTATTCCATGTTTGAGATAGCGCGCATTTGCGAGAATGAAGACGTAACACTGCTCACTATGCACTCCCGCACTAACGAGAATGGCATGCTGGAGCTAACAATGAAACTCAACCGAACTGTGCTTGATGCTGTTGTGGCATCCTTCCAGCGCCACAACTATCATGTGGTGGAGGTCTACGGAAAAGAGACAGACAAAGAGGACATCATGGATAAGTACAACCTGCTTATGAACTACCTCAATATGTAATCTATGATAGCGATCGATGGCGTATTACTGAGCGATGAAATTATTGAGGAGCAGTTTGTCTGTGACCTTGAAAAGTGCAAAGGCGGGTGCTGCGTAGATGGCGACTGCGGTGCACCGCTAACCAAGGAAGAAACAAAGATCATCAAGCAGATCTACCCGCAGATCAAAAATTACCTGGTTCCCGAATACATTGATGAGATAGAGCGCCAGGGTACCCACACTACCGACAGTGAGTATGGCTATGTGACCCCTACCGTCAATGGCGGCATTTGCGTCTATGGCTATACCGATGAACTGGGTATTGTAAAGTGTGGAATAGAGAAGGCATGGAAAGAGGGCAAAATTGATTTTAGGAAACCCATCTCCTGTCACCTTTACCCCATTCGCATCATCTCCCATCCCGGCTACGAAGCCGTAAACTATCAACCACGAGAAACACTCTGCAAACCGGCTTGTAAGCTGGGACGAAAATTAAAGGTTCCCGTATACAAGTTCCTCCGGGAAGCTCTTGTGCGCAAATACGGTGAAGAGTTCTATGGCGCATTGGATGCTATAGCCCACAAGTACTTCAACGAAAAAAATAAAGAAAAGTAACACCTACCTTACATATAGGTGATAAGGATAAGCCCCTGTAGGCTTGTCGTTCTCAAACGGTCCCTCATAAATGAGTTTACCTACCTGGTCATAGCAGCGACCCAGCCCGTGTTTCTTACCATGTTTCCACTGGCCTGCATAGTAATGCGTACCCGGGCAATTCTCTATCGTATGAATTAGCCGCGTGTACGTCCCATAACCATGTCTGAAATCTGCCTCAAACTCGCCCTCGTAGTGGTCGCCATTGGCCCAGTAAAATTTGCCACAGCCATTCTTATGGTCACGTACCCACTGCCCTTCGTACATGTCTCCGTTTGTCCATAGGTACAGGCCGCTCTCTCCCCAGCGCATATTCCTTTCAAAGTCACCATCATACCGGTCACCGTTGGCCCAGGTATAGGTTCCCTTTCCATGACGATTGCTGTTTTGATATTCACCTACATACTTATCACCATTCTTCCACGTGCAGCTACCCTTCCCGCTGAATTCATTATTCCTGAAGCCGCCGGTATACACATCACCTACTTGCCACGAGAAAACGCCTTCGCCATTTTCCATGCCATTAGCCCAATCGCCCTCGTATTTGTCTTTAGTGGAGAACGTCATTATTCCCTTACCGTTGGCCTTACCGGTATCAAAAGCACCCACATACTTTTCCCCGGTTGCCCAGCTATATACGCCTTGCCCTTTAAACCTGTTTTGCTGAAAATTACCCTTATATACCTCGCCATTTTTCTTCACTAGCACTCCCTGCCCATCATACATGCCATCCTTCCACATGCCGGTATACCGGTCTCCGCATACGTAAACTGCCGTTCCTTTTCCATTCAGTTTATCATGCGCAAACTGGCCGGAGTACTTATCTCCCTTACGGGTTGTTATGCTCGCAAGTCCCTGCAGGGTGTCATCTTTCCAAATACCCTCCAGTTTATCACCGTTCGTCAGGTATTTCACCCCACGGCCATTCATCATGCCCCGGGCAAACTGTCCTACATATTTGTCTCCACAAAGCCAGTAGAATGTACCCTTGCCTGCCATTTTCCCGTCCTGGAAATGACCTTCATATCTATTGCCATTTGCCCAGTGATACATACCCTCCCCCTGCAGCACCCCTTTCACCCAGCTACCGTCATAACGGTCTCCGTTTGAAAGATAAAAGACGCCATTCCCGTCTATCACATTGTGTTTCCACTGCCCCACATATCTGCTCCCCTCTACGTAGTAAAATACACCATAACCGTCCATCTCTCCATTTATCCAGTCGCCTATGTAGGTTTCACCATCAGCATAGGTCAATTTACCTACACCGTTCCGGTCGCCGTTTACCATTTTGCCGGCATATACTGTTCCGCTATCGTACACTATCGACACTTCCCCATCCGGGAAACCATAATTGCCGCCACGCGCCTTTAGCAGGTTGGTAACCGGTTGCCGCTTATATCGCGTGGCAAAAACCAGCGGAGTAGCACTATTTGTTGCATTATGCCAAACCGCATTGACAGCAACACCTCGCTTCAGGCAGGTTTCAGCCAGGGCCTTATCGCCATGCACGGCCGCCATGTGCAGCAAGGTCCATCCATCTGCTGTAGCCATGTGCACATCTGCGCCGGCAGCAAGGCACCGTCGCACCGTCGCGATGTTAGCGCCAAGGCGTTTTTGCAGTTCTTCCTTCAGTAATTCATTCGCGTCCTTTCGGGATAGCGTGGTCGGAGAGCTTCCACTTTCGCTAAGTCCCCCCTTCTTTTTCACCGTGTTTATCACAAGTGGCTGAGACTGGCTAATAGACTGGCAAACAGCAAGGTTACCCGAGAACAGCGTATAAAAAAGGAACAATACAACGGCATACGGCCGGCAAGGCACAGCTACAGATAACCGCCAGCTATTACCAAGGCGACCTCCCGATTGAAGAGAGTAGTTGCAGAAGGGCATTTTAATGGGTTCTCTTCTTAGACGCAAGATATGAATATATCTTTTAGTGAAATGCGAACGCCTAGCTAACGATTTGTTATTCAATATCTAAACGATTTGCGTCATTATTCACACTCCTTGCTCCGTGTCATTGTATCCTGAAGGTTAGTTACCTTTAGTGTCCTGAACCTGGATACGTGCTGTTTGCAGTAGTAGATATCGAAACAACGGGCAGCTATGCCGCTGCAAACGGCATCACCGAAATTGCCATCGTAATTCACGATGGCAAAAAGGTCCTTAATTTCTACGAGACACTGGTAAACCCCCACGTCCCTATCCCCTATTTCATCCAGAGGCTCACCGGTATCAACGACGAAATGGTGAGAAATGCACCCTCTTTCAGCGAGATAGCCGCACAGGTAAATGAGCTCCTCCAGGACAAAATATTCGTAGCTCACAACGTCAATTTCGACTACTCGTTTGTAAAGTATCACTTGCAGGCATGCGGTTACGACCTTGACACCAAAAAGCTCTGCACCGTGCGCCTCTCGCGCAAGGTGCTTCCGGGGCTCAATGGCTACAGCCTTGGCAAGCTCACTAAGCAGTTGAATATTAACCATGGCAACCATCACCGCGCAGGTGGAGATGCCCTGGCCACTGCCGATCTGCTGGCAATTATCACTGAGCGGGACAGTGGTAATGCTATCGGAGCTATGCTTAAGGGCCGCAACAGCGAGCAGTACCTGCCGCCACACCTACCGGTAAATGAAATGGAAAAATTGCCGTCAACAGCAGGTGTATACTATTTCTACAATGCTGCCGGCAAAGCTATTTACATTGGCAAGGCACTAAATATCCGCAAGCGCGTAAAGAGCCACTTCTCGAATAATAAGATCAACAAACAAAAACAGGACTTCCTGCGAGATACCTATCACATTAGTTACCGGGAATGTGGCACGGAACTAATGGCCCATATACTAGAGAGCACAGAGATACGTAAGCTATGGCCTCAATACAACCGCAGCCAGCGTGGCTACCTGGCCCGTTTCGGCCTGTTTGTGTATGAAGATCAGCAAGGCTTCACGAGGCTGGCTGTAGAGAAAATTCGCCGTAGTGTAAAGCCGGTCTATACGTTCAACACCATTACAGAAGGCCACTTTATGCTGCGCGAGATGGTGGAGCGCTTTGGACTCTGCACACGCCTATGCAATATATCTACCCACCCCGATTGTGGCTGCAGCAACGACCACGAGCAGCCGGACGACTATAACTCCCGTGCCACTGAGGCTATAAGCTGGGTAAAAAACAACCTACCCACCTTTGCACTCATTGACAGGGGCATTGACGACAACGAACATAGCTGTATACTGGTGAAGGATGGCAACATCTATGGCATGGGCTACCTAAGCGACAAGAAAACACAGGTACAAAGCATAGATACACTACTGGCAACGGTAGAACCCGTACAGGACAATGACTACATCCGCAACCTGGTACTTCGTCATGCCAGCGAGTTCCCTGAAAAGTGTGTGATGTTCTAAAAAGATTTACGGCAGCCATTGGCTGCCGTAAATACAATAAAAAACCGCGCTCACTCGTCACCTCCCTCTCCCTCGGAGAGGGTTGGGGAGAGGTTTTACCCAAACGCGTCCTTGATCTTATCAAAGAAGCCCCGCTCCTCCTTTTCCTTTTCTGACCTTGCGTTTGGTCCCGGCTTGAAGTTCGGCGAATTTTTCAGTTTCTCCAGCATATCTCGCTCTTCATTGCTCAGGTGCTGCGGAGACCACACATTTATTTCCACTAGCTCATCTCCCTTGTCATAGCCCTGGAATGCAGGGAATCCCTTGCCTTTCAACCTGAAGGTCTTGCCGCTTTGCGTGCCTGCCGGTATCTTTATTTTCGCCTTTCCGTCTATGGTCGGCACTTCTGCCTGCATACCCAGTACCGCCTCGGGGAAGGATATGTGCAACTGGTACACGACATCCAGGTCACGGCGGGTAAGGAACTCGTGCTTTTCTTCTTCTACCACCAGCAACAGATCTCCCGGAGGGCCTCCTCGCTCGCCTGCATTACCACGGCCGTGCATACTTAGTTGCATGCCATCTTGTACGCCCGCCGGTATTTCCAGGCTCAGTGTTTCCTCGCCATATACGCGGCCTTCACCCTTACAATTGCCACACTTCTGCGTTATGGTACTACCCTCGCCATTACAGTTAGGACAGGTAGTCACCGTTTGCATCTGCCCAAGGAAGGTATTGGTAACGCGGCGCACCTGGCCCGACCCATGACAGGTGCCACACTGTTGTATTGAACCTTTGTCCTTTGCACCGCTACCGGTACACTGCTGACAGGTTATGTGTTTCTTTACCTTGATCTTTTTGTTGGCGCCATTGGCTATCTCCGCATAGTCCATCTTCAGCTTTATGCGCAGATTGGCACCACGAGAGCCGCGTCCACGACCGCCGCCACCATTACCGCCAAACATGTTGCCAAACATATCGTTGCCGAAGATGTCGCCGAAGTTCTGGAAGATGTCCTCCATGTTCATGCCGCCGCCACCGTAGCCGCCACGACCGCCGGCACCGGCAGTGTTTGCAGCATGGCCAAAACGGTCATACTGTGCACGCTTATCGGGATTGCTCAGCACATCGTATGCCTCGGCAGCCTCTTTAAACTTCTCTTCAGCCTCCTTGTTCCCGGGGTTGCGGTCAGGATGGTACTCCATCGCTATCTTCCGGTAAGACTTCTTGATCTCATCGCCCGAAGCCGTGCGGGTCACGCTGAGCACCTCGTAATAATCTCTTTTTGTCATAAAAAGCGAATTCCCTTTTAAGGGAAATGACCCACGGCTACCTGCCGTGGGTTATCTAAAAATTAATTTTCAAATCATTTCCGGCACTGCTGCCATCCATGCACTACTTGCCTACCACCACCTTGGCATACCTGATAAGCTTATCATTCAGATAGTAACCGCTCTCCACCTCATCAATCACCTTTCCTTTCATCTGCTCGCTTGGTGCGGGTATCTCCGTAATGGCCTCATGCAAATCCGCATCAAAATCATGATTCACAGCTTCCATGCGGCGCAGCCCTTTCTGGTTCAGAATGTTGCGCACCTTGCCAAATACGAGGGCAATACCCTCCTTTATCAGCTTTACATCATCAGTATTGTCAATCTGCTTTTCCGCACGGTCCATGTCGTCCAGCGCCACAAGTAATTCCTGAATGATCTCCTTGCCGGCAGTTTGCCTCAGTTCTATAGCTTCCTTTGCTTGTCGGCGTCGAAAATTCTCAAATTCTGCCAGCTGGCGTATGTGCTTATCCTTTAGCTCTGCTATCTCAGCTTTCAGCTTCTCTTTTTCTTCATCTTCACCCTCGTCCAGCATATCAGTGCCCACGCGGCTATCGTCTGTATTCAGAACATTTGATAGCATGTCGTCTATCGATTCGTTCTGTGCCATGTTGTCGGTATGTTCGTTCGTTTTGCCGTTCTTTTCTGTGTTCTGGTCGCTCATATCTTTCTTTTTTTTGAAAAACATAGTAGTTATTTAGACTTCAATTTCTTTGCCAATCACCATTTTAGCGACAAAATGACGCAAAAAGTCATTTACATCTGCCGCCTTTTCATACCCACTACTCAATTACATGATTATCCGCCATAATACGACCGTCTCGTTTTGACAAAATCAGCGAGTTCGCAGGTCGCAAAAGAAGCTCATCGGCTTCCAGGTAAGAACTAAGATTATCATTATCTATCCACACCTGCACCCGGGCACAACCGGCCGGCATCCGGAACCACGAATAGCCGCGAAACCACATACCCTCATTGTCCGTACTTTCCTTCACCAGAGATTCTGCAGAACCGACTTCCTTCCCCGTAGCATCCATCAATTTTATCCGGCACACAGGGCTTCGATATGTGCCCTTTTCAAGCAAGAACCATAGTGAGAACTCATAAAGCTCATTCTCCCCCGCATGTACCGGAATTTCTGCCACCTTCATCAGACCCTGAGGTTGCATGAGCATCGCTCCACCACCGTAAAACGGCGTTGCCGACTTCCCCGTATCGAAATGCTCATAAAAGTAGGTCGAGTTACTGCCAATGGATGTGTCCCCATCTGGCAGAGATGTTGTCATCTTCAACACGCTATCATGATTCTTCCGGTCAGCCTCACGTATGCGGGCAGGGTAACAAGCAGATACCCGCCACTCCAGGAAATTACCTATGGGATCAGACGCATTTACAAGATACTGTTGATCCGGGTCCAGCTCACTATAGTCCAGGTTCAACAACAGGAACGGCTTGTCATCCTTTATTTCATCCAGCACTGGCTTGTGCACATAGGGCCCGCCAGCAATTTTTACCTGCTTAAATATCTGCGACCACGACGAGCGCGCCATCATGGCGTCTATGAGTGGCAGGTGCAGCTGCAGTCCGGCAGTAGCCGCGCCCTTTATGCTGTGATGAATAATGCTCCTGTCAAACCATATCTTATCAGTTCCCACCTCGAAAAAAGGCAGAATCAGCAATGCCTGGAATTGTCTCGGATTGTATTCCTTACCGGCGAGGAATTTCCCCCAACTATACCCAACATTCCCAGCCAGCTCATCATAATGCTTTTGCGCATCGGAGAACCGTTGCCGGATTGTTACTACATGCACTGCCGCCTCAGCACCCCATACTGTGAAAGAGACGGCAAGCAGCGATATAGCCATAACCGTTCTGCCCTTTGCCCTTAGCACAGTAAACCACCGGCTTGTGTAAACTGTGCCGCACACACAAATAATGTAGTAGAATATCCATGAGAAGCGTCCCATGGTCCTGAACTGCTTGAACGCTGATAGGTTGTTGTAAAGCCAGTCTACCTCACTTATATAGGGCACTACCATGCTCATCACGAGCCCGCCTAGTGCCACAAGCAGCCACGGGCGGAGATCCCCATTTTCATTTGACGCGACACGCTTCGCACGTTTTCTTAGTGCATGCATAGCCGCGAGGAGCATGGCACCCAGCACCACAACGCCTGCATAGGCATATCCTTCCCGTCCCTCCTCCAAATTCACATGGTGTATGTGATCCCGAAAAAACTGCCAGAATGGCGACATGGGTGATGTGAGCACATCTTTTAGCTTGGTCCGGTATTCGAGCATGCCGTATGGCGCCGTAGGCCTATCTTTCACATGATCGGTAAGCTTCACAAACAGCGCAAATAATCCGGGCACAGCAACTGCTGCGGTGCCCACCGGCACCAGGCGCTTCAGCCGAACCGGTATGTTATCCCGGTTGGTGACAAAGTAAACCGCACCATAGAGCGCCAGCCAGATGAAAACTAACGCTGCGAAGTATGGATGCAGCAGCGAGACAATAACACCCAACAGCGCCACGAAAAGCATATATCGCCATGAGCCGGAATTATGATACCGGTAGGTCCACCAGAAGCACATGGGAATTACACAAACGTACGAAAGCCCGAAATGACCCAGTGTCCTGTATAGCTGCGGCGAACAAATGATGATGAGCCCCGATGCCACCAGCGATATAGCCGGCAACACTCCAAAAGATACCATTGTACGAAAGGAGTAGTAGACGCCGAGTACATAGCTCAGCAATATGGTCCACCACATCACAGTTAGTGCTGTCCCTATAGAAACACCGCCGATACTGCCTAGTGTCACCGACAACAACGGTTGACCATCCGTATAAAGAATATGCTCTCCATAGGGATAATTCATGCTATAGGTCCACGTACCAGATTCATACAATACGTGATAGAGATAGGAATAGATGTTCTTACCGCCGTCGCTCGTTACACCGGGCAATGTGGTGGACGGATGAAACACCAGGGAAGGGAACAACAATACAACCACCCCTAACGCAAAGAGGAGAGCAACTATAGACCACGAAAAAGGGCGCTGGTTGTTCATGCTGCTAAAGTAAGGCGGGCAACGGAGTTATGCGTCATTTTCGTCTACATGAAGCCGGTGAAAGATCCGGTGAGCTGCAGGCGCCAGTATAATTCCAATATTGGTGATAAATGCAACTCCGCTAAACAACGCATATGCCGAGGAAAAAAGTTTGCCACCCGTGTTCTTTATTTCCACCACGGGCCCCATACCGCTCAGGATCATCGACGCATTATGCAGCGAATCTATCCACGGTACATTTGCACAATAGTGGTATCCCAATACTCCTATAGCCAGGCAGACGGCCAGGAGCGCAATGGCCACTAAACCGCTGCGCAACATCCGCGACACAAACACCGCCTTTGGCGCCACGGGCTCATCCTTATGCTCGTACATAAAATGATTTGGCAGCAATTTCGGCAAAAAGGCTCATAAGAACCTCAAAGACAACCTGGTAAAAAGATGTTATTGCTCCACATATTTTTCCGGCCACAACCAACATACGCTATATTTGAAATACTCTTTCATTATACTAAAAACCACTTTTATGAGAACTACCTGCTTTTGCGCCATGGCGCTCTTACTTGCTTCGTGCTCTTCGCCTGAAGAAAATAATGAGGAAAAACTCAGAAGTTTCTATGCCTGGTACATCACCTACAATGACACTTCCTCTGCTACTGTACCGAAAGATTCCATCGAGAAATACTGCACAAAATCCTTCATTAGAGACTTCATGCATGACCCGGATCTCGACTACGACCCCATCACGTCTACCCAGGACTTTGATAAGAATTGGGTAAACTCCATCATGGTTTCAAAGGCCACTCAAGACCGTCAGAAGATCTATCGCGTATCATTCCTCACTGACGACAAGGAAAAAATAAGCCACAACATCGTAGTGACTATGGGCAAGGAACAGGGTGCTTGGAAAATAGACCTGGTTAAAGACAATTAATGGCACTTAAAGTGCTCAAATGGTTCCTTGCAGGATAGGCACTTGTAGAGCGATTTGCAGGATGTAGGCCCAAAACGGCTTACCAGCTCAGTTTCGTCCGATCCACACCGCGGGCATTCCACCTCTTCCTCCTCAAACAGGGAGAGTGTTTCACCCGACTTACGTGTGGGTGGCGCAATTCCATATTCCTTTAGCTTGCGTTTGCCCTCTTCGCTCATCCAGTCCGTTGTCCAGGCCGGGCTCAGCTGTTGTGTCACTAACACCTCTCGTACACCACGGCTTAGCAACGCCATACGCACGCCTATTGATATAACATCCATTGCAGGGCAGCCACTGTACGTGGGCGTTATCACCACTGTTACTTTTTTGCCTTCATCTGCCACCGCTACATCACGCACAATGCCAAGGTCCAGAATAGTAAGCGCAGGCACCTCCGGGTCAGTAACCTCGGAAAGCCATTTCCAAACATGTTCTTTCGTTATTCCCTGTTCCATCACTTTCTACCTTGTATTAGTAAATGTCCATTTGCCATTATGCCTCTGTCCACCTTTGAAATGATTGTTGCACCTGCCGGTCGAAGCAAAACCTCATCCATCGCTATATACGCAGGTGCCAGCTCGTTGATAACCCTGCACTGCACCTGCCTGCACGCGGCTGGCATGTAAAAATAAGCCGAAGCCCGGTACCAGTCGCCGCGGCTATCTACTGACTGATTGGTCTTAACAGTAATTTCAGAGATCGGCTTACCGTTTGCACCATTCATTTGCAGCACCACATCCGGCGAGCGATGATCCTTGTATTCCAGTTTGAACCAGCACGAGAATTCGTAGATGGTGCTGTCCTGCAACGCTGCCATCGGGATCGTAGCCAAAATGCTGTCATAACTGCTAATACAAGGTATGCCGCTAAGTTCACCAGAAGGCATTGATGGACTTTCATTAAAATGTTGAGCATACCAGGTACCGCAATCTCCCAGGCAAGTATCGGCACCGGGAGCAAGCAGTTCAGCGACCTTCATTACACTGTCTACATTTGCCCTGTCATTTGCCGCTATACGCTGCGGGTAGCAGGCATAAACCTTGCACTGTGAATATTCACCTAGGTAATCTGAAGCCTTCAGTAGGTATGCCTCATCCGGTGACAGCGCATTGATGTCGTAGTTTAGCAACAGCAATGGCTTATCACTCCTTATCAACTGCAGTAGCGGCTTTTCAGCATACGGTCCGGCCACAGTTTTAGCAAGGTCCTTTGCCCGCTGTATCGAAGATCGCGACATCATCGCGTCCACAATAGGCAACTTCAGTTGTAGCGAGGCCTTTGCACCAAGTGTCATCAGCCACCCCGGGTCGCCGATCCACAACTTCTCCGTGCCCACATTGTAATACTTCAGCAGCAGCAATGCCTGGAAATCTTCAGGCCTCTTTCCATGCTCCGCCAGAAACTGTTTCCAGTTCTGCTCCCTGGTGCTGAAGATAACTTCATAGTTGTATCGGCCCTGGTCTGCAACCTTTCGCATAGCTTGTATATACCCATACACCTCTACAGACCACACTGCGAGTGCCAGCGAAAGCAACCCTACCGCAATACCGCGCTTACCGGTCGACACCAGTGCTTTAAACCATTCGTAAATAGTGACCACAGAGTACACGCCCACGATGTAGTAGAATAGCCATGCGAACCTCCCTATCGTGCGTATCTGCTTGAACACAAAGAGCACCTTCATCAATCCGGGTATGTGCCACCTCATAGGCACTCCCATACTAAACAGCAGGATGCCAAAGGCCATAAACATGGCTATCAACGTCAGGAATGATGCCCTGTGCTGAGGTTCCCTGCGCCGCCGCAGGTAGAAGACAGGCAGTGCTATTACTAGCACAGCAATAACCACGAGACCGATATAGCCGAAGCCCTCGCCCCCGTCTGCAACATTATGCAGCCAGCCCTTATCACTCACCACTTTCCAAAATGGCGAGAATGCGGAAGATATTATTCTGCTGGGAGTTGAGAACCCCTCTGCTGACGCATATGGTGTTGCCGGTCTGTCCTTTATTGGATCAGTGACTTTCATTACAAGCATTACCAGCACCGGCACCGCTGTAGCTGCCGACAACACCGGCAACATCGCTTTCACTTTTTCTGCAACTTTCCCTCGCTCAAATAGCACATACCCACCTGCAAAGGCACCGGCCCAAACCAGCACAACGCCTGCGTAGTAAGGATGGATGAATGAAAACAGAAATCCCAGTATGGCCACATAAACCCAGTACTTTAGTTTCCGCTCCTGGTACCAGGCAAGTGTCCAATACAGCAACATCGGTACAAAGCTCACGAACGATAGTGCATAGTGCCCCCGCAATCTTATCCATTGTGGGGTCAACATTCCTATGAGACAAGCTCCTGCAATGGCCCATACCGGCGGCACAGCCAGCCGCAATAGCGCCTTATAGAGATACAAGATCGAAAGCACATAACTTAGGCCAATTGCCCACCAGAGTGTAGTTAATGCAGTGTCCGCTGATACGTTGCCTAGCGATGCAAACAAGACCGACAGCACCGGTACCCCATCTGTAAATACTATATGCTCGCCATATGGATAGTTCATACCCTCAAACCAATATCCGCTGCCATACATGCTATGATACAGGTACGTGAAGCTATTCTTGCAGCCATCGCCGCCTATTTCGGGCAGCACATGTTCCGGCTCTGTCACCAGGTAAGAAAGGCCCAAAGTAACTAGTAGCGCAGCAACAGCCACGGCTATAAAAAACCAGTATATTCTTTGACGTCCGGTCATCTTTTCCTGTTCATCAACAGTCGGGCAAAGTTGACCATTTCGGGCAATAAAATGCGATAATTCATTCTGCGGAAACGAATGTTCTCTTTCAGCGTCACCGGAACCGCCTCCACCCTGGTTGCGGGATTATGATAGCAGTCGTACACAAACTCCAGGTCAAAAAGATATCGATCTATTGTGGTGCTCAGAAATATATCTATCGCTTCCCTGCGCATACCCTTTAGACCGCATTGTGTATCTGTTACCGGCATGGAAAGGAAAATACGCGTGAGCGCTCGCAGCAATTTCGATATCACTCTCCTCGCTGTGGGCACCTTGTCATAGTATTCACTGTTCTTAATACCTATAGCCACATCACAAGCACCACTCCTAAGTCGGCCATAAACCTCGCATATACTTTCCGCAGTATATGGAAAGTCTACATCAGTATAGATGATTATGTCGCCGGTAGCTGCGGCCACTCCCTTCCTCGTTGCATAGCCTTTGCCCCTGTTGTTCGAATAGGTTATCAGCTTCAGGGTCGGTATCGCGTCACGGATTTTAGAAATTGCTCCCGGGGTTACGGCATCGCTTTCGCCATCCATCACCAATACCAGCTCGGTCGCTTCGCCTGTGTGCCTCAGAAAAGAACGGTACTCCCTGACGATTACTTCATCCCAGCCGGGCGGTGGGTTGTAGCAGGGCAATACGATAGATACAGGCATCGGCGTGCGCATTTACTGAAATAACAGGAAAAGGCCCGTAAAATTGTGTTGACTCTCTTATTCTCGCGCCGACACCGAAAAGTTTGCCACTGCAATGCAGGTGCACTCCCGTTTTAGGCCAAAGAGACTAGTTAAACTTGTCGTGCAGGTTATAAGTATCGTGCGTATTATACCATGCCCATTCGCGCCAGCCTCCCGAGAACGGCATTATAACTATGCCAGCGGTTAACTGAGAACTGGAACTCAGCGTTATCGGTCCGTCATTGTAGCCGTCCAGCTTATGGTTCACGTCCAGCAAGTTTATGTTACCCATGCTATACATCAACCGTATTTTCCAGCAGAAGCCGGTAAACAACGAAAGATCAAATTTTGCATATGGCAGGCAGCTATAACCCCATTGTGATTTGAATCCGCTGATTTCAGGAAGTGTCGTCGTCATGATCTGAGGTATCAGGCCGGCTCCCATCGACACCCCAAAAGGTAGGCGCTTTGTAAGGATAGCGTCATTACCGATCTTGTAATCTACGCCTATAGGCAGCACCACCTGCATGGTACTTGCACTTAACGGCTTCGAGGCAGCGCTGTATCCACCGCCCGATGACATCGTCTGGTTCATGTCTGCCCACTTGTACGAATTCACTCCCAGTTGCACGGCTACAGCCCAGCAGCTAATGTGACCTGTTGCTTTAAATGGAAGGTTCAGACCAATAAAACCTCCATTTCCGCTGCCGGCCATGTTACGGGATGCAGTACTATCGCCCCTGAACTCACCCCCGGCGCCCAATATGGTAACTACGCCGGTAAACTTGCCCGACACGTTCGTAATGCCGCCACCAATCTCATACCGGCGAGGATTCCGCAGATTGCTCCAAAACGGAGCTACAGTATGCTCATATTGGCCAAACGACAGCTCAGGCAAAAATGCCAGCGCAAACGCAGTTATAAGGCAGGCTCTCCTGGTAAAGTTCATACTCAAGTCACTTTGAGTTGTAAATATATAAAAAGACATCTAAAAACTGCATTTTGCAGGGCATTACCTGCTTTTTGCATCCCGAGGGTTATTTTTGGAAGATTATTATGCGTAAGACCTACCTTTTTATCGGTCAAACTCAGGCCAAAGGCCGCGGTATGTTCACATCCCGCAATATTAAGGCCGGCACCATCATCGAAAAGGCACCGGTAATCGTGATGAGTGCCGAAGACCGCGCAATGCTGGACAAAACACTTCTATACAATTATATATTTGAATGGAATCCCGCAGGCCAAAACCTTTGTTGCATGGCGTTAGGCACAGTCCCAATATACAATCACTCATATGCGTCAAACTGCGAATACTTCATGGACTATGACGCCGAAGAAATGTACATCAAAACAGTAGCAGACATTAATGCCGGCGAGGAACTTACGATCAACTATAATGGTGACTGGAACGATGAGAAAAGAGTATGGTTTGACGTAAAAGAATAATTTCCTTCAAAACTAACATCTCTACCCTTTCACTCGTCCCTCTCGGGGCAATACCCGGGCTGTCCCCCGCGTAAAATCTTTCAGAAAATTATAAATGAATACATTATTTTTACGGAACTAATGTCCACACTGCTCTAAGGCGGTGGGGCTCAAACATTGCGTATATGATCAAAAGGATTACCCTACTCGTTCTGTTGTGTATTGGTTTTCATGGGTTTGTAAACGCGCAGACCGATGATTCCGTGTACATATATCTTCCATACGGTACGGATACTACCTGCCCGGGCACTCAGCTCGACTTTTTTGCGGTAGAATCGGCTCCGTCTTTCGGAGGTTCGTTTGCATGGTTTGCCAATGGCTCCTTCACAGGCGTAACAGTCGATACGTTTCATACCACCGCGCTGGCCGATGGGGATAATGTTTACTGCGAGCTTTACTTCACAAATAGTCTTGGATTCGCAGACACTGCAACTTCCAACACGATCATAGTGCACCGCAGTAGTGCCATCATGCCGCATGTACTTAATTCCATTACAGCTGGCAGCAATCCTGATTGCCCCGGTCATCCTATTACTTTCAGCGCCTACCCCATTAACGGAGGCCCAACACCACTCTACTATTGGTATATCGACGGCGCACCCGTTCTCGGCGCCACCAGTAGCAGTTATACGAGCATTTTTGGCGACGGCGACACTGTTTCTGTTTTGATGGTTTCCAGTTCCTCCTGCGCCTTCCCTACCGACACAGCATGGTCAAACGGTATAGAGGTAATACACGACTCGCTTACTGCTACACTCAGCTTATCGGTGCTGCATAATCCCATCTGTGCAGGTGAGCACGATACGCTGATAGCAACCGCCGCAAGTATGGGTCTTGGATCCAGCATTTACTGGTTTGTAAACGGTGTTTCAGTGCCTGGCGCTGGAGGCGCTAACTACTACACAGACACGCTTCACAATATGGATATTGTGATGGCCATGCTAGTGGCTCCGGACGCCTGCGTTATAAACGACACTACGGTGGCCACAGTTACCATGACGGTGATACCGAATGTGAACCCTACAGCCAGCATAGCACTGACCCATGGTGCCAATCCCGGCTGCATTGATTCTGCAATTACGTTTACCGCTACTTATGCCGATGGCGGCGTGACGCCGGACCTGCTTTGGCTCGTAAATGACACGGTAGTGGCCTCGGGCACTTCATCACATACCCAGGCATACCAGAACGGCGATCTGCTTACCTTCCGCCTGCGCACGACAGACGGCGGCTGCTATGTCGATGACTCTGTTACTACTTCGTCTGTACTTATGGTTCGCGACAGCACGCCTGTTGCACCATTGGTTTCGCTTATAGACAACATTCTTGTGGCAAACACCGCGGGCACTTACATCTGGTACTTTAACGGTGTCGTGATTCCGGGCGCAAACGGTCAGACCTACCACCCGCTTTCACTAGGTTACTACCAGGCACGCCGCGATACCGGTAACTGTCCATCAGAGTTTTCGAACACTATTTATATCTCCCTGTTGAAAGTTGGCGAAACTGCTACCGGCGTTCTGAATATATTCCCTAACCCTACCAGCGGACTTATCACCTTCGACTGGGCTGGACTGAAGGTAAACAGCACCATTACAATAAGCAATGTATTGGGACAGGTAATGAAGAAGGCCGAGGTGCGCAACAGCGACCGCCACGACATGGATCTGTCCGACCTACCGGTTGGCAACTACATGGCGACGATAAGGGACGAAAACGGACTGACGCGTACACAGAAAGTAACACTTACCAGATAATTTCCTACCAGACTATAACAGGAGGCCTGCAGCAATGCGGGCCTTTTTTGTCCCAGGCGTTCGATGCCTCTAAGAATACATCAATGCAATAAGTCAAGGAGCACGCACGTTTATTAAATGGCAATTAATAACACAGGTATGAAACACACAATTCTTCTTTTGATGCTTTGCGTTGTGGTCGTTTCTTCCGCAACCGCACAAGCGTTCAACCATCGGGCCGGAATGTACCTGCGTAATGAGCTGTCATACATATTTAGCAACAACCAAATTGATTCAATTGAAGTCTTCGACCCGGTGAGTAGGGCAAGCGTCTTCTTGACAGAACAGCGCAGCGAGATAGCCACAATAAATGGCATCTGGCCGCTACGAAGCAATCAGGCTATTTTCAACAAAGACGAGCTTACCGGCTTCGAATCTTATGTCGCAGGATTCTTCCAGCGAGCCCTGGAAAAGACAGGTTATGTTTCGGGTACATACCGGCTGCATCTTTGCGGCATAATTGTTGACAGAAACGGCAAAATATGCAAATACGAATACCACGGCCTGGACATGCACGATGACAATGGTATACTAAGGGACGTTTACCCCTTGGACCTTAATCTGGTAAAGGAAGTAATGAGTCGGGCACCACTCGTTCATCCAAGCGCTTCAAACGGACAGAAGCGAGTAGATTTCGCATACATCCCGGAAGTTATCTTATCCCGCACTTACACGATGAGGAAAGACAAGACCACAATTACAAAAATTTCAGGAACACCCGCGGCACAGCATTCACACCACACAAGACGACTTTAGAACAAGTTCTTTTGCTTTTGCCTTAACTTATGTGCGCCATGACCACCCACTGGCACGGGTCTGTAGCATGGCCTTGTGTGTAGACGCCCCATGCCTCATATGTGAAAAAAGGTTTACTACTCAACTGTTTAGTTTTTTAAATTAGTTTTTGATTGTAGCTACATCTCCTTTCTTGCATATTTGATCACTTCTAACACCAACAGCAATCCCAAAGCCCCTAATGCCGATACCGCAAAATGCGTGTACCCGGGGTAGCTGAAACTGAACAGATACCGGAGCTGGGGCACGGAAATAATGGCGATCAGAAGAAGTATTGCAACCAGCAGAATTATTATCACGGCAACATTACGTTCCTTAAACACAGAGGTAAATGGCCGCGTATTAGACAGATTACTCAGTATCAGGAAAATGTTGCCAACAATCAAGGATGAAAATGCAATAGCCCTGATTTCACCTTCCGAGTGCCCTTCCCTTATTGAAAAAAAATAGACACCCAAAACTACTAGCAGTAATAGTAGGCCCTGGAAAAAGCTGTACAACATTCGCCTCACACTGAAGAATTTTTGATCAACGGCTCGCGGTGGCCTATTCATGATATTTACTTCCTCCTGCTCAGATTCAAAAGCAACCGAACAAACCGGGTCGACTATTAGTTCCATAAAAACAATATGCAAGGGAAGCAGCAATATGGGCAAAGACGGCACGAAAGCAGGCAAAAGAGTAAGGCCTGCAATGGGAACGTGTATTGCAATGATGTAAGACATAGCTTTTTGCATATTGTCAAATATGCGTCTACCTAGTCTGATCGCTACCACGATAGAAGCAAAATTATCATCCAGCAATACAAGTGAGGCTGCCTCGCGCGCTACATCAGTACCCTTAAAACCCATGGCGATCCCAATATCTGCCGCCTTAAGCGCTGGCGCATCATTAACACCATCTCCGGTCATTGCCACTACCTCACCATTGAGCTTAAGGACTTTTACAATTCTTAGCTTATACTCCGGGAGAATCCTGGCGAATATGCAGTTTTCTCTTATTCGCTCGCTAAGCTGCTCATCAGTCAGGCGCGACAGCTCATCTCCGGTAATTACCACATTAACACCCATTCCGGCTTTTAGCCCAATTGTCCTCGCGGTGACCGGGTGATCACCGGTAATCATTATCACTTTTAGACCCGCATCACGACAACTCTGAATTGCCTGCGGCACCTCCGGTCTTATCGGGTCCTCAAATGCCAGCAAACCCGAAAACGCGAACTTCATACCAGCCGGCGTTTCTGCAATGTCTCCGACATTTGCCGCAAGGGTTGCAACACCCAATAACCGTAATCCGGCTTCCGCCATCTTTTCAAGGTGTTTTTCCTGATCCGCTATCTCTTCCTTCGTAAGGCGGCAAAGTTGAAAAATCGCCTCAGGCGCTCCCTTTGCTGCAACAATGAGACCCCCGTCACGATTTTCATATACCCTCGTCACAGCCATCAGCTCACGGCTAAGTGCATACTCTCTTACCAACTTCTCGTTACCCTCCGATAAATTCAAAGTGCCGGCTAGCTTGTTAATAGCCGCATCCATGGGGTCTATCGTTTCCCGTTGCGAGGCAAGCCACGCGATTCTCAATAAGTTGCAAGCCGGAATGTTTAAACCAGAAATATCTGTGGAGTACCCGTCTTTTGTTGACAAGGCTGCAACCTCCATTTTGTTTTGAGTTATCGTTCCCGTTTTATCGCTACACAAAACTGTCGCCGAACCCAATGTTTCGATGGCAGTTGGCTTTCTTGTCAGGACGTTCGTCCGCGATAAACGCCAGGCGCCAAGCGCGAGAAATACAGTGAGCACAACAGGAAACTCTTCCGGCAATATCGCCATTGACGACGCAAGCCCTAATAGTATCGACTTAAGAAGATCTCCCCGCGTGAGGTAGTAAGCAACCACCACGATAGCGCTAACCATTATACCTGCTACCGCAAACCTGGTGATCATCACCTTCATTTCACGTTGCAGGCGCGTAGTGCCGTCGCCGCTTCCCTCAAGGGTCGCTGCGATCTTCCCAAGTTTTGATCGCATCCCGGTTTCTGTTGTCTTTGCTATACACCGGCCTTGCACCACTAATGTGCCACCGAAAAGAAGATCATTCTCCGACCCGGGATATTTTGAAACCGGCATGGATTCGCCTGTTAGCATAGACTCATCTACCTGCAAATTCATCGTTTCGATTAGCCGGGCATCGGCAGGAATCCTATCGCCTTCATTAAGCACAAGGATATCATCTGGAACTAACTCGCGTGCAGCAAGTCGCATTTCCACGCCATCGCGAATCACTAGCGCACGCGGCGAAGAAAGTTGCCTTAAGGCATTAAGTGCTTTTTCTGTCTTTCGGTACTGATAGAATGTGATGCCGACAATCAAAAGAATAGTGGACATCAAAACCGCCCCTTCCCTATAGTCACCAATAGCCATGTAAAGAAACCCACAGCCGATAAGCAAGAGGAACATCGGCTCCCGCATTACTTCTTTAGCTATTCCCCAGAAATTTCGGGGCTTGGCAGACGGCAACTCATTATAGCCATATTGTTGCAGTTTGGCGGCTGCCTCTTCCGACGAAATTCCATGTTGCATTGCGCTCGGTATTAGACTAGAATTGTCAGTGTTGAACTATTCAAGAATGCGGCCAGCCATACCAATATTTGTCTAAATCCCATACCGAAGTTAGCTAAAGAAACTCTACCTGTTTCCAGACGCTTACCATCTTTATTCACATCTCACAAGTACTGCTGCCCTGGCGTTTCACAAAAGTCAGAGGTTGACAACGACTAGCACCCACCCTTAACATCTTTACCTCTAATCCTCTTTACCCGTTATCCCCTACACATCTAACTCATACACAAAGTCATTCATGAAGAACCCATTCCCGATATCTATATCCTCATCGTAGGCCTTCTTAAATCCATATTTTTCGTAAAAGCCAATGGCGGGCGAATTGTAAATGTTCACATTGAGGCGTAGTTTCCCTGCACCAAACTCGCGCACATCATCAACTACCCTATCCACCATTGCACGGCCAAAGCCTCGCCCCTGCACATCGGTTGAGATATATAGTTTGTGCAGCTTGCACACCCCCGGCTCCACTTCGCCCCAGGAGGCAAATGCTACCGGCTTGTCCCTGTCATAACCTACCGTAAACCGGTGTTGGTCCCCGGTCATTTGCTGTTCCAGCGCCTCGGGGTTGTAAAAACGCCCCAGCATGTACGCCACCTGGGCCTCTCCCACTATGGGAATGTAGGTTTGCGGCCACACTTGCATTGTTATTTCTCTAATAGTAGGAATGTCGGCGATAGTAGCCGCTTTTATTTCAGGCATTTGATAAGTTTAATGCGGGCAAAAAACACCCAATCGATTTCCACTTCAAAGATAAATAAACTAAATTCGCTCCCTGTTCAACCTTTTGTGCGATGAAAAAGATGGTTTTTACTGCTGCAATGTTCTCCCTTGTTGCCCTGTCTATGGCTTCCTGCCGCAGGGTATACCGTTGCCATTGCACGTTTAAGGGCGCCATCAAGTACTCAAAAGACCTTGGCGCTCAGACTAAAAAGGACGCTGAATCAATTTGTAGTGGCTATGATACCACTGTTGCCGGCGAAACCTGGAATTGTACCCTGTACTAGAATTACCACTTACCGACCCTTTAAGACAACTTTATGACAGGCTTTATACTAAAAGCCCGGATGCTGTCATTAATTTGGCAGCCGATTATAATATTCAATTTTTCAGATGAAAAACCTCTCTCTCATATTAAGTCTTGTGGCAGTTGCCGGCGTAGCTGGTCTATTCTTCATGCAGCAAAACAAGCCTAAGGAGGCACCCGTAACAGTGGGTACACCCAGCGGTTCTAACCTTGCCTACGTCGATATCGACTCCCTGGAGTCGCAATACGACTTGCTGAAAACCCGTCGCGAAGAGTTCCGCAAAAAGCAGACGCAGATGGAAAATGAGCTGCAACGCTCCTATGGCCAGATGCAGAACGATGCAAACGAAGTGCAGAAACGCCTGCAAGCCAACAACCTCACCCAGTCGGAATACGAGGCGGCACAAAAGAGGCTGATGCAAATGCAGCAAAGCCTTGAATCGCGCAAGGAAGCTTTGACGCAGCAATTGATGAAAGAACAGGAAGATTTCAACGCCGACCTGAAACGTCGCCTCGATTCGTTCCTTGCAGAATATAACAAGACACACCATTACGACTTTATTCTTTCCTATTCCGGGGCCGGCTCAGCTATTCTCTACGCCAATCATGCTCATGACATTACTTCTGATGTAGTAGCTGGCATGAACGCAGGTACAAAAACTGAGGCGGAAAAGAAATAATCAGTACTTTTCTGAAAACGACCATCGTGGACAAAACCACCGCTACAGAAAATACCGGAAACCATTTTCACCGCTCGCTTTCCCTGCTAGATGGGGCATTATTGGTTATAGGCTCCATGATAGGCTCCGGCATCTTCATCGTCAGCGCCGATATTGCCCAGTCCGTCGGTAGCGCCGGTTGGCTCATCGTGGTATGGCTACTTTCAGGCTTCATCACGCTAACTGCTGCCCTTAGCTACGGCGAGCTCAGCGGCATGTTTCCGCAGGCGGGTGGCCAGTATGTTTACCTGCGCGAGGCCTTTGGGAAACTCTATGGCTTCCTTTACGGCTGGTCTTTCTTTGCAGTAATCCAGACGGGTACCATTGCTGCTGTTGGTGTAGCCTTTGGCAAATTCCTGGGCTACCTCGTTCCGTCCCTGGGTGATGAAAACCTGCTGATGGGGACAGCAGATGGTTTCCATATTAGTGCGGCACAACTAGTAGGTATCGCCACGGTGATATTCCTTACCTGGATCAACACACGCGGAGTAAAGAGCGGCAAATGGATACAGTTCTTCTTCACATTCGCAAAGATCGGGGCTATGGCCGCGCTCATATTGTTCGGATTCTTCCTCTTTAGCGGTAAGAGCACCTGGGCATATAACTGGGATGCCGGCTGGATGGCTATGGAGGTAAAACGAACAGCGGTTTCGGTATCTCATAACGGTCTCGTGGGCGGGGCGCTGGTAGTGGCCATCTGCACCGCTATGGTAGGCTCTCTTTTCTCAAGCGACGCCTGGAACAGTGTAACATTCATAGCAGGCGAAATGAAACGTCCCGAGCGCAACATTGGCCTTAGTTTGTTTATTGGCACCGTGGTTGTTACCCTCATTTACATAGGCATGAACCTGATGTACCTGAATGTAATGACCGTTGATGAAATTGGTGATGCGCCCTCTCGACGTGTAGCAACGGCCGCGGCATTGAAGATATTTGGCGATGGCGGTGCTAAGATCATCGCTGTGCTTATCATGGTATCCACATTTGGCTGCAACAATGGCCTCATTCTCTCCGGCGCACGTGTCTACTATACCATGGCAAAGGACGGTCTGTTCCTGCCGGCAGCAGGAAAGCTCAACGCCAATGGGGTTCCTGAGCGTGCGCTTTGGATGCAGTGCATATGGGCGTCGGTACTATGCCTCAGTGGCCAGTATGGCAACCTGCTCGATTTCATCATCTTTACTGTACTGCTGTTCTACATATTAACCATTGGTGGCATCTTCAAGCTTCGCCGCACTATGCCAAACCATCCACGACCATACAAAGCATTTGGCTACCCCGTGATACCTGCTGTCTACATTGCGTTGGCTTCATTTATTTGCCTGGTACTGTTGAAGTACAAACCTACTTACACCTGGCCGGGGCTTATCATCGTGATCATGGGCTTGCCGATATACCGGATGCTGCAGCGAAAAACCAGAACTAATTAACGAATGAAAAAGCAGGAACTACAGGAGATTTTTGAGCGCATGAAAGATCTGCACATCGTGGTAGTAGGCGATGTGATGCTCGACAATTACTGGTGGGGACACGCCGAGCGAATGTCTCCTGAAGCCCCTGTACCTGTTGTTACGATAAACCACCGGGAAAGCCGCCTTGGCGGAGCAGCAAACGTTGCTGTAAACTGTAAAGCATTAGGCGCACGTGTAACACTAGCCAGCGTAATTGGCAATGACACTGATGGCGATACGCTACTCAACCTGGCACAGCAACAGGGTATAGACACAGAGCTGGTGATGAAAAGCGACAGCCGCCCCACCACCACCAAGGTGCGCGTGCTGAGCCGCAACCAGCAAATGATTCGCCTGGACGAAGAGATCACTGATGAACTCAACACCGGCGAAGAACATCCGTTCATTGACCTGGTGCTTCGCTACCTGCAGCGTGTAAAACCCGATGCACTCATCTTCGAAGACTACAACAAAGGCGTGCTGAAGGAAAACGTCATCAACCGTATTACAGAGCATTGCAATGAAATTGGCATCGTGACCGTTGTAGACCCAAAAAAGAAGAACTTTCTGTCGTTTAAGGGTGTTACTATATTCAAACCAAATCTGAAGGAAGTTCGTGAAGGTCTGCACCTGGATATCAGGAATGCCAATGCTGCTGAGCTAAAAACAGCACATGATGCCCTCTCTGAAAATCTGTCTCATAAGATTACTTTCATTACCCTCTCTGAAAAAGGAGTGTATTACAATGACGGGAAGAAGTCCGAAATACTGCCGTCGCACATCCGCAACATAGCAGATGTATCCGGGGCCGGCGATACTGTTGTTGCAACAGCCACCATGGTATACGCAATCACCAAAGACGTTCGCCTAATGGCAGAGGTATCCAACCTCGCCGGCGGGCTGGTGTGCGAAGAAGCAGGCGTGGTAGCCATAAACAAAGTGCGCCTGCTCGCTGAAAGCACTGCCCTCCTCTGCCAGCCATGATGCATTATGAGCTCATAGCATTTTTCTTCGCCGTTGCGTTTATTTACGCATCGGTAGGATTTGGTGGTGGCTCCAGCTACCTTGCTCTGCTGGCACTATATGCGCTCCCATTCCAGGAGATGAAGCTCACAGCTCTCACCTGCAACATCATCGTTGTTACCGGGGGCACGTTCATCTACCTTCGCCGAAAGGAGCTTCCCTTCCGAAAGGTGATTCCTCTGGCGCTGGCCAGCGTGCCTATGGCATTCATCGGTGCTGCATTGCGCATTAGCCAGCATACGTTCTTCCTTGTATTGGGATGCTGTCTCATAGCCGCCGCCCTGCTCCTCTGGATCAAGCCACCACGCTTGACCGGGGAGGAAGCAACGACCGGTAAGCCAACAATGCTGCGTGACATTCTGCTAGGAGGTGGCATTGGTTTTCTCTCTGGCATGGTAGGTATTGGCGGTGGCATATTCCTATCGCCCATCCTTAATCTCCTACGCTGGGATACACCCAAACGAATAGTAGCAACAGCCAGCTTTTTCATTCTCGTCAATTCCATTTCGGGTATTGCCGGGCAGTTATCTTCATTGAGAGTCGCCCTGAATTACGAACGAATAGCCATCCTCGCGCTTGCCGTGCTTGCAGGCGGCCAACTGGGTTCACGCATAGGCACGCTGAAATTCAGCCAGTTAGCCGTTCGCAGAGTTACCGCAATATTGGTATTCGCCGCGGGGACGGAAGTGCTGCTGAAGCACCTGAACCGGTAAACGCCCCAGAAAAAACTACATACACCCCATAAATTTTCCTGCCGCTCCAAAGCAGTCTACTTTTACACAGTAATCGCCGAGCAAAGTACCAGCCAGCGACACACAAAAAGAAATGAGCAGCCTGGAACAAGATGTGCACCGTATGGCAACATCGGGAATAGTGACAACGAAAAACAAAATACCGGTAACCTTGAAAAGCGCGTCTGAAGTGCGGATTAGCCTTTACGACATTACGGGAACCAAAGTAGCTGACCTGTTACGTAACAGCCTTGGAGAAGGGGATCACGACATCGAGGTAGATGGGTATGCCCTCGGAATACCGGAAGGCAATTATGTATACCAGGCCGAGATAATAAACAATGAAGGCACCGAGAAATACTGTCGTATCGTATCGGTTGCACAATGATAAATTTAGTTTTGGTAGGATGATGATAGCGGATGCTGCCCTGTCTAGGGCGGCATCCTTGTTTTATACCGGTTTATTTAGTCTACCAAGCTTACCCCCACCAAAAATTGCTGAAAAAAGCTAACCTGCAAAAGGAAATTTGCGACCAGCAAAAGCTGACCAGGCCATTCAGCGCCACGCCGGGAATCCAACATGTAAAATATAATAAACAAGGTATTTACTGTAAAAAACAAAAACTCTCTGATGTGAAAATATGCACCAAAAGCCATCCAAACCGACGACGCATAGAGAACAACCACAAAATAGTGGTACCACTTATAGTCCCGGGCTTGTCCAAAATGATGCAGAAATACGAAGAAGAAAGGGGATAACATAGTATATCTGAAGGTGCCAATAACGTCTGTATGACCAGGTGACCATTGCGGGCTATAAAACAAAGTAGATAGTAAGGCGACCCCCAGGTAGGCCATTGAAACCGTGAGTAGCCTCTCTTGGATTGCGTTCTTCCTTATCCATCCAATCAACACTACAATGACGTAAATAAAAGCAGTGAGACACACAAAAACAGCAAGAGCATTAAGCCAGAAAGTTAGGTAGCCCCCTGAACTGAATAGGGGAAACACGGGGGTAGCCCACACACGTTTCCAGCACTCAGCCTGCGCCTTAAAATATGCGAACCATACACCCGTTGCAGAATATTGGATCAAAACAAACGCTGCAAGACCTAAAAGCGATGGCAACACAAAATACCATACCCCCCGTAGCAGCGATTTTATTATTTCCCTTCTACTGTTTGCCATAACCTCCATCGCCAGAAAGGCGGGAATAACAAACACAGCTGTAGCCCTGGTTAATGCCATGAGAAACAACATGGTAGAGGCAAGCCAAAGTCGACGCCGGAAAATGCCCAACAAACAGAAACATGACAAGCAGAAAAAAAGTGCTTCCGCATATGGCACGAATGCGAAGAAAACTGCAGGCGTAGATAACCATAGCAATTGGACCCTCGCAGGCAAACGAAAAATGACAGCGAGTGCCCCAAACCCCAGGGCAAGGAAAAGGATATTCACTATAGATATCACCAGAGCATCACAGCCAAGTAACGACCAGACCGCAGGAAACAACCAGAAAAAACCCGAAGTTGTCTGCCGCGTTGGTGAATAGGAATATCCGTCAAAGCCAACACTCTTATACCAGGATGAGTCCCACCGCTGAATAGTACTTGCGTCCGGAAAATTTTGAACAAGCCCAATACGGTAAATAAAAAACTGAATTACAAAGAAAAATGCAGCATAACCCAGCGTAAGAAGAACCGCTGTCCCGAATACACGCCTTTCCGGCACCGTTTCTGTCATTGCCTGTCCTATTTTTCTATTGCCTCGGTCACCTCCTGGCTCATAGGATTAGTGCGGTGCTGGAAGATAGCCACCAATTCCCCCTTTTCGTTGATCAGGTATTTCTGAAAGTTCCATTTCACCTCGCTATCCATGTAGCCGTTATACTGTTTCTCTGTCAGCCATTGATACAAAGGATGTTTAGCATCGCCCTTTACCGAGATCTTTGACGCCATCGGGAACTTCACTTTATAGGTCCGCTTGCAGAACTTCGCTATCTCAGCATTGCTGCCCGGCTCCTGCGATCCAAAATCGTTGCAGGGGAATCCTATTATCACCAACTTGTCTTTATACTTCTCGCTCAGCTTTTCCAGGTCGGCATACTGCGGCGTGTTACCACACTCCGACGCTGTGTTTACAATAAGTATCTTCTTGCCCCGGTAATTGTCAAAATTGATGGTGCCACCCTCCAGTGCAGGAACCTTGAACTCATATATCGTCTTTGGCACATTGCCCTTTGGCGGTGCAAAGAAAAACAGGAAATTAAGCAACAGTACGAGGTGCGTTGACATATTGTATATTTGTTTGACTGCTAAATTAGGGATAATTGCGGAACGGACTGCCTGCACCTTGTTGGCCCGGCATCCGGCCCAAAACATGCAGAATATATATGGCAAAGAACAAACCTAATAAACAAAGAACACAACCCGACACTGGTACGGTGTCATCACCCGTACCTAAGGCTGTGCCAATACCCCAGCCGGCTCCATCCGGCACATCCGTTACAAAATGGTTGATTATCATTCTAATGGCGGTGGTGTTTGTTGCAAACTTCCGCACGCTGGGATTTGAATACACGCTCGACGATCCCTTCTTCACCACTGACAACCCCAATGTGAGCAAGGGGCTCTCCGCTATTAAGGAGTTTTTTACGCACGCTGCATACTATGGCGTCTTTCAGCATCACGATGCCTCCTACCGCCCGCTGATGCTGACCAGTTTTGCACTGGAAAAAGACCTGTTCGACTTCAACCCTCATACCAGCCACCTCATCAATATCATCCTCTTTATGATAGAGATAGCGGTCTTGTTTATGTTATTGAAGAGGATGTTCAAAAACGTGTCTGAGTACCTGCCATTCCTTATGACCCTTCTGTTTGCACTGCACCCCATACATACAGAAGTGGTAGCCAGCGTGAAGAGCCGTGACGAGATAATGGGACTGCTGTTCTCCATATTGGCCCTTTGGCAAACCCTGCGCTATATAGACAACGAAAAAGCATCTGCAATGGCGTTGTCTGCACTTTGGTTTTTCTGTGCACTCATGTCAAAGGAGACGCCTATCTCACTCGTGCTAATTGCACCTATGACGGTGTGGTTCTTCAGGGAAGCGCCTGTTAACAAAATTATCCGCGCCACTATTCCTTATGTAGCCGTTGCTGCGGTATACATGCTCATGCGCTCCATGTTTATAGAAAGTGATGGCGAAAAAGTGCGCATTCTGGTAAACAACAACGCGCTAATGGCCGCTACCAACGGCATGGACAAAACGGCCACTGCCCTGTTTATGCAGCTCAAATACCTCATTATCCTGCTTTTCCCTCACCCTCTTTCTTATGACTATTCTTACAACCAGGTCCCAATCATCAGCTTTGCCGACCCTAAGGCACTTGCCGCGGTGGCTGTTATCATCGGTCTGTTTGTTTATGCCGTTCGCGGATTCAGGAAAAAGGACCCACTGTCGTGGTGCATACTATTTTATGGCATGACGGTCTTCATCACGTCAAACCTGGTAATAGACATAGGTGCTACCATGGCCGAACGCTTTATTTTCACCGGCTCACTGGCATTCTGTATAGCCGTGGTGTGGCTATTGTCCAAGGTGCTGAAAACAGATGCTGCTCATGCCACATTGGTAAATGCAAAACCTCTTTTTGGTACCATAGCCATTATTGCCCTGCTCTATGCCGGTAAGACAATGGCGCGAAACGAAGCCTGGGCCAGCAACCTGGACCTCTACAAGACGGGACTGGAAACCGCACCCAACAGCTGGCGCGCGCAGTACCTGCTGGGTGTACAGTATACCCGCATGATAAGCCCTGAACCAGACCCACTGTTGAAGCGGGAACTATACAAGAATGCGACAGTAGCGCTGAACAAGAGCCTGCAGATATTGCCCAACAACAGCGATGTGTACCTGATACGAGGCTATGCCGATGAATTTGCCGGCCAACTCGACTCTGCCATAATAGCCTATACCAACTGCCTGCGCCTGGACAGCCTTAACAAGCAGGCTTCTATGAACCTTGGAGGCATCTTCCTGCGCACAGGCAGGCTTGATGAGGGTATTGCACTTTATACCCGTCTGCTGGCCCGCGACCCTAACGACCCTGATGCGCTGGCTAACATTGGTGCCTGCTATGGCAATAAAGGCATGTTCCCGCAGGCAATTGAATATTATCAGCGGTCTGTGAAGGTGCGCCCCGTACAGCCACCAAACGTCTTCCAGAGTATGAGTAACCTGTACAAATTCACCGGCGACTCTGCCAATGCACAGAAGTATCGTGCGCTGACTGCTAAGGCCGCAGCAAACGGAACAGCGGAAGCTTACTAGTTGTAAGTCAAAAGTATAAAGCAGAAAGCTGTTATCTAGATCAGATAACAGCTTTCTACTCTTAATTCTTGATCAAAGCCCAGCTTTAGACTTTCTACTTTAAACTTTCTACTCAATTCTTCACCGGCAAAAACGCATAATTCTTACCATACTCCATCATCTGCTGGAAGAAGTTGTCCGGATATTCGATCTTAACATCGCTGATGTCGTTACCGTTCATTACAGGCACCAGGCGAGGCTGAATGAATCCTTTATATGGTTTCACACCCAGCTTCGCAAAGCGCTCCAGTATCTCTTTGTGTAGCACAGGGTCCACCTTTACTCCATAGTTCTCTACCAGGTTCTTACCTGCATTGTAGTCGCCCTCTGACTTTATACGCTGAATCTCACGCAACAAGTCACCAAACAGCACTCGTAGTTTAGCGTAATCGTTCACCTGCACATAAGTCTTTCCATCGCGTTTGAACATCGAGATCACATTGTCCTTCTTACCCTTCTCAAAGCACCAGCGCGCTATTAGCGCACGGTTGCGCATGTGTGCCTCCTCTATCTTGTCACCAAGTTTCAGGCGGGTAAGCTGCGTTATCATGCCGTTCATGATGTAGCCATCATACTCAGCCTTGCCCACTTCCAGGTTTGGCATTACGCCAATGTCTACCAGCTTCTGGTCCAGCACATAGTACAGGGCCACAAGGTCTGCACGCGCCTCTTCCAGGCAGCTCGCATAGTTCTTCAGCGTCTTATCCGTTGTTTCCACACCCTCGTTTATCTTACCCGATGCATGCCCTATACACTCATGCATATCTGTGTGCAGGTCTGAGGACAACGCGGAATATTCTTTTATCCTCTTCAGCACCGTATCGTTAGGCGCAAACTCTGCAGTAGTGCCACCCTTTGCAGATACTACGTTGTAAGAGTGTACGATATTGCTCAGCGACACAGACTTAGAGCCATACTCCTTACGTATCCAGTCCGCATTGGGCAGGTTAATACCTATTGGCGTGCTCGGCGCTGCGTCTCCGCTCTCTACTATCACTGTTATTGCCTTTGCAGAAATGCCCTTTACAGTCTCTTTCTTATGCTCCTTCATTATAGGCGAGTTATCCTCAAACCACTGAGCCTCTTTGGCAATTGCCGCTATGCGTTTGGTTCCCTCCAGGTCCTTCAGCGACACAGTACTTTCATAGCTACCCTTCTTGCCAATGGCATCCATATAAACCTCTATGAAACCATTTACAGCGTCCATACGCGATGCTGTGTCCTGTGCCCAGGCTATGCTATAGTCGTCAAATGTTTTGAGGTCGCCTGTTTTGTAGAACTGCACCAGCAGGTTCAGTGCTTTCTTCTGTTGCTCATTTTCAGCTACAGTTGCAGCTTTCTCCAGCCAGCCGGCTATCTTGTCTATTGCTGCGCCATACATGCCTCCGCTCTTCCAAGTCTTCTCCACGATCTTGCCATCTACCTTCACCACCTTGCTGTTCAGCCCCCACGACGGAGCATTGCCCTTGGTGTCAAACTTGTCGTAATAGGCCTCCACCTCCTTCTGCGTCACTCCTTCGTAGAAGTTGTTGGCAGATGCTACGATGTTGTCAATATTAGGACGAAGGTCCACCAGCTTCGGTTTGTACTTCAGGTCATATACTGTCGGCTTTATGCGCGCCAGGAATGCGTCTACGCTTTCGCCAGCTTCCTTAGGCAGTTGTGCCGTATCGCTCGCTTTCACTATCTCCGCAAAGTATTCGTAAGGACACTCCGGTATAAACTTCTCATTGCCATAGTGATGGTAGTTACCATTGCTGAACCATACACGGCCGCAGTAGGTTTCAAACTGCTTCCACTGTTCGCTCATCTTATCGCCATTGTAAGAGCCATAAACCGCCTCAATGGTTTTGCGCAGCATGATGCCTTCGCTGCTCTTCTGGTCATAGATGATGTCGCGACCACATAGAGCAGCCTCATAGAGGTAGTATGCCAGCTTCTTCTGCTGCAGGCTCAGGCTATTGAAGCCCGGCACCTGGTAGCGCAGCAGTTGCAGGTCAGCAAAGGCCTGTGCCTCTGTTACGAAGTTGTCATCATATCCATCTGCCACAGCAGTAGTATCCGTCTTGGGCGCATTGGCATTATCGCCGCTGCCGCAACCCATAAGTAGTTGTGTGCTCATAGCCATTACCGGTATGGCCCACCTGAGCCCGGTTGATCTTTTCATGCGGTAAAAATAGTAATAAGACGTTTAAATGTCATGGCAGGCAAAGTCGAATAAAGATATGTCATGGTGAGCCCCGTCGAAGCATGACATGATAGTGACACTTGGACTAAAGCTCCACCGACACCCCAATCACAAGCTTACCGTTCTTTTCAAAGTCTATAGCGCCGGGTGTGAAGTGGTAGAAGTAACCAATATTAAGCGACTGGTAGTAGGTGCTGGAACGCTGACGCAGCAGTCCGTTGAGGATGATGCCCGCTTCGTGATAAGGCTTGTCAGGTACGGCGAAGGGAACGTAGAGATGTGCTGCCTTGTTTTGCAGCGTTCCATATAGCATGCCATACTGTAGACCAATGTTAGGAGCAGAGCTGAATGGAACACCTGCGGCCTCCAGCCTGTAAAGCTTCCAGTCGAAATCGTGGCGAACAATCGCCTGTACGAACTGGTCGGTATAGTATTCGTACGGAAACATAGTAGTGAGGCCACCGAATGCATAAAGCGAAAGGAAACCTTTAGCGCTGTATCGATAACCGTTGCCCGCAAATAACTTCGATATGGGCAGGGCATCGTCACTCCATATCTTTCCGCCCTCTAACATTAGCTGCTCCGTTCCTATCCGGTTGATGTGTTTTTTCCACTTCACCGCAGCGAGTGCCTGTACATAGTTACGCATCATGCTGCCCGATTCCAACGTACCGTAGGTAACCTTGCCATAGCATATAGGGTATTGGCTACCCAGAGATACATAACTGCCAAACACCGGTGCAGTGCGCTCGGCATACGCATATCGCAGACTCAGCGATGCCTCTTGCGCATCAAACTTATTTCGCTGCACGCCATCTGCTAGTAATGCGTAGCTATAAAGTGGCTCAATATGCTGTTGTGCACCCGCTGCCTCCAGGTTCCAGTAGCCCAGCTTCTTCCTTATGGAGCCTGTGTAGGACTGTACATGGTCTGCGCGCTGCAGCAGGAACATGCGCAGGTAGTTCTTGTCCAGGTCTTTTGCCAATTGTATACGACCCGGGTCCGAAATGTCATCGCTGTATCCGCCGCGCACTACAAACTCTTTATACTTGTCAAGGTACAACTCACCAAATGCTCCATACTTCCACCGTTTGTCGCCAAAGCCATAGCCACCCCATCCACCCAAGGACAGCCACTTTAGCAGTTTGTCATTTGTTTGCCCACCCAGGCCGAGGCGCACCTGCTCATATTTATTGAACGCAAGTATCCGAGCCAGGTCCACATCAACAGGGCCAAAGGACAACCGGCCCAGCGGCAAATTGCGCATATGCCCCATCATTCTATCTGCCTTTATCTTACGCCCGAGGCTATCAATAACCCTGTAGGTGGTGCGTTCTTTGTCGGTGAGCGCATCCGGGCGCAAAATCCTCAGCAAGCTATCGGCCTCGGTCATGGCCTGATCGCTTATGCGCACTGTGTGCCGCTTGTCAAACACTTTTCTGTCTATGCCGGAAAATAGAGCGGAGTCTACAACAGAATTGCCGGTTATCCGTAACTCATAAACGAATTTGTCCGACTTCATTTCGCGGTCAATGACATAGTTGAGCTGGCGAGGAAACCATCGTCTGCCATTATCAATGGGCACACGAGCATACTGATGCTCTATACGCACAGACTGTTTGAGCGCCGTATCGCGTGCGCGTGCTATAATCCTGTCGATTGCATAGCCGTCAGAATGAATGAACACCTTGCCGCTGAGACTTGCACCACTTATTCCCTTTGGCCTGAATGAAAGCACCCAGATTGTATCTGTGCCATCCATGATCTCATCAGACAGGTTGAACCGGTAGCGCCGCTCAAATCCGGGGCTCACAGGGTTGAAATAATCTTTGCCGTTGAGCTTGATGAAATCGTCGTAAGCATGAAAGGGCAGAATATCTGTTACCATGCTGGTAAAGACTGCCTTTTGCAAACCTGAAAAACGGGTGGCAAGTACGTCTTCCTGTAATTTTCCAGGGCGCTCCCAGTGCCGCACACTGTAAGTCTCTGACATGAGTAAATGTTGCCGCTCGCTGAGCGCCCGCAATTTTCGCGCGCGGGCAGCAGTGTCATTCTTCGAGGTGTCGGGCAGTTGCATATCTGCCTTCATCTTGTAATAAACATGACAGCTATACTGGTCGTATTTGTCGGGATTGTTTGCAGGACGATTGTCAATAGCGGCATTGAGGATACGTCTAATTTTTTCGATAGGTGGCTTAATCGTTACTTCACTCAGCTCATTGCCTATAGGCTCCAGGAAGATTCCATCCTTGCTCAATGGAAGTGAAATAGTGGCGGAACGGTAGCCGAGGCAAGAGACTTCTATTTTGGTAATGGTGGAGCCAGTGGCCGGAATCTCAAAGGCCCCGTCGATCCCGGCAATAACGCCCTGGTTACCTGCGCCATATTTGATCGTAGCAAAGGGTATGGGCTCGTGCGTAAGCAAATCGAACACCCGGGACGCGACAATTAACTGTGCGTTTAAGCCCGCCACCGCAAAACAACTGATGAAGAAAATCAACAAAAAGCGCATATGCCGACAGGGTAAAAAGTCTATCGAAAATAATATTTTTACCTATCTTTATCCGTCTAATTTCGTTTCATGAAAAGGATTTTCCACACCCTTGCCCTTGCCGCTGCTATAGCCGGCACGTTAGCATCCTGTAATAATGGCGACTACGTTGCCGACCCCAATAGCAATGCAAACCCCGGGGTGAACCCTGTGACACCACTTACGGAGTCAGAATTTACGTGGGAGAACAAGAACGAGAAACTGGCGGCTGACATTAACGGTACACGCTGGGTGGCTGATAACGTTACCTTTTACCTCGACTCAACCGGGGCAAACGTAGTGACGGGCTACAAAGACAAGAGCGACATTGTTGTGCAGCTATATATGCGCGACGTATGGGGGGGTAACTTGTATGATATGGAGTATAAGAACATGGACCAATACGGTACTGTGATTTCCACCGTTCCGCTTGAGTCCACAATTCTTTATAGCTACCTGGGTAATTCCGGAGGATTGAAAATAACTCAGAATGATTCTGCGTGGATTCGTGGATCGTTCTACTTTAAGGCCATAGATGCCAAAAACAATGTAACTTCTGTACTGAAAGGTGTGATGAACATCGAAAAGCCATTGTAGTCATAAACACGTGTGGCATCGTTAGCTGCATTTTTAGATATCATAACAATTGAAAAGCCCCCGCACCATAGGTACGGGGGCTTTAAGTTTATTGTAGCTCAAAGCTAGTTATGCGAGTTCAACCTCAGCACCAGCTTCTTTCAGCTTGCCTGCGATATCATCAGCTTCTGCCTTGCTAACACCTTCTTTCACTGCTTTAGGAGCGCCGTCAACGAGTTCTTTCGCTTCCTTCAGGCCAAGACCAGTCAGGTCCTTAACCACCTTCACAACGTTCAGCTTAGAAGCGCCAGCGCTCTTCAGGATAACGTTGAAAGAAGTCTTCTCAGCAGCAGCTGGTGCAGCGTCGCCGCCACCGCCTGCTACTACTACTGCAGCTGCAGCCGGCTCGATGCCGTAGTCGTTTTTCAATACGTTAGCCAGTTCCTGTACGTCTTTTACAGTAAGGGCTACCAGTTGTTCGGCCAATGCTTTTACGTCTGCCATTTTATTTTAGTTTTTGTTGTTTTTAAAAATTGTTACTCGTAATTGTTTACTAGTACTGTTTATATATTGACTTGGAAGCCATGTTAATGTGACAATTCGACAATGAGGCAATTTGCCAATGTCTGCATGCCGTGGTAGTAATTGTCGAATTGCCGAATGGGCAAATTGCCGAATTACTCTGCTGCAGGAGCTTCTGCTTCTGCTGTAGCCTCTGCACCGCCTTCGTGGTGGTGAAGGAGCGCAGCAAGCACGCGCTTTGCAGGTGACTGGAGCAAGCCGATAACTTCGCCGATGAGCTCGTTCTTCGTCTTGATCTTCGTAAGCACATCCAGCTGGTTGTCGCCGGTGAATACGTCTGTGCCGATGAGCGCAGCCTTCAGTACAGGCTTCTCCATGTTTCCTTCCTTGCGGAAAGAGGACAGGATCATCGCAGGCTCCTTAGGAGAGTCTGAGAACATGAGGGCTGTAACGCCGTGCAGTGACTCATAAACGCCGCTGTACTTTTCGTCGTTAAAGCTCTCAAGCGCCTTGCGGATGAGCGTATTCTTTGCAACCTTCATTTCGACATTCTTTTCGAAACAAAGCCTGCGGAGTTTGCTTACTTGTTCTACTGTAAGCGACTCAGTATTTGTTATATAAAAGTTCTCGTACTGAGAGAATTTTCCCTTCAGTATTTCGATTACTTCGCCTTTTTGAGCAGGTGTCATGTTTTTTAATTTGATAATTTGGCTTTTCAGCTATCTGGCTATGCCAGGACTTAAGTCAAATCGTTTTTAAATTTTGTTTCCTTCACAACCGGCAAATTGTTTCATCGCCTGGTCGCCTCATTGAATTACGATACAGTTTTAGTATCAATTGCCAGGCCCGGGCTCATAGTAGATGCCAGGCTGATGCCTTTCAGGTAAGTACCCTTGGCAGTAGCAGGCTTCATACGAACGAGCGTATTGATGAGTTCCTGAGCGTTTTCAGCGATCTTATTTGGCTCGAAAGATACGCGGCCGATAGAAGCGTGGATGATACCAGCCTTGTCTATCTTAAACGCGATCTTACCACCCTTTACTTCGTTTACCGCAGCGCCAACATCGTTGGTAACAGTACCCGTCTTAGGGTTTGGCATGAGGTTACGAGGACCGAGGATCTTACCAAGGCGGCCTATCTTAGGCATCACCGATGGTGTAGCTACGATCACGTCAACATCAGTCCAACCGCCGTCGATCTTCTGTACGAATTCATCCAGACCTACATAGTCAGCACCTGCTGCCTTTGCTTCAGCCTCCTTGTCAGGAGTGCAAAGAACGAGTACGCGCTTAGTTTTACCTGTACCGTGAGGAAGCGTAACGGTACCACGGATAGCCTGGTCAGCTTTCTTTGGGTCTACACCCAGGCGGATGTGAACATCCACTGAGCTGTCAAATTTGGTAAGATTGATGCTCTTTACCATGCCGGCAGCTTCTGCCAGCGTATATTGCTTGTTTTTATCAAGTTTAGCTTCTACAGCTTTTCTCTTTTTTGTAATTGCCATTGTCAGTGCTTTAATAAGGTAAATAATACTGTTATGGAGCTGTAGGCTTATTTAACAGTGATTCCTTCAGGCGGAGTACCTTCTACGGTGAAACCCATGCTGCGTGCTGTACCTGCTACCATGCTCATAGCGCTTACGAGCTCGAAGCAGTTCAGGTCAGGCATTTTGTCCTTAGCGATAGCCTCAACCTGTGCCCATGTTACCTTACCTACCTTCTGACGGTTAGGCTCTTTAGAACCCTTCTGCTGTTTAGCAGCTTCCATAAGCTGAACGGCAGCAGGAGGTGTCTTGATAACGAAATCAAAAGACTTGTCCGTATAAACTGTGAGAAGTACGGGAAGAACTTTTCCCGCTTTATCCTGCGTGCGAGCGTTGAACTGCTTGCAGAATTCCATAATGTTGACGCCTTTAGAGCCGAGCGCCGGGCCGATTGGGGGTGCAGGATTTGCAGCACCGCCTTTAACCTGCAGCTTCACGAAGCCGCTGATTTCTTTAGCCATTTAAAATGCTTTTTGGTGTTAACGAATGTTCATCCCTCCTTCGACAAGCTCAGGACCGGACTACTATTTCTCCCATTCAACCTTAATAAAAAGAGCAAATTGAGAATTGGACGGCAAAAGTATGGAGAAAAATTGGAAGTGACAAAATAAAAGTAAGAAAATTTGCATTTCAACCTTATAAATGACCGATCGAAGTATATCTACCTTGCAAATCCGTCATGAAATGATGGATGTACAAGGATGGCGTGTATACCTGAAAATCAGTTACAGTGATAACATATACCAAATCTGCCTTAATCGACTACTTATTATTGCTTCACAAATTTTCCGGTTAAAACCCCAGTCTCATTCGCGACCCGGATGGTGTAAATGCCGCGGGGCAAATCTTTCACATTGATCCGCTGGGTGGCACTGTGCAGTGTAGTGCACAGGACCTCCTGCCCGAGGACATTGATTATCGTGCATGCTCCGTTTGTGTTACCGGTGGCTACTGTTAACTCTTCGGTTACCGGATTGGGGTAGAGGTGCAGAACGTCGATGCTCAAGTTTGCAGTCGATACTGTGGGCGGTGGACAGCCTTTTATGTTCTGTGCGGTATTAGTCATGAGCACATCATTGTAGTCGAAATAGATGCCTACGCGGCTATCGATAGTTGTGCCCAATGGCAATGAAGGTCGGGGCCTGATGGTGTAGCTGAACATACCGGTGCAATTCTCATGGTCTGAGCTATCTGCGAGATTGATATCAGGAAAATCGAGGCGGAGGATGGTCTTATTGCCGTAGTATAGTTTCGTTACAAACATCGGGTGGGTATTCATAACGAAGTTCAATGTTGAAGGATCCAGCTTATCAGACAGGGTGTCCATTACATAAATGTTGACGGCTGGGCCACTGCCTATGTTCTCAAAATGGACATCGAACCGGAAGGTGGTGTCGTTGTCGTAACAAGTTGGAGTAACCTCTATTTTGTTTGGGTCGCAGGATGTGCGTACTGTGTCAACGCGAATGATGATATTATTAGGGACGTACACATCACCCGTGTAAGGCGTTATCGTTACTTGCTCATTTACGGTGTCGCCGTCTGTTGGGTAAGGAACTGCGAGATTGTGCCATACAATATAATATATGTCACGAGGTACAGCCTCGCTGCTTACCCCTGTCAGGTTCCAGGTGATGGTGTTCGAGGTACTAGAGACCGGCGTTGGGCGGGCTCCTCCTGTGTATGTATATTTTGGGCTGAAAGAAAGGGTAACGGTTGCGTCAGTGGGCATGCAATAGTCGTTGCGAACATAAATATGGCCCCTTTGAACATGAGGGCCTGTCACAGGCACACGCATGGTGCCTGCCAGATCAAAGGAGGAAGTGGAAGTACACGATAGCGCTATTGATCGCGTGGGATTTATTGTTACACCTCCTATAAGCGTATCATACACAACACCGGTAGATGGGCACGATGTGTAAAAGCCGGGAGGTGTAGAGAGAACGCGGAAACGATATACGTCTCCCGGAGTGCCGTAAGCTATATAATTAAAGCCACCAGTAGTAACGATGGTATCCACCGGCAGGCCGTTGGAGTCTACTTCTGTTTTCACAGATTGAGTTAAGAAAGCTTCGGCACCCTCTTTGACACAATTCATGTTTGCATCTGCAAAAAACTTAACCGGCAGTGAAGAGCAGAACCTATGGATGTAACCAAAGTTAACTGAGTCTAGCGGGGTTCCTCCGTCGTATAGTATCTGAAGAACTGAATACGTATCATTCACTGCATAACTGTGGTTCACTATTGCGTAGCCTCCATCTGAATAAAGTGCCGGCATTACCATTGATGTATCAGATGTTCCATCTCCGAAAAACGTCCGTAGTGTTAACCCAGCTCTATAGCTGACAGTTCGGGTAGTGAACTGAGGCCCTGCACATCTTTTATAAATATTCACATAAAAACTATCAGTTGCTGTACTTCCCCCCCCGGGGGAAAATGGCGCTATTGGTGAAAAAGAAAACTTCCTGAGATGAAAATAAAAATCCGTGTAAAAAATATTTCCGCTAGCTGCATCCGCTTTTATCCTATACGCTGCTACCGTTGCGAGATTAGCCGGAGTACCATTCAATGGACTCCCACCTGTATATCCAGCAATTGTAGTTAAAATTCCAGTGGAAGCAGCGACCCGCCTAATACGCTCCCTACCGTGATCAGCGATAAATATATTCCCGGCAGCATCCACATCACAATCTTGCATACCGACAAAAGACTCGTCTGTGGCGGGTACGCCATCTGCCGACGAGGTACCTCCGCCTGCTACCGTGTAAATCAAACCTGAGGCGGCATCAACTTTGCGTATCTTAGTTCCGACTGAGTCGATGATATAGACATTTCCTGCACCATCCATCCTGATACTAACAGGGCACGATAAGGCCGCATCAGTAGCGGGTATTCCATCGGCTGCCGAACTCCCACCGCCTGCAAATGTGTACATGAGACCTGTAGCAGCGTTGACGCGTTTCACCTTATGTCCCGACCCTGTGTAAACATTCCCCGAAGGATCAACAAAAACACACGTAGGATTCACCTTGGAAACTGTAGCCGGCGCACCCTCTGCAGTATCGCTACCTCCTGCGACTCTTGTAATGATACCAGAAACAGCATCTACCCTGCGGATGACACTATCATCTGAAATGTAAATGTTACCAACCGCGTCAACAAAAACGCAACTTATATGAGCGCCCAACTGCGCAGCAGTCGCAGGACCACCGTCGCCTCCTGAACCATCTATACCGCTTCCTGCCACGGTCTGGATTAAACCCGTTACAGCGTCAACTTTTTTCACCTTTGACACTGAGGGGCTTGCGGTGTATATATTCCCGAACGCGTCCACGCCTATTCCGGTCAACCAATTAATTTGCGCGCTGGTTGCAGGAACACCATCTGCGGTAGACATGCCGCCACCAGCCACTGTATAAACAGAACCGGCCTGGCCGAAAGAGCTAAATGAGAAAAAGAAAAAAACGAAGAAGCAAATAAAGGACTTTTTCATAGGGGCGACTATTACGTATACATGCAAGTTAAGCACAATAAGTCATTCAAATATCACAGACAGATACTAATCAATAATTATCTGTAACGTACCGGAAGAAAACAACAACGGCACCGCTTTCACGGTGCCGTTGGGTATTTATTCAACTCAAAAACTCTATTTCAGCAAGAGTACTTTACCTATGTAGGAACCGTACTCTGTAGATACACGGTAGATATACACGCCTGCTGCGAGATTCTCACCATTCAGCGTAGCAGTATATTCTTCACCCGGATTGATCACGTCGTTGTAGATAGTGGCCACCTTGATACCGGTAGCAGCATTGAACACATCTACCGTTGCAAACTTGCCTACAGGCAGGTTGAAGTGGATGGTGGTCTGAGACACGAACGGGTTCGGGTGAGCACCATACATTACACCGGCTTCTGTAGCCGCTGCAACGCCACGAGCACTTACTTCATTAACCGTAACTGTCAGTGTCACTGTCTCGCCAACCGCATCTGTAACTACTACCGAGTAGGTACCTGCAGTGAGGCCTGTAAGGTTCTGCGTTGTAGCGCCATTGCTCCACAGGAATGTGTATGGCATTGTGCCACCCACTACAGAGAGCAGTATGCAACCGTCTGTGCCACCCGGAGTGGTAACATGAGATACGGTAGCAGTTGCCGCAAGTACCAGTACGCTCACATCCTTAGTAGCTACTACTGTGCCACAGCTATTGGTAACCGCATAGCTGATGGTAGACGTACCGTAGCTGATGCCGGAAACCACACCTGTGCCGCTTACCGTTGCAACACCTGTGCTGCTGCTGCTCCACACACCACCTGTTGACGCATTGGCCAGGGAGATGCTGGTGCCAACACAAACTGTAGACGGACCTGTGATAGTAGCCACAGTTGGCAATGGATTTACAGTAAGCACCTTGCTGGTAGATGAGTATCCACAACCATTGTGTACTGAGTAAGAAATGGTAGCGGTACCCTCGCCCACACCGGTAACGATGCCTGCGCTGCTAACAGCTGCGTGTGTGATGTCGCTTGTTGTCCAGCTACCACCTGTAGTGCTATTGCCCAGCGTCACTGTGGATCCTACACACACCACTGATGGGCCGGTAATGTCTGATACTGCCGGCGGAACGCCAACAGGTACCAACCTGGTTGCCACTACAGTGCCACAGTAATTAGTAACCGAGTAAGAGATAACAGGGTTTCCACCTGCGATACCCGTGATAACGCCTGCGCTGTTTACCGTGGCAAGTGATGGGTTGCTGCTGCTCCAAACACCGCCTGCGGTAGCATCTGAAGCAGTTATTGTCCAGCCGACACATATGCTGCTTGTACCAGTGATAGGAGCAACTGTTGCGATCGGATTAACCGTGAGAACACGTGTAACATAAGAGACGCCACAATCGTGAGCCACTGTGTAAGTGACAACACCCGTACCTGCAGCCACGCCGGTAACAACACCGGTAGTGCTGTTTACTGTGAACTTAACAGGATAATCGGTGGTAGACCATGTGCCGCCTGTCATAGAGTTGGTAAGTGTAACTGAGCTGCCCGGACAAACGATGCCTGTGCCGCCGATAGCCGGGATGGTGGTCGTTACAGGGTTAACTGTGAATACTGTTGTTACCATCACGATTCCGCACGAAGTATTGTGCCTGTAGCTTACCAGAACTGTACCTGCAGAAACACCTGTGATAGTGCCGTTATCTATATCTATCGTAGCGATAGATGTATCGCTGGTGTACCATGCACCATGTGGCGTAGCGTCATAAAGCGTGGTAGATGCACCAGCACATATGCTGCCCGGGCCAGTAATTGGGCTGGTAGTAGGTAGTATTTCAACCGTAACATCGCGCAGGCCATATGCAGTACCGCACACATTGCTAACGGTGTAAGAGATAGTAGTGAGACCGGTATCAACACCGTACACAACACCAGTGCTGCTAACTGTAGCTATCGACGTGTTGCCGCTGCTCCAGTAACCACCTGTTACAGGGCTGATGTATGGGATAGATGACCCACGGCATACCTTGGCCGCACCAATAATAGAACCTGCGTAAGGCATTGGGTTAAATGTAACCACCCTGGTAGCATATGAATTTCCGCATGCATTGGTAACTGTATAAGATATAGTAGACGTACCATAACCTACACCGGAAACGTAGCCATATGCATCAACAATAGCCACCGAAGTGTTGCTGCTGCTCCAGGAGCCTCCCGTACCTGTAGTAATGAGGTGTGTAGTGCCACTGCCACAGATAGCTGATGTGCCAGAGATAACGCCCGCAACCGGAGCTGTGCTCACCGTAACATTGATAGTAGTGAATGCAGAAGCGATACCGTCGTTTGCCTTTACTACAAACACATCTGCACCAGTGTAACCGCTAGCCGGAGTGTAGCTGAGCCCGGAAGGCGTGATTGTAGCGCCCGTAGTAGTGGCAGAGTAGCCTGCTACGAGTGTACCATGAGCCGGAGCAGTAACTACCGTCCAGGTAAGTGGCTGCAGCGTATCGTAGTCAGTTACAGCCAGCCTTGTATTCAGTGATATAGGACCGGAACCATAACAAACGTCAACATTCTGCACGGCGCCCGCTGGGAAGTAAGGAACACGGTTGTATTCACCCAGGATACGTACTACATAGTTAGCATTGTCTGCAATGAATATGCGGCCAGCGCAATCTCGGGAGAGACCCATAGGCTGGTAGAGGCGCGCCAGCAATGCCGGACCACCATCGCCGCTATAACCAATGAGGTGCATACCAGCTATGGTGCTGATGATACCCGCAGGGTTAACCTTACGAACTACCTGGTTTGTGTATTCAGAGAAATATACGTTACCTGCAGCATCACTGGTGATGCCATAAGGATGATCAAGCTTAGCAGCAGTAGCTGCACCGCCATCGCCACTGTAACCTGTGATACCGTTACCGGCAAGAGTAGTGATCATACCACCTGCATCAACCTTACGAACAACCTGGTTGCCCCAATCGGAGATGTAGAGGTTGCCCACATTATCCACGTGCACGTTCTTAGGATTATTTAGACGTGCAGCGGTCGCAGCAGCGCTATCACCGGTGTAGCCCGGGATGTTCGTACCTGCGCATGTAGTGATGATACCTGTTGGTGTAACCTTGCGAATAACATGGTTTCCGTTGTCTGCGATATAAAGGTTACCGGCACCATCGAATGCCAGACCTGAAGGATACTTAAGCTTAGCTGAAGTAGCCGCACCACCATCGCCACTATAACCATTAGCCAGGTTACCTGCTACGCGAGAGATAATACCGGAAGTAGATATCCTGCGAACCACGTGGTTATTGAAATCAGAGAAGTAAACGTTACCACCCGCATCCATAGTAATGCCGGTAGGGTTAGACATACGAGCGTTCGTGGCAGGGCCACCATCGCCGCTATAACCTATGGTACCATTACCTGCTACGGTAGTGATAACCCCTGTTGGGCTCACCTTGCGGATAACTGCATTCTCAAAGTCTGCGATGAAGGTATTGCCGTCGCAGTCTGTTGCTATATTATACGGATGGCTCATTTTAGCAAGTGTGGCGGCATTTCCGTTTCCGGTGTAGCCGTTAGTACCGATACCCGCATATGTGTAAATATTCACAGAGTTGTTGACCGTGATGCTAAACGGCTGAGCCGCGCTGGTACAGTATGCAGTACTAACTGTGATCATACCCAGGTAAGTATTCTCGGCCGCAGAAGACGGAACTGTAACTGCCAGCGGAGAACCTGTGAGCGTAGCCGAAGTAACATCTGTAAACCCAGCCGATGCAGCAGTAGTGCCCCAGGCTATGGAGTACATAGTAGGACTAGCGGTAGTAGTGAATGGAAGAGCCGCTGAGGTAGCGCCTGCGATAACCGGTGTAACAAGACCAGGAGCCACTGACGGTACAGCATTTACCGTAACCGGATAAGTAGCATATGCCACGCCACAATCGTTGGTAACTTTATAAGACATGATAGCGACGCCAGGAGCAATGCCAGTAACATGACCAGAATTACATGGACATGTAGTTGCAATCTCAGGATTTCCTGCGATCCACAATCCGCCTGCTACAGATGCATGAAGTGCAACAGTGCTACCTACGCACATTGTATTCGGTCCGGAAATAGTACCCGGATCAGGTGTACCATTTACAGTAACAGTACGTGTAACACTTGTGGTGCCACAGTCGCCGGTTACGCTATAAGATATTACAGCCGTGCCCGGAGCAACGCCTGTTACCAGGCCACTGCCGCTTACTGTAGCCACTGCTGTATTGCTGCTGCTCCATGAGCCGCCGGCTGTGCCATTGCTTAGCGCTATGCTTGTACCAGGACACATTGCAGACGCCTCGCCGGTAATTGGTGCAACCGAAGGCATTGGGATCACAGTGATAACCCTGGTGCGATAACAGCCAGAAGAAAGCATGTAAGTAACAGTGGCCGTACCAGCAACACCACCTGTAACCACGCCGGTAGAACTTACCGATGCAACTGCAGCATTACTGCTGGTCCATGTGCCACCGCCCGTAGAAGAGCTCAGCACAATGGTTGTGCCACCGCATACTGAAGCAGCGCCAGTGATCTCACCTGGCATAGCCCCAACCGTTACCACAACCGATGAACTGCAACCTGCACCAAGAGTGTAAACGATGTTCGCCGTACCTGCCGATACACCTGTAACAATGCCAGAAGCGCTGACAGTGGCTACCGATGAATTACTGCTGCTCCATGAGCCACCTTCAGTAGCGTTAGCCAGAATAGTGGTAGAGCCGGCACAAACAAACGCCGTACCGGTTACTTCCGCAGGCGCTGCGAAGACTGTGATGACACGCGTAGTATAACAGCCTGAAGCACCTGTGTAGGTAATTGTAGCAGTACCCGGCGCAATACCTGTTACCGCACCCGATGTGGCATTAATAGTCGCCACGCTCGCGTTGCCGCTACTCCAGGCACCACCTGTAGTTGCTATGGAAAGCGTCGTTGTGGCACCTGAGCAAACAGATGCGGAACCAGTGATCTCTGCAGACAGTGTTTCAACCGTAACGACCACAGTCCTGAAACAAGATGACGTGATGCTGTATGTAATGGTAGCAGTGCCTGCAGACACACCGGTAACGATACCGGTAGTTTCGCCTACAGTAGCCCTGGCAGTATTACTGCTGCTCCAGGTACCACCCGAAACAGGATATGTGAGGGTAGTGCTGAGTCCTGCACAAACGCTGGCAGTACCACCAATGCTGTACGCATTTGAATTTACGGTAACGGTAGTGATGCTATAGCAAGTACCTACCCTGTAAGAGATATTAACCGTACCGAGGCTAATACCCGTAACAACCCCGGTCGAAGAGTTAACCGTAGCACGAGCAGAATTGCTGGTGCTCCAGGTACCGCCCGCAGTCGGATTGGTAAGTGTGGTTGTCTGACCTATGCAAACAACAGCATCACCCGAGTTCGTACCCAGTACATTAACCGTCACAACAGCAGTGCGAATGCAACCAAAGCCGTTAGAAACAGTAATTGTTGCCGTGCCCATACCTACTCCTGTAACGACCCCTGTTGAAGTAATTGTAGCAACAGACGTGTTGCTACTGCTCCATGAGCAACCGGAAGACGAAGTAGAAAGTGTTGTGGAACTACCTACACAGATTCCTAAAGTGCCGGTGATAATTCCAGGAAGCGGATTAACCGTCATAGGGCGATTTGCATAACAACCGTTCGGCAAGGTATACCTGATCGTTGTGCCACCGTTAGCTACGGCATTAACAACACCACTTGACGTGCCCACAGTAGCAACTGAATTGTTAGAGCTCATCCAGGTACCACCCGCTGGCGATGACGACAATGTAGTCGATGTACCGTTACAGATGTTAGAAGGTCCGGTAACCGGAGCAGGCGAAAGCCTTGTTGTCTGCGTACGTGTAACATAGCATCCTGACGCTGTGAGACGATAGGTAATAGTTGTAGTACCTGTGGACACGGCAGTAAGGAAGCCTGTGGTCAGACCCACTGAAGCAACAGAAGGATCTGAACTGCTCCAGGTACCTGTAGTACCCATAGAGCTATACAGCTGTACATAGAAACCAGCACAAAGCGTATCGCTACCCGTGATAGGTTGAGGAAGTGCCTTAACCCAGATATTCGTTGTACGATAACAACCCGCGCTGGCGCTGTATGTGATATTCACAGTTGAGCCAAACACCCCTGTTACTACCCCACTGAACGAGTCCACAACCGCAAGAGCAGTATTGGCGCTTGTCCAGATGCCACCGGTCATGGTATTCGAAAGAGTGATCGACTGATTTGCACAGACATTTGTAGGTCCGGTAATGGCAGGAACCGCACCATTAACAGTCACCGCCATAATGCTACGGCAACCTGCTGGTGAAGTATAAGTAATATTTGTCGTGCCTATCGTTATCCCGTATACTATACCGGTAGAAGTGACAGTAGCTTTTGCAGGTGTGCTGCTCGCCCATGTCCCGCCTGCCGGTGTGCCGGTAAACGGAATAGCGCTGCCTACGCATACAACAGAAGGACCCGAAATAGTAACAGCTGTCAAAGGATCTTCAGTTACCGTGTAAGTAAACGCCGATGAACATCCGTGAGCATCTGTAATAGTCAGGCTATATGTACCAGCAGCAAGGCCGCTAATGTCCTGAGTAGTAGCACCCGTGCTCCAGCTATAAGTAAAAGGAGCTGTGCCGCCGGACACGGTGATATCGATAGCTCCATTGCTGCCACCATAACAAGTAACATCAGCCACTGTGCCGGAAGCACTTGTTGTTGCAGGTTCCTCCACAACAAAAATGTATGGTTTTGCGCATCCGTTTGCGTCTGTAACAGCTACCGAGTAAACGCCAGCTGTAAGACCACTGATAGATGAAGCGGTAGAACCGGTGCTCCAGTTAAATGTGTAAGGCGCAATACCGCCGGAAACTGTCATTGCGATAGCTCCGTCAGTACCACCAGGGCAACTAACATTGACAATAGCACCATCTGCAACAAGAGCCAATGGGCTAATAACCGAGTATGCGCCATTTGCTGTACATCCGTTTGCGTCTGTTACAGTTACTGAGTACGTGCCAGTCCAGAGACCTGTATCGAATGAAGTTGTCGCACCATTGCTCCACAAGTATGTATATGGAGCAGTACCGCCGGTAACCTCTGTGTATATCTCACCCATACCGTGCATACAGCCACAAACAACCGTGTTTGTTGTGCCGGTAATAGTCATGGCAGCAGGGGCGGATATTGTGAACGAAGCACCTGTAGTACAGCTATGTGCGTCTGTAACTGTCACCGTGTAGGTGCCGGCTGCAAGGCCAGTAACATCTTCAGTTATAGTGCCGTTGCTCCAGTTATATGTATAAGGAGCCGTGCCGCCAGATGCCGTTACGTCGATCGTACCGTTATTGACACCCGCACAGGCCGCGTCTGTCGCAACGCCAGTAACTTCAAACGTCGCAGGTTCTTCCACAACAAAAATTTCAGGCCTACTGCATCCGTTGGCATCTGTAACAGTTACAGAGTAAACGCCGGAAACAAGATCAGAAATAGACGAAGTAGTAGCGCCGGTGCTCCATGAGTAAGTGTATGGAGCAATACCGCCTGTTACTGCAAGGCTGATAGAACCGTTGCTGCCACCGTTGCAACTCACATTGTTAACAGTAGTTGCAGCTTCCAGTTGCCATGGGCTTACTACAGAATATGCATCTGTTACAGTACATCCATTAGCGTCGGTAACAACAACAGTGTAGGTACCAGTCCAGAGACCTGTATCAAACGAAGTTGTAGCACCATCGCTCCACATATAGGTATAAGGAGCTGTACCGCCCGTTACCTCCGTATAAATTTCGCCCATACCATGCAGGCAACCACAAACTACATGGTTTGTAGTACCAGTAAGTGCAAGAGGTGTCGGTTCCGTTACTGTCGCAGAAGCAGTTACTGTGTAGCCATGTGCGTCGGCAACAACTACTGAGTATGTACCGGCACTCAGATCAGCCAGGTCTTCAGTTGTAGCACCGTTGCTCCATGAGTAAGTGTATGGAGTAGTGCCACCAGCTACTGTGATATCTGCTGTACCGTTAGTACCGTCATGGCAGCTAACGTTAGTGTGTGTAATTGTAATAGTAAGCTCTTCAGGCTGTGTGATGGTTACTGTCTTCACAACTGTACAACCGTTGGCATCCGTAACAGTTACAGTGTACGTGCCTGCTATAAGGCCGGTAACACTTGCTGTTGTAGCGCCGTTGCTCCACAGGTAAGTATATGGACTTGTGCCACCTGCTGGTGTTACGCTTGCAGTACCATTGTTACAACCATAGCACAGGGCGTTGGTTGATGATGTGGTAGCAGTAAGCAGTGTAGGTTGCGTAATTGTCTTTGTAACTGTAGCGGTACAACCGTGCGCGTCGGTAACTAATACAGAATATGTACCAGCTGCCAGACCAGTGATGTCCTGAGTAGTTGCACCGTTGCTCCAGCTATATGTATAAGCTGTAGTACCGCCGGTTACGCTCAGGTCTACTGAACCATTGCTTTCGCCATAGCAGCGAACATTCTCCTGTGTCGCTGTAGCAACAAGGGTAGCAGGCTCCGTTACGGTGGCAGAAGCTGTTACTGTGTAGCCATGTGCGTCGGTAACAACTACTGAATACGTACCGGCACTCAGACCAGAAAGGTCTTCAGTTGTAGCACCGTTGCTCCATGAGTAAGTGTACGGAGTAGTACCACCAGCTACTGTGATATCGGCAGTACCGTTAGTACCGTCGTGGCAGCTAACGTTGGTGTGTGTAATTGTAATAGTAAAGTCTTCAGGCTGAGTGATCGTTACTGTCTTCACAACTGTACAACCGTTTGCATCTGTAACTGTTACTGTGTAAGTTCCTGCCACCAGGCCGGTAACGCTCGCAGTAGTTCCGCCATTGCTCCACAGGTATGTATATGGACTTGTGCCGCCTGCCGGTGTTACGCTTGCTGTACCGTTGTTACAACCGTAGCACAATGCGTTGGTTGATGATGTGGTAGCAGTGAGCAGTGTAGGCTGAGTGATAGTCTTGGTAACAGTAGCCGTACAACCGTGTGCATCTGTTACCAGAACAGAGTATGTACCTGCGCTCAGGCCGGTTATGTCCTGTGTTGTTGCACCCGTGCTCCAGCTATATGTATAAGCTGTAGTACCGCCGGTTACGCTCAGGTCTACTGAACCATTGCTTTCGCCATAGCAGCGAACATTCTCCTGTGTCGCTGTAGCAACAAGGGTAGCAGGTTCGGCTACTGTTGCAGAAGCAGTTACCGTGTAGCCATGTGCGTCTGTAACAACTACTGAGTAGGTACCTGCACTCAGACCAGCTAGGTCTTCAGTTGTAGCACCGTTGCTCCATGAGTAAGTGTACGGAGTAGTGCCACCAGCAACTGTGATATCGGCAGTACCGTTTGTACCGTCGTGGCAGCTAACGTTGGTGTGTGTAATTGTAATAGTAAGTTCTTCAGGCTGTGTGATGGTTACTGTCTTCACAACTGTACAACCGTGTGCGTCTGTAACAGTTACTGTGTAAGTACCTGCTGTGAGGCCGGTAACACTTGCAGTCGTCGCGCCATTGCTCCACAGGTAGGTGTATGGACTTGTGCCGCCTGCCGGTGTTACGCTTGCTGTACCGTTGTTGCAACCATAGCATAGTGCGTTGGTTGATGATGTGGTAGCTGTGAGCAGTGTTGGCTGCGTGATCGTCTTTGAAACTGTTGCTGTACAACCATGTGCATCGGTAACAAGCACAGAGTAAGTACCTGCTGCGAGGCCAGTGATGTCCTGTGTAGTTGCACCCGTGCTCCAGCTATACGTGTAAGCCGTAATACCACCTGTTACTGAAAGGTCGATTGAACCATTGCTTTCGCCGTAGCAACGAACGTTCTCCTGTGTAGCAATTGCAACCAGGGTAGCTGGTTCTGTTACTGTTGCAGAAGCAGTTACTGTGTAACCATGTGCGTCGGTAACAACTACTGAGTACGTACCTGCTGACAGACCAGAAAGGTCTTCAGTTGTAGCGCCATTGCTCCATGTATATGTATAAGGAGTAGTACCGCCTGCAACTGTGATGTCCGCAGTGCCGTTCGTGCCGTCGTGGCAGCTAACGTTGGTGTGTGTAATAGCAATAGTGAAGTCTTCAGGCTGTGTGATCGTTACTGTCTTCACAACTGTGCAACCATTAGCATCTGTAACTGTTACTGTGTAGGTACCAGCTACCAGGCCGGTAACACTTGCTGTTGTAGCGCCGTTGCTCCACAGGTAGGTGTATGGGCTGGTGCCGCCTGCAGGTGTAACGTCTGCTGTACCGTTGTTGCAACCGTAGCAAAGTGCGTTGGTTGATGATGTGGTAGCGGTGAGCAGTGTAGGCTGTGTAATGGTCTTAGTAACAGTAGCCGTACAACCGTGTGCATCTGTTACCAGAACAGAGTATGTACCTGCGCTCAGGCCGGTTATGTCCTGTGTTGTTGCACCCGTGCTCCAGCTATATGTATAAGCTGTAGTACCGCCGGTTACGCTCAGGTGTACTGAACCATTGCTTTCGCCATAGCAGCGAACGTTTTCCTGTGTTGCAGTAGCTGTCAACGTAGCTGGTTCGGTTACTGTAGCTGAAGCAGTTACTGTGTAGCCATGTGCGTCGGTAACAACCACCGAGTATGTTCCGGCACTCAGACCAGACAGGTCTTCTGTGTGTGCACCGTTGCTCCATGTATAAGAATATGGAGTAGTACCGCCAGCAACTGTGATGTCAGCAGTGCCGTTAGTACCGTCATGGCAGCTAACATTCGTGTGTGTAATTGTAATAGTAAGCTCTTCAGGCTGTGTGATGGTTACTGTCTTCACAACTGTACAACCGTTCGCATCTGTAACTGTCACTGTATATGTTCCTGCCACCAGGCCGGTAACGCTCGCAGTAGTTCCGCCATTGCTCCACAGGTAAGTATATGGACTTGTGCCGCCTGCCGGTGTTACGCTTGCTGTACCGTTGTTACAACCGTAGCACAATGCGTTGGTTGATGATGTGGTAGCAGTGAGCAGCGCAGGCTGGGTGATCGTCTTAGTAACAGTAGCTGTACAACCGTGTGCATCTGTTACCAGAACAGAGTATGTACCTGCGCTCAGGCCAGTGATGTCCTGAGTTGTTGCGCCTGTGCTCCAGCTATATGTGTAAGCTGTAGTACCACCTGTTACTGACAGATCGATAGAACCATTGCTTTCGCCATAGCAACGAACATTCTCCTGTGTTGCAGTTGCTGCAAGTACTGCTGGCTGCGTAATCGTTACCGTTGCTGTAGTCGTGTAGCTGTTTGCGTCTGTTACTACTACCGAGTAGGTGCCTGCGCTCAGTCCACTCAGGTTCTGCGTAGTTGCACCATTGCTCCAGCTATATGTATATGGTGTGGTACCACCGCTTACGGTAAGTGTTGCTGTACCATTGCTGCCGCCGTAGCAGTTTACATTCGTTCCTGCTGCTGATGCAGTAAATACTGCAGGCTGTGTGATCGTTACGGTCTTAACTACCGTACAGCCCTTATTATCTGTTACAGTCACTGTGTATGTTCCTGCTGTAAGGCCGGTAACGCTTGCTGTTGTTGCGCCGGTGCTCCACAGGTAGGTGTATGGGCTGGTGCCACCTGCTGGCGTTACACTCGCAGTACCGTTGTTGCAACCATAGCAAAGTGCGTTGGTTGAAGCGGTTGTCGCAGTGAGCGTTGTTGGTTGTGTGATTGTCTTGCTTGCTGTTGCTGTGCAACCGTTCGCGTCTGTTACTGTTACGCTGTATGTTCCTGCGCTCAGGCCGGTGAGGTTCTGCGTTGTTGCGCCGTTGTTCCAGCTATACGTATATGGTGTGGTACCACCACCTACTGTCAGTGTTACAGTACCATTAGTACCACCATTACAGTTTACGTTCGTTCCTGCTGCGCTCGCCGTGAGCGTTGCTGGCTGGCTGATTGTCTTGCTTGCTGTTGCGGTACAACCCTTGCTGTCTGTTACTGTTACTGAGTAGGTGCCTGCTGACAGACCGCTCAGGTCTTGTGTAGTTGCTCCATTGCTCCAGCTATATGTATATGGCGTAGTACCGCCGCCTGGAGTCAGATCAATTGATCCGTTTGAACCGCCATTGCAACTTACGTTTGTTGATGTAGCGCTTGCTGTCAATGTTGCTGGCTCAGTTATGGTCTTGCTTACTGTTGTTGTACAACCTTTATTGTCTGTAACAAGGACTGAGTATGTACCTGCGCTCAGGCCCGTGCGATCCTGCGTAGTAGCGCCACCGTTCCACAGGTAGGTATATGGTGTAGTACCGCCTGTTACTGTTACATCAATTGAACCGTTTGAACCGCCGTTGCAGCTTACGTTTGTCTGTGTAGCTGTTGCTGCGAGTACTGCAGGCTGTGTAATAGTTACTGTCGCTGTAGTCGTGTAGCTGTTTGCGTCTGTTACTACTACCGAGTATGTACCTGCGCTCAGTCCACTCAGGTTCTGTGTCGTTGCTCCATTGCTCCAGCCGTAGGTATATGGTGTGGTACCACCGCTTACGGTCAGCGTTGCTGTACCATTGCTGCCGCCATAGCAGTTTACATTCGTACCTGCTGCCGATGCAGTAAATACCGCTGGCTGCGTGATAGTTACGGTCTTAACTACCGTACAGCCCTTATTATCTGTTACAGTCACTGTGTATGTTCCTGCTGTAAGGCCGGTAACGCTTGCTGTTGTCGCGCCGGTGCTCCACAGGTAGGTGTATGGGCTGGTGCCACCTGCTGGCGTTACACTCGCAGTACCATTGTTGCAGCCATAGCAAAGGGAATTGGTTGAAGCGGTTGTTGCCGTGAGTGTTGTTGGTTGCGTTATTGTTTTGCTTGCTGTTGCTGTGCAACCGTTCGCGTCAGTTACTGTTACGCTGTATGTTCCTGCGCTCAGACCCGTGAGGTTTTGAGTTGTTGCGCCGTTGCTCCATGAGTAAGTGTATGGTGTAGTGCCGCCGCCTACTGCCAGTGTTACAGTACCATTAGTACCACCATTACAGTTTACGTTGGTTCCCGTTGCGCTCGCTGTGAGCGTTGCAGGTTGTGTGATCGTCTTGCTTGTTGTAGCTGTACATCCCTTGCTGTCTGTTACCGTTACGCTGTACGTACCTGCTGCCAGACCTGTGAGGTCTTGTGTAGTTGCACCGTTGCTCCATGAGTATGTATATGGAGTGGTACCGCCGCCAGGTGTCAGGTCGATAGAACCATTAGCACTACCATTGCAGCTTACGTTTACTGATGTAGCGCTCGCTGTCAGTGTAGCTGGCTCAGTTATGGTCTTGCTTACTGTTGTTGTACAACCCTTATTGTCCG
>JAHBTQ010000006.1 GCA_019638495.1 Taibaiella sp.
CTCTCCAGTAGTGGAGTTAACCGTGGCACGGGTAGCGTCTCCGCTGGCCCATGTGCCACCGGCTGGTGTGCCGGTTAATATGGTTCGTGATGCGCCTCGGCACACTACCAGGTGGCCGGAAATCTGGGCAAGAACAGCGTCCGCTGTAAATAGGCAGGCTACTAGCAACAAAAATGCCAGCATCTTCGGGTAAGTTAGCATAAGCTTGACTTTAACTGTTAACAAAACGTGATTAACAACAAAACTGCAAAAAAACCAACTGGCCGCCCAATCTAGTTTACGAACGGTCGTTTTTCTTTACGAACGGTAGGAAACAAAATAAAAGGAGCGTGCGGTATCCCCTGCACGCTCCTTCTAACCCATCAAAATCATGGTCACTCATATATCAATTTAGCAACCTTCGAAGTTTTATCAACGCACTCAAAACGGAGCACATAAACACCATGTGCCAAAGAATTCGGGATTTCAATAGCAGTAGTACCTTCGGCAACCTCATACCTCGCCAATACCCTGCCATCAACGGTAGTAAGAACAGCCTCTCCTGCAATGGCGGTCAAAATGTTCACTCCCCCCGACGAAGGATTCGGATATACCGTAAACGCTCCCGCACTACCATCTGAACCTAACGCCGGACGCGGCGCGGTGACACTCACCGAACGCGTGGCATAGGCCAGCCCGCAAACACCGGTCTGAACATAGGTAATTGTTACTGTGCCAGCGGCAACTCCTGTTACAACTCCCGAAGAAGACCCAACTGTTGCGAATGCGTCCGAAGACGAACTCCATGTTCCGCCTGACGTAGAAGATGAAAGCGTAATTGTGCTCCCAACAGCAACACTTGAAGCACCCGATAACGTGCCGGCGGATGGCAATGCATTAACCGTTACCACAACTGTTGCCGGGCAATCATAATACATATAACTTATTGTCGCGGTACCGGCTGACACGCCCGTAACAGTACCATTCGTGTCTACTGTTGCAACTGATGTATTGCTGCTGCTCCAGGAGCCAACCGACCAGACACCCGGCGCGATCAGGTAAGACAGCCGCTCAGGCTTCAGATAAGAATGGGAGCCTACACAAACCGACAAATTACCACGAATGATATTGGCACCTCGCTTTTTGAACTGCACCTGAGATTCCAGAAATGTCATATCAACAGTTCCGGCATCTGCAAAACTATATCTGTGAGCCAGGTACGGCACACCACTGGAATCCACCGCAATAGCCGCTATGTATGCGAGCTGATCCATCGTAATTGCTCCGGCCTCTACTCCATAACGAACATTACCAGTAACTACCCAATCATATCCATTAAATGTCGTTACTTCCGTATTATTATAACCCATGCCACCTCCGGGGAATCTATAGGCTGCGACGTATGGTACACCAGCCGAACTGAGCGCAAAAGAGAAATCGGAAATTCCGGTGTTGCTCGCAAAACGCCAATCAGGGTAAGTCGTAAGCGACACCCAATCGGCGCCATCGAATTTTCGCACAAATACAGGAAAATATAATCCGCCATAAAAAGCAACGTAAGGTGTGTCATTCCCATCCAGCTTCAGGCTGGTCCTGGTCATAGGCACACCATCATAGGGCATTCCGATAGGAATGGGATACCCGAAGCCCGGTGCTCCTACAATTGTCCAGGCTGATCCGTCGTATTTCATTACCGTTACCATGCCGCCATTAAGCGAATCAGCAAAACTTACAAATGGAGTACCGCTGCCAGTCACTGCCAGGGAAACCGCCTGTGCAGCACCTGCGCTGAATCCTGCAGAACCTACGGCGTTCCAGGCACTACCATTGTATTTCAACACTGTCACCTTATTACCGTTGGCTGCATCGCGATAGGAAACGTATGGTGCTCCGGCATTATCAACTGCGACCTCTACATACGATGCCGCACCGGCCGATATCCCTGTACCTCCGAGAGCTGACCAGCTGCTTCCATTGTACCTCATTACTGTTACTTTGTTTGCCGCAGAGGCATCTTTATAAGCCACATAACAAGTACCGGCCTTCACCGCCAATGACAAATATTGCGGAGCTGTTGACGAAAAATTGGGTACGCCTACCATTTTCCAGCTGCCATTCACGAGCTTTCTCACACAAGCCTTGTTATAGTAGCTCTCGTAGACAACGTATGCCGTATCTCCATCCATAGCCATCTGCTTCTGGGAAGTTCCATCCGCGTCTTCCAATCCGGCACCTCCATTCACATTTACCCAGGTACTTCCATTATACTTATAGAAGTAGCCCTGGTAGCCTTCCCACGTCGAAACAAAAGCTGTACCGTTGTTATCAATAGCAAAGCCTACTGGTCCTACCTCAGCATTGGAAAAACCCGCCCCACCCAGGGCAGTCCATGCACCACTCTCGTATCGACTTACCGTTGCCTTATCCGAATTTGCATGATCCCTATATGCAACATTTGGTCTGCCTGCAGGGTCTATCGATAGCGTAACATACTGTGCAATGTCACTGGTGATAGCTCCTGAGCCAAGTGAAACCCAACCACTAGCGCTTAACTTCTTAACATACAATGGCCCAGCCCCAGTGTAACTCGCGGTAAATGCCACATATGGAACACCGCTCGCGTCAATTTTCACATTTACTTCGTTCAATCCGGTATAATATGGATCTTCATAAACAGGCGTACCGACCGTTACCCATGACCCACCATCATATTTCATCAGAATGACCCTTGCTGTGTCGCCCCCCTGGGCAAAGGCAAGGAAAATAGTACCATCAGCAGCCGTAGTAATGGACGGCCGCGATATTGCACCGGATGTAAAGCCCGCAGTGCCGATAGTGTCCCAACCGGAACCGTTCATACGTACCACGGTTGCCTTACCGCTGTTATAAGCGTCAGAATATCCGATATACAAACGACTATCGCTTCCCATGGTCATCGAGCTGGCAGACAGCCCGGCGTAGCTTCCCAGAGTACTCCATGAATCTCCTTGCCACCTATGGAAAGCTACAGAACCACTATAGCTCGTCGCAAGGATCGGTGTACACGCACTATCAGATCCGATGAAAGAAATAGCATCGGACGTAAATCCATAAATCGAATAGATATCGACAGGTTGTAAACTAACCAGTTTTACCCCATCAAATCGCTTCACTGACGTTGTACTTGAATATGGTACTCCACCGACGTATGTAACGAGCGGCGTTCCGTTCCTATCTATACTTACCGATGTCCCACCACCACCATAACCATCGGTCGTAGAGAACTCAGCGCCACCTTCGGTATTCCACACATCATTGCAAACATGAGGCATTACCGTTACAGGTTTCGTATACACATGAGAACCACAACTGTTTGCCACGCTGTAAGAAACGATAGCAGTTCCGGGCGTAAGGCCATAAATCTGAGCCTGGAACTCATTCACAGTCGCCATAGAGTCGATTGTGGTATCGCTGACAGACCACACACCATGCAACCCGGACACGTAATCTACAGAGTCATGTATGATTGAATAGAAATAAAAATTCTCAACGATGGAGTTATTCCCGAATAAGAAATAATCGGGATCCGGATTCAGATCTACCGAAACTATGCGCTCGGAATAGCACCCACCCGGCATCGTATACCGTATGGAAGACGTGCCATAATGCACCGCGGTCACTAATCCAGATGTGCCCACTGTTGCAACTGCGGTATTTGAGCTAGTCCACGAACCACCAGAAGTAGCAATGGAAAATGTCATTGTGCTACCGGTGCAGATGCTGTCTGCCCCTCCCGTGATTGCAGCGGGCACGGCATCAATAGTTACAGTCCGCGTACCTATGCACCCAATGGGCGTAGTATAAGTGATTATGGACGTGCCGGTTGCAGCTGCCGTTGTTACTCCGGAAGACGATCCAATAGAAACCACCGAAGGACTGCTACTCACCCAGGTTCCTCCTGCAGGTGTGCACGATAGCGTTGTGGTAGCACCCAGGCATGCCGCAGTCCCGGTAATAGAACCGGCCACGGAAACAGTCTGAACTCTAGTTGCAAAACAAGTAGAAGAAACGATATACGATATTCGACTTGTACCCGATGACACACCGGTTACTATGCCGGTTGTGGAGCCTATGGTGCACCTGGACGTAGTAGAAGAAACCCATGTTCCGCCGCTCGTGGCGTTTGTAAGCGTAACCGTGCTACCCGTGCACAACTGCGAAGGACCACTAATGGCGTCAACAGCTGCATTTACAGTCACCACCAACACGCCTGTACATCCACTCCGTGTATATGTCATAGTCGATGTTCCAGCAGAAACACCTGTAACAACACCGGTACTTGTCGTCACTGAAGCGACCGACGTGTTCCCAGATGCCCATGTTCCGCCGCTGAGTGTGGAAGTGAGTGTAGTAGTATTGCCGGCACAAACCGTAAGATTGCCGGTTAAAGTGCCGGGGTTCACAGTAAGAGTCCGTGTAGCGTAACAACCGGTAGAAGAGATTATATACGATATGGTAGCCGTACCACCGGAAATTGCCGTAATGACGCCTGTGGACGCGTCAACGGTGCCTATTGCAGCACTACTACTGCTCCAACTACCTCCACCGGCCGCATTAGAAAATGTTGTTGTACCTCCGGGACAAACAGTATTTGTACCTGTCACAGAAGCGATCGCAGAATTCACAGTGATAGTCGCAGTTGTTTCACAGCCGGCTACCAAACGATAGGTAATGTTTGCCGTACCCGCAGCAACACCTGTTACTATACCTGTCGCAGATCCAATAGTCGCTTTTGATGTAGCACTACTCGACCATGTACCGCCGGGAACCGAAGAAGTTAATGTATTGACATTACCCGCACAAATAACAAGAGGACCGGAAATGGTTCCGGCAGATGCATTGACAGAAACCGTACGCGTAGTATAGCAACCTGTTGATGAAACGGTGTAAGTAATATCCGAAGTACCTACTGAAAGTCCGGAGAATACACCACCCGTAGATATCGTACCCACAGCTGTATTGCTACTTACCCACGTGCCACCGCCGGTGGAACTTGCCAAAGTCGTTGTTGTGCCGGTGCATAATGCAGCAGTACCCGTAACCCCATTCGGTGCTGCATTAACGGTAAGCACAGCTATGGAAGTGCAACCGGCAGATATAGTATAAGAAATAGTAACCGTACCCGCGCTGATGGCCGAAACAGCGCCCGTTGTAGCATCTATGGTAGCGCGGGCAGGGTTAGAACTGGACCACGTACCACCCGACACAGTGGAAGTAAGCGTTGAGGTACCCGACGGACATAATGCCAGGGTGCCACTTATACCGCCCGAAGTTGCACCTACGGTCACTACCACGGTAGTGAAACAGCCGGTAGAGAGTACATAAGAAATAGTTGAGGTGCCGACAGCGACACCCGTCACTACACCACTGCCATCTACAGTGGCGACAGAAGTATTAGTGCTGCTCCAGCTACCGCCGGCCACTGATGATAATGTTGTGGTGATACCTACACAGGTAGTTAAACCGCCGGAAATCGACGGGTTGGCATACACAGTAACAATTCTTATTGTGGCGCAGCCGGCTACAGTATACGAAATAGCCGCAGTGCCCGCTGCAGCGCCAGTAACTGTACCTGTTGATGTACCAACGCTGGCCACGCTCGTATTACTGCTACTCCACGCTCCCCCCGACGTGGCGCTACTAAGCGTTGTGCTGTAGCCGGTGCAAACGGCGGCTGTCCCAGCGATCGCCGCCGGAGATGTCGTTACGGTAACTACGGCTGTTGCATAGCATGAGGTAGCAAGTACATAACTTATTGTGGCCGTGCCTATGGTGAGGCCAGTCACCACGCCGGAAGATACGGCAGCAATGGCAATATTACTACTGCTCCACGTACCACCTGAAGGAAACGAAACAAGCGTTGTAGGTGTACCATCACATAACGACAAAGTTCCGCTGATCGAGGATGGCGTAGAAAGTACCGTAACAACCAGCGTCGTTGCACAGCCACTCACTGCATAATAAATGGTAACAGTACCGGCTGCCACGCCGGCTACTATACCCGTGGACCCTACGGTGGCAATAGAAGTCGCAGAGCTGCTCCATGAGCCACCTGAGGTAGCACTGGATAGAGCGGATGAACCACCAACACAAATTGAAGCTGTTCCTGAAATGGCAGCCGGAGTCGCCAAAACGGTGACTACCCTGGTAGAAAGACAAGAAGTACCTATCGAATAAGTAATAGTTGAAGTACCACCGGAAACACCGGTTACCACACCGGAACCTGACACTGTAGCTATCGAGGAAGCACTACTGGTCCACGAACCGCCACCGGGTGACGAAGAGAATGTTGTTGTAGCGCCGGCACATACGGTAGCTGCACCTGAAATAGCCGACGGGGCAGATACTACTGTAACCACTGTAGTTGTAAGACATCCCGCAACTACATAACTGATAACAGAGGTACCCGCAGACACTGCCGTTACAATACCCGTGGACCCTACTGTAGCAATAGAAGTCGCTGAGCTGCTCCATGAGCCACCACCGGTAGCACTGGAAAGAGCAGATGAACCACCAACACAAATTGAAGCAGTTCCCGAAATGGAAGCTGGTGTAGCCAAAACGGTTACCACCCTCGTAGAAACACAGGAAGTGCCTATCGAATAAGTAATGGTTGAAGTTCCCCCGGAAACACCGGTTACCACACCCGAACCTGACACTGTAGCTACCGAGGATGCACTACTGGTCCAAGACCCGCCACCGGGTGACGAAGAGAATGTTGTTGTAGCGCCGGCACATACGGTAGCTGTACCTGAAATAGCCGACGGAGCGGATACTACAGTTACAACTGTGGTGGTAAGACATCCCCCAACAACATAGCTGATAACAGAGGTGCCAGCAGACACTGCTGATACAAGACCGGATGTGCCGATAGTAGCCACCGATGTTGTGCTGCTGCTCCATGTACCGCCCCCTACAGACGCCCCAAGGCCAGAACTCGTACCTGTACATAATGTAAGCGTACCCCCTATCGTTGCAGTGGATGCATTGACTGTAACAACTCTTGTTGCAAGACAACCTGCAGCAGAAACGTAGCTTACCACTGACGTGCCTGCAGCAACACCGGACACCACACCTGTGCCTGACCCGATGGTAGCAACCGATGTGTTGCTGCTCAGCCAGCTCCCGCCTGTAGATGTGGTAGACAATGTAGTTGTGGAACCTACGCAAACTACTGCCGTGCCGGTAATTGCTGCAGGTAGTGCATTCACGGTAACAACTACAGTTTTGAAACAACCTGTTGTCGTATTCAGTACAGAAATAGTTGCGGTACCGGCACTTACGCCGGCTACAACACCGGATGAAGAGCCAACTGCCGCTATGGTAGTGTTGCTGCTCGTCCAGTAGCTGCCACCGGTTGAGCTTAATACTGTATTCACCCCGACACAGGTAGAAGCTGATCCTGAAATTGCCGCAGGCGTTACCAGCACCGTAACAATTGTAGTACTTACACAGCCGGTACCCAAACTATAAGAAATCGAAGCGGTGCCTGGCGCTACGGCAGTTACAAAACCGGTTGTACCCACATTAGCGACTGCCGCGTCAGACGTACTCCAGGTGCCACCTCCGGGCGACACAGTCAATGTTGTTCCAGCGCCAATGCACAAGCCGCTCGCTCCCGAAATTGCTCCGGGTCCGGTAGTAACTGTTGCAACAACTGTTGTGAAACAAGATGAAGCGGTGGTATAGGTAATGGTAGCAGTGCCGGGAGCTACTGCTGATAGCCCACCAGTAGCCGAACCAACAGTTGCTACCGAAGTATTACTACTACTCCAGGTGCCGCCAGATGTGCTATTTGTAAGCGTTGAGGATAGACCTACACAAAGAGCCAATGTACCTCCGATTGAGGATGGCCCTGCTGTAACTGTTACAACTGTTGAGACTTCACATCCACCGCCCAGTGAATACGTTATGGAGGTTGTTCCAGAGGTTATGCCACTTACTATGCCGCTTAGAGAGCCCACTGTTGCTACAGATGGGCTAGCGCTGCTCCATATGCCGCCAGTTGCACTATTTGTAAGCGAAATTGAAGATCCTGTGCAAACGGCAGATGGGCCACTGATAGTTCCTGGTGCAGAGGAGACCGTAACAACTACCGTAGAAAAACACCCCGGCCCGGTGATGTAGGTTATAACTGACGTTCCAGTAGACACAGCAGTAACTACGCCGCTGGCCGATCCCACAGTGGCAACCGCAGTAGTGCCGCTACTCCACGTGCCACCACTAATGCTATTGCTGAGCGTGACTGACCCACCCATGCATACACCGGTAGGCCCCGATATCGCAGAAGGAGTTTCGCTGACAGTTACCACTGTTGTGCTCAAACAGCCGCCAGCCATACTATAGCTTATGCTGGCAGTACCCACACCTACCGGCATAACTACACCACTTGAAGACCCTATCGTTGCCACCGATGTATTACTGCTGCTCCACGTGCCTCCACCCGGCGACGATGTTAGCGTACTGGATGAACCAAGACACAAAGTTGTGCTACCACTGATACCTCCTCCTGTAGAACTAACTGTAACTACCGCTGTAGCCGAACAGCCCCAGCTCGCTATTGTGTAGCTTATTGTTGCAGTGCCACCAGATACTCCTGTCACCAGACCAGAACCACTTACCATTGCTACAGAAGTAGTTCCGCTGCTCCATGTGCCGCCGCCACTTGCGCTACTCAAAGCCGTTGTAGTACCCGGACAGACTGCCAGATCACCCGATATAGCTGCTGGAGTAGGCTTAACGATCATCATCTGTGCCTTTACACAACCCGGGCTGGATGTGTAGGTGATGTTCACACTACCGGCTGTCACGCCCGTCATATCGCCCGTTGTGAGATCTACTGTTGCATTGCTGTTACTCGCTGTCCATGTTCCGGCACCCATAGCATGGGTAAGCGTTACTGATGTACCCTCACATACATACGGACCTCCCGTTATCGAGGCCATGGCCGCATTTACTGTTATGGTCTTCACTGCGGCGCAGGCCCCTCCTACGCGGTAGCTAATGTTTACTGTTCCTGCTCCTACACCGGTTACTGTGCCTCCATAGGTCGTCACTGTGGCTCTTGCCGTGCCGCTGCTGCTCCAGGTGCCTCCACCTGTAGCATTCGTGAGGGCAATTGTCTGCCCCACACATACTTCATCGGGACCAGAACTCGCCGATGGACCTGCATTTACCGTTACCACCGCCGTGCGGAAACAACTGCTTCCCACTACATAGCTGATCGTTGACGTTCCAACACTCATACCGGTAACGACACCGGTAGACGAACCGATAGTTGCCACCGAAGGATCTGAACTACTCCAGCTACCTCCTACAGTAGCACACGTCAAGTTTGATGTATTACCTACGCATATCGTTGTTGAACCTCCGAATGCGGCAACGCCGGCTGATACGGTAAGAAATGGCTGAATGAGGCACGAGCCTATTGTATACCTGATGTAGGTACCGCCACCTATAAATGAGCTCAAGACACCGGTAGTGCTATTAATAGTACCTACACTCAGGTTGCTGCTCATCCACGTGCCACCTGCCGGTGTGCCTGTCGCCGTCTGTATCACGCCGGCACATACAGGATTTGTGAGGCTTACCGTAGGTGTTGGGTTCACAGTCATACCACGTGTCACATAGCAATTTCCATAGCCGTGACGATAAGAGATGGTAACCGTACCGGCATTAGTTGCTGACGGCACTACTGATCCTCCCGTGTTGATGCTGGCTATCGTTGGGTCGCTGCTAGTCCAGTTATTACCAATTAGCGGACTCACGGTGCAGGTTGCCGGCACGCCGCCTGTACAGCGGATGTCATTACCCATCGAAAATCCTATGTTGCCCATCACATAGCCATTTACTGTAACAACAGCCGTGTAAACGGTAGAAGACGGATCGGTATAAGTGATGGTCGCAGTACCCGCCGCAACCCCTGCTACCTCTCCGGTCGTAGTGTTAATTGTAGCGCGGGTAGCGTCGCCGCTGGCCCATGTGCCGCCGGCGGGTGTGCCTGTTAAAGTGGTTCGGGACGCACCGCGGCACACAACAAGGTGGCCGGATATCTGCGCGTGCGCAACCGTAGCAGCAAAAAAGCTCAATACGAGCAGAAAATTCGCAAGTAATTTTGGGAAATTTATCATAAGATCAGCTTTAGTGGAAAATTAATCTTAATTTAAAACAAAATAGCAAATAAAATATAGAAGACACAAATAATTTCACTAGCGGTCGCTTCTGTATCCTATCGTTAACTCAAAGAATGGTCCCGGAGTTTCAAAAGCCGGAACTAATGCATATTTCCACCTCTGGAATACCGATTGCTATGGTTGATAGATCAAACGCGTCGTTTGCGTGTTGCCATCACAACTGGTAAAACGGAGCAGATAAACACCACCCGCAATGCCAGCGGGAATTCTAAATTTATTAATGCCGGTTACTATTGCTGTTTGCTCCAGTTCGCGACCATCCATTGCAAATAATGAAACTGTTCCACTCACAGAGCTTTCTATGTTTACCAAACCAACTGAAGGGTTAGGATAGACAACAAGTTCGAAGTATTTACTCGTTGCCGCTGCAATGGCATTTGTGGATTGCCCTTTTGCACTAACCGAACATGGTGCTATTCTCCTTATCACGTGGTTGTTGTTATCAGTGATAATTATGTCTCCATTAGGAGCTTCAACAAGCTCGTTCACCAGACTAATTTCAGCGTCCAGCGATGATCCACCATCTCCATAATATCCATAAGAAGAACCGGCATAGGTAGATATCGTATCATTCTCTATTCTCCTTATCCTGCAATTGAACTGATCCGCAAAAAATATGCTACCACTGGAATGTACAAGAATGCCGGCCGGGTTGCTGAGCGTGGCCGCTGATGCGGGCCCTCCATCTCCTGAAAATCCGGAGGTACCTGACCCCGCTATTGTATGGATTATCCCAAAAGTGTCTATCATTCTCACTCTGTTCCCCTCAGCTTCAACAAGATATAGGTTTCCGGTTGCATCAAAATCCATCCCAAATGGATAGAAAATCCTCGCTGCAGTAGCCGGTCCACCATCTCCGGTAGTGCCGGGCACACCTGTTCCGGCAACCGTGGAAATAATTCCATCAGCATCTACCTTACGTATACGGCATCCGTTATAATCCATGATATACATTTCTCCACCAGGGCTAAACTTCACAACCGATGGACGGGAGATATTTGTAGCCGTTGCGGGAACACCATCTCCTGAAAAACCAAGATACCCGGTACCGGCAACGGTTGTTATTATACCGGCTGGCGTAATCTTCCGCACTCTGTTGCTATAGTGATCTGCAACGAACAGATTACCGGACGCATCAAATGTGAGCTTATACGGCCCCTTGAACATTGCTGCCGTGGCCGGACCTCCATCGCCAGAGTAGCCATAACCACCCGTTCCGGCAAACGTTGAAACTATGCCACTGGTCGATATTTTCCTTATCACGTTGGAATAATGATCGGCCACATATAAATTTCCGCTTGCGTCATAGGCTAGCCCCACAGGACCTCTCAATGCAGCAGATGATGCGGGTCCACCGTCGCCGCTGTAACCGTCTTCACCATTACCCACGATGGTTGTAATTGTCGGCTCACAACCTGTTCTCACTCTTACCTGCTTGGTTACAGAACGAGTACCGCAAGTATTAGTTACGCTATATACAATGGTAACGGTGCCTGCGCTATGCCCGGTCAAAACTCCCCCACTGGTTATGGTAGCAATCGTAGGGTTGCCGGATGACCATGTGCCGCCGGGGATACTTGCAGTATATGTAGTCGCAGAATCTACCGGGATTGATTTCAATCCATAGATATAAAGTGATGCGGGATTCGGCGAAATACGGCGCACGACGTGGTTGAAATTGTCGGTCATGACAATGCTGCCATCCGGGCCTTCGATCAATTCGTTGGGCCAGTAAACTGCCGCATCAATTGCCGCATCACCATCTCCCGAATAGCCGCACGATGTGCCGGCATAGGAACTGATTGTACCTCCCGATATCCTTCTGATTCGACAATTGAACTGATCAGCAACATAAATACTGCCATCAGAGTGAACCAGGATACCCGCTGGATTATTTAGCTGAGCCGCTGAGGCCGGGCCACCATCGCCTGAGAAGCCAGCTGTACCCGACCCGGCTATAGTATGAATTATTCCGGCATTATCAATCATTCGCACAGTGTTGCCGCTGGCCTCGGCAAAATACAGGTTTCCTGCTGTGTCAAAGTCCATTCCAAACGGATAGAATATCTGCGCGGCTGTTGCGGGGCCGCCGTCTCCCGTCGTGCCGGGCGTGCCGGTTCCTGCATAGGTGGATATGATGCCGGCGGAATTGACCTTTCTGATACGGCAACCGTTGTAATCCAGTATATACATATCACCACCCGGGCCAAACTTCACTACGGCAGGGCGTGATATGTTCGTAGCCGTAGCCGGAACACCGTCACCCGAGAAACCAAGATACCCCGTACCGGCAACGGTAGAGATTATTCCATTTGGGCTTATCTTCCTGATCCTGTTGTTATAGTGGTCAGCTACAAACAGGTTACCCGAAGCATCAAATGTGATCTTGGTAGGACCTGCAAACGCAGCCGCAATTGCCGGCCCGCCATCGCCGGAAAAACCATATGAACCTGTTCCGGCAAATGTTGTGATAGTACCATCAGTCCTGATTTTCCGTATCACACCTCCATAAAAATCGGCTACGTAAATATTCCCACTGGTATCGTATGCAACCCCGCCTGGCGCTACAAAGGCCGCATCCGTTGCAGAACCTCCATCTCCTGCATATCCTTCAGTACCATTACCGGCAATGGTCGCAATGAGTGGCTCACACAATATTCTTACCCTGATATTCTTAGTAACAGTGTCACTTCCGCAAATGTTCGAGACTATGTAGGAAAGAACTGCTGTACCCAAAATATGCCCGGTAACAGTACCCAGTGAATCAACACTTGCTATAGCCGGGTTTGAAGTAGACCAAACGCCACCAGGGGTAGCCGTAGCCAAAGAATATGTCACCGAAGAATCGATAACTACGCTTGACGGGCCCGTAATAGTGCCCGCAACTGGCATTACAACCACTTGCATGTCCTTTACTGCAAATACAGTTCCGCAAGAAGTGGACAGAGTGTACGTGATCACAGCGTTGCCTATAGCAACGCCATATACTACTCCTGTACCAGCAGCCACGGTAGCTATGGAGGTATCTGAAGACGTCCACATGCCACCACTCACCGTGCTGGTAAGTACGGTAGTCCCGTCGAGGCAAACTTCCGGAGAACCGGTTATGGTACCCGCTGTGGGTCCACCCACAGTCACGGTAGCAGTGGCAGAACAGCCCCAGCTTGCAACCGTGTATGTGATCGTTGCTGTGCCACCTGATACAGCGCTCACTACACCATAGCTGTTCACCGTAGCTACCGATGTGTTGCTGCTGCTCCATGTACCGCCACCACTTGCACTGCTCAATGCCGTCGTTGTTCCGGGGCATACTGTCAGCTCTCCCGTTATGGCTGCGGGTGATGACTTTACGATCATCATCTGCGCCTTCTTGCAACCCGGGCTGGCTGTGTAGGTAATGTTCACACTGCCCGCAGTCACACCGGTCATAACGCCTGTAGTCAGGTCTACTGTTGCATGGCTGTTGCTCGCGGTCCAGGTACCCGCGCCCATCGCGTGGGTTAACGTTACTGAACTACCCTCGCACACATTAGGACCTCCCGCTATCGAGGCCATGGCCGCATTTACTGTTATTGTTTTCACTGTAGCACAGCCGCCGCCTACGCGGTAACTTATATTCACTGTACCTGCGCCTATACCGGTTACCGTACCGCCATAGGTAGTCACAGTGGCCCTTGCAGTACTGCTGCTGCTCCAGGTGCCGCCACCTGTAGCATTCGTGACAGCTATTGTCTGTCCCACACACACCTCGTCAGGACCTGCACTTGCCGATGGACCTACATTCACCGTTACCACCGCCGTGCGGAAGCAACTGCTGCCTACCACGTAACTTATTGTTGACGTCCCCAGGCTCACACCTGTTACCACTCCAGTAGAAGAACCGATAGTGGCTACTGAAGGATCTGAACTGCTCCATGTACCTCCACCGGTGGCACATGTCAGCGTTGACGTATTACCTACGCAGATTGTCGTAGAACCGCCGAATGCAGCAACACCTGCTGATACCGTAAGAAATGGCTGTATGAGACACGAGCCCACTGTGTACCTGATGTAGGTGCCACCGCCAATAAAAGCGCTCAGCACCCCGGTAGTGGTATTGATCGTACCCACACTGGCGTTGCTGCTCATCCAGGTGCCACCTGACGGCGTACCGGTTGCAGTCTGCGTCACGCCTGCACATACAGGATTGGTAAGGCTTACCGTGGGTGTTGGGTTCACGGTCATTCCCCGTGTCACGTAGCAGTTGCCATAACTGTTACGGTAGGATATAGTGACTGTGCCGGCATTGGTCGCCGATGGCACCACAGAACCTCCTGTATTTATAGTGGCTATCGACGGGTCGCTGCTCGTCCAGTTATTACCTATCAGTGGGCTCACTGTGCAGGTTGCAGGCACGCCACCGGTACAGCGAATGTCCGACCCCATCGAAAAACCGATGTTGCCCATCACATATCCATTCACCGTAACTACAGCTGTGTAAACAGTAGAAGATGGATCAGTATAGCTGATGGTTGCCGTTCCGGCCGCAACACCCGTTACCTCTCCTGTAGTGGAGTTAACCGTGGCACGCGTAGCGTCTCCGCTGGCCCATGTGCCACCAGAAGGTGTACCTGCTAAAGTGGTGCGCGATGCGCCTCGGCACACAACAAGGTGGCCGGAGATCTGTGAATGTGCTGCACCTGCGGTAAAAAGTACGACGGCAAGCAACAGCAACGCCAGCAATCTGGGGTTACGTTCCATAAGGGGCAAAGTTTTAAAGTAACAAATGATAATTACTTACAAAATTGCTAATTCCACATATAAAAGCAATAATTTCTTTACTAACGGTCGATTTTGTTTACGAACGGTAAACATCCACTAGGAATTTCCAGATATTGGACGATATGTGATCACTTCTTCATCAAATTCAGCTTTGAAGCACCAATGCATCCGTTGGGCATCTGTATGGAAAGAAGGTCTGCCAGCGTCGGAGCGATGTCAGTCATATACACCTTTTCCGATGTATTTCCCTTTTGTATGTGCCATCCATACCACAACAATGGGATATGTGTGTCATATGGATTCCAGGTGCCGTGAGTTGTGCCGGTAGGCTTGCCTCCATTATCAAACCAGCCCGGTGATGGAATAATAAGTATTGATCCACTACGGTTCCTGTTATATCCATTGACCGCCATTGTCCGTATGGGTTCCGGCACAGGCGTACGGTCCAGGTGTTCCATATCGATGACGTAGGAAATACCATCCATATTCCGCAGCCACTCTACTATGGAAGCCCTAATTGTTTCACGATCAAAGGTCGCCTTCGACACCGCAGACTCGTTGAGGCTAACCTGGTAATTCTCGTTGACCATAACAAGCGAGTCAACTCCGAACACTTCCCGTGCAGAGGCATTGAGCTTAGCAGTTGTTGCCTCGGTTTGAAGCCCGGCCGGCACTTTATTGTCTGTAAGGAAATGAGGATTGTGTGCACCACCATGGTCAGCCGTTAAGAAAACGAGATAATGGTTACGACCAAATCGATGGTCAAGGTATTTGAGAAAATCTGCAATGTCACGGTCCAGGCGCAGGTAGGTGTCCTCCATTTCTATAGAGTTGGGACCAAATCGATGACCCACATAATCAGTAGAAGAAAGACTGAGCGTAATGAAATCTGTTTCATCACCCCTACCCAACTGTTCACCTTCAATGCAGGCTTTGGCCATCTTAATGGAAAAAGTATTTCCCGCAGGTATACTTTTAATGAGTCCGTTGCGCGTCCTTACACTGAGCGTATCAAACCGGCGTGGAAAAACCGGCTTAGCCTCCCAATCGAAAGCGCCCTCATAGCTATTATCGTCTGCAGTGCTCTGAGTATATGATTCCTTGTCATAAAGTAGATCCCAACCTTGTTTTACAAGTTCATCACCTTCCCTGCGTCGATTGAACTCCGCAAGCCAGTTCGGAGTGGGGTTCTTATAGTAGGTACTACTCACAAAATTTCCTGTCTTGTCGTTATACCAATAAGCAGCATTCGCCAGGTGACCGGCAGGCAGAATGCTTGCTCTGTCTTTAAGAGCCACGCCATACACCCGCGACTTGAAATTTGTTGCCAGCCTCAGCTCATCGGTGATAGTAGTGGTGAGCAGGTTTGCCGGGCTCATTGATGTGCCATCCTGGTGGTCGCCCGTGATCTTGACTGTAGAGTCGTCGACACAATAATGGTCAATTCCAGTAACGTTATCTGTCCATTCATTGCCAGCTATTCCATTCATAGAAGGTACCGATCCGGTATAGATACAGGCGTGACCTGGTCCCGTATAAGAAGGTAAGTAGTTAATGAATGTGTTGCGGCATTCGAAACCATCCTTCAAGAGACGGCGAAAACCATCGTTCCCAAACCTTGAATTATAGCGGTAAAGATAATCCCACCTCATCTGGTCGATCACGATACCCACCACTATTTTGGGGCGGTCCACCTGCCTTGTGCGACAGGAGAAAAGTGCAATAAAAGCAAACACCAAAAAAGATACTAATTTTCTCATATGTAGCGCCAGAGCAGGATTCTATTGTTAAAATTGCGCCAACGCACCGTAAAATTGCGAAATCAGGGTTTAATTGCCCATGATATTTTTATTATTTTTGCGCCGTTCTAGAGGGGCTTTCAACATCTGACATTAGTCCCTAAGACTAACCCATTTATACTTCATCAAATATCTACACATGGATTTATTCAAGAAGTTTGAGAACAGGCTGGGCCCGATAGGAGACTATGCAGAGAAGGCGCCAGGTTATTTCGCATTTCCCAAGCTGGAGGGCGAAATCGGGAACCGTATGAAGTTCCAGGGCAAGGAAAAAATTGTCTGGAGCCTTAACAACTACCTGGGGCTGGCAAACCACCCAGAGGTAAGAAAGGCTGACGCCGATGCTGCAGCAAAGTTTGGATTGGCATCACCGATGGGTGCGCGTATGATGAGCGGCAACTCCGATTACCACCTGCAACTGGAAAAAGAACTTGCCGAATTTGTAGGCAAGGAAAATGCTATGCTGTTCAACTTCGGTTACCAGGGCATGGTGTCTACGATTGATACGCTGTGTAGCCGTCATGACGTGGTTGTATACGATGCAGAATCTCACGCATGTATCATCGATGGCCTTCGCATGATACCAAGTCACCGCTATGTATATAAGCACAACGACGTAGCTGATTGCGACAAGCAACTGGCACGTGCTACTGAAATGGTGAAGAAGACAGGTGGCGGTATCCTTGTGATCACTGAAGGCGTGTTTGGCATGAGCGGCAACCAGGGCAAGATCAAGGAAATTGCTGCTTTGAAAGAAAAGTATGAATTCCGCCTGTTTGTAGATGATGCACATGGATTCGGAACAATGGGTAAGACCGGTGCAGGTATTGGCGAAGAGCAGAACTGCATGGACGATATCGATATCTACTTCTCTACGTTTGCCAAGTCTATGGCAAGCATAGGCGGCTTCCTGGCTGCTGACAAGAAAATACTGACCTTCCTGCGCTACAACATGCGCTCGCAGATATACGCTAAGTCGTTGCCAATGGCCTTTGTGGTGGGCAACCTGAAGCGCCTGGAACTGCTGCGCACGCGTCCTGAGCTGAAGGAAAAACTGTGGAGCAATGTGCGTAAACTGCAGCAGGGCTTCCGTGATGCCGGCTTTGACCTGGGCACTACCAACACACCTGTAACACCTGTGTTTATGAAAGGTGGCCTGTATGACGCTGTGCAGCTTACATATGACCTGCGCGAGAATTTCGACATATTCTGCTCAGTGGTAGTTTATCCTGTAATTCCAAAAGGACAGATAGAACTTCGTATTATCCCTACAGCGGCACATACCGACAAGGATATCGAGGAAACACTGGCTGCATTCTCTGCTATTCGTGAGAAACTGGAGAAGAAGCTGTACCCGCAGGAAATGCCACAGGTAGGTGTGCCTGCGTAACCTGACATTAATTTGATCTTCAACGGAGCGCAGCAGAAATGTTGCGCTTCTTTTTTGCCTTTCTAAGACCTATTGAGGCTTTTGACCTTAAAACTTAACTTGCAGCCTGATTTATGGAATATAAACGAATACTGATAACGGCAGCACTCCCATATGCAAATGGTCCTGTACACATAGGGCACCTGGCGGGATGCTATTTGCCGGCAGATATATATGCACGCTACCAGCGCGCGCAAAAGAGAGATGTAAAGTTTGTATGTGGTAGCGACGAGCATGGCGTGCCCATTACCATCCGCGCAATGAAAGAGGGCATAACGCCCCAGGATGTGGTGGACAAATACAACGCCATCATCCGCGACAGCTTTGCGGATATGGGCATAGCGTTCGACATATACTCGCGCACATCTAACATGACGCACCATGAGACTTCTCAGGCTTTCTTCAAAAAGCTGTATGACGATGAAGTGTTTGAAGAGCGCGAGAGCGAGCAATACTACGACGAGGAAAAGAACACCTTCCTGGCAGACAGGTACATAGTTGGCACCTGCCCTGTGTGCAGTAACGACAACGCATATGGCGACCAATGCGAAAAGTGTGGCTCTACCCTCTCTCCCGAGCAACTGATAAACCCACGAAGCGCACTGAGTAGTGCACCATTGGTGAAACGCAAAACGAAACACTGGTACTTCCCACTGAATAAGTCGGAGGCGTGGCTGCGCGAGTGGATAGTAGAGGGCAAAAAAGACGAGTGGAAAGCCAACGTTTACGGCCAATGTAAGAGCTGGATAGAAAGCGGGCTTCAGCCCCGCGCCATGACAAGAGACAGCAACTGGGGCGTGCCTGTTCCATTGCCAGACGCACAAGGTAAGGTGTTGTATGTATGGTTCGATGCGCCTATTGGCTACATCAGCGCGACTAAAGAGCTGACACCGCAATGGGCCGACTACTGGTGTAAAGAGGACACCAAGCTGGTACACTTCATTGGCAAGGACAATATCGTGTTCCACTGTATCATATTCCCGTCTATGCTGAAGGCACATGGCGGTTTTGTGCTGCCGGAAAATGTGCCCGCTAATGAGTTCCTGAATATAGAGGGACAAAAGGTATCGACCTCCCGCAACTGGGCTGTTTGGGTAGATGAATATGTAAAGGACTTCCCGGGCCAGCAGGATGTGCTGCGCTATGTACTCTGTGCTAATGCGCCTGAAAGCAAGGACAACGACTTTACCTGGAAAGACTTCCAGGACCGCACCAACAATGAGCTTGTTTCGGTATTTGGCAACTTTGTTAACCGCGCCTTTGTGCTGATGCACAAGCTGTGTGGTGGCCGGGTACCTAAGCTGCATGAAGACGTGATGGACGATGCAGACCGCCTACTGATAGAAGAAATAAAGTCGGCTAAAACGCGCGTTGAGAACAACCTGGAGTCATATCGTTTCCGCGATGCACTGTATGAGGTGATAGACCTGAGCCGCAAGGGCAATAAATACATGCAGGACAAGCAGCCGTGGATCGCAGCCAAGACACTGGAAACACAACCGGAAAACCAGAAGCTGATAGATAATTGCCTGCACCTGTGCCTGCAGCTGACAGCCAACCTGGCTATTCTCGCCAATCCATTCCTCCCCTTCACTGCTAAGAAAATGTGCGGCCTGATGAAAGTGGTGGACCGCATGCTGGAGTGGGAAAATGCCGGCCGCATAGACTTGCTGAAAGTGGGCTACCCGCTGCCTGCGCCGGAACTGCTGTTCCGCAAGATAGAAGATGGCGAGGTAGCAGCACAGGTAGAGAAATTACATAACAACCTAAAGAAATCGCAAATGGAAAATTCCAGCAGCCAAATTCCAAGTTCCAAAGTGGAAAATTCCAAAGAACAAGGTCCGAATTCCGAATCCCAAATTCGAAATTCCGTTGAATCGGCATACCTGCCGCCAAAGCCGGAGATAACGATCGACGACTTTGCCAAGATAGATCTGCGCGTAGCTACTATATTAAGCGCTGAAAAGGTGGAAAAAGCTGATAAACTTTTGAAGCTGGAACTGGACTTGGGATATGAAAAACGCACAGTGCTTTCGGGTATCGCCATGCACTTTAAGCCGGAGGATATTGTGAGCAAGCAGGTTACTGTAGTGGCTAACCTGGCACCCCGTAAGATGCGCGGCATAGAGAGTAAAGGCATGATACTGATGGCGCAGAACCTGGATGGAGGGCTGGTATTTGCCGCTCCCATAGAGCGTGCAGACAATGGTGGAGAGGTAAGGTAGCATTAGAATTCCATGAAAATCTATTAAATCTGTTGCATTATTACTGCAAACCCGCTATATTTGCAGTCCTTAAAATTTATTGTTTAACGCAAAATAATTTCTATTATTTATGTCGGTAAAAATTCGCCTGCAGAGACATGGGTCAAAGAAGCGCCCATTCTACTTCATCGTGGCAGCAAGCACAACAGCTCCCCGCGATGGTAAATTCATTGAAAAGCTTGGTACTTACAACCCGCTGACTGTACCGGCTACTATCCGTGTAAACCGTGAACGTGCCCTCCACTGGCTGGATAAAGGTGCACAACCTACTAACACTTGCCGCAGGATCCTTTCTTTCAAAGGCGTTCTGTACCTGAAGCACCTGATGCGCGGCGTATCGCTGAACCTCTTTACAGAGCAGGAAGCTATGGACAAGTTTGAAAAGTGGAATGGTGAGCATGAAGAACTGGTAGCTCGTCGTGAGGAAGCGCACCGTAAGCACAAAGCCGAGAAGCGCGCTGAAACTATGAAAGAGTCAGTTCGTAAAGTAGAAGAAAAGAATCTCGCAAAAGCTGCACAGGCTGAAACTGCTGACCAACCGGAAACGGAAGGTGGTGAGGCAGAAGCACCTGCTGAAGCATAATATGCAGAAGATAAGAAAAGCAGAAAGCTGCCGGGCAACCGGCGGCTTTTTTGTTTTATACCCTATTCTATCAGAGCGGACTCCGGAGCATGTATGACCAATATCCGTCCCCCAGCGTACCGTTACGTTTGAACTTAAATCGCTCCAGCACTGCCTGCGACCGGATGTTCTCCGGGTGTACAATAGCATCAATGAAATGTAGTCCCATTTCGCGCCAACCGTAGTTTATCGCTGCTGCCAATGCCTGTGACATTATGCCTTTCCCTTGCACAGAAGGGTGGAGCATATACCCTACCTCTGCCCGAAACTCTTCTTTGTTGATTACATGATAGCCCACACTACCCAGGTATGTATCGTCTTCGTGCATTGATATCGCCCACTGAATGCCCTCATTTGCCTCCGTCATGCCCGTTATCTTATCTATCAGTGCATTGATATCGTCAAGCGAGTTGGGACGTGGGCGGTTGATGTGCCGCATCACATCTTCATTTGTACGTAACTCAAAAAGTTCCGGTGCATCGTCAAAGGTTATGCGGCGCAGAACAAGGCGTTGCGTGTGAATGATGGGGAAAGGATTGAATTTCATTGAACCTAAATTTAGATGATAAGATGAATGTGCGACCGTCTGTGCTACAAAATTAATATCCAACTTCCGGTTTGCTTCCGGTTTGCTTCCGGTTTGCTTCCGGTTTGCTTCCGGTTTGCTTCCGGTTTGCTTCCGGTTTGCTTCCGGTTTGCTTCCGGTTTGCTTCCGGTTTGCTTCCGGTTTGCTTCCGCCTCCGCCTGCGGCTACGGCGGACACATCCGGTTATTATCGTTTGTCTGAATCAGAATGTTCGAAATTTAAGGATTGGCAGAATTGTTCCGATTCTTGCTGCCGAACCAAGGCAGAAATTCCCGAACTTTTCGGTGGGCTCCATGATATTCTTCGTCTGCGCCACAAAGCTATGATGGGTGAGGGAGAATGCCGAAAATTGACGCTGAAAGATATCAACATTTTGAAAGTGCATTGGGCCGTAGTTTGGAAAGCTCACACTCCGTGGATCTCTGGCAGTTGCAAACTGCAACCTCATGTGTGGCACACGAGCTGGCCGGCCCACAACCTACGCGCCAAACTCGCGCTAGTGGGGTCAAACAAAATGCTATCTTTATTTTCTGGATGAAGGTTAAAATAGCAGTGACATTTGCATGTATTGTGTTGCTCTACATAGGCTGGAGTGAGTTAATACCTAACTGGACATTTAGGAAGGATTATCTAAATATTGCCTCCAGAATCATCTTTGAATTCTCCCTCCTGGCTTTAATCATTTGTGTTACTCTACTTCTAAAAGCAAACATGAAGCTGATAATTATTTTAGGAGTTGCATTGTCCTTTGCATTTATTGCTATCGCCTGGGGCGAAATAAACCCCATAGATACCACTACTGAACCGAAAGATAAGTGGACATTAGAAAGATATACTGATGGGAGTAAATTAACAGTGCGTGAATACCAAAATGCAAAGACTGGCGAAAAAATCACTGATACAGTGAGGGTGCATGATTATGCGATATTCAGAAAATTTGTTGGTGAGTAATATGATTTCAAACTGAGACACTACCTTATTTTGGTTAGACTAATCATTCTGCCTGTAATCATGAAAACCAACAAAGATCGGGACCTTGCCAACAGCCTGCCCACCAATGCAAAACCGGCGCAGCGTGTGGCTTGGCACAAAGAACACGCGACGGCGTGTGGCTGCAGGCCCTTGCTGGAGGGCATACTAGATACAATAGCTGCTGAAGAAAATACAAACACGAAAACAATGCCCACAACATGGACAAACTGGACCTGAAAAAAGAGTATAGTGCGCTATACAAAGTGAAAGCAAATGACATAGCCATTGTGGACGTGCCCACCCTGCCCTACCTGATGTGCGATGGCCACGGCGACCCGAACAGTTCCCCGATCTTTCGCGATGCGGTGGAGGCACTATATAGCATTGCCTACACTATAAAGTTTGATGTGAAAAAGGCGGGCGGGCAAGACTTTGCCGTGATGCCGCTGGAGGGCCAGTGGTGGGCCGATGATATGCGCGCCTTTGCCACAGGCAACAGGGAAAAATGGAAGTGGACAATGATGATACTGCAGCCAGCGTTCGTGACCAATGCAATGGTGGAAGAGGCCAGAAAAAAGGTGACGGAGAAAAAGGACGTAAAGATGGCTGCGAAGGTGGTCTTTGGCGAGCAACATGAGGGCAAATGCGCACAACTGCTGCATATTGGTCCGTATAGCGAGGAGACGGAGAACATACAAAAGCTCCACCGCTTCATAGCTGACAATGGCTATAAACTGCATGGCAAACACCGGGAGATATACCTGAGTGATATGCGCCGAACGGCACCGGAAAAGCTTAAGACTATTATCAGGCAGCCGATGGTGCGCTGACGCGCCTGCAATTAGAATACTATCTTTGCCCGCAAATGAGAATAGACATTATCTCTGTGGTGCCGGACCTGCTTGATAGCCCTTTCAGCCATTCTATAATGAAACGCGCTAAGGATAGAGGATTGCTTGAGGTATTTGTTCACAACCTGCGCGACTATACACCCTACAAACAGGCACAAGTGGACGATTATCAATTTGGTGGCGGGGCCGGCATGGTAATGATGCCGGAGCCGCTGGCAATACTACTGGATAAATTGAAAGAAGAGCGCCCCTACGATGAGGTGATCTACATGACACCGGATGGCGACCTCTTTGACCAACGGACTGCAAATACACTGTCGCTGAAGACCAATATGATCATAATCTGCGGCCATTACAAAGGTATTGACGACCGTATACGCCAACATTATGTAACGCGCGAGATATCTATTGGCGACTATGTGCTGAGCGGCGGTGAGCTGGCTGCTGCTGTGGTGGTAGATGCCGTGGGCAGGCTGCTGCCGGGCGTACTGAACGATGAAACTTCTGCCCTGTTCGACTCCTTCCAGGACGGGCTGCTGGCACCACCTGTTTATACGCGGCCAGCCGAATTCAGAGGGTGGAAAGTGCCTGATGTGCTGCTATGTGGCGACCCTAAAAAGATAGACGAATGGCGCTATGAACAGTCGCTGCAACGGACAAAAGAGCGTAGGCCGGGGTTACTGAACGACTAATGTAAAGAATAGCATAAAGCTGCAGGCAGCCGACGGTCAATTGCAGCAAGATTAGTAACTTAGAAACATGACAAAGTACCTCCTTGCCATATTACTTCCCCTGATGCTTGCTGCCGCCGCATGCAAAAAGAAGAAGGACCCGCTACCTACAACCATGACTTTTGTAATGGATAAGGACACATTGTGGACAACAACCAATGTGGTGACAGATGCATCTACACCGGGAACTGTTTACATAACAGGCACCAGTAAGGACGGCAGCCAAAGCCTGGATATAGCCCTAACCGGCTTCACCGGAGGTAAAAAGACCTACGCAATAGACTACCGCGGTACAGGTGGCAACATTACCGGCAATACCGGTCAATATAGGAACGGCAGCAACAGCATTATGGCCCGAACCGGAAAAATAGTGATCACCGAAGTGGCTAACGACGTAATGAAAGGCACCTTCGACATGTATTATCTACAGTCAAACTTTACGGGGTCCTTCACCGCTCCTTTGAAATAAGACGCTTAGCGCACGTTTACCTCCAGCACTTTATCTCCCTCCAGGAAACACTCGAGCCTGTCATTCGTGACCACAGCGCCCACACCAGCCGGTGTGCCTGTAAAAATAAGGTCACCTATATTGATCGTAAAAAAGCGGGAAGCGTATGCAATTATCTTTCCCACGTTGAAGATCATATCTGACGTGTTTCCGCGTTGCATGGTCTCTCCATTCTTATCCAGGCGGAAAGAGATATTGTTCAGTTCGCGGTCTGCAGGTACCGGCCTCAGATCACCCACCGCTGCCGAGCAATCAAACGACTTCGCGATTTCCCAGGGAAGTCCCTTTGCCTGTTGCTGACGCTGCAGGTCGCGCGCGGTAAAGTCTATACCAAGCGTAATCGCATCGTAGTAGCTATGCGCATAATTCTCCTGTATATATTTACCATTTTTACAAATACGTACTACGAATTCACATTCGTATTGTAAATCATCGGTAAACTCCGGATAATAAAGAGGTTTATGCGGTATGAGTATAGCCCCCTTCGGCTTAATAAAAATAACCGGCTCCGTTGGGAGCTCATTATTTAGTTCTTTGGCGTGATCAGCGTAATTTCGTCCAACACAAATTATTTTCATACTTCAGTTTTTAGCATGAGTCGTGTAAAAGTACAATTTCCTCATAACAATCCACTATATATTGCTGATATCGCGGTAAGAATTACTGATATTAATTATGGCAATCATGTGGGCAATGATTCAATACTCTCCATCATTCACGAGGCAAGGATGCAAATGCTGGCCCACAGCGGCTTTACGGAGATGAACGCCGGTGGCAACAGCCTGATAATGGCTGACGTTACAATAGCCTATAAAGCGGAATCTTTCTATGGTGACAGGCTAAGGATAGCTATTTTTGCAGACGACATTCAGTCGGGCAGTTTCAGCCTGCTATACAAGATCGAAACTACCCGGGGAGATAGGACTATCACAATAGCCCATGCAAGCACCGGAATGGTATGCTTTGATTATGAAAAGCGTAAAATTGCACCGATGAGAGACGAACTACGCGCTTTTCTATCCGCTATAGCATGAGTGAGCCCTATAAGTACCAGACGATATCCGGGGAAAGCACCGGCGAGTTCAGGGATCGCGGCAGTAAGTTCCTCGCCTTCGCCTATCCCATAGCAACGCCGGATGATGTAAAAAGACATTTGCAAACTTTAAAGAAAGCGCATCCTAAGGCAGTGCATCATTGCTATGCCTACCGTATCGGAACCGACGGCCTGCAATATCGCGCAAATGACGATGGCGAGCCATCGGGCAGTGCCGGCAGGCCCATGCTGGGCCAGATAGACAGTGCAGAGATAACAAACGTGCTTGTTGTCGTTGTTCGCTACTTTGGCGGCACACTGCTTGGCGTGCCCGGACTTATAAACGCCTATAAGACAGCGACTACAGAGGCCCTGGCAAATGCACCGCGAATAGAAAAGTGGATCGAAAAGAATGTGGAAATACACTTCGACTACCCGGCTATGGGAGAAGTGCTGCACCTGCTAAAGCAGGCTGACGCAACGATATACAAGCAGGATCTGCAACTATTCTGCATTGTAACGGCCGGTATACCAACTGTCCATTATGAGCTTTGTGTAGCGCGGCTCGAAGAGATAAGGGGGCTATCAATAAAGCCCGATGGTGACGAAAAAGGGTGAGGAAGCCATGCTACCCCACCCCATCAAATTCATTTCTAACTATTGTGCAGAAGCGTTTTGAACCGTCGCTTCATTGTGTAGCACTCTCATAACCTCATTGTAGTTCTTCCAGTCGGTATTCGGGTTTGCCTGTTTAAGTGCCGGAGCCACAACAACCATGCGGAAGGTAAGTGAACCGGGAAAACTAGTGACGGTACCATCGGTATTTGCAACCCAGATGGTGAATGCACCATCGCGGAAATTAAAAACAGTGGAAACGTTTCCGTTTATGTCTGGTAACGGAGACCACTCTGGATTTGAACTAGTGCCATAGCTCTTAAAAACGGACACAATGCCCCTGTCTACTATGTCTGCTGTGATATCAGAACTGTTGAAGTCTGCACGGTAGGAGTTGCCGTCCTGCGACCAAAGAGAAACGGTGAACGGATCTGACCCTATAACGTTGGCGTTGCCCTGAGGACCTTGCACTCCCTGCGGTCCGGGAGGTCCGGTTTTGGTACAACCTGAGAATATCAATACGCTGGCAGCCAGCAACATGAACGCAACTTTTTTCATTGTTTTGGTTTTTACCGCCGGTTCCGGGCGGATGTTATGAATTTAATAGGCGCTGAACCACGGAAAGCCGCCTGCGCCAGCTAATAGTGCAAAACAAATTTAGTACCATTCTGCCTCGAATCGTATGTTAAAATTATGCTTAAGCCCTTTTGCGTGGAACAGTATATAGGATAACAGGCCGCCAGCCGCTACCTTTGCCCCACCACAAAACCATTGGACAGACTACTGAAAATACTGGTGTTCCTACTCTGCGTGCAGACGCAACCTCCCTGCTATGCACAGAGTCCGGGCAAGAGCGAAAAAAGCATGCTACCGACAGGCATGCAGCAACTACGCAAAACAGACTCTACCATCAGAAAGGAAAAGTGGGCACCCAACCCCAAGAAAGCAGGGCTATATGCCGCCCTCCTACCGGGCATGGGCCAGGTATATAACCGACAATACTGGAAGCTACCCATAGTCTATGCCGGACTTTCTGTAGCAGGCTACTTTATAGTGCAGAACAGTAAAGAATACACGACCCTGCGCCAGGCATATGTGGGGCGCATATCTGCAAACAACACGGGGACAAGCGCCACAGACGAGTACGTGGGTGTATACTCAGACGAACAACTGAAACAGCTTCAGGATGATGCAAACAGGAGACTGAACATGACCATCGTGTATAGCAGCCTGGCCTATGCCATGCAAATACTTGATGCGGTGACATCTGCGCACCTGAGGAATTTCGACATTTCACGAGACATTTCTCTGCATGTAGCCCCTACTCCCACACCATATGGCGCGGGTATTGGCATGGCACTTACGTTTCGGTAAAATCTTATCTATCCATTTCGGCTGTCAACTCGTGATGCTCGGTATCCAGCATCTGCAAGGCCAGGCCCTTTATGGATGGAAAAACAAGATTGTAAACTGCACGCTTACTTTCAGGCACATCTGCCCGCTCCATAGCAATTATATAGATGATTGCAGTTGGCACATCCAGCACTTTGCAAATGCTGTCCAGCGTCTTGGGACTGGGGCGTTTTCTCCCGGTCTCTATCTGGGACAAGGCGGTCTGTGAAATGTTGCATTTTTCTGCCAATTCGTACTGTGCAATAGACAGTTTTGTACGAATGGACCTGATGGCGAATCCGATGTTCATAAAGTTTGGTTTTAGAACAGGAGTAGGGAGGTTTCCTGCAAAATGTACTCCTTTGGTTTATGCGATGTGGCCGCAAGCTACAAAACGAAAAAGCGAGCACTCTGCCCCTACGCGTTAAGGTTGTGTGAAATAAAAAAAGTGCGAAACCCGCTCGGGCATTACATTTCAGACATTCATATCCGAGAGTCGGGGAAGATGCATCATCATTTACTTTTGGCCCATAGTCTGCCTTTTTGTTTTTGCAACACCTCCCTATATATCTTTGCCACCCAATGACACCAGCAACCAGGATAGGAGCTGTGAGCTACCTGAATACCAAGCCGCTTTTATACGGAATAGAGCGCAGCAATTTGCTGCTTCCCGATCAGCTAAAACTGGACTACCCTGCCAATCTTGCATCTATGCTCAGGGACAACCTGATAGATGCTGCGCTACTTCCTGTAGCTGCCATCCCCTCTATTGCCAATGCCCGTATCATCAGCAACTACGGAATAGCCGCTGATGGCGATGTAGTATCAGTGGCCATCTTCAGCCAGGTACCGATAAAAGATGTGACTTCTGTGTACCTCGACTACCAATCCAGAACTTCAGTGCGCCTTGCTCAACTGCTACTGGAGCGCTACTGGAAAATAGACGTAACATTTAAACAGGCCAACGAACATTACATAGATTACATTAACGGCACAACAGCGGGCGTAATAATTGGCGACCGGGCATTGAAACAACTGAACAACTTTGAATACGTGTATGACCTCTCCGCTGCATGGAAAGCACATACAGGACTTGATTTTGTCTTTGCAGCCTGGGTAGCAAACAAGGAGTTGCCTGCAGCTTTCATTGAGCGATTTGATGCCGCAAATGCAGAGGGCCTTAAACACATCGATGAAGTGATCCGGGAAAACCCTTTTCCATGGTACGACCTGGACACCTATTACCGCAAGAACATCCGTTATGAGCTTGATAGCAGCAAACGCGAAGGGCTAAGAACATTCCTGGAGATGATACAGGAATAGATACCTCCCAAATCCCAGCAAAAAGAAAACAAAATCTCTCTAACTAAATAAGAATATGAACCAGGTAAAAGAATTCAACGAGTACCGCGCTAAAATGAACGAGGTGATCCTGAGTAAGAACAACAAGGTGATCAATCGCCTCTTCAACCTCGACACCAATACTTATGCTGAAGGTGCGTTGCCGGTTCGCACCAAAGAAATGCTGGGCCTTGTAGCAAGCATGGTGCTGCGCTGCGACGACTGCATAAAGTACCACCTGGAGAAATGCCATAATGAGGGCATCAGCACTGAAGAGATGTACGAGATCTTCGCGGTGGCTAATATTGTAGGTGGCACCATCGTCATTCCGCATACGCGTCGGGCAGCAGAGTTCTGGGAGGCACTGCAACAGCAATAGCCGATACAGTAGTGAGCAAGAGCGTTATACCCAATTGAATATCACTATATTTGTTTTGACCATAAACGTGGTTTCGCAAACACAATTATCGAATGATAGCAGAATTCAGGGAAAGTGGGAATGGCGCTGTGCTGCGTTTGATAGAACAAGAAAAAACGTTCAGGCAAAATTACTTTGAACAGGCAGAAGGATTCAATACGCACACAATAGCATGGAACCGTGGAGCCCCCCAGATGGTGAAGATAGATGAGGTAGAATACCTTGTGGGTACCAACACGATCATCCCCCTCATGCTGAATCAGTCATTCTCTTTTTCCCGCCCGGAAGATGTGGCAGCCGTGCAATTTAACCGTGACTTCTATTGCATCATAAACCATGATGAAGAAGTAGGGTGTGTAGGCTTTCTTTTTTTCGGCCCATCTCCCGTAATGCTCATCAGCACTGAAGCAGGGGAAATCAGGAAGCTTGAGCAATTGTTCGATCACTTCAGGGAAGAAATGAAGAGCAACGATTCTACAAAGGCCACGATGCTGCGTATGCTCCTGGTACAATATATTATCATGCTCACCCGGCTTTCGAAACGCCAATACCTGAAGCAAGAGCCGGAGGAAGAGCAATTTAACCTGCTCAGGAAATTCAACCTGCTTGTAGAGGTTCATTTCAGGAAGGAGAAACAAGTGAAATTTTACGCGGCACAACTGCACAAATCTCCCAAAACTTTATCCAACCTATTTTCAAGCTACTGCAAGAAATCGCCACTAACCATAATACACGAGCGCGTGGTAGCAGAGGCTAAACGGCTCATCTACTACACCGACAAATCGATTAAGGAAATTGCGGCTGAACTGGGCTTTGACGACGTATCGCACTTCTCAAAGTTTATTAAGGGATACACCTCCCAAACACCCACGCAGCTAAAAAAGGTAAAAGAGGAGGGCGAATCTGCCCCTGTTTCCCAATAAAGGGAAAAATCTACCACACTACAGGAAATACTGCCATTGCCGGCACGCCACATTGTTTGTCACTTTGCCACAAAATAGTAGCGATGCGACTTACAATGCAATTAACATTCATTTCAATACTTCTGCTACAAGCGCTCACGGTTGGTGCTCAGAAGGAATTGAGGCAAAAGCAATTCAACCTGGAACATGGGGTAGCCATTCAGGGATATGACCCTGTAGCCTACTTCACAGAGCACAAAGCAGTAAAGGGCGAAAAGCAGTATGCGGTGAGCGCTGAAGGTGTGACCTATCACCTTTCATCACCGCAAAACAAAGAACTATTCCTTAAGGAATACAAGAACTACGAACCGCAATATGGTGGCTGGTGTGCTTACGCCATGGGAAGCACCGGCGAAAAAGTGGAAATAGACCCCGAAACCTTCAAGATAGCGGACGGCAAACTATATCTCTTCTATCACACCTGGACCAACAACACACTGCCTAAGTGGAACAAGGATGAGCGCAACCTGAAAATGCGTGGAGATAAAAACTGGGAAAATCTTATCAAGAAATAAAAAACAAGAAATGAAACTCAAACTGATCATATCCTGGCTACTCAGGATAGTTGCAGCGGTCATCCTGCTGCAGACCTTGTACTTCAAGTTTACCGCCCACCCGGAGTCGGTAGCCATTTTCAGCAAACTGGGTGTAGAGCCTTGGGGACGCATAGGTACGGGCGTTATGGAGCTAATAACCGGTATATTATTGCTGGTGCCTGCCACAGCGTTCATAGGCGGCATACTGGGTATGGGTCTAATGTCCGGAGCCATAGGGGCACACGTGTTCGTAATAGGCATTGAATCTGCAGGCGACGGAGGGCAACTATTTGCCTATGCCATCATCGTGTTTGTATGCTGCTTTCTTATCGCCATCATGCATAGACGCCAGGCAACGGCCTTGGCACATAAACTGAAATTGAAATGAAGACACTATTAATTTCTATTGCCCTTGCTACATCCATTACCAACGCAGTTGCCCAGGGATGCAGTGATGCCGGCTTTTGCACGATGGGGGCTATGAAGCAGGAAATCGACCCAGACTCACATACGACAAAACATAAAATCACCCTATCCTGGGCCAACGGCCTGGGGGACGATGGCGTATTCGTGAGTACACCCGGACTGTCCTACGAACTGCATGCAAACCGAAACTACACGATACAGGCAAAAGTAACTGGTAACTATGCCTCAGGTAATTTAGGGAACGCTGTGAGTGCAGGAGACATCTATGCTAATGTGACAAAGAGCATAAAAGCATTAAACGATTGGAGAATATCTATAACAGTAGGGTTTAAGGCACCGCTGAGCAATGGTGGCATGAGCTACAACGGCCATCCCCTCCCAATGCAATACCAGTCATCACTTGGCACCTATGATGCCATTGGAGGCGTGACCCTTACCAGGAAAAAATGGCTTTTCAGCGCGGGTTATCAGCAACCGCTAAGTGGGAAGAACGAGAATGGGTTTCTTTATGCGGCATGGCCGGGAACAGACAGCAATGCCTACCCGCAAACAAACAAATTCAGGCGTCGCGCAGACGTACTGCTTAAAGCAGGACACGCATTTACCGCAGGCAAAAAGTGCACATTGACACCCGGCCTACTGGCTGTTTACCATCTTGGTGAAGACAGCTTCTTCGACCCGGCGAGTATGCGCGAGTCATCGCTCACAGGATCTGATGGACTTACGCTGAACGCGACCCTGAATGCGCAGTACCGTGCAAAAAAGTGCACCGTCGGGTTGGTATTGGGCCGACCGCTGGTGGTGCGCGATATACGGCCCGACGGCTTAACCAGGAGCATCGTAGTAGCCCCCGAATTTTCATACAACTTCTAACATCATTCTATGATATTCACCCAGATCAGAGAACAGCTGCAGACACTAAGCAACCTGCTAACCATTTTGGCGCCGGAGCAGTATGGCCAACCGTCCAGGTTCCTGGGCGGCGCCACAATAGGCGGCCATACACGGCACATTGTGGAGTTGCTGGCATGTACCATGAATGGATATGATAACGGACAAGCCGACTACCACAACCGCGAACGCAACCTACTCCTCGAAACAAGGATAGAATCTGCGCAGGAGTTTCTGGCAACGCTGATGGAGCAACTCGAAATGCCAGATAAAGGCATGATACTGAAGGGCGACGGGTGCAGCGCCGGCACTACCTACTACCGGGAATTGATGTATAATACTGAACATATTATCCATCACCTGGCACTTATTAAGGTTGCATTAACGGAGATGGGATTCACGCAGATTAGTGAGAACTTTGGTATGGCCTACTCCACGATCAAATACAAAAAAGAGCAAGCCAATACAAACCACGCCTGACATGTGCACAGTGCTATATGCGCCCACCGGAAAGAGTAGCTTGATAGCGTCGCTACGGGACGAGAGCCCGAGACGAGTTCGTGCATTGGTGCCGGCCACTTATGAGGGCAATGAACTGCGGTATGTAATGCCCCTGGACCCTACCGGTGGCGGTAGCTGGGTAGGATATAATGAAGCGGGAGCGGTAGTGGTATTGCTGAACGGTGCATTTGATAAACATGTACCGGCTCCTCCCTACCGCCTGAGCAGGGGAATTATCGTTCGCACGCTGCTAGACTCACGGATGCCGGTCATAGAGTGGATGTTAATGCCAATGGATAATATTGAGCCCTACACGCTGATCGTGTTCTCAGACGGCAAATTATTCAGACTCACCTGGGATGGCAATGAGAAGAGTCGGGAGTCGCTCGACGAAACAGCCACTCATATTTTCTCATCGGCTACACTTTATGACGAAGAGGCGAAGAGTATGCGCGAAACCTACTTCAGAAACTGGATTGCCATGAACCCTCCCTTGGATAAGCTATCTATACTCCGTTTCTTTCAGAGCCTGAAAGACACGCAAAACGGCTTCATCATGAATAGGAATGAGATAGTACAAACGCTGAGCTACAGTTTTATCTGTATGGATCCGGAGGGCTATTCCTTCCACTATTACGACCTGAAGAAATACCAGTTTCACATTACCACACTCTGATGCTACGAAGACTAAGAATAAGGCTTACAAACTGGGAATACTGGCCGCAATGGCTCGTGTACCTACCCCTGAGTGTTTACTACATCTACCTGTCAGCAAGGGCAAGGTCATTCTTCTTTTTCTCTGCGGCTAATCCGGGCATAGAAACCGGTGGCATGTTCTTTGAGAGCAAGTGGGACGTGTTTCAATTGCTGCCGCGTCACCTATACCCTGCCACGGTGCTTGTAAAGAGCGGTGATTCGCAAGACGAAACATTACGAAAACTGGACGCAGCCGAACTGACATTTCCACTGATAGCAAAGCCGGACCGCGGTGAGCGGGGATGGAATGTTTCTAAGATCAATTCCGCAAATGAACTCGAGGAGTATATGCGCCGCGTGAAAGTCAACTTTCTGATACAGGCATTCGTTGATTACCCCATAGAGCTTAGTGTTTTCTATGTGAGACACCCGGAAAGCGACCGCGGGCGCATAACGTCCGTAACCTACAAGCAACTGCTTACTGTAACCGGCGATGGCCGCACGAAGTTGCGTGACCTCATCCTTAATAAAGACAGGGCCTACCTGCAAAAAGACATTCTCTTCCGGGAGCGGCATGAGGAGTTAGCACGAATACCAGGAAAAGGTGAAGAAATATTACTGGTTCCCTATGGCAATCATGTGCGGGGTGCGGAGTTCAGGGACTATGGCGCTATCATTGATGCTGAATTAGCTGCTACATTTGATATTATTTGCAAGCAAGTACCGGGCTTCTACTACGGCAGGTTCGACCTGAGAGCGAAGAGCATTGACGCGCTAAAGCAGGGAAAAGATTTCGCTATACTGGAACTGAACGGCAGTGGCGCCGAACCAGCACATATCTATGACCCGACATACAGGTTATTCCAGGCTCATAAGGACCTCTTCTGGCACTATCGCCAGATGTATGAAATTGCAGTACACAACAAAAAAAACGGCAATGAATTTATGACCTACGCAGAATACCGGGAATTGAAAAAGCAAGAGAAACGCTACAAACAAATGGCAGCCTAGCATGTTATTCCTCGCATTTGCCGCCGGCATGTATGGCTACCTCTTCCCGGGCAACATCAATACGTTGATGATGCACCTGTATGCCCGAAAGAAAATCGCAACACTGGCCGCAATAGTGCTGCTTGCACTTGTTTTCGAGTACCTCTATTGCGTTTTAGCAATCGGCTTCTACCGCGCTATTGATGGCAGCTTCCTTAGCCTGAAGGCATTAGGCATAGCGGGCTGTATACTCAGTTTTGTGTGGGGTGCATGGATACTACTGGAAAAGAGCAAGCCGCTCAAATCAACCAATAAGCCAATTATGACGCGGGGAATCATAAGTATCATCATACATCCCCAGCAGATACCCTTCTGGCTATATATTTATGCACTCTCACGTGCGCTGGGGCATATAGCCTCTATAACCACCTTTGCCATATTCGATACCCTGGGCAGCCTTGCCGCCTACTTGCTTTATATTTTCGGGGGCACCTACCTGCTGCGCGTGTACAACGTCAATGAGGTACTACTTCAAAAGATAGTGGGGCTGGTGTATATCGCGTCAGGCCTGGTTTTCCTTGCCGCGGGTTTCGCTTAAAACGACATTAGAAAGCACAAAAAAGCCACCCAAAACGGGTGGCTTTTTGTAGCACGTACGGGAATCGAACCCGTCATTCCTCCGTGAAAGGGAGGCGTCTTAGCCGATTGACCAACGCGCCATCTTTGGAATCGGAGTGCAAATATACGACTCTTTTTCGTCCTCCAAAATTTTCGTGCAAAAAATTTATGCGACCTCAGTTTCGAGCATAGCGCTCACAATACCAATGAATTCCTCTGCTTTCAATGAAGCACCACCAATGAGACCGCCATCCACGTCTGCACATGCAAATAACTCGGCCGCATTCGATGGTTTACAGCTACCACCATAGAGTATGGAGATGCCATCTGCAACCTCAGCGCCGAACTGTGAAGTGAGCACGCTGCGGATATGAGCATGCATATCCTGCGCCTGTTGTGCAGAAGCTGTACGGCCGGTTCCGATAGCCCAAATGGGTTCATAGGCAATCACCACATTCTTGAAATGCTCTTCACCCAGGTGAAACAGCCCCTCGCGTAGCTGGGTCTCTACCCATGCATTTTCGGTTCCGGCATCGCGCACCTCCAGCGACTCACCGCAACAGAATATCACTTTCATGCCGTTGGCAAGGACCTGGTTCACTTTCTTTGCCAGCATCTCATTGTCTTCGCCGAAGTACTGCCTCCTTTCAGAGTGCCCTATGATCACATACTGTACTTCAGCGCTACTAAGCATGGAAGCAGAAACCTCTCCCGTGTATGCACCGGACGCTTCCTGGTGACAGTTCTGCGCACCGAGATAAACATGATCCATTGTGGCAAGCTGTGTAGCTGCCTGGCCAATGTGAACAAATGGCGGGGCCACTACTACCAACCTGTGCTCGCTAAGCTCGGGCATGCCATTGTATAGGTCATTTATTAACTCAGCGCCTTCAGAAAGGTTTAAGTTCATTTTCCAGTTGGCTGCAACAATTTTCTTACGCATACTTGATGATAATTATTCTATGTCTAACAAAAAATGTCCGCAAAGGTAGGCTTTTGCGGACATATCAATTATTCAGTTCTTTCTACCAATGCTCTACTTTGTGCATATCTTCTTGAATGTAGCCTCAACCAGGCTCCCTTTGGGTAATACTTTCCACTGCGCATCATCTTCGTCATATTCTATTTTATCAAGCACCTTCCCTCCCATTTCATAATAAGTAACCTCCATCACACGATACTTTTTCGCATAGCAGCTATATTGCACTTTTCTACGATAATAACCGAGCTTGTCCAGCTTTCCCTTATCGATATCTTTGTCAGCATTCATTTTGGCCTGGTGCCGAAAGTCAGCAAGCTTCCCGTCTGCCGGTTTCAAACGATCGAAAACTACTTTACTCTTTGTGGTCATGTTAGACGTCACAGACATAATGTATAGTTCCTCTACCCCGTCTGCCGAAGTACCCAGGTAATAGTTCTGGGCAAATGTCAAAAAGGAAATGAGAAGGAACACATTTACCAAAATTAATTTCTTCATGATGGCTCTTTTTGCACAACAAACATACAAAATCAGAATTTCAGGCACAAGTGATGCAGCCTGCACAATAATAAACCGATAACATTTACCCCCTTGCAGTTAACGCTGTAGTAGAGTAGGTTTGAGTACTCGACATTCTGATATATGAAGACGGAACTTAACGACTTTGAAAAGGCACTGTTGGATAGGATAATCCCAACACAAACGTTCAGTGATACCAAGGGTGTGCAAATAGCTCTCCGAAACTTTATAGGCGATGACAAAGAGAAAATAATGGCTGAGCAGGCGCTGGACGAGCGGGCTTTCCGCTCTTTACAAAGCCAGAGTGTCAAGAACATTATTCAGTATCTTATTGATTACGAGTTCTTTGGCGTTCGCGAAGGTGGTGTTAATTTCCTTACAGAAAAAGGCAAGATCCTGCGCCGGCAAGGCTCGCTTGAAAAATATGCCAACTGGCAAAAGGAAACCAGGGCAAAAAATAAGGTCGTTATTCATACGATAGAAACCCGTGGCTACCTTGACCAGGATGAGATAGTAAGAAACAGACGTGCCCTGATTTATAAGAGAATCAGGAAGTTCGTGGTTTACCCCATCTTGCTCCTGATACTCCTGGTTTTCCTGATAGCAGGCGCACACAAGTATAAATTGGACGACAATGTGCCGTTTATTAAGAAAATGTTCAATGACGAACCACAAAAAGAGCAGCCGGTAAAGGGGAAAAAGAAATCGCACAAGGTAAAACACTGACGCTTCGGCACGCATATTGGCAGGGTTGTCGCAGGTATAAACTGGAATACGCATGCCTTGCATATTAGCAAGTTGCAAACTATGATGTAACTATGTACAAGGAAAAAGTTGTAGATTTACAGCGTTTACTAATTACATTGCAACAATCATCAATATGACCACCAGGAAGACTTTACTTTTTTTAAGTACTATCACCGTGCTGATCATTGTATGTAGCAGCTGCGCACCAAAGCGCAGATGGTGGTCTGTATATAAAGACAAGAACGACGAAACTAAAGTGGAGCACTACAACGAGTATAAGCGCCGCTGGTACAAAAAGAATTACAACAACGGGCAAATCTGGAAATAGCCAATCGTTGAATAATGCAGAGCCTGTTGCGTAATATTCTGTTTGCACTTTTACTTTTTCCGCTTTTTTCTGCAGCGCAACAGCGCGAAGACAATGACGGGCTGGAATCAGATCCCGAAATGGTGACATCGTGGACGGCACTCGTGCGCCCCACGTTTTCTAATCCGCTTACGGCCTATTACCGATTTGTAGATGATGCCGGCAAATACATCTTTGAGCTAAAAGCATCGGCCGGTGGCGTGCCATTCATCGTGACTCAAGGGGCTAAACTGGAACTAGCCTTAGAGAATGGCAACACTGTAACGCTTTATAATAAGAAGTGGCAACGGGCGTGTGCGGGTTGCGGATCAAAAGGTCCTATTGCCGATATACCGGGAGTGAACCTGCAGTTTGACTTGGATAAAGAAGACATTGATGCGTTGGCCGGCAGCTACCTGGGGCACATTGGCCTGCACCTAACCGATAATGTGTTGGGAGGCCGCCCTACCCTGCGACGCACAGAGACCTTCCGTGAACAGGCCGACCATTTTCTATATTGCGTTGAGCACAGGTAATTATTTACCCGGTAGCCTGTAGAGGACATAACCTGTCCCGGCATCTTCCAGTACCTTTTCGAATGTCACATCATGAGCCACCTCGCTGACGTTTTCAAAAAACAATTCATCAAAACCCGGATTCTTTCTTTTACCCCTGCCCTGCAAGTAGTAAGTCACGTGCCTGTTCTGAGCATCGGCCAGCAGACGTTTGGTATTCTGAGCGCGTACTGAGTCAGCCGCTTTCACTCCATCTGTCGATTGTAACGAAACGACAAAAAACTGATTGGATGAGAAATAGCAGATCTTAGATAAGTAGCGCGGATGCAGGTCTGACACAATTGATGAATTGGAAATCCCCGCTTGAATTAACCTGTTCGCAAACAGATATTCATTGCGCCCCTCATCATACAATTTGAACATCTGCATTGCAGGAAAAACAAGCAAAGACAGCGACAAGAGTATTTGAAAAAGCCTTGCCCGTTTCGTGCGTTCCGTAAGCGGCAACAGTGCAATAATGTAGATCGGCAAGGCACTCCACAGGTACCGTGACTCTATATGTACCAGCAAGTACCCCACAGGCAGCAGCGAAACGAACAAGTAACCAAGCTGCTCCTGTACACTAAGCGGTCCGAATCGTTTTTGAAATAAGAGTCGCACAACAACATATCCTGCCAATAAAGGAAATATTATCGACATTTCAGCCAGGCACCATAGGTACATCAAAGATGTATAGCCAATTCGCAATATCTGCCTTAAGAACAAATGAGAAGAGTCCAGGAAACCTGATAAATGGCCCGAGGCAAACCATGGATCTTCCCAATTGTATACGCTATTATCATAGACAGGAGGCAGGAGAATATCAATCGAATCATTCCAGGTAGGATGCCCCACCAGGTACCACGACATATTCAGCGCTCCGGCTGTCGACGTGGTCCATATATGATATTTCTCGTGCAGCGCATATATCCACGGAAAAGCGACAATAGCCATTACTATTGCTGATACGCTAAACCGGACCAGCCACCTCCCGCGTGCCCGGTCGCCGAGTAACCAGGACGACACGAAGAAAAACAGTAGCAGAAACTGAAACGAGTATGCTTTTGCGAAATAAGCCAGTCCACCCAGGGTGCCGGCTAACAACCAATGGCCCGCATGCCGCTCGTATCCCGGACGAAGCATGAGTGCGAGTATCAACGAAAGGAAGAAGCATTGCCACAGATCGTCGAACGACTGCCAGTATACAGCAAATACAAGGAAAAGGGCAATAGTGGGCATAAAAAGCCACTGTTGCTGACGATTCGCAGAAAACCTTGCCAATAGCAAGCCTGAGCCAAACAAAAACCCTACAGCCCCGATCGTATTGATGATGCACCCTGCAGGAACAGGAGCAAACCCCAGACGAATGAGCGATGCGGTGAGCCAGCAAGCCCATGGACTCCACAAGCCGTTTACAGCTCGGGAAAAATCCCCATTGGCATAGCGCGATGAAATAGTCAGATACGAAGTCCCGTCAGGGTCTACATAGTAGCGATAGTGTGGAAATGCGATCAGCACCAGCGCGCACAACAACAATGCTGAAACCAGAAAGGGAGCATATCGGGAAATGTACTGCCGCATAACCAAAAGTAATTAAAAGCGGGCGCAGAGCATCCGTGGATTATCATTCAGGTCATTTCGCAATTCTACGTTACTGTAACACAGGTCGCGGAAAACTGCCGCCGTTTCATGAGCGTGTCCGGCATCAAGCTCGCAATAAATGGCCCCTCCCTGCTTAAGGTGCTCCTTACCAAAGATAGCGATGGCACGATAAAATACGAGAGGATCACTATCGGGAACGAACAAGGCAAGCGCGGGCTCATGAGCGCGCACATTCACATGCAGGCGATCAGCTTCTGTCTGCGGAATGTAAGGGGGATTAGAGACTATAATGTCGTGCATACCCAACCACGACCTTGCCTCAGGATCGAGAAAATCGACATGAACAAATTCAACATGCCGCCCAAGCACTTCAGCATTGTGCATGGCAACTTCCAATGCATCCGCACTCACGTCACATGATGTAACCCTTGGGTTGTTGAGCATTTTGCTCAGCGCAATGGGTATACAACCTGAGCCCGAGCCAATGTCCAGCACCTCAGGCGACGGCACAGTCCCCCAGTCGTTGATGATCCATTGCACTAACTCCTCCGTCTCTGGCCTGGGTATAAGTACATGTTCATTTACAGCATATAACTCTCCCATAAACCAGGCCTCGCCCGTCACGTATTGAAGAGGCGTTCCGGCAAACAATTGTTGAGCCACATCAACGAATCGCAATTCCTGCTCCTCAGTGAATGACCGTTTTTTTTCTACTAGCCGGTCCAGTTTACCCATGCCGGTAATGTGCTCCATAGCCCCGTGAGCAATTGCAGCAGCCTCTCGTTCATCGTACAATGTACCGAGGCCTTCCTTGAGGTCATAGAATGCACTCCCTATCGTATGCATACCGTAAAGATATGCGTGTGCAGTCAATCGCCGCAAATTCTCCGCGTTTGACATTTGGTTCTTACGTATGTTTGTACGCTTTTTAATAAGACATCTTTTCTTACATGAATTGGCTTACTGATCCGGAGATCTGGATTTCGCTCATCACCCTGACTGTGATGGAGATAGTACTGGGAATAGACAACATAGTTTTCATTTCTATATTGACGGGTAAACTGCCCGAGGACCAACAGGATAAGGCACGCAAAACCGGTATAGGTCTGGCAATGATTACCCGGATACTGCTGCTACTTTCCATAAACTGGGTGATGAGGCTAAAGGGGTCATTATTTAACATCGCTACGATGCTGGGATTGCAAAACCAGACCCTCGTGGAGAAGTTGGATATATCCGGCCGCGACCTTATTCTAATTATAGGCGGCCTGTTCCTGATCTACAAGAGCACATCCGAGATACATGAAAAGCTGGAAGGTGACGAACACGATGAGAAAAACACGAAAGCGCAATCATTTGCGAATGTGATCACGCAAATACTTATACTGGACATCGTGTTTTCTCTCGACTCCGTTATCACTGCCGTGGGTATGGCAAACCATGTAGGCGTAATGATAGCCGCGGTAGTGTGCGCTGTGGGAATAATGATGTTTGCGTCGGGCGGAGTGAGCCGATTCGTTAACAATCACCCTACGGTAAAAATGCTGGCATTGTCATTCTTGCTTCTCATTGGCGTCTCCCTGATAGCGGAAGGTTTTGAACATGGCATACCAAAAGGCTATATCTACTTCGCCATGGCATTCTCCATACTGGTAGAAATGCTGAACCTGCGCGCAAAGAAGGCTACGAAGAAGCACTAGGCACTCACTGTTAGTGACCAGCCGCTATGTACTTGTCCGGATGCGCGACAAACGCATTTTTGCAGCCTTCGCTACAGAACCTAACCGTATCTCCGTTGTACACCGTCTTTTCAGTCCACTCGTTATCCCACTCCATTTCACAAACAGGATCCATCTTGGCACCGGGGGTATACTTTGGGGCATCACCGGCCATATCATTTTCAGCTGCGGCAGGGGCTACAACTGAGGTTGATTCTGCAGCGCCGTTGCCACAAGATGAGATTACAAGAGATGTGCACAGAAGGCCCAGGATAATAATGCGCATATGGTTTGTAGATTTTTTACTTCAAGCAAAGATACCAAACCCTGCCGAGTACAAAAATGCGTGTACCAACCGTTTGTTTCACAGTATTTTAGGAAAGCGCCCGGCGCGTACAAACCCTAAACAGCCGCAAAAATTTTATCTTTGGATATGGATGAATACATTTCATTTGAACAGATACCATTTGGCAGTGACAACTTCGCAGACAACCCGGAGCCACGCTGCCCGTGTGTGCTGCTGCTAGACACGTCAGGGTCTATGGCGGGCATGCCCATAGCACAGTTGAACGATGGTGTGCGCACATTTCGCCAGGAACTTCTGCAAGACCCACTAGCTACAAAGCGGGTGGAAGTGGCAGTAGTAACCTTTGGACCGGTATCGATAGAAACCGACTTCCACACTGTACCCAACTTCCACCCACGTGAACTGGAGACTACCGGCGACACTCCAATGGGAGAAGCCATAATGACCGGCATAAACCTGGTGAATCGCCGCAAGAAAGAATACAAAGAAAATGGCATAGCGTACTACAAGCCGTGGATCATATTGATAACCGATGGCGCGCCTACTGACGAATGGACAAGCGCCGCTGCAGCAGTGCGAAAAGGAGAAGACGCAAAGTCATTCGCCTTCTTCGCCATTGGCGTAGAAAGCGCTAATATGGAAATACTCAAACAGATATCCGTAAGGTCTCCACTGAAACTGAAGGGGCTGATGTTCAGAGAGTTTTTCATTTGGCTGTCGGCATCCATGAAAATGGTATCGGCAAAAACGCCCGGCAGCGCCATCAACCTGTTACCTCCCAGCGGCTGGTCTGAGCTATGATTTGGAAAGCTATTGGCAAAAGTGAAACCGGCACATCTCACCTTGCCGTTGATAAAGGATGCGAAGACGCTTTGCATTTCGCATCTATAACCGACGACAGGGGAAATGAAATACTGGTATGCTGTGCCAGCGATGGCGCCGGCAGCGCAAAACAGGCCGCCTTTGCCTCTGCATATATTGTAAAAAGGGGCGTGGAACTACTTAGCAATTTGTGCCTGGCCGAAAGCTTGTCGGAAGCTGCCCTTTATGGAGTAGCCGAAACAATCTATTGCGAGTTAAAGAACGCAGCTAACCAGTCTGGCGAACCCATTGAAGAATATGCAGCAACCATGCTGGCCTGTGTCCTGACTCCGGACCGGTCTGTGTTTATGCAGATAGGCGACGGGGCAATAGTAAGGAAAAATGACGGTGGCACCTACCAGGTAGTATGGTGGCCACATAGTGGAGAATACCACAACACTACTGCATTTCTTGTAGACGATGAGAACATGGCAAACCTGCATGTGATGGTAACAGAAGAGAGCACACACGAGGTATCGATACTCACAGACGGATTACAAATGCTGGCATTGAGTACTGAGACGCGCAATGCCCATGCCCCATTCTTTGAAGCATTATTTGTGCCACTAAGGCAAGCGAATGATGAACACAAGCTGAGCATCCTGGGATCGAAACTAGGAGTCTGGCTAAATAGCGAATCAATCAACTCGAGGACAGACGACGACAAAACACTCTTCCTCGCTACAAGGACCGAACAATGACGTTTTACGGAATAAATAACACTTCATATACCACCGCACGGGAACTGGGCAGAGGGGGTGAGGGCACCGTATACGAGTTGCAGAATAATGCGGAGTTGGTACTAAAAGTTTACTCAGACCAACTTAGCTCAGAGAAGGAAGATAAACTGAAACTAATGGCTGCCATGCGCAGCGAGGAGATTGAGGCATATGCGGCATGGCCGACAGATGTAGTGTATAATGCAGACCGAAAAGCATGTGGCTTTGTAATGAAGAAGCTAAAAAATTACGTACCCCTCCACCACGTGTTCAGCCCCATGGATAGGAAACGAATGTTTCACGACAAGGGCTACAACTTCCTGGTGCATGTAGCCCGCAACCTCGCTATTGCTTTCCACAAGCTACACACAGCAGGAATTGTTGTTGGCGATGTAAACGAGGGCAACATTCTGCTAAACCCCAATGGCATGGTCGCATTCATTGATTGTGACTCTTTCCAGATACAGCACGAAAACGGATACCATTTTTGCGAAGTGGGAGTACCCCGCTACACGCCGCCAGAACTATTAAAGAAGTCTACCTTCGAAAATGTGGTACGCACCGCAAACACTGATAACTTTTCGATGGCAGTACTCGTCTTCCAATTGCTATTCCTGGGGCGGCACCCATTTGCCGGCCGGCACAAAGGCGCAGCGGATATAGATGAGGAAACGGCAATAAAGCAAAAGCAATTCGCGTATTCGCTGGAGAACACAAAGAAGAAACTGTCGCCGCCGCCCGACAGTTTCAAAATGGAAGACTTGCCTGAAGACCTGGCAGCTCTTTTTCACAGAGCATTCGAACAGGAGACGCGCCCTTCGGCATCAGAGTGGGCGCTCGCGCTGGGTGAGCTATCAAAAAACATGGCAACCTGCTCCGTCTCGAACCTGCACACCTACCCCTCTGGCATGGAGGAGTGCCCATGGTGCTGGTTTAGGAAAAACCGGGGCATCATGTACTTCCTCGATGATAGCTATTACCAGGCAAATTCTATGCTTGGTAACATGGAGCAGTTTGTAAACAGCTTCAAGGTGCAGGCACCCGAGATGCGGAGGTTTGCATACAAGAAACCCCTGCAGGTAAAATCCATAAAGTTGCCACCGGAAATAAGACGAGTCCGCAACCTTCGATTGGCAACTTGTGTGCTCCTTAGCGCTGGTGTAATTACAGCCTTTGCGTTGGGTATCACAGGTTCTTTGGCACTTCTGCCACTGGTAGTATATACTTATAAATGGTCGCCATGGGCAAAACGACTGAACAAGGCCATCAAAGCGAAAGGCGATGAACTAACACACCTGAAGATGAAGTTGCAAACAATGATACGTGATTATGAAGCGCCTGCAGACTATGTCAACTATAGAAAAACGCTCGAAGCATTACAGCAAAACATATTATCCTTCAGGCAACTGCCCCAGGAATTGCAGAACAGGCGACAACGTGCGGAAGAGGTGCTCTACAACGAGCAACTGGACGACTACCTATGGCAATTCGGCCTTGACGACCATGCCATCCCTGCCATAGGACCAACAAAGAAAGCCACCCTATATAGCAACGGCATAAGGAACGCAGCACAGCTAAAAATGTTGCCAAACATAAAGGTTCCCGGCATTGGGCCCAAGAATGAACAGATACTCATGGCATGGAGAAGACAAATGGCCAACGACTTTGTCTATGTGCCCGATTCTTACAAACTGAATATTGCCATTGCAAAAGTGAATGATGAAGTAGCACAAATGCGCATTCAACTGGAGCATAACATAAGGCGGGAATATCAGTCGCTCAACTTCCTGAAGATGAACATAGACAACAGGCTTACATTTCTCGAAAATCAGTTAGATGAGCTATACCCCAAGGTGCGTGTCACCGAGATGGAGTATGAGGCCTATAAGAAATTGGCAGCCTAAGCAATTATATTTGCCAAATCAAACATCGTTATGAGCAAAACAATATTGGTTACAGGCGCTACGGCCGGCTTTGGAAAAGCGATAGCAGAAAAATTCGCGGCTGGTGGATATGACATAATAATAACAGGACGCAGACAAGAAAGGCTAAAGGAGCTCAAGGAGCAACTGGAGCGGCAGTTCGGCGTAAAAGTGACAGCACTCAAGTTTGATGTTCGTGACAATAACCAGGTAGAGGCAGCCATGGATGAACTGCGGAAGCAAATAAGCAGGATAGATATACTTGTGAACAATGCCGGACTAGCCGCCGGCCTTTCTACCATAGATGAAGGAAGCCTGGACGACTGGGAGACCATGATTGACACTAACATCAAGGGACTACTCTACATGACCCGCCAGGTGTTGCCTATGATGCGCGAACAGGCTCGCGGCCACATAATCAACATTGGCTCTACTGCCGGCAAAGGCGTCTATAAGAACGGCAACGTGTATTGTGCAACCAAGTATGCTGTTGACGCCCTTACCCAGGCCACCCGCATAGACATGCTGCCATATGGCATTAAAGTGACTGCTATAAATCCCGGAATGGCCGAAACTGAGTTCTCGCTGGTACGGTTCAAGGGCGACGAAGAACGCGCTAAGAACATGTATTCCGGTGTGCGCGCACTGCAGGCGGAAGACATAGCAGACATAGCATGGTATTGTGCCACCCTGCCTCCACATGTATGCATCAACGACCTTACCGTAACCTGCCTTACACAGGTAAACAGCGTATACAATATCAAAGAGGCAGACAGGATAAAACCAAAAGACGAATGATGTGGCATATGCGGCACCTTCAAAAAGAGGACAACGCCACAATAGCGGCGATTATACGCGCTGTACTTACCGAATTTAAAGCAAACAAACCCGGGACTGTCTACTTCGACCCAACAACTGACGATCTCTATTCGCTTTTTTGCAGAGATCAGGCAGAGTATTTTGTAGTGGAATTTGGAGGGAAATTGGCCGGTGGCGCGGGGATATATCCTACTGAGGGTCTACCCAACGGCTGCTGCGAAATAGTGAAGCTATACCTGCTGCCCGAGGCACGCGGCAAGGGTATTGGTAAAGAACTGATAGAGCAATGCTTCGAAGCAGCAAGAAAATCGGGCTTTAAGCAGGTGTACCTGGAAACATTACCTGAATTGAAGATGGCCGTGAACCTATATGAGCATTGTGGCTTCCGGTATCTTTCTGCGCCATTAGGCAATTCAGGCCACTTTGGCTGCGACCTTTGGATGATAAAAGACCTATAGGCTACCTGTAACGCGGATGGTATTTTTCCAGTGTGGTGCGCAGGAACGCTCTATCCAGGTGCGTGTATATTTCCGTTGTGGTAATGCTCTTATGGCCCATCATCTCTTGCACAGCGCGCAGGTCTGCCCCACCCTCTACCAGGTGCGTGGCAAAGGAATGCCGTAGCGTGTGCGGATGTACGTTCTTTTCTATTCCCGCTTTTGCAGCCAGATCTTTAAGAACCATAAATACCATTACCCGCGACAATGCCGACCCTCGTTTGTTCAGGAACACGAAATCTTCCTGCCCCTGTTTTATCGGCACCTGCACGCGCACATGATTCCGGTAAAGTGTAAGTTGTTTTGAGGCCTCATCGCCTATGGGCACAAGCCGTTCTTTATCTCCCTTACCCGTCACTTTGATGAATCCCACATCCAGGAAAAGGCCCGACAATTTCAACCCCACCAATTCGCTAACGCGCAAGCCACAACTGTACATTACTTCCAGCATAGCGCGGTTCCGCATACCATCGGGCCGGCTGTGATCTATTGCAGCAAACAGTTGCATCACCTCATCCACACTCAGCACATGCGGCAACTTCCTGCGAAGTTTGGGCGCCTCCAGCAACTCGGTGGGGTCTTTACGTATCACCTCTTCCAGCAGAAGATAGCCGAAGAACGATTTTATCCCGCTTAATACCCGTGCTTGTGTCGTAACCGACAACTCCATCTCATTAATAGCCTGCAATAGCGACTGCAGGTGGCTCATCTGCACCTGTTCCACCGCCAACCCGGGATGCTCCATCAGAACATGAGACTGCAACATACGTATGTCATGGAGATACGCCTCAACCGTATTCTCAGACATATTGCGCTCCAGTTGCAGGTAAGATCGGAATCCTTTAATGTAAGCTTCCCACATTTCTATCTCAAAGCTAATCACTTGTGCCGACATGACGCTTATCATCTCCACATGTACACAGTAACGTAACTTTGCACAACCATGAATGACATAGCGGGTAAAGATGATATTCAGACACTTGTAGACAGCTTCTATGCAATAGCCAGGCAAGACGATTTGCTCGGGCCTATATTCAACACCATTATCGGCGATGACTGGAGCCACCACCTACCCGTAATGTACGACTTCTGGAATATGGTGATCTTTGCTGTGCCTGGTTATACAGGTCAACCCGTAAAAAAGCATGTAGATATTGACAAACGCATGCCGATGAACAAAGAACACTTCGACCGTTGGCTGGAGCTTTGGACTGCCACGGTCGACAAGCTTTTTACTGGTGAGTATGCAGATATCGCCAGGAACAAAGCAGCATTGATGGCTAACATGATCCACATAAAAGTAGAAATGGGACGAAAGGGTTTCGAAACACTGAATTAATGCAGCATGGTATTGGTTAATAGGTAATTTTGTTACACAATTATCCTCTATGACCATCACAGGCAACCTGATTGACATTCACGAGCGCCGTACATACCCGGCAGCCATCGAAATTTCGAATGGCACCATCAAATCGATCACCGAAGCAGACGCCGTATTCGAAAACTATATTCTTCCGGGCTTTGTCGATGCACACATCCACATAGAGAGCTCCATGCTCACACCTGTGGCATTTGCGCAGATGGCAGTGACACATGGTACAGTAGCTACTGTATCCGATCCGCATGAAATAGCAAACGTCTGCGGCAAGGAAGGCGTACAGTACATGATAGAGAATGCCAAACAAACAAACTTCAAGTTCTTCTTTGGCGTTCCAAGCTGCGTACCGGCAACCGGTTTCGAAACTGCCGGGGCCACGCTGGATTCCGCAGCGGTTGCCCAATTGCTATCCTCGCCTGACCTTTGGTACCTTTCGGAAATGATGAACTACCCGGGCGTGCTATATGCCGACCCGGAAGTAATGGCGAAGATAGAAGCGGCGAAAAGAGTGGGCAAACCTGTAGATGGTCATGCACCGGGCTTGCGGGGCGCAGAGGCGGCACAGTATGCCGCAGCAGGTATATCTACAGACCATGAGTGTTTTACCCTGGAGGAGGCGCTGGATAAGATTGCCGCAGGAATGCACATCATCATTCGTGAAGGCAGTGCCGCAAAGAACTTCGAAGCATTGCATACCCTACTCACCACTCACCCTGACAAGACACTGCTGTGCAGTGATGACAAGCACCCTGACGAACTAGCCCTGCACCACATAAATCAAACAGTAAAACGTGCGCTTGCAAAAGGTCATGACCTGTACAATGTCCTCCGCGCGGCATCGCTTAATGCAGTCAGCCACTACAAATTGCCGGTAGGTCTTTTGCGGGAGGGAGACCCTGCCGACTTTATCATTATCGACACCCCGCAAAACTTCAACATTCTACACACCTTTATCAATGGGAAAGAGGTGGCACGAAACGGCAAGTCACAACTGGCATTCAATCCTCCACAGGTTATAAACAATTTCGCCGCCAAACATAAGTCACCGTCTGATTTTACGGTCGCGACCGACAAATCAGCCACAACAATTCGCGTTATAGAAGCCATAGAAGGACAACTGGTCACCAACTGTTTAGAACTGCCTGCAAGGATCGAGGATGGCAAGATTGTATCTGATACGGCTAACGACATACTGAAGATTGCTGTCGTGAACCGTTATGAGCCAGAGGCCAGCGTCGCAGTTGCCTTTATCAGAAACATTGGAATCAAAACGGGAGCACTTGCCTCAACAGTTGCCCACGACTGCCACAACATCATTGCAGTGGGCGTAGATGACGACTCACTATGCGCTGCAGTAAACGCACTTATTGACTGTAAGGGTGGTATAGCAGTTGCCCGAAGCGCGACCGACGTCTCTACCCTGCCGCTCCCCATTGCCGGCCTGATGTCTGACAAAGTTGGTCACGAAGTTGCTGCTGCCTACACTGCGATAGACAAGGAAGCAAAACAACTTGGCACCAAGCTGCATGCTCCATTTATGACCATGTCATTCATGGCCCTGCTGGTAATTCCCAGCCTCAAGCTGAGCGACAAGGGCTTATTTGATGGAAGCAAATTTGCTTTCAGTGATTTGATATGCTGATAACAAAACAATCGGCCCGTGCTGCAACACGGGCCGAATAATTACCTCGAACTAACTAGTTCCTAGCGATTCAGCACAATCCTTATCACGCTTGATTCGCCGCTATCTGTTATCACACTTAGTGTGTACATGCCGTTCACCAGGTCTGCCGGTAAAGAAACTGATGTCTCACCTGCTTCCACCCTCATCCTGAACACCATTTTTCCATCAACTGCAAAGACCTCCGCATTTCCCGCCTTGCTTGCGGCAATAGTAAACGACCCCGAAGTTGGGTTAGGGAATACGCGCACACTTAACACTTCTTCAATTGCTGTAGTTTCAAATGAACCCACACTTGCCTTCGATGCTATAGTTGCAATTGGGTGCGTTCTGTAGCAACCATTTGGAAGCGTATAGGTCACTGTGGTTACACCCCCTGAAGCGCCGTTCACCGCCCCTGTCGCAGGGTGAACTGTGGCCACGTCAGCATTACCGCTGCTCCAGCTACCACCGCCCGTAGTGTTGCCAAGGGTTATCGAACCGCCGACAGCAACCGTTTCCGGACCGGAAATAGCTGCGGGCAATGCATTCACCGTAACCGGCTTTACGGCACGGCAGCCATTTGAAAGCGCATAGGTTACAGTCACGCCACCACCGGCAATGCCAGAGAATGTCCCCGTACTATTGCCGATACTGCCCACCGAAGGTGCACTGGAGGTCCATGTGCCACCGGAAATGCTATTGGTATAAACCTCGGTGCTTCCCACACATACAGAAGACGAACCCGATATAGCCGCAGGGGTCGTGTTCACGGTAACCTCACGGACCACAAAACAACCGGTAGATGCCACCCTGTAAGAGATCGTTGATGTTCCAGGCGCCACTGCAATCAGAATACCGGACGTATTCACCGTTGCAACTGCCGTATTGCTGCTGCTCCACGTTCCACTTCCCCCTATTGTACTGGTAAGACCCGTATATCCACCTACGCACAAAGTCGTAGTTCCGGTTATTGGTGCCGGTAAGGCATTTACGATCACGGTCATGGTCACATAACATCCGCCGCTCGTTGAGTAACTCAGAGTCACCGCACCTGCGGCAACCCCTGTTACGACTCCGGTAGTCGCATTCACTGTAGCAACTGCCTCGTTGCTAACAGACCATGCGCCACCGGCAGCACTATTTGCGAAAGAGGCTGTCTGCCCAACACAGACTTTTGGTGTGCCGGTAATAGACGGCAAAGAGGTATTGACAGTAACATTTGTCGTTGCTATACAGCCTTCGCTAACGCGATAGCTAAGCGTAGAGGTTCCCGCAGCATAACCTACTGCTATTCCGGATGCGCTATATACCGGTAGTGCAGCATAATTGCTACTACTCCAGGTTCCGCCGCCGGTAGCGCAGGTGAAATAACCCGCGTTACCTATACACACCGTTGATGGTCCTTCGATCCCGGATACTGCCGAATTGACCGTAACAACAACAGAACTTGTACAACCACTTGTTGAATTTGTATAAACTACGGTCGACGTTCCGGTCGCTATACCGGAAACTGAACCGGTGCCGGATACAGTCACCACAGATGGAGCTGAAGTCGACCAGCTACCACCACCCGAAGCCACAGAAAGTGAAACCGAATTCCCCACACAGATAGTGGACGATCCGGCGATTGCAGTCGGTGACGGGCTTACCGTTACTGCCTTCGTCGCGTAGCAACCATTTGCGCCGGTGTAGCTTATAGTGGTTCCGCCACCGGCAACACCAGTTGCAATCCCGGTAGATCCAATCGTAGCAACTGCACCGTTGCTTGAGCTCCAGGTAGCGCCGGTGGTCGCCGAGCTAAATGTAGCCGGCACTCCCGTGCAGATCACGGCAGGGCCACTTATCGCAGCAGGAGCTGCGATTACAGACATGGTCCTGGTAACGTAGCAGCCGGTACTATTTACCTTATAGGATACCATCACGGCACCTGCACTAACTCCGGTAACGAGACCGGTATATATCCCAACAGTTGCGATGCCGGTATCTACAGAAGTCCATGTGCCACTGCCACCTATTGTGCTTGTAAGTGAAGTGTACGAACCTTCACAGATATTTGTTGCTCCCGTAATAGGATCGGGAAGTCCATACACCTGCATCGTGAGTACTGCGTAACATCCCGAGCCGATTGAATACGTTATATTAACGGAACCCACGCTTACACCCGTCACCAGGCCGGTAGCGGCATCTATAGTTGCACGAGCGGTGTTTCCGCTGCTCCACGTACCACCTGGCGTAGAATGACTTAACTCTGTCGACTGACCTACACACACCTTAAACCAACCTGTTATAGCAGGCAGATTTGTATTAACGGTCACCTGTGTCACAGAGTAGCAGCCATTACTAATTGTATAGGAGATATTCGCAGTACCCGGAGTAACAGCGGCTGCCACTCCTGTTGACGAACCAATGGTCACATTTGCAGAACTACTACTCCATGTACCGCCAGGTGTGGCATTGATATAAGTAGAAGTGCCGCCAATACACATAAAGTTAGTTCCCGATACTGATTGAGGCGACGGGTCTACAACAATATCCTTTGTCACAACACAACCAAAACGCTCAAAGGTAATAGTGGCCGTACCTGTAGATATTGCACTTATCTGTCCATCCGCATTTACTGTGGCTATTGCCGGTGATGACGAAGACCAGGCACCTCCTGACAGCGAATTGGTAAAGGTGGCAAGGCTGCCTTCGCACACAGGCGATGGGCCCGATATTGCCGAAGGCGTGGCACCCACCGTAACCACTACCGTGCTACGACAACCCGAAGTAAGCCGGTATGTGATCGTGGCTGTACCACCTGCTATGCCGTTCAGCACACCTGTAGAGCTTCCTATAGTAGCTATGCTGGTATTGCTGCTACTCCAGGTGCCACCGCCGGGACCGTAGGTAAGTGTTGTACTCGTTCCTGAGCACAGTACCTGGCTCCCATCGATCGACGCCGGCAGTGATTGAACTGTTACTACTGCTGTGGTAAAACAGCCCGATGATTGCATATAAGTAATAGTGCTCGTACCGGTCGACACACCTGTAACCACACCTGTCAGGGCATTCACATAGGCAACGGATGGCGTACTGGCATACCACGTCATCTCAACGGAGGAACCCGACAAAGCTGTTGTCTGCCCCTCGCAAACGGTGAGCGTACCTGCGATAGCTGACGGAAGGTTCTTTACTATTATCGTCCTTGCTGCAACACATCCCTCAGAAACGGTGTAACTAATATTCACCATACCATAGGCAACTCCCGTCACCTCACCAGTTGTGGCATCAACAGTAGCACGTGCAGTGTTAGAGCTAGACCATGTACCACCGGAAGACACATGAGATAGCGTCATAGATGAACCCACGCAAACATTTGCCGGTCCTGTAATTGCGGCTGGAGTAGAGCCCACTGTAACTTCAGTAATAGCCATGCAGGTTGTACCAACCCTGTATGAGATCAGAGCAGTACCCGCAGCCACACCGGTAACAAGGCCGCTATAATAATTCACCGTCGCAAAGGCAGGGTTACTGCTTGTCCAGCTTCCGCCGGTCGTAGCATTAGACAGTGCTGATGTTGCTCCAGTACACAATTCCGCATTCCCGTCATTTGCAGGGAGTCCCGCATTTACGGTAAGAGTCATTGTGGCTGTGCATCCTGTCCCTACTGTATAGCTTATCGTTGTAGTACCGGGGGCAACTGACGTTACAACTCCCGTAGAGCCAATTGTAGCCACTGAAGTATTCCCTGACGTCCAGGTGCCTCCGGTCGTTGAGGAACTTAATGATATACTACCTCCCATACACATGGATGTAGCGCCGGTAATGCTGGCAGGTGTAGGGGCAACCGTTACTGCCTTTACTATATAGCACCCTGTCGGTAGCCTGTAGATGATATTCGCACCTCCGCCGGCCACACCGCTTACAATCCCCGTTGATGAACCAACAGTAGCAACAGACGTTCTACTGCTGCTCCATGTACCACCCGTCACTGAATTTGTATAGGCAATTTCAGAGCCAAGACATATCGTGGACGAACCACCTATTGTAGCCGGGGAAGGGTTTACGGTGAGGTCCTTTGTACGATAGCATCCCGTAGATGAAACCCTGTAAGTAATTGTTGCTGTTCCACCGGATACACCCGTAACTATTCCCATTACGGCCTGCACCGTTGCAACAGATGTATCGCTGCTGGACCATGCACCACTTCCACCGACTGTACTTGTCATTGTGGTGTAGCCACCGCTGCACATCTCTGAAATGCCCGAAATAGCTAGCGGGAGAGAATTAACCGGTACCACACGCGTTGCGTAACATCCGGCACTGATATTGTAAGAAACAACCGGATTTCCTACGCCGATACCTACAACGTTTCCGGTAGCGGAGTTCACTGTCGCGAGCGATGAGTTATTAACGCTCCATGTGCCTCCGCCATCAGCATTGCCAAATGTGATATTATCGCCCAGGCACACCTTTGAAGGTCCGGTAATTGTTGCAACTGCAACATTTACAGTTACCTCAGAAACAGCATAACAGCTTCCAAGTGTGTAACTGATCATGGCAGTACCGACAGCCATACCCTGAACTACCCCAGTTGAAGAATTGACATAAGCTTTAGTAGCGTTGCTGCTGCTCCAAACCCCGCCTGTCGTAGCCGAGGAGACAGCTGCAGCTGATCCTACACAATAAAACGCAGGACCCGTAATTGATGCCGGTGTGGTATTCACTGTTACAACCTTTGTAGCATATTGCGTACCACAACCATTTGTAACGGCATAGGATACTGTTGCATTTCCTGAGGCAATACCCGAAACAACTCCATTCGTGCCTACGGTTGCTACAGAGCTATTACTGCTGCTCCACACACCACCGCCGGTAGCGTTTGAGAGCGTGGTCGTTGCGCTTACACAAACGCTTGCTGTGCCGGTTATTGTGCCCGCATCTGCAAGAGGATTCACTGTTACAACCTTTGTAGCATATTGCGTGCCGCAACCATTGGTCACTGCATAAGATACTGTTGCATTTCCTGACGCAATACCAGAAACTACACCATTTGTACCCACGGTAGCTACGGAGTTGTTACTGCTGCTCCACACACCACCGCCGGCAGCGTTTGAGAGCGTAGTCGTTGCGCTTACACAAACGCTTGCTGTGCCGGTTATTGTGCCTGCATCTGCAAGTGGATTCACCGTCACTACCTTTGTAGCATATTGCGTACCACAACCATTTGTAACGGCATAGGATACTGTTGCATTTCCTGAGGCAACACCCGAAACAACACCATTCGTACCTACGGTTGCTACAGAGCTATTACTGCTGCTCCACACACCACCACCGGTAGCGTTTGAGAGCGTAGTCGTTGCGCCTACGCAAACGCTTGCTGTGCCGGTTATTGTGCCTGCATCTGCAAGTGGATTCACCGTTACTACCTTTGTAGCATATTGCGTACCGCAGCCATTTGTCACTGCATAAGATATTGTTGCATTTCCTGACGCAATACCAGAAACTACACCATTTGTACCCACGGTAGCTACGGAGTTATTACTGCTGCTCCACACACCACCGCCGGAAGCATTTGACAAGGTTGTCGTTGCACCAACGCACACATTCGCTGTTCCGTTGATCGTGCCTGCATCTGCAAGCGGGTTTACAGTCATCGCCTTGGTGGCAGAGTTTCCTCCAGCAGTGTAAGTGATTGTCACATTACCACCGCTAACACCGGTCACCTCACCTGTGCTGCTATTCACGGTCGCTACCGAAGTATTCGAACTACTCCAGGTTCCACCGGTGGTTGTATTCGACAAAGTAGTTGTCGCGCCAGCACATACTTCACTCGGTCCCGAAATTGCGGGCATTGAGGAAGCAGGATTCACCGTCACAAGAGTCGTTGCAACATTTGTGCCGCAAGAATTCGAAATGGTATAGCTAATATTTACCCAACCCGGCGCCAGACCTGTCACCACACCGGTAGACGAGCCCACCGTAGCCAGGTAAGAGTTAGCACTACTCCATGTTCCCCCTGAAGTCGCATTAGCAAGTGTAGTCGTGCTACCCACCGTCACCAGGGCCGTCCCGGTAATTGCGTTGTAACCCGGTGACGGGTTGATAGTCACAGGCGTCGTTACAGTCGCCGACCCACATGTTCCGCCCCAGTTGTAAGAAATAGTTGCATTACCAGTCCCTACAGCCGTTACAGTACCGCTTGTACCCACAGTAGCCACGGCAGTATTAGAACTACTCCACGTACCTCCTGATGTTGCATTCGCAAGCGTTCGAACCGAACCTATACATGTAGGTGCTGTGCCCGTGATTGCCGGAATAGATGGAGTACCTGCAGTAACGGTTATTGATGTGCTGCCACAGGCGCCCGGCGTTGTGAGGCAACCACCCCAGCCCCTTGCATAATATGTGGTAGATCCCGTAGGAGTAACCGTTACAGTGCCACCTACTGCCACCGGCGTACCACCGCAGCTACCATTATACCAATACCAATTACCGGCTCCGTTTAAAGAACCGCTTGCACTGAGCACAGTTGAATTTCCGCACGCTACAGTAGAAAGAGAAGCTGAAATAGAAGGAGTTCCCGGAGCAGTAGCAACAGGACCCACCTTCATAACCGTAGGTGTATTGTCGGGCGACGTTCCGGAATTATTCCTGAAAGCAATCACCGGTAACCCATAATTGTCCACTGCTATATTCGTATAGGTGGCCGTACCCGACGATATCCCTGCAGAGCCATATACACTCCATGAGCCACCGGAGTACTTCATAACAGTAGCCTTATTGCTGTTGGCACCATCGCTAAATACAACGAAAGGATTGCCGCCGGCATCCAATGCTATAGAAGTGTACGTCACCGATCCGGATGAGAACCCTGCACTGCCTACCTGAGACCAGGTCGAACCGCTATATTTCATTACAGAGGCCTTGTTACTATTGCTACCATCTCTATACACTACGTAAGGCATCCCATAAAGGTCAAGTGCTATCTTACAATAAGACGCAGATCCCGCAGACACACCTGCGCTGCCCACTATAACCCACGAGCTGCCGTTATACTTCATCACGGTCAGTTTGTTTGAATTCGCACCGTCAGAAAATGCCACATATGGTGTGCCGCCGCCATCAATGGCCATTGAAATGTAGTCTACACTACCGGCTGAGAAACCAAAAGTACCCACTGCTTCCCACGCGCTGCCGTTATAGCGCATCACGCTTGCCTTGTTAGAATACATCCAGTACAGGTCTTTATATGCTACGTACGGATTGCCAGAGGGTGCAACTGCAATTGTTTGATAACTAGCCTGTCCGGCAGAGAAATTCGCGCTTCCCACACTCGTCCAGCCACTACCCGTATTCTTCATCACCGATGTGCCGCTAAAGCCATCCTGGTATGCCATATATAGAGTAGTCCCATCCTGGTCGAAAGCAAGTGAATTGTGCTGTGTTGAGCTTGCGGTAAAGTTCGAAGACCCATAATAGTTCCAGCTGCCGCCGCTAAACTTAGAAACGGTGCCTTTGGTGTAATTGTCATAAAATCCTACATACGCATCATTGTTCGCGTCAATTGCAATGGCGGTAAACTCGCATTGAACTGCTGATGCCGGACCACTACCCAGCGTGTACCACTGCGTACCGGTGGTAGTGGCATCGTTACAATCCAGATTATTGGCAACATAGCCACTCGGTTGCCCGCAATTTGCATATGCAACGGATGGATTTCCCCAGCCATCGCCATCGCTATCCTGATACCATGTCGGAGAGCTCTTTAAAGTTGTTGAAGCATATCCGCAGGCACCGGCAGACGCAGCACACAAATTCTCGCCACGTGCATAGAATGTAGTAGTGGCTGTCACGGATGTAGTGAGTGTAGTACCTGACCCGATGTAGGTACCACCACAGCTACCCGAATACCATTTCCATTCTATTGCATCATTGAGCGTTCCGCTTGCGACAGTGAGATTCACAGTGCCGGTGTAGCAGCTAAAAATGGGCGTTGATGTTATAACCGGCGTTGTTGCCGGATTTACCGCCGGCGCCAACTTCATTACCGCCAGGCGGCTGCTGTTGGCACCGTCCTGGTATGCAACGTAGGGAACACCCTTCGAATCAAGCGCAAAAGAGAGATATTCAGCCGAGCCACTCGTGAAGCCTGCACTTACAACAGCAGTCCAGCTGCTACCGTTATACTTCATCAGTGTAGCTTTGCTACTATTGCCAGCGTCAGTATAGCCAACATATGGAACACCTGCATTATCCGTTCTGATCGTGATGTTAGTTGCCGCACCTGCAGAGAATCCTGTACTCCCTACTGTACTCCAACTGGAACCGTCGTATTTTTTTACGGTGAGTTTATTACTACCGCTGTTTCCCGAATAGGCAACATAGGGTGTTCCGCTTCGGTCTATCGTTATTGAAAGGTGACTTGCGCCGCCACTGGAAAAACCGTCTGAGCCCACAACTGACCAGGTCGACCCATTGTAGGACATGACAGTCGCCTTATTCGCACTGTTTCCGTCGCGAAATGCAACATATGGCGTGCCAGAAGCGTTTAGCGCTAATGAAACATAATCAACAGTACCCGGGCTAAAGCCCCTTGACCCGACAACCGACCATGATGACCCATCATATTTCACAACCGTCAACTTGTTGGCGTAAGTGCTATACAGCTCCTTGTAGGCAAAATAGATGTTGCCGGAGGCATCAATAGCCAAATTGTTGTTTGACGACCCATCTGATGTTGGCGTGCTACCACCCAGCATACTCCAGCTCCCTGAAGCATACTTCATCACTGTGGGTGCCTGGCTACTATTGTTGTTCTGCGCAGCGAAGTAGGGATTTCCCGAACCGTCAAAAGCAATTGATGAGTATTGGGGCTGGCCCATAAAATACTGCGAACCGACCATGGACCAGGCGCTGCTACTGTATTTGTACACAGTGGCGCCGTTTCCATTATCGTTATAGCCCACATAAGGAACATCTGACCCATCAAAACCAATTGCAGTATACGACGCTGTGTATGCAGAAATGCCCGATGCCCCAATGAGTGTCCACGTCGCACTATTGGACACAGCATCATTACAATCAAGGTTGTTCTGAACATAGCCAGAGGGTTTTGAGGAGGACGTTGTGGAGACATTGGGATTTCCCCATCCGTCGCCGTCACTATCCTGGTACCAGGTATACGTTTGCGCATGCGCTGCATTTGCAACTAATAGCGCCAGGGTGAAAGTTGTGAGTTGTAGTAAGCGATTCATGTGCTAAAAACTTAATATTCTATATTTTGTATAATTTTAACAAATCAGTATATTTTTACATCCAAAACCAAAGATTAAGGCAAAAATGTAAAGCAGTCTTGTGGGGATGATGAAGGGTCGTCTGCAAACGACCATATGTAAAAAGCAATATGATGATGAACTCTGCAATAAGAGACTCAATATCAACTATGTAAATGGCAATAGCTTTTTCTATTGAGGAAATTTCCATTTGTTAATGGACGTGGGAACAAACTTCCCTTTCCTTCCTCTTAATTGCGATGCAAAGATATGCCAGGCTTCAGCACAAATGTGAAAATACATAATTAATTAGATGTTAATGACATTTGATTAACCCGGCACAGTGTCCACATGCAATCTGACAAATGTGAAATGGCTTCTAATAGTCGTAAAATATTGCAAATCAATTACTTATACGCCATTGACACGGCCCTGCCAGATAGAAGGCATTAACGGCTGATAAAAAAATGCGTCGGTATTGTGAGTGGAATATGCTTCCAATTTGAGAGGTGGTTATCCTATTGTTATGCCCGCGCGTTTTTCCGCTGGACTATAGCTATACACGCAAAAAACCCGTTGCTTTCGCAACGGGTTTCGAATTGATATACTTATTAGAGGCTATCGCATCAGGGTCACATTACCCTTATGCTGTTCCACTTGTCCGTCCTTAAACGTGGCGTCGATCGTATATATGTATACTCCCTCGGGCTGTGGGTTACCATTGAAGGTACCGTCCCAGCCACGACCTTCAAGTGTATTTGACTGGAAGAGCAGCTGGCCCCAACGGTTATATACGGCCATATCGAACGATGTCATACCTGCCGATAACAGCTGACGAGGGAAGAAGAAATCGTTCACACCGTCATTGTTAGGAGTAAACACATTAGGTATAGTAATGTAGCAATCCTTGGTAACGGTAATTGTGTCACTCGACTCGCAACCATTTATGTTCGCAGTTGCACGATAAGTACCTGGCTCCACTATCCTGATCTTAGATGCTGTTTCGCCTGTGTTCCACTTCCAGGTTGCAGTGTAGCCACTTGTATTCAGCTGACGCGCGGTAAGTTGTATTGCTCCGCTTCCCGGACAAATAGTAGTGTCCGGACCAAGTTCGAACAATGCATATGGGAATACACTGATCACACGCTTCAGTGTAATAGTGGGACAGTATGAATAAGTAGCAGAGGCTTCAACTGTATAAACTCCAGGTGCCAAAAACGCATGGCTTGCCGGGTTCATATTTTCAGCCAGATCCATCGAAGAGCCAAACTGCCATTTGAAACCATCACTACCTTCCTGAACATTATCTACCGAATACGTGATATTCTTACCGGCACAGGCCACACTGTCTGATACAGACAGGCTGATCTTAGGATAAAGCCATACCCGTGCAGATACTTTCACACGCTTACTTGTACATCCCTCTGCACTTGTTTGAGTAACATACATCGGGAAAACGCCGGCCTGCAGAGTAGACGGTACCGGAGCCGAAGTTACACCGGTACCACCATTTGGCACGGTATACCAGGTAAGATTTGTACCAATTACATTATACGGAACTGCAACATCATTCTGGCAGTAGTTTGTATCAAATACTACGGGAGCGCTCGGAGTCTGGTTGATGATAACAGTCATGGTGTCGCTCACAATACAACCGTTCCAGTCCACAGACAAGGTATACACACCGGTTGAAACGGTTTGCACAGAAGCTACTTGTGGGTTCTGCGTATAGGAATTGAAGAAATTAGGTCCGTTCCATATGTACGATGTAGCTCCGGTCGAGGACGATCCCTGCAGGAACAGCGTATCGTTTGAGCACACCGGCGTATTGCTATTCAGCACCGGTACAGGCAGCGGCCTTATCTCCACAAGCGTGGTAGCATAATTGAAACAGCCTGATTTTGAAACGGTTACTGAATAAACACCTGCCATAGCCATTGTTGCTGGTGCAATTACCGGGTTTGGCAGGCCGGAAGTATATCCTCCTGGTCCCTGCCAAAGGAATGACACACCCGCAGTTGTGCTGGTGGCATACAATTCAAGCGTATCACCAACACATACAAAGCTGTTACTTGTTACCCCCGAGAGGTCCGGCACCGGCGGATCAACGAGTGTCACCGGCCCCACAATATTATAGACACACGCGGCGCCAATAATAGTAATGTCGGAATATACCCCTGCGGTAAGCCCGCTAAGCGTCAGCTTATTCGTAGGATCAGCTACTGCCACCTGTGTTAGCGGAATACCTCCTAACTTATACGAGATCGTATACGTGGTATCATGTTGTAATGATCCCTCAAGGATTATTCGTCCGTTCGTACCAAGGCAGGTAGTGGGATTAAAGAAAGTGTCTATTACAATAATACGTGGATCAGGATCGCGAATGACCACAGAATTGGTATCTGTACATCCCAGGTCATCAATAACGATAACCGTAAACGTATCTCCACCCAGCCCTATCGCGGTCGAATCAACCTGTACTGGTGCCGTACTCCATTCGTAATAGAATGGTGCTGTCCCTGAAGTCACGTGAACAGTCGCTCGGCCATCCGTATATCCATGGCAGGTGGGCGTATCTGACGTAATATTAGTAATGAGATCCGGCAAGATACCAATGTTGTATTCATGCTTCTGTGTGCAGCCATTGGGGTTTGTTACTGTAAGCGAGTAAGTAGTAGCTGCAGTAGGTGAGGCAACAGGACTCGGGCAATTCGTGCAGCTGAGACCGGAAGCAGGTGTCCAAGTATAATAAAGCGGCCCGAGAATGTCAGTAGCATTAGACTGTAACGTTATGCTACGACCACGGCAAATTGACGTATCTGAAGAAGGTGTAATTGCCAGTGCCGATGGCGACACATGTGTGTAGAGCGTGTCAGGGCAGCCATAGCCGGGTAGCGGCGTAAGTATCACAGCAATAGTTGTCGGAGTTGGCGGGAATGGAATAGTGATCGTCTGCCCCGTACCATACAACGTAGTAAAAGTGGCAGAGTCAAACCAGGAGTAACCTGCGAATCCATCTGGAGCGCTAAGTACCGGAGGAACAGATGTATCGCAAATAGCTGCATTGATCTTGAAAAGACCACAGCTCATGTCAATATATCCGTAACCAAAGTGACCACCAAGACCGCAATCCACACTCATGAAGTCGATACCAACAGTAGTACCTGCCAGACCCGAAAGATCGACAGTAGCAGTTGCCCAGGGCTTGTACTGAACAGTATCCCCAATACCGGTCGATGGCGAACAAGTACCACAGCTGTAGTTTGGCACAAATCCCGGAACCGAACCCGCAACATATTGGAAGAACGAACAGGCAGTATCGTGCACCAGCACCGGAGTGATACCACCAGACATAGCGGTAGTAGCTGAGTCAAAAACCGTCACAACGAACTGAGGTTTCGTTCCCACGTGCCCATTCGGATTCTGGAACACTACCGCGTAACGGTAAATAAGACTGTAGTTGTCAGAGCCCGGAGGAATGTGAATGTAGAACCGCGCTTTTTCGGTTTGTCCACCATTAACGTTGTTACCAACCCTCATGGAGTAGCTGCCCCCACCCGGTGCAATAACCGGGAAACCTCCGTACTGATCGTAAGGCCCAACGCCGCCAGGGCCGGTGCAGCCAATGAGTCCCGTAACCTTAGTTAGCGTATGACGGCATGCAATAGGTGTGGCCGAGGGTGTAGTTGCTGATGGTGTACCGCCGGAAAATGTTCCGGTAAAAAACGTCCAGCCCGAAAGGTCGCCGAGCTCAAAGTCGATGTTGGGTGGGCATACTAACTGCGCGTGCGCCCCAACCCCAAAAAACAGTAAGGCAGCGAGAGCAAAAACAATTTTTTTCATATTGCTTTCAAATTTTCTAATCACTTGTTGTGTTTATTCGGCCATCCCGGCGCACAGCCAATACAGGCACCGCTGATTCCACACTATTGTATAATCGTAATCTTATTTGTCCAGGTGTACTCTCCTACCGATACGCGTAGCGCATAAGTACCCGGAGGCAATTTTGCGGTTCCGGGCACCTTTACCGAAACACCCTTGTCCAGCTCTACGCGCTCACTTGCAAGCGTTTTTCCATAAACATCGGCTACTTCTATTGTGGCCTCACCAGTCACCGGTGCAACCACCCATACGTCGCTGCGAGCCGGTTGAGGGTAAACTTTCAATGCTCCGGTTTTGTTAGCTACGTCCCGCACAGCGTTATCGCAGTCAACACCCACCGTCATCAGGATTGTATCTACACAACCCGTAGGCGCAGTATAACTTATTATTACCGACCCGAGTGAAACGCCCATTACGTTACCGGCTGCATCAACAACAGCCCTGGCCGTATTGCCACTTGTCCAGGTGCCGCCGGGCACAAGGCTCGTAAGTACCGTTGTGTCAGTAAGGCAAGCTACATTCGAACCTGTGATCGTTGGCGACGGATTAACAGTAGCATCAAGTGTCCGTGCACAGCCCGTAGCCACCGTATAGCTTATGGTCGTAGTACCTGAAGTCACGCCGGTAAAGCCACCTGATGTAGACACCGTTCCTACTGAAACATCACTACTGCTCCATGTGCCTCCGGTTGTTACGCACGTAAGTGTTGTAGTATTGTTCTCACAAAAATTAGGGCCGCCACCAATCGTATCCGGCAATGGATTTACTGTAACCGTAGACACTGCAAAGCAACCAGGGCTCACTTTGTAAGTGATGATCACCACACCTCCCGCAACACCGGTAACGACGCCCGTAGACGAACCCACTGTAGCCACACTTACGCTACTGCTAAGCCACACACCACCCGGAGTACTGTTTGCAAGAGTAATATCAGAAGCCTGGCATACTGTTCCGGGGCCGGTACTTGCCGGTGGAATAGAAGCAGTGGGACATGGAGGAGCCCACTCCATTACTGTATTGAGCTCAGGAGTAGTATCGATATGATATTCGAATATTGGAGTTGGTGCAGTCACTGCCTCGTTATATAGCGTACGGTAGTCAGAAGCACTATTACAAATACCTATCGTTGCTGTCTTCATTGAATAGGTGCTCACACCATAGTGAAACTCTATCACCCCCGATGTCTCATAAAGTTTCACCTGGAAGGTTGCGTCTCCTGACCCAAGGTAGCTATGCCATGGATTCGTTGGGTCTCCCCATTGGAACGTGAAAACGCGATTCGGCGCGGTGCCAGAAGTCTGATAATAAGCCATTGCAGGAATAGCAATCGGACCTCCCGGAGGACCAACGCCGCCGGACAAATCGTCCCAGAATGGCATTATGAGTCCAATACCGGTACCAATTGCAGCAATACTTGCCGTATAATCATGATTGGCTGATGAAACTGGACCGCCCTGTGGAGAATTGCTCAATGAAAGCCAACCGTTACTGCAGGCCGATAATGTAGTGTAAGAGCCACTGCTGCAATAGAGGAATGTAAATCCTATAGGTATGCTCGTAATGGTGGTATCATCGCGTCCGAGAAGCGGGGTTGAAACAGTGCCTGGCTGCCCGGCAATTGATACATAGGGTTCAGTCCACCTCGTAAACGAGTAACTTCCTGTCTGCGCCTGGGCGGCAGCTGTCAAAAACAGGAAAATGTAGAGTAATAGTCTTTTCATATACCTATTGTCTAAGAGCGTTTTATGTATGCTATAGCAAACGTTAATTTTTTTTAGCAAATTAAAAAATAAATACCACAATATCGCTACTTACACACAGTCATAAAAATATATACTCTGATTTTTCCGGCTACGGCTATCGACATTCTGCTATTCCTGAGAGTAAACCCGATTAGAAAGACATTAAAAACGTCCATTTGGTTTGGCCGTTTGCAAAAAAAAGCCCCCGGACTACGGAGGCTTTTTCAACATTAATTCACATGTTATAATAAGTTCATCTTAGAACGCAGGCCATTTGGTATTCCGTTCTTGTGCAGAAGTATTGCAGTTGTCTTGTAACGTACGTACTCCTTAGTGACATATATATATCCTTTATAGTCGTTCTTGTCACCCCACGAGTTCTTCACTACATAATATTTACGGCCGTTCTGGTCGGCTGCCAGACCCACTATATGCATACCGTGGTCGTCCGTCGTCTCATAATTATCAAACGCAAGCTGACGCATTTCAGGCGTCACAATACGCTCATACTTAGGACCATCAAACATATACTTTTTTTCAGAATCATCCATTTTGTCGTAGTCCTTCTCCGGCACATACGCCACACCGTTCTTCCAGCTAAAGTACTTTTCGCTCACGTCCGTTGCCCATGATACGGTAAATCCGCGATTCAGTGCATTATCAATAATGTCGGTAAGGTCCGTCATCTGCACATTATATACTCTGTCAAATGACCAGTTGTCGGGCACCATCAGCATCGTTTTTTTATAATATGGCGCTGTCATTACCGACGTCAGTTCCACATAGTCCTCTGCATGAATACCTACCCTTGTCCGGGCAAAGCTCTTTGGCGTATAGTTACGACCGTCGTACTTGAATGTCTCCGGAATTTCTCCCAGGTAAGAATTCAGCACTTCCTCATATGCCTTGCGCCACGATGGGGTCAGCTTGCCGTTAGGATTAGAGACAACCGCATCCAGCATGGATTTCAATATTGCCTGCATTTCAGCAAACTTGTTCTTGTCAGTACCATAGTGCAGACCCGAATAAACATCTGCCGGCATCGCGCCATATTTGGCATACATATTTATTACGTCGTGGCAGGCACCGCCGTCGCCCCAGGCCACAGAACCGTGCATACGCACATAATTATCAGCCTTGTCCAGGTACACACAATGTGCGCTGAATATAGGCGCCAGCTCTATCGGCTCTTTACCCATACGCATCATTTCGCTTTCCAGGAATGAATTTGTCGAGTAACTCCAGCACGTGCCGGAACTGGCCTGGTTCTTCACACAAGTCCTTTCCAGGTCTATGATAGAATGGAACTTATACTTGCCACCCTCCTTTTCTTTCTTCGCGGGCTTTTTCACATCGCTGGAGTAGCTGCGATTCATTTCTATTTTCTTTATCAGGTCGTCCTGGGCAAGGGCGAGCATGGGCGTTATAGCCAGCGCCATTGCTATTATTCTCTTCATCTTGGTATTAAGTGGTTTTTGTAAAAGTAAAATTAAATGGATAAAATCCGAAAAAGCCCTCCACAATGTCACCCTTTATTCACGTCTCGCAGCCATTGACCGGCCCGGGGGCCTTCTGCAAACAACAGGTCCAGAATACTCAGGCCCGGCACAAAGCCAGTCCTCTCCTCAAAAACCTGGAAATAGGTCTTATCCGGTATCGGTGTTATCTTTCGTTCCCTGCGCAGATCAATCGCATCCTCATACCGAGGTCTGAATGTAACGGTTTCTTCCACCTCAATATTCAGGCTCAGTTGATCATACACCCATTTAAAAGCAGCCCGGTTAAGATCAAGCAACAGCTCATACTCAGTAGAAAGTAGCTGCTCCAGCTCGGGTGCATAATGAAAAAAGTAGGGCGACCTGTTATACGTAGAGTACAGGCTGCGCCAGTGCTGCACCTGCCACCGGCCATCATTTGCTATTCTCACCTCATTTATGGGCGTGCGTTGTTCACGCCCCATCACAAGCGGCACCGACAGAAGGATTGTATTATTTGGCCCCGATATGCGATACCGGTTCCTGTCAGACATTTTTGTGTAGTGCTCGTGCACTTCTAATACCAGCCTGTCGGCAGCAACAGCCCTTGCCCACCAGCCCACCGCCGGAAAAGTATAATAGGGGGAGATCATCATCATTCTCCCCAAATGTAATAAATGGTCGCGGGCGGCACAGAGCATATCCTGTCTATTGTCTATTTTGCGCTACCGAAAGATTAGGCCACTGTGAATATCCCTGTAGCACTTACAAATGAGTTGGAGAGCGTCCCCGGCTTCGACAAGGCTGCATTCCTTGCGGCTCACGAAATAGCCGCCCCCGTATCGCTGCGCCTGCATCCCGTGAAGGGCCAGCACATCTTTACAACGGAGGCACACGTGGCTTGGTGCAGCACAGGCCGATACCTGCCATCGCGACCGGTATTCACGCTAGACGCTGCCTTCCACTCCGGTGCGTACTATGTACAGGAAGCCTCATCGATGTTTCTGGAAACAATGCTAAAACCGCTGCTAACGCCGGGAATGCGTGTGCTGGATCTCTGTGCTGCGCCCGGTGGCAAAAGCACGTTGATAGCATCGCTACTGGATGAGGAAAGTCTGCTCATCTCGAATGAGGTAATACGCACCCGAGCATCAATACTCGAAGAAAACCTGACGAGGTGGGGATACATGAATACATGGGTCACATCGAACGATGCGCGCGATCTGGGAAAGCTCAGCGGCTACTTCGACATCATAGTTGTAGACGCGCCCTGCAGCGGCTCAGGCCTATGGAGAAAAGACGCCAACGCACTAAACGAATGGAGTGAGAACAATGTGCAGCTGTGTCACGAACGCCAGCAAAGAATACTGGCCGACATATGGCCGGCGCTAAAAGAAGGCGGCATACTTATCTATGCTACCTGCTCCTATTCGCGCAGCGAAAACGAAGAAATACTGGACTGGCTAGCAGATACCTATTCTGTATCTGCCGTTACCGTGCCCACAGCACAAACATGGGGCATGGTGCAGACCGCATCAGCAAACCACGACCTGCACGGCTACCGCTTTTTCCCACACCTTGTCAGAGGTGAAGGATTTTTCATTGCAGGTGTGCGCAAGCAGGAGCAGGCAGCCACCATGAAGCCTGTGCGCCTAAAAGACTCCTCACCAAAATTGCCACAGCCACCGGCAAACTTGCTTAGTATCCAGGATTTCAAATTAATAAACGGAGCAGATAATGCCCTTCGCGCCATACACCCGGCCCACGCAGCGGATATCCCGATACTCTCACAACACGCCTACCTGCGCAAAACAGGCACAGAGCTCGGCACATTTGCAGGCAAAGACTGGATACCGGCACACGAGGCAGCACTCTCTGTACACGCGGGCAATGCATATCCCACCATCAACACCGACCGGGATCAGGCCTTACGCTTTCTGAAAAGAGAAGACATGGGTATTGACGCGACAGAAAAAGGATGGCACCTGGTAAAGTATAATGGATGGGGACTGGGCTGGGTAAAATCACTCGGCAACCGCATGAACAACTACCTACCCAAGAACTGGAGAATAAGAATGGACATTGAGTAACACCCTACCTAATGAAAGGGACTAGACATTCCGGGCAACTGACAACATTTCAAAAAAGGATATTCCTGAAATATCGATCTCAAATGAAGCATCCCAACCCCACTCCCTCCATTCCCCCACAAAAACTTACTTTTGCGGTCCATGCTTTCTAAGGAATTATTGCTGAAGGCTTATCGCCTGATGATGACGGCCCGGGCCATGGCCGATACTTATGATGCCAACAGGCAAGTGTGCAAGTATGTGCATAGCACATCGCGCGGCCACGAGGCCATACAGCTTGCCACGGCTTTTCAACTCCAGCCGTGCGACTATGTTAGCCCCTACTACCGCGATGAGAGCATTATGCTGGGCATGGGCTACCGCCCTTATGAACTGATGTTGCAACTGCTGGCCAAGGGCGATGACCCCTTTACGGGCGGCCGGGAATACTATAATCACCCCAACATTCGCAGGGAAGGTTTCCCTAATATTATTCACCAGAGCAGTGCCACTGGTATGCAGGTGATACCCACCACAGGTGTGGCGCAGGGTATGAAATACCGGGAAAAGCAGGGACTGGGCAACGGCCCCGTACCACCGGTAACGGTTTGCTCCCTGGGCGATGGTAGCGTAACGGAGGGCGAAGTGAGCGAGGCATTCCAGTTTGCCGTGCTGCACCAGTTGCCAATTATCTATTTAGTACAGGATAACGACTGGGGCATATCTGTGAGCAGCGACGAGGCCCGCACCATGGACGCCTATGAGTATGCTGCAGGCTTCAAGGGTATGGAGCGCCTGCGTGTAGATGGTAGCGATTTCAGCGCCAGCTACAAGGCAATGAGCGCAGCAATTGATTATGTGCGCAAGAACAGGTCACCGATATTAGTGCATGCCAAGGTGCCACTGCTGGGTCACCATACATCGGGTGTAAGGAAGGAGTGGTACCGCACAGAAGAAGACCTGAAAAAACACTACAAAGACGATCCCGGACCAAAGCTACGCAAGCTGCTGATGGCGGAATATGGCGTAAAGGCGGGCGAGTTGGAACTGATAGAGGCGGAAGAAAAAGCATACGTACAAAACGAATTTGAGCAGGCAGTGGCATCACCTGAGCCAGACCCGGCTACTGTTGCAGACCATGTGTATCGTCCCAGCCCGGTAACGGAAGAAAAGGGTGTGCGCTGCCCTGCAGGTAAGGATAAAGTGGTGATGGTAGATGCGGCGCTGCATGCTGTGGAAGAACTGCTGCAAGACTATCCCGAAGCGCTGTTCTACGGGCAGGATGTGGGCCGCAGGCTGGGTGGTGTGTTTCGCGAGGCAGCTACATTGGCAGACAAGTTTGGCGACAACCGCGTGTTCAACACCGCCATTCAGGAGGCATATATAATAGGTAGCACCGTGGGCATGAATGCCGTGGGTCTGAAACCAATAGTAGAGGTGCAGTTTGCCGACTACATATACCCGGGCCTGAACCAGTTGGTGACGGAGATAAGCAAATCCTGCTACCTGAGCTGTGGCAAATTCCCGGTGTCTATGATACTGCGTGTACCGATTGGTGCCTATGGCGGCGGCGGCCCATACCATAGCGGCAGCGTGGAAAGCACCCTGGCCACCATAAAAGGAATTAAAATAGCCTATCCCAGCAATGCTGCGGACATAAAGGGTCTTATAAAGTCGGCCTATCATGATGGCAACCCGGTAGTGATGCTGGAACACAAAGGCCTCTACTGGAGCAAGGTGCCAGGAACCGAAGATGCCAAGACTGTAGAACCAGACAGGGACTATATCATACCATTTGGCAAGGGCAGTGTGGTAGTTGCAGCAGAGGACGAAATGGTGAATAATGGAGAGAGCATCTGTATTATCACTTATGGCATGGGTGTGTACTGGGCAAAGAACGCTGCCAAACAATTCCCGGGCCAGGTAGAGATAATCGACATCCGCACTATTTATCCGCTGGACGAAGAACTTATCTACAACACCGTGCGCAAACACGGCAAGTGCATCGTACTTACAGAGGAGCAGCTTCGAAACTCATTCTGCGAGGCGCTGGCCGGAAGGATAGCTCAAAACTGTTTTCAGCAACTGGATGCACCTGTGCAAACCATTGGCGCACTGGACCTGCCTGCAGTACCCATGAATATGGGGCTGGAAGCTGCCATGCTGCCAAGTGCGGACAAAGTAGCTGCGCGCATTGAGCAATTACTGAACTGGTAAGTAATAGCTAAGGGATGTGGATGAGCCCACGCAGTGTACCTCGACGTTGCTCCAGGAGCCACGCCTCGCGCATTACATTGCCATAGCTTCTTATCCCCTGCTCCTGGTGCTGCATGCGCAAATAACTATCATAGATCTCTGAGGTAGCACGCGAGGTAGTACCAAGATACCTTCGGGAAATCTCATCCAGCGTATCAAGGTGCGCACGCGTCAGCGGATTTAGTTGAGCCGTGAACGAATTGGCAAGTCCGCTATCGTAGCGATACAGCCGATTATTCGCATAAAGCCATAGGTCTATGTATGCCGAATAGCGAAAGACAGGATCATTGGCCCGCGTGCAAAGCGCGTAGGCCATCAGGTTTGCATCTCCTTCGGCAGCAATGCCCGCCTGGTGAGCCATTTCATGACAAAGGATAAACGGCATTGTAAATACGGCTATCTCCTTGTTCACCTGCCCTTCTCCCGTAATCGGATTGTAGTAACCATCTACACCCATATACTGCATAGGCATGGTGAATAAAGTGCTCTTGATAAAGAATCCATTACTCTTTACGCGGCTGTCCGTAAACTCTCGATAATAGGCAACAGCACGCTGATGAATATGCTTATAAGGCAGCGTCTTATATTGAGGCGCGTATGCATTTAGCTTCGGCACCAGGAATTTGCTGAACGCTACTGCATCAGCCATGTCTGCCGCGCGTCTTTGTCTTCTATCGCCCTTGTGCCGCGCCGGCAGCCCCCAACTCTTAGCCAGTGGGGACTTATTATAGTTGGCACCCCACCCCAGCAAGAACAGGAAGTAGACGATAAACGCAGTATTAATAGTATTGAGCACACTCCCCCACAGCCTGTCTTTGTGGGAACCAAACTTGCGCATGAAATACACCCAGCGGACAACCGTGACAAGCAACCACACACCAAGCAGAAAATAGAGCACATCGCCAAGACTGAAGGGTATCAGCGTAAAAAGCCACTGCCTGCCACACTGCAGCGAGGGGTAGAGATGTGCACTATACCAAACAACAAAACCTGGAAACTGAGCCAATGCAAATGACACCAGCCATACCACACCAATGAGTATGGCAAGCATCCATAGTTTTGCGCGGTTGGTCATTAATGATTAATTGTAAACCACTTTAAACACCGGGCTATTACCGAAATCGTAAGGTATATGCGCCAGCGATGGCATGCGCTCAGTAATGATTACACTGCCACGCTTGCCCACCTTAATAGTTCCCATCTCCTTCTCCAGCTCAAGTGCCGCTGCGCCATTGATCGTTACTGCATTTACAGCTTCTTCCGGTGTCATCTTCAGTTGCGTACACGCAATGGAAAGCAGCAATGGCACATTTCCAGACGGGCACGAACCGGGATTATAGTCCGTGGCAAGACATACGGGCAGACCCGCATCAATAATGCGACGGGCAGGTTGGTACTGTATGCCTAAGAAGAACGCTGCGCCCGGCAATAATACGGGCATTGTGTTTCTACCCTTTAGTGCATTTATCTCGTCGTCGCCCACGCACTCCAGGTGATCCACACTCAGGGCATTGTGCTTCACCCCCACCTGCACTCCTCCGGAATAGTGTAACTGATTAGCGTGTATTTTGGGTTTCAGGCCATGCTTCCACCCAGCCTCCAGCAGGCGTTCTGTTTCAGGCACACCGAAGAAGCCTTGCTCACAAAACACATCCATATAGTCAGCAAGCCCTTCGCCTGCCACCCTCGGTAGCATCTCATTTATGATCAGGTCAATGTAAGCTTCTTTGTTTTCGCGATACTCCATAGGGTATGCGTGTGCAGCCAGGAACGATGCCTTTACGGGTATGGGCACATGCTCCTTAAGCCGGCGAATTACGCGCAGCATCTTCATCTCTGCCTCCAGCGACAGGCCGTAACCACTCTTTATTTCAATGGCGCCTGTACCCTGCCCCATCACACGAAGTAAGCGCTGCAAGCTTTGCTCATACAACTGCTGTTCGTCCATATCAGCCAGCCTGCGAGCCGAATTCAGAATCCCACCACCCTTTCTGGCAATCTCTTCATAACTGGCTCCCTTTATCCTGTCTACAAATTCACCATCGCGCGGGGCAGCAAAAACAAGATGTGTATGACTGTCTACCCAGGTCGGCAGCACATGCCGGCCGGAGGCATTTATATGCTCGCTTACCTGGGTCTCTGGAACGGACGACATCGCGCCGAAGCTATGAATATGACCATTTTCTATCAGCAGCCATGCGTCTTCGAGGAACGGAACAACCGCCATGTCCTTTCCGGAAACACGCGTCCTGTTTTCTGTTTCCTGCTCTACCTGGTGCAGTTGCTTAATGTGAGTAATGAGTGTGCGCACAAATGAATATGATGGTACACTTCAAAAGTAAGAAAGACCTTGCTTACTGGGTGTAATTGGCCGAATAGAATGAAGGATAGTTTCCGGTGGTCTTGTCGGCAAACATCTTGGTGTAGTTGCGGGAAGAAATGATGTAGGTCTTCACCTCGCCAGGCAGGTAGCCGTTGAATAGAGAAACCTTCAGCAACTCGTCCATATATGCTTTTGCGGTAGCTGCGTTGTTGAAGTTGCGCACGATCATCACACTCTGCGACATATCAAACATGTCTATCACCACTTCAAGCCCCATGGGCGCAAACTTCTCTGCATTAAAGCCCACAATGGTCTTTTTCAGGCCTCCCGTGCGCGAGTCAAGGCCGGGCAGCACTATCAGGCCATAGTGCTGACTATCCACCTGGTAAGAAAACGCCTTGGGCGGCTCCGGTGCAGACGGCGGTGGCGGTGCAGACGGCTCCATAGACGCAGGCTTCCTTTCCTCAGGCTTCTTCACCTCTGTCTTGGCAACTACAGGCGGCAGATCTTTGTACCACGATGGCTGCCCACCCTCTCGCATATCCTTAGAGTACTTCGCTACTGCTTTTGCCCATTCTACGAGTGTGTCAGACGGATTAGTCTTTATGAATTTGGCTGTCAGAGAATCAGCCATATTGTAGTTACCTGTACCGGCATAGGCCATAGCCTCCACTATCTCAAAGCGCCTGTGATACAGTGGGTCTTCATATTTCTTCTGCGCCTCCTCTACCCTCATCAGCACCTCTGTATACTGGTGCTTCATTAGCTGCGAATAGGTTTGGTCAAAATAGGCCGCAACCTCCGATGTGCTCTCGCTCGATTTCGCTTCGCTCTGGCGTGGCTTCAACATGCCGGCATACTGTGAGCGGGGATACTTAGTCAGCAGTTCGTTTGCATAAGCTTGCGCCTTGTCCAGTTTATTTTGCTTCACTGCTATCCGGTAACGCAGGTACAATTCCTCCTCTTTCTGTGAGTGCGCAGGGAATCGTTTGTCGAGTGTATCCAGCGCATTAAGTGCCTCGGGGTAGTCCTGAAGTTGATCTACATACGCTTTTGCAAGAAGTATGTATGCCTTCTGTTCTATCCTGTATGCAGCTTCCTTCTGTTGCTTTGTATTCGGGATTTTAGACGCAAGTGCTTCTTCGGTGGGCAGACCATCCTCGGTAGTTTCCACCTCATCCTCATCTTCGTCCTCCTCAGCCCCGGCAGTCGGTCCGCCTGCCAATTTTGCGCCACCTGCTGGCAGGGCAGCCGCGCGCCGCCAGTTATCGGTCAGTGGCCTGTTGCCCCACTTACGCTTGAAGTCAGCAGCGCCTTGCGACACCAATGAAGGGTTTGAAAAATACCAGCTTGTACCACCCGAGCCCGGCCCTCCAGGTCCCCCCATATCTGCCTCAGCCGCAGAAGCCACAGCCGTTGAGCCACTCTCTGCCCGGAATATACTATCATCACGTTGCTTCTGCAGCTCACGCAGATACCTCCTGATGGCAGTCTGTTGCTCCTTCTTGCTCATAGATGCAAGCGCCAGCAGGCTATCCTGCTCTTGTATCACACCCAGCGGCCCGGACACCTCTTTCAGGCCCGAACTGCGTTGCACAGCAGCGGCCACAGCCTTGTCCTTGCTGTTAGAGCCGGCATATTTCGCCGCGCTGTCATAGGCTGATTTAGCTTCGGCATACGCACCCGTGGAATAGTGAACATCACCCAACGCTGCAAACGAAAGCGCTTTCTGCTTCCTGCTTCCCTTTGGCGTAGACGTGCTCTTCGTAAAGTAATTCACCGCTCCCGGATTGTCGCCTGACTTTGCAGAAAGTTTGCCTAGTTCATAGTATATCTGATCATACTCACCGGCATACTTGCCATCATGCAGCAATTTTTTGAGCGGGCCCGTGGCAGCCGCTACATCCTGCCCTGAACGCAGGCGACACTGCGCGATATACTTACGCGCATAGAAGTCCATCTCGATCTTAGGATAAAAGCCAAGCACCTTATCAAAGCTCTCTGCTGCCGCGGTGAAGTCTCCGTTGTTCATCAGCAACTGACCATTCAGGAAAGCGATGCGCATTCTGAGCCAGTTGGGAAGACCATCGTCTTCATTGGCAATAGCAAGTTGTTTCGACGCTTCAGGATAGTTGCGGTCACGCAGGAACGCAAATGCCTTCTCTACTGCAAGCTTGCCCACCAGGTCATCCGGCAAATTCTCATCATACTCCAGCAGCGAAAGGACCGAGCCCGCATTTTCAGCCTGGTTTGAAGTCGTGTAGGTGCGCGCAAGCCAAAGAATGGCATCGTTGTGTACAGACTTGTGTTTCAGGAAGCCAAGCTTCGATTTCTTTTTCTTCTCTACTATGGATGGCGCTTCCTTCGACCGCGTATAGTACCCGCTTTTGCCTTTCTTCTTTTTCTTTGCGTTCTGGTCGTTGGCTATGATATAGCGGAAAGAAGTCGCTGCATTTTCATAACTCCCCTTATAGTAATACGCCTCGCCCAGCAGCAGGTACATGTCATTTCCCCATTTTATACGCGGGTCATGTATCTGTATGCCCACAGATACTTTGTGGACGATACTATCCATGTCGGCCGCGAGCAGCGACGAATCTTTGTTTGGGTCAAATGGGAAAAGTCCAATAAGGGAATCATAGTTCTCCTTATTGACTCGCCTCATATTCATCTCCGCCTCCTCCATCTTGCGACGGGCGTTGTAGTAATAGTTATAGTGCGTAAATGAGTTTTGCGTTAGCCTTCGTTTGGGCCCCCAGCCTTTTTTCAGCATCGTTTTGTTTGACCATGCCTCCCGTTCCTTCTTCTGCTTCAGGTCTATCTTCAACTTCAGGTCTTCCAGCTTCTTCTTCTCCTTCGCCTTGGCCAGCTTTTCCTTGTCCACCTTCTTTTTTGCCAGGCTGTCTGCTTTTGCCTTCCGCACCATTTTCAGGCTATCCATCTTTTTGGTGCGCACCAGCTTGGTACTGTCCAGTATGTGTTGTCTTGCCGTTTTGGCGCTGTCCAGCGTATGCTTCCTCACCGTAGCAATACTGTCGCGAAAGGCCTCCCTTACAGCCTTAATACTGTCGGACCGGTGTCGCCGCACAAGGGCCACACTATCGGCATAGCGTTTACTCGATTTATATTTCTTTACCCTCGCCAGGCTGTCTGTTCTGGCCTTGCGTACAGCAGCAATACTGTCAGTACGCTCTTTCCGTTCGGTAGTTATGCTGTCGGTGCGTTCTTTCCGCACAGCCGCTACACTGTCAGTCCGGTGCTGGCGCGCCTCCCTTATGGAGTCCATTCTTGCCTCACGTCGTGCTATTACCGCCTTCTCTTTTGTTTTTTTGGCCCTGGCCACGCTATCACGATACTTTCGGCTTTCCTTGTGTTTACGTATGGCGGTAAGGCTGTCAGACCTGTGTTTGCGCACTGCGCCAATGCTGTCAGTCCTGTGCTTTCGTGCTGCCGCCAGGCTGTCGGTCTTAAATTCCCGTGCCTTTTGAGCGCTGTCCAGTTTATGTTCACGAGCCACCTTTATGCTATCCAGCGTACGCTTCCGGGCCTCTATCTTGGCCTCCGCCGCATGCTTTTTTGCATTGTTTACGCTATCCATACGGGCACGCGCACGCTTCACGCTATCTGCGCTGCTCTTTTTTGCCGTCTGTGCATAGGCACCAACCGCATTAGACAAAAGAAAAAAAACTAATGCAAAAAGTGATGTCAGGCAGTGCCGCAAGTCTCTTTCCGGTTTTTTGATATATCTCCGCCCTATTTAACGTTGAAACGGGTACATTATTATATAGCAACATTCCCCCAGATAAGGAAGAACGCACCGTGTTCAAAAATAGACAAAATAAGGTAACCCCCACGGGCATTTGACAAGACTTTAGCACACTACATATAAAACAAAAATTTAACCAAAACTTTTTTCTACAAACGCACTTATAGACTTACTTTCGGTTTGGTGATTGCGGTTTCAATTGAAAAATAAACAAAATACGACCAATGCTGCCCGTTATGCCGGCCTGGCTACACAGTGGATGGCCATGCTGCTGGTGTCGGTATGGCTCGGCTACAAATTGGATCGCGTAACTCATTGGAAATTACCTTTGTTTTTAATTCTATTCCCCTTAATTTCATTGTCCCTTTCGCTCTGGCAGCTGGTAAGGGAGCTCAATAAACCAGAAAAATGAAGAGGCAGTTCGTGGTAGTTACCTTAGTGATATTGTTGGTGCTTGATGTGTCTTTCCGCATCCTGGGAAGGCAGGCACCTGAATATCACACAACTGCTCTGGAGATAGCAAACATTGTTATGGCCGCTCTTACGCTCGCAGTATTTGCGCTCATGAATAAGCAGATTGACAACAGGCCCAATGCATTTGTACGTGGCGTATATAGCGGATCGCTTTTGCGACTCATGGTATGCATGGTGGGCATACTGGCTTACGTAGTTATCAACAAAAGTAAAATTCACAAACCTTCTGTATTCATAATGTTCGGGATATACGCAGTTTACTCTGCTACTGAAACCGTGATGCTTTCGCGAACAGCAAAAAGAAATAACTAAAACACAACTCAGCTAACTAACACTACTTAACAGCACAACGGCATAACTGGAAATACTTTTCATCAAATGAGAAAGCAGGAAAAATCATTCAGCTTTTTAGAGCAGTTTCTGCCGGAGGGTTCTTTTGAACAGGTAGCCCCGTTCTTCAAAACCCACGTCATTCACCTTACACTCACAAACGAGCGACGGTCTGTGCTCGGTGACTACAGGCATCCCATGCCCGATGCGCCTCATCATCGCATTACGGTGAATGCCAACCTGAACCCATATAGCTTCCTGATAACGTTGCTACATGAGTTGGCGCACATGTTCACCTATCTGCACTTTCAGCATAGGGCACAGCCACACGGCAATGAGTGGAAGACGCAGTTCAGGCACATCCTTATTCCATTCCTTGGCAAGAAGTTCTTTCCGGCCGATGTGGAGAAAGCGCTGTATGCCTATCTGCACAACCCCGCAGCCAGCACTTGCACAGACCCCGATCTGTTTAAGGCTTTATACAGGTATGATGAGCATAAGCCGGGCTATAAACTGGTAGATGATGTAGGCATTAATCAATACTTCGAAACCGAAGACGGAGAGATCTTCCAGAAGATTGAAAAGTTCCGTACAAGGTGCAAATGCAGGAGCTTGAATTCCGGAAAAATGTACCTCTTTCAGGGCATAATGGAAGTGAGACATCGCCGACGCCATCCGGAATTTGCATAGCAATTGAATTACCTGTGGATAAATAAGCGCGGCGTCACTCAGCAAAATGCACGTCCAGTATCAGCCTGCTTTACCTTTAACGAAAATCGGGGTAATTCAGATGCGTCGCATACACACCACCACATCTTTTCTGTTTTCATGCTTAATGCTTGCCAGTTGTAGCTCAGAGGCAGCAAAGAAAAACAGTGCTAAAACGAAGGCACCACAAAAACAGGACTCTACATCTGTGACACCCGCATCTGCCCCATCCCCTGAGCCGGCGCCTGTTCCTCCTCCGCCACCACCCGTTCTGGACACAGAAGCTTACAACCGGCTCACCATGCACATGTTGCATGATACGGCCAAATATCACTGGCCGGTTAAGGCAGACTACCCCTTGCCGGGAGCGCTACTTCCATTTCATCGCATTGTAGCCTACTATGGCAACTACTACTCCACACGTATGGGCATACTGGGCGAGCTGGAACCCGACGCAATGCTAAAGAAACTGCAGGGAGAGGTAAAGAAATGGCAAGCTGCTGACACAATGGTAAAAGTGATTCCGGCCCTGCACTACATTGTTGTTTCCGCTCAGGGTAGCCCGGGAAAAAGCAAGACCTATAGAATGCGCATGCCCTTTAGCCAGATTGATAAAACGCTGGAACTGGCAAAAAAAGTAGACGGTATTGTATTCCTTGACATACAGGTGGGACTTAGCACACTACAACAAGAAATTCCACAACTAGAACAATACCTTGCCATGCCAAACGTGCACCTGGCAATAGATCCAGAGTTCTCCATGAAAACGGGAAAAGTACCGGGAAGTGTTATAGGAACTTTTGATGCAGCCGACATAAACTATGCCGCTGAGTACCTTGCCGAGCTTGTGAAGAAACACAACCTACCACCGAAGATCCTGGTGATACACCGCTTCACCAAGGGCATGGTCACCAACTACAAGCAGATAAAGCTCCGCCCCGAGGTGCAGATAGTGATGGACATGGACGGATGGGGATTCCCGGCAAAGAAAGTAAACTCATACAAACTTGCTGTTGTGAGCGAACCGGTACAGTTCACGGGCTTCAAGCTATTCTACAAAAACGACATCAAGACCCCACCCTGGAATACAATAATGAAGCCGGAGGATGTGCTGAAGCTCTACCCCAAACCGCTATATATACAGTATCAGTAAACGGTCATAGCCAAGACATAGCATGCTTCCATGCGGGTAAATAGAAAATGTCGTAGATTGGCTTATATGAGCAAGCAAAGACTCAGGATATATGCAGCCATTCTGGCGTTCTCACCGCTGGCTCTATTTTCATGCAGGCAAAAGCAGAAAGTTGACCTCATCGTGCACAATGCCGTTGTATATACGGTAGACAGCACATTCACAATTGCAGAAGCATTCGCGGTTTCGGGCAGCAACATAGTAGCAGTTGGCAAGTCTGCTGACATACTCGACAACTATGAAGCGAAGGAAATTGAAAACATAAACGGGCAACCTGTTTATCCTGGCTTCATAGATGCTCATGCACATTTTGTGGGTTATGGTCGCTCCTTGTTTGAAGTGGGGCTATACGAATGTAAAGACTGGGCCGAAGCTGTGCGTAAAGTACAGGAGTTTGCGAAACAACACCCCAACGAACCTTGGATTCGCGGCCGCGGTTGGGACCAGAATCTGTTTCCGGGCAAGCAGTATCCAACCAACAAAGAACTGAATGAGCTATTCCCCGATAGGCCAGTATTGCTGCAACGCATAGATGGGCATGCAGCCATTGCCAATGAAAAAGCGTTGGCAATGGCAGGGATCACAAACAAGACTTCACTAGCAGGCGGAAGCATAGAAATAGATAAAGGTCAACCGACCGGCCTGCTAATAGACAATGCCGTAGACCTTGTAACCAACATCATACCCATTGCCGGCCGCGCAGAGTACGAAAAGTGGCTTACCAAAGCGCAGGCTAACTGCTTTGCACAAGGACTAACAACAATAGCCGACTGCGGACTTCCCTGGCACGATGTAACGATGATAGACTCCCTGCAACGCGAGGGCAAGCTGAGTATGCGCCTGTACGTTATGCTCTCTGACGATACATCTACATGGAAGACCTATTCCTCCGCCAGGGAAAAAGCATTTGCAAATAATGATGCTGATGCACAAAAACACTATGTGGGCAATGGCCCATACAAAACTGACCTGCTATTTGTAAAAGGTGTAAAAGCCTATGCCGATGGTGCGCTGGGCAGCCGCGGCGCCTGCCTGCTGAAACACTATGCAGACAAACCCGGCTGGGGCGGCTTCCTCCTTTCGTCCCGCGCGCACTTCGACTCCCTGGCTGCTATGCTTATCAATACCGACATGCAGCTATGCACGCACGCCATTGGCGACAGCGGCAACCGAGTAATACTGGATGTGTACGCAAAACACCTCGGGAATAAGAACGACAAACGCTGGCGCATAGAGCATGCGCAGGTTGTGGACCCGGCAGACTTTGTACGGTTCGGTCAATACTCAATAGTACCCTCTGTGCAGCCCACACATGCCACCAGCGACATGTATTGGGCAGGCGACCGGCTGGGGCCTGAGCGCATAAAGAGTGCATATGCCTACAAACAACTGCTGCAGCAAAATGGCTGGCTACCCCTTGGCACCGACTTCCCGGTAGAAGACATCTCTGCAATAAAAACATTCTACGCAGCCGTGGCCCGCATGGATGCAAAAGGCTACCCCACCGGCGGCTTCCAACCCGAGAATGCCCTGACCCGCGAACAAGCCCTGCGCGGCATGACCATATGGGCCGCAAAAGCCTGCTTCCTCGAAAATGAAGTAGGCAGTATAGAAGTAGGTAAGAAGGCAGACTTTGTAATACTGGATAGGGATTTGATGAAAGAGGAAATAGGAAGTTTGCCGCGGACAAAAGTGGTGCGGACGTTTGGAGGCGGGAAGAAAGTTCATTAGAACACAAGGCATGCTACCCGGCTTCATATCTACCAGAGATTAAAAAGCGGCATCACATTTACTGGATCAACTCCATAGGAGTTTTATGCTACGTTTCTGATGCCCCCTGCGGGAACATCAGAAACAACGGGCGACGTAAACACGCAATTATTAATAAATCAAGTATATTCACATAAAAGGAGCATAGTGTTTTCTTGCATTTTTGACGTGGAAATTACATCATGCCCTGTCTAGATTCCACAGTACACATTTTATGAAAAAGACGCTTCTGCTTCTATCCGCCCTTTTGTACTTTGTATGTTCGTATAGTCAAAGTTCAGCTACGCTTGTAGCAGATTTATCCCCAGGACCGAAAAATACGCGATTCGGCGGTTTTGCGGCCTATAATGACAAGTTGGTTTTTGTAGCTGACACCACCTCAAAATATCCAGCCCTTTCGCAACTTTGGATAACCGACGGAACATCGACTGGAACCCATTCCTTAAAATATTTCTTATTTTATAAGGCGCCCAGAGGATTCAACATAATCAACAACAAACTGTATTTCGTAGCGGGAGATTCCATTAACGGATCGGAACTGTGGGTTACCGATGGCACTGAAAGTGGAACAAAGATTGTACGCGATATATTACCAGGCCCGAATGACGGAGTGGCTGGCATCCCGGTACAAGTGAACAACAAGCTCTACTTTGCTGCTAACGACGGCATTCATGGCACAGAACTCTGGGTAAGCGATGGAACATCAGATGGCACAAAAATTTTTGCTGATCTCAATAAAGCGATGTTGGCTAGTTCTTATCCAAGCAACCTATTAGTCGCAGATAGCACATTATTATTTACAGCCTTTCCCGCTGGCGATAATAATCAGCTTTGGGCTATTGACTTAGACGGTCAAAATCTTCGCCAGATTCTTTCAGGACACTATGTAGAAGGGCTATTTTCTTCAGGCAATAATGTCTTCTTCACTGCCAGGCAATACTATGGCAGCGGTTACCCATATTTTTCTATGCGAGCCTACAACACACAATCGAAAACAGTCACTGTAATAAAGAGTAATATATTCTACAATTATGACCATACGTCATTAGGTAAAAGAACATTTTTTTTTGCTGGAGAATTCACAACAGGATACGGACTAACAGGAATATGGGAGACAGACGGGACCGCAAGTGGCACAAAGCTTATTATAAGAGGCATTCGTACTGACTGCTATTCAACTGCACCGCATATTGGGCTAACAACTTACAAGAATAGCATATATTTTGTTGGAGCCGATTCACAATACACTAACAAGATGTGGAAGATAGAGGGCTCTCCATCAACTTTCCGTCCAATTGTATCTTTTGGCAGCCCCTATTTAGGATATGCCAAACAGATGATGAATGTAAACGGCTACCTATATTTCAAAACCTGGGACGACGTATCTGGCAGAGTAAATCTATGGCGCTCAGATGGCACTACCCACGGCACCGCAATGGTAAACTTCAACGGAACAAAAACACGAAATTCTTTTAACCCGTGTGAAGTAGTAAGCGGCCCGATGATACTTGTAGACTCAACACTTTATTTTACTAATGCTTACGATTCTGTTAATACAGGTCTTGAGCTATACCGTATTACTGCTGCTTTTCCACCCAAAGACACGGTGGAAGATTCCACTTACCAAAATTCACACATTCAGTGGGTAGCCCACCCGAATCCAACGAGTGATTATCTTCACTTCGACTTTTTGTTTGACCCGTCTAAAAGCTACTCTGGTCTTATATCCACTGTTGACGGCCGCATGGTGAAGCGGATCGACAACCTCTCACTGATTCTTGTAGGACAATCATCATTCTCGATTGACGTTAGAGACCTTAGAAACGGAATTTATATTTTTCGTTTTACAGACGGGACCCACACGACAACTCAAAAAATCTTGATAGAACGTTGATCTCTCCGCAGTTAGCCGCAGAATACGTCTACAGATACAACGGCAGCCAGAATCAGTGCAGGCACGGGCCCAACTTTAAATTCTACAGAAGAACATGAGTACGAGAAAAGAACAACTACACCAACTATGCACGGACTATATTGCCACGCGCGAAGCAGAAATTAAGTCTGCAATAGCTGATGCGCAGGAAGCCGCTGCAAACGAAACCAAGAGCAGTGCCGGCGACAAATATGAAACTGCGCGCGAAATGATGACTCAGGACATCAATATGAACCAGGCGCGTCTGGCGGAGCTATACAAGCTAAAGGCTGAACTTACACTTGTACCTACCACTGGTGTGAACAGCCACGTGCAGATAGGCTCAGTTGTTCACACTACAAATGGCAACTACTACATTTCAATAAGCATCGGTAAAATGGTGGCCGATGGGAAGACCTTCTACGCCATTTCCACATCATCACCCATTGGCGCAAAAATGCTTGGCTTACAAGCCGGAGACAGCTTTGAGCAAGGTGGAAAGAAAATTGTTATTGACCACGTGGAGTAAGGCTACTGCTTCACAAAACTGCCGGCACCCACACCATTAACTACGATCCGGTAGACACCCGGCAACAGATCGCCAATAGCAATTGAAGCATGCTTATCGTCAATGTTGGGTATTATCTCTATACACTCACCCAATACGTTGTAAACTGCGATGCTACTTACTTTCACCACTGCAGAAATGTTCACCGCACCCGCTGCCGGATTAGGGTAGATCTGCACATCACTTAACCCCACCTCTCTGATCGACACTGACACCGGATCGTTATACCCTATACGCCTTATTCGGTTGTTATAAGTGTCGGTAAGGTACAGGTTACCATTGTACATAGCAATGTGCGACACGTTGTCCATCCTGGCCGCCGAGGCTGGTCCGCCATCCCCGCTGTAGCCCTCTATTGTACCGGCAACAGTAGAAATAATACCTGCAGCGTCCACCTTCCTGATGACGTCCGCACTACCCATAGCAAGATATACATTTCCGCTATCATCGCATACTACACTTGTATTGTTGGCCACAGCCGCGCTCAATGCAGGGCCACCATCACCACCTGTGCTTCCACCTGCGCCGTATCCTGCAAAAGCCTCAATAATATCTGCTGTGTTTATCTTCCTGGTGCGACGAGCATTAATGTCTGGTATGAACAACTCGCCTGCACTATTCCGGGAAAGGAAACGCGGCCCGCCCATCGTGGCTGCTGTGGCCGGACCACCATCGCCGGAACTACCATTCGCGCCTGTACCTGCCACAGTGTGAATAATACCGGCATTATCTATCTTCCTCACGCGATGGTTATCACAAAACCACAATGCTCCCTCCTCATCAGCAAACCCCAGGTACACTTCGGTTACACGTGCAGCAGTAGCAGGTATTTCATCTCCGTTGTATCCTGCAGTATCATCGCCTGCTATTGTACTAATTATGCCTGTTGCATCTATCTTTCGTATCCGGCCACGCTCCCCTATGTACAGGTTTCCCAGCGTGTCCGTTGCAAGACTCATCGGCCACACTCTTGCCGCAGTGGCCGGGCCACCATCGCCGGCATATCCCAAAGTACCATCTCCTGCTACAGTAGTGATTACACCTGTCGCACTTACCCTACGCACGCGCGTGCCGTTACCGTCTATGATATACATATCGCCAGCCTTATTAAAAGCTAAAGCAGACGGCCGGTCCAGTTGCGCTGCAGTAGCAGGACCGCCATCACCGGCAAATCCCTGCACACCATTACCAGCAACAGTAGTTATAATCTGTGCATGCAGCAGCACAGGTGAAAGAAAAAGAAAAAGAAACATCGTGCGCATAGGGCAATAGCTTATTGTGCGGTAAATGTAGGAGACAAAGTTTGCCTGAAGACTTAACGCATACTTAATTGCTCCCGATTGCACAGTGTGTGCAGCTACCTTCGCCCTCTCACCCACTTCCTGAACAAGCGATTCAGCATCACCACCAGCGCCACCAGCATCAGCCCGCCACCCACGTCTTTCAGCAACATCACCAGCCGCCGTTGCGCGGCCCATTCAGTATTTCCTGCGAGAACCAAAGCCAGCCCGCAAAGCAGAATAATTATTACTACCAGCGATTTCCTCGCCAGCCCCGGCATTAAACCCTCATATTGTCCACAGTCGTCCATATGCAGGCTACTTACCGGATTTTATCTTTGTTATCAGCTCTTCCGTTCCTTTTACGTCTTTCCCACCTGCCTTACCTTTTTCTACCGCCTGCTCGGCCCAGGTAAGGGCTGCATTATCATCACCACTTTTGTGCAGCAGGGCTGCATACGTGTCCAGGTAAGCATATTCGCCTTCCTTGTCCACTACGTCCTTCATCCACTTACAAGCATTAGCTATCGCGTCCTTATCTTCACACTTCTCGTAGATATCCCAGCAAATAGTATTAATGTAGCTCGCATTGTCTACTCCCTGTCTACTGATATATTCACCTGCAGCGGCAACATACTTCGGCCAGTTTTCTGTGGCCTTGTAGTAAGCTATGCTACAGTACACCCTGGACATGACCGCGTCTGCACCCATATACTTGTCTATAGACTGCAGTAATACCTCAAACGCACCGTCATCTTTCGACTTCATTATCGCTTCCAGCTGTTGGCCCAGAAGTGAGTTCAGTTTATCATTAACCCCCACCTTTCCGTATAGGTTTCGGTATTCATCCAGATGTTCCAGGAAATAGCCGGCATACTTGGCATCGCCTGCAAACCTTGATATCACAGCCCAGCTCACCTCATTTTTCAGGTCTTTTTGGTCACTCAGCCATTTCTCCACTTCAGCCGCCGGCGGAAAGGTGCGCTTACCGTTTCCCGCAAACGCATTCTTGTAAAACAGAGGATAGTTCATCTCCAGAGATGCGCTGTAACCGGGCGCGCTTATTTGCTTTGACTTGTCTGTAGCTTCAGACAGCATTTTGCTAAACTCCGGTAGTTTCTGGTACCCGGCTGACTGGTATACATACCTGCCATTCTCATCAAACACCAGGAACGACGGAAAACCGGTTACATGATACTTCATGGCCATCAGTATGCCTTCACCATGCTCCATGTCCATCTTCACCGGCACAAATTTTCCATTCAGGGTGTTCACTATTTCAGGCTGCACCATGGTCTCTTTGTCCATTACCTTACACCAGCCACACCAGTCTGTGTAGCAGTCTATGAAGATATATTTGTGTTCTTTCTTAGCACGCGCCTTTATTTCGGCCCAGCTTTTATTGTAGTACTTTATTTCTTCTGCGTGCAGGGCAGCAAGCAGCATCATTGCCGATGCAAATAACATTATCCGCTTCATAAGCAGTTTTCCGTTTAGCTAAAGATAAGCAATTCACTGCTTACTTCTTTATCGGCTGCGCTCGCTGCACCTCATTCAGCATCTGCATACCAGCCTGCAGGCCAGCTTGCACCTGCTTATTATCCGGCTGAATTTTCAGCGCTCTTTGCCAGGCTGCTATGGCCTCCACCGGTTGCCTGTTGGTATAGTAGGCTCCGCCCATATTATACCATAGGTCCACATTGGTAGAGTCTACGGCAAGTCCTTTCTTATATACCTCAATTGCCTCAGCATACCTGCCAACCTTGCCATATTCTTCCCAGCCCAGCTTCAGGTAGTAGTCACATATCAGCTTATACATGCCCGGCAGTGTAGGATATGTAGGATACAACGCCTTCACGCGTGCTATGTTCTCCTGCGTCTTCTCTATGTTACCCAGCTTGTACCACGCTATGCCCCTGTTCAGGTAGGCGGCAACAAATTTCGTGTGTATAGACAGCGTGTGGTCCAGTATCTTCACAGCATCGCGCAGGTATCGCTCACGCTCTGTACTGTCTTTGGCAAAGTCTGCCAATGTAATGTAGGACGCGGCCACATTCGCATTCACCAGCACACTATTGGGCACCGTCTTTATGTCTGTGCCAAAGAGCGTACTATCGTTCTTCCATGCCCTGTTTCGGTCTATGGTCTTAAAGCCCATCAGGCCCACCACCACTACCAGCAGCGCCGCCATACCCTTATAGGCAGTCTGCTCATTGCCCATGCGCATAAAGCCCTTGTATATAAGCCAGGCCGCCACCATGGCAAAACCTACCGATGAGTGGTATATAAGACGTTCGCCCAGCGTAGCGCCTATGTCAAAGATGAGGTTGTTTACCAGCAGCAGGTGCACCATGTAAAATGCTATTGCAAAACAGATCATAGCCTTGCCGGTTATTTCAAAGTTTGCAGACCGCAAGCTTTGCGTAGGCTTCCGGCGAGGGAAGAACGCGATCATGGCCCCTATTATGCCCAGGTGCACAACAATTGACAGCCACACCATGGGGTGCGAAAAATCTTTGTACGGTATCTGCGCATAAGAATAGTCTGCAGATAGCGGATGTGGGAATAGCAGGAACTTGATATAGTATAGCGAGGACGCTATCTCAGTTGCCAACTTCTGCGCATCATCCTTCACATACAGGTATGGGTTGTTCAGCACCTCCTGTGCCGCACTCTCTATCACCGGGGGAATAGCATCAAAACGCACCTTCAGGTACAGGGCAGAAATTAAGAAGTAGGGAATGAACGGAATAAGCCGGCCGATGAAGCCCGACATGCTGTTCTCATCCTCCTTGCGCGGACGTGTGTAGCTCCACAGGGCATATGCCGCCAGTGCCAGGCCCAGCATTGGCCCGGCGCTCTCTATCTGGCTTTGCCAGCCGCCAGCCTCGGTGGGCGGTGCCACCGCGTTCAGCCTTGCCGCCAGGTACCACGTCACCATTATACTGTAGGGCAGCACTATGGTGATGCTCTTGTAAAATGAATATCCCCTGAAGATGTAGAACACCATAGGGATGAAGATCATCATCGTGATGGCGTACTCCTTTGACATGAACGCCAGGAACAAGCTCAGCACTCCTATCACATAGCTCTTTATATTCCGTCTGTCCTCCTCATACTTCACAGCATAGATAAAGGTGAGACACATGAACAGTAGCGACATTATCTCATCGCGGCTCTTCACGTTTGCCACTACCTCGGTATGCACCGGGTGCACGGTAAATAGCAGGGCGGCAATGAACGCCACCAGCGGATACTTAGGAAATGTAACGTACCTGAAAAACCACAACAGCACCACCACACCCAGCATATACCACAGCGTGCTGAAGACGTGCCGCACATGCATGTTGAACACAAGCTGCTGCTGACCGGGGCCTGAGACCCCATAACTTATTGCCTGCCTCAGCACGCTGTCCACATCAGCCTCCTTCACTGCTCCCAGGAACTGTTGCTCTATCGCAAACGTCACTATTGATAATGGACGGTAGCGGCCACCCTTTAGCTGGTTGGTAGTGTTTAGCTGGCGGTAATAGCTATCGTAAGCATCCTTGGTCAGTATACCATGTATGCCATTCAATCCCTCCAGCACATACTCATTCTTCACTATTACTATACCATCGTCATGGGCAAACTCGTGCGTAAACGTGTTGCAGTAGAGCGTAAACGCCAGCAGCGCCAGAATTATGGCCTGCCCCCTGAAGTCGAAAAACCATGCCTTCAGGCTGCGGTAGTCAAACGGCTCCCTTGGCGCGCGCGGTGGCGGCGGTGGCGCCTGCTGCTGTTGCGACTGTTGGGTTTGGGTTACTGCCGATACCGGCTGGGTGCGCTGTTTCTTGGCCATTGCAAATGTCTGATACTCAAAAATAAATAATAACGCTACGTGCGCGCGCTACCCCTCAAGGAATTTTTCCACTACCTGTAGCAGCTCTGCACTGGCGCGCTCCAGGTTGTCATTAATTATTATACGGTCAAACTGGGGAGCTACCGTAAGCTCATGTACGGCCTTGTTTACCCGCTCTTCCAGTGTCTGCTCCGTTTCCGTGCCACGGGCCACCAGGCGGCGACGCAGCTCCTCTATAGATGGTGCCTCTATAAACACCGTCAGGCACTGCCCCGGAAACTTATCCTTTACCACCAGTGCCCCCATCACATCGATATCCACCAGTGGATAGTGCCCCTTATCCCATATACGTTGCATTTCGCTCTTCAGCGTGCCATAGTACTTACCCGTATACACCATCTCCCACTCCACAAAGGCATCCTCACCGATAAGCTGTTTGAAATGGGCCTCATCAAAGAAATAATAATCCTTGCCATGCACCTCGCCTGCCCGTGGCTGCCGGGTACATGCCGAGATGGAAAATTCCAGTTTATCACTAGCCGCCAGCAGCCGCTTCACCATAGTGGTCTTGCCAGAGCCTGAAGGCGCAGTGATGATCACTACCTTGCCCATTGCCATATCGCTCATAGATACCGCGAATAACGGAAAAAAGGGGGGATTTTAATAATGAATTATGAGTTATGAGTTATGAATTAAGAATTGCTATTTAAAAGACAACATGTCAGCCTGAGCCCCGTCGAAGGCGCGATGCGGATTGCGGTGACACCGAATCAAGGCCGGCTGTCCTCCATTTACCCCTTTACACCTTCCGTCCCGCCGGGTCTCCTAATGCACAGCCTCGCAGGTGGCAGGGACCAAGCGTCAAACCTGCTGATAAGCCCCATCGACCCATCTTTAGACTTGCTACTCCGAAGCTTGTTCACTTACACTCGAATATTGGCACGGTAATTGTTGCTAAAATGTGAAAGTATTTTTTCACAATGAATCGCGCATTATATACAAATTTTATATAAATTCGTTTTCCATTCAGTAATTAACCTGAGTAGTAATTACCCAATATTAAAACACCGCCTTATGAAGAAGCTTCTATTTGCAGTGCTGTCTTTCTGCCTGTTCAACTTTACTTCCGCCTTTTCGCAATCAGTACCCTGCCCGCCAAATATCGACTTTGAGCTGGGCACGACCAACTGGAATTTTTATGTAGGAACGTGTTGCCCTTTGGTGGCCAACACACCTACTACTGCCATTCCCTGCCGCCACACTATTACCACCTCTGCAGGCCTTTCGGGCTGCACTGAGGCAGGCGCCGGCCCCATAGATCAGTACGGTGGATTTCCGGTAGTAGATCCCAGCGGCGCCACGCAGTCCCTGCGCCTGGGCAACACTGTTAACGGTGCACAGGCCGAAAAAGCAAGGTATTATGTTACCGTGCCTACAGGGCCTACTTCTTACGCCCTTATCTACCGGTATGCGGTCGTGTTTCAGAACCCATCGCACACAGCGACAGAGCAGCCCCGCTTTGAGACAAATGCATTTGACACCACTGCGGGCTGGGCGCCCGTACCCGGTGCCCACCATACTTACATTGCCGGTGGTGTGCTGCCCGGGTTTGTCACTATTACAAGCTGCACTACCTGCATCCCTGCTGTAACCACAACGCAACCTGTGCAGTACAGGAATTGGGCCACTGCCACGATGAATCTCACCGGCCTGGGCGGGCATGTGATCGCCGCAGATTTTATGAATGGCGATTGCGCTCCCGGTGGTCATTTCTCGTACTCCTATGTAGATATGACCTGCGGCCTGTTTGCCATCTCCACCGTGCTCGACTGCGATACGACCTATGCAGAGTTGAGAGCACCCGCCGGATATGAGGCTATTTCATGGTTCGACTCAACGAGTATGAGCGCTCCGCTGGCTTCCGGCGAATCTGCATGGTTGCCGGTGAGTGGCACAGCAGTTACCTATGCAGCAGTGTTGACACCATATGCTGGCTTTGGCGCGCCCGATACACTCTACAGCAGGCTCGTTTGCTCGGCGTGTTCAGGCATGCCCGGCACTGTTGCCACCGGCTCCAGCACACTCATTGCAGGCCTTACAACCCCGGTAACACTTGACCTTCCGGGATACCCTTTTGTTCCCGGCCTCACGTATAAATGGTATTCATCTCCGGATAGCAGCTCCTGGACGGCTATTCCCGGTGCCACAGATTCTGTGTACTCTTTTACCGGGCTCACGACCACGACCTATTTCCGTTGCGGCATCACATGTACCGCCACCGGCATTACTATCATGACTACCGGTAGAAAGATAGAAGCAGCCACCTCGTCTGTGACATCGCTTGCGGGTTACGATGGTGGGGCTGCTATTTTCCCCAATCCGGCAACAGACGTTCTTACCATTTTTACCGGGCGTGTTGCCTATACATCTTACACTATTGCCAATGCCGTAGGCAGCCGCCTCGCCGCAGGCGATATGACAGGAGTGGAGACCACTGTGAATGTAAAAGCGTTGCCGCCGGGTGTTTATTACCTTACACTCAAAGGAGTGGATAATAGCGAGGTGCTGAAATTTGTGAAGTAGCTTCTTGTATAGCCTGGGGGAGAAAATGCAAGTTCCCGGTAACTCGAATGAGCGCAGTTTCCACCACCTGACGATTGAAAAGACTTCGCTTTTCAATCGTCGGTCCTCCTTCGCAGGAGGACAGCTTGCCCTGATTTCACTTTATTGCCACACTCGTCCCCGTTTGTAACGGGGATGCAAATGGACTGGCGTTTCCTCCTTGGCAGGCTACCGTATACCCACATCTTTTTTCGTTCCAATTGATTTCTCACATTGAACACTATCTGTGTGTAGCCCCTCCCCGGCCCTCCCCGAAAAAGGGAGGGTGAGGTCGAATGAGCGCTATTGCGTTGCCCGCTACAGACAAAATCGGTGCTATGAACGTAGGCTATTACAAACAGATAGCCTCCATCGGGCGTTCATATTACGAGTGTCTTACTTGTGGGTACACGGTAGCCTTCGCAGGAGGACAGCTTGCCCTGTTTTCACTTTATTGCTGGGCTCAACCCACTCGTCCCCGTTTGTAACGGGGATGCATATGGACTGGCGTTTCTAACGCCTTTCAAATACCACTCGTTTCCTTACGAACTTAACTACCGCGAAATCTTGCATCCTTTAGATGCATTCATCAGTTGGTTTTCTATCGTCTGCCCGTCAATGAGGCCCCAGTGTTCCACAATTTTTCCATCCTTTAGCTTGAAGTATCTATACCCCACTACTTCTACCTCAAGCCCCGTAGGTTCTATGCCGCGCCACGGTCCTACATGCTTCAATTGAAACCTGATCTTGACGATCGACTTGTCGCCCTCTGTCACTTGTTCCTCAATAGATGTGTGGTGTTCAAAAGAAAGGCCGGTATTACTGATCCATTGCTTTGTCCCTTCTACATCAGGAGGAAGTGCAGGCGGCAATGAGTGGTCTATGAAATCAGGATGAACAAAGTCATTAAACTTTTCAAACAATTGCCTGTTCCATATTTGGTCAATAAAGCGCTGCACGATAATTGCATTTTCCATTTTGTAGCTCGTTTTTGATTGAGGTACAAAGCTCTGTGAACGCCCAAAATTGATCCTGTGACAATTGTCACAAAATTCATTTCACGGCACGGAATCTGCTCAGCGTCTCCCTGCTCACCCCCAGGTAAGAAGCCAGTTGCGTAAGTGAAACCCGCTGCAAAATGTCGGGATGATTTGAAACTAAATTGTCAAAACGCTGCCTCGGTGTCTGAAGCTTAAAACTATTGGAGTGCTCTTCCTGGCTGGCCGTTACCAGCTCCAGTATCTTCCTTCCGAAGGACGCGATCTCATGCGATTCGGCATATGCAGCCAATAGCCTGGTCTTATCAAATTGCACCGTCTTTGTCTTTTCGCAGGCTACTATAGAATATTCCGATTTAGACGATGTAGTCAGGCTTTTCACGTTGGTAACAAAACTGTTTTCAAAATAGAAAGCAGTGTTCACCTCCTTACCATCCATATTGAAGACCGCTTTGCAAAACCCTGAACCGACAAAATAAACAGCATTGCACACCTGCCCTTCTTTCAGCAGCGTTTCGTTTTTCTTAAACTCCTTTTCAGAAATGCAGTTTTGCAGAATGCCCCAGCTTTGCTCAGAGAACTCAATTGTATTCTTAATAAAATTTTTCAGCTCCTGCATTCATATCGCAAATGGAAAACTAAAGTAAAGAAGTTCGCCAACCTGGCAATAATATATACACTTGCCCCCTCTCCATATTTTGCGCAAGTGAGGACATCAGAATAACGTGTCCGCCAGGTCAGAAAGCGCAACTACCGCCCACCCTGGGGGAAAACAAAGACACCACCCACCACGTAGGCCGTGGCCTGCATCTGCGGCACCATTAGCGGAAAGGAAGTAAAAGCAGGTGGCCCGGAGGCTGCCCCGCCGCCCATGGTCACCATCACCTGTGGCCTGTCGGTACAGAGCAGCAATTGCTGCAGGTAGCCGAATGTACCGCCGGCCTCATAACTATTCATATTGTATGGAGATGGCAGAAGGAACTTGTACCCGGTAACGTCGAACGTATCATTCTTTATTGCCTCGTTGATAGGATAACTGAAATACCAGCCGGTATTGGTCGCGTCGCTCCATGGTGTTGGCCCTGTACTCACCACGGCATACCTGCTGAAAAGGGCTGTCAATGTTATATCCCATGGCCCGGCTGCCTGCGGCGTTGCGGTGTCATCTATATCTACATACTCACTGTCGGGCAAGTTATAATTGATGGTATCTACACTGCCTGCACCACGGCCAATGATAATATTAACTGTTCCACCGCCGGTGCTGTAGGTGGTTATCTTTATTAACATTTTCCGGCTCGTGTCCTGCAGTTGCCGGGTCAGGTCACCAAGCTGGTTGGCCACGTTATAGCCTACCTGGTAGCCACCGCTGCTGCCGTCATAGGGGTTCACAAGTTGCATGCCCCCGTTCATCCCATTCGGATATTGTGTATTGTTCTTGAGCTGTCGCAGGGTCCATGCGGCATTCTGTGCAGAGTCAACTATACCTGCTATGGACATATTGCTTTGCATAAATTTTCGGGCCATTGATGTTACCGGCTTGCCGGCAGGCGGCATCAGCGGCAGCAGGCTGTCCAGGTTGGGCGCCGTAGCCATCTGGGTATAAGTGAGGGGCTGCGCTCCCCCGGTAGACCTGTCGCTCCAGAATATTCCCATCATCACATCTATTACGTAGTCAAGCTTGTTCGACGCCCCCAACCCATACTGCGCAAATGCCGCCGCCATCTGGGCCGTGGTGATGGTTCCAAAGGCGGATTCATAAAGCAATACAGTACTGTCCGCAAGCCCTTGCGACGACGCCTCCGCGGCAGATATCCTGGCCCTGTCAGCGCTACTTATGTTGTAGCATAATAACTGCAGCACCATACTATACGCATTAGGGAATCCTCCGGCCTCGGTCAGTTGAGCAAGATCACCACTACTACCATTCACGCGTCTGCTGATGTAGTTAAACGTTTGCTGGTTAAAGAGGCCGTTCAGATTTTCATAGTACCACATCATCTGTCCGGAATTTCCGTCGATAAGCCACATGCGGCCGCCCAGTTCCGCCGCCAGTGCCCTGTTTACAGCTTCGGTGAGCACCTGCCCAAACGTTTCATGATATGCCACAATTGCTGACTGGCCCGCTTTCGCATGTTGCACCCGGCCACCGGGAGAGAAGCATAGCAGTGGCGACATGCAGGTGAGCAGCAGTAATGCAAGGCTTTTCATGGCAATGTGAGATTAAGTTGAATAAATAATAGTGCAAGGCCCCATTACGGAGCCCTGCACTATGCGAAAAGGGAATTAATATCCGCTTGGCGTGTTTACCGCACCTGCCACCACATAGGCAGTTTGCTGCAGTTGTGGAACGCTTGTTACCTGCGGAGACGCACTGAACGTTACAGAGAACGTACTGTTGTCGGCCCCCTGCTGGTAGCTGCTACCATACGCCCCCTGGCTGAAGCTGCCCAGGGAAATGAAACCAAACAGCGTCAGGTTACCGCTCACATGTTCGCTCCATGCCTGCTGGAACGAAGAGAAGTTTGCGTTGCGATAAGTGATAGTTATGGTAGGATAGTTTGCGATCAGCAAGTTGGTAAACTGGCCGAAGTTGCCACCATTGTCCAGCTTGCCCAGGTTATAGGGCGACGCGCTGATGAACTTGAAGCCGTCCACGTCCTGCTGGCCATTGGCCATCGCCTGGGTAATAGGGTCGCCATAATACCAACCCACGCTCGTGGCCTGCTGCCATGCCAATGGTGCCATAGGTATCATAGAATATCCAGCCCATGTCATGGACACGCTGCAATCTGTGCTGGTACCGCTCACCTGGCTCATATCGTAAGTGGCACCTCCTGCTACAGAGAACTTAAGCAGAGAACCAACGCTGAAACCTGCCTGGCCATCTACATGGACATTCAGGCTGCTGCCAGACGCCGATGAAGTAGTCATGCCAAGGTTGATGGTCCTGTTCTTGTTCTGCAGGTCGTTGCTTATGGCAGCCTGTGAGTAATTGATGCCATACCCAACATTGAGCTGTGGAGACACAACGCCAGTTACAGGGTTCACGGTCTGCATACCACCGTTTGAGGATGAAGGGTACTGTGTGTTTGTCTTCAGTTGCCTCAGTATCCATGCACCGTTCTGCAGCATATCAGACAGTGCATTTACCGGTTGCATGAGGTTTAAATAGACAGTAACATCTGTCAGCACCTGGTTACCTGAAGCAGGCATGTTGGGCATCAGTGCAGCCAGGTTGCGCGCGTTGGCCATCTGTGTGTAGGTAAGTGGCTGGCTGGTGCCCTTGCCACTCCATACGCTACCCATTATATATGAGATAACGTAGTCCTGCTTGGTAGCAACACCTGCAGTCTGCATCATCGCATCTGTAATAGGGCCATAAGTTGTCTGGTAGTCAGAGATGATGGTCATAGCCTGGGTGCTCGCATTGTTCTGAGCCTGTATCAACTTTTGCTGGTTTGCAGAGCTCAGTGAGTACACAATTACGTTCAGCAATTGAGAGTACGCATTGGCGAATCCGCCAGAACTACTCATCTTGGCCGAGTTGGTAAAATCGCCCTTCGACAGTACCGCACTGATGTAGTCAAAAGTGCTTTGGTTAAACACCTGGTTTGCATTAGACCAGTTCCACATAAAATCTCCCTGTGATGGATACTGGATGGTGCGCAGCGGGGAGTTGAAAATGCTGGACACTGCTGCTTGTGCCTTCTGTTGCAGAGCGGAATAGAATTGATCTCCGCCCTCCTGTAAATAGTTTGCCATGGAAAATGATTTGTACCTACTCTGTTATGGCTTTTCGGTTTCCGCCTGTGTCATTATTGACAGGCACAAAACAACGACAGTGCCGTAGCGCAAAAACGAGCCAAAGCACCTGATTTAAAAATCAGGTTCATCAACCCGAAAACATGCAGAATAATATAGTTGGTTGCAAACAGATTTTTTCGTTGCGATATCAATCGCTTTAAATTGACCGGAAACCTAAGTTTCGATTCATTTATCGATAGCGGCACTGCTAATCGCAACAATTAGTTTATATGTTCCGATGGCCATAAGGTCTGTCCGGCACCTCGCAACCCTAAAGACTTTTCGCTTTATCCCTACCTTAGTCTCGCGGACTTATGACCTACTACTTACGACTCACGACCCTGCCTGCCGGCAGGCAGGTTACGACTTACGACTATTATCCCTATCTTAGCCACTTAGTGTCAAATACATTGTATGGGTTTACTTACTAAGAAGCCGATCAGTCAGCTGATTATAGATTCGTCTGACGGCGAGAAAGGCCTGAAGCGGACATTGGGCGCGGGCAACCTCGTGGCGCTGGGAATAGGCGCCATCATCGGCGCCGGTCTCTTTGTGCGCACGGCTGCTGCTGCTGCAAACAATGCCGGGCCATCTGTTACTATTGGGTTCATAGTGGCTGCCATAGGCTGTGCTTTTGCCGGTCTCTGTTATGCCGAGTTTGCGTCCATGATACCCATAGCCGGCAGCGCCTATACTTATTCTTATGCCACTATGGGCGAGCTTGTCGCCTGGATCATAGGCTGGGACCTGGTGCTGGAATATGCCGTAGGAGCCGCCACAGTGGGCATAGCCTGGAGCGAATACCTGAATAAACTATTAGAGATATTCGGCATGCACGTGCCCTACCGATGGTCGCACTCACCCTTTGAGGTATGCGACGGCAGCGGCGCCTTTGCAGGCGAGGCAGGGGTGCACGGGCTTATGAATGTGCCTGCACTGTTCATTATACTTATGCTCACTATGCTACTCATACGTGGCACTAAAGAGTCGGCATTTGTAAATGGTATTATCGTAATATCAAAAGTTACGATCGTTATTCTATTTATCGTTCTCGGCTGGAGCTATATGAACCCTGTAAACCATGCCAACTATATCCCGGCCGCGTCTACTTACACAGACACTCAAGGCGTAAGTCACAACTTCGGTGGCATATGGGGCATATTAGGTGCAGCAGGCGTAGTGTTCTTTGCCTTTATTGGGTTTGATGCGGTGTCCACAGCCGCCCAGGAAGCCAAGAATCCAAAGAAAGATATGCCAATCGGCATACTGGGGTCGCTTGTAGTATGTACCATACTTTACATCCTGTTCGCACATGTACTCACAGGTGTAGCTACCGTAGAGGATTTCCGCACACAGGGCAAGGAAGCCTCAGTAGCATTTGCTATCAAGCAATATATGGCCGGCTATGGCTGGCTTGCTAACCTGGTAACGGTCGCCATCCTGTTCGGTTTCTCTTCTGTAATACTTGTAATGCTTATGGGTCAGTCTCGCGTATTTTATTCTATGAGCCGCGATGGCCTGGTGCCCAAGGTATTCTCAGACCTTCATCCTAAATACCACACACCATTTAAGTCGAACTGGATATTCTTTGTGCTGGTAGGTGCATTTGCAGCTTTCGTGCCCGGCGATATTGTTGGTGATATGACAAGTATCGGCACGCTTTTCGCGTTCATATTAGTTTGTGCTGGTGTATGGATATTGCGCCGCACCGATCCGGATCTGCCAAGGCAATTCAAAGTGCCGGCAGTACCCGTCGTATCTACATTGGGCATTATAGTATGTGGCGCCATGATCGCGGGCCTTGGCTGGACCAACTGGGCACGCCTGGGTGGATGGCTGGTAATAGGGCTCGTTATTTATTTTAGCTACAGCAAAAAGAACAGTAAACTAAAGTAAACCATTCCTATCTTTACACCGCTAATACGTTTATGATATGTTAGCAAACCGAACCTTAAGTCGATTACCGTGCTGAGCGGATACAAAATATTAGTAGCAGAGGACAACTCGCTGAACCAGAAGATAGTAACATACCTACTATCGAAAAGCGGGGCGGAAGTTGTGCTTGTACCAGATGGCGAAGAAGCCATAAAGGAGATACAAGCCAACACTTTCGACCTGGTGTTGATGGACATTCAGATGCCCGGGATCGATGGCATACAAACTACCCGTTATATACGGAAAGAACTGAAAAACGACACGCCTATTATCGCACTTTCTGCCAGCAGCTATGAAGATGAATATAAAGCCTGTATGGAAGCCGGGATGAATGGCTGCATACTGAAACCGATAGACGTAGAAAAGCTGTCAATGATGATTGCGAATCTCAACGAAGAAGAAAAGACCAAATCCGGAAAAGCGTACACATGAATGCCCCGCTCTTAGACCTAAGCTATCTTTTTGAAATCTCCTATGGTGACCCACAGTACGTTTTTGATGTACTCTCGCTTTTCATAGAAACATTCCCACCCGGTCTCGCAAACCTTGAACGCCTGGTGCGCGAGACAGACGACTTTGACGCAATACACAAGCAGGCCCATACGCTGAAGTCAAGTGCAAGTATCATCCGTATAAGGGAGGTATATGACGACATTACACGTATAGACATGCTGGCGCGTGGTGCTACGGGCAAGGCAGAGATCATTTCCAGGCTAGACAATGTATTGTTTAACTTTCGCAAGGCGCTGCCGCTGATACAAGCAGAACGCGGGCGTAATCAACCACCAACACAAGGTGGCGCTTAACATTATTTGTCGCGTACCAGCAAATATGAAGCCAGCACGTGTAGCGGCCCTTTCCTCGATGACGGTATGGCTACTTCTTCAAGGCAGTTAAATGCCTTATCCGAATATTGCTGAACGGCAGCACGGCAGGCCTCATCAGCACCTGTTGCAGAAAACAAGGCAAGGGTGCGAGACACTTTTTCTGCTCCGGATTCAGTCGTCAGCCTGTCTAGTTCCGCTCTTTTGGTTACATCGGCAGCTTCGTACGCCTTTAAAAGCAGATAGGTCTTTTTGTTTGCAAGTATATCGCCGCCATTCTGTTTGCCAAGTTTTGCCGGGTCCCCAAAAGCATCGAGATAGTCATCCTGTAATTGGAAAGCGATACCCAGGTTCTTCCCGAATTCATAGAGTTTATTAGCATTATCGCCGAGGGCGCCACCTGTAATGGCTCCCATTTTCAGGCTACAGCCCAGCAATACAGAGGTCTTCAGCGTTATCATATGGATATACTCCTCAATCGTCACATCGGTGCGGGTCTCAAAGTCCATGTCCAGTTGCTGGCCCTCGCACACCTCTATGGCAGTTGTATTAAATACCTCCAACAGTTGCTTTAGCGACTTTCCGGCCGATGCCAGTTCCCGGTATGCATAAATGCACATCACGTCCCCGGACAAAATACCTGCGGTGAGACCATAACGCTCGTGCACAGTAGCCTGGCCGCGGCGTAGGGGTGCCTTGTCCATAATGTCGTCATGTATCAGGGTAAAGTTGTGAAACAGCTCCACAGCGGCAGCAGCGTGCCACGCATCGTCGGTGATATCACCAAACAGCTCTGCTGCCATCAGGCACACTACCGGTCGCACGCGCTTGCCACCTATGCCCAGGAGGTAGCGGCAGGGGTCATAAAGGTTTGTGGGCATTTGAGGGAACGGAAGTTGAGAACCGAAACGTTGCTCGAACTGAGCTACAAGACTTGTAAAGGACTGCATTTATCTCTTCTTTCTTTTTGCCTGGTTGTTATTCTTTGTTTTACCCTTTGCTTTCGCGTTCTTCTCCGCGCGTCCGGGTTGCACATGTCGCTTTTTGCCTTTTACAACCGGCATTTCCGCGAGTGTATAGTCTATCTGGCGTTTCAGCAGGTTTGCAGACACTACGCGTACCCGCACCTTGTCGCCCATCGCAAACCGAACGCCGGTGCTGCGACCCACCAGTGCATACTCCTGCTCCCGAAACTCAAAATAATCAATGTCGTTAAGGTCGTGAACGGAAACCATGCCCTCACACTTGTGCTCCACAGTCTCAGCCCAGAATCCGAAGGCAGCGACGCCGCTTATGACCGCGTCAAACTCATCGCCCACGTATTCCTGCATAAACTCCACCTGCTTGTATTTGTTAGCAGCACGCTCCGTCTCCATCGCGCGCCGCTCCTGGTCTGAGCAGTGACGGCATTGTGCTTCCAGTTGCTTGATCGGATGTATATCGTTGTCCAGGCATTCCTGCAATATTCTGTGCACCAGCACATCAGGATAACGGCGAATGGGAGAAGTGAAGTGGCAATAATGCTCAAATCCGAGACCATAGTGGCCTATATTCTCCGTACTGTACACAGCCTTTGCCATGGTGCGGATACCCAGTTGCTCCAGCACGTGCTGCTCGGGCTTGCCCTGAACGCTGGCCAGCATTTTGTTGAATGACCGTGCTATGCTATCCGCAGACGAAAGGTCGAAACGAACGCCATAGTTACTGGCAAATGATGTGAACAGTCTTAGTTTGTCTTCATCCGGCACATCATGCACGCGATACGGGAAAGGCACCGGCTTATCTTTAAAGCGGATACCACCTACATATTCGGCAATAGTCCGGTTTGCCAGCAGCATAAACTCCTCAATGAGCTGGTGCGCCTCCTTGCTCTCTTTTACCACTATTCCTATCGGCCTGGCATTCTCATCCAATTTAAAGCGTACTTCCTGCGAAGAAAAATTGATAGCGCCCTTCTTGAATCGTTCTGCCCTGATGGACTGAGCCATCCCGTTTAGCAGGTGGATCTCTTTTGCATAGTCACCATCAGCCCCTTCAATGATCTCCTGCACATCCTCGTAGGCAAACCGCCTGTCTGAGTGTATCACAGTTCTCCCTATCCAATGTTCCTTTACCTTGCCCTGTTTATTAACCACAAACACTGCTGAAAATGTGTATTTATCCTCTTTGGGTCGCAGCGAGCATAATTCATTCGAGAGTCTTTCAGGTAGCATGGGCAGCACCCTGTCGGGCAGGTAAACGCTTGTAGCGCGCTTGTAAGCCTCTTTGTCCAGGGCGTCGCCCGGCTGCATGTAGTAGCTCACATCGGCTATGTGAACGCCAACTTCGTAGTAACCTCCTTTCAATGCCTTAAAAGAAATGGCATCGTCAAAGTCTTTAGCATCAACCGGATCTATGGTCACTGTGAGCGTGCCCCGCATATCCTTACGCTTTTTCACTTCGTCCTTAGCCACACCCTCAGGGAAACGGGCGGCCTCCTCAAGCACATCATCCGGAAAATGAAGCGGAAATCCATTTTCAATGAGCATACTCTGCATGGCCTGCTCATTCACTGATTCATTTGTAAGCACGGTAACGATCTCACCCACCGGGTTCTTGGTCTTGCCGGTCCACTCCACCACCCTGGCTACCGCACTGTCTCCGTCGCGCGCACCAGCCAGCAAGTGCAGAGGTATATATATATCAACCGACATCTTTTCTGAGTCGGGCACCAGGAATGCAAAATGGGGGTGGACTTCTACCCTGCCCGTGAACTCAGACTGCTTACGCCGCACCACTTCTATGATCTCTCCTTCGGGCCGGCGGCCGGCAGACGAGGTACTCACTTCTACTTTTACTTCATCGCCGTCTAGTGCAGTGTGTATACGGTCACGCTTCACGAGGATGTCTCTATCATAACCCTCTACCATTACAAATCCCATTCCGCTACGGGTCACTTCGAGACGGCCGGTAAGTATTGTGGCTTTGCCTCCGGTCTTCGCACCTTTCTTTATCTTCTTAGGCATATGTGTATTCTTTACTTTTCATAAAGGTAAGCGTTAGCGCTCATTCGGGATTTTAAAGTATTATGAGCAGATTTCAGGAAGGCGCAGATCACCACTTCTTTTCAATGCTCTCCAATATCGAGACATAATTTACATAACGATCCTCCGTTATTGTTCCCTCTGCCACAGCCTGCTTCACTGCGCAGCCGGGCTCATTTATATGTTGGCAATTATTGAACTTACAATCATTGAGTACTTTCCTCATCTCCGGAAAGTAATGCGAGAGGGTTTCACGATCCATGTCTATCAGTCCAAACTCCTTTACTCCCGGGGTGTCTATAATCGCTCCACCTCCAAGAAGATCATACATCTCTGCAAAGGTTGTGGTATGCTGCCCCTTTCCGCTCCAACCTGATATGACATTCGTCTTTACTCCTAACCCAGGTATAAGCTGATTGATAAGGGTACTCTTACCCACGCCCGAATGACCGCTGAATAATGTGATCTTTCCGGCAAGCCTCTCCTCCAGTGACGAAAGCGTAGTCTTATCAGTAGCCACCACGGGATAGAGCTCATAACCGGCGCTATCATATATATCCTTCCATTGTTCCAGTATCACCTGGTGCTTCGGCTTTAGCGCGTCAATCTTATTTACTACAACAATGGCAGGAATGTGATAAGCTTCTGCTGTAACAAGGAACCTATCCACAAATCCGGTGGCAGTGCGGGGTTCTGCAATGGACGCGACCAGAAGAGCCAAATCAATATTGGCAGCGATAATGTGTTTTTGCGTTGGGTTGTGTGGCGATACCCTTACCATATAATTATTCCGTGACGCCACACCACTTATTATCCCATTTTTCAATGCCTCATCCTCAACATCAAAATAGACAGTGTCGCCCACGGCAACCGGGTTGGTAGAGGAGATTTCCTCATCTATCTTCAACTTTCCCTTGATGCGGGCGTTCCACGTCACCCCATCGGCCGTGCGCACCACGTACCAGCTACCGGTTGACTTATAAATGACTCCTTCCATTGAGCAACGCAAATGTAAAGCAAAAGGAGGCCTTACAGCCTCCCAATACTATCCACTCACAAAACTAAAAACTATTTCCGGGCTCTCGCAGGAGCCAAAACGGGCGAAAAGCCCGGCCTCGTACCACGGCTTGTCCACATCTTCCACATCAACACAATCACTCCGATCACCATAGCATAAATTTTTATAAACCTTTTTGAGAAATCAATTTTTCTACGCGGGAAACAAGCTCTACCGCCCGGAACGGTACTCTGACATAGTCATCTGCCCCATGCCGAAACAATTCTGTTACTGTAGCTTCATCGCCCAGCGACGACAGCACCAGGATACCTGTTGATCTGCCCCCGTCCTTCGCCCGAACGGTATCTATCACATTCAATCCATTGGCGTAGGGCATTTGCAAATCTGTGATAACGATATCTGGTGAATTTGTACTTAGGTGCTCTATTGCGGCCTTACCGTTGCTGGCGGCGTGTACCATGTATCCGGCTTTAGAGAGAACCGTATTCACGGTTGCCAGCATGGTCTCATTATCATCTACAATAAGTATTTTTTGCATATCAACAGCCTTTTGCAGCTGCGAATACAAAGGTGTAATCCGGAAAGAGCGTGTTCAAAATTGCTGGGACGAAACCTCATTTTCTTGTCGTATTAAAATGTACAAGACTATCCCTAGTTGCAGCCAACAGGCTAGCAAGGCTATTTATCTGGCCCGAATTCAGCGATACTAGGTCTCTCCCGGATAACGCCATAATGATCAATAAATAATAACATAATATAATTGTTAATCAATCATTTACTAACCTCACCTAATTTATTAAATCAATAAAATGGGAGTTAATGAATGCGGTACAGCAGCTACCTTCAGATTCCCACCTATTTATTATAATCAAAATAACAAGTAGTGATATTGAAGTCAAAATAGTAACTTTAAGTAATATTCGGCAGCGTCGAATAACAGCAGTCTTCAATCAAAATATCACCAACTATGAAAAAATTCACACACTTGCTGATCGCACTTATAACAATCTCTGTTCCCGCATTGGCACAGCCAAAACTCTACCTGAACCTTAACTCACATAACGAAATGGTGGGTGAAAACTATGACACCGATTCCACTCTCTTCGTGACATCTACCGGCTTTGTCCACGATATTGCCCAGCTGGTAGTGCTAAAAAACGCCAAGTGGAATTTCCAGACAAACTCAAAATACGTGCTTGCCGCTCTGAAATATCAGCATGCAGATACAAGCCATTCGGACATTCTGGAGTGGATGAACAGCACCGGACACATCTGCATAGATCCAAGATACAAAACCCAACTACCTTTCTATACCTACAACATTGCTGACGTTGTACACCTTCTGGACTCAGCAGGTGTACCCGATAGCAAAACTGTAGGCGGCTTCATTTACTACCCCTATACATCAGCAGATTGGGCAATTTATACCTCACCGGTAATTGGCACGCACTACGGCAACTCGTGGCAGGCAGAGATACTTTGGGGAGCAGGCAGCACGCCACCGCACAGCCATGATGCACACAACTTCGGCATATGGAAGCCCACTGGCGCCACGGACTCAGTGGCATTCTTTAGCCACTCGGCTTCCGGGGACCTTTGGGTAGAAGGCAATGGATGCTCCGCGGTGCTTACTGACACCACCGACCCTATAGCTGTTTTTAATGTTGTTAAGGAAGCTGCGAATAACATAGCATCAGGTGCCTGGCCGGGAGACAAATTCTACTGCATGTCGATGATGATAAATCAACGCGACTTCTCAAGTTCTTTTGTAAATAAGGTATCACAACTAATTGATTCTGTGAATACACTGGTATCAGAAAATAAAGTAGTGTGGGCTAGCATACAGGAAAAAATGGACACGTTTCAAACCTGGAGTACCGCCACAATGAATGCATATAGTCAATGGAGCTGCGAATCGCCTACACTAGGTATCCCAGCTTTCCGGGTGAAGAATTCGACTGTTTACCCCAACCCATTTTCGACCGAGCTGAAGATCTCTGCAGAAAAGGGAAGCTACTACCGAATTTCACAGATCGATGGACGCGTTGTCTCATCGGGCTATGGCGACGAAAACACGGAAATTGATACACGCCTACTGTCACCCGGCACTTACATACTTTCAATAACAAACGAATTCAGACGAGAAAAGATAATCGTAAATAAAATCGATTAAAGCTTGAACTAATTCATATAAAACATTGCAAATCAATTATTTGATTTAATTTGTCTTTACGCCCAATATTTTGCCATATTCTTCATCGTTAGGTTCCCATAGTTCCAGTTTATTACCATCGCAGTCCATTACATGGACAAATTTCCCATATTCAAAAGACTCTATTTTGTCAGTGACGGTTACCCCTGCCTTCTGCATTTTCTCAACAAGTGCTTCAATATGCGTAACCCGATAGTTGATCATGAACTCCTTAGTTGATGGTTCGAAATATTTGGTTGTCGACTTGAAAGGACTCCATTGGGTGTATCCCATCATGCCCGGGTCAGCAGCCTGGCGCCATTCGAATGTGGTGCCGTATTTGTCAATATTAAGACCAAGAATATCTTTATACCATGCCCGTGTCTTTTCCACATCCACACACTTGAAGAAAATGCCACCAATAGAAGTCGCCCTCGGATTTGGATTTGCCGGGTATGTATTTTTCACCAGGAGGTCAAAAGGCAACTTTGTGTCGGAATACAGTTGCAGCTCAGCGAGTTTGCCATCTGTTATTTCAGCTCTCCATGAAGCGGGCATTTCCCACCGTGTGGTACCTACAGTACCGGCAACACTGCCAAAGGCAGCTACCTTGTTTCCCTCAGTGAAAATCTGTGATATTTCAACTTTGTAGTTTGCAAACACAGCAAAGTAGTCCTGCCACTCCGCCTTTACCGTATCGATCCCTTTCAACTCGTTTCCGGCAGCGTTGATAAAACGATGATCACCGGTTAAGAAGTTGGCTATTGCCTGCCCGTCATGCCGGTTCACAGCAGCGACAAAGTGCTCAAATACATCTTTTGGTGTCAATCTGGAGTTGCTCTTTGCCTGCGAAAAAGGGAAAAGTATGACAGCCACAATTAAGCATAGATACTTCTTCAATGTAAAGTGTTTTTAGTGATCGTGCCAAATTAGGACTAATTACCAAGAATCGGCCACAAAGGAGCAATATCTAAGCGTCTGCCAGCATGCGTAAACGGAGTGTAAACCTGCACATCCGTAAAAACACGTAGATAAAATTCCGTACTAGCACGAATTGCGCAGCCCTGACCCGATCTATACTTTTGAGAATGAGAACCAACAAAAAGACCGGGCAATACCTGGCTATGTTGCGTTCGGCGTTTAGGAGAAACTCGTTGCAAGAATCTACCGGCGCCAGATAAGTCGAGAATACACCAAAAAAAGAAGACTAATTCCCCACCCCGGCGCGTGCCGTCCCGGTAATTCGGGGCGGTAACGCAAAGGGGCCACAACACCCGGAACACCAAAATATGATACTACTTATTTTACTTATCGTTCTTGCAAGACTGCGTGGTTGCTCACCCTCTGGCTATTGCCTTTGAGCCTTGTACATATCCGGAGAAAGCAGTACCTCCATCAACCGGTCAGGATATCTGCACGCTGTAAAGCCATATTTGCGATATAGCTCATGTGCATGAATGGTGGACAGCATCATCCGTCTCAATCCCTTCACCCATTCCATTGAGAATAATATCTCCATCATGCGTTTGCTGAGCCCCTTACCACGATGTGCCTCCTCAACGTACACATCAGCGAGATAGGCAAACGTTGCATAATCTGTGACCAGACGCCCAAAACCTACCTGTCTATCTCCAAGCAACACGCCTACACAATAAGAATTTTCAAAGGCGGTCTGTACCGTTTCGAATGGGATCTCCTTGCTCCAGTAGGCCTCTTCTGAAAGCCAGCGATGAATATCGCTGACCTTCATGAGACCCTTATCTGTGGTTATAATAAAACCTTCAAATTGCTCAGTATGATTTGGTACTACCATTAGCCAATAATGTGGTTCCAGTGATGTCCATCTGCTACAATACCCTTCCTGATATCGTAAAGATACTGCCTCAGCCGATACATTAAAGCATCATCGCCTGTGTAGCAATCGTGATCTTTGCCGTCAATGGAGATCGTTGCGATAGGTGCTATCACTGCTGCTGTACCCGCACCAAAAGCTTCAACACGCTTGCCGGAAGTAAACGCGGCCAGTAGTTCTTTATAGCTTATCGAGCGTTCCTCCACCGGCATACCCTTCTCGCGTGCTATAGTCAAAAGGGAATCGCGGGTGACGCCATCCAGAATACTACCCGACAAACGCGGCGTAATGATAGTACCATCGATAACAAACATTGCATTCATAGTGCCCGATTCCTCAATGAGTTCATGTGTTTTTGCGTCTGTCCATAACACCTGGTCAAAGCCCTGCGCCTTTGCTAGTCCCGTGGGATAGAACGCACCACCATAATTGCCGCCACACTTCGCAGCACCGGTCCCCCCTTCTGCAGCACGCACATATTCGGTTTCCACTTTCACACGCAGCGGGGCGGCGTAATATTTGTGAGCAGGGCTGGCTATTATCATGAACAGGTATTCATCCGCAACCTTAACACCTATGCGGCCTTCAGATGCTATCATAAACGGGCGGAGGTATAGCGAACCGTCTTCATCTGACGGCACCCAATCGGCATCTAAGGACACCAATCTATCGATGGCGTTTACAAACAAGTCTTTGGGAACTGCAGGCATGCACATACGGTCCAGCGATTTGATGAACCTGTCGTAGTGCTTGTCTATACGAAAGACGTTAATTCGTCCGTCATTCATCCTGAAGGCTTTCATACCCTCGAAAACCGTTTGACCATAATGCAGGCATAAGGCCATGGGACTCAAAACCAGGTCCTGAAATGGGGTAATACGGGCGTTCTTCCATTTACCATCCGCATACTCTGCGATAAACATATGGTCTGTAGGCACCTTACCAAAGGGCAACGACCGTGTGTCTGTAACATTTCCCGGAACGGATACTGATGGCATTTCGATAGTTGTTTCCATACTCTCTAGTTTTAATGTTTATGATTCAGCAGGCGCCGCAACAGACGGCGACCCTGCCTTTATAGACTCCTTATGTTGTCGTGCATAGCCGTACTTAACCAAAACAACACTGCCAACTATGGCAGCGAATGCCAGGCCGATATAGACATCGAGCAACTCGCCCAGAAAGGCCGCACCCGCTAGTACCGCAATGAGCGGGTTAACGTATGCATAAATGGTGGCTACTCCCACCGGTAAAACCTCCAGCACAAACATGTATGCTGCATAGGCTGCCACTGACCCAAACAGTACAAGGTATGCCAGTGACAGAAGCGCCGGGCGGTTTAGTGGATCGAACCCAGTGTAGTTATCTGCAACCGGACTAATGAGCAGCATAAAGAGCCCTCCAAAAAAAAGCTGCAATGCGGCATTTGCCATCGGATTCTGAGCCCGGCCGTATCGCTTGCTCAGGGTGCTGCCAAGTGCCCAACTGGCTGTGGCAAAAAGGGTGCAAAGTATACCCGCCAGGTACTCAGGGCGACCAATATCATTGATATTCTGCTTGAATATGAGAGCCACTCCTCCCAAACCCACGAGCATCCCGAACGCGATCGGCAAATTCAATTTGTCTCGTGAAGACGATGCAAGATTGAACAAAACAGCAAATATGGGCATCATAGCACATAACAAGGCTGCCACCCCACTTGCAATGTACTTTTCACCCCATGTAACACCACCGTTTCCGAATGTGAGCATAAGCAAACCCAGCAGAGCCTGGCGCCCTATGTTCCTTGGCGAAATATCCAGGTTCCGATTGGCCATCATCGCAATCGCCAGTAGAATAATGCCAGCGATAAACTGCCGAATACCGGCAAATAAGAATGCCGGATAGTGCTCAACACCAACCCGGATAGCGAGATAGGTAGTACCCCAAACAATGCATATATAAAAAAGGGCGAGGTAGGCTTTGGTGATCCTGGTCATTTGTAAAAGAGTAGACACAAAGGTGAAATAATACCCAAAACCAAAACAGATACAATTATTGAATTTAAAACCATAACAGTTAGCAGTAGTCTGCGAGTAAATAACCGCCTTATTCAGCACCTATAAATAATATAATTTTGCAGTATGGTACTGCGGGAATTTCCTGATCTAAGCCTGGTAAGAAAACTGCGGGGAACGGCGACCACCGGCGAACATGTATGGCAGAACGTTGTTTTGAACTTTGAGTGCCGCGAAGCTTCGAGGCTCGATCTTGAAAGCCCCTACTCGCTTTTCATCAATAAAAAGGGATATAGCCTTTGTTCTGTGAACGGACGGGAATATAGAGTAGAAACCGACCAGGTGCTCTTTTCCCAACCCGGCGATGTCTACGGGCTTACCATTGACAATATTAACAAGACGGAAATTTGCAACATACATATCTCCAGACACTTCTTCGAGCAGGTTGCATTTTCCGCTATGAACTCCGACGCCAATCTATTGGACAAGCACGATGGAGCAATGGATACTCGACACCTAAATTCCCAGTTTTACGAAAATAGCATGCGCCTCCAACACCTGGTGGATCGACTAACGACAGAGCCAGCCATCGCAGGGGATAACTATGATATCTTAATGGCAGATATCGTAAAAGTGATGCTCGGATACAATCAGGAGGTTGCAAAGAAAATAGCTGATCTGCCTTTCGCCAGAGCTGCTGTCAGAAATGACATCTACCGGAGACTCACCATAGCCCGCGACTTCCTGCATAGTAACTACTACAGGACACCAGACCTGAATGAAATTTCCAGAGAAGTAGCCATGTCAAAATTCCATTTTTTACGTGCCTTCAGAAATCATTTTGGCATGGCTCCGCACCAATACCTGGCAAGGGTAAAAATGGAGAAAGCATCAATGTTGCTGAAGAAGGGACAACTCACGATTTACCAGGTAGCAGATTCAGTAGGGTTCGAAGAGCCAAATGCATTTATCAGGGCATTCGGCAGAACGTATGGAATCTCACCCCAAAAATACCGAAAGCGTGAAATGAGCAACCAGGGATAGTTTTGCCAGCTCATCGCATGCTACTATTGCATAAAAAAGATTATGATCAGAATCTCCTTCATCGTCCTTACCGCAATAATGGCTGGCATACTAATCGCGGGTATAAATCGTGCTGCCCGGCAAGCTGAACTACAAGGAGCCGGGAAACGACTTCTGCGTGAAACAATTGTCGGGCTGATAACATGGCTAAGCTACGTAGCGGCCATATCGTTTAGCGGTGTCCTGCAAACAGCGGCGCTACCGCCACGGATCCCGGCATTTCTCATTCTTCCGCTATTCGTTTTCATCCTTTTTATTTTCCGGACACAAATCTTTCGCAGACTTCTTGCTGCCACACCGGCTCATTTCCTGATCTACCCACAAGTCTTTCGTATTGGGGTTGAGCTGCTATTGCACCAGATGTACAAAGATGGTCTGATCCCTCGCTCTGCTACATTTGAGGGATACAACTATGAGATTGTTATTGCTATACTGTCACTGGGCGTTGGGTACCTGGCACACAAGCGCAAAGCCCCCAGACTAATCACAGCATGGAATATTGCCGGACTTGGCACTCTATTTATCGTTGTCTTCATATTTATCAGCCGCGCTTATGCACAGAATATCTACGGGTCTCAGGAGTCTCTGTCGATAAAAGATTTCGGCTCATTCCCCTACACTCTACTCCCCGGATTCCTGATGCCCCTGGCAGTCTTCCTACATGTTGCTTCTCTTGCGAAACAAAGAATGTTACGAAGCCAATAATTGAAATGCCGAGACAAAAAAAGAGGGGGCAAAAGCCCCCTCTTCTATTCTAAGTAATAAACTTCGATTAATTCTTAACGAAGGTCTTGGCTGTCGCTTTCACTCCGTTGTTGATGAATATAACTGTATAAACACCAGACGAAAGATTTGATACATTCAGATCTCCACGGCCATTCCTCAGCTTCAATGCATCGATCTCTTTACCGAGAACATCAACCAGCCTTACTGAAACCTCATCGGTGCTGCTGATTCCACGTACTTCGATATTCAGGCGATCAGTAGCAGGGTTCGGGAACAGTTTCACATCCAGCATACCCATAGCAACCGGCGTAACACCTGTTGGCTTGTTATAGTATATCTTCTGGTAGCAACCATCCTTCTCTGCAATCACCCAGTAGCGCTTGCCATCGAAATCAGGCGTAGGCAGATAGAACGACTGCTGGATAGCGCCAGGAATAACGGTAGAGTCAAGCGTAACCGCGTCATCATAACCCCACTGGTAGCTCTTCGAAGTGTTGTCGGTACAAACAAGTTCCTCAGCATAGTACTTAACTTCTGGCGTATATGCCGGAGTTGCGTTTACTGTTACTGTGAAGCTGTCGTTTACGAAACAACCTGTAGAAGTGATCTGTGTAGTCAGACGAACAACCGCTGTACCGGTCACAGTGAAGTTGATGATAGCATTCTGCTTATCAGGAGATGTAGCATAAACTTCAGCATTAGTAGCAGACCAAGTGTAATTCAGACCCGAAGCCGGAGCCGTTTCAGCACCAAAGTTCTGGAACTGAGCGTTTGAACATATCACCTCATCAGGATGGATGGTGATGTTCGTATGCGGAGCATCGACATGAACAGTTACAGTATGCGTTGCGTAGTCAGTACCGCAGCTGGTTGTTACAGCATAGCTGATAACCGAAGTACCAGGAGCGATTGCCTGAACAACACCAGAAGCGTTGATAGACGCAACTGAAGCATTGCTGCTTGTCCATACTCCACCAGATACTGAACTAGTAAGCGTGGTAGAATAAGTGATACACAGATCAGCGTTGCCAGTGATTACGCCGGCATCCGCATCAGGTTTAACCAGGAGGTTGAACGTAGCGGTATCATCACTGCAATCGTTGTGCGAAACGTAAGAAATCGTCACAGAACCTGCGCCCATACCTTCTACCACACCGGAAGCGTCAACTTTTGCAATCGTTGTATCTGATGAAGACCACTCACCTTCAGAACCGGTGGTTGCAAGCGTAATAAACTGGTGCAGGCAAAGCTCAGATGCACCCGAGATCGTACCGGCATCAGCCAGTGCTTTAACACGTACATCGAAAGTAGCTGCACATCCTGTACCAATGGTATAGGATACGGAAACAGTTCCGGCAGACACTGCTGAAAGAACTCCACCAGCCGTGATCGTAGCAATCGTAGCGTCTGTTGTACTCCATGTACCACCAGCGGTAAGGTTAGTGAACGTCAGTGAAGTACCCACACATGCCGTATCAGCTCCGGTAACAGAAACTATAGTTGTAGGCAACGGATTAACAGTTACAGACTTTGTAACTGAGCAACCAGCTACCGGCGTACGGTACATGATGTCTACTACACCTGCTGATATCGCGTCAACAATACCGGTTGTTCCCACTGTAGCGATCGTGCCATTTGAACTACTCCAGATACCACCGAAGTAGTCATTTGTCATCGGCTCAGAAGAACCGGCACAAATCGTATTTGCACCTACTATCGGATTCAACGTAGGTTCTACTGTTACCAGCTGAGTAGTGTAACATGCAGAAGACAAAGTGTAGCTGATCGTAGAAGTACCTGTACCTGTGCTAACTACGTTACCGAATGCGTCGATAGTAGCAACCAGCGGATTGCTGCTGCTCCATGCACCACCCGGTTGCGGGTTAGTAAGGAATGAAGAACCGCCAATACACATGAATGGAGTACCTACGATAGACGGAGGAAGCGGACTTACTGAAACCTGCTGCGTAATGTAGCAACCCGTAGCAAGCAGCGTATAGCTAATTGTAGACCAGCCTTCACCCACAGCTACGAGACTACCTGTTGTAGCATCAATAGTAGCCACTGCAGTGTTACTGCTAGACCATGTACCGAATGGAGTAGCATTCGTGAACGGAGTAGTTGCTCCTGTACATACAGGTGATGTACCCACAATAGCAGCGGGCAGCGGATTAACCACAACGAATGCTGTGGAGAAACATCCTGTAGGCAATGTGTAGCTAATTGTTGCACCACCAGCGCTCATACCGTTTACTATACCTGATGCAGAGCCTACTTCAGCAACAGATATGTTGCTGCTGCTCCATACGCCACCAGTCGTAGCAGGAGTAATTGTTGTAAAGCTCTGAACGCAAGTGTTGAATACTCCGGTGAGCGGACCTGGCACCGGATTAACTGTAACAGTTTTTGACCTGTAACAACCAGTTCCCAGAATTGTATAAGTAAGATTAGAAGTACCAACGGCAACACCGGTAACTACACCCGACGTAAGTCCAACTGGTGCAACAGCAGGATTGCTCGAAGTCCAGATACCATCGAATGGACTTGTTGTGGTCAATGTTATTGTAGAACCATAACAAGCACTATCAGGACCGCCAATCACTGGTGGTGTTGAATTTACCGTAACAATAAATGAAGTGCTGCAACCACCGGTGATCATGTAGTGAATAGCAACAGTATTATTTGCGATGCCTGTCACAACGCCCGTAGCAATATCTACAGATGCAACTGAAGGATCGTCGCTGGTCCATGAGCCGCCGGCAACTGCATTAGACAGTGCAATCGTCTGGCCCATACAAACCTCTGAAGGTCCTGTAATTGGAGATGGAGACAGATTAACAACTACTGAAGCTGTAACCCTGCAGCCTACACCCAGAACATAAGAGATTGTAGCCGTACCAGGTGAAAGAGCTGTAACAAGGCCGCTACCAAGATCTATCGAAGCAACCGACGGATTGCTACTGGTCCAAACACCACCAACCGATGCGTTAGACAAAAGTGAAGTCTGTCCGCTGCAGAGTGTAAGTGTACCGGCAATAGGATTTGGCGCAGGCGCTACTGTAACTACAGTTGTTGTAGAGCAATTGCCAGGCATTGTATAAGTAATTGTTGCCAGCATAACACTTCCTGTAGATGCTGTACCTGTGATAACACCAGTACCAGGGTCTACTGTAACAATTGTGTTGTCAGAGCTTGTCCAGATACCACCGGGAACACTGTTAAGCAATGTTGAAGTAGAACCCGAACAGATATTCTGTGTGCCTGTAATTGCAGTAGGCACTGCATTTACGGTAGCTATCTTAAAGGTCTTACAACCAGTACCTAAAGAGTAGGTAATGATAGATGTACCTGCAGTGATACCGCTCAGATCGCCGGTTGAAACATCGATAATAGCATGAGCAGTATTGGAGCTTGTCCAGATACCACCTGCATCAGGGCTGGTCAGCGTCATTGAGTTGCCAACACAAACAGCAGGAGTCTCATTGATTGGTGCAGGCACCGGATTAACCGTCATAGACAAAGTCTTGGCGCAACCTGAAGTAAGTGTGTAGCTAATGGTAACTACACCAGGGCTAACACCGCTCACAGAACCTGAGCCACTAACAGTAGCAATAGTATTGTCAGTGCTGCTCCAAACACCACCCGGAGTAGCATCAGCAAGTGTCACCGAGCTACCCACACACACGCTAGGAACGCCAAGGATATCACCAGGCACCGCACTTACAGTAAGGATTGACACTGTGCGGCAACCCTGCGGAGTAACATAAGAAATAGCCGCTGTACCTGTTGTGGTTCCGGTGACAATACCAGTTCCGGCACCTATTGGCGCAACAACAGGATTACCTGTAGACCATGAACCACCAGGCGTTGCACTGGTGAGCGTTGTAGACGAACCAAGGCAAATATTGAGATCGCCTGTGATTGGAGTAGGTACTGCACTTACAGTAACAACTGCCGTAACCTGGCAACCAGAAGGCACTTTATAAGTGATCGTTGCTGTGCCACCGAAGACACCTGTCACCAAACCGTTAGTTAGGCCAACAGTCGCGATTGCCACATCAGAACTGCTCCATGTTCCAGGTGCAGTCAAGGAAGAAAGCAGCGTTGTAGAACCCTGGCAAACTGTAAGCACACCTGCAATTGCAGAAGGAAGCGGATTAACAGTTACAGAACGAGTAACATAGCAACCTGTTCCGAGCGCATAACTGATCAGTGCATTGCCAGGTGCTACACCAGAAACAATTCCATTTGTACCTACTATAGCAACCGATGTATTACTGCTGGACCATGTACCAGAAGGCGTGGACGAAGCAAAGCTTGTATTACCACCCACACAAACCGTCTGCGAACCTGTAAGAGCTGTAGGCAGAAGATTTACTGAAACCGGATTTGTAACATAGCAACCTGTAGATAGTTTGTAAGTAATAGTTGCAACACCAGGTGCAACTCCGGTAACATCACCAGTGAGGCTGCCTATTGTAGCCAATGAAGCATTATTGCTGCTCCAGGTACCACCAACAGTTGCGTCAGAAAGTGTAGAAGTTGAGCCTACACAAACAATATTGGTACCGGTAATACCGGCAGGCAACGGCTGAACAGTAGCTATGCGTGTGCGATAGCAACCTGATGAAGTAAATTGATAAGTGATAAATGCTGTTCCGGCAGCAACACCAACAACCACACCAGATGATGAGCCCACCAATGCTACACCCGTGTTACCGGAAGACCATGTACCACCTCCGTTAGGATTGGCAAGTGTAGTAGAGAAGCCCACACATACAGAAGCATTACCCGTGATAGCCGCAGGCAGTGAACTAACTGTAAGTACAGTCAGGCTTCTGCAGCCGGTAGTAAGTGTATAGCTAATGATTGAAGTTCCGGCAGCGATAGAAGTAACAACGCCGGTTGAAGGATCAATAGTTGCAACAGCCGGAGAGCCGGAAGTCCATGTACCGCCTGCAACAGCATTAGCAAGTGTAGTAGTAGAACCTATACACAGGTTAGCAAGACCGGTAATGGCCGCAGGAACCTGGTTTACAGTCACATCAACAGTGCGGTAACAACCGGATGAGAATGTATTCGTAATTGTTGTTGTACCTGCGTTAACACCGGTGTAGAAGCCGGTAGCGCCAACAGTAGCAACCAATGTGTTATTTGAAGACCATGTACCACCGGCCGGTGTAGTTGTGAGTGATGTTGTCTGTCCTTCACAAACCATAGTGATACCCGCGATTGGAGCAGGAGTAGCATTTACAGTAAAAGAACGGGTAGCAAAGCAACCGTCAACCAGCGTATAAGAAATGGTAGCTGTTCCTGTAGCAACACCAGTAACCAGACCTGTAGAAGCATCAACGGAAGCCTTAGTGAGGTTTGAACTGCTCCAGGTTCCTGCAGGAGTAGCGCTACTCAGGAGAGAAGTGCTGCCAGCACATGCGGTGTTTGCGCCGGTAATTGGCTGCGGACTAGGGTCAACTGTAAGCACTGTAGTTGTATAACAAGAGTTAGACAGCGTGTACGTTATTGTTACCGTACCAGGAGTCACCCCTGCTACCTGTCCTGTGGCAGTAGAAACAGTAGCAACAAAAGTGTTACCACTGCTCCAGAATCCACCGAGGTAAGGGTTAGTCACCATTGCTGTACCACCTGTACATGCGATAGTCGCACCACCTATAGGACCCGGAACCGCATTAACAGTTACAACCTTTGACGCAACGCAGCCTGTTGGCATAGTATAATATATAACCGCGGTACCAAGGCCATTTGCTGTTACTACACCAGCCAGATCCACGGAAGCAACTGCTGCGTCACTTGTAGACCATCCACCACCTGGGGTAGCTGACGTAAGTGTTGAAGTAGAGCCAAGGCAGATGGCGCCATTACCGCCGATAGCGGCAGGATTACCGTTTACTGTAAATATGGAGAATGTACCACATCCGGTAAGCAGGCGATAAGAAATTATCACAGTACCCGCGGATACGCCGGTTACCGTTCCGGATATATAGTTAACCGAGCCTATGCCCGCGGCAGATGAGCTCCACGTACCTGAAGGCGTGGCATCTGTAAGGACTGTAGAGCTTCCTACGCATGTAGACATTGTGCCAGATATCGGCGCAGGATTCGGGTTAACCGTAAACACGCGCGATGTTGAGCAACCAGCTGTGGTCGTGAATCCGATAGTCGAAGTTCCGGGAGCAATTGCCGTAACCAAACCGGAGCCGCTTACAGATGCAACAGCTGGAGTGCTTGTAGTCCAGGTGCCGCTGGGAGCTGTGAGCGCCGAAGTAGAACCTTCACATGCCAAAATAGATCCGCTTATTGCAGGTGTTGGGTTAACAGATACCCAGGTTACAGCATAGCATCCATTTGCAGTAGCATAATAAACTTGGACAGTACCACCCGACAAGCCGGTAACAAGACCGGTAGACGGATTAACAGACAATACGCCAGACGAATATGTTGTCCATGTTCCGCCGGGTAGTGTGTTGGTGAGTACAGTCGTTGAGCCTGTACATACACTGTTTACACCACCGATAGCAGGAGGAGTAGCATTTACCGTTACGGTAGCAGACCTGTAGCAACCATTTGCAAGCACGTTCGTGATAATAGAAGTACCGGCAGACACACCATATATCTGGCCTGCAGGTGAAACTACTGTTGCAACAGCCACATTCGTGCTGCTCCACGTGCCATTAGGTGTGCTTGAAAGCGTCAAATATGCACCTTCGCAAAGAGAGTAAGGAGCAGATATAGGAGTTGGCGTAGCCAGGACAGAAACCAGGAGGTTTGCCGCGCAACCGGTTGACAATGTATAAGAAATACGAACAGTAGAAGATACAAGCCCTGAAACAACGCCACCGGCATCAACTGTCGCAATAGCTGTATTTGTTGAAGACCAAACACCACCAGGTGTGATGTTTGAAAGTGCTGTAGTGCTACCAACGCACACAGAAGAAGCTCCCGCTATTGGGGCAGGAACCGGATTAACAGTTACATCCGCAGTCGCCAGACAGCCACTTGGACCGCCAATAAGGTAACTGATCGTTGCCGTGCCTTGAGCGATACCAGTAACAGAGCCGGATGCAGAAGCTACTGTAGCAACGGCAGTATTGCTGCTGCTCCATGTTCCTCCACCAACACCGTTCGTAAGGCTGGTTGAACTACCTTCACAAACAACCAATGAACCGGAAATTGCAGAAGGTACCGGATAAACGGTAATTGCAAAAGTCCTGTAGCAACCTGTAGGAAGTGTATAAGTAATTGTCGCCGCACCAGGACTAACTCCGCTTACATCACCGGTACCTGACACGGAAGCGATTCCAGGAGCACTGCTACTCCACGCTCCGCCTGCGTCCACATCGGCAAGCGTTGTAATGCTACCTACGCATACTACATTTGAGCCGGTGATCGGCGCAGGAAGAGGATTAACTGTAAGTGTCTTTACAGAATAACAAGTCGACTTGAGATAAGTAACGGTAGTAGTACCTGCGTTTACACCTGTTGCAATGCCCGATCCACCATTGATAGTCGCCACTGCGGTATTGCTGCTAAACCATGCTCCGCCCGTAGTTGCAATTGAGAATGTTGTATTAATTCCGGGACAAAGTGTAGAAGAACCGGAAATAGCCGGCATAGCGCCATTCACTGTAACGACTGTGGTACGATCAAGGCTTGTACAGCCTGCACCCGGATATGTAACGTTAAGCGTGTACGTGCCGCTGGCGGCAGTGGAAGCAGGTGTGATCGTTTCGCTGCCGGTAGCTGTGGTAGAACTGTAGGCCAAAGGACCAGACCAGTTATACGATACAAGTGTACCGGTACCTGAAGTAGAACCCGAAGAAAGCGTGAATGGCAGGCCAACACACGTGGTGTTAGGTGATGCCGTAACGCTGGATACCACAGGACGATTCACAACTGAATATGAGTAAGGAGTAGTAGGATACGTGATTATCGTATTCACATCTGTAGCGGAAAAGCCACCTCCCGGATTTGCGGAAATGGCACTTGATGTGTTTTCGGCAACGATGAAGTAAGAAACTACGTTACCAAAAGTGAGACCGCCCAAAGAAGCTGAAGCTACTGTGAAGTCCCACGTGCCGCTTGTTGCGGTGCCTGCTACCAGGGTACCCGGAGCGGAAACCCAAGATCCCGAATTTTTCTTCGCATACAGCCTGGGCACCAATGCGCCGCCTGTAGGCACACCAGTACCATCTACAATTGACACACCGTTAACAACAACGTCTCCATTGACACAGGAAGGTACCACCGGCGTGTAGGTGATCGTAGGTTGCGCAATGGCAATCCCGGTCATCAACATTCCAGTTGTGAGAAGTAATAGCGCCAGATAGACTTTTCTCATAATTCAGATGTTTTAGCGATTTATTTTCAAAGATTTAGTTTATAGCTATACAACAAAAAAATAGCAGTAAAACAGGACACAGTTTCCCCTGTGTGGTTGCCCGTTTTACAGTATCAAAATGTAGTATTACCGATATACTCTGCCCAATTTGTTCTTAAAAACCAATTATTAAATTACAGTTTGGAAGCAAATTTAACAAAACAAACGAAGTTTCAAATTGAAAACGTAATAAAAAAGATATTTATATACTTGCACGGAAAATATATCATTACCTAAAATAGGTTATTAACCTTTCCGGTGCCTCAAAATTAACGAAGCCTGGCGCTAAAAATCATTACAAAATACAGCTTAATGATAAGTTAACGGCAGTCTATTTTTCTCTCCAAAGAACATAATAGTAGCAATAATCTAATTTGTCGTTAATTAATATGCACAAATACCAACAAATGGAGACTCCCTTTTACCCGGTTGAGACATCAATAATTCTTACCACTTTTCAATTTTCAATGGTTTGCGAAAAACCAACCGAACAACTTGGGTTAACTTTGCGAACAGAAAAATGAATAAAAGGAGGATAAACCAAGTAATCAGGCCGTTGTCATTTGTCGCACTATTTTTTCTGTTGTGTGGCACAGTCTGTCAGGCACAGTTCAATGATTCAACACACCACTATATTGGCATTTTTGCTAACGGGTCCATAAACAAAACAAATACAGCTTCTTCATATTTGGCAAACCAGGCTGGTAAGTTCTCAATAAAGAGACAATCTGTGGTGCTAAACCTATCGGGATCATGGGTATATGGCCAGCAGCAAAACAAAATGACCAACAATGACGTAAGCGCCGGACTCAACTGCGACGTAAACTCCCCCATAAAAGATGCCTATTATTGGGGATTGGCTACCTACACGAGTAGCTTCTCATTGAAGATCGTAAATCAAATGCAGGTAGGTGCCGGAATTGCTATGGATGTCGTAAACAAGAAAAACTTTGTCATAAACCTGAGTGACGGTGTTTTGTATGAACAAAGCGACATCTATTTAAAGGACACTATTCGGGACCAATATCAAACATTCCGAAACTCGGCACGAGTAATGATACGATTAAGTATCAACGATCTTATCCGGTTAAGTAGTACTACCTTCCTGCAAAACTCTCTCTCCTCCCCCACTGACTACATATTCAGGACATCCAACGGCATGGACATAAAATTGCTGAAATGGTTGCTTCTGAATTGCACTTACAACTATAACAAGTTCAACCGCACAGGCAAGGAAAATACACTCTTCACCTACGGCCTGAAAGTGGAACACTATTTCTAGTCCTCATAAGAGAATCGGCCTATCGCTGATATTTCCAGTTCCTGCTCTTACCCTCGGCAATCCACTCCAGCGCTTGTGTCATGCGCTTTGCACGCGTAGCATCTGTTTTTGCTTCGTCAAACCAGGCAATATATTCTTTGCGGTGGGAATAACTAAAATCGCTGAACACCTTTTCTGCTACCTTGTTTTGCTTTAACAACGCCGCAAAGTCAGGCGGCGTTTTCAACGCTGCTTTTTCCTTGTCTGAAACTACTTTGCGCGGAGAAGCCTTCTTTACGCCTTCGTCGTTCAGCTTCATTGCCTGCTTAATATACTTCTTCAATATGGCATCTTTGGGCAGATCTCCCAGGCTCGTAATCTTCCCGAGGTGTCCCATTGCCTCTCGTTCTGTCACGGTGAGGATTCCATCAGGGTCTTCCATTATGGAGGCCTTCCAAAATCCGAATGAGCAATGCTGTTTGAAAGCAGCCATATTGCATATAGTGCTCCCGTTGTAGTCGAAATTAGGAAAGCTCCATTTCCACGTCTCCACCACGTCAGGGCATGCCGTGTGTATGAGATCACGAAGGTGACTAAGTATTGGCTTCGCAAAGTCTGCCGACTTCTCTATATATGCGTCAACTCGTGGATCGTATGTGCTCATATTTCAGACCGAATTTTTCATTACGAAAGGACGAAGATATTCGCTTTTTGTAAGCTCACATATTACCACATAGCCAGGCAGGCGACCGGGAGGCAAGCAGGAACGTAGCGGGGCGAAAGCTAAAAACGCCCATCCGGAATAATGTGTTTGACTTTTTAACTCTTTACGATAACGACCTTTTCTGATTTTGACACAATTTGCCCTATTGGCTTTGTATAGCTTTCGTAACCATGTTCCCTCAGGTTATTTACCACCTCATCGAGTGAACCGGGGCGCACCGCCAACAGCAGCCCCCCATTTGTCTGCGGATCCGGAAGCATACTAAAAGCTTCCATAATGTCCACCCCATCACCGAAAGATATCTTCTGATGATAACCGTTCCAGTTGCGATAGGTAGCATCCGGCACAATGCGCTGTGCAAGATATTCACGGGCACCCTCCATCACAGGTATTGACGAATAGCTAATTTCAGCAGACAATCCACTACCCTCCGCCATCTCTATAAGATGACCTGCGAGCCCGAAACCGGTTATATCTGTCATCGCGCCCACACCTTCGATGCGCCCTAACAATTGACCGACCTTATTGAGTTTAGTAAGTTGCGCTGTCAATAACTTCTTATGATCTGCGGAGATTGCTCCGCGCTTCACAGCAGTGGCCAGTATTCCTGATCCTATCGGTTTAGTCAGCAATAAAAGATCTCCCTCCTGTGCAGTGTCATTTCGCTTTACGCTGTTCTTCTCACAAAAGCCGTTTACAGACAGTCCCAATATTGGCTCTGAAGAATCAATACTGTGGCCACCAGCAAGCGGAATACCCGCCTCATCGCAGATGCTTCTCACACCCTCAAGCGCACGCTTGGCCAGTACTACAGGTAATGTATCTACCGGCCACCCCAGAATAGCCAGCGCCAGTGCGGGCTGCCCACCCATAGCATAGACATCACTTATCGCATTTGCTGCCGCAATCCTGCCAAAGTCGAATGCATCATCAACAATAGGCATGAAAAAATCAGTGGTAGCAATAAGCACATTGCCACTGCCCATGTCATAAACAGCTGCATCGTCCTTTGCGCTATTACCCACCAGAAGCGCAGGAAAATGCGCGACAGCCTCATCTGTCTTCAGAATCTCCTCCAGCACTGCCGGCGCTATTTTACAACCGCAGCCAGCTCCGCGCGAATATTGCGTTAGCCTGATCTCCTCATTCATTGATTCTCTGTTTTTGTTGCGTTGACTCTATCAGCAGACCAGCATTTTGAACGGCATTGACCACATCAGAGGTGACGGTCGTAAGCAGTCCATCTACATTGTCTCTATTAGTTAACCCATGCCCGTAAAACTTATCATAGTACCTGAGCAGTATGCGAAAACACTCCTCTATGTTGTCATCCAGCAAATGATTGATTGCATCCCTGGTGGCCAACCCTCCGAGGCGCTTACGAATGCGCATGATGGTGCTAACGAGGTCTTCCTTTTTGAATTTCCCGTATTCCGAAAGTATGTGTTGAAGCCTGGCCTCTGCAGGAATATCCATGAAGAACACAGGGCTCGCACGCATCGCACTCCACAGATCAGCGGGAATGTTGAGATTCCCTATCCGGCGACTCTCATCCTCGATCCACACAGGCCGATCTGGCTGCACCGCGGCCAGCTTCAAAGCAAGCATATTCTCAAACATTTCCTGGCTCGGCTGCGGGCCACGCCCCAAAGCGCCAAATGCAGAACCTTTATGATTGGCCAGAGCTTCCAGGTCTATTACCTGCTGCTTCCGCTTCACCAGTTCTTCGAGCAACACAGTCTTACCGGAGCCTGTATATCCCCCCAGGATGGACCAACGAAAAGGCTTACCAAATTGCAGTAGCACCCATTGGCGAAAAGCTTTGTAGCCTCCTGCCAGGGTGTACACCTTAAACCCGTATAGATCCAGCAACCAGGCTATCGCAGCGCTGCGCATTCCGCCACGCCAGCAATGAACCAGGATCGTTTTGTCATTACCTGCTATACGCTCGGCCTCTTCCACCATTGTTCGCATTTTCGGGCCAAAATAGTCGAGCCCTATCTTGATAGCATTTTCGCGGCTTTGCTGTTTGTAAGTAGTACCCACCACCTTACGTTCCTCGTCTGTGAAGAGAGGGAATGAAATTGCGGATGGAATACATGCATGAAAATACTCTCCCGGACTCCGCACATCCAGCACTGGGTGCTGCTGTGCAAGCAAAAGGAATTCCTCTATCTGTATGCGGGTTGCCATTATTCCTGCATCATGGCCGTGATAACTGCGGCAATATCCTCAGCATTAGGCTTGGAGAAATAGTCGCCGTCGGTAGCATATGCCGGACGGTGGGCCTGCGCAGAAATGGTGCGAGGCGCCACATCAAGCCAGCGATAACCACCCTGCTTTTCCATCACTTGCTGGAACATATAGGCAGTGGCACCGCCGGGTACGTCTTCATCTACAAACACAATGCGGTTCGTCTTTTTCAAAGACTCAACGATAACATGATTAATGTCGAAAGGAAGCAATGTCTGCACATCCACCACCTCGCAACTGATGCCCTTTGGCTCCAGGTAAGTAGAGATCGCATCTTCTATAACACGTAGTGTAGAGCCGTAAGAAACGATAGTAATGTCTGAGCCCTCACGTATCACCTCAGGCACACCAAATGGCACTGTGAATTCGTTGAGGTTTGATGGCATACGCTCTTTAAGGCGATAGCCATTAAGGCACTCAACAACTATACCAGGCTCATCAGCGCGAAGCAAGGTATTGTACATACCGGCAGCCTGCACCATGTTGCGCGGCACACACAGATACATGCCACGAATAGAGTTGATGATCATGCCCATGGGCGAGCCACTGTGCCAGATACCCTCCAGCCTGTGCCCACGGGTACGCACTATTATCGGGCACTTCTGCCCTCCCCTGGTGCGATATTGCAGCGTAGCCACATCATCACTTAGTGGTTGCAAACCATAAAGCAGGTAATCCAGATATTGTATCTCAGCAATTGGGCGAAGACCACGTAGCGCCAGGCCTATACCCTGGCCAATGATGCTGGCCTCGCGTATGCCTGTATCTGTGACACGAAGAATGCCATATTTTTCCTGCAAACCGGCAAAGCCCTGGTTCACGTCGCCAATCTTACCCAGATCCTCTCCAAAGGCAAGGACCGCAGGGTTTTCAGCAAATGTCTTATCGAAATATTTGTTGAGAATTTCGTAGCCATTCAGCATCGCTATTTCGCCATCATAAACTGCAGCCACCTCTTCAACCTTCATGGCACTATGGCGCGACTGCGAATAAAGATGCGATGAGAACTTCTCTCGGTTGTCGGCCAGAATGTAATCGTAGAAACTCTGTAATGCATGTGTTGCTTCACCGCCCGCACAGTGCGCCAGCATTCGGCTTACTGATTGCAGCACATCCTTGCGTATTGGCTCACGTATGGCTCCCAGCTCGTTTACTATTGCCAGCACAGCGTTCGGATCGCCCGCCTCTGCTGCTGCAGCCGTGCCCAGGTTCACCGCCTGCGCTACCTGCTCACGAATCGGCGAAAGGAAGTTTTCCCAGGCGCGTTGTTTGGCATTGCGTGCCTCGTCCTTCGCCTCTTCTTCTATTGCAGCTATTTCTTCCTCCGTCCCTATTTTATTCTCCAGCAGGAACTGGCGCATACGCGTTACGCAATCCCATTCCTTTTCCCACTCCAGCCTTTCCTTGCTCTTATAGCGCTCGTGCGAGCCTGATGTAGAGTGGCCCTGCGGCTGTGTCATTTCCTGTACGTGGAAGATAGCAGGCACATGAGTTTCACGTACCTTGGCCAGGCCTTCCTGTATTGTATTCACAAGGTTGGCATAGTCCCATCCCTTTACAGTATAAATGTTGATGCCTCCTTTCTTTTCGTCCCACTGCATACCAGCCAGCGCATCAGAAATGGAGTTCTTTGTTGTCTGGTAAGAACGCGGAACGGAGATGCCATAACCATCATCCCAAACGAACACAGCCAGCGGCACCTGCAGCACACCCGCTGCATTCACACTCTCCCAGAAGAGCCCTTCTGACGTAGATGCGTCACCAATGGTGCATATCACTATCTCATTTCCCTTGTTGGTAAATTTCTCAAAGCCTGTCTGCAGTTCCTCCACGTGCCGGTACATCTTAGACGCGTATGCAAGGCCCAGCGCACGAACCATCTGACCCGCGGTGGGCGATATGTCGCTGCTGCTCTGCGGCTCCTTCATCAGGTCTTTCCAATCACCGTGCTCATCAAGCCAACGTGTGCCATAATGCCCATTCATCATGCGCCCTGCCGTGGCGGGTTCGTTTTCTATGTTTGGGTCGGCATATAGCTGTGCAAAAAAGCGCTGTATGTCGCTCATGCCTGTCGCGAACATGAGTGTCTGATCACGGTAATAACCACAGCGAATATCGCCGGGCCGCATGCACTTGGCCACAGCTACCTGGGCCAGTTCTTTACCGTCTCCAAAGATGCCGAATTTTGCCTTGCCTGTCAGCACCTCCCGGCGCCCCATAAGGCTGGCTTCGCGGCTGGCAACAACAAGACGATAATCGTCAAGCGCTTCCTGCTTAAACTCCTCAAATGACAATCTCTGCGACTTCGATGTTGAAGCTATCAACGGCATAAGCAAAATATTATAATGTCTAAAGTCAAAAACTCGTCTGCTACACGAAACAAAAAGCGGATAATATATCCGCCCTGTAGCATCAGCAAAGATAACCTTTGACCGCTAAATATCCGAACGTGGCACTGATTACATGCCCAGCGGCTGTAAAAGGCTTACCCTGTTTTTCTCCGTATCTTCTATAGATATCCACATGCCCACACCGGGAATCATTTGTGGTTCCATACTCGGCTGCCCGTCCGCACCCATTGCTCCGAGTATCTTCCCGCCATTTTCCTGCACAGCTTTCACGGCCGCATGCACATCCTCCACCGCAATCACCACAGATGGTGCGTGCGACATTGGGTTTTCGTTCTTCTGGTAAAATCCACCATTGATGGTACCGGGTGTTTTCACCATCCCATTTTCGTCGGTTTCTGCCGTGTGGGCCACTACATAGTTGCCCATTTCGGCCCCAAGTTGGTTCATTTTCCAGCCAAAGGCCGACTCATAAAATTTCTTCATACGCGCCCCATCGAAATATCCCATTTCGAAGTGTACAACAGGATTCTTGCTCATTATTGTTGATTTAGATTGTCATTACAGTTCATCATAAAGTTATGCAACTCATCAGGCATTTTTGTCAAAAAAAGAGGCCACTTGCGCGTGGCCTCTCTCATTATCTCAAAGCAAAATTCACCTTACCTCCTTGTCCGGGCTGTACCATTGGCAGCCGCCTTACTTCTCTCCTTGGCAGGTTTCAGGCCAAGCGTTTTACCGCCACTGCCTATCTGCTGTTCAGCCGGTTTGCCCAGCTCCGCTGCGTGCAGGTATTTGCCTTTGTTTTTCTCTTCCTTCACTACTTCCGGTATCACACGGTGTGCGTTTGCATAAGCGTCCTGGCGCACGCCTGTTACCTGCCAGCTCACCTTTACATTTGGCACACTGGTCTTGATCTCAAAAGTATTGCCTGCAACTTCCTTGGAAACAATACACTGAGCGAAGGTGCCGATTGCAGTAAGCTGGTAGCGGAAATCTTTGTTCAGCGCATCGAAGTAAGAAGGAAGTGTAACGGTGGCAGTACCGGTAGCATCTGTGGTAACATTGCCGTTGTAAATGTTCATCATGTCAGGGCTTTCCACAAAGCTGTGCGACAGGTATTTGTTTGCCGGGTCTAGCGGGTGGTCAATTTTGAATGTGCCGCCTCCCTTTGTGAGGAAGCCTGCTACGTCAAGATCTCCGGAAACAAAAACATCTCCATTAGCATTGATATTTCCGTCAAACCATCCGGCCCAGTCGTCAACACCGGAAAAGGAACCCGTACCAAAACCATAAACACCTATTGAATTGAGGGAGCCAACTACAGACATATCAGCAAAGCCTGCCACACCTACAGAAAAGTCAGCGTCAGACTGGGATTCACCCTGTGTACCTATCGTCTGGCTGCTTGCTGCTGTAGTAGTGCTGGTACTGAATCCATACACACCCAGCGCACCTCCATCACCTTCTACACCTATACCCACAGGAGTAGCAGTGGATGGCAAAGCCTTTCCGTATACACCCAGCGCGTTAGAAGCAACAGAAGCGCCGGTATACATACCTGCCAGCGCGCCACTTGGCGAAATGACCGAAGTGGTAAATAACCCGGCGCGTGCAGCAGTTGAGGTAGTAACATGTAGTGGGTCTGTAGGTGTAGTGGTACCAATGCCAATTGAGCCGGCATTCTGGTAAACACCCGAGTTTCCTATCGCCGTGCCGGCAGTAAACAATGCAAGGTAGTTAGCAGTGCCAGAACCGGTAATGCCTGATGCAGCAGGTGTGGTGGGGGTCCATGCAGAACCACTCCATTGCAATACCTGGCCGGTAGCCGGTGTAGTGGAGCTAACGTTTTGTCCCTGCAGCTTCACCACCGTGTTAGAGCCACTTGGCCCGGTAACGTCGCCTGCCAGTGTAGTAGCGCCCGAACTTATAGGCGTGTTTACCACACCCGTTACCCTGCCATAAATATCTGTAGTTATCACAGGCACCTGGGTGGCAGATCCGTAGGTACCAGCAGTACCGGCCGTAGAAAGCCCTATAGACCCTGACGCAGTGATGGTGCCGCCGGTGAGCGGAGCCAATGCAGAGATGGAGCTAACACCGCCTGCTGGACCCGCCGGGCCTGTTGGACCCGCCGGACCTGCTGGCCCTGCCGGGCCTATCGGGCCTGATGGCCCCACTGGCCCTGTAGGCCCTGCCACACCCGTTGGTCCTGCCGGGCCCGCCGGGCCCGCTGGTCCTGTAGGACCTGTAGGTCCTGCCGGCCCCGCCGGGCCTACCGGGCCGTTAAGCGCATTTAGCGCAAACGGAACAGAGAGTAGCTGGTTAGTACCCAGGATCGTGTAGGATGAGCCGGAACCTGTCGCATCCAGTTCTACCTGCAGATACTTATCTCCGGCTCCCCAGGGTATGCTGGTGAATGTGCCGGAAACAGCAGTGCCACCGCCTACCTGCACATTGTACAGGCCAAATGAATTAGTAGTAACTGTATGAAGCTCCTGGTAAACAATAGTACCGGCAGCTGAACCGTCCCTGACCGAGAGTCTTAGCTTTATCGGTGTACTGGCCAGAGGTGAGCCTGACGAAGCGCGTGCAACACCCTGGTAGTTAAATTTCTGTGGCGCCTGTGCCCAAACTCCGGCTGCTGCAAACACAAACGCTGAGAGTAACAATATTTTTTTCATATAGAATGAGATTAGTTGATTTTTTGAATCTTGAATGTGGATGAAGAAGATTTGTCACCTTCGGTATAAAATACCTGTAGCATATAATTTGCATTGGCCAGTTTTCCCAGGTCCACTTGTCTCACAGAGCTACCCTTCGATACCGGATTGCTGTCTTCTGCTATGAGCCTGCCTGCCATGTCAAGCAGCTTGTAGGAGAGATTACCGCTGGCAGGCGCATCAAAGCTGATATTGACGATCGACTTTGTAGGATTGGGGTATACCGTCAACTGCGAAGAAGGGATGCCCGTAACTGGTACAGATGTAAGCGCGGAGTCTATTGGCTGCAGCAAACCTTGGGTCACGATCACAGAACCACCAACCTCAGTGGTGACCACCATTTCAGCTATAGACCATTCAAAAGTGCGACCGCCAACGACTGCGTATCCGCCTGAGGAATTAATGATGTCCGGACCGCTCTGGCCGCGAACGTTAGGCACAGCAATAGCCGTGCACCCGAAGATTGATAAGATTATTGTTTTCTTCATGATCGCATTTTTAAGAACTGACCTAAAATTAAATGAAACTTTTTGAGATAACAAAAAGAAATTTCATATAAACTGAAAGGCAATAAAGCTTGCTTTTAGATTTTCAGGCGGCTCTGCTCACCGTCATATGATAGCGCTTTTGTCGGTATCTTTGCACCCTTTTGCAAAAAGACGTGTCTAAGTCAGTAGCATTTCATACACTGGGTTGTAAGCTCAACTATTCCGAGACATCGGCACTCAGCCGGCTGTTGGAAGCTGATGGCTTCGTGAAAAAGGACTTTGACGAAGAGGCAGATGTGTACGTCATCAATACCTGCTCCGTTACCGAAAATGCCGATAAGGAATGCCGCCAGATAGTGCGCCGCATACAGCGCAAAACGCCTGACGCCATGGTGGTGGTAACCGGCTGCTATGCACAGCTAAAACCGGAGCAGATAGCAGCTATAGATGGCGTGGACCTGGTGCTGGGCGCAGCAGAAAAATTCAACATCACTACCCACCTCCGGGAAATTGCAAAGGGCCCGGCAGATGGTGGTGGCGCCAAAATTTGCTCCTGCGACATTGAGGACGTTTCAGGGTTTCACAGTTCTTACTCGGTCAACGATCGAACACGCACCTTCCTTAAGGTACAGGACGGCTGTGACTACAATTGCTCGTTCTGCACTATCCCGCTGGCGCGCGGCCATAGCCGCAGCGATAGCATAGAGGGTGTACTGGCAAATATTGCAGAGCTTGGCGCAGCAGGCGTAAAGGAAGTGGTACTTACAGGCATTAACCTTGGCGACTTTGGCAAGGGTGCTGATGGTGGCCGCACACGTGATACCAGCTTCTTTGAATTGGTTCAGGCGATAGACCAGCGCGCAGATGAGCGTGTGCAACGCTTCCGTATATCAAGTATAGAGCCCAACCTACTCACGGACGAAATCATAGAATTTGTGGCAACGTCCCGCCGTTTCATGCCGCACTTTCACATACCGCTGCAGAGCGGCAACGATAAGATACTAGGACTGATGCGCCGTAGATACCGTACCGACCTCTACGCCAGCCGCGTGGCGCGTATCAAGGAGTTGATGCCACATTGCTGCATAGGTGTGGATGTGATAGTGGGGTTCCCCGGCGAGGGTGAACAGGAATTTAAGGAGACCTTCGATTTCCTGCACAGCCTGGATGTATCTTACTTCCACGTCTTCACCTACTCTGAGCGTACCAACACACTGGCAGAAACGATGAAGCCTGTAGTGCCAGTGCATATACGCAATGAGCGCAACAAAACGCTGCGCAACCTGTCTTACCAAAAGATGCAATATTTCACTGAACAGCATCGCGGAGAGCGCCGACATGTGCTGTTTGAGCATGCGGACAAGAATGGCATGATGGAAGGATATACCGACAACTACATTCGTGTGCAAGTGCCCTACAATGCTAACCTTGTGAATACAATTGCGGATTGGACAGTTTAGTTGTTTGAGCTAATTCACTACAGACGATTGTAACCCGTCATTTTTTTCACTACATTTGCACTCCCAAATTAAGGTCTCGTAGCTCAGTTGGTAGAGCAGCTGACTCTTAATCAGCGGGTCTAGGGTTCGAGTCCCTACGCGACCACATACAGGTTCCAAAACACGCGTCGGACGGGCATTTCAGCTCGTCCGATTCGCTTTCGTAGAGAATCCGTAGAGAAAAAATGTGGTGTTTTTAGGTGTATTTCAGTCCAATAATAAATGTTTTTGCGAGGCTTCGCAATGCAGAACATTCCAAAATATCCTTCTAATTGAGTGTACACTTCAAGGGATTACTTTTTAGGAAAAGAAATGTGTTTTCCACCTTAGCTTAAGTGTGTCAAAAAGATAATACAAGGAAAAATTGTTACACATTTCTTTTGTGTAACTTTATTTCATACTCTACTACAATGGTCTTTAGTTATAAATACACCTGGCTGTTTGTGATTTGCCTGGCAGTCGCTACAAGCTCATACTCGCAAACTTATGTCGCCGTTCCTGGAGATACTTCTGGATATACACCTGGTTCATTCACTGTAAATGATGCCGGGGCTGCCAATTACTCTATTCCGCTGGTACTTGTACCTGGAACGAACGGAGTACAACCTCCGCTGTCATTAGTGTATAACAGTCAGGGTGGAAATGGCATTTGTGGATTAGGCTGGTCTCTATCAGGTCTATCGGCAATATCAAGAACCGCGCAAACGTATGCTCAGGATGGACAGTCACTCGCGATAACATTTACAAATACCGATCGGTTCGCACTGGATGGCGAAAGACTTGTGCTTAACGATTTGTCTGGGCCTTACGGTGGTAGCGGATCTGAATATCGTACCGAACAGAATTCTTTCAGTCAGGTAAAAGCTTTCGGATCACTGCCAAGTTCGCCCGGCACGCCATTATATTTCGTAGTACGTACTAATTCTGGAAATGTAATGGAGTTTGGCACTACGGCCGACTCCAGGATTGGCATAAGAGGCGGATATGTTCTAAATTGGCTTCTTAGCAAGGTCTCGGATACTAAGGGCAACTACTATACGTTCACTTACTTCAAAGACAGCCTCACGGGCGAGTATTATCCGACAAGAATTGACTACACAGGAAATTCAGCGGCTGCCTTGATGCCCTATGCATCAGTTGAATTCTCTTATGAAAATCGTGCAGACTCAATTTCCAGGTACCTAAATGGTGTTGCTATTAGCGCGAATAAGAAGCGACTGGTTTCAGTAAAGAATTATTTCGGAAGTACACTGGTACGTGCGTACTACTTAACCTACCAGAATAGCCCATCCAAAATTTCAGAACTGGTTTCTGTCAGGGAATGTGGAACAGGGGGATGTCATACCCCTACAACATTTTCATGGGCGAATATTGACGCTCCAAGTTTTTCTACCGAAGATTTCAACTACATCTCTAAAACGACGTCTACAGATAAAATTGTAAGTATTGATGTAGACGCTGATGGCGTCCAGGATATTTTGAAGGTTCCGCAGTTCGGAAGTGGTACGGTACAAGCATATGTAAGCAACAAAAATGCCGGAGCACTTGGCTTTATTAACAAACCGGTTGTTCCCTTCATCAATGTTACACAGAAGTTCCTTACTGCCGATTTCAATGCAGACGGCAAGCCTGATATTCTATTGTACGATTCGACAACATCAGGAGATAGCAAGGCGTACCTAAATACAGATTCGATAGGAGCTACGCAGGTGACATTTAACTACGTTGTCTCGCCGTTGCCCCCAATAATGGTGACTGGGAACAAGATCGTGAACGCAATTGATGTAAACGGAGATGGGCGATCTGACCTGCTCTCATTTGACCCTGTGAGTGGATTTAACTATTGGATGTTCAGCACCACTGCGGGTACTGCGGGAATGAGTTTTATTCCCAATGGCAGCCTGAATTATTTTGCCAACCTAATTACTGATGTAGCAATGTTCCAAGGGGCTTACCAGCCATTCTTTGCCGACTTTACCGGTGACGGAAAAGTTGATGTACTGTTTTGGAACCCAGCTTCAGGCGCTACAAAATTATACAAGAACACACAGGGGTTTACACCCGTTACGTTTATCCTCGATACAGCAAACTTTATTCCCGCTTCGCAAATATCAACGAGTGGAGGGAGTATGCGGATAGCAGATTTCAATTCCGATGGATTGCCAGACGTCCTTTATTACGTAAAAGCTACAGGCGCCAATTACTGGTGGGTAAACAAAGGCAATCGTCAATTCATTGCTGCAACAGCTTCTCCAACAACGTTAAGTTCGTCTATCAGCGGAGGGACAGACCTGCTGCTTCAAGACTTCAACTGTGATGGTTATGCCGACCTGGTGTGGTTTGACAAGGTCACCGGCCAGAATAAGTGGTTCACGAATGACGGCAAGCTCAATTTTACTCAGTTGCCTGGTACCATTGTCAGCGCTTCCTTGTTGGCGGGTTATGACCTCACCGGATTAGGGAATTTTAGTTCTAAGTCAAATCTCGACCTTTTCCTGTTCAACAACTCTGCAACTCCCAAAGCCAGGATACTAAAAGGAGCGAAGCAGTTTAATAGCCTGATGACACGGATAGAATCCGGCAACGGGCAAGTTGTAGATGTCAATTATGATCTTCTGACGTCAGACAGCGTTTATTTTAAGTACAACGATGCACGATATCCATTAATGGATTACCAGGGAACACAGTTTGTTGTAAAGGATTGGCAAACTGATGATGGCGTGGGTACAAAGGATTCTAAGTGGTACAAGTATTTTGGAGGAAAAATAAATCTCGCAGGTCGTGGTTTTAGGGGGTTCAGTAAAGTTGAAGTGTTAGACGGCAAGACCTCCATCGTGGTCAGCAGGACCTTTTTAAACGACTCCAATTCATGGAAATACCTCAATAGTCCTTTGTTGCAAACTACTACCAAGCTGCCGACGGGAGTCATCATCAGTCAAACCGACATAACGAGTGGATTAACGACATTTTACGACGGCAAGTGCTATTTCTCTTACGTAAACCGGAATCGCTCGAAAACATATGAGGTAGACGGAACGTTTATCGACTCTACCATAACAACATACAATTATGATAGCTATGGCAATGTTATATCCACTGTAACAGATTATGGTAGCGGCAGTAAAGATAGCCTTGTGAACGTTTTTGATAATTCGTACACCAGTAACTGGCTTATCAGTCGATTATTGAATGCTCATTTATACCGGACAGTACCTGGGCACCCAACAATAGTAAAAGCCAGCGGGTTTACTTACGACCTGGCTGGAGGCACAGGGTTAATGACTTCAGAAGTTATTGAACCTGATTCATCATCTACGGTGAAAGTTATTAAGCAATACGCCTACGATGGATATGGAAACATTACCAGGACATCGGTAACGGCGTGGAATGGAACAACCGCAGAGACGCGTACCACGAACACTACGTACGATTTACGCGGCCGGTTTCCACTAACATTCGCTAATGCGAAGGGGCAGCTGTCGAGTAAGACGGTAGATTCTCTCCTTGGCAAAACGCTCACAGAAACAGACCTCAATGGGCATGTAAAACGATTTTATTACGATGGTTTCGGGCGGCTGACAAAAACTGTCTTACCTGACGGAAACTGGGAATCTATTGACTATCGGAAGGCCGGTAGTTCGTTCCCGGCAACGCCCTCTCTCGCTATACATTTGCTATACAGACAATCAAGCTATGCCCCACCCGTCATCCAATACTATGACCTCTTTAACCGTGAATTACGATCGCAAAAAAGAGGTTTCGCTGGTCAAACCGTGTTTACTGACATTGTCTATGATGACCGGGGGCAAGTTGATCATCAATCCTTGCCTTATTTCGACACTGCTACTCCTGTTTATACCCAGTACTATTACGACATTGTTAACAGGAAGGTGAAGGTAGTGGAGCCGGGCAGCCGTATTGACAGTATATTATACAGGGGCCGGACAACCATTTACAAAAACGCCAAGGGCCAACGGAAGACCATTGTAAAAGATGCCAAAGGGAATATGACATCCGTGAAGGACGAGCAAGGCAACATACTTGCATACGATTACGATGCCGCCGGCAGGATGCTGAAAACTACCGATCCTGCGGGCAACAACATTGTAATGACCTACGACATCCACGGGAACAAAGTGAAGATGCAGGATCCGGATCTCGGTATCTACAGTTACGTAATTAACGGCTTTGGCGAGACAGTGAAACAAACCGACGCGGCGGGGCATGTTATGACCATGAAGTATGACTCGCTCGGAAGGATGAAAATGCGCACAGAACCGGAGGGGATAACAACCTGGACCTATGATGGTCAACCTAATGGAATAGGCTTGCCGGGGACGGTAAGTGGTTATGGTGGGTATTCAGCAGTTTACGCCTACGACACCCTCAGCAGGATAATTAATGAAACGCAGACGATTGACAGCGCAACGTACAGTCAAGGGTATAGCTACGACACACTAGGCAGACTCAAAGAAACGATATACCCCTCTGGCTTCAAAACGAGGAACTTCTATAATGCCAATGGATATTTAGACCAGGTAAAAAACGCCTCAACGGGTACCGTCTATTGGACAGCATCGGCCATGAATGCTAAAGGTGGCATAACGCGGCAACTATACGGCAATGGAACTGAGGTTAATAAGGTATACGATACAAACACCGATCTTCTGGTTGGTGTGGATACAAGGCTGGGTGCCGCCTATCTGCAAAATATGGCGTTTGACTATGACGCTCTTGGTAATCTTACGAAACGTAGAGACATTCTGTTAAGTGCGGAAGAACAGTTTACCTACGACAATCTGAACCGGGTGACAAAGACCCGTGTGACAGGAATGGACTCCGTGGTGCTGACGTACAACGCCATCGGGAACATAATGAGTAAAAGCGATGTAGGCACGTATCACTATGGTCCCGTGAATGCTGGTCCCCACCAGGTATTATCCGTAGACATGGTTAGTGGGCAATGTATTCCGAGTTTACTGATAAACACTTCGTACAACTCTTTCAGCAAAGTAAAGCAGATATCCAAAGACTCCACTGTTGTTGACATATTCTACAACCCCAACAGGCAACGCTGCCTGCAGAAGATGTATGTAAGTGGCGTGCTTGCCAGGAAGAAAGTTTATGTATCTGACATTTTCGAGAAAGAGGTAAAGGGTGGTGATACGATCATTACGAACTACATAAATACTCCCGAGGGAAAGATTGCAACTTATGTGACCCATAGTACAGGGGCCATAGCACCCGCTGTGCACTACTTTCATCGCGACCATCTCGGTTCTACAGTCCTCATCACAGATGATACAGCCGGAGTTGTTGGGAAGTTTAGCTTTGACGCCTGGGGTAAACGCCGGAACGCCAACTGGAGCTCACTACTCACCGACACTTCATCATTGGCTGGCGAGCGGGGATTTACGGGACATGAGCATTACGATCTGTTCGACATCATTGACATGAATGGCAGGGTGTACGATCCCGTGCTTGGCAGATTCCTTTCTGCTGACCCCGTGATTCAGGACATGACCAACCTGCAATGCCTAAACCGGTATTCCTATTGCGCAAATAATCCGTTGTCCTTTACCGACCCAAGCGGATATTTCTCTTTGTCAAAATTATTTAAAGCTGTTACGAATACTATTAGTTCCATAGTTAAATATGCCGAACAAAATTGGAAAAGTATTGTTGCAAATGTTGTATTAAACTATTTTTTACCCGGTTCTGGAGTCCTCAATAACTTTGCAAGTTCTGTAACAGCGACATTAATCTCTGGCGGCAATTTGGGTGATGCCCTCAAAGCGGGCGTAAAAAATACAATAATTAGTGCGTTTAATGCAGTTGCTACTTTTGAAGTTGCGGAATACTTTCCAAGCGCTGATTTGGCGAATTCACACGCGACAGACATCGGGAATGTGGGCTACAAGATGATAGGCCATGGCGTAGTGCAGGGCGTGAGCTCTATTGCAAATGGAGGAAAGTTTTTAAATGGATTTGCAGCTGGTGCGGCCGCAACTATCTCTGAATATCAAATTGGGGGAAGGGTATCTGCTATGGTAGCGGGTGGGACCGCCTCGGCCCTTACTGGTGGAAGTTTTGCAAATGGAGCAAGTTCTGGAGCATTTATTCATATGTATAATGCAGAAGGGTTGGTATCCGTGGTTCCCAAAATGATTAAAGGCGCATTTGAAAGTAGCCTAGCAGACTGGGGGCTGATGAGAACATATTTCCCACTAGGAGATTATTTACTTTCTGACAATCAATTTAATGATCTGGTTCATCTTGCCCATTTAACGCAAGTTTGCGTATCGCCAGGTGAATTTCAATATAATTTTAGGAATACTTATTATGAGAACTTTATTGGAACTGGTTCCTTCATAATAAATGCTCAGGGCATACCAGTAGGTTTTCATGATACTTATAATTTTGACCAAAACGACCTAAAGGATAGGAATAGTAAAGAAAAGGCCTTCAATGAAATTGGAAGGAAGCTTCAGGGACCTTTTCCGTATGAAATTAAATACTGATTATCATGAAATATATTTTCTATTTTATATTAATAGCTTCTATAGATTGCAAATCGCAAACAATAGATTTCTCGTATGACGCCTCCGGTAATCGCCTTACAAAACAAATCCTAGGCACTAAACCCATCGCAACGGTTACAGGTGACACCTTGGCTTGCCAAGGCGATATAGTTACATATACGGCAAGCGGCGGTACAAGTTACGCATGGAGCAATGGAGCCACTGATAGTGTGATGCACGCCCTGGCTGATACCTCTACAACTTTTATTGTCGGCGTAAGCAATACATTTGGCTGTCACGATACCGCCGCAGTGAGGTTGCATGTTTTTTCCGTGGCCGCAAGTGGCCCCATCGTCGGCCCCTCTCTGATAGCTCTTACTTCCGTGCCACGATATGACACTTTCACCGCGCCGTCGCATATCGGGTCGGTTTATCATTGGTCGGCAACTAACGGATCTGTCGTGTCTGGTACTGGCAGCAACCAGGTGGTAATTGAGTTTACTACTCCCGGTACCGGTTACATTTCCGTTTATGAATCCTTATACGGTGATTCGTGTTCGTCCATGCCATATGACTACGCCATTACGGTGGTAGAAGCAAGTGTAGTAACAAGTGTTAGCGAGGGAGAGTCAAGGTTCAACGTATATCCTAATCCGTCGCAGGGCAGTTTATGGGTTGATTTTGAATCTACCAGGAACGCGCCTGTGAAGCTCTCAGTCGTTAATATGCTCGGATCTGTGATCTATCAGAATGTTTACCCGGAAGAATCTCAGTATCATATCCCAGTGGCTGCTGACATTTTTCCCGTGCCCGGATTTTATACAATTCAATTAATAACCCAATCTGGAACTTTATCAAAAAAGATAACCGTACTAAAATAGAGAGTTATGAAACTAAAATTACACCTGCTACTTCTCGCGCTGTTCTTCGCAACATTTGCTTCAGCCCAGAAGATGAATTTACAGGGAAAAATCTCAAGGAGTGGCAGTCATGAATCAGGGAAGCACTATATGGAATTCCTTATTGCTGCTCCCGGCCCTACATGGTTTGGAACCGATTCTGTAAATGTTGTAAACGGTTACTACTCAGTTCAACTGGGTACTATCACCAATCCCATTCCTATAGACCTGTTTTACACATATCCGGAGAGAAAAATGCTGGTGAAGTTTGACGGGTATGTCATAGACACGGTAACTCTTCTGGCGCCGTTTGAAAGAGACCTGCGAATAGCAAGCTATATACACGACAGTGTTAGCTGGGCTTATATACGCGGCATACCCGTGCTGGATACAAGTTTTTCCAATGAAATACAGGCGCTGAGTATGGTAGGAGATACACTGAAACTTAGTAATGGCGGTTTTGTATTGCTACCCAATATATCGAATTACATCGGCGACAGCGTTACGTGGAACAGAGTTCATAATAAGCCAACGGTAGATACCAGCTTCACAAATGAGTTGCAAAATCTGTCATATTCCAATGATTCAGTAAGAATAAGCAACGGCAACGTTATCGTGCTACCCAGCGTGTCTGGCTACGTACGGGATAGTGTGAAGTGGACCAACGTGCGAGGGAAACCAACTGTGGATACCAGCTTCACAAACGAGATCCAAACATTGTCTTTTTCGAATGACACAATAAGGATAAGTAATGGAAACAACATCGTGATACCAAGTGTTTCAGGGTATGTAAGAGATAGCGTGAAGTGGGTAAATGTGCGCGGCAAACCGACTGTTGATACCAGCTTTACTAACGAAATTCAAACGCTATCTCTTGTCAGTGACACGTTGCGGATCAGTAATAGTAACTATGTCAGAATACCAGGCATCGTAGCGGCCACGCAAACACTAACCTTAACCCATGATACATTGAAGATCAGCAACGGAAATTACGTTCTCCTTCCCAAGGCTAAGGACACGCTAAGTGGCACAGTGATAAACGGAAAGTTGACAGTAATTGACACATCGACAACCAGTCTTGTTTCTACTATTCCTGGTTCCGGCTCCTGGTTTACTTTCCCGGCGTCTCCATTAACTGGTATTTGGCAGTCTTTCAAGGCTACCGGGAATGGAAAGCTGAAACGCATAAATGTTTACATGGCATCTAGTACAGGAAGTGTGCTGTTCACGTTCTATAACGGTCAGGGGACAACTACACCTTCGATAATATCACCAATTACACTACCCTGCCCTATCGCTTTCGGTCTTTGTTCGTTCGACGTTTCATCTTTCAATTTGACCGTAACTAGTGGAAGTGTTTACACGTTCTGCTTTGTTCCATCGGTTGGTGGGCAGGTTACGGCATTGCTTCAGGGAGATGTATATTCCTCGGGGATTGAGGGGACATTTATCCCTTCCTCCTCTTCCACTACAACAAATTATGGGGCGGACCTCGCTTTTTCAGTAGAGGTTGACAATACTATGCCACCTCGATTGACATTTAACTCCACTGGCTACGTCGGTATTGGCACTAGTACGCCAACCGCCCAGCTCGAAGTAAAAGGACGAGTCAAAGACCAAACGGGTTTTCTAATGCCGGTAGGTAGTGTAATCGCCTTTGCTGGAAGAAATATTCCCGAGGGTTGGCTGCTTTGTGACGGCAGGGCTATCAGCCGTACCACTTACGCTGATTTGTTTCAGGAAATAGACACCCTCAACGGGCATGGAGACATGGTAAGCACATTTAACATTCCAGACTGTCGGGGTCAGTTTTTGCGAGGCGTAGACAATTCGCCAAACGTTGGCCCGTCTGGAACCGACCCAGACAGGTCAATAAGGACACCTGCGGGAGGAGCCTACGGTGGCAACAGTGGCAACAGTGTTGGCTCAAAACAAGACGAGGCAATAAAACAGCACACCCATCAGATTCAAGCACAAGGCAACGCTTTTGGAAGAAACGGAATCGTGCCGCCTTCGGGCTTCTGGAGTAGTTCTGGTGACGTTATAAACAGCTACGGGGCCACACTTAATACAGTCTCACCCAACCCATCTTTGTCAAATGAAACGCGACCTAAGAATACATATGTCTACTACATCATAAAATACTAGTTATGAAGAGGAGTCTACAAATCGTTTTGTTCTGTCTGTTGACAACATCTAGTTACTGTCAGGATATTGAAGAAAAAACAGTAACCCCTATGGGAGGCTCAGTGCGATTGGGTGGATGCGGCGAGGCTGATTTCTCGCATATCTGTGTCGCAGGAGAATTTGCCGCTAGCGGACTGTTTAGCACAGGTGTTTATAGCGGTAATTTCGGGTACCTCAGTGAGACAGATACTTTTAATGCACCGTGTGCTACAGAGACAGTCGCAGAAATTGTGTATTCGTCTAATAGGATAAGTGTGTTTCCCAATCCTAATTCAGGGAACTTCTCTGTAAGAATAGAAGCAGTACAGAATCACAACGCTTCCTTACGTTTAACTGATCTATTGGGCCGAGAATTAGAGCTGCGGGATGTTGCGCTCACTGCCGGAGATAATATGTTTGAATATTTGACTTTTGCTCCGGGAGTTTACTTCCTGACTTACATGTCAGTGCAAAGTAGAGCGACGATAAAGGTTGTTGTTGAATGATGATGTTCTAAAACCCACACTTGATTTTAGTATATTTAAGGCATGCCTTAAATACAGAAATTATCTTCGGACTGGGCTTTCTAGTTTGTCCGATTCGCTTTCGTAGAGAATCCGTAGAGAAAAAACTTGCTCCCGAAACATTTGCTGTAAAGTGGCTTGTACCCCATATATTGTGTGGGCGAACAAGGCTTCGTATCTTTGTATTTGTGAAAAACTAATGACTATAGAGTAAAAAGGACCAGAACATTTATATAAAAGAGTAGCGTAGCTACTTTCCCGCATCGAAGAAACCGCGAATTTTTTATGTGCAAAGGGAATAGTAGGACTCCGCGCCCGAAAAGGGCGTGGTCTTCCTGCATTCTAGTTGCACAGGGCTTCGCGGTCCCGTTCGGTGCTAGATGTAGGCTAGAGGCCCGCCCTCTTTTCATTCATAGCACTTTACCGCCATCGGAACCTCTGGCAACACTACCAAATGTTGCTGTTCACTTTGAAGTTGATTTGCCCCGCTGTCAGACCTCCACCGTAGGTCGCTCAAAATCGTATTCGGGACATTTTATCACTTCAAAACATAATAGATGGATTCGCAATTATTTAAAACAAAGTATTATTTGAGGGTGTTGGGCAAAGATTACAATCCCTTTACCCCGGACATACTCTCCATCGACGATCATATGATTGTCCATAAGCGCCGGAACTGGCACCTGATATCTGTCGACACCCAGTCCTATCACTTTCAGAACGTCATAGGTATCGAGGTGAATAAAGGACTCATTGGTGCAAGTTTGGCAATTGAAACCAGTGGGTCCGGTAAGATTGTTGTTAAGGGATTCTCCAAAAGGACTGCAAATGCTATAAGAGAATTGTGCAGCGCTTACATCTCCAAAAATTCCCATCGTAGCGGTACTGAAAATCTGGCTAACGCAGTCGTAGGGGCGATAAACAGAAACGCAAGTAACTCCGCTCCGAGTGTCGCCGATGAACTTCGAAAGCTAAAACAATTGCTTGACGACGGGATCGTTACTCAGGACGAATTTGATACCCAAAAATCACGTTTGCTAAACCGCAACAACAGCTAACACCTAAACGAAAGAACAATGAATCAAATCAAAATATTGTCCATAGTCGCATTGGTAACACTTTCTTTTACTGCATCGGCGCAACGTTATGTCACCAGCTCAATTAGTGAGTACCAGCAACTTTATGGTAAAAAGTACACCCTTGTTAAGACAGTCCTTTACGAGGAGTACATTTTTGAATTTTCGAAGGAGAGGGCCTATTCCGACTTCTTTGCAAGTTGCTCCAGGAATAAGGTGCTTAAGATTACCAAGACAGGGAATGAAACTAAGTACCTTCTGGAACCTCTGACCTGTATTCCTGAACAGCCGTATACAATAGCTGTCAACGGAGATTTTGTCATCTGCTACAGGCGTAACGGTCAGACTATGTTCAAACTTAAGATTATTAAGAAAACAAACGACACCGAAGAGTTGGGCTGGTATGACTAGCTCTAGTAGGTCCAAAGAAATACCCTCTGATGGAATTAAATTGTTTAACATTTACTGACAAGGCATCCCTGGAACTCAGCTGGGGTAGGGGCGAGACTCCGAATATATCTTCCTTGCACCGGAAGGGCATTTCCTTTGCTCCGAAGGGTGCTGGCAATAGTAACATGGGGGAGCAGGGAGGTGCTGTCAAAGAAATGTCGTCGCGTTGTCGAGCTACATTATTGATTTCGGTTTGCCTTGCGGAAGACAGACGGTATATACTTGTGCGATTAAATTCCCTGTATTTTTTTTGTAGGGTCGGAAACGGATCCGTGAACCAAATTTGTTCGAATGAAGAGTCCACCGGGATACTATAATCAACGTCGTCACTTTCTATCGAGAACCTCCCTGAGCATTGCCTCTGGGAGGTTTTTGGTTTTATTGGCAATGCCCCCACCTTCTATTCTAGAGAAATTTACGCAATGCGACCTGAGATAATCAATCAATCAATCAATCAATCAATCAATCAATCAATCAATCAATCAATCAATCAATCAATCAATCAATCAATCAATTACAAAAAGCAAAGTTTATGAACAACAGATTTTTAGGAAACGCGCCATCTCTTTTGAAGATGGATTTGGTAATGAGGCTTGCACGGGAATTTAGCCTGCCCGTATGGTATATTACCATGATTACGGAATCGCGTAACAGGAACAAGGGTGACAGGAATGCAACCAACTATCGGCTAGGCAGCCAAAATCAGGAACTTTTAGAACTGATGAAAGAAGCCTACTATGGAGAAAATTCAGTGTTGAATGACATCACGGAACACCTTAGGACCAAAATACAACGATTGAAAGTTATCGCTGTACGAAACAATCAGAGGAGTGAACACTATCGAGCGGGATATCTGACACATTTCACTCAGAAGGATCGAACAGGCTACTTCAGCGCGGTTGTCGATTTGCTTGACAAAGAAATTGGCCAACTCGTATTGCTAGACCCCGATAATGGGGTGCTTCCTTCTTCAAAAAAGGCACCGGCAGGCAAAGGGAATGAGATGGTTAAAGCTTCTGAGATAAAAATGATTCTTGACATGCTTAAAGACGATTCAATAGTGATGGTTCATCAAGCGCTTACCAGCCATTTGTATTCACACCAGCAGAGGGTAAGTGATTTAAAAAGAGACCTCAGCGCGAATGTCCTGTTCCTGGTTGATGAAGTGATACAGGCGGGTGTCTTCTTCGTAGTGAAGTTAGATTTGGTATTTGAAAAATTATCGACCTCATTGACGGATTATATCTCAACTTATCAATTTGTAAAAAGTAGTGATAGGGTCATGCTGATAAAGGAAAGGATGGAGATTGTGGAAGTTCAGGACGGGCAAGTTGATATAGCAGAAGACGAACAGGTTTCTGAATAGTTTATGTTGTTTAGTATGCGAAAGACGGACATAATATTTGAAGTGGCGACAATTAGTTTGAGAAGCAATATTGCCGCGATGTTGTGCATGGCGAAGTGTAAAAATGTACGAAAGACAGACGTTCTAAAATGGTATTCGATTTTATTGAGTATACGGAAGACGGACGCAATACCAGACGTGTTTACCATCGGACCTTCTTAACCATATCGATATGATTAAGCGAGTCGAATTCTACTTCCTGTTAGATAGGACATTCAAAAAGGGAACCGATACCGTGGACGTTAAACGTAAAAGAAAGGCTGGTAAGAACATTGACAACTTCTACAATCCGAATCCAACTTCTATTTATATAGGGTGCAGTGTGAATTCAGAGTACGTAAAGGTAAATGTAGGGTGGAAGATTCGACCGGCTGAGTGGGACTTTGTTCAACAGGAGCCGCACAGGAAGTATAAGAATCATCTGGAATTGAAGAATCTCCTGAACAGCATTCTGCTAAAAGTTGAAAGGGACTATCTGATTCTGCTAACAAACGAGACTTCTGTAACAGCACAGGCAATCAGGGAGATAATGATACGAGCTGTTTTAGGTAAAATTCCAGTAGTAAAAGAGAAGGTGTCATTCTGGGCAGTCTACGAAGAGTTCATCGCTGAAAAGTCGAAGGCAACCAAAGAGTCTACTATTCTCAAGTATAATTCCACAAAGGCAGCATTGGAAGGGTTTGAAAGAAAATATTACGCTCTAACTTTTGAAAAGATGGATATGCAGTTCTACCGCGACTATAAAGTTTACTCCGTTGAAGTGCTCAACCACTTGAATAATACAATATCAAAGAATTTGAGGAACATAAAGACGTTCTTAGGGTGGGCCGAAATCCACCCCAAGAAATATCTGACGAATACAGACTATAAGCGATTCAAGGGGGACAACGATGAACCGGAGCCAATCTACCTTAATGAAAGCGAACTGCAACGTATCGTTAGTTTCAAGGCAGCGGATAGTGTAAGTCAACAGAAATCAAGAGACATCTTTGTTTTTCAATGCTATACGGGGCAAAGGATTGGGGATGTGCTCGCTGTTAGGAAGCAGGATATCCGACTGGTTGATAATGGCCCTGCAAAGGAGTGGGTATTGTATCAGCAAAAAGGAAACAAAAAGCATCCCATTTATATTCCCATACTCGATGCTGCCGAGGAGATACTGAACCGGTATTGTAAAGACATTGCTGATGGAGATTTGATATTCCCCGGACAGACAACGGTGATGCTTAACAAGAACTTGAAGAAGATAGCTAAAGCCGCAAAGATTGATACAGTGATAACCAAGGTCAACTACTGTGGTAAGAAGCGAATTCAGGTTACTAAACCCAAGTACAGCTTTATCGGATCACACACGGCCAGGAAAACCTTTATCTCATTGAGTCTGCAGTGGGGAATGAGACCAGAGCAGCTCAAGTCTATAACCGGTCATACATCGGTGAAGCAGATGAATCCATATATTGGTAATGATAAAGACAGGTTAACGAGCGACTTGAAGAGTATGTGGAACCGAACCGATGTGGTGCAGGGCGATTGAGTGCTTGAAACTATTTTCTACAAGTCGTAGAAATTTTGTTTCTTGTTTCTGAATAGGATGACGCAAGTGTACAGTATAACATATATATTCATAAGTTATATTTTAGGGTAGAAAACTGAAACGTTCTATGCCACGTAATAAAGATTTTACCCGCAGAATTGAAATCCTGGACGAGTGCCTACGCAGGCGCCAGCGGAAATGGTTTATTGAAGATCTGTTACAGGCGGTCAACGACAAACTTGATGACAGGTTTGATAAAAAAGTAAGCAAGCGCTCCCTTTATGACGATTTAAAATACTTACAAGAAGAAAAAGGCGCACCGGTTAAGAAATGCTGGGAAGGGCAGAGAGTATATTATCAATACGAAGATGCTACTTATTCTGTTTTAAATCTCCCGATCAGCGAAGAGGAAATCGTCAAGTTGAAGGATGCGGTCAAAATGTTGAGAGAAGTAAACGATTTTAATTTACTCGACGATGTTGACACGATAGTAAACAAGCTGGAGCACACAATTGCTACAAATGTACCGGAGAACAGATCGATGATACAATTTGAAAAACACACCTATGCTGATGGCGCTGAATATATCGACGATATTTTTTCGGCTATCAAAGAGAAAAGTGTTCTTAAAATTATTTATCAGCCATTTGGTGCGCCAGAACCACAGGAGTGGGTGGTACATCCTTACTTACTTAAGGAGTACCGTAACAGATGGTTTCTTATATGCAGGCGAGACGGCTCGCAAAAAGTAACCAACCTGGCACTTGACAGGATAAAGAAAATAAAAAACTCGTCGCTCGCTTTTGTTGAAAACGACTTGTTTGATGCCGACACCTATTATACGTCACTAATCGGGGTTACATTTCCTGAAGGAGAACTGGTGCAGGATATAATATTGAAGGTTACCGGACGGCAAGTGAATTATGTTAAAACAAAGCCCATCCACAAGTCGCAGGAAATAGTTGAAGAGCCTACGAAAGAAACGCTCATCATAAGATTGAAGTTGATAAATAACTATGAGCTGCAAGCAGTTTTACTTAGTTATACCCCTGACATTGAAGTATTACAACCGATAGAATTAAGAAATCAGCTTAAAGAAAAGTATGCGGCAATGATGAACGTTCTTAAATAAGAACTTGTGCAAGTAGATTGCCTAAGTTGTTTTCATCTTTGCTTTGAAATACATCAATTATGGAAACAATGTTTATTATCGCTATCGCCATCGGTCTCGTTTTAGGGGGTATTATTGTCTGGTTTTACCGCAAGTCTGTAATAGAAAAGAATAGCGTGTCGGCTACTGAATATGAGACGCTTAAAAACAGCTTGCAGGAGAAACAAATTGAGCTGGCAGTAGCCACCGGTAAAGCCGCCGCTGCTGAAAGAGACCTGAACGACAGTAAAGCGCTTGTTGAACGCTTAAGAACATCTGAACTAAAAAGCCTGGGCGAGGTTGAAGCATTGAAAACCGCAAAAGATCATGCCCTTGGCCGTTCGAAAGAACTTACAGACGAAAACAGGAATTTGTCTGAACAGGTGAAGACTGTATCCGAACATTTAAAAACGGCAGAAAATACTATAGCCCGCTTACAGGAAGAATTGAAAGGCAAGGAAGAACGTCTGAAGACGCAGAAAGACGATTTTGAGCAGATAAAAGGTAAACTGGAAGCGGAGTTCAGGATAATTGCCAATTCTATACTTGACAACAGTTCACAGAAGCTAACACAACAGCAAACCGAAAAGCTGAACGACCTGCTTAAACCTTTCAGAGAGCAGATCGACGGATTCAAAAAAGATATTGATACGAAGTTTACTAACGAGGCTACGGAAAAGGGGTCACTGAAACAGCAGATAGAAAGCCTGGTCAACCTCAACCAGTCTATAGCTAAAGAAGCTCTGGCACTAACGGAAGCATTACGGGGCAGCACTAAAAAGCAAGGTGATTGGGGTGAAGATATACTGGAGCGTATCCTGGAATACTCCGGGCTACAGAAAGACGTGCATTATTTTGTGCAGCTGCAGGCGCAAAATGATGAGGGTAAAACCATCAGGCCCGACATCGTTGTCAGATACCCGGATACCCGCTATTTGGTTATTGACGCCAAAGTATCGCTTACGCACTACTGGGACTTCTGTAATGCAGCAACACCTGAAGAACAACAGTTACTGCTGCCCAAAATTGCAGGCTCTATAAAGGCACACATTGATGGGCTGGCAGCTAAGAAGTATACAGACATCGCGGGTACTCCCGACTTCATAATAATGTTTATGCCAGTAGAAGCTGCTTATATAACTGCCATGCAGCATGACCATACCTTGTGGCAATATGCTTACGATCGAAAAATACTGCTCATTAGCCCTACCAACTTGCTCCCTGCCATGAAGCTGGTGAGTATAATGTGGGATAAAGATGCTGTGAACAAGGACGGTGAACTGATAGTGAAGAAAGCTGTTGGGCTATATGAAAAATTCCACACCTTCATTACCACGTTTGAAAAGGTAGGCAATGACATTGAAAATGCACAAAAAAGGTGGAATGAAGCTAAGGGACAGTTATATACCGGCCGTGATAACTTTATTGCCCAAGGCAGCAAACTGAAGATACTGCTTGGTAAGCGAACAGCTAAAGAACTGCCGCAACAACTGGTAGATGCAGCTAATATAGAAGATGACGTTAGGCCGGTGATAGAAAGCGAAGCCGATAAAACCACCGCCAACTAACTTGTGCAACTTGGCTGCACAAGTTGGTTTCACCTTTACACTATAAACAACGCACACGTATGAACAGGGGATCATTTATCCGCAATATTGTTACACTGGGTTTAGGAGCTAAGATACCTGCCGGGTTTCGTAATTACAAAAAGATATACCTGCTGGAGTGTTTTGTGGCGGGCTTTCAATTCTATAGCGGCCCCGAAAGGCTGGAACAGATGAAAGAGGGCGACCTGCTGGAGCTGCGCCGGGAGCCCGACAATGAAGCAGATAGCCGGGCCATAGCAGTATATCACAACCTGCACAAAATTGGTTTTATACCCGCGCGCGACAATAAAACACTGAGCCGCCTGATAGATGCAGATGTAATACCACTTGTGGCAGAAATAACCCACCTGGAACAAACAGCGGCACGCTGGGAGAATGTGCGCATAGCAGTTTCGCTGCTTAAAGAGCAGCGCGGCCCGTTGCCCAATCATGCAGTATACCTGATGCAGCTTAACGAGCCTAATTATAAAACACTAAACAAAGGCAATAAGCCCAAGGACTGGTATGCTATACTGGAAAAAGAAAGCAAAACAGACCATTTTTACAGCCTGTGGTATAGTAACGGCCCATACCCCGATATGCCGGCGCCCACCCACAACAACGATTTTATTGTGATACGCAAAAGCAGAATGCCGGCATACTTCCGCGACCAGTACCAAAACCACGTAGCAGTGCCACATATAGATATAGACCCACCGTATGGTGCCAAAGACTACATAGTAATGAAAACAGGATTTTTAGGCAACTACCTGGAGGCAGCCAGACGGATAGAAGAGGTGTACGACAATAAGGGCGACAACTACTTGGAGTTGCATTTTGTCTAGTATACATAAAATACTTTCACGGTTGTGCAGATAGATTGCACAAGATTGTACCATCTTTGTGCTGAATTAATTATGACATTACATGATGCAATAATACAAGTTCTACTTGATGCAAACACTCCGCTAAACAGTGGAGAGATCGCTAATATAGTAAACAATCGGAAACTGTTTATCCGAAAGGATGGTCAATTATTGTCGTCTGGCCAAGTTACTGCTCGTGTGAATAATTACCCTGAGCTGCTTAGAATCGGTACGGACGGGAAAGTCGAAATAGTTAATAGAGCCCTACACGGTTTCAGGGTTACATATTATCACATTATAAACCGATTTAAGAGATCGCGTTTGTCTGACGAGGATATTAAATTTTTAGCAGCGTGCACTATTTACGTGTCATGGTTGCACCCGGATGGAAAGCCAATTAGGTACAATCCAGACAAACCGGATTTCATGCAATATTTCAGTGACTTAGTTGCGTCCTTACATCCTCGTGAGGCAATGCGCAATTATTTGTCGTTGCTGGAACAATTAACCGCATTTGAACTTCATGAAATTCAACAGTATATCCATACGCCACCTAATATCGATAAAGTTGAAACGCAAACGTTTGGTACGTTCTTTAACGACTTAATAAATGAATATAGCAGAAGCGATGATTGGAAATCGGCTCAGTCTTCAACACCTGCTATTATCTCAAAATTTGCTAGTTCCATATATGCAATAAATAGAGGCGGTAAGATATTTGACCCTTTCGTTGGTTATGGAGGCACACTTATTCAAGCTTTCAGGTACAATTTCCACCGCGATCCTAAGATTGTTGCAGGCGACATTAATATGCCGGCTCTACAGATGGCAGAAATGAATGCCTTAGCCAATGGTTGTGGCCGGGAGTATTTTTATCACAAGAATGCTTTTACCGATTGGGGTAATAGTATTGAAGCAGACCTCATAGTGACGGTCCCTCCATTGGGATCTAAAGTCTCAATGTATGGGTTGCACAACGCTTTTAAAGAACAGGATGAAGTTCTATTTGCAACTGGTTTAGCCTTTGCAAGTAATGAGGTACGGTCCGACGTTGCCGCTGTTATTGTTACAATAGCGCATCTAAATGCAAATGGAAAGGCGGTGGTAATAGTTCCTAATAATATTCTTTTTAGCACTGCTACAATAAATGCTAACCTAAGAGAATTACTTGTTTCGAAAAATATTGTGGATGGGGTAATCTCTCTGCCCCAGGGCGCTTTCCGACCTGTCCACTCCGCATCTTGCTCCGCCTTGCTAATAAATTTTGATCGGAGAAACGAACAGTCCGTTTTCTTTTGCGACATGTCTCAGCAGTCTATGGAGGCTTTCGCAACAGAATATCTACAGGTTATTGATACATTCAAAAAGAAAACTGAATACAAGACTCTTTCCAAGTGGGTACATATCCACGACATTGAAAGGAACGACTATAATCTTGACGCAAAAAGACATTTAAACGAATTAGTTGTTGATGAGAGTTTTCGAACTGTCTCTGAAATAGCAACGCTGTTTTCAGGAACAGGGGTGCCCAAATCGAATATTAATAGGGAAAAGGGCATCCCATTTCTTCAAGTCGGAGATTTAGATGATTCACCTGGACTAAATGAAATTGATTTTAACAAAGCCGAATATTTCATTTCGGATGAGACGCAGTTACCTAAGAATCCAAATTATATTCCAGATAGAGCTGTTCTGATTACAAAAATCGGAGCTAATGTCAAGGCTACCCTTTACAAAAACAATGGTAACGCTCTCTGTAATCCAAATATTATTGTCATCAAAACCGACGACAATTTCGTTTTACCCGAATACCTAATAACTCAATTACAAAGCGAATATGTCTTACGCCAAATAGAAGCTATCCGTCACGGGTCTGCTGTAATTCATTTTAGCCAGGCTGACTTTGCGAAAATCAGAATTAAGATACCCCCGATTGATGAGCAGCGAATGTTTGTTACTTCTTTTTACGGACGAAGGCTAAAGGACAAAGAAATTGTTGAGGGAGAGAAACAAGAAGAGAATTATCAAAACATAATCGCAAGCATTCAGCACAGAATTGCACAGTATATCAGTCCAGTAGCCAACGATATCCAAAATTTAAAAAACTACTATCAGAGGAAGGCAAAAGATATGCTACCTGTAACCCTGGATGATCGAATTTCAGGACGCGAAAATGCCGCGACTATACAAATGACTTTCGAAAGGTTACAGGATAATCTCCGTGGCATTGGTGATACGTTTACCTTGATGAGGGACGTTTTGTCGTTCGACGACAGAAATACAATGAAGGAATTAGTCAATGTTGTTGACTTAATTACTGAAGCATCAAAATCATTAGAAGATCGATTGTCGAATGTCATTTTTCATATTGAGAAAGGTAAACTTAAGGAGTCGGATTTACTATTGCCATTGGCATCAAATCAAATCGTTGAGTTGTTAAGGAACTTTATAATTAATTCAATCAGACACGGTTTTGATGAGAGTATCTCACCGAAAGTGATTTACATTTCATTAAATAAGGCAAAAAAAGGGCAGGATTTAGAATTGCACCTAATTAACAATGGACATCCATTCCCGGATGGGTTCAGTTTTGATGACTTCATTTCTTATGGCAATAAGGGTACGACGTCTGATGGATCAGGTATTGGCGGGTTCCTAATGAAGAGAATTGTCGACAATCACAACGGAAAACTTACCTGGGAGGGAGGAAAAGGCGCGACTTTTTCAATAAAAAGAGAGGATGCTTCATTCGACTTTATTGCGAACATTCATTTTAAAATATCATTACCCTACATCAATTAATGTTATGAGCAGAAATATTAAAGTCCTTTTGGTTGATGATAATAGAAGCAAAGACTTCTTTGAGCCCTTGGCAGATAGCGCTGACAATATTCTTAACTGCGAGCTTGTACAAGCGTATACATGGGAGGAGGCTTCAAAAATTTTAGACGAGGCCCCGTACGAGTACCACGGACTCATTCTTGACGGCAAAGGGCAGAAATCAGGAGGATCAAAACCTGAAGATGATGGTTTTTTAAAAACTGTGCTTACTGCATTAAGGGATAAAGCCGCTAAAAACTACTATCTACCTTATGTAATATACTCTGGTTGGGCTGATGAGTTAAAAAAATATAATGATGATGAGCCTATCTTCTGGAAAGGGAAAGGCGAAGAAGAGAAAATGTTTTCGCACCTCAGCGAATTAATTAGTGGCACTGAATACCATAAATGCAGGCAGTTATATCCTGACATTTTTGAATTGTTTGATTTGAAAATTGTCAACTCTAAGTATGTTCCTGACATGGTAAATATTGTCAACCTTACGGGCAATACTTATGTTGGGAACACGGAGATTGTATTCAGAAGTATCCGACCAATTTTGGAGAACACTTTTCATGAACTAAACAAGCTTGATGACTCCTTGGTTGCTCCCAAATATTTTCAGAAAGGCACACCAAATATTTCTGGCATAATTTGGCATTTGTCTGGTTCTCATAAATATAGCAGGGAAACCGGGCAAATGGAATTCCATTCTGAAAAGGTAATTTCGTTACCCTTGTATTATCTAGTCAACATGCTGCAGGACGTAACAAGTGCCACTGCAATGCATCATTTTGACAAAAAGCCCTCAGATTATTTAATAAGAAGTTGTACCAACGCGTTAATCGAATATCTGCTGTGGTATAAACAATTCGTAAAAGACAACTACATAAACTAATGAACTGGGATTTTGCCGATGACGATGATTTGCTTGAGATATTTGAACCATCAGAAAAAAGCGGTTCAATCCAGAAGAGGAAAAAGATATTGGGCTGGGTCAAATATAAATTTAGTGATCGGATTTCAGGAACGATAAAACCTTGGGAACCACAGCAGGCTATAGCCGATATCTGGGAAAGAGGGCAAAATCCAATACATTTTTACAATCAAAAGAATCTTCGAGTTAAGATTGGAAGTCTTGTTACCTGTGTTCTCAAGACGGATGGGCAAATAAAAAAACTGGATAATAAATTCCTGATATGGAACAAGGCGAATGGTGAATCATTCCTGGTTATCAATGATACTTGTTTAGCCGTGGAGCTAAGAAGAGAATTCCCAAAAGGAATTAGTCGTTCGACAATACGGTGGAATTACAGAGGCGGTTATTTAATGATACATCCCGACAATGCCGAAGTGAGTGAAAAGCACTATTTAATGGTGTTAAGTGATTTATGGAAACAAATTTACACTGGTATTGAAGTTGATAAGGAAGATGTAATTCATCTTATAACCCAGATGCAGTCTCACTTTGCTTACAATATAGTTGGAAACATATTTCTGAAGAGCCTCAGAGAAATCTTGATGAAAGAACTTGATGAAATAATCCCGATCTTTCGAAAGCTGAAAGATTGGAACCTAGATAGAATTGTGTGGAATTGGGGCGGAATTACAATGTCACCGGTTAATTTTGTCAGATGGCTTACGGAAGTAGATAAATGCCAGCCGCTGATTCAAACACAAACGCACGTTGATATTTGGAAGTATTGTCTGAATAGTATTTCCAAAATCGAAATTGAGAATGCCTTGCAATTGTTGAAAAATCAGAAAGCTTCTGAAAGACAAATATGGGCAGTGGAAGAATTTCTGAAAAAAGGCTAAAAACAAACTAACCAATGCTCACACAAGAACTACGCGCCGATATAGATAAAATATGGAACACCTTCTGGACGGGAGGTATTTCTAACCCACTGTCTGTAATAGAGCAGATCACGTATCTGCTGTTTATAAAGCGGCTGGATGAACTGCAGCAACTAAAGGAAAATAAAGCCTCATTGCTGGGTAAGCCTATTGAGAAGCCCATATACCAGCCCTCAGAAAAAGAGCTGCGGTGGAGCAGTTTCAAAGACCTGGAGCCAGAACAAATGCACAAGCTGTTTACCAAAGAGAATGGCGTGTTTGACTTTATGAAGAACTATGGCGCGAAGGACAGCGCTTTTGGCCGGTTTATGAAGGGTGCAGTGTTTATGATACCTACACCTCGTCTGCTGGCCAATGTGGTGGACATGCTGAGCGGTATAGACATGAAAGACCGCGACACCAAGGGCGATGTGTATGAATACCTGCTGAGCAAGATTGCCAGTGCGGGCACCAACGGCCAGTTCCGTACGCCAAGGCACATTATAAAGATGATGGTAGACCTGATGCAGCCCGGCCCCGAAGATGTGATTTGCGACCCAAGCGCGGGTAGCTGCGGCTTCCTGGTGGGCTGTGCCGAGTACATAAGAGCGCATCACCACAAAGAGTTTTTTAAGCCCGGCTTTGAGCAGTACTTCAGCAACGATATGTTTATGGGTATGGAGTTTGACCCTACCATGATACGCATAGGCGCTATGAACATGATACTGCATGGCATAGAAGAGCCTGTGCTGAAGGACGTGGACGCCCTGAGCGATGCCAACAGCAGCTTTACTGAGCAGGCCACGCTGATAATGGCCAACCCACCCTTTACCGGCAGCCTGGATAAGGATGCAGTAGATAAGGAGATACTGCGTGTGGTGGATAGCAAGAAGACCGAACTGCTGTTTTTGGCGCTGATACTAAAGGGGCTTAAGAAAGGCGGCAGAGCAGCCGTGATAATACCCGATGGTGTGCTGTTTGGCAGCAGCAAGGCCCATAAGCAGATAAGGCAGGAGCTGGTAGATAAGCACCGACTGCAGGCTGTGATAAGCATGCCCGGCGGGGTGTTTAAGCCCTATGCCGGGGTAAGCACAGGTGTGCTGATATTTACCAAAACTGGCAATGGCGGCACGGACAATGTATGGTTTTACGACATGAAGGGCGATGGCTACACGCTGGACGATAAGCGCCAGCCCGATGAGAAAAACAACGACATACCAGACATAGTTAACCGCTGGTATCACCTGGAGCAGGAAGCGACCAATACCCGCACCGATAAAAGCTTTTTTGTACCGGTAGCCGAGATACGCAACAACGGCTACGACCTAAGCATAAACCGCTACAAGGAAACCGTGTATGAAGAAAAGCAGTACGCCGCACCAGCTGAAATTATTGCTGAGATAAAGCAAATGGATAAGGAGCGTGCTGATGCATTAAAGACATTGGAAAAACTATTGCAAGGAAAGGAGGTGGCAACAGTATGAACTGGGAAATGAAAAAGCTGGGGGAGGTCGTCAATAATTTAGATAATAGACGAGTCCCATTAAACGATATACAGCGGCAGCAAAAGGAAAGTAATATGCTCTACCCGTATGTTGGTGCGAACAATATTTTGGGGTATATCGATGAGTATATTTTTGACGAAAAAATTCTTTGTATTGCAGAGGATGGTGGCAACTGGGGTAAAGGACAAAAATGCTGCTTTATTATTGACCAGAAATGTTGGGTAAATAACCATGCGCATGTGGTGACGGCAAGGCAAAACGCATCTCTTGAGTATTTACGTCATTATTTGAATTTTTCAGACCTCTCTAAATATATTACAGGTACGACACGGGGGAAACTTACACGCTCTGCACTCGACTCAATCCCAATACCCCTTCCCCCTCTCCCCATCCAGCAAAAAATAGCTGCCATACTGGATGAAGCAGATGCGCTGCGACGCAAGGATAAAGCCCTCCTCGCCAAATACGATGAGCTATTGCAGGCTGTGTTTTATGATATGTTTGGTGATCCAGTGAAGAATGAAAAGGAATGGGAGGTGAAGAATCTTGGAAGTGTAACAACTATGCTGGGCGGAGGAACACCTAATACGTCGAGACCAGAATATTTCGATGGCAACATTCCATGGGTTTCTCCCAAAGACATGAAAGCTGTTTTTATCAATAACAGCATTGATAAAATTACCGAACTGGCCGTGGCAGAAAGTTCTACCAAGATGATTGATTCAAATGCGGTCTTGATGGTCGTACGAAGCGGAATCCTTAAGAAGAAGCTACCTGTGGCAATTAATACAGTTCCTGTTGCGCTTAATCAGGATATGAAAGCAATTGTTTGCAATAAGGAACTTGATCCTATATTTCTGATGATTCAGCTTCAAATGGTTTCAGGTCAATTATTACAAACAGTGCGAGGCACAACCGCCGATAACTTGAGTACAGACGTGATAAAGCGTCAACCGCTTGTAATTCCAAAAATATCTCAACAGAAACACTTTGCAAGTGTTGTTAAAAATATTGAACTCCAAAAATCCCAAATTGTCGAACAACAAGCCTATTCAGAAGATCTTTTTCAATCGCTGATGCAGCGGGCATTTAAGGGGGAGCTGGTGGGGTAAAACCGAAAGTAATGTTATACTGTGCATGAGTTTGACAGTCTGAACGAAATTTGGTATTTTTACATATAAATCAGAGTTGCGCAAGTTTGGATAGAATACCATTATACACCATAGGCCACGGCAACAGAACAAGGGAGGAATTCCTTGGTCTATTGGAACGTTATGGCGTAAAATTCCTGATAGATGTACGCACTATTCCATACTCCAAATTTCAGTCGCAATACAACCGTGAAGACCTGACAGCCTACATGCAGGAGCACAATATCCGGTACGTGTATATGGGCGATACACTTGGGGGCAGGCCTAAAGATACTTCCTGTTATAACAGCGAAGGAAAGATAGACTACGAAGCACTTAAGACTAAGGACTTTTATATTGAGGGCATAAGCAGGCTTAAAACGGCATATGAAAAGCAGGTGCCCATTGCCATCATGTGCAGCGAAAGCAAGCCATTAGAATGCCATAGGAGTAAGCTAATTGGCCGCACATTGCTACAGGAGAACATACTGCTGCAGCATATAGATGAAAATGGTCGGCTAAAGGGACAGGAAATAATCATTAATGAGCTGAATAAGGGCAAATCAGAATTTACGTTGTTTGGTGAGATTTCTGATATCTCGAATCATGGCTCACGAAAGTCATACCTTGATTAATCACACACAAATACCCTCCCATGGAATTTTACACAATGGGCGTTTACGGTCTGAAAGACCATGAGTTTTTCGGGAAGCTAACAGAAAACGGTATTGATACCTTTATTGACATCAGGAGACGTAGAGCTGTAAGAGGCTCAGAATATGCTTTTGTAAACAGCAACCGCCTTCAAAATAAACTGAAGGAGCTAGGAATAAATTACATCCACATTCTGGATCTTGCTCCAACTAACGAAATCAGGGATGCCCAAAAAAAAGCCGATGCTGAAACCGGGACAGCTAAACGTACCCGTGAGGAACTGGGGCCAGTTTTCAAACACAGATACGAAAAGGAAGTTTTAGAAAAATACGACATTGGTCAGCTTACAGATCAACTTGTGCAAATAGGTTGCAGAAAGGCGTTGTTGTTTTGTGTAGAGAGGCAGCCTAATGCGTGCCACCGCTCTATAGTAGCAAACAAACTACAACAGCTAAACTATTCTGTACACCACTTATGAGCCAGGTATTAATCGTGTCAAAGACACAAATGTTTAGTGGAATTTGCGTTGGAGGCCTACAGTTGGATAATAATCGTAGCGTCCGGTTGATGAGTCCCGGTGTACATAACTATCAGCCCATAAATACACCATTCAACATAGGCGAAATATGGGAAATAGAATTCCATAACCACCCAACTATCGAAAATCCACACGTAGAAGATGTTATTGTAGATAGTAGCCGACTAATACAGACGAATATCAATGTCGGCGACCTGATTTTACAAAGAAATCTCATTAACTACAGAGGGGCTATTACGAACGTCTTTGGCGGTACGCTAAAATGGACTAAAAATGGAAGCGGTTATATACCTCAAAATGGCCCTTTCCCCGATAGAAGTGTTGGTTTCTGGATAAGTGACCATGATATTAATTTGCATGATTCCCATGACAAACATAAATACGGCTATCCTGTTAGTTACGGCTATCAAGATCTGTCTTATGTTGGGCTTCAACAACCTGTACCGTATATAGCAGCAGGCACAATTATCAGGGTTTCTTTATCTCGCTTATTTCCAAAGCCCGGACAGCCAAACCCACATAACACACCTTACGGCTACTATTTGCAGCTCTCTGGCTGGTACACCGGAACAGTAAGGCCTACTCCTGCGCCGGAAACAATTGATGATTTGCCATTTTAGTATCTAACACTTGCTCATGAAAAAAGGAATTTTTTGCCTCGAAGGTCTTTGGTCCTCGTCTGTAAAGGACAGAAGTACAATTCAACCAATATTGGAACTAATGGACAAACGCGGCATTTGCGATCACATTCACCATTCGTGCGCAACAAAGGAAGAGTTAGTCTATTTTCTCAATCGGTTTAAATCAAAGTCAGTTCAGAATAAATTCCCCATCCTATATTTTGGGTTTCATGGGGAGAAGGAGTGTATTTGTTTGGCGGGAAAAGTGAAGTTCTCACTGAGTGAATTAGGAGAAACGCTAAAGGACAGTGCTAAAGGAAAAGTGCTCTATTTCGCCTCCTGCGATACATTGGATATTGACGAACGAAAAATAAAAAACTTGCTAGAGAAAACAGGTGCAATTGCAGCAATCGGCTACAAGGTCAAAATTGATTGGATGCAATCTACCGCGTTTGACCTGTTGGTCTTGGATGCGCTGCAAAGTGATAGATTTGACTGGAGGGGCATTCAAAAAATTAAAGAATACATTTCCACGGAATATGGGAAACTCGGGAATAAACTAAAGTTTAGAATGGTGATAAATGATCGAATTCATTTCCCGAGAAAGAGAAAATAATCTTTTCATCTGAAGCTACGTATCATGAACAATCATCTTCATCTTTTCAACTTCTACGACGAAAGCCATGAGCCAAGATACCTTGAGAATAATTTAACCAGGGCATTAGCGTTGTGTTTAAAAAATGAGCAAGTATTGCTTTTCGCCTTCCTGAAAGAGATTTTGAATAAGGATGACTTCAACTACCTTTTTTATACACATGAAGTTGGCGCATCAATAGATTTTGATATGCAGGTTGAGACTAACAACCTCTTGGAAGATACCAGAAAATTATATGCAATTGGATTGACAGACAGTCAATTTTCTGAAGATTGGAGCAACATATCCGATGGGATTGTCCCTATTCAAAAACAAAACATAACGGACCTTGTAATTACCATTAAAGACATTAGAATAATCATTGAAGTAAAAAAATACAACCATGATTGTAAAGAACAATTACGACAGCAAATTTCACCTTTCCTCAAAGACAAAACAACGCAGATAAACACACGGCATCTTTCGTGGAGTTCTGTTTTGAACATGATTGAGCAGGTAAGTAATTTTTACAACTATAACGGGCATTCAAATCAGTTCATAAATTCCTTTCTTGATCTAATAAAATCCCGGTTTAACCACTGGTTGCCGACAAAGCCGTTTAAGTTTATACCTTTCTCTAAGAGCAATTCAGATATAATTGGGCATGAAATGCTTCGAAGACTTCTACAATCTATACACTCACTTGGCAATGATAAAGTAGACTCTTTATGGGACAGAACAGCAATCAAAATTGAGCGCCCTTGGGCGACAGAAGCCATACCTGAGTTTTGGCATAACAAGGATGATAAAAAATATTTAGTAATCAGAATTTGGCCTGGGAATACGAAACAACAAGGTAATAGTTTGTATAGTATGCCTATGGAATGGGTCAACATTACTGAGTTAGTTATCGATGGAGTACCATATGAGCTTTACGTTGAGCGTCATATTAAATTCATGCATTTTAATAAATACATCACGAGTATCGAGGTTCCGATTGATGAAACAGATGACTGGCTAAAAAAAGAAATAAACACGCGAGAAAATCACTACGGGGACAACCTTGCAGGAAAATGGTACAGAGAGAAGTGGGAAGATCTCGATTTGATATTGCAGGACCACTTCAAAGTTGATTGGAAGAAAGAATGTGGATGGCATGAGCACTTTGAAGACACGAACCGTTCATACCTTACACTGTCGTTGGGGTACACAGTTACGCTTTATATACCTTACGAACAGATCCAGACAATCGATAAAGACGAAGAATCGTACAAAGCAGTCGGTATTTTCTTAGATAAATGTAAAAATGTTATTCTAGATGCAATTGAAAGCAAATAACCTGTGCAAATAGACTGCATAAGCCCGTTATAGGTTTGCCTTTTAATATTATTTATGAGCTATTACAAAGATCAAAGAGACAAAGCTGAGGCAAATCGCAATCAAATATTCGGTGATCCAGGAGGTGGAACGTTTAAGAATAAACAGTGGCCGTTTGTTCTGAAGAATCCACTGCTGAACCTGCATGAAAGCATTAGAGAGGAGGCCATTGACTATTTCAACAGGCACAATATTCCACTGTGGAATGGTACAGCCACAGCACCTACGGGGCATTTGTTGTCTTCGCAGGTAGCGTGCTTAAACCATCTTTTCTTTGTTCGTCGTCATGCCGATATTGCTACCGCTATACTAAAAGGTATCGATGCGGACGTTAAAACTGCGCTACCGGTAGCAGAAGAGGGGTATGTAGACTTTGAGGTAATTGGCGAGAGAAATTACCTTGGCGAGAAAAGTCACACCAGAGGTGCAAACAGCACATCGGTTGATGCTATGATGCTTGGCGAAATGAACGATGGCCGGAAGAAACTGTTCTTTATAGAATGGAAATATACCGAAAGCTATACACCTGCTTCTAAGGCTGAGGATGCGGGAGGGCCTACCCGCCTGGCCATATACACGCCACTTTTACAAAAAGCAGATTGTCCAATTTCCGTAAAGGATATCAAGGCGCTGTTTGTAGAGCCATATTATCAGCTGATGCGGCAAACGCTGTTGGCTCATGAAATAGTGAAAAGTCGGGAGTTGGGGGCTACTGATTATCTTCACATACATGTCATCCCCACTGCCAACAAGGCACTAAAGAACAAAAAGACCTCAGCTGCGCTTGCCGGCTCTGATCTCGACAGTGCATGGAAGAGTGTGTTAAAGCATCCGGAGAAGTATTTGGCAATTGACCCCGAGGTTCTTTGGGCACCCGCTAAGCAATATGGGCAAGCCCGCGAAATACATGTTTATTTGCAAAACCGGTATTGGCAATGAATTACGTCAACATTACTATAAAGGCAATCGAAAGATAGGTATATTTATGACGTTTAACTTATATGCCTTCTAATTTCTCTTTCCTACAGCATGAATTTGGACCTATATATGATGATGTGCATAGGGCAGAGCAGCATGTATTTACCGACCCGATGATCTCGGCTATACTTAGCCGTAAAGGGTTGGAAGGTTTAGTAAAGTGGCTGTACGATAATGATAAGGATCTGGAGCTACCTTATGATACTACGCTCAATTCCCTGATGCATGAGCAGACGTTTCAGCAGGTTATTCCTCCCACCCTTCTACGCAACATCAATCTTTTGCGCAAAATTGGGAATAATGCAGTCCACAGTTCGCAAAAAACAACAAATACCGAATCGCTATCGGCGCTTCGGATATTATTCGACTTTTCTCTTTGGGTAGTTCGTATTTATAGTACTACTCAAACCCCTGTCGCAACATTCGATGAAAGTATACTGCCAACCGGCAGCCCAGTAAAACGCAATCGTGCTGAAACTGAAATACTGCAACAGCAGTATGAAGACACCAGGCAGCAATTAGAACGTGCCAATAAGGAGCTAAAGCACAATGAGAACCTGATGCGAGAGCTTCAGGCAAGGCTGGATGCCGTGCATCTAGTAAAGGAATCGCACAAAGAAACAGTCGCTCAGCCTGCAAGCATAACAGAAGTAGAAACCCGCAAACTCTACATAGATACATTGCTCAAAGAGGCCGGCTGGGATACTACATTGCCGGGCATTGTAGAATATCCCGTAAAGGGAATGCCTGAAAACACCGGGGACGGCAAGGCCGATTATGTGTTGTGGGGAGACGACGGCAAGCCACTGGCTGTAATAGAGGCAAAACGCACAACAGTAGATGCCCGTAAGGGTCAGAGGCAAGCAGAATTATATGCCCGTTGCCTTGAGCAAATGACCGGGCAACGTCCGATCATTTTTTACACCAATGGTTTCGAAACTCATATTTGGGATGATGCGGCAGGTTATCCGCCAAGACTAATACACGGCTTTTATAGTAAGGATGAATTACAATTGGCAATAAACAGACGCACACTCCGGCAACCACTCACAAAATTTCCGTCAAACAAAGAGATCGCAGGTTACTATTATCAGCAGTTGGCCATAACGGCAGTGTCTGAGCGTCTACAGGCCAGAAACCGGGGTGCACTGCTGGTTATGGCTACCGGCACCGGCAAAACCCGAACGGCCATTGCGCTTGTCGACCTTTTGACCAAGGCGGGCTGGGCTAAGAAAATACTGTTCCTTGCCGATAGGAACGCACTGGTTACGCAGGCAAAAAAGAACTTCAACAAACACCTGCCAAACCTTACAGCAATAGACCTAACAAAAGAAGAAGAGGATACTGCCAGCCGTATAGTATTTAGCACTTACCCTACAATGATGAACCGTATTGATAGTTTAAAGAGCGAAGGACATAGGTACTATGGTGTCGGCCACTTTGATTTAGTCATTATAGATGAGGCACACCGTAGTGTGTACCAGAAGTACCGCGCAATATTTGAGTATTTTGATGCAGTATACATAGGGCTCACTGCCACCCCGAAGGCTGATAGTGACAAAGACACTTACGAGCTCTTTGGGCTAGAGCCGCACAATCCTACTTACGCGTATGAACTCACACAAGCGGTAGGCGACGGTTATCTCAATGAGCCTAAAACGCTGAAAGTGCCATTGAAGTTTCCGCGCCTTGGCGTTAAATATGACGACTTAAGCGAAGAGGAGAAGGCAGAGTATGAGAAAGAGTTTCTTGAAAATTTCGGAGCAGTCCCAAAGGAAGTAAACAGTAGTGCAATCAATACCTGGCTTTTTAATAAAAATACTGTTGACCAGGTTCTTGATCTACTTATGACGCATGGGCTAAAAATAGAAGGCGGTGATAAGCTTGGTAAAACAATCATTTTTGCCCGAAATCATGAGCATGCAGTTTTCATCGAAGACTGCTTTAACAAACGCTACCCGGATAAAGCCGGGAAAATGTTGCGTATAATAGACAACCAAACAAAGTTTGCACAAAGCGCGATTGACGAGTTTTCTCAAAGAGACAATACTGAGTTTCTAATTGCTGTGTCTGTAGATATGCTTGATACTGGGATTGACATTCCGGAAATACTCAATTTGGTATTTTTTAAGCCAGTCATGTCGAAAGCCAAGTTTTGGCAAATGGTTGGCCGAGGCACCAGGCTTTGCCCGGATATATTTGGACCGGGCGAAGACAAGAAGTTTTTCCGCATACTTGACATTTGTCGAAACGTAGAATTCTTTAGTGCTAATATTAAAGAGACCGAAGCTCCGGTGCAGGGTACATTAAGCCAGCAAATATTTAATGCGAAACTCCAAGCCGCTTGGTTAATGCAAAATGCCAATGACGTCTCAAATAAGGATAAAAAGACCGCCAGACAGTATGCCGACTTTCTTCATGGCATTGTAGATGGCTACAACGAAGAGGACTTTAGGGTGAGAATGCATTTGCGCTATGTAGTAAAATACCGCGACCGTGCTATATGGGATGCGTTGACACAGTCGGATGTATTAGACATTCAGCAGCACTTGTCACATTTATATACCGATGAGCTATCTGCCGAACTTACCCGGCGTTTTGATCTTACAGTTCTACGATTGATGATCTGCATACTGGAAGGCGGCAACACCAAATATTATGTAGAAAAGATCAAGACATCAGTAAATGGCTTACTGCGCAAAATGAACTTGCCTGATGTAAAGAGGCAAGAGCCACTTATCCGGCAAGTGTTGGAAGATGAATACTGGCAGAATTTGTCAATAGCTGCCCTAGAGGCAATGCGACAGGCATTAAGAGAATTAATGCAATATTTGGAACAGGAGCAAAAGCGGGTGCTCTACACCAACTTTACGGATGAAATATCCGGCAGAGTTGAAGAAGCAGAGATAATCGGCGGTTATTTTAATCTACCGGCCTATAAAAAGCGTGTAGAGAAATTCATTCGCGAAAACGAACATAACATAACTATCCACCGTATCCGTAACAATATACCAATTACAAAGGCTGAATTGGATGAGTTGGAGAGAATGCTGTTCAGTATTGATGAAAATGCCGATAGAGAAATGCTAAACAGGGCTGTAGAAGGTCAGCCGCTTGGGAAGTTTGTCAGGAGCATATTAGGGTTGGACATTAATGCAGCAAAATCTGCCTTTGCTGACTTCCTGAATGATCAGAACTTAAACTCATCACAGATAAACTTCATTAACACTCTGATTGACTACTTGTGCCAGAATGGGACGATAGATAAGGACATGCTGTTTGATAAACCTTTCACCAACATCAATGATCAAGGAGTGGTTGGCGTATTTCCTCAGCAGGCAGGTAAGATCATTTCGATCATAGATGGTATTAATGCGAATGCATTGCAAATAGCATAGCCTTTTAGAGCACTTGTACAAATTAATTGCATGCATTGATCGGACTTCTACATTAACATTCATTCGTTGATGCCCAAAATGCCTGAACTAAAAGCAATGATATTTTAGAAAATGAAGCCTAAAGACTAAGGAAACATCAACAAATACGTACACTACTTCTTTAAAAAAAATATTCGTCGGCGTATTCCTTTGAATGGTCTTTCTTTATTTCGCCCTATGTCAGACCAGCACCTACGGCGTCTACAGCGACTTTCGGGGTGCAACTTTCGGTTTGCGTAGAGAAGGCGGCGAGAGAACGAAAATTATCTATGAGATTACGCCTAGGTGAGTATTCACAAAAGGCCTCACTGAAAATGCAAATTTTGAAGTAATTGCCTATGAAAGCAAATGCACCAACGACCTGATTTCGATATGAACCTACTCTGCTACGCTGTACAAATATTCCCCCAACAATAGACCTCGCAAAATGAGTTACAATAATCCCCACTCCACCGAACTCATCTATCTCAAGCTCTTTTCGCTTCAAACAGTGAAATCAGCCCCTCTTTAACTCTCCGTCTGTCAACGCCCTTGTAGACTGCCATTTCTTTACTCGACGAGTGACCAGATATCGACTGAATCTCGTGGTCTGGCATATTGCTCGCACACATCAGCGAGATTGCAGTTTTTCTGGCAGTGTGGGTTGTAAGAAACTTATACTTAGGTTGCGTAACCTCTCTCTTGCGGTTGCCACAGTAGTTAACCTTGGTTGTAAGTTCAGTCAAACCCGCCGCCTTTCCAATCTTTTTTAAATTTCGATTTACCACGACAGACGACTGGCGCGGAAAAACCTTTTCATCTGGTTGTTTCCCCGCCAGATAATGCTCCAGTATTTTCCTTGCCTTATCAACCAAAAACACCTTCACAAATTTTCTTCCCTTCACCTGATGGACGTCCCACCACAATTCACCATTCGCCTGAATTAAAAGGTCCTTCTTGCGCATCGCCAGCAAGTCACTTATACGCTGTGAAGTATAGCACCCAACAAGAAAAATGTTCTTCGACAATAGCATACCGAAATTGCCTCCCGCGTCCAGATCCTCTATAGCCTGCAGCTCCTCAGTACTGAGAAATATCGGCTGTGATCTTTCGTATTCGCACTTCATCTTTTTGAAATCAAGACTTCGGTGATACTTCATTTCATAGGCCCAGTTAAGAAAGGCCTGCACAACCCTGATGTACTTATTTGTGGTATTATTCAAGTAATCCCTACCGGCACAATACGACAGAAAATCTGTTTGCCACTTCCTGCCAACAGCATTAAATGTCATCGCAACACCCTTAGTCTCCTCAAACATTTTCAGAATGTTCGCACATGATTTATACTTCGCTACAGTAGCCGGGCTGCACGACAACGACTTCTCCAGAATAAATTCTTCATAGTAACGCCAGAATGCCCGTTCCACCAGTGATCCTTCACTGGAACCACCTGTCGCCTCTCTTACCAACTCCATCATAGTTGCAGCATTGATGACTTCTTCGTTCATACGCATGTTGAAGTACTCTTTCTCTACCCTACTCTTAATTGTTGTCAATAGCGTCGACAAATCCCTGTAGGCGGGGTTCTTTAAAACAGGCAGTGAACGCACAAAATCCCAGTCTACCGGTCTGATCCTGTGTCCAACTGCCCGCTTGTAATATTTACCCATAATACTCCACGACATGTAAATCGTCGTCTCGTTTGGATTGTAGAACTCGCCTACGTCTTCGCCTCTTCCACGCGCAGCATTACACGCACGATAGTCCACCCCTTTTTTGTAGGTGACATCTAACGTGTATGTAAAATTTATCTGGCGCATCCGTTCGTTGGAAAATCTAAAAGTCGAATATGGTGGTGTTCCTTACGAGCCCAACATAATTTCTACTCTAGCTAAAGCTCTCGCTCAAACTATAAGTCAACCCTCCCTTTGTTTTTGACTTGAATCCATATACAAGTTCGCTGTCAAGGGTAAAACACTTCGTTTATTCTACTGATGAGTATTCTGCACCAGTTAAAAATCACATCAAGCCGATTGATGCAGACTCACCTTATTTAAAATAGCGACAGCGGGTTATGCACTTTAAAAATATCCCGCAGACGCTGCTCCTCCTGAACAAGGTCTACTTCCTTTTCACTCTTCGTTGCCAGCTGCTTAAACTTGTTCAGAGCTACCTCGAAATCCAGAAATGCCGTCGAGAAATTCACCTCGTCCGAATCACGGTAGAATGGCGTGCCCTTTTCTTCAAACTGGAACTTCGGTATGTCATTCTTGTGTCCGATGACCCTGAATACGATTACCTTTTCCTTGATTTTCTTTTTCATTGTAATTCGTTTTGTTTGTTATTAATTCTTGTTGTTTGTTTCTGTTGTTTGTCTGTGAATGATGGGACGCCCATAGCGTACCGGAATCCATACTATATCAGCCCAACCCCTACGGCGGGTGCCTTATGCACTCTCCCCTAAACAAGTTTCGCAACGACTTTACCAGCCTTCTTACTGAATTATGTATAATCGAGCCTAGCCCTCCCCTCCCTATCGCCTTCCGGCGAACACTTGCCCAACAAATCCCTCTTTGCGAAACCAACTGCCCCAACCTCCTCCTTTTGCCCAAGCAGCCTCTGCTTTCATCATCAAAGCAACCAATTCCGAAAAAATGAGCAGACCCCGTAATAGCCAATGGCCTTTCCTGGGCCTCTGAGGGGTGACAGTCCAACCAAACGTCAATAAGTAAGGGTATGACAAGGGCCGGGTGCTTTTCCGCTACCACTGCTACCCCTCTAGCGACTTCAAAGCCTAGCATTGATGGAGAAACAGCATCTAGTCTTTCTGAAAGGTCAAAACTTAAGTCGTCGAAGGAACTCCTGTACGCTGAGACATCGCAAAGATTGAATACCATTGAATCACTCACATCCAAGGTCAGTCGACGTCCTATTACGTCTGGAGCCACCTCAGCAGCCGAAGCCCCAGGGAGAGCGGAGGTGAACTTTTTCTTAAAAGCAAGGGTGTTAGTCGACTCCATACCTACCCGATCGACCTCCATAACTCCCGGTGCGTCGACATCGGTGGTCAAGGGAGCCTTGCCAGGGAAGTCGTTGATGGAGACATCTCTATAGACCAAGTCGACATCATCAAACGTTTTCACATCAGATTCGACCAATGGGATTGAGACATCCAGAGTCTTAGAGACTTCTTCCTCATTGAGGGATGTAGGTTCTAACGTTCTAGAGTCACCCTCATCCTTTACCAGAAGATTAAAAATGGCACCTTCTGAGGTCGTCGAGCCAACGGATTCAGCCACTAAAAAAGGTGCAGCTTCAAACATCTCTTCTATTCCGACGACGATAAGCCCCCGAATTAAAGAATGAAAATCTGACTCGCCATACTGTGCTGTGAGCCTACGAAAAGCACTTCTCTGTTTTACAAACTTCCTAGGGTTTAAACTGTGCAATTCAGTCCAATACCCTTTGCTTTTACCCTTTTGGAGTAGTTCTTTCTCAGGCACCGAAAGTGGCAAATCATAAGTAGACAACTTGGGGTCGCACAAAAAAACATCGTCCCAGTTCACAAGAAGCACCTGACATAACTCCTTTACTTTTTTCGCATCCAGCAAATCGGCAAGCGTTCTTATTCCGTACTTGCGCAAATATTGCATAACTATGCATCTGACTTCAAATCGTAACAATGGATAGCCCAAACCAAACTGAAGACCCTTATCGTAAATCTTGATTATGACCTGACTACGTGTTGCGTGAACGCCCAATACTGATCCGTTTTTTCCTTTGGGGTAACTAACAAACGGGACAGTGGAATACAAAAGCACCCTCTGCTTTATAAAGGAAATAGCAGACTCAGGAATACGAAGATTTAATCCAACTTCAAGTTTTAGAAGATGACACGCTGAAGGATTTAAATGCAGACGTTTGCATAATCTTAAGACCTCGCATTCCAGTTGGGCAAACGAAAAAGGTTCCACATTCCTCCCACCGTGATAGTTCTTGTGAAGACTTCCAGATACAATCAACAGGAAGCGAATCTCCAGCGCCCCGTCACCCTTAAGGTAATGCGTTTCGACTAGCTTTAGGTAGTATGTTTCTAACCTCGCAGAGTGGATATAACTGATGTTGTTGGTGTTGTTCTTTTGCTTTCTACCCGAAACCTCACCTGTAGCCAAATTCACAGGAGCGACAAATGTCAAACCAGTCTCATTACACCACTTTTGCTTATTATTGATTTGCACCTTCAATTTTATTCCGTCAATCATCATAAATTATTTAGCCTATCTCTTCCTTTATGCCATTTTCTGTATAGTTCGTGAGGAATCTTTCAATTGCTTCTACTGCATCTTCGTAGGAAGAACATTCCATACAAATCGGGTCCTTCAAACCTTGAATCTGCGCAATCGCCTCCTCTTTACGTTTGTAAATACCCGGTTCCCATCCACGAATAACAGCGTACCACTTGAGGCTTTTGAAATAATTGCGATACGCCCTCTGGGCAATTGCCATCGAACGATAACACTTGAGCATGGCACCAGGGTATCCTAATGTCTGCTCCTTGGCATTTTTGTCTGCAATGTATATACCTGGTCTTCTCCCCTTGAAGACTACATATATCAATTTAGCTTTTATTCTAGTGTTACTATTTCGTCTTGACTCAATCTGGCTTAGTTTGGAGCCATTGAACCGAGACAACGCTGTTCTAGCTTCCGTCAAAGAAGCGTACGACTTAAAGCGACAGCCCGGATACGCATGAACTTGTCTTTCAGCGTCGCTCCATTTGACAAATATCCCCTGACGATAACCGACAAAAACGACATAGTATTTTCGTTGTTTCATTTTGTTTATTTTTTGATTTTAAGTACTTCCGCAAATGTGAGGTGGGCATTTATGGGCATGTTAAAGGCGTACGCCTTTTTTTATCTTCTCATAGTCTCTCTTGCAAATACCAACATACTTATAAGCCGTGTACCTCTTATCCGCCGTTTTACTTAAACAGTCTATGTTCCCTTGTACTGTTCTAGGATGCCTTTGAACCAACTTTCCAAGAATCTTCTTAAGTTCTCCCTTCGATCCAACGTACCTTGCTTTATACAAGTGATTAATAAACTCAAGGAACGAGAGCATCGCTATTTTATGGGGCACTGGTACTCTCAAGAGATATTCAATAATCTTGTCTTGTTTAATGGCTGACAAACTTTTAATTTGCTCTAGCTCATAAAATCCATAGTCCCTAAGCGTCTTCCTAAATAATTCCCGCAGGGATATCGTATCCTCTTCAACAAATCTACAAAGCTCAATGAGCCCCCTTCGTTCACCGTACGCTAACCACATCGCCAACTCTTCCTGCTGCTCCTTTGAAAGCCCTGGGCGATTGCGCCAGTGCATCCCTGAAGAATCGGTAATTGTTGTGCTATGTGCGTGTGATGTCTTCACTTGATTGAACTCAATCGGATTACGATGTAAAGCTCGATCACGAAAAACCACATTCCCCTAAACAAGCCCCAAAATGACGATGCTTATTCTCACAGTTATATAGTCATGAACAGCCATGGCAAGCTGTTATGAAGAACTAGAAATATTTTCATTACCTTTAAACATGGAAAGAAAGGAGCGAATTTTCAAGGCTTTAAGACTCAAAAAGCAGGCCGATCTTTCTGATATCGGCATAAAGGAGTATGATTACTGGTATATTTTCCAGGACAGAATAGGACAAAAGAGAAACTGGGAAAAAAATGGGCCCAAATTTAAAACAGTTGATGAGACTGTTTTGCATAAACTGAAACTCATTCGTATTCTTAGCAAACCTCAGTTTTCATCCGGTATAACCAAGTCTCAATTAGAACTCGAAACAAAAAAGCATGAGATTGGAAATTTAAGTCTTACCAATGCCTACAGGTGGGTAAAGGTGTATAATAAATATGGCTTCACATTTTTGATGAACGATCGACGACGCGGCGGCAATCGTGCTCATGTATTTGACGAAAACAAGGCGCAATTTATTGCAGCGTGGATGAAAAGGAGAAGACGTAAAGGCGACAGCTATAAAAAACTTCTGGATGCACTGAACGAAGAATTTGAAGTTTCAATACCATACACTACCCTCTACAATTACCTCAAGAGAATGCATACAAAATCGGTAAATCAAAGAAAAACAAAATAGGCGCTAACTACATAATTCTTTAGTACTGCACGCAGCTTCACTGCTAGAACACGAGGCCTCTCTCCCTAAAGTCAGACTGATCAGACCTACCGACCCGTCGAGACTAAATGAATATCCAACACTTATGACTACAGATAGTGTTATCAATCCCGAATCTTCACTTCCCTTCTCCTAGGGCAGTAGCTGAATGTTAGTCACTATTGCTAGTGTTTAGGTTACCTGTTAACGGCCTGGTTAGCGCAGGTATTTCTCCAACTCTGATGTTTCCGGCTATAAAGTTCTGGCTATTACCCCCTATCAAATTAACCGTTCTAGTGAAATCAAGGTAGTTCATTCGGATCACATCTGCTGACACCCAGGCAAGATTGCATTTTGGCAACTGAACTACGAGAAGACCTGTGCCTTATTTATTGCGACCGCAAACCATATTCCTTAACTGGAATTTAAATTCAGAAACGGATACTCACAGAGAGTTCCTAAAATGAAAAACGGAAAAACAACGACATGACAACCTGTCATTCCGATCTCGTCTGGCATCTCGTTTGTGATTTTTTGTTGAATGAGTAGGCCGAGAGATAACAATCATTGCTCCTCTTATGCTTCTTTCAAGGCAGATAAATCTTCGCTAACAAAATCAAAATATTCCATGGGCGCCAACACTGTAATTGACACCACAGCAGTACTGCACGAACTCAACGAACTCTACTTGGACTTACTGATGGCAAAAGCAAGGGCGGGAACAATTGACCGTTTTGAAAACCTGATAAGTAAGCTCAAAGCAAACGGATATCGGATACAGTTTGAACATTGTGACGAATTGGCGACGACGTATTACCAACACAAAGCACTGCATTCCAAGAAACTTGAAGCAACAGAGAATCGAGAGTACGAGTCAGCACACAGAATACGAGATGAAGAGAAAAGAGTTGCAGAAAAATTGGTCAATTCTACTTTCATAACTTTCATCCCCCCCGCAACAATCCTATTTAAAATTTGCCTCACCACCGAATTGGAATAAAATAAGAATAGAAAAATCTTGTTCCGCTCTCTTCATCTCCCCACAAAATCGAACAGTCACGGAAAAGCAGTCAGGATGACGCACTGCCACCCAAAACTCAGAGACAACATGTCGCCTGCAACAAAATATTTCACCTACTCTCACACAACTAACATCTGCCACTACAACGCAAAACAATCCGGGAACCTACTGCCACACAAATAGTTTACGCCTGCGTTAGGGTATAACCTACCTTGCTCAGGCCGCTCTGGAGGCGGATTTGGCGATTTAGTTCGACCTGCGCGTAGAGTCTGCGTAGACCAACTATTCTTTCTTATCACATACTACCGAGAAATCGACATGCCAACAAATGATTTTGCCTTCTGTTGCCAATGCCCTACGGTTCATAGATCAGTCTTGCTGTCTGTTTGCTGCCATCAACTCCGCTGAAATAGCACATATAGATACCCGCCGACAAACCAACTGGCATTCCGACATCGCTTAACCCTTCATTAAGCTGTCTGGTCGCCACAGTCTTTCCATCTACGGTGTAGATAGTAAATGTGCCTGCTACGCCTGTGCTCACAGAAAGTGATCCATGGCTCGGATTCGGGAACACGCTGAACAGTGTCACCGCTTCCTCCGTCATACCAGCCGGACGCGATGCCGTACCAGTAACCGTGATGCCCTTCGTGTTGACACAACCTGCCAGTGTGTAGCTGATTGTCGCAGAACCTGCAGATACTCCTATTACTACGCCTGCACCGGTGATATTCGCTATCGTTGCAGCGCTCGTACCCCATGTGCCTGTAGTAGGCGAGCCCGTCATGGCCGTCGTAGAGCCTACGCTCACTTCCTCAGCTCCGGTAATGATCGGTTGTGGCTTCACCAGCATAGAACGCACTTTGGTACAGCCCGCACTTGTAGCATACGTGATGTACACGTACGTGTTAGAGCCTCCCATCAGCACACCTGTTACCACACCCGTAGTACCGTCTACAACCGCTACCGATGTGTTTGAGCTGCTCCACGTACCACCGCTCACCGCATTTGTAAGCGTCACTGCTCCATCTGCTCCCGAGCACATATTCGTTCCGCCGCCCAGGATGCTTGGCAATGCTGCATTGTTCGTGATCGACTTCGTAGTGTAGCAGCCTGCGCCTACCTTGTAGCTGATCACGGCCGTGCCCAGCGTTGCGCCACCTGTTGCGATACCTGTAGTTGCTCCTACACTCACCTTGCCCGTTGCATTGCTGCTCCATGTGCCGCCTGTCGTGGCATCGGTAAGCGTAATTGTGCCCGTAGAACATACTATGTCGTCGCCAGCTATGTCTGCCAGCGCTGCATTTACCGTCACAGCATAAGTACGGTAGCAGCCCGCTGCATTCGTATAGCTGATGTTTGCTACGCCCGCCGAGATACCCGCCACTGTTGCAGTGCTCGTCGTAGTCGCTGTAATGGATGCAGTACCAGCTGCCGATGTGCTCCATGTAGAGCCGGCGCTCGCTGCAGTCAATACTACACTGTTACCCACACACACTATCGACGTGCCGGTGATACCACCAGGAAGTGCTGTTACTGTTACAGCCTTCAGCACATAGCAACCGTTGCTCAGGGTATACTTGATGGATGTGCCACCTGCCGCGCGGCCCGTGGCGATGCCTGTAGTAGCATTTATAGACCCTACCGTTGGTGCTGTGCTAGACCATGCGCCACCTGTCGGTGTGCTCATGTACGTCTCATCTGCTCCCACGCACAGGGTAGATGCACCCGTAATTGCCGTAGGTGCTTCGTTTACTGTTACATTCCTTGTTGAGAAACATCCCGTAGCGGTAGCCGTGAACGTGATGTCTGCGTTACCTGCAGCAACGCCCGTTACCACACCCGATGATGAACCTACAGTAGCTACGCTACCATTGCTGCTGCTCCATACTGCCGTTGTACCTGTCGCACCAGTCAATGTTGTGTTTGCGCCAGCACATACCGATGCTGTACCGGTAATAGCCGTTGGGTTGTTGTATACATAGATGGTCTTCACTGCGTAGCAGCCCGTGCTGATGTTGTAGGTGATCGTTGCACTTCCCGCCAGTACACCTGTTACCACACCAGACGCATCTACACTCGCTACTGCTGCATTGCTGCTGCTCCATGTGCCGCCGCCTACTGCGTGTGTAAACGTTGTTGTGTAGGTCTTACATACGCTTGCTGCACCACTGATAGCTGCCGGAACGCTTACTGTTACCACTGATGTAGTGTAGCATGTAGCGCTCGTGCGATATGTAATGGTAGAAGTACCTGCAGAAGAACCCGTAGCAATACCTGTGCTGCTACCTATGGTAGCAACTGTTGTAGTACTGCTGCTCCATGTGCCGCCACCGCCACCAGTCAGCGTACTTGTACCACCTACGCAGATATCAAGTGTACCACCAATTGATGCAGGAGGTGCCGCTACCGTTACATTCACAGTCTGTACACAGCCACCCGGATAGTTATAGCTGATCGTTGCTCCACCAGCGGCAATACCGCTGATCAATGCATAAGAGGCAACGCCTGTCACAACCGTACTCGTTACATCTGCAGTTCCTGTCGCTGATGAGCTCCAAGTGCCGCCCGTTGATGTGCAGGACAGTGTCGTTGTTGCTCCCTCACAAAGAGTTGTAGTGCCGCTAATGGCCGCAGGCATGCCACCCACAGTCACCACCTTTGTAGCAGCACAGCCTGTGCCCAGCGCATACGAAATAGTCGCTGTGCCTGATGCCACACCTGTTACTGTACCACTGCCATCCACAGTTGCTTTTGCAGTATTGCTGCTGCTCCATGCGCCACCCGCAGTGCTGCAAGAAAGCGACAACGTGCTACCCATACATACCTCGCTGCCACCTGTAATCGATGCAGGCACAGGATTTACGGTAGCAACGGCGCTGGTGTAGCAATACCCGTAAGAGTAAGTAATGGCCATAGTACCTGTTGCTATTCCCAGCATGACACCCGTCGTCATATTTATGAATACAGTTGCAGAATCAGCTATGTGCCACGTTCCGCCTGGATAGCCCGGAACGCTTAGCGATGTCGTCGCACCCTCACAAGTACTCAGTCCCCCCGTTATGTTTAGCACGATGTTCGATGTGTAGATGCTAGCTGAAACACTACATCCTGAAACCAGTGAATACGTGACCGTCGTATAACCCCCGGGATGTATGCCGGTAACAACGCCTGTAACAGGATCAACGCTACTATAGTAAGATGTAGATGAACTCCATGTACCCCCTGCTACCGGGTGAGATAACTCCGTTATTGTACCAATACAGACATAGGGCGTTCCCGAGATAGGTGCCAGTCCCACAGTCATCTGTTGAACCGCATAACAACCGCTTGGAAGTGTGTAAGTGATATTCGTTGTTCCATTGGCGACACCGGTAACCACACCAGACACACTTCCAACCGTAGCAATCGATGGCGCGCTACTAAACCAGGTCCCACCGGAAACTGAAGCGGACAATGTAACTGATGAACCGATACACGTCCCTGACGGCCCTGTTATTTCAGTGCAGCCCGCAATCGACGAAACCACTATTGCCTTTGTAGCTGTATCACTACCACAGCTATTGCTGACTACGTAGGAGATGATTGCAGTTCCAATTGACACACCAATTACCACTCCTGAACTGCTCACAGTAGCTACACCAGCGTTGGAGGACAACCACGTACCACCCGATCCTGAACTCACTAACGAAATAACCGAATCGACGATAACAGTGTCAGGCCCGGTTATCGTACCCGCATCGGCAAGCGGATTTACGGTAACAATCTTAGTTGCACTTGCACTACCACAGCTATTGGTAACAGTATAAGAAATTATTGCTGTACCAGGCGCAACGCCCGTTACAACACCAGTACTCCCAATAATTACGATGGAAGCATTGCTGCTACTCCAGGACCCGCCAGATACTGTGTCTGAAAGAGTAGTGGTGCTGCCGGCACAAACCACGGCGGCACCTGTTACTGAACCGGCAGATGCACCAGCCTGGTACAGCTGCAGCACCTCGATAGCGGTTAGCGCCTGCGTATAAAATGCTATATCATCTATCTTACCCAGGAAGGGCACCTGGGTAGTGCTCACGCCCTTTATGCCCACACGCCAGTTGGTACCGTAACTTTCCACACCGCTAGCTGTGCCGGCAGCTACCCCGTTTATGTAGAAGGTCACCGTTCCCGAGCTGACCGCGCATACTACGTGCGACCACTGGGCCGCAGCTACAGCGCCGGAGGAAAGGATGTGCGTGCAGGATGAGGGCACATAAGGGTGGCAGTTATGCACCTTCGGCGTGCCGGAACCATCCAACCAGAAGCCACGCGATGAATTTGCTTCATCGTCATTCCCCATCATGGCCATTTGCGAGCCCAGCGCATCCGGCCGCACCCACAAAGAGATGCTATACGTATTAGTATTAGCCGCGAACGGAAGCTGTATGAAATTGCTCGTGCCATTAAAATAATAGGAGCTATTCGCATTCCCGAAGCGATCGGTCGTAAGTGTTGCCCCACTCACAGAACCATGGAACCCATTACCACTCGAGTCATTTGCATTGCCCGCGAACGGATACCATGCTACCAATCCACTTACTGGCAGATAGCAAGGCAACGGGGACGCTACGGACAAAGAGAAAGTCGCAACTGCGCTGCCACAGCTATTAGTAACTGTGTAAGAAACCACAGCAGTTCCAGCAGCAATTCCGGTCACAATACCTGAACTCCCTACAGTTGCGACAGATGTATTTGACGATGTCCATACGCCTCCGCCAGCTGTATCTGCAAGCGATATTGTTGAGCCCACATTTACTGTAGATGGGCCGGTGATATTACCAGCATCAGGCAAGGGATTAACTGTGATCACTTTTGTAGCAGTCGCACTCCCACAGCTATTGGTAATGGTGTAGGAAATGGTAGCGGTACCCGCGGCAACACCCAGTACAACTCCAGTGCTGTCTATAGTTGCCACAGCAGCGCTGCTGGTTGTCCAATACCCCCCGGATACAGAATCTGCCAAGGCAGTTGAATTGCCTTGACAAACAACTGCGGTACCACTGATGGCTGCCACATAGGCACCTGCAGAGACCAGTCTAATTCTGCTATTGGAATTGTCTGAAATATAAATGTTACCATGGCTGTCCACTGCAACTCCAACAGGGTGATGGAGCTCCGACAAAGTAGCTAGGCCCGCATCACCAGAATAGCCTGCACTACCAATTCCTGCCAGTGTTGTTATCATGCCTGACGCATTCACCTTTCGAATTCGGTGATTATTGTTGTCAGAAATATAAATATTCCCAGCCAGGTCCACATCGATCCCTTCCGGGTCGGATAACATTGCACTCGTCGCTAAGATACTATCCCCATTATATCCACCGATACCCGTTCCTGCAATCGTTTGGATGATGCCATCGACCCCTATCCTTCTAACGCGCTCGTTCCCCGCATCGGAAAAAAAGATATTTCCGCTCGAATCAACTGCTAATTCCGTTGGCCTATTTAATCTCGCGGCCGTAGCCGCTATCCCATCTCCATTATATCCAGATATTCCGGTCCCGGCTATTGTAGATATTATGCCTGACGCGTCAATTTTCCGAATCCGATTATTCCCCCAATCCGCAATAAACAGGTTGCCTGAGTGATCGACTGCCACGCCCCTAGGCAGCGACAATTTCGCATCTGTAGCGAGTCCGCCATCTCCATCATACCCGGTCGTCGTCCCAGCGAAAGTGCTAATCGTCCCAGACGTGTCGATCATGCGTATTCGACCGGTCGTATACTCGGCGACATATAAATTCCCATCACCATCCACAGTTACATCGAATGGATCGTTTAGAGACGCGCTAGTTGCTTGACCGCCATCTCCACTGAAACTACCAACCCCATTTCCTGCAAAAGTTGTAATCAGTCCAGATACACTGATTTTCCTTATTACATCGTTACCGTATTGTGCCACAAAAACATTACCTGAGCCATCCACACACAATCCATATGGCTGATTAATGCTAGCTGCTGTCGCTGTTGCTCCATCGCCGGTGTATCCTAGTGTGCCATTACCCGCAACCGTTGAAATAATAGACGAACATGGCACATTAACCACTATGCCGAAAGAGGTTGATGCGCTACCACAACTATTTGCAACCATATAAGAAATCACAGCCGTTCCTAAAGCAACACCTGTCACGACTCCCGTACTTCCCACCGTAGCCACAGAAGTATTCGAAGAAGACCATGTCCCACCACTCACTGAGTTTGACAATGCGATAGCTGACCCAACGGTTACCGTAGATGGCCCGGTAATGGTCCCGGCACTTGCGCTACCAGAATAAAGCAGACTCACCTCAGAAGGAGTCAAAGCACGATTATAAATTGCAATATCATCGATCTTACCGTTAAAATAGTACCAATGACCATTCTGCGCCCAATTGTCTCCAATAGAAATACTAAGACAAGTGCTGGTAGTGTTGATTGTACCAGGAGCGTATTCTTGCTTCACTAAGATTCCATTGATGTAAGATTTGATCGTATCGCTGGAAAAGGTTGTAACCAAATGGTACCATGAGTTTGTCGTCAAAGATGGCGAATCCACGGTCGATGAAAATTCAGAAGAACTGCGCACCACCCCAGGCTCGAAGATTCCACCCTCATTAATCATCATCCTGTAAGAAGACGGATTGGGAGAAGAGCATCCTCCATCCCATCTGCTTACTACACAAGATGAATGAATGGAATTGCCGGGCCAGTAGAAATCCCGGGCGTTAACCCACGCTGATACTGAAATTGCAGGCGTACTGAATTGTGAGCTATATGGCACCTCTATCCACTGCGCGGCGGAGCCGAAGACGGCTGCAGAGTCGCTGAAATCGTATGCACTGTTTGGGTTGCCAAATCGATCTGTTGTCAAGGTCGCCCCATGTACTATTCCATGATGTCCGTTTCCACTGGAGTCTCCTGCGTTCCCGCTAAAAGGATACCAGGCAACCAAGCCGCTAACTGGCAAATAGCAGGTGCCTGCTACAGCAACCGTTATCGTAAGGGTCGCAACCGCACTGCCACAACTATTAGTAACCGTATAAGAAATAACTGCTGTTCCAGCAGCAATTCCAGTCACAATACCTGAACTTCCGATAGTTGCAACGGATGTGTTTGACGATGACCATACGCCTCCGGCAGCTGTATCTGCAAGAGTTATTGTTAACCCAACATCTACCGACAAAGGGCCTGTAATTGTGCCTGCATCAGGCAAGGGATTAACCGTGATCACTTTTGTGGCATGAACTTCGCCACAACTGTTGGTGACCGTGTATGAAATGGCTGTGGTGCCCGGCGCAACACCTATCAAAACACCTGTACTACCGATGGTAGCAATAGACATGCTACCGCTACTCCAAGAGCCCCCACCCGTTGTATCAGAAAGTGTAATGGTGCTACCTGCGCAAACGGTGGAAGGGCCTGTAATACCAAAAATATTAATACTGGACGATATTCGCCGAATAGTACTGTTAAGGGGATCTGAAAGAAAAACATCACCAGTGCTATTTACACACACACCGGTTGGGGAATAAATAAGGGCCGCTGTGGCAGGTCCGCCATCTCCCCCATATCCAGGGGTGCCATTCCCTACTACCGTGCTTATGATACCGTCTAATCCAACTTTACGAATCCTGCTGTTTTCATAATCTCCAATGTAGACATTACCTGCTGCATCTACCGCTACTCCAGCCGGCCAATTTAGCTGCGCGGATGTTGCTAAAATTCCATCTCCATTATAACCATAGTCTCCATTACCAGCAATCGTTGTTATTATTCCATCGACTGCTGACACCTTCCGAATTCGTGAGTTGACATTTTCGGCGATATACAAATTCCCAATCGCATCTACGGCAATTTTTTCTGGCCAATGTAGAGCTGCTGCAGTCGCCATTCCTCCGTCACCACTAAAACCCGCTGCGCCACTCCCAACTACAGTAGTAATTATACCAAGTGTGTCAACTCTACGAATTCTATTATTGAAATTGTCGGAAATATAAATATTTCCAACATTATCCACGCAAACTCCTTTTGGATAACTTAATTGAGCATTCGTTGCCGGCCCACCGTCACCGCTGAATCCACTTGTCCCTAGGCCAGCAACGGTGGAGATAGTTCCATCTAACCTAATTTTCCTGATCACACTATTCCCATTTTCCGCGACATAAATATTCCCAGCCCCATCCAATGCTACGGCGGCCGGATTAGAAAGCTGTGCTAGCGTAGCAGGTCCACCATCCCCACTGTATCCATTAACACCGGTACCCGCAATCGTTGAGATAGTGCCATCGACAGCAACTTTTCGAATCCGCTTATTATTCATGTCCGCCAAATAAATATTGCCGCTATTGTCTACAACAACATCAGCTGGACTGTATAATTTATGCAATGTCGCAGGATAGCCATCTCCGTCGAAGCCATCAGTACCAGTCCCTGCGATGGTTGTAATTGTCGTCCCGCAAAACACAATTACTGTAACACTAGCAGAAACAACCGATGAGCCACAGGCGTTTCCAACTAAGTACGAAATTTCCAGTATGCCGGCGCTAATACCAGTCACCACGCCTGAGCTTCCCACCGTAGCTAGGGACGTATTCGAAGAACTCCATGTGCCACCGCTAATCGCGTTTGAAAGCGTTATCGTAGAGCCAACATTTACTGACGATGAGCCTGTTATTGTGCCGGCATCAGGCAAGGAATTAACGGTTACAACCGCTGTGACGCTGCCGCCAACGACGGTATAGCTGATAACTGTGGTACCTGCGGCGATACCAGTAACGATTCCACTCGCCGAATCTATTGTTGCAACTCCCGTATCGCTACTACTCCAGATACCGCCGGATACGCTGTCTGTGAGAGTTGCAATGGCACCAGCACAAACTGTTAACGCGCCCTCGATTCCGGAAGGCAGCGGGTTGACGATGAACTTAGCCAAAAATGCGTCTTGCTCAGTACCTAATGACACATCAACAAAAAAACCTTTTGTTCCCGCAATAATCACATTCTGCCCATTATCAACGGCAACCGAGTAACCAAAAGTCGTATCCCCAAAATAAGTTCCCCAAATAAGTTCCCCATCTGTACTGAACTTCGCAAGAAAAGCACTCTGATAGTCTATGTCACACGTCGTGTCATACGCGTCTGACGTGGCAATACCTGTTGGGCTGGATGTTCCACCTGTAACCCACACATTTCCACTATCATCCACAGCTATCGCTCCGCCAGCATCACCATTTTCTCCTCCGTAATAGGTTGACCATTGCTTTATACCTGAACTATTAAACTTTGTCAGAAATGCGTCAGTAGAACCTCCTAGCGTGCTCTTAAACGCCCCAGTCGTCGCAATACCTGAAGAGCTACTAGTAGCCCCAGTCAAATATGCATCTCCATTTGCAGAAACGGCAAGTGAATTGCGATTAAAGCTACTTTCTTCCCCCTCACCTCCAACATAAGTTGCCCATTCCCTTTCACCACTGACACCAAATTTCACTACAAAGCAATCTGAACCTGCAATTGTTTCATCGTCTGCACCAGTCGTGGCGATTTCACTCGGGCTGTAAGTATTACCGGCCAGCCATACATTCCCCATTGTATCAACTGCCACAGAATGCGCCACATCAGTTTCATTGCCACCATAATACGAGCCCCAAACCTGAACACCATCACTATCAAATTTTGCAATGAAGGCATCTTGTCCGGGATTATCCGGATCAAGCCCAACTGCCAACGTGGTGTCAAAACCATCCACAGTAGCAATACCATCCAAGCTTGTCGTGTTACCAGACAACCAGACGCTTCCGCTACCGTCAACCGCCAAAGCTAACCCCTCCTCAGAGCCGCTACCACCGAAGTATGTGCCCCATAATCGTTCACCGGAGCTATTAAATTTAACAATGAAGGCATCTGGGTCGCTACTTAACACCTCTGAATGTGCACCAGCTGTAGCAATTCCGGTTACACTATTTGTCATCCCAGCAAGCCAAACATTTCCTGTTTTATCCGCACAAACTGAGTATCCATGATCATTATCCTCCCCCCCATAGTACGTTGACCACAAACAGACACCGTCCTGATCAAATTTTGCAAGAAATGCATCAGAAGCCGTACCGTCGTTTAATGTTTCATCAAATGCACCCGCTGTTGCAATATCAGATACACTTAAAGTAATACCTCCAAGAAAAGAATTCCCGTGACTATCAGCGGCCACTGAAAACCCCCATTCAATATGGCTACCTCCAAAATTAATAGACCAGCCAAGTGAAGGATCGATGACGATTTCACCCTGAAAGTCAGAAACGTCGTAACTCAAAATGTTACCCTTTAGTTTGAATTTACTTTTAATCCGTTTACCGTCAACCTGATAGGTATATGGCGGTTGTTCCACGACATTCCCCATAGAGGTAGACGCAACAACAGAGCCATCCGTTGTCAACTTCACCCTTGAGGCTCCACCATATCGGAGTTTTATGTCCTCAATCCTACCTCCTTTGTTTACAACGAACTCATACTTTAGTTCTCCAGATTTAACGTATAACACCCAATCTATGTTCGGATAAATATTTTTGTACGTTACGCGCCGATAGCTATGAGCCACGGATTGCACACAACGATTGGTGGAAGCTATGTAGTACTGTGCGTAGTAGTTACATGTATCGTCGGCAATTATGGTAGCGTTTTCATTTGCGCCTACCAGCGTTACATCTAGGCGATGCATCGACCATGAAATTGGATTTTCATTGCCTGGCCATTTCATAGCATTACCTATACTTTCCCCACTAAATGGCATACGGCGTTTCAGAGCATCCGGGTCATCACATTTTGCAAATTGATAGTGGATAGCCCCGCTGCCTATAAAGATGTTCAGACCTGCGGCAGCTGCAAGTTTATATTGAACATCGCCCCTGACTTTATTGTACTGGTCTTTGACCTGTCCTACATTTTCTATAAAAGCTAATTCACGTTTCTCCGTATTCATGGCTGGGGTCATTTTGCTTCCCATGACCGACTGAAATACACCACTCAACTTGGCTCCGCTGAGTGGGAGACTATTTGAACTGGCGCGCACGTCATTAGTTTTGGCCTCGACTATATTAGCCGCATAACCGAACCAAACAAGCGAAACAAATAACTTTATTAAATTTGACATAGATTATATCTTTATAAGGCCGGGCTAAAGTAGTAATTATATTCTATATATTCTCATCCAACTCCGGCCATGACTTCCCAAACTATACCGCAAAAAAGCCACCAGTGCCAGGCCACCTAGCATGCCACCAGCTAAAGATTCGATTCTACAATCTACCCGGTATAGATAGGCCGGATATTCCGCCGCAGGAACGGCAATATGATTTAAGGTCACAGTTCGGATAGGTGTAAGTACCCCTTAAGAGCGGACAGTTTAAAATTGGACTAAAAGTCAATAATTTTAAATTGTCAGGTATGAAAAGTACATGACTTACAGAGTGACAAATTGTCAAGGCCCTCAAAGAACATGAGGCAGGCAGAAAGGCAGAAGACCTTTGTCCCATTAACGGTGTGGACGAAGAGCAGGCTTTTGTGTGCCTGGAGAAAGGCAAGGGCAAAAGCTATGGGAGCATAGTCAAGGCACTGGGGGTGAGCCGGCAGGCTGTGGCCGAAAGGGGGAAGCGGTGCGGGTGAAAGGATATACTTGGGCGACATATGAAAAGCTAAGAAGGGTATCTTTTGCACTTTGTGAGGCGAATATTACAATATTATTGTTTTTGCATACTTTTGACACCTTATTTATCGCTTGTTGAATACCTTTACATCAGTAAACGCTCAAACCAAATTTACTAACGCTATAAAATGAACTTCATGAAAACGATAGTTTTAGGGTTCTGCGGCCTGGTAAATAATATAAGTTCTGCTTTTGAAGGACGACTGGGCGCATCCAATCCAGAGATGGCCAAGATGAGGGCAGAAGTGATGCACGGAGAGATACCAGGCATAGCCGAAGACAGGTCTAATTTGAGGAATGATGGCAAGAATATCGTAGGCGACATTAAGAAAGCGTACGATGAATATCTTGAAGATCATCCTCAATATAGATAACCTATGTCTAAAGCGCAACGCCAAATCAAACACACCGATGTAAGACATGCCAACGCAATGGGCAGGCAAATTGAACATACCGAAACGGTAGACGATAACCTTTTACCTGAAGCTGCCGAAATAGAACGTTTGCATAAGATGGACCCCACCATCCTGGAATGGCTAAAATGCAGGGCAGAGAAGGAACAGGACTGGCGACATGAATACCATGACTATAGGGCGGATCTGATTCATGATAATGAACGGAATAATAGACTACTGAATACATTGGGACTGATTTTCGCTTTTATTATTTTCGTAGGAGGCATGCTATGCAGCTATCTGCTGATAATGAAAGATCATGTGCTGACTGGCACAATATTTTGTGGCGGGACGCTAGCGGCCGGTGCAGGTCTGTTTATCAATCGGCAGGGACAAATCAAAAAGCAAGCGAACCAATCGAAGGCAAACAATGTGCAGCAAACAAATAACCAATAGCCGCTGAAAATAGGTTTGCATTTGAAGTAATAAAAAAAGGCGGGCATCCAGCAATAGATGTTCTCAGAAAAAGTGTCAAGGATAGCCTTGACACTTTTTTGTTTTTGCGACTCAATTATATCATTATGATATAACCTTTGTGCTGTGAAACTGCAACTGGAAATATTCAACTACTCGATCGGGAAGAATGAGGCCACAAAAAAGGCTGAAATCTTCATAGACGGGGATATAGTGGATGCAGCATCGCAGGAGTTTGCAAGGGACTGGTGGGGTGACACAACCAGCGTATCGTACAAATCTTTCCGCAACTAGTTGCTGGCCGGTGGCTACACGGAAGCAAACATACACGTGAACAGCTATAGCGGCCACGTAGGCGACGCAATGGCAATGCACGACCTGATAGTGGACCTGAACACCTACAAGGGCTGGAACATCAACACCTATGGCTGCGTCATGCTATGCAGCAGCTCCACCTACCTGGTAATGGCAGGCAAGAACGGCGGGGAGGTGAGCAGCATCGACATTATCACGAAAAGCCTCCTCACAAGTGGCGCCGAAAAGGCGACAGAAACGGTCTTTATAATTGCCAAGTTGGTTTGCCTTCAAGTATTTTTCTATTATCACGGCTGGAACACTGTGGCACTACCCTCTGTACAATATCAGCATTATCTAAATTCTGCGCTCAATAGTTACTGAAATGATTATTTGTCGGGCAGAATGAATATGGATTGCACAGCGTATTTGATAGTTCTAGCACGCAATTTCTATTTTAGCTATTTGAAAAGGTCGTCTCCAAATCTTTTTATGTTGCACGATGTAACTGCGATCTTTTTCGCGTTTCCTTAATAGGCCATGACAGAAAAGGTAAGCACATATATAACTCGCTTACTCAAAAAACTGCCTTTTACCTAAGGTTACTACTAATCTACCTTCTTCGCTTGTTAAGTTACTATCAGGGCCAGTTTTAGTTCCCTCGAACAGCACGAAATTGCTCTACGAGAGATTCTCTTGTCGGTTACGCTATTCGTAATACTGAATTTGCAGCCGTCTACTTAGTTAAGGAGGGGCAGAAAATAGCGATGACGTCTTGGCTATAGGAAACCTGTAACGCTGAGAAATTTAGAAAAAAATCCGAAAAACAAAACCATGTTTTCCCGGTAACGTTCTTGTTACCCATAGATATATTCGCAACCTACTAACTCTTATGGGGCAATCTCTTTTCCCCAAATTGTTTGCAGCTACTTTTTGCTGTTTGTGACGTTCTGGAATTGACGTTTGTTGAGCTAAGTGTAGCTCTGATTCCCACGTAGAAAATGCAGATTCTGTGTGAGAATTATTGGACGCTCCTCGCCAACGGAACTTTCGTTCTTTGATTTGTTTTGACCATGTAACTATCTAATTATGAATATCCCATTGAAACGCGCTGCAAAGCACTTGTCACTTATTCTGCCACTACTTCTCATGTGCAGCGTAGCCTCTGCCCAACCAGGCCCGTTAACCCACTTAGGTTTACGAGACACGGTTTATGACCGGGTTGGCAATGTGTACCAACTATACGATCTCGCAGTAAATGACACAGTAAGGGGGTACGACACGTTGGTCATCAACCAAACATGTAGCTGTGACGCAGGTTACTTCAGACTCTATTTTGAACCCGGCTGCGGAATGGAAGACACTACCATCTCAGCCGATACACTCCGACGTAATGTACTTTGCAGGGTGCTACGTGACCTGTCCCAATTTATTCAATCTCCGCTTACCAGTAACGGTGAGAAGGTAAATATTTGGGTTCGGCATAAAGACAATGTGCCGGGCACATCCGGAACGACTGCATATGGGACCTCGTTTTATTCAATTCCGTCTGTGTCATCAGTCTCAGGGATAGTGGATAATACGACCTGGCTCACCATTCACTCCGGCACAGACGGCTATGCCAATATAGCCAGTATCAATCCGTGGTTGAAGGCAACATCCAGCGCAACATTTTTTCATGCCGTTGTCGCTTTTGATTTCGATACCTATACCTGGCACACCGATCTTTCTTCTTCACCTTCTTCGGGCGATTATGACCTGTATAGTGTTGCTCTTAGAGAGATGGCTCGAATCTTGGGAATCACCTCGACGATCAATAGTGGCGGCAACTCTGTACTGGGAATAAACCATCCATATTTTACACGGTACGACAAGTACCTCAAGACACATCATGGTGAATCATTACTTTCTCATACGGGTTCAAATGTGATGTATGGCTATCAATGGAACTCCGCACTTAATATTCCGGCAAATATCTTATCACCATACCCTTTGTCTTGTATTGACGACAGCACCATTTGTGATACCGCGATACAATACGACGGGGCAGTGACGTTGCCAGTGTATACGCCAAATTGTTTCCAACTGGGTTATAGCCTTAATAATTTCGAAGACATGTGTACCGGCACACCCGACCCAGCGAACAATAATCTCTACTTTACGGTAAGCAATGTCACTTTTCCAGGGACTCTCAAACGGTATCTACAAAGCGAGGAGCGAAAAGTACTATGCGATATTGGTTACACTTTAGATTCAGTCTTCGGGGACACAAGCATCCTGTCCTACAAATATTACGAGAGTGCTGTCTGTAGTGGATATACCGTCGCTGGAACCAATGATGGACTGGATAGCTTTGGGGCGCCTTTGTATTTCTCATCGACAGATAGAAAAATACGATTTAGCGGACCGTCATTGGCGTTTGGAATACCAGGTATCTTAGACAATGATAGGAATGCCGATGCATTTGAGGGGATGGAAATCGTAGCTGGGTATGGCACATTAAATCATACGAGCGGAGATGGAAGTACTGACATGTATTATGTTCCAGCAACTGCAGATTTGGAAACGATTCTAATACGATATGTTCCGCTGAATACATCCACTGGACAACGCGGAAACCTCACATACCTAGAATTAGCTCCCACTTTGGGTACATGTTACACAACGGCTTGCGACTTGGTCGTAAATGGCAACTTCAGCGATGCGGAACATTGCGGTGTAATCGATGTACCCGGAGGCAACACCGAAGCTACGCCACCACATGTCGCTGCTGCAGCGGCGAAAATATGCAATTGGAGCAATTATGCTGCAAGCGCTGACTTGTTCCGACACGGATGCGACAGCGTATTTCTTTATAATTTTTCCGGCATAAAACCTGACATCCCTTTTACATATGCGTCTGGTTGGGGGCCGGTCCCTTTTTACGACCATGACGGTGGCACCAGCATAAATTTTGTGGGTATGAACTCGGGACGGGCGGCCTTTAACGTTTGTTCTAGTCCAGGTTGGTTCTTTGAAGCGTTACGAACCCAATTAGCAGCACCCCTCATACCTGGTGGGAAGTACGTATTAGATTTCTGGGCTAGAGTCGGGACAAATATGTTGCTCGACGTTACGCCTTTCTATATGTACAAGGACATAAAGATGTTGTTTTATGTGTCCCCAACATACCCTATTCTCCCAATCTACGAATCTGGATTGTGTGATTCGTTTGCCTTTCAACGGGCAAAATGGTCAGGCACAGACCTTCCGCTCCCCTCACTTACTGATTCACTTAATGGGTATAATATACTCGCGCAGTTACCTAAAACGCTCAATGTCTGGCAACACAAACTAGACACTTTTACATATACCGGGCCAGCAGCTCTCTCTGGAACATCACAGTTCATTGTACTTTGCATTGACCCTCTAAGATCTGCTTTGGCGCATGGCATTGATACTTCAACAGACATACACATGTATGGGTTTGTGTCAGATGTTAGTATTAAGCCACTTATTACTGACATCACTCCAATCACAGTTTGTCCAAACGACAGCTTTAACCTTCATCCCGATTCGCTGATAATGGCATCAGGCTATGGAAGTTCTACATTTTTTGATACATTCGCATGGGCGCCGGCTTCCGGCTTAAATTGCACCTTATGTCCGTTCCCAAATGGTGCGGTATCCGATACGACTGTGTATACCGTTCATGAGTCGCTCTATGGCTGCGAACGAAAAGACACTGTTTTTACATTTCTGCCACCGTTTGTAGTTGCCTCCGCCGACACTCCTTGCTCAGATGGCACATTGCACCTGAGCAGCGCAGGAACATTCGGTGTTGGCACGCTCACGTACAGTTGGACTGGTAAAGATGGTTTTACGTCAACAGAGGCTAATCCTACTCGGACGCCTGCTATAGATAGCGTATATACGTTGGCAGTTACCGACTCGAATGGATGCACCACTACCACAACAGTTAACGTCATTGTAAATGAACTCCCCGGACCCATTGGCGGCACCACTTCTATATGCGTAGGTCAGACCGTGATTCTAACAAATAGTTCAAGTGGAGGAACATGGCAAAGTGGCAATACAAGCGTAGCAACAATTGGATCATTAACTGGTCACCTAACAGGTGTTATGACAGGTACGGCGCTAATTACCTATGGATTTGGAACCGATTGTATGGCCGTGACTGAGGTCACTGTTAATCCTTTACCCGATCCAATAACCGGTACGCTTACAGTCTGCGTTGGAGGCACTACAACACTCAGCAGTGACCCAGCGGGTGGCGCCTGGAGTAGTAGTAATGCCTCCGTTGGCACGGTGGGTTCGTCCGGGATTGTAACCGGAGTGAATGCAGGTACTACAGCAATCACCTACACGTTATCTACGGGTTGCTATCGGGTTGTTGTGGTTACCGTCAATCCATTACCAACTACAATTACGGGAACGCTTATTATTTGTGCAACTGGCACAACAACACTCACGTCTACCAGTTCCGGAGGCACATGGGAGAGCGGTACAACAACTGCTGCGACGATTGGCAGCAGCACTGGAATTGCCCTGGGTGGAGGCGCAGGAACGTCAATCATTACGTATACGCTACCGACCGGATGTACCACAACTGCCATTATCACTGTCGTCGCCATGCCGGATGCAATAACCGGAACAGCTGAAATATGCGAAGGGGCTACTACAACGCTCTCTAATGCTGTACCCGGTGGTGTTTGGGAAAGTAGTGCCGGTGGTACCGCATCTGTAGGCTCATTGTCGGGCATTGTAACAGGTGTAATGGCCGGCACCGCGACAATTTCCTATACGATTGGCGGATTGTGCAGTGTGTTTATCGAGGTCACTGTCCATCCTATGCCATCGGCTATAGTGGGAAGTAGTACAATCTGCGAGGGAACAACTACCACCTACACAGTAGCCCCATCGGGGGGAACTTGGAGCAGCAGTGGCTCAGGTGTAGGTTCTATCGGATCAACTACTGGTGTTCTATTAGGAGAATCAGCAGGTACAATATCTATTACTTATACAATAGCAGGAATGTGTTCTGTCACTAAGGACATTACCGTCAATCCCTCTCCTGGCATGATCTCGGGCACTCCAACCGTTTGCGTGATGTCCACGACCGTGTTATCTTGTCCCGGTGGCGGCGAGTGGACAACTTCTAGTCCTCTGGTTGCGACAGTCGGATCTTTATCGGGAGTAGTCACCGGTGTAGGCGCGGGCACAGCAACGATAACTTATACACTGAGTACGGGTTGCTTCTCTGTAATTGAGGTTACGGTGTATCCACTGCCTTCTACGATTTCTGGTCCTTCTGTAATTTGTGTAGGCGAAACCGGACTTTATTCATCATCGCCAACTTCTGGCGTATGGAGCAGTAGTATTCCGGCGACAGGCACGATCTCGGCTGCCGGGGCGCTCTTTGGAGCTTCAGCCGGAACGACGGAAATAACCTACACGCTTCCTTCGGGATGTTTGCGCTCCCGAACTGTAACAGTGAATGCGCTGCCTTCAAGCATTACCGGGGACATGGAAGTTTGTGTGGGGGCAACGACTACGCTCGGTGATGCTACACCGGGCGGCACTTGGTTAAGTTCGAACCCTTTCATAGGCCCGATTGATGCTTCGGGCGTTGTCACCGGTGTGAGTCCAGGTACAACTGTGATATCTTACATTCTATCCGCTACGAGTTGTTACACAACAGCAATAGTAACCGTACACCCGCTTCCGGATGTAATACTCGGGACACTTTCACTTTGTGTTGGTGCAACTGCCGGGCTCATAGATGCAACGCCCGGGGGCACATGGAGCAGTAGCGACCCTGCAATCGGGACTATCGACGCATTAACCGGTGTTTGGGGTGCGGTAAGTGAAGGAACTGCTACGATTACATATACACTTTCGACCGGTTGTTACTCAACTGCAACGGTTACAGTACTTGCGACCCCTGGGCCAATATTGGGATCGCTAGCGATATGTGAATTTACATGGGCGACATTATATGACACCATTCCCGGCGGCGGCACCTGGTCAGCATCGGACGTGGTTGTAATTGAGTTTTTCCCTGGTGCCGACACCGCTCTAATCTATGGCTCTACCGCAGGAACTTCAATAGTTACGTATACGCTGCCAACGGGGTGTTCGGTGACAGCAACGGTTACGGTGAATCCCCACCCGGACGTTACAGGCACTTTCGCGATTTGTGAAGGTACGAGCACAACGCTCTCGGCAACAATACCAGGCGGAACCTGGTCAGCTAGCCCTATCTCTGTAGTGACAATTTCTGGAAGTGGTGTCGTATCAGCCGGTTTGCCGGGAGCAGCGTTTGTTACTTACACTTTGCCAACAGGGTGTAAGAGGATTATTGACTTTACTGTGAACCAGCTACCCGCACCGATCAGCGGCACCGCCGAAGTATGTATGGGCGACACAATCTTATTAGTATCGTCTCCGTCAGGCGGTATGTGGACGACTGCAGACATGGGAGTGGCAACAACTGTACCGGCGACTGGTGAGATAATCGGAATCTCAGCTGGAACTGTAATCGTTTCATATGAACTCCCCTCTGGATGCATACGTACGACTGTTGTCACCGTCAATACGGTCCCTTCTGTAGATCCAATTACGGGAGGATCTGGCTTGGCATGTGTGGGGGTCGTAGATACCATAGATTGTGCTACGCCAGGTGGCACTTGGTCCACAAGCGATCCTGACATTGTGGGTGTGGGGATATTTGCCGGAGGAGTGCCGGGGGCTGGGGTCTATGGGGTCTCAGCTGGCACAGGTATTATTACTTACACAGTCAATAATGAATGTGGTCCTGGATATGCGTTTTATCCGGTAACGGTAATCCCTCAACCAACAGTATCCGCAATAACGGGAATACTAGGGGTATGCAGCGGGAACGAGACGTATCTCTTCGCTGATCCGTCACCAGGGGTTTGGAGCAGCAGCGATCCGGCGATTGCAAGTGTTGGTTCGCTGTCTGGCGTGGTTTCGGGTGTTGTGACAGGATCGGTCACAATCTCATATACTGTTACAAATTATTGTGGCTCCATCACCGCAACTACAAATGTGGCTGTCAATATGGAACCTTACATCACAACCAATTTCATTGTTGCCTGTGGTGCTTATATGCCACCATCGGATGGGACGCTACCTGCATTGGAGATTGGAGGTGAATGTAACAAGGTCTGTGATAGCACTACTGTACGATACTATGCCAATGGAGTATATGGCAGCTTTTATTGGTGGAACGTAACAGGAGGCACGATCGTAGCTGATTTTGGAGACAGCATCGATGTCTTCTGGAGTACTGTCGGGTTAGTCGGATCGGTTACTTTGCACAATTCGTTCTCACATTGCATTGATTCCGTAACAGCTTGCGTCAAAGTAATTGAGAAACCTCACGCCAACTTTAGCATCCCCTCTACCGGTTTTTGCTTTGGCGCAAACGTGGTATTCACCGACTTGTCAACAGCGGACCCTAGCTCACCCATTGTTTCATGGCACTGGATATTCGGCGATGGCACCGGAATTTCTACTCCGGGTTCGGCAGAGCATATTTACACAACGGCCGGAGACCACACAGTTACTCTTGTTGTCAAGAATGCCTGTAATTGTACTGACACGTTTTCTGCCAGTATAAATATTAGTGCTCATACAGGACCAGAAATTGTTTGCCCTTCCGTAGTATGCGACAGCGATTTTATTACTTATAGTACTACGTCAACTTGCCCTAGTTACAACTGGGACGTCAGCGGTGGCACCATCGTTTCTGGCAGTGGAACATCAGCTATTCGTGTACACTGGAATGCCGCAGATTCAACTGGGTATGGAACCGTTAGCCTAGCCACACCCGGGTGCGCATTATGCGACTTCCCTACTTCTGTCAAGATACCGATTATCCTTCAGAGCCCGGTAATTCTAGGGGCAGATATTATCTGCACCAATCAGGAATACTTATATCAGATGCCGTTATGGCCAGCCACCGACTATGCCTGGGGAGTGATAGGCGAGCCGGGGGCAATCCCCACTTGGCGACGATATGATTACAAAGTGGGCGTTTTCTTTACTACTCCAGGTACCTACCAAATACATGCTCGATACCAGAATCGAATAAGCCTATGTGGTGGCAACATCTATAAAACGATTGTCGTGGTAGGCCCATCCTCGGTAACCGGTCCTGCATTGGTGTGTGATGGCGCGACAGCATCCTACTCGCTTACAGGTGGGTTTAGCGCTTCGTGGGAATTGCGCAATCCTGCCGGAACTGTTGTTGCTAGTTCGAGCGGAAGCAGCTTTAGCTATACGTTTAGTGGCCCCGGCACATATGTATTGTATCCAACAGGCAGTTTCTGTGCTGAGCCGCTCACAATCAATGTTAAAGCCGTCCCGGGCGGTGTTGACACGTTATCCGGGGAAGATTCTGTTTGCCTGCATCGGTACTACAGCTACCATGCCGGCCCTTCAATCGACGGTAGCGTTTTCGAATGGGACGCTGTTGGTGGTGACATATCGCCTCGAGCTGGCGCTGACGTGACGGTGGAATGGACCGTGTTCGGTACAAAAATCTTAAGAGTAAGAAGGGTCAGCGTGGACAATCCAAACTGTCCCGGCGAATGGGACAGTTTAAGGGTGTTTGATGATATCGTTACCCTTAACCTGACGGGCTCCATATCTGTTTGCCCGAATTCCTCGGCTATTTATCCATCAGGATATTCCAGAGGAGAAGTGTATGATTGGGCTGTTTTTCCGAATACGGCAGGCTCGGTGACTGATGGAAATCACGAGCCTACTGCGACAATTTTGTGGAATAATACTACCGCTGTAACGACAGCAACAGTCGTCGTAACCGTTAGGAAATGTGATACTGTACAAACAGACAGCCTCCAAGTGACAATCAATATGGCACCTCCTATTTACTTTGACTCGGTGAGTAATGATACGGTTTGCTCAGGGGAAGCAATAACATTTATTGCAACCTCAGGGGGAGCCAGCTATAGGTTTGAATTCGGCGACGGCAACCATGTAGTTACTGGATACCCATACACTACATACCGATACCCTCCAAACCACACAAGTGCTGCGATTACTTATCATGTCTCGGTAAGAGCGACCAGCGGGAGCTGTCCCCCATCGGGGATTGCTTATACAGACGTCATTGTACTGCCTGCGCCTGACGTTGTCCTTGCGATACATCCAGATACAATATCGCCGTGTGAGGAGGACACGCTTTTAGTGGAAGCAACTATTTCATCCTCGCCCACGATTACCTCCTATGCTTGGCTCGGAGCTCATGCAGAAGCCACTTCCGGCACCTATTACTTGTATGGATTTGAGGCTGTGGCATTGGTAGTCACAGCCACAAGCGGATGTAAGGATACTGCAGCTATAGGCAGGAGTTATGTCTGCGACACAGTGATTCCTCCATGTACTATTGCTGCAACCACATCCACGTCGTGTAATACAACTATACTGAGCGCCGGCGGCGGCGCAGCAATAGGCCGATGGTATGAGGTTGTCGGTCCCTCATATACGTTGTTACCCGGTACAAACCCGATATCTATCACACATAGAAGCGCTGGAGTATTCTATTTCCAGTTCGCTGAAAACGAAACAGACTGCATTTCTGAGAAGAAAAAAGTCATCGTAAAAGCAGTACCCGAACTAGCATCTGCTTTCAAATGCGGCACTTCCGGTGTCGATACATTGCGCCTAGCGAACAGGTCATCGGTCATTGCCGGGGCGACCGGAGTGACCTATACGTGGAGTGATGTAACTTCAATACCGGCAACAACCCTTTCTACCACTTACGACTACACTTCTTACCTCCTTGTTGCGGCGGGCACGTCAGTCACTATCCGAATACGCGTGACGGGTGTTTATGATGGTGTGTCATTTGATTGTTTTGTAGATCGGGTCCTAACAGCGCCTCCATTACCGACGGTTGGCTTCTCTATTGATACAACACCTACCTGCGAAACTGTACCAGTTAATTTTACGCCATGGCATACTGGCGTTGCAGTAAGTCATTTCTGGGATTTCGGAGACGGGGCCACCTTGGCACTTGAAAATGGGCGTCGTGAGTTTTCATATGGGGGTATAACAGGTCTATTTCCGACACCTGATGAAAGAACGGTTTCCTATACTGTAATTGATGCTGTCGGTTGTACGGCAAATCATACAGAATTAGTGTTTGTACATCCTAATCTTCTTAATGGTGATGTTTCACCCGACTTAGTAATTTGTTCGAGTGCTGCGCCTATTACGCTTTCGTACAATCCACTTTTTGGTACGCCCACTCCCATACACTTTGAGTGGTCAACAGGTGAAATAACCCCGACGATTGATGTCCACAAATCTGGGGCTTTTTGGGTGACCGTATATGATGGACTTAGATGTCAACAAACTGTACCGCTTCCTCCGATAACTGCGGTGAACATCAAAATAATTGAAGTACCCGAAGCTGTAATTCGTGGGCCAAAGCACTATTGCGTATTTGACCAATATAATCTAAACGGGTATGCCGGACCTGGCGTGATGTATCAATGGATAATAAATGGTACTCCAATGCCATTTACCAGCAATCCAGCACTTCCAGGGTTTGCAAGTCTACCAATTCCTTTCACGCTGCAGCTCGTGAATCGAATCCAAGATATCACGTCAGGCATCTATTGTTTTGAATCGTCTGCGGTCGAAAATATTTTTGTACATGCAAAACCGATAACGCCGGAAATCACTGGCCCGACAGCAATCGACTGCGATTTATACCATCTCCAACTCATAGCAACAGAGCCGGTAGCTGGCACCTACAATTGGAGCAACGGCGTGTATGGCGCAGTGAACGATGTATATATCGGTGGGCCTTACCGGGTGTGGTTCACTAACCTATGGGGTTGCGTGAACTCAAACGATACGTACGTGCCGATGTCACCAAGTACGTTCTTCCCATATTTCCCTAGCGGCTGTTACGAAATCTGCGACAAACAGTTACCAATAACACTCGAGGGGCCTCCCTATGAGTATTTTAATTACTGGGCATGGCTAAAAGACCATTCCGTGGCGTTAAGCGGCTCCAGTGACACCATGCATTCTTATTCGATAACAGGACCGGGAGAATACAATTGGGCGCTTGGTAATGGAATCTGTACAGATACGTCTGGCCCAATGAACGTTTCGACGTCGGCCTGCGAGTCGTGCCAGGGAGTGGCACTAGATGCAATAATGCTCTGCGACTCCACTGACCCCAAAGGCTACGATGTAGCCGTCAGCTTTAATACCACTTCTGCCAATACACACTATGTGTTGGGAACCAACATTGGGCCAATATCACCATTCTCGGGCACAATACCCACTGCTGGTACATATACAGCTTCGCTTACATTCACAACGCTGTATACTACGCCTCTCCCGGACAGTGTGACAGTAGAGTTAATGCTTACTACGGAGTATGGTGGAAAATGTTACGAGAAAATTACAATCCCTCTGGATACGTGCCACTGGATCGCGGAGAGATTCGCAGGTAACCACGAACGAGAACTAGAGCTCGTTGATATTGCTACAGCTTTGCTTGTGTTCCCGAACCCAGCCTCCCGAGAAGTGAGCATTTCATACGATTTTGGGTTCGAAATAGCTGCGCAACGGTCAGTAGCAATTTTCGATATTACAGGCAGAAAGTTAGAACAAACCTTTATCGAAAGTCGGTCCGGTACCTGGAAGGTAGATACAGATAAATGGACCGCAGGAACCTATATTGTTAGAATGGAGGAAAACGGGCACACACTTCATGCTCAACGATTGCTGATAAATCACTAATTTACATATTCTACCGTGCCAAGTGACACGGTAATTGTATAAAATCGTTGTATCACACTCATGAAACAGAAGAGATTAATAATTATACAGACCCTTGTTTTGGTGTTCCTCCTTCTTGGAACACCTGCACGTTCACAAACAGCCAAATGGATCCGAGGTGGTGCCACCAACCAAGTTTTCAGCATATATAATTTTAAGGAGGAAGCCCTTTTCGCCTGCACGGATTATAATGGCAACGTTTATGCCCTTAGCATTGCAGGAAATACTGCGATTACAGCAGATACTTTCTCAAGGCCAACTGGGGGGTATGGTAGCCCCAAGAACGTGCTATTTACAAGCCATACTTGTAACGGACAGATGCGTTTTGCTAAGCTGATTTCTTGCAATGAAACCATTCCTCTTGGAGTAATATCTGACAACTCCGGGCACGTTTATGTAGCTGTCGATGTCCCTCACTATGGAACTAGTAGCTTGACGACCCTGCGTATAGGTTACGATACTGCAATTACTTCCCATACCTATAATAGGCTAACTTTGGTGCAGTTCGATACAAGCGGGCAATTAAATTGGCTACGATATTTGGGAGAAAATATTCCCAGTACATTTAATGGAACTGGGGGGGTATTCAATCACCTAGCCCTTGATGGATCAGACAACGCTCATATAATCGCAGGTATGAAGTTTGGAGTTAGCCTCACTCCGACCTTAACGACAAGTCACTCTGGATTCTACGATATAGCATTCAATTCTGTTGGCTTGTTGCTGTCCGCCTCCAACTTAAATATAGATACTACGCTTCTTGTAAGCGGTGTAAGTCTTGACAGGAGCAGCGGCAAATTATACATTTTGGGATCTAGAAATACATCCAGCTTCCCAGGGATGTCTATGTATTCTTATATAGGTGCTTTGAGCCCATCACGTGATGTGATTTGGATAGATACGGTGTCAAACCCGTACTCCCCTACTAGTACCGCGGGATTTACTAGTATAGCAGCGGATGGTTGGGGACACTTATATGCAACTATCGGAGGTACCAAAGGATTTGCATATAGAGGGGATACTGTTTGGAACGAATGGGGCCTCCTTCAAGCCGTAACAAGTGTCGCGAAACTGGATACCGGCGGCAACGTTATGTGGTTCCGCCCGTATAGTTCGACTATAACGAGCGGAATGAATAGGATTACATTGGCCCCAAATCAAAAAGTGGCAGTTTGTGGATATATCGCCGGTGGAAAAATTGTCACGGGTCTAGATACAATTACTGCATTTGCTGGCGAAGGACAAAATACTATCTTCTCAATAGTAGACAGTGCCGGATATGTACAATCGTTTGAACAAATGCACGGACCTGGATTTTACGATAAGGGGAATGCAATGGCATGTGATAGAGTAGGCAATCTATATGTTGTTGGAAAGGTTGAAAGCAGTATTTCTATGGGGTCAGTGCCTCCCTACACATCTGTAGGAGGCGACAGCGACTACTTTATTTTTAAGTACGGTGTTGACTGTAGCTGCACCTCTATGCCCGTTGCTAATTATACCTACTCAGGCACTGACCTAAACAGAAGTTTTACTTATACCGGAACCTTGACTGGAATAGATAGTGTACGCTGGACGTTTGGCGATGGCGGCACAAGTACCAGTATGTCACCGGTACACACCTACACCGGTTCTGGTACGTTCACCACGTGCATACGCGTTTATAGTAATTGCGGTAGCGACATGCGCTGTCAAGAAGTGGCCGTTGCTTGCGCAACTTCGGTTACTTCAAACTTCGTAGATACAGGGGTTCTTATTCACGGCTTTACCTATACAGGGACAACCGCAGGATATGACAGCGTAGTTTGGGACTTGGGTGACGGCTTCTTTGATACTGGGCTTTTTGTTAGTCACACTTATGCCGTAGCTGACACCTACCACGTTTGTGCTAAAGTCTATTCGAATTGTGGTACGCACACTTACTGCAAAGACATTTACGTCAATGTCCCTGGCTTTGTTGGCGACGCATCGCTTGCGGGTGTACGTGTATTTCCCAATCCCGGTCACAATGAGCTGACCATTGTAAATCTACCTGTGAACACTGAGTATAGAATTATTAATGTGGTCGGAACAACTATGCAGCGAGGCACCTTACGACGCAGCAGAGATTTGTTAAATATTGAATCTCTGCCGACAGGCACCTATTTGCTTGAATTGAGTGGCGCTGACAGTAGCCGGAAGGTGGTTAGATTTGTGAAGCAGTGATAAGCCTCTTAGCACTTTGAGAAACTCATTTTGGAATATGTAATTACATAACTCTTATGAACACAAGAAATAAAGTCAAATTTTTGCGGGAGCGCTCAAAAGGATTATTTACCAAATACCGGAAAAGAGACTATACAAATATTGTTGGGTTCCGAATAGATAAAAAGAAAACCGGCAACGTTGAAAAAAATCGCTATTGTGTCGTTTTTCAAGTTAAAAAGAAAGTGAGCGCGGATCAACTTGACACCGACAAAAAGTTGCCATCACAAATCACAATCAAATTCCCTGATGGGAAAAGAAGAAAGGTAAATACCGATGTAGAAGAAACGGGCGAGTTCAAACTTCAGTCAGGCGTTGGGGGTAACGTCACAAGTGCTTTAAGTCCGCCTAACGCCCGCGGCAGTGCTGGACTTTTTGTCACCGATGATGGCGTTCGCACTTTAATGATGACAAACTATCACGTCGTGGCCAAGAACTTAATGGCTCAGCGTAGATTCTATTACAGACGCCAATCTTCGGACAACACTAGAAATGTGCCGTTAGTTTCTACTACAGGTCAACCTACGCTTGGAATGATTGAAGAAGGTCGCATCGGAGATGAAGTTGATGTTGCTTTTATTTTTCTTCCTGACGTTATTCCCCACGTGAACCTGAACGTACTTGCCACGGGCGCAAGGATTCAAGGAAGAGTTTCAAATCAAGCTCAAGGATTGAATGATTTGTACATGCAATCAAATCACGGGTGATAATATTTTAACTTTCCTTGAGGTATGTGCCAAGCTCGGCTAGGAGGTCACTGCCGAATATGCGCCCCCCACTTTTCAATTGAATGAGCATCACTAGCGGAATCAATTGATAATGTAAATTAATATGAAAAAGAAGAAATATCACTCAGTGGAATTTATAACATGTTAAGACGATTAGCATTGAGCGTGATACGATAAAAAATGTTGATTGTTCTCAACGGACTTCACACTGATCCATAATTGGGAACTATTATTTTAAATATTATCATACCTTTAGTATAGAACTCTTTTCGTTGTGAGCCTAACCGATAGATAGGATTTACCCCGTGGCTTGCAACCCTTCTTAATAAATATGCATTAGCGAATCTTGATTGCTCATCGTTATTGTACATCGTAGATCTTATGAAGAATTAAAAAATGACAACTAACGAAGGATCCGAACATTAGTAGAGAGAAATCGCTATCAGTTTTTTTGGGTGTAAATCAATTTCTAATACTATCAATACCATGAAGAAAATTCTATTGACTACGTCATGTAGTGTTTTTGCCTACTTTGGGTTTTCGCAGTCTCAATTGCTCGACACTGTAGCAAGACAAGACTATGGATTTAGTGCGCAAACTCCACAAAGAGAATTGCAACTAATAGGGCATAGGTCAAAAAAAGACTTTAACTGGCAAGAAGGAGGGATATTTAACGGTTATTCTACGGACGACGAGATTCTCGAAGGTCGTACTGAAAATATTAAAAAATTCAGCCGGATAGACGGCAAAATTGATATCTTATTTGGCGGGCCTTTTCACTACAAAGCAGCCAATGGTGTTTGGGAAGATATTGAATTAGACATAGAACAAAAATCAGACTCTGTTTACAAATACGTCGTTGAAAAAAATCGTTTCAAGACACGTTTTCTCCAAAAATACTATAATGGGTTGGAGCTCGAAAGCAAAAACAAAACGATAAGTATTGGAATTGCTCCTTCTGTTAAATCAGATAGTTGGTCACCTCTTTCTTCTACGAACGGACGTACACAAATAAACAGAAATACCATCGTCTATACGGACGTATATAAAGGGGTTGATTTGGAGTATGAGATTTCATCTGAGATGCTTAAACATAGGATGGTATTTGCAAGTAGGAGCATCTTTGCAGACGTCGCTACGCAAGAGCATATTGATATAGACGAATTTATCAAGCTACCAATTAGCGCAGTGCTATTTGATTCGTCAGGAGCACTTATTACATCGAGAAAAAGCAGCGGACTAATTTATGTGACAGTTGAAAGCGACACCATATTTACAATTTTTCCCCCGTGCGTTTGGGATGCAACATATGATAAAGACAGCTACAACCCTTCGCACTCTTATTTTGGACTTGATGCAATTCGGCCTACAATTAGTTTTGTTGAAATTCTTGGTGGCGATAAAATCAGACTTTCATCTCAAGTTCCAACCAAGTGGCTACTTTCACCATCCCGACAATACCCGATAGTTTTTGACCCTACCATATATGTAGGGGCCTATTCGGCAACATCTTCTGCCTTAAACTACGTTTACCCATTCAATACGTGCAAAAACCAAAGAGTAAGCCAAATTTTATTCAAGCAAACTGACATTGGAATTGCTGGAACGATTAGTGATATTTCCTTTTATCAAATCGCCGTTAATCCGATGGTAAATTACAAACTAAATATAAGTCTCAAAGATGTTTCGTATGCTGACATGGCTCTCAGCCCAACGTATTCAGCGCTAGAGACAGGTATGACAAGTTGCTACTATAATAGTGGTGGTACCAATATGAACTATAGTAATCAATGGATACCCGCAATTAGTCTCGCTCCTTTTAGTCACGCAAATACAAACCTATTGGTTGAGGCAAGATTTAATAACTGCGGCTATGCGGCATCATGTAGTTATACTTGTCCGCCCATTGCCTCAGGCGGCAGGTGGGGATCATTCGCAGCTGGATACTCGGCTCACCGATGGGCGTACAGCAACAGCTCCAGTTGTGCGTTTAATCCACCTCATGGAGCTGACTGCCCCTCACTTGAGGACAATCCTGGGCTAGGGAATAATGTGCCGTTTACGAGAATTACCATAACTCCGATTGTATCCTGTACTGGCTGGACAGTTACGCCATCGACGCAACCTGTTATAGCATCTGGAGGATCCTATAGCGCAACGGTGAGCACAACAGTTGGAGGTTGTACTTATTATAGGAATACTCCTGATTCGTGGATTTCGCTTGGGGGTACTGCAAGTGGAGGAGTATTTTATTACTCTGTGGCAAATAATGTCGGGGCAGCAAGAACAGGCCACATTTATATTACTGATGGCGTTAGTACCGTATGTACTCTCACAATAAATCAATCAGTTTCTTGCCCAACAATAACTCCCTCATTGACGCATACTAACGTTACAACTTGCTATGGTAATAATAATGGTAGCATATCGGTTGTTAGTACAATTGGCGGCACACCACCATACACATACTCCATTGATGGTGGAGGTTATGGCTCATCTCCAAACTTCACCGGTTTATATGCAGGGCTGCATACTGTGAGTGTTCGTGATTTTAATGGATGTATTGGTACTGCTAGCAGGACCCTAACAGAGCCAAGTGCGATTTCATTTACCTATACTTATCGCAATGTAAGTTGTGCAGCATGTGACAATGGTAGAATTGTAATTACAGCGTCCGGGGGATCTTCTTATCAGTATTCAAAAAATGGCGGTAGCACTTGGCAATCGTCCAATACATTCACCGGATTAGTTTCAGATATTTACCATATCCAGGTAAGACAGGCTGGATGTCCTGCTAGCGCGTTCGCAGATGTGAACCTTGCTCCAGGAGCAATTAATATTCCAAGGAGCTATCCGATAAAAGTAACGCCTACAGCACACCCGCAAAAGCGGGTCCTCGAACCAATTGATATAGGCACAGGCTCGTATTCTTACACCCATACGGATTTCAATTTACCTGCGATAGGGACATCCCTCAATTTTACCCGTTACTACAATACTGTCAATGACACGCTTGATAGTCAATTGGGGGTTGGTTGGTCACATTCTTACGATTGTTACATCAGGAATTTCGCAGACACTTTGTGGATCGTACATTACCCGGATGGGCATTGTGCCACATTTATTCCGTCAGTAAATACCCCTGGCACGTCTTTTCCATTGTTCGGCGGTACATATGAGAAGCTAAACAAAAACACCAGCACAGGATTGTTCACCCTGACGATGAAGACCGGGGAAGTATATCTATTCAATTCAGTCAATAAGTTACAGAGTATCACAGATGCTAACGGCAATTCGACAACGATTATATACACAGGGTCAAACATTACTTCTGTTAATGCACCCGGGGGGCGAACACTGTCGTTTACTTACCTAGGTTCAAAAATTAAAAAAATTACTGATCCGCTTGGGAGAAACATTGAATACAATTACGTGGGAGGCAACCTTACTGCTGTAACCGATGCCAATGTAGGAGTGACAACATTTGCGTATGATACCCAGCATAATATTACCCAGATCATTAACGCAAGAGGGAATACGCTGATTACAAATACGTATGACGCTTCAACCGGTTGGATTACGGGACAAGCAGACGCATTAGGTAACACAACAACAATCTCCTATTCTGGTATGGCCCCGGGAGATGCTACTATTACTTATCCGGGCCCGGGTGCTCCCCATACCACCGTACACCACGATGCCTCTTACCGCCTCACACAGGAGACCGATGAGCTAGGTCACAACAAAACATACGGCTACGACAATAATAATAACCTTACAGATTTTACGGATGAAAATGGGAATCATACCAGTTATACCTACGATACTAAAGGGAACAGATTGACCACGGCAAAGCCACTTGGAGTGACTACTTCTGTTTCATATCTGCCCACAAACCGGCCATCGAGCATAAATGATCCGCTATCACACGTAACAAGCATGGATTACTATCTAGGCAACATTAATGTTCAGGCAATTCATTTACCTGATGGGTCAGCTCGTAACTATACTTATTATCCCAATGGCTTACTAAAATCATCAAGCGATGCATATGCCCATATAACCACGTACAACTATAACTCACTTGGTGACCTTACTTCCGTTGTCTCTCCATCAGGAACAAAATTCTATACTTATGATGCTGTTGGCCGAAGAACATCAGAAAAAGACGAGAATGGACGAATTATCTACTATACCTATAACAACAACGATATGGTTATAGAGGTAAAAGACCCCTACGGATATACCATTGTTGATTCATTTGATGCGGACAACAACCTTATATATACAAAAGATAAGAATGGAAATATAACGAGAGTGACCTATGACATAAAAGACAGAGTCTCAAAAATTACGAATGCAGTAGGCGGTAACAAGCTGTTTACTTATGACGTGCGGGACAATACCAAAACTATTACAGACGAGAACGGGAACATAACCACATTTACTTACGATGTGAAAAACAGGCTTGTTGGGAAAAGCACATCACTTAGCAATGTGAGTTACGGCTATGACAATGCAGACAACCTGATAACAGAAACCAATGCAACCGGGGCAAGTAAACATTATGTCTATGATGCTTTGAACCGACGGGTATCAATGACCGATGAACTAAGCCATACAACGAATATCACGTATACTGAAATCGGGCAGATCAAGAAGGTTACTGATCCGCTCGGAGCAAGTACAAATTATACCTATAACCCCGTTGGGCTTTTGACAGGGATATTGGATGCACAGGGTAACACTACTTCTGCTTTATATGATCTTAATGGAAGCAGGACGGACATAACAGACCCAAACGGGCATACGCAACATTTTACCTATGACGCATCAAACCGGCTTAGCGGCTATTCAGATGCAGCAGGCAATACGTTCAGTTATATTTACGATGCGGCAGGCAACCTTATTACTGAAACCAAGCCCGGCGGCACTATAACAAGGATTTACGATTCGCTGAATAGGGTAAGAAGGGTTGTCAACTCTGGTGGCGATACTTATCAATATACGTATGACGCAAACGGGAATAAAATAGCAGTTGCTAATGCTACAGGTACGTCTGCCTTTGTTTACGACAGCCTTAACCATTTAAAGAAGTATACTGACATGTTCGGAAACGTAGTGCAGTATACTTACGATGCTGTTGGTAATAGGAAAAGTGTAAAATACCCGGGTGGTAATGCTGTAAATTATAATTACAATGCAGACAACCAGATGACCTCGGTCACAGACTGGCTGGGGCATGTTACCAACTATGCGTATGATGCCAATAGCAGGTTGGCTTCTATGGGCTACCCGAACGGAACTACATGCACTTATGGATATGACATAGCAAGCAGGCTCACCTCAAAAATTAATAGCATGTCATCCGGGGTCATCAGTAAGAGCATATTCCTGCTCGATGATAACGGGAACAGAACGAGGGAACAACGCCAGGGACCAATACCATTCCACCTTACTGCCGATTCATTTGCATATACCTATGGCCTTGATGACAGGTTGCTGTCAGATGCCCACACGACTTATGGAAATGATGCCAACGGCAACCGTATCTCTGCTGGCACTACAACCTATAATTTTTCAATAGACAATGTCCTTAGTTCCATTACTACACCATCAGTAACCATATCGTTCAGCTATGATGGGTTAGGGAATAAGGTAAAGAGAACACAAAGCGGAAATATTAGGAGGTACGTACTTGACTTGTCGAATGACCTATCACAGGTATTGATGGAACAGGATAATGCAGGGGTGGTAAAAGCCACCTATATCTATGGGCTGGGACTGATAGCAAGAGTTGATTCTGCAGGTAATTTCCGTTACTACCACTTTGATGCGCAACACAATACTGTAGCCCTTACTAATGATAGCGGAAATGTAAAAGACACCTACACCTACGATCCATTCGGTGTAATGCTGAAACATGTTGGCAATACAATACAGCCTTATACATTTCTCGGCGAGTATGGCGTGCAACAAGAAACTCCCTCATTGTATTTTGTAAGGGCAAGGTATTATGATGCAGCCAATGGCAGATTTATAGGTAAGGATATTTTTCCAGCATCTTTATTGAATCCGCAAACATTGAATAGGTATGTGTATGCTTTGGATAATCCAATAAATAAATTTGACGCAAATGGATTAAACTTTTTTAGCGATGCTTGGTCAGCATATGGGAATTTTATTGATAAAGTGGGAAATGTTGCCGCTAACGTTGACATTGTCTTACTTCAAACAATTGCAGGTGTGGGAGGATTTGCGTCGACAATTCTTTCTCTGAGAGAAGGTCCGCTTGGAATTCTTCCTGCTGGCAAGTCAGCAAACGAGAATATTAAGCAACTCGAGGCAGCTTGGTACAACCTAAAACGTTTAAATACTACCAGCTATAACGCAGATTGGAGAGAGTCCTCTACATTCAATGGCCCTCTAGACAGGATTTATGATAATCCGTACGTTTCTATGGCGACACAAGCAATTGATTTGAGCCAAAGTGTAAATGGGTTGCTGAAGTTAAGAAACATTAATAGTATAATAAGTGATGCTGCCATGCATGGGAAAAACCTTCCTGATTTTGCAATTCGAGCTTTAGATAGGGGAATGTTCATCGATTTTGCTCATGTCTTAGCGGAAGGATTAAAAACGTATGTAGATATCAGAAAATGCAACTATTAAAACAGAACAAGATGAAAAATTTCACACTAATTTTAGTTGTATTTATACTTACTGGCAACCCAATATTTGCCCAAAATATACACTACTACTACGACAACCACGGCAGGTTAACGAACGTGCAATACCCTGACAGCTCTGAAATAGCATACACCTACGATAATGGCGGTAATAGAGTGGGTATGGTAATAAAGGATCCCTGTAGAACCAAGCCTAAGCCCATTGTTACCAGTTTGTCAGGTTCGTTTGCCATTTGTCCTGGTGATTCTGTTTTTCTTACCAGTTCACCCGGCATTAGCTACTTGTGGTCTACCGGTGATACAACACAAACTATCAAGGTTTTGGCGGCAGGAAATTATGCGGTAATTAGGTACGACACATTCCAATGCTATATAACTTCCGATTCTGTCGCGGTAACATTTAAACCAGTACCTACACTCAGCAGTACCCTCACCCCGCCACCCATATGCAATAATGCCATTTTTGCCTATACACCAACCAGTGCCACTGCCGGCACAATATTTTCCTGGAGCCGTGCTGCTGTTCCGGGTATTTCCACCCCGGCATCAGGCGGCACCGGTTCTGTCAATGAATCACTAAGCAATACTACAGCCCTGCCCGTTGCTGTAGCGTATAGGTACACACTGGATGCGGGAGGCTGTGTAACCACGGTTAATGTCATCGTGTCTGTAAACCCATCGCCCTCATCCACATCAATTACGGGCCCATTGTTATACTGCTCGGGTGTTTCTGATACGCTACATTACATCCTTGTTGGTGGTACCTGGAGCAGCGGCAATCCTTCGGTGGCAACAATTGGGTCTTCTTCCGGAATTATAACCGCGGTATCGGGCGGCACTGCTACCGTCACATACAATACCAGTTGTAGCACTTCACCGGCAATGGCGGTAATCACTGTAAATCAGACCCCGGCTGTAACGCCTGTTGCAGACCAGATACGCTGCAATGGTATCGTAACAACACCGGTAGTTTTTACGGGTATGGTTTCCGGTACGGTATATAATTGGACGAACAGCTTACCCAGTATAGGTCTAGCCGCAAGCGGTACAGGAAATATACCTGCATTCACCGCTATAAACACCGGTGGTATTCCCATTAATGCCAGTGTTATCGTTACGCCATCAACGAGTACGTGTATAGGTATTCCTGACACATTCTCTTTTATAGTAAATCCGGTACCGGACATAATACCTCAGTCAGACCAAACAGTGTGTAAAGGATCACTTACCACAGCCATCAGTTTTATTAGTAGTGTTCCCGCAGCAACCTTCAATTGGAGCAATAGTAATACTACTATCGGCTTGTCCGGTAGTGGTTCAGGTAATATCCCCGCCTTTACGGCAATGAACCCGTATGTATTACCGGTAGTAGCGACAATAATAGTTACACCTTCAGCATATAGCTGTGCGGGGTTAAGCGATACTTTTACCATAACAGTAAATCCGGTTCCAAATATGGCAACCCCGGCAAATCAGCAACTTTGTAACGGAATGTTGACAGCACCGGTAATTTTTTCAAGCTCGTTGACCGGTACGTCATTTAACTGGACTAACGACAATATGGCTATTGGACTAACAGGAAGTGGATCGGGCAATATTGCTTCGTTTATGGCAACCAACGCAACCGGACTTACCATTATTGGCACTATAATTGTTACACCAACTGCTTATAGCTGCCCTGGCACATCGAGGACTTTTACTATTTCCGTAAAACCCACGCCAACGCTTAGCAGCCCAATTTCATTAACAGCCTGCACAGGAAAATTATTTAAATATAAACCTACAAGCGTTACGCCTGGCATTACCTACTCATGGAGGCGCGATATGACAACAGGGATAAGTAACTCGGGTTATTATGGGGTTGATTCAATAAGTGAAACACTGATAAACTACACACCAGATCCCGTACCTGTGACTTATGTTTATACTTTGACAGGAGCAGGTTGTGTAAGTACTCAAAATGTTATTGTTGTAGTTAACCCACTACCAATCAGGCCGTCGATTACAACGAAACCTGCTTCGATACTTTGTGCAAATACAGAGTTTATTAACTTGGGCACACACGTGCATCCTGTAGAAGGCACCACATATGAATGGACAACGTCAAATGCTACACTTATGGCAGTGGGCGTTAGTGGTCAGTACTGCCTGGTGACATTTGATACGGTTGCGGATGCAGTAGTAGCCTTAATAGCTACCCAAATTGGGACTGGGTGCTCAAACAGGGATACTTTCAGAGCAAATATTCAACATCAAGCATCGCATCACGTGGAAGTTCTCTATTACGGTAACGAACTCGTTTGTGAGAGCAACATCATGGTCGATTACCAATGGGGTTATGACGATAGTTATTCTCTTGATTCGACCCTTCTTCCACAAGGCCGTGAACAAAGCTATTATTTGCCGATTCCGGATTTTGTTCACAAATATTACTGGGTAATTACGACGAAAGATGGATGCATCCAAAAAACCTATTATAATACACCGGCCCTAGATGTCGTAACAGCTAATAATCCTAATGATGCAGACATCAAAATTTACCCCAACCCTACAGAAGGACTTCTGAATATTGAGATTATTACCACTATACCAGGACATTTCGACGTCGAAATACAGAATATTTTGGGTCAAAAAATAGCGAGAAAACAGTTGTTCAATCGTCATGCAAGTGTAGACCTTAATAATGCAGCGCCGGGGTGTTACGTAGTAGTGTGCTATCTTAATGGAATTAAAATTGGTTATCGCAGATTCGTTAAAGATTAACTTTAGAATTGCTACGTTAATTTTGCAAACATTGACCACATAGAGGCATGTCATGACTTTGTAAAAAAAAGTAAAATCCATAGGAATAGCGTCAGAATCGCGACAAAAGGCGATCTGAATATGTATTTGAACCGACACATCGCCCCCATGTAGGTCTATTTCAAAACTGTATCCTCATCTTCTTCTATTCTTTATCTTGAAATCAATATCCTGAATTCATAACCCAAGGTGCATGCAATGTCCTAACCATGCACTCCTACTTATCCCTTTCTTTAGAATCTTTATAAAGTAATTTATAAACAGTATTCAATAGGTATCAGCCTTAGAGATACAATTTTAGAACTTTACAATTAGGCCTAAAGGATTGATGAAAAGCAGGAAAATGTTTGGTTTGACATGCCGGTCGGTGATACGCACTCCTTCGAAACGGATTTGTAATAGTTCTTACAAACGATTTCCTTGGAACCGAATCTAAGCCTTCATGCTTTTCTATATTCACATCTCGGCGAAATATCACTCCCATTACTGGTATCAACGTCTTTCCAAAAGACTGTGCATTTTTACCAAACCATGTTGTCCGCATTGAGGGACATTGCATGGGGTTCTATTAGGGTTGACCGACGTTTGGTGAGCATCTCACCGGCCAATGAGGTTGTATGGAATTGTCAGTTCCAGGCAGTCAAGTTTCAGCCGACTCTGCCTCATAATCTAGAAATTAACGCGTTATCCGTAGAGATTCCGTAGAGAAAAAAACCGCACTTTCCCGCTGAAGCCGGCTGAATTGCGATAGACTGGACATAAAAAAGTGCTTACGAACGTATTTACCGGGTCCCAGCGCAGCAATTGAAGCCCTATTAGCTCCCTGTTACTGGCCCCTACGCGACCACCAAATACAAAAGGCCTCATAAATCAATGATTTATGAGGCCTTTTTCGTTATTCACTAAAGCCAGACTAGCTTTGGTCCTGTTTCACATCATGGTAACTGAAACGAATTCCTAGTTTACAACTATCGTGTAAACCGGCGCGTATATAGCCGTTTCGCCTGTCGCGTCTTTCACGATCACTTTAAACTTAATGGTCTTTCCGGATGCTGATGGCATAATCGTACCGGTAACTACACCAGAGGCTCCCTCCACCGTGAGCCCGGCATTCGTTAGGTCTGCACTTCCGGCATACGTGTCGTCCAGCAGCCATGTATACGGAGGTTTGCCACCCGTCACAAATAGCGACGCACCATATGCTTTATTAGCGACACCATTGACCAACGTGAATGGTGAAGATAGCTGCTGAAGTAATGCCGCCGGACCAGGCGTATAGTTAGTGACCTTCAACTCTATAGTTCCCGTCGCAGTAGATGAGCCGTCAGATACCTTTACCGTCAATTTCTTGGTTCCGGTAGTGAGTCCTGTAGACGATGTACCGTTGCGGGTAATAACTCCGGTTGCTGAACCTATCGTTATACCGGCAGGTACTGTGCTGGTGTTGTCAAATGACCAGGTGTACTGGTGCAGCGGACTACCACCATCAGCTAGGACAGTTTGCGCATCAAAATTCACATAGCCGTCGTTATCAATATTCGCCGACATCGTTTGATTTTGCCCCGAAGAGCCTGTCAGAATGCGCAACTTACTGCCGGCATTCGTGCTGGTGCTACTACTGCTGCTGGCATCATCCTTCTTTTTACATGACGTAGCCAGGACCGAAATGGCAATTGTCGCCACGAGCATCATCTTAACCTTTCTTGAGAACATAGCAATCAGTTTTTCTCAAAAGTACCTGTCAACAACTTGTTCGCCGCTGATGTATATCACTCCCCAAAGTGATGTATATCAGCGACTTACCCACTCCGAAAAGTACGATCACAAACCACAGGCAAGCCCACACCAGTGCTTTACCGAATCACAGATTTATTTAGTAGCAGCCTTCGTCCGACTGTCAGACACCTTCCCTACCAACCGTTTATATATACCCTCTATACGCCAATCATTTTGTTTAATGATTAAACTAAAAGATTAAACAAAAGTAAACCTACCTTTGAGGGATAATGACTAGAAAAATAGCAGTGTGCCGACGGGAACACTTCAATGCCGCTCATCGCCTGCACAACCACCTACTCTCCGCCGCAGAAAATGAACAGCTCTATGGAAAGTGCAACCGGCCAAACTATCACGGGCACAACTATGAGCTCACAGTGAAGGTAACCGGAGAAATAGATGCACGAACAGGGTACGTTTTGGACACCAAGCAACTGTCGGAGACAATAAAAGAACACGTACTTGATAAACTAGACCATAACAACCTGAACCTGGATGTACCGGAATTGCAAGGCATAAATCCAACCACAGAAAACCTGGCAATTGCCATTTATAACATGCTGCGGCCACAGATCAAGGAGCCGCAGGACCTAAAAATAATATTGTATGAAACTGAGCGAAACTTTGTTGAATATCCCGCATAGCGAAGAAACACTACCCGACGAGACGGACCTGTATGACCACATGGGAGACGAGCACATAGCAGGCAGCATGGACACACCCTTGCGCGCAGACGCATTTGAAATGAGTGATGGAGAAAAGATAAGCGCCATTGCCTACCATTTCCGCGAGATAATGCATACACTGGGCCTGGACCTGACTGACGATAGCCTGAAGGGAACACCCCATCGCGTAGCAAAGATGTATGTGAAAGAAATATTCAGCGGCCTGGACCCGGCAAACAAACCCAAAGTTGCCCTATTCGAAAACAAGTATGAATACGGGCAAATGCTGGTAGAGAAGAACATCACGCTTTTCAGCAATTGTGAGCACCACTTCGTGCCCATTTACGGGCATGCCCACATAGCCTACATCTCCTCCGGCAAGGTCATTGGCCTTTCTAAACTGAATAGGATAGTGCAGTACTATGCCAGTAGGCCACAGGTACAGGAGCGCCTCACAATGCAGATAGGCCGGGAACTGCAGCAGATTTTGGGTACAACCGATGTGGCTGTGGTGATAACTGCCCGCCATATGTGCGTGGCATCGCGCGGCATAAAGGATAACGCCTCTGAAACGGTGACGTCATTTTACGATGGCCGCTTCAACGAAACCTCTGTCAAAAACGAATTCCTCCAATACCTGAAATAGCTATGGGCAACTATCTTGTTGTGGGGCACAGCTCCGGCATCGGCCGGGCACTGACACTGCTGCTCACTGAAGCCGGCCACAAAGTGCATGGGATAAGCCGAGGCTCTTTAGGGCCCGCAGCGCATGCACATATCGCTGACGTCACCACAGATCCCCTACCCCACATAGACGACCCGCTGGATGGCATAGCCTACTGCCCCGGCAGCATAACGCTGAAGCCCTTTCGCGGCTTAAAGCCGGCGGACATTCAAAAAGACCTTGACATAAACGTATTGGGTGCTGTTCGAGTACTGCAGCACTATCTGCCCAACCTGCAGAAAGCAGAGTCACCTTCCGTGGTGCTTTTCAGCACCGTGGCTGCGGGTACCGGTATGCCCTATCACGCCTCCGTAGCCATTGCAAAAGCAGCCGTGGAGGGTCTTACAAAATCGCTGGCAGCAGAGTGGGCACCAAAGATTCGCGTGAACTGCATAGCACCGTCACTAACTGACACACCCCTGGCCGCTCGCCTGCTCGATACGGAAGAAAAAAGAAGCGCCGCGGCAGCGCGACATCCACTGAAAGTGACCGGGCGCACTGAAGACATTGCTGCCGCCGCACGCCTTCTATTAAGTGACCAGAGCCGGTTCACCACCGGGCAGGTGTGGCATATAGACGGAGGTATCTCCTCAGTGCGCATCTAGTAATTTACGGTTAATAATAGCAGTCCCCAGCCACCATTTCTCCGGGTAAAAAGGAAAAATTCAGGGCATCACCCAAGTTATCACCCTTCTACTGCGTCATTAGTAGTAAGGGTATTCCCTTTTACCATCACACACCCATAAAAGCTGCTCTTATGAACAAAGTTCGACTTCTCTTTCTCGCCGTTCTGTCAACCGTGTACAATGCCGAAGCGCAATTAGCATTCTCCACTATCGACTCTGTTGACATAAACAAGGTAAACGCAGCCGTAATGGTGCATGGCGACCTTTGGTGGTATGCAGCACCAGGCATCTACGAAACCAGGGGATTCTTCCCAAAGGGCACCGACAAGTCTTTTGGGGGATTGGGTAACGCCGTTTGGATGAGCGGCTATGACAATGGCGGGCAGCTACACATTGCTGCGGCCACTTACCGGCAGGATGGAAACGACTTCTGGCCCGGACCACTGGATGGCAGCGACACACTTACCTATGCCACATCGCACGACTGGGCCAAAATCTGGAAGCTGAACAAGACGGACATTGAAGCTTTCAGAGCCATGGGCACACACACTATCAGCAATACACTCCCCACCATACTCAACTGGCCGGCAAAGGGCAATCCATATGCAGCCGGCAATGCCAATGTGCCACTGACCATTTCTGAAAACAAGGCTCCTTTTACAGACGTTAACGGAGATGGCATATACAACCCACTGGATGGCGACTACCCTGCTATTAAGGGAGATCAGGCATTGTGGTGGACATTCAGCGACAATGGCGCCAGGCATAACGAAACAGATGGAAGGGCGCTAAAGGTGGAAGTGCACGCGATGGCCTACGCTTATAGCCGTGGCACACTCATTGACAATGTCATTTACTACGACTACGAAGTGGTAAACAAGTCAACAAATGACTACCACAACTTCCGTTTTGCGTTTCATGCCGATATTGACCTCGGCTATTACCTCGACGACTACATCGGATTCGATTCCTCTCACCGCATGGGCATACAATACAACGCCACCGCCGATGATGGCATGACTGCAGGCTACCCACAGGGTTGCTATGGTACGTCGTCGCCCGTTGTTGGAGTCACCTTTCTGTACCTACCGGGAGATGCCGCAGGCGCATATGTTCCCGCTGGCAGCTTCACCTACTCTAACAATGATGGGTCCAATATAGGTAACCCAACAACAGACACCGAGTACAACAACTATATGAGATCCCGGACAAGACTGGGCGAGCATTTCACAAACGACTTTGTGGGAGCCGGCACGCCTTCCAGGGGATATGGTTCCGGCCCCAATACCAATTACGTTTTTCCCGGAGACCCGTCTGACAATACGCAATGGTCTGAATGCGCCTCCGGCAACACACCCTACGACAGGCGATTCACCATAGCCAGCAACGACATAGATTTAGCTGCCGGCGCTACCGAGCATTTCGTTATGGCGCTGGTGCTCAGCGACACTGCCAATACCAACCACTGCGGTGCTATGTCGTTTACCGGCATAAAGACTGTGGCGGATACGGCATGGAGCTACTACAACAATCCACCTCCGAATTCAGTCCCCGAAGCTACACAGTCGCTTACAAACGTCTACCCAAATCCGGCAAGCAGATATCTGCACATTGGCATCGACTATGAAAAGAGCGAAATGATAACAGTGCTGGACCCCGCAGGCAGAGTACTGGACGTGCCTGTGAAGCGCACAGCCACAGAAGCCATCCTCGACCTTGGCAACCTGCCACCCGGCGCTTACTTGCTGCGCTATGTAAACGACAATTTGCTGCAAACAGCAAAGTTTACGAAGTACTAGCAGCACAATAACCGCACTGTTGTTAAGACGAATAGAAATTTGATAGGTAAATATACCGAATGGTATATTTACCTATCTTTGTGTTGTGAAGCAGGAATTGTCAAAGGCCGAACGCACCAAACAGTTCATTATAGAACGCACGGCTCCCGTCTTTAACGAGAAGGGCTATGCAGGCACATCTATGGCCGACCTGGAAAATGCAACCGGCTTGACAAAGGGGAGTATCTACGGCAACTTTGAAAACAAAGACGATGTAGCGCTGGCCGCCTTTGATTATAACTTCAACCGTGTCACCAACTATCTCAGGGAAAAGATACTTGCCACTGATAATGCCATCGAAAGGCTATTGGTTTACCCTAAAGTGTACCGCGACTTTTTCAAGATACCCTTCCTAAAGGCCGGCTGTCCACTACTCAACACATCTACCGAGGCCGACGACACTCATCCTCAATTAAAGGAGAAAGCTGCAACCGCTTTGGATTTCTGGAGAACATCTGTAGAGAAACAAGTGAAGCGGGGAATAGAAAGAGGAGAGATCCGGAAAACCACAAACCCTGCGGAGTTTGCTGTACTCCTGATGTCGCTGATAGAAGGCGCAATAATGCAGGCCAAAGTAACCGGCCGAACCAGGGAACTGCGCATTACCATGGACTACCTTGAAAAACTAATTATGGAGATGAAAGCGTAATTTTTTTTGAACAACAATATACCGAACGGTATTTTTTAGTGATAAACAAATATAAAGTAGCAATGAAAGAAGCATATATCGTATCAGCAAAGCGCACGCCCATCGGGGGCTTTATGGGAGTGCTCTCAAATCTGTCTGCAACCCAATTGGGTGCTATTGCCATCGAAGCCGCATATACGTCAGCGGGTATTGACGCAGCTAACGTAAATGCAGTATACATGGGTAATGTATTATCTGCCAACCTTGGTCAGGCACCGGCGAGACAGGCCGCAAAATATGCCGGCATCCCGGATGCTGTAGACAGCACCACCATCAACAAAGTATGCTCATCCGGCCTCAAAGCAACCATTATCGCAGCACAACAAATTCAGCTCGGGCAGGAAGATATAGTTATTGCCGGAGGCATGGAAAGCATGAGCAATACCCCGCACTATGCCAGCCTGAGAAAAGCTTCCAAACTGGGACATGAACAATTTGTGGACGGACTGCTGAAAGACGGACTGACCGATGTGTATCACAACTATCACATGGGTGTGGCGGCTGAGCTGTGCGCCACCACGTATAAGTTGACCCGTGAACAACAGGATGCATATGCCTTACAGTCTTATGAAAGAGCACAGGGAGCAACCAGCAAGGGAAAGTTTACCAACGAGGTAGTACCTGTGTCAGTAGAGGGCAGGAAGGGAACGGAAACATACGGCGAAGACGAAGACATCTTCAAAGTGATACCGGAAAAGGTAGCCAAACTAAAACCTGTATTTGTTGAAGGTGGCACTATTACCGCAGCAAATGCGAGCAACATCAATGACGGAGCCGCGGCAGTATTACTTGCATCGGAAGCCGCAATCGCCAGGTACGGGCTAAAACCCATCGCAAAGATCATAGCCTATGCCGATGCTGCTCAGGCGCCGGAATGGTTCACCACATCACCGTCCATAGCAATAAACAAAGCACTGCAGCGGGCAGGTCTCTCCATCAATGACATCAGCTACTTTGAGATAAATGAGGCATATGCGGCCGTTGCACTTGCCAACCAGCAGATACTGGGCCTGAACAGCGACAAAGTGAACGTCTATGGCGGAGCAGTAGCACTAGGCCACCCACTTGGCGCATCGGGTGCGCGTATACTCTGCACACTAACGTCTGTTCTGAACCAGGAGGGAGGCAGGTATGGCGTGGTGGCCATATGCAATGGCGGTGGCGGCGCAACAGCAATGATTATAGAAAACCTAAACGCAAAATAAAATGGAAACGCGCGTAAAGACCGTAGAAAGCAAGAAGCGGATACAGTATCACGACTGCGACCCGTTCAACCACCTCAACAACTCCCGTTACATTGACTATATAATGGGAGCCCGTACAGAGCAGATACTGGACCACTACGGATTCAATACTGCACAGATGCTTCACGAACGTGGAATAGGCTGGGTCGCCGCTCAAACGCAGATATCCTACTTCTCACCCGCATCCTGGATGGAGGTGGTGACGATACATTCACGGCTCATACAATTCTCAGAGCACAGCCTGCTGGTAGAGGCATTTATGTGGGATGAGCACAAGACAAAGATCAAGGCGGTAATGTGGGCCAAACTGGTTCACTTTGATGTAAAAGCCCAACGAAGCAATAAGCACTCTGAAGACCTGATGCAACTATTCTCTGAGATCCTCGACCCCTTAGAGCACTTCTCGTCGTTCGAAGAGCGCATAAAAGGATTAAGAGAGATAAAGCCATTCCAGGTCAAAGGATAGACGCAACACGCGCCGCCACAGAAATCTCTCTTGATCTGGACACAATTAACTGAGTTCACTAAAAACTAACTACCTACGGAGCAATTGTGGTGTCTGAAAGCATGGCACCAAGCGCTGTATATGTGTAGTTTCCGGTTGCCGGATCTACGTAGGCGGAAGCATCGCCTACCACATAGCTATAAGCGGCAAAATAAATTTCCTCGCCAAAGAATATGCGGGCATTATTCAATGCATCAACGGGAATCGTGTATACAACTTTTGTTCTGTTGGCCTGCACAGGAATCGTGTATGACAGCAAATACGTCCCTGCGTCAGCGCTTACATCAGGTGTCTTCCCTACAAAGACGATACAATTGCGCAGACGGCTGTCTGCCTCCAGTTCAAGATCAAGCTGAACGCCGGTGATCATTGTAGACCGCGAAGCAGTGAATGTGCCAATATTAAAGGTCGGTTTTTGCGAAATGGTCACCGGTTGAAAGAGCGTGTCCTTAAGCATATTTACGCCGTTTACAACGGTTGCGCCTAAGTTGTCTCCGGACACCGAAAGACGGTAATTGCCTGTGACCACACTAT
>JAHBTQ010000007.1 GCA_019638495.1 Taibaiella sp.
CAAATATATCAAATATTATGCCGAAGTGTTTACACCGTAGACGCCATCCGTAAGTGTGAATCGTGTGTTAATGCAACACTGATATCACCTTTCGTGTGGCGCGTTCATTACTGTCGTGCACTATCACTATGTATGTACCTGAAACAACATTGAATATGTCTAGTCGTATAGGTGAAATTCCGTTACCGGAAATAATGGTATTGCCGAACAAATCCATGAGTTGGAAGTTGATGTTCTCCCGCGAATGAGATGTCAGTTGTAAATAGTCCTTTGTGGGATTTGGGGAAATTGACCAGTTATCAGAGGAATTGGGGTGCCTGGAGTTGAGTTGATTCGGTATTGGGTCAAAAATCCCGCATTCGGCTCCTTTCTTTACATATTGCAGTGCCGTCTCATCATACAGCAGATAGTCGGGATTGGTACACTGAGTGCTGAATGTAGTTCCCAGGCCCGGTTTTAGCCATTCTTCAACCGGGCAAACCCCCAGACCATAAGCGAGAATTGGCCACTTTCGCCCATAAAGCGCTGCAACAGCGCAGTAGGATGAGTCAACAGGTTTGTAATATCGAAGTTCTGCAATTCCTGTTTCTTCCGGCATCAGACTTGTGTCAAATACATGGTCGACGTCAATTGTCATCGTTAGTTGTATGAAACTATACAAGTTGCTGCCCGGAGAAGGAGGCTCCCATATCTCTCTACGGTGAAAATTGTAATTCACGGACCCGGAACCGGTAGTGATTTTGCCCACGATCGTATCTACTCTACGATAGGTTGTCCCGGATCCGTATGTATTGCGTGTTCCGGAGTAAGCAAATATGTTACCGGGCACAAAGTCGTAGATGTCCTGCACCGTGGCGTCTACGAAGCCGGTGAGTCTGAATTGCTGATCGCCACAAACCTGGAAGTAATAGTCGTTTACCTGGGAAGACGTTGCAGCACCCAAGTGATCTGCCACGAGTCGATGAGGGAAAAGATAGAAGTCGAATGCTTCTACAAGTCCGAAGTTCTTGCTTATCGCTATTGTTAATGCATTCGCGGGGTCGGACGGGATATATCCGGTGTCACTGTGAAAGGTCTGGATTTGAAGTCGAATCACGGTGTCGCTGATGCCCAGTACGTCTTCAGGTGCCTTGGTAACTACAGTCGCCTTGTAGTAAATGTGACTTGTGTCGCTATACAAGATCCACGAATCACCAATATTGACCTGCGTTTTCACAGTCACAGAATCACGCCAGATGTTTTCAAAAGCGTAGACGCCGTCGCTATACCTTCTTACCGTCTTTCCTATCCAGCAGCCACCATTTGTTTCGGTAGGGAATATTCCACTTGCTGCTCCTAAGTAGGGGCCCCGCTGGCTGTGAAAAGGGTAATAGATGGTTGAGTCCGGGTAAGTGTGCGTAGAATCAATCCGTATGCCACGTAGATACTGATCAGCGTTTGTGAAGTATGCCTTTTCACCGGGTATGATACATCTGTAGTCTTGGGCATGACTGATTGATGATAACAGCAAAAAAAGTATAAATAGTATACCCTTCACAGGCGCGGTTTGTACACAAATATATCAAATATTATGCCGAAGTGTTTACACCCCCGCCAATACTTGCTGCAGTTGCTTTGCCTGCACTACGCCGCTTTGGCGCCATTTCACCTGGCCTTGTTTGAAGACCATAAGCGTTGGCACGCCCTGTATGTTAAACTGTTGCGCTACTTCCGGGTTTTTGTCCACGTCTATCTTTATGATGGTGGCGCTGTCACCTATCTTTTCTTTCAGGTCGTGGAGTATGGGTGTCATCATTTTACATGGTCCGCACCAGGTAGCAAAGAAGTCTACCAGTACCGGCTTGTCTGATTGTATTATTTCACTGAAGCTTTTCATAACGTCTGTTTTGCCTGATTAATGCAAACTGAAAGCCAACCGCATTCTCATGCTATTGTGGCATGCTAAAACGAAGAAAGCGGCCAAAACGCCGCTTTCCGTATCTAAAAACTGATTTGTTGTCACTTCTTTTTGCTCATGGCCTCTAGTTCGTCTGCCGTTGGGCCATACATGCCGGGTATCGGCACATCAAGCAGGCGCAGGTAAACGCCCAGTTGTGCCCGGTGGTGAAACAAGTGGCTGAATGCAAACCTGCGCACTACTACGTTTTTTGGTAAGGTATAATGTATCTTTTCGCCGGTCCTCATGGTCCATGGTGCGTCATAACCGTTGTCGTCAAAATTTTCCAGTACAGCTATGGCCTGTTCTACAGTTTCATCGTGCTTTGCTAATAGTTCTTCTGTATCGCGCGCAGGAAGCAGTTTGTAGTCAAATTTGGCAAAGTCCAGCTCGTCTGTAAGCAGTGTCATAGCCACCCAGCTAGGTATCTCGGCCACGTGCATCGCCAGCTTACCTAACGGCATTGATTTGGCGTGTGGTGTCCAGTTATTCTTATCTATCGGAACGCGTTCCAATATCTTACGTGTCGCTGCTGCTTCGGATTTCAACTCATTAAGCAGTAGTTGGCTATGAGTCATTGTGACTATGTATTTTTGTGAAAGTAAGCATTTTGCTCTATACCATCAGGCACATTAACAATCAATGAAGTCCATTAACAAATTAGCGCTACTTATAGTCTTTTCAGCAGTATCTCATTGTGCCTGCGCACAAAAAACGGAACGAGAGATAATAGTGGGATTCTACAATTGCGAAAATCTCTTTGACCCCGCTGACGACCCGCAAAAGAATGATGATGAATTTACCCCGGCCGGCCGGTATCATTACACGGACGATATTTACCGAAAGCGCCTGGAGCATATGGCAAGGGTAATAGATAGTATGTCGCCTGCAATAATGGGGCTGGCTGAGGTGGAAAATGCAGAAGTGCTTTCAGCCCTTACGTCACAACCTGCTTTGGCGAGACATGGGTACAAATATATCTTGCGCCCGGGCCCGGATCCCCGGGGCATCAATGTCGCACTGATCTTTGACCCTGCTCAGTTTAAGCTCACGGGCAGCGAATCGTTACCTGTGAACATCGCAGGGACTGGAGGCAAGGAAATCACGCGAGACGTGCTCTCTGTACATGGCACGCTTGCAGGTGAGAAGGTGAATATACTGGTAAACCACTGGCCATCGCGCCGGGGTGGCACCAACGCCAGCGACGGAAAGCGTGAAGCTGCTGCACTGGTAAACAGGGTTGCCATAGAAAGCATGGCTAAGAAGGATAAGAATGCCTCCTTCATAGTAATGGGCGACATGAACGACAATCCTGATGATAGCAGCATCACGTATGTGCTGGGTGCTGTAGCAGACAAAAAAAACGTCACCGCTACTGGTCTCTTCAACCCTTTCGCGGAGATATACGTGCGAGGTGGCGGCACTGAGGTTTACCGCAAGCATTGGAATCTCTTCGACCAGGTGATCGTGTCAGGTTCATTGGTAAAGTCAGAGAAGCTGCGCTATGACCATGCTGAGGTGTATATGCCGTCCTTTGTCCAGGATACTTACAAGGGGCATGAAGGCGAACCGCATCGTGCATTCAAGGGTACTAAATGGATAAACGGCTACAGTGATCATTTCCCCGTAGCCGTTTACTTCAAATCTTCAGTAAAGTAGTCTCTCTTACACTCGCTCCAGTATTACAGCATAGCCCTGTCCCAGGCCTATGCACATAGTAGCCAGTGCGTAACGTTTCCCCGTTTTGTGCAGCTCCAGTGCAGCCGACCAGGTGATGCGCGCCCCCGTCATGCCCAGTGGATGACCTAAGGCAATTGCACCACCGTTAGGATTCACGCGAGGGTCGTCGTCCGCAATGCCCAATTGACGCGTGCATGCAAGGCTCTGCGCCGCAAACGCTTCGTTCAGTTCTATGATGTCAATATCGTTCAGCGTCAGTCCCGCTTTTGCCAGCGCCTTGTTGGTAGCGCCTACCGGGCCTATGCCCATTATACGCGGCTCCACACCTACCACTGCAGAGCTTACAATACGTGCTTTTGGTGTAACATCATATTTGTTTACCGCGTCTCCGGAAAGAATGTACAGTGCTGCTGCGCCGTCATTCAGGCCGCTGGCGTTACCTGCAGTAACGGTGCCTGTCTTTGAAAATGATGGCTTCAATGTAGCCAGTTTTTCAACCGTAGACGACGGCTTTACAAATTCATCGTTGCTAACTATAATTGGCTCCCCTTTCTTTTGAGGAATGTTCACATTGGTTATTTCTTCAGCCAGTCTTCCGGACTTCTGCGCGGCTGCAGCCTTCATCTGGGAGCGGTAGGCAAACAGGTCCTGGTCCTCGCGGCTTATCTTGTAAATATCTGCCAGGTTCTCAGCAGTTATACCCATGGGGTCAGTTCCATATAGTTCGTGCATCTTAGGATTCACGAAGCGCCAGCCAAAGCTGCTGTCAAACATTTGTGCGTCGCCGCCAAATGGTTGTGATGTTTTTGAGATTACCCAGGGGCTGCGCGTCATGTGTTCCATGCCACCGGCAATGAAAACATCGCCGTCACCCGCTTTGATGGCGCGGGAGGCGTTGATAACCGCCGACATGCCTGACGCACAGAGCCTGTTCACCGTTTCGCCGGGCACGCTCCATGGTATACCTGCCAGCAGCAACGCCATGCGTGCCACGTTGCGGTTGTCTTCGCCTGCCTGGTTGTGGCAGCCCAGAATCACATCATCTATTGTGTCTGCCGGTATGTTCGGGTTACGTGCCGCCAGTTCCTTTATCACCAGTGCCGCCATGTCGTCTGCCCTGATGCTGGAAAGGGCTCCACGCAGGTTGCCAATAGGGGTACGTATGCCGTCGACTATATATGCTTCTTTCATTTTGCTATGCTTAAAAATGCGGGGTTAAAGGTAAGGCTGTTTATCAAAAGCGGGATTTATATCGGTATAGCTCAATTTGTGCTAAAGCGTCAGCCCTTCCACCACTTCCGGAAGCGGGTCTATGGGCAGGCCCCGGAGTTTCAGGAACACACGTGCCACGGCCAGCACGTCTTGCACACAATAATTGGCTATACGCTCTATGGCACCATCGGCCCAGTAGCTTTTCCCCACCATGCTGCCGTCCATGTCGCCCTTGGGGGAGGGCACACCAAGTACCTGGCTTAGCAGAGACAGGGAGGTGTAGTTCTTATTATCCCCGAATTTCCACATTTCCATAGTATCCAGGTGCAATACTTCCCATGGCTTTTTGCCGGATAGCTGCAGGCAATAGGGTAAAGGCAGGCCGTTTATTACGAAACGGCGGCAAATGAAGGGGATATCGAATTCCTTGATGTTATGCCCGCAAAACCGGACGTCTTTGGTCGTTGTGCCCATCTTTTCAATGACCTGGGCCAGGTCGCTGAGTATGCGCTGCTCGTCGTGGCCGGCCAATGAACGAAGCCTGATTTTCCAGCTTTCCCCCTGTTTGTACAGCGTTCCTATGCTGATGCACACTATTTTGGCAAATTCGGAGAAGATGCCGGCCCGTTCAGCGAAGAGGTGCGCGGCGGTTTCCGTTGGGTCGGTTTGCTTCAGTGTGCGCGCTTTGCGCTCCCATTCGGCCTGCATGCCCTCAGACAGATGTTCAAATGCAGAAAACATCGGAACTGTCTCTATGTCAATAAACAAAACTCCTGTTAAATGCTCTGATTGCATAGATTGTTGCACTATATTTGCCCTAGTTAAAACTCTTTGCATTCCAAACCATAACTGCTAAATGTATGAGCCAGGTTAATCAAATCACACCGCAAGAGCCTCCCAAAAATACACCACCAAAAAAGAATAATTCACTTATTTACTGGGTTGTCATCATTATTCTGCTGGCAGGTTGCGTATACCTGTTCATGAGCAAGAACCAGATGGCCGAGCAAAATGCTGCTACGCAGCAGCAGCAGCAGCAAACGTTTGACTCGCTGAAAACAGAACACGCTACGCTTGAGGCCGACTTCCAGGCTGCCTCTGCCAAGATAGACCAGCTGGTGTCGCAGAACGCGAAAATGGACAGCTTGCTTGCCGGCGACAAGGAAGCAATGACGAAGCTGAAAGCGCAGATCCGTACCATCCTGTCGAAGCGTAATGCTACGCAGGCTGAACTGGAGCAGGCTCGCGCACTCATTGCTACGCTCACAGACAAAACGAAAGAGTACGAAGCCCGTATAGCCGAGCTGGAAAAGGAAAATACAGTGCTTACCGGCAGCAACAAGGTGCTGACACGCGAGCGCGACTCTACTGTGGCACAGAACATTGCCATGAAACAACTAGCCTCCGTGTTACACGCTTCTAACATTAAGCTGGACGCAATAAGGATAAAGCGGAATGGCAAGGAACGCGAGACGTCGAAAGCAAAGAAGGCAGACGTACTGCGTATTACTTTTGACATTGATGAAAACCGTATTGCAGAGAGCGGTACCAAGACCGTTTACCTGAGAGTAATGGAGCCAAATGGCGCCGTGATCAATGATCCTGCTAAGGGATCTGGCATGATCACCACTACTAAAGGAGACCATCTGTCTTACACGCTGGCAAAAAGCGTAGCATTGGTACAGAACCAGCCTGTAAAAGGAATAGTTGTAGATTGGAAGCAAGACGGAGATTACCAGCGTGGTATGTACAAGATCGAGATTTACAACGATGGATTTAACATCGGCAGTGGCCAGGTTGAGCTGAAATAACTATTCAGATATGAGGAACTGGGATGCGGTGACGAATGAAGGATTTGTCACCGCATTTTTTTGTAACGCAGGCATAGCACATTGTTTTCAAGGTTAACAATTACATAATCTCCTGTTCTTTTTTGTTGTAGGCTGCTGGCCTAATATTGCAAGCGATTAGTGAGACATATGGAAGTATTTCCGGGTAAAATATTGATAGTTGACGATGAGCCGGATATAGTCGAGTTCATCAGTTACAACCTTAAAAGTCGGGGTTATCTTATCGCTACCGCGAAAGACGGGGTAGAGGCCATCAGGAAGGCACGCGAGTTTCGCCCCAACCTCATTCTGCTGGACATCATGATGCCCAACAAAGATGGTATCGAAACCATAAGGGAACTTAGGAATATGCCTGACTTTGACGACACCGCCATCATTTTCCTTACAGCGCTCAACGATGAGAAGTACGAGATCGAAGGGCTGAAGAAAGGAGCAGATGACTATATCGCCAAGCCTATTAAGCCCGAGTTGTTGGTAACCCGCATTGCCTCAGCACTCAGGCGTTTCCGCAAGGACGAGGATCAGGACCAGAAGCAGACTTTCGGTGACCTGGAAATCAACAAGACGAAGTTTACGGTTTCCTATAAGGGCGAAGAGATCGTTCTGGCAAAGAAAGAATTTGAACTTCTGTCTTTGTTGGCATCCAAGCCGGGGCGTGTGTTTCTCAGGAACGAGATACTGCAAAGGGTTTGGGGCACGGATGTGATCGTTGGCGATCGCACCATCGACGTTCACATTCGCAAGATCAGGCAAAAGGTAGGTATAGACCTCATAACTACTGTGAAGGGAGTAGGCTATAAATTCGAAATGCCTTAAACTGATCTCTGAGAAAAGCTCCTGAATAAAGTCTTTTTGCTACAGGGTAAGTGATTTACACTAACTTAGTGCCATGTCCTTTCTGGATACCAAAAACCTTTCTCCAAGGTCGCTGTCGCTTACCACGGGCTTTGTAGTTGCCGTGGCAAATGCAATACCTATATGGCTGATTACCGGCTCGTGGAAAGGTGGACTCATTGCATTGGCGCTCACGTTCATTTTTGTGTATGCGCTCTACTATTACACTCTTCAACGCTTTATTTACCGAAAGATAAAGCTGATCTACAAGTTCATCTACCAGACAAAGGCTACACGCCGAGAGGAGTATTTCTACGAAAATGTATTGCCTCAAAAGTCTATCGAAGAGGTGAGCCAGGATGTGGAGAAATGGGCAATACAGAAGAAAAATGAGATTGAGGTGCTGCAGGCAAACGAACAGTTCCGGAAGGAGTTCCTGATGAACCTGGCGCATGAGTTGAGAACGCCAATTTTTTCTGTTCAGGGATATGTAGATACGCTTCTGGGAGGTGCCATTGACGATGATGAGGTAAATATAAAGTTCCTCTCAAACGCATCGAAAGGCATCGACCGCCTGGTGCGTCTTGTTGACGACCTTGATGAGATATCTAAACTGGAGTCTGGTAAGATTCCCCTCATCCAGGAGACGTTTATGATACAGGATCTTGTGAGGGACGTGTACGAAGAGCTGTCGCTAAAGGCTTCTGAGCGAGGGATAACATTATCCTTCAAGAAAGGAACTGAGCGCCCTGTGTATGTGAAAGCAGACAAGCAGAAGATAAAGCAGGTGATCGTAAACCTTGTAGATAATGCTCTGAAGTATGGGAACGATGGTGGGGCCATAATTACCGGTGTTTATGAGATGGACGATAAGAGTACTTATGTAGAGATCTCAGATAATGGTCCCGGCATAGCCGAGGAGCATCTCCCACGAATATTTGAACGGTTTTATCGTGCAGACCGTAGCCGCGCACGTACTATCGGTGGCACGGGTTTGGGTCTTGCTATTGTTAAGCACATTATTGAAGCCCATGGCCAAACCGTGAATGTGCGCAGCAAGCCGGGTGTCGGGTCATCATTTGGATTTACGCTGGAGAAAGCTACCATATAGCTTTAGCTTGCCGCGGCAATAGCGCCCGTTATTACATCTGCTGCATGGTCATAGCTATAAGCTGATAAAAGGGGTAAGACGAGTTCGGGCTTCGGTAGCATGCTCCGCGAGGCTGTTTCAAGCCCAGCTGCGATACTTTCTACACTCATCGGGTTGCAGAATGTAGCCACCGTGCCATATAGTTCCCGGTAGACGGGGATGTCTGAGCAAAGTAGTTTACATCCATTTGCCAAACCCTCAAGAAGTGGAATGCCAAACCCTTCATATAAGGAGGTCGACACCACGATCTCTGCTTGCCGGTATTGGTCAGCCAACTCTGATTCCGTAATTCCCGAAAGTATCCGGATATGCTTATCATTCCAGGCACTTTCGTTGCCAGGTCCATCCGCGAAGTTCCTGTTCTTATCGCCTACTAGAATAAGTTGATGGGTTGAGCGAAGGGTACTATTCAGAAAGCCGTCAACAAGTGCACCTTGGTTCTTACGCGGGTTAAACGTGCCTACACAAAGTATAATTGGTATTTTGGACTCTGCTGTTGAAGTGGAGCCTTGAAGCATGATGTCAGATATGCCGTTATAGGTTACTGATATTTTTTGCTGCGGGAGCTGGTAGTGGGTGGCAAGTTCGCTGGCAATGGTGTTGCTTACTGTAAAAATGTGTTTACTCCGTTGGGCAATTCTTGGAATGATAAAATTATACCATGTGGCAAATTTTCTGGAATTCCACTCTGGATGGTGGTAGAATGCCAGATCATGTATGGTTGTGAAATTGTTTGAATATAAAACAGGCGCAGTATTACAGGGGTTAAAGAGGGGCAATTTGCCGTTATTATCAGCAATCCTTTTCAAGTCGAATTGTTCCCAAAGCTGGCCGGTATTACTTCCTACGACTTCAGCCCCTAATTCCCGAAACACATCTTTATTCCAAACATTTTTTGGGCAAAGAAAGCGGGTCTCAGGCCATATTTTTTTAATTTTTCTACTGCATTCTATTGCGTACCTTTGCACACCCGTAATAGGCTGGCTTAAAAAGCGGGCGTTTACAAGGATTTTCATTTTAAGGAACGGATATTATTTCCGTGCAAAGTATCAACAAATTCAGCAAGTGCAAAACATAACCAGGATATATGCCTTAAGTAAAAGGAACGTAATCTTAAGGTATAAGAATTCACTGGTGGGATTTTTTTGGGGGTTCATCAAGCCAGCCATTTATTTGCTCATTTTCATGGTGATGTTCAGCCAGAGTTTCCCTTCAGTAACAAACTATGTATTATTTGCCTCGTCGGGACTAATCCTCTGGTTTTTCTTTTCCAATGTTACCACCCAGGCGGTAGGGAGTATTGTGGGTTCCTCGGGGCTTATCAAAGCAATTAATATACCGGCTTATTTCTTTCCATTATCGGAAGTTTTGAGTGAGTTATTTAATCTGTTACTCACTATCATCGTTTTCCTTGTGATGATGTATTGGTTTGGGATCGTATATAGCGCCAAACTTATCCTTATCATTCCATTGGTGATTCTATTCGCCACCTTTGCTTATGGCCTTAACCTTATTCTCTGCTCGATTAATGTATTTTTCAGGGATATTGGCATCATCTGGGGTACAATTCAGCCGGCTCTGTTTTACCTCTCTCCTATCGGCTATCCAGAAACAATGATTCCTGATCAGTATAAGCTGGTGATCAAAGCAAACCCGATCTATTACTTTATTAAAGTAGGACGAACGGTTTTTTACGACAATTTTCCGCCATCAATGCACGCATGGAATGTATGCATCGGGATTTCTGTTATTACACTTGGCATTGGTTTGTTTGTGTACAGCAGACTGAAAAATCAATTCATTTCAGCAATATAAGGGAGAAGAATGTCAGACATTGTAATAAAGGTTGAAAATGTACATGTTAGCTTCTGGCAAAACAATGTTGGCGTGTATTCGGTTAAAGACCTGATAACACTTGGTAAGAGTCCGTTTAAAAGCAAGACGATCCTTAACAACATTTCGGTAGAGGTAAAGAAGGGCGAAAGCCTTGGGATATTGGGACGAAATGGCTCAGGTAAAAGTACATTGTTGCGTACTATTGCCGGAATTATTAAGCCGGACCAGGGCAAGATAACGGTAAACGGTACGTTTGCACCAATTCTGGCTATTGGGGCTGGACTTGAGGTGGAGCTAACCGGTTATGAAAATATTGCTCTTTTGTTAGCTTTATATGGTACAGCCCGAAAAAACACAAACGCGGTAGAAAATATCAAGGAGTTTTCAGAACTTTCTGATGAGGTGCTAAGAATGCCGGTAAAGCAATATTCATCGGGTATGGTGGCGCGGCTGGCTTTTTCAATATCTTTAGCCAACGAATCTGATATTCTGATAATTGATGAGGTGCTGGCCGTGGGAGATCAAGGCTTTCAAGCTAAGTGTCTAGACAAGATTTATAAAATAAGGGATGAGGGTAAGACTATATTGTTCGTTTCGCATTTCCCTGATGGTGTAACCCAAATTTGTAATAAAGCAATACTCCTTGAGCATGGAGAAATGATAGATAGTGGAGACTCTATAGACGTATGCAATCACTACAAAAAGCTGTTCTAAACAATATTGTTCCGGGCAAAACGCCTGTTTTTATCGTTTCTCCAAATATTCATGATGGGGATACACTGGCTGCGCTATTGTCATACCATTTGCGCGCGGCTGATACCGATGGGGTGCATAATAACCTCGTTACAAGTAACAATTACTTCTACAATGCTTCTGTTCATCGCATAATGACGCGTGCGGCGGGGAATGATCAGGAATATGCAGAGTCCGATAGAGACACCATTAATTTCGTTTTGTCGAAGGATTTTGGGAATGGTACTATTTGGGGGCTCCAATTAAATTACGAGGCCTTTTTAAGTCTCGAATTAGTTGACCGGATTGAGAATGGATTTTTCATTTTTCTGTTTGGTGCCGACATTCACGAAAGGAAAATTACTCACAGTCGCAAAGAGCTGCTTGACCGAATCTATAAGTCACATCTTTATAATAGTCAGCGGTCGGTACTGGTTCACTTAAACGACGTGAACTTTGTCCCGGAGTTGGTTCTTCGCGCGTTACCTTTTGACCTGAATTCGTACCGAATTTACCCTGACGCGGCACAAAAAAGGGCAAACTTCAAGTTGTTTTCGCTGGAATCTTCTGACGAGGTGAAACTTATTGACGGATTAATGTCAAAAGACAGTCTACTCGCAAAGTCCGGTACCTGGTTTACCGGTCCAGAGGTTTTGGTTGTACTTCTGGTAAGAACCACAACAAAATTCGAATCAGTTTTTGCAAAGATTGGCCACTACTTCGGCTCATTTGTGAAGAGTCCGGTGATAAAAGTGATTACTAATTCGGTAGAGGATGAGAAGTTGCTACATGAACACACTGCACATCGATTTGCCGGGCTAGAGATCTCTTTTGTAGTTGTCTCGGGCAGTGCGTCTGAGTGTATTAATAATATAGTGCAGGCAACTGAGTGCGAATACGTGGTCGTCGATGACATTTCACTGGACTACTCGATCCCTTCACTTCTGGCTCCTTTCCGTTCAGCCTCGTCGCCATCTTGTTGCAGTGCGAGTATGGTGTCTAACAAACTATTTAGTATGTCATCTGATAGGGTCTCACTGCCGGATGTCATCACTACCCGTACCTTTCCGGCGAACCTTAGTTTTTCAAAGAATACTTGGGCTCAACTAGGTGGAATCGACACCAGTTTAAATGACACTGTAGTGTTATGGGACTTCTATATCAGAGCGCTCTCTATACCAGGTAGTTATTCAATGGAAGCTAGTGGCGTTTTGTTGGAAAGTGATGTTGACTCTTATGCTTCAGTGACCGCTGATAGTCATTCAGACTACAATTCAATATTGTTCAAGCATCGGGAACTTTACAATAAGTTTTTGTCTGAAGTCCTTTACTTGTCGTCAAAGAATCAAATCTTAGTAAGGGACGAAATTCGAATCCAGGCACAGAAAATAGCAAAATTGATAGCTGAGCTGGATAAGACACGGCACGATAATATCAGTATTGCAGAGCATGTTGGCCGTCTCCGAAATCACATTGATTTTATCGAAAATGATCGTTTATATAGGGTTTCGAAAAAGCTGAAACATTATAAAAACATCTTCTTTAAGAGCTCTGGTACCAAATCTGGTAATTTTAAGAAGCTATTTAAGTTCATATTATTCGCATTTAGCAAGGCTGGGTTGCTGATTGTCAGGAAAGTGTTTAAGCGAGTATTCAGGCAGATTTATTTGTGGGTAGAAGACCGTCCTGTGAAACTTGTTTTTCTCGACAAGTCAGACGGCGATCGAAGTGTTTCCTATCAAGAGTGGATCGCGGCTAAACTCAACATAAAGCTGCTAAAAGCAGAATATGAGGAGGGCAAAAGTCTCCTTGTAAAGAAACCTAAAATCAGCATAATAGTTCCGGTTTATAATCCCCCGTTGAGTTTCTTACACGATGCTATTAAGTCGGTACTTAATCAACTTTATGACAATTGGGAACTGTGTATCTCCGACGATTGTTCGCCTGACCCACAAATCAGGCGTTTGTTGAATGCATACTCAATGAAGGATGAGCGGATAAAGGTGCATTTTAGAGAAAAGAACGGGCACATTTCTGCTAATAGTAATTCCGCGCTCAGCCTTGCCACAGGCGATTACGTATTATTACTGGATCACGACGACCTGCTTTCACCCAATTGCCTTTTTGAGGTAGTGAAACACATAAACGAGCATCCGGAAGATAAGCTCATCTATTCCGATGAAGATAAGGTTGACGGCATGAACGTTCATTCTTCTCCTTTTTTCAAGCCCGACTGGTCTCCGGATAAGTTTTTTTCCATGAACTACATCTCGCACGTTGTAGTAATTGAGAAAAAATTGGTAGATGAGGTTGGTGGGTTCCGGCTCGGTTTTGAAGGTAGCCAGGATTATGACTTGTTGTTACGAGTTGCTGAACGAACAGCTCATATAGGCCATATTCCTAAGGTCCTTTATCACTGGAGGATACATAGTGCATCAGTTGCCAGCGAAGAAGGCGATGCAAAGCCTTATGCATATATTGCTGCTAAGAAGGCTCTGGAGGAAGCGCTTGTGCGTCGTAACACGCCTGGTGAAGTTCAATTTCAGTCAATTCGCGGCAGTTATAGAATCAAATACCAGGTCAAGGCTTTCGAAAAGGTCAGCATCATTATCCCCACAAAAGATGGTGTGAAGATGCTCAAGAACACCATTGATTCAATTTTCAAGCTAACATCTTACCCGAATTTCGAAGTGGTTGTTATGAATAACAACAGCGTCACTGAAGAATTCTTTACGTTGATGGATGAGTACAAGGAAAGTTACCCTGATGTGTTCAAATGTGTTGAGGCTTCATTTCCATTCAATTTCTCCAGGTTGATCAACCTGGGTGTTGCTAATAGCGATGGAGAGTATATATTAATGCTGAATAATGATGTGGAGATACTGCATGCCGATTGGATCACCACTATGGTCTCTTATGCGCAGCATGAAAGAAATGGAGCTATTGGTGTAAAACTGCTCTACCCAGATGATACTATTCAACATGCCGGTACTGTCGTCGGATTAGGGGATATTCGTTGTGCAGGACACGTTTTTGTTGGGTTCTATAAAGACAGCCCCGGTTATTATAATTATTTGCAGTCTTCTGACAATACATCGGCGGTAACTGCAGCTTGTCTAATGGTGCGTCGCTCGGTCTATGAGGAAGTTGGTGGAATGGAAGAGCAGCTGGAAGTGGAATATAATGACGTTGATTTCTGCTTGAGGGTATTAGATAAGGGCTACTATAATATATATGTTCCTGAAGTGGTACTATATCATTATGAGTCTGCTACACGTGGGCATCCGCAGCAAACAAAAGAGTCATATGAGCGCCACGTCAGGGAAGTAGCATTCTTCCAAAAGACATGGGAGAAGTACATAAATCGTGATCCGTTTTACAATCCGAACTTGAGTTTGGATGAAGGTGACTACCGTATGAATTTGTCGCTGACGGAAAAGGAACTAAGTTACAAGTAGATTATTAACAAATATATTTGTGACGATTCGGAAAATTAGCACGATTTTTGCGGGCATAAAGTAAATTCTTGCTCGTACTTTAATGAAACAACAATCATCTTTGGATATTACCCTTGAAAAAGTGGCTACGCCTACCATTCCCCAGCGGGATATGGCTAGTATACGCTATATGTTCCAGGAGATGAACCAACAGTACATGGAACATCAGCCTGCCTCCTATTACATGGCTGTCAAGAGGGTAATGGATGTTACGCTTTCATTACTTTTTATTGTTGCGGTGATGTCCTGGCTCACACCTTTATTAGCCATATTGATAAAATTGACATCAAAAGGACCAGTGTTCTTCGTACAGCGTCGCACCGGTTATATGGGAGTTGAGTTCAATTGCTTCAAGTTCCGTACAATGTATGTAAACGACGAGGCCGACACACGCCAGGTATCCCTGAATGATAAGCGCATCACCCGGATCGGTAAGTTGCTGAGGGTTACTCACCTGGATGAGACACCCCAGTTCTTTAATGTACTGCTTGGCGATATGAGTATTGTAGGTCCGAGGCCGCACATGTTATACCACACCCGCTATTATTCAGAATGCATTCCTTATTACAACCTCCGCCTTGAGGTGCTACCCGGTATGACAGGCATGGCGCAGGTTAAAGACTATATTGGAGAAATAAGTGTTGAGCGCGAATTACGCAAGCGTATTCAGTGGGATATCTACTATATGAAGAACAGAAGTGTAGGTTTGGATATCAGTATACTTATCAACACTATGGGTTGCGTTTTTGTCAAAGCCTGGGAAATGATAACCGGCAGAGGCGACAAATAGCTGACACCACTTAAGAATGACATAAGAATGCGACCCGAAGCGGTCGCATTTTTTTTGCGTGCCAACATAACAGAAGGTCTGATCCTACACTCGATTCTCATGCCGCCTCTCGTAGGTTCCCAATGCATTGCACGCAAATAATTAGCATAACCGTCAGCCAAAAAAGAAAAAGCGAAATAGGAGCTCCCGCCGGGAATCAGGGTTGTTCCGGCCGCAAAAAGATGTGAATTTCCCAACTTGTTAAAGCGGCGGTAAATGGTTACGTCTTCTTGCCTTTCGCCGAAAGAGAAGTAGGTTGTTTTGGCGTACCTTCATGCTCATGAAATTGTCTTTTCACGGCGCTACGCGCACCGTTACAGGTTCAAAGCACCTTCTGCACGTTAACCAGGATACAAAAATATTGCTCGATTGCGGTATGTTCCAGGGTATGGGGCGCGATACGTTCAAACTAAATAGTGACTGGGGTTTTGACCCAACAGAACTATCGCATGTAGTGATATCTCATGCGCACATAGACCATATCGGCTTACTTCCTAAGCTTGTCAAAGATGGTTACAAGGGCAAGATATACTGTACGCCGGCAACAGCCACTTTGGCAAAACTGCTTCTGATTGATTCTGCACACATACAGGAGGCAGACGTGCGCTATGTAAATAAGCACCGCCGCATGGATAAGCGCGAAGAAGTGGAGCCGTTGTACACAGAAGAGGATGCCTTGGAGGTGTTTCCCTTGCTGGAGACAATTCCATATAACGAACCCTACAAGCTGGACAATAACGTAGAGCTACTCTACACAGATTGCGGACACATTCTGGGTAGCGCAGCCGTAAACCTGAAGATAAAAGAACGGGGAGTTACCACCCGGCTAACCTTTAGTGGAGACGTAGGGCGCTATCGGGATATGCTCCTGCGTTCACCACAGGTATTTCCGCAGGCAGACTATATCATCATGGAAAGCACTTATGGCGACAAGCTGCACGACCTGATGACAGCCGCTACCGAAAAATTACTGAATCATATTGTTGAGACCTGCCTTGAGAATAAGGGCAAGCTGGTGATACCCGCATTTAGCCTGGGCCGCACTCAAGAGATACTGTATATGCTGAACCGGTTGGAACTTGAAAAGAGGTTACCGCCTCTAAACTACTACGTCGATAGCCCGTTGTCTGTGAAGATAACAGAAGCTATAAAGCGATATCCTGGCTGCTTTAACAGCAATGTGCAGGAAGTGCTTCGCCGCGACGATGATGTCTTTTCTTTCAAAGGCCTGAAGTATATAGAAGATGTACAGGACTCAATAGCGCTGAATGATAACCGCGAACCATGTGTCATTATTTCGGCATCTGGTATGGCTGAAGCTGGAAGAGTGAAACATCATATTGCCAACAACATCTCTGATGGCCGCAATAGGATATTGCTTACCGGCTATTGTGAGCCGCAATCTCTTGGTGGAAGACTAAAACTTCATCCGGAAGAAGTGAAGATTTTCGGTATGTCGCATACTGTAAGAGCTAGCATTGATGAAATAACGAGTTTGAGCGCCCACGGCGACTATGAAGATATGAGTCAATGGCTCGCCTGCCAGGATCCACGCGAGGTGAAAAAGTTGTTTCTCGTGCATGGTGAGTACGACGTGCAGCAGCGATTCAAAGAGCGCCTTATCAGAAAGGGCTTTGCGGACGTAGAGATACCCGACCAGCACCAGGTATTCGGTATTTAGCCTTACGGTGATATTTCACTAATTTTGCACCCTTATTTAAACAGGACATGGGATTATTCGACAAACTTTTCAAGCGAAACAAGGAACAGCAGGAACAAAAAGAAGCGCTTGACCAGGGTTTGCAAAAAACCAAGGAAGGGTTCTTTTCTAAGATAGCCAAGGCTGTAGTGGGAAAGGACAAAGTAGACGAAGAAGTACTGGACCAGGTAGAAGATGCCCTGATAAGTGCAGACGTAGGTGTAGATACCACGGTAGCTATAATTGACCGCATAGAGAAGCGTGTAGCCAAGGATAAATACCTCGGCACATCGCAGCTAAACGAAATACTGCAGGAAGAGATAATGGGCATGCTCACCAATGCTCCTTCCAACGAATTCGCAACATTTGATGTACCTGCCGGCAAGAAACCATATGTGATATTAGTGGTAGGGGTAAATGGTGTCGGTAAAACTACGACCATAGGCAAACTGGCCTACAACTTCAAGCGTCATGGTAAAGATGTGGTCCTTGGGGCTGCAGATACTTTTCGCGCAGCTGCCGTAGATCAACTTACTATTTGGAGCGATAGAGTAGGCGTGCCAATTGTGAAGAAGGAAATGGGTAGCGACCCAAGCTCTGTTGCATTCGATGCTGTGCAGAGCGCTATGGCGCGTGACTCCGATGTTTTGATCATAGATACGGCCGGTCGCCTTCATAACAAGTCTTACCTGATGGACGAGCTGGGCAAGATTCGTCGCGTAATAGGCAAGAAGATGCCCGATGCGCCACACGAGGTGCTATTGGTGCTGGATGGGAGTACCGGGCAAAATGCTATAGAGCAGGCGCGCCATTTTACTGCGGCTACTGACGTAACGGCAATCGCCATCACCAAGCTCGACGGGACCGCAAAGGGAGGTGTGGTGCTCGCTATTGCCAACCAGTTTAAGATTCCTGTGAAATACATTGGCGTTGGAGAGAAGATGGAAGATCTTCAGATTTTCAACAAGGCAGAATTTGTCGACAGCCTCTTTAGTCTGAATAAGTAAGGTTCTGGCGTTGTAGTAGTAGTGCCAGCAGCTCTGCCGCGCCTTCGGTCGCCGGTTTCTCAATACGCACTACATTGCTATATCGGCTCACTTGTGGTATGCGTTTGTCAAGTACATACTTCATTACACCGTCTCTTACATAGTCCACCAGGCCAGCCGCTGGGTACACTGCCAGTGACGTACCTATGAGTACAAAAACGTCAGCCTCGTGCATCAGCGGAATGGCATGTTCTATCATCGGAACGGGCTCTTCAAACCATACTACATGTGGGCGAAATTGGGCTCCGTCGTCTGCTATATCGCCAATGTTTATGTCTTTGTCTATAGCGTATAATTTGAGCGAATTGCGCTCGCTGCGCATCTTCATTATCTCTCCATGAAGGTGCATCACGTTAGTTGAGCCCGCACGTTCGTGCAGATCGTCAATGTTTTGAGTCACTATGTGCACTTCATATTGCTCCTCCAGTTTTGCCAAAGCGTAATGCGCGGCATTTGGCTGCGCCGCCATAACATCCCTACGACGCATGTTGTAAAAATCGAGTACCAGTTTGGAGTCGCGGCGCCAGGCACGCGGAGTTGCAACGTCTTCAATGTTGTGGCCTTCCCATAGCCCGTCACTGTCGCGAAAGGTGCGCAAGCCACTTTCGGCGCTGATACCTGCACCGGTAAGTGCAACCAGTTTTTGTTTCTTCATGATCTGTTTCCCTATCCTCACCCGTTTGGCGGGAAATATAGGCTTCCTAAAAATAGTAAAAGAAGCGGCTGTAAATTGCGTTCGATTCTGGCACCATGCTGCATCTTCATACTGAACGACTAGAACTCGTGGAGTTCTCTGCATACAACGTCTCATTCATCATTGAGCTTTTAAACTCGCCCGGTTGGCTTCAGTTCATTGGCGACAGGAACGTTCGTAACCCGGACGATGCAAAAGCCTACCTTTTGAACGGCCCTATGAAGAGCTATGTAGATAACGGGTTTGGGGCGCTATTGGTAAAAGAACGTGGTTCTAATCAGCCAATTGGTATGTGCGGCTTGTTCCGGCGCGACTACCTCAATTTCCCCGATATAGGATTTGCATTTCTTCCGCAGTTTGAGGGGCTGGGTTATGCATTTGAGGCAGCCAGTGCTGTTCTCAATGCTGCTTCTGCTTCAGGTTATCAAACTATCGGTGCAATTCTTACTCCAGACAATTCCCGTTCCAGGCAACTGCTTGATCGGCTTGGATTTGTTTCAAAGGGTTTGATCGTTCCTCCAGGCAGTACCGAGGAGTTGGTGCTTATGGAGACCTTCCTGGATGCGCAACAAATGTAGGCTTAGCGCGATCTCTCCAGGTATTCTTTTGCCCGCGCACTGTCGCCCTTGTTTGCATAGCTTATGGCCATAGCATTGAAGACATTTTTTTGCCCTGGCTTTATGCTAAGCGATTTGCCAAATGCGCTCAGCGCTTCATCATATCGCCCTGATACTCCGAGTGCATTCCCATAGTTGGCCCATAGCTCGGCATTTGTTGAGTCATATTTGAGGCCCTCGCTAAACACTGCAAGAGCGTCACTGAACTGGCCCTTTCTAAAATAAGCAGTCCCCAGAAATGTATATGTCTTGGTCTCATGCTTTCCCTTAGCGATGCTCCTTCTGTAGATGGGAATAGCTTCGTCCAGGCGGTTCATCATGAAGTAGCAATCAGCAATATTAGTGATCACCGAGCTGTCCCAGCCGCTTAATGCCAGTGCTCGTTGCGTTGCGGCGATAGCCTCCGGGTAATGGCCGCCCTTATAGTACGCGACTCCAAGGTTCACGAATGCGTCGCGATATCCTGAGTCTATCGAAACTGAGCGTTTCAGCAACTCTGTAGTCTCTTCGAGCAGCGCCTTATCCGAATTATCGGCTGCGTAGCGCTCCAGCAGGGTGGTGCTATAATTATAGAGCACTCTTGCGCTGCCGGGAGCATTGGCCATATCAGCTTCAAAGAGTGCAGCATTGGATTGCCAGTCACCATTCCTCGCTATCGTTCTTGCACCGTATGCTAGTGCCGGTATCAACAGGAGCATCGAAGCAGTATTCACCGGTTTCACCGAAGACAGTTGTCCTGTATATCTATAAACCAGCCATGCCAGGCAGATAGTAGTACCTAATACAGGAGCGAATAACAGTCTGTCGCCCATGGTGCTGCCGATAAGGTAAAAGACATTAGATGCAAGGCTGATGGTGCAGAAGAAAAACAGTATACCGAATGACAATGGAGGGTTTTTGCGGAAGTTCTTGAACGCGAAGTATAGAAGCGCACCACATGCGATCAGTGTTGCAATGGCGCCGCTAGAAAATCCGCCTTCGCACGGCACCTGGTTAAAGGAATAGTCGTAGCTCATTGTGTAGGGCCACACAGACTTCACCATGTATCTGCCAAGGATAACAAGGCCTGTAGCAAGGCGGGAGATTGCATCTGGACAGGCAAGCAAAGAGTTGTCTGCATAGGTGTAGGGCACACGCGCAGGCGACATAATGTTAATGATATAATAGTGCCAGCCCAGCCATACAACGGATATGAAGGCAATAGCCAGTAGCGATTTTGCTGCCTGTGCAATGCTTACTTTATTCACCTGGATCTGCAAAAGCAGGAAAATGGGCACGTATAAAAGTCCGGCCTCCTTCGATTGTACGCAAAACGCGAAATAAACGATAGCAAGCGGTGTGACGCGTTGCTTCGCAAGAATTTCTCTTGCGGCAAGCAGGAAAAACAGAAAGCACAAGATCTCGTCCCTGCTTTTTATGTTGGCTACTACCTCTGTGTGTATTGGATGCAGCGCGAACAGAATGGTTACCACGCCGGGTAGCCACTGATTATATGGCTTAAGCAGGAACTCAAGGACCCGGTATAGCTGAAAGATGGTAAATGAGTACAGGGACACCTGCACCAGGTGATGAATAAATGGCGACCCAGGACTTAATTGCCATTCTATAGCAAACATTATGAGCGATAGCGGTCGATACAGCCCCGCATTTAGGCTCCAATATCCTTGCCAGTAAAAAGTTGTCAGAATTTTAGGAATGCCTGCCAGCCCTTGTTGCACATATTTATTACTGCCGATCACAGCAATATCATCCAGCACAAATCCGTGTCCAAGGGTATTGGCAAAGAAGGCAAATGTAACTGCTGCCAGCAGGAAAGGCATAAAGCGTAAAAGAGAAGCCGGCGACTGCACCTGTTTTTCAGCAGGGGCATGCTCGCCGGCTTTCTTAGTATTGTTGCCTGTACGCTGTTGCTTTGCCATGTTGTGTGGGGTTCAGCCCGTCACAAATATAGCGTGTGCTGCTTACCAGCCAAGCAAGTATGCGAAAATGAGTGGTGCTACTATCGTAGCGTCGCTCTCCACAATGAACTTTGGAGTATTGATGTCCAGTTTGCCCCAGGTAATCTTCTCATTCGGCACTGCGCCGCTATATGAGCCATAGGATGTGGTGCTGTCGCTTATCTGGCAGAAGTAACTCCAGAATGGAACATCATGCCACTCCAGGTCCTGGTACATCATTGGCACCACACATATCGGGAAGTCACCTGCTATACCACCACCTATCTGGAAGAAGCCTACGCCCTTGCCGGCAGAGTTGTTGCGATACCAGTCGGCCAACCATACCATGTACTCAATACCGCTCTTCATTGTGCTCGCCTTCAGTTCGCCCTTTATGCAGTAAGATGCAAAGATGTTGCCCATAGTACTGTCTTCCCATCCTGGCACTACTATTGGGAGGTTGCGCTCAGCGGCAGCTATCATCCAGCTATGTTTTGGGTCTATTTCATAGTCCGGCTTCATTACCTCACTCAGCAGCAGCTTGTACATATACTCATGCGGGAAGTAGCGCTCGCCCTTATCTTCAGCGTCCTTCCATATTTTATGTATGTGGCGCTGTATGCGGCGGAAGGCTTCTTCTTCCGGTATGCAAGTGTCAGTAACACGGTTAAAGCCCTGCTCCAGTAGTTCCCACTCTTCCTTTGGGCTCAGATCGCGATAGTTAGGCACTCGCTTGTAATGCGTATGTGCTACGAGGTTCATGATGTCCTCTTCCAGGTTTGCCCCTGTGCAGCTAATAATATCCACCTTGCCGGCACGTATCATTTCAGCAAGTGAAATGCCAAGCTCCGCTGTGCTCATAGCGCCAGCCAGGGACACCAGCATTTTGCCGCCTTCCAGCAGGTGTGTTTCATATCCTTTTGCAGCATCTACCAGCGCGGCCGCATTGAAGTGGCGATAGTGGTGCTGTATGAATTGAGAGATGGGACCTTTGCTCATTATGTTGTGTGTTTTGTTGTTGGTTTGGTTAAACTAAGAAGCAAGCATTGCTGCCTGCTTCCCGTAATCTTAATCCATCTCCGCTCGCGCGGAGCCGATATCTTATGCTACTGCTTCGTTCTTTGCTATAAAGTTTTTCACCCATTCTGTAGTGATAGACTTCGGACGCTCGATAGGGAAGCCAAGCGCACGGTCCCAGCAAAGGCTTGCCAGTACACCCAGCGCGCGTGACACGCCGAAAAGTACTGTGTAGAAATCTTCTTCTACAAGGCCATAGTGTTTCAGTAGTGCACCCGAGTGAGCATCTACGTTAGGCCATGGGTTCTTGATCTTGCCTGTAGCCTCAAGAATTGGAGGCGCCACTTCATACATGTTCCACACAGTCTGCACTGTAGGATCATCAGGACAATGGCGCTTTGCAAATTCCATTTGCGCTGTGAAGCGTGGGTCGGTTTTGCGCAGTACTGCGTGGCCATAGCCAGGCACTACCTTTCCTTCTTTCAGTGTCTTGTGTATGTAGTCAGCTATCTGCTGCTTGCTTGGCTGATTAGTTTCCAGCTCTTTGCACATTTCTTCTATCCAGCGAATCACTTCCTGGTTGGCAAGACCGTGCAGTGGGCCAGCCAGGCCGGTCATGCCGGCAGCGAAGCACAGGTATGGGTCGCTAAGTGCAGAACCAACAAGGTGCGTAGCGTGTGCCGATACATTACCGCCTTCGTGGTCGGCATGTATGGTCAGGTACAAGCGCATCAGCTCCTGGAAACTCTGGTTGTCGAAGCCCAGCATGTGTGCAAAGTTGGCACTCCAGTCCAGCATACCATCAGGCTGAATGTGTTCGCCATTCTTGTATTTGCGACGATAGATGTAAGCAGCAATGCGTGGCAGACGAGCTATCAGCGTCATTGTGTCTTCATACACATATCCCCAATATTCTTTTTTGCTGATTCCCTCAGCATATGCCTTTGCAAATTTCGATTCAGTTTGCAGGGCAAGTATTGCTGCCGTGAACTGAGTCATCGGGTGCGCCGACTTTGGAAACGATTCAATCACGTCAAACACATGGTTAGGTACGTGCGACCTGCGTGCCCATGTTGCAGATACGTGTTCTACTTCTTCTTTTGTAGGCACGTCACCTATCAGCATCAGGTAAAAGAGGCCTTCAGGCAGTGGTTCGCTGCCACCTTCTGCTTTTGGCAGTTTCTCGCGCAATTCAGGAATTGAAAATCCACGGAAACGGATACCCTCATTCGCATCGAGAAGTGAAGTCTCTGTAACAAGACCTGTAATGCCGCGCATACCCTGGTATGCTTGTGCAAGTGTCACATCCTCAATTTTCATGTTGCCATGTTTTTCCAGGATGCTCTTAATTTCTTTACTCTGTTCGTCAGCCTTAACCTTGAAATGGTCTTTTATGTAACCCATAGATATTAATTATTCGGTAAAGGGAATGTTTAAAATGGCCCCAAAGGTAAAGAAAACACACCTATTTTGGGGGCGATTTAGCAATTTAATAAAGGGACTCTTGTGCGTCTTTGCAAGGTAGCGGCCGTCTGGAAGTTTCCCGAATAAATAAATCCAAAAAAAATCTGAATCGCAGATTTGGAAGATTGAAAACGACTCCTATCTTTGCAGTCCCTTAAGCAAACGGAATGATTGCAAACGGGTAGTTCTTAAAGAATTGGGAGCATAGCTCAGCTGGTTCAGAGCATCTGCCTTACAAGCAGAGGGTCCGCGGTTCGATCCCGTGTGCTCCCACACAATAGCCTCGCAAAAATGCGGGGCTATTCTATTTTATGCTATTCAGGGTTTATGTACCTGGCGCGCTAGGGCTCGCGTGGTATCAAATCCGTTGTCTCAGTTCGGTACGACTGGATTAGCACAATGCAGATACATTATTTCCGTAACACAAATGGTATTGTTTCAGCCCTGCCTCCGGAAGCGACACGCATGTAGTATATGCCCGGAGCACTGCTGATCTCAACGGGTATAGAAAAGTCGCCGGGCACTAAGTGGTGTCGTTTGTGGTAAACTTGTCGGCCGGTTATGTCTGTTACATTGACCGCTACCTCATCGCCGGGGCTGCTACCATGCAACACCAGATGACCGGAGGATGGATTGGGTGTTATCTGTAACGCTAACCTACTGTCTGCTATCGACACACTTGTTGTTGGTGGATTGGAGAGTTTTACCAGCCAGCAGTCATTAAGTCCGTTATTGAAGGATACATCGCTATCCCTGGAGGTGGTCATGCAGGCGGCAATGAACTCGCTGTCGCTGGTTTGTATCACATCGAAGGCCATATCGCGCGCGGTGCCTCCAAGACATTTCTGCCATTGTAGCGTGCCAGCGTCACTTATAAGCAGCACCCACGCGTCATTTGTGTCCTTTCTGCCGGTTACATCTCCATCTCTCGATTCTGTCCATCCACCAATGATGTAGTTGTTGCCGGTAGCTGGGCGTATACTGTTGGCCTGCTCGTTGCCGCTACCACCATAAGATTTTTCCCAGACAATGGCCCCGGTATCATCTAGTTTTACGATCCATGCATCTCCACCATTGATGTCTCCACCATAAAAGTGGCTCACGTCGCCATCTGTAGAAACTGTTTGTCCTGCCAACATAACTCCGCCGCCTGCCGCTGGGCATATGGCAACACAGGCATCAAGGTAGGAACCTCCGTAGCATTTCTTCCACAGTACAGTACCGTTGCTGCTAAGTTTAATAACCCAGTTGTCCACGCCACCATGATTGCCGGTCACGTCGCCGTCTGTTGAGATTGTATACCCGGCAATGACATAGCTGCTGTCGCTTGTCTGCAAGGCCGCCCTTCCAATTGCTCCCATGGCTCCACCCATCGTTTGCTGCCATTCTATTGCCCCTGCTGCGTCCACTTTTACCGCCCACAGATCCTGCAGGCTGCTGGTAGCTCCATAGCCCACTACGTCTCCATCTGTCGAATTTGTATTGCCGACAGCAAAGTACCCACCGTCAATACAAGGAATGACGGAAAAGAAATAGTCAAATCCAGTTCCTCCATAGCATTTCTGCCAAACAATGCCACCGGTATCGTCCAGCTTCACAATCCACGCATCTCCAGATCCGTGATTTCCTGTAACATCATCGTCATCAGATGCAGTATAGCCACCTATAATAAAACCATTGTCTGCGGCGCGTAGAATTGAACTTGCCCTGTCCATTGAAGATCCGCCGATGGTGCGCTGCCATAGAAGGCCGCCGGAAGAATTGATCTTCATTACTAAACAATCTGCATTCCCATGCATAACGCTTGTAATATCGCCATCAAGTGAGTACGTACTGCCTGCAAATACAAAACCGCCATCGCCGGAAGGACAAATCTGCTTCACTTCGTCATAGTCACTTCCGCCATAACTGTGTTCCCAGCTAATAGGTGGCGCCTGGGCAATTCCCCAATAAGACCATAAGAGTGCGATAATGGAAAGGAGTATGCTTTTCATATATGCATAGACGGCAATATCGGATACAAGCTTTGGAATTGCTTTACTTTATTTTACTGCTGCAGTTAGCGCAGATTTGGCGTTCCTGTCAAATGGCTCGCAATAAGTTGATTGTCTTTAGCATAAGTGGAGACATCTGACATGCGAATGCCCGGCCAGATCAGCACAGTAGTTTTATTTATTTATCAAGCAGTTGGACACACGTAAATTGGCGTGGTAAGGTTAGTCTGCCAGAATAGTATCTATCCGTTGAAAGGCGTCATTATTCTTTACCACGTATTCAGCAGCGCCCTTCATCACAGTTTGCAGCGCTTTTCCATATTCATCCTGCGACGACAGCATAATGACCTTCACGGCTTTGTTCAGCTTCTTTATTTGTTGCAGTATTTGCATACCATCCCCGGCATCAGGCACTACATTGTTAAGCTGGTAGTCCAAAATTATCACGTCAGGGCCCAGTGCCAGGTTGCTAATGCAGTCTTCACCTGTCGAGAAAGTTGTGACCTTGTGGAGCGGATTTTTCCTCAGGTGGTCGCCTAGCATTGCCAGCATCATTTCATCATCATCTACTACAAAAATGTGTTTTTGCTGTGTAGCCATGTCTTTTCGTTTGTTGTGTGTTAGGAAGCTGCCCACTCCTTATTTGCAGTGGCCTGATTCGTAATGCTAAGGTGTCAACTAAATAGGAATTATCTTAATGCCCGGAAATGAGTATTTTGAGCAAGGCGTGTCGCTCACGATTTTGTTTCTTGTGCCATCTCGTTGGGGCTAAGTGTACTGTAATGAAAAAATACATTGTACTTATTTTCGTTTTTCTGCCGTTGGTGCTTCATGCCCGAAAACAAGGGCAGCAGCTCATCGATTCCCTGCTTACCGAGCTGCCAAAGCAGCGGGAAGATACTGCCAGGGTAAATATACTTACAAGGATATCCTTTAACTATGGCGACATTAACCCGGTTGAGTGCCTTAAATATGCCCGGCAGGACTCTGCACTAGCAATGAAGCTGGGGTGGAAAAGAGGGATATTCAAGGCGCACGATGCCTTGGGAACCTATTACGGCTCCCAAACTAATTATACTGAAGCGGTGAGGTGCTTTCTTATTGCTCTGCGAGCCGCAGAAGAGATTGACTACAAGCCGGGCATTGCATCTGCTTGCAACGATCTAGGTGCTAACTATTTTTACCAGGGCGATTTTTCCACGGCTTTGAGCTATTTCTTAAAAACCGTGAAAGTTCAGGAAGAGTTAGGTGACGAGAGCTATATTGCCAGTGCCACAGAGAATCTGGGAAATGTCTACGTCCGGATGGGCGATTATCCCAAGGCTTTGGATTGTTTTTTTAGCGCCTTGAGAATTGTTGAACGGCTCGGTGATAGTGAACGTCTTGCAAACACTAGTGCCAATATCGGCCTTGCCTATTACTATCAAAACGACTTCTCGAATGCGCTCCAATATGATCTTAAGTCACTATCCATTAGAGAGTTGCTGGGTGATAAGCGGTCGCTGGCTGCTGTTAATGGAAATATAGGTTTGGTCTACTACAAACAGGGTAACTACTCCAAAGCACTTGAGCATGAATTCAAAGCAGTAAAAGCTGATATAGAGATTGGATACAAATACGACGAAGCAATCTTCACCGGGTATATAGGTGAAATATTCACAAAGCAAGGTAGGCATCAGCAAGCCATCAATTATACAAGTCATGCGCACAAATTGGCAGAAGAGATTGGCGACAAGCATGAATTGGCATTGGCATTAACACAGACCGGCCGGGCTTATCTGCAACTTGTTGTTGATACCATTCGAACCAAAGAAACAGGCAAGGCTGTTGGCGAGTTGGCTTTGGACGTTCACGTGCCCGAGATACGAGTGCCATCCGGCAGGCAGGCAAGGCTGAATCTGGCGATTAGCTTTTTAAGTCGGGGACTAGACCAGGCAATTAAAATTGATGCGCCGCAGATAATGCAGGATTGCTATCAGAACCTTGCTGCGGCTTACAAGCTTTCGGGTGACTACAGGAGGGCGATGGAGCATTTTGAATTATACACTGCATTGCGAGATTCTGTTTACTCCACCACTAACAATAAGAAAATCGTGCAGTTAGAGATGCGATACGTCTTTGACAAGAAGGAAGATTCCCTCCGGCGGTTGCAGGAGCAAAAAGATATCATCTCACGGGCCGAGATTTCAAAACAGAAGAGCGAGAAGCGGTTTTTACTTGTTGGTGGGGTGCTTATGCTGATCCTCGCGGGCGGTTCTCTTTATTTTCTTGCATTTACCCGAAAGGCAAAGAAAGAAATTGAGTTGCAGAAGAATAGGGCAGAGCAGAGTGAGCGGTTCAAACAGCAGTTTCTTGCCAACATGAGCCATGAGATCAGAACCCCTATGAATGCAGTGTTGGGAATGACTACCCTTACGCTCGATACATCCTTGTCTGAGAAGCAGCGAAACTACATGACCGCAGTGAAAAAGTCAGCTGAAAGCCTTCTGGTTATCATCAACGACATTTTGGACCTGAGTAAGCTGGAGGCTGGCAAACTGGAGTTGGAGCATATCCCCTTCCGGCTCAGCGAACAACTGAAACAGGTTGTAGATACCATGCAGTTTAAGGTGGAAGAGAAGGGACTGCGACTATCTACAGAGGTTGCTGCAGATGTGCCTGATATATTGATCGGTGATCCGTCGCGTCTAAACCAGGTTCTGATAAACCTGGTAGGGAATGCGATCAAGTTCACTGAAAAAGGCAGTGTGCGCGTGGTTGTAGAAAAGCTGCCGGGGGCTGATGCTGCATTGTGTTTTCGCGTTATCGACCAGGGAATTGGTATACCGACAGACAAACTTGGAAAATTATTTCAGTCTTTTTCCCAGGCCGATGCCAGCACATCCCGCAAATATGGTGGTACTGGTCTTGGACTCTCTATCTCAAAAACCCTCGTTGAGTTGCAGGGTGGCAAGATGGACGTGAAGAGCGTGGAAGGAGAAGGCTCGGAGTTCTCATTTGTCATTGTGTATGGAGTTGCCGATGAATCGATGCTGCCACAGCAAGGAGGCGGCACCAATGCCACTGTGGCATCGCTTGATGGTATCCGGCTTCTGGTGGCTGAAGACAATGAATACAACCAGATAGTGATACGCGACACTATTAACAGTCTCATCAGGAATGTGCACATTGATATCGCTGACAACGGTAGAATGGCTGTGCAACTGCTGGAAGCAAATGACTACGATGTGGTACTAATGGATATTCAAATGCCCGAACTTAATGGGCTGGATGCAACCGCCCATATCAGGAAAAAACTACCGGAGACGAAACGAAATGTGCCTGTGATTGCCCTCACTGCAAGTGTATTGAACACGGATCTGGATAAATGTACAAAGGCCGGGATGAACGCTTATGTCCCCAAGCCATTCAAAAGAGAAGAGTTGCTAAATGCGCTTGCGAAGTTCTACAGAAATGAACACGGAGAGGCACCGGGCCAGGCTGTAGAAAGTTCGCCAACAGTGGCTACTGTTGATTCGTCAACCCGGATTACCAATCTCTCTTTCCTTGAAGAGTTCTGCGGTGGCAATAGGGAGCAAATGCAGAAGTATGTCGACATCTATCTAAAGGTAACCCCGGGCAACCTGGAGAAAATTGGTGTGGCAGCCGCCAAAGAGGATTACACTACATTAGCGAGGGTTGTGCATGCTATGAAGGCTCACCTCAACTATATGGGGATGAGCGAAGCAAGAAAAATTGCAGACGAGATAGAATCACTTGCAACTACAGGAAACGACCTGGATAGAGTGCCGCAACTTATCGATGATCTGGAGAACCACTGTCTCTTGTCCAGGGATGAACTCTCCGTTATTTGATACTTTGGATTTAGCTGATAACCTGACTTGACTAATTCGACGCGCTTGTCCAAACCTTGGCATCGGCGTCCAGCATCTTGAAAATGACCCCATCAAGCATCACGTAAACGCTCTCGCCGTCATAGGTCAGCACGTCCGTCAACTTATGCTTTTTCCCTTTTGCGTCGGGTAGTGTCAATGATGATATGGTCACTTCATAAACGCTGTCTTTTCTGATCCCCAGCTTTCGCTTATCGCAGTCGAAATTGCTTTTGGCATAGTTTTCCGTGTTCACTTTTTTGACGGCATACGTGGGGGCGTAGCGCATACCATAGAACGAACGGACACTGTCCGGCATGATGCATAGCTTCTGTTTCGAGTATTGCTTTATCTCCGTCTCTTCCAGGCCGTAGATTTTAGAGTATTCGTGGCTGAATACGCGCCAGCACTTCGATATTGCGGCCACCACAGTTGCCGAATCTGATACCTGCGCATGGCAGGCGGCGGGTAGTATTCCAAGTAATGTGCAAAGTAGCAAGTGCTTCATCATTATCGGTTGTTATAGATCAGTAATTTTCTATCTGGCTGATAGTACATTTCGTTCCGCACGCGCAGCTCATCCTTTCTCCGGTTCATCAGGCCTTTCATCACGTTGGGCGCTTTAGAGTGTACAAAGCGCATCCAGTCGTGCTGCAGTTTGCCAAAGTCCCCTCCGCTGTTGATGTCGTTCACTATGCTTGTGGCTTTTGCAAATCCGCCCAGGTTATAGGCCAGCATGGTAAGCGCATCGAACTCTGTTTGCGTTAGTGGCACGTTGATATATTGTTTCACCTGGTCTTCATAGGCAGGTACTTTCTCTCTGATTATTACCTCAGCCTCTTCTATCGTTATGCCTTTTTTCCACTTGTTCGCCTCACCATACGGAACGAAGAATCCGAACCCTATCGTAAACCCGCCGTCTTTTAGCGAGTAAAGTTCAGGTGAAAATCCTTCCAGTTTCTCCAGAAGTGAGTATCCTTCATCAGATAGGTGCATTTCTGATACTTCCATTTTCTTCTCTTCGAAAAAGGGAACTTGTACAGCCCGAGCCCGCAGCTTACGTGGCGCAGTAATTGCAAAGGGTTTGTTGTTAAGTATAGGCAGCGGTTCCGGCTCTTCCGGCTCAAAAGGAAACACGGGAACCGTCACAATTGCAGCTTTTGTAACAGGTGGTAAAGTGTTCCTCATTGATACCATCGAAGCAGGGTACAATGCATCGATAGTGTCTGGTTCCATCAATGGGCGGTATGCGGGAAGGGAAGGCCCCTCTTGCGGGCTAAACAATTGACTTCGCGTTGTTTTGATCGCGATGGGCGCAACAAATTCAACCGGAGTTATGTACACATCTGTGATCAACGGAGTGTATACCGGAAAGGAAGGTGTCATTGGCGGGCTAAACAGCTGCCCTGCCTTGGTCTTCATGGCCACCGGCGTGGCAAATGTTAGAGGAGCGACTTGCATATCGGCCACCTTCAGGCGTACCACCAGCGTTACATACCCATTACTATCAGTAACGCCAATGCGATCTATGTTTGTTCCGGGCACCTTGCTTACATAATCTGCAACTGATTGCAGGTTGTTGCCCGATTTTCTTATAGAGTCAGCAATAGCGCTTTGACGGTTTTGGCCAAATAAGAACAAAGGGGACAATATCAACAACAATGCCAATCGCTTCATAAGAAACTGTGTAGCGACAGGGTAGCGGTACCCGGCTAAAATACTAAAAATCGGGGGTGTGGTTGTTGTTTCTTCGGATAATCAAGGTCATTTCACCCCTCATTTTTAGTCAGTTCGCCGGAACTTTGAGGCTTCGTAAAGTATTTCATGGGTAACATTGCACTATGGGCAAGCAGGGAAAGCTATACTTGTACAGCGCGCTGTTTATTTCCATTGTGGTAAACAGTCCCAAATTCGCAGCGCTGGATAGCACCAGCGTTGTGGCCCGGCTATGGAAGTTCAATGCATATGAACTGGCATTTCAGTCAGCATTGTGCTTCTGCTACTGTCTGGGCACTTTCTATTATAATCACAACCGGTACAGACTCCTTTTTCGGCGGCCATGGCACATGAATGTGCAAGGCCGCATTATATTGGTCAATGCCATTGGGTTTGCCATGCTTGGGTTTGCCGGGCTTCTCGTTCACAACTGGTTCTTCAGTCGTGGGCTCATGCCGGGTAGCGGTTATTTCTTCAGGCAACTGCTATGCCTGTTTCTTATGGCGGTGGAAATGCGCATCTTTTTGCTGATGGGCGAGGCCAAAGACCGGGAGATTGAAAACGAACATCTGCAAAGCGCTTACCTGCAGGCACAGCTTCACGTGTTGAAGGGACAGTTGAATCCGCATTTTCTTTACAATGCACTTAGCAGTCTTTCAGGTATAGTGTCTGAAGACCCGGCTAAGGCGCGCAAGTATATCTCCCACATGTCGCGGTTTTTCCGGTACTCCCTTACAGAGCGGCCGGGGGATATGGTAACGCTGGCTGATGAACTGGCGGCGGCCGGCGCATATGCAGAGGTTATGAAAATGCGGCACGAGGACGGGTTGCATATTGATTTCAGGATTGGGGCGTCTGGTGCTACACGCCGATTGCCCCACATGAGCCTGCAACCGCTATTGGAGAATGTGCTGAAACACAATGCTGTTTCTTCGGCAATGCCCCTGTATATTTATGCTTCTGATGAACCTGGCTTTTTAGTTTTGAGAAACAACCTGCAGCCACTTGCAACGCCGGAACCCGGGTCCGGAGTTGGTCTTGCAAATCTATCAAAACGGTGTAAGATACTTATGGGCAGAGAATTACAGATAGAACGCACTGCCACTGAGTTTATAGTGAAAATACCAATGGCGTGAGTAAACCACTTCGAATAGTAATTGTGGAAGACGAGCCGGCCTCTGCGCGTGCGCTTAGGGCTGCCCTGTTAGGTTGCGATCGGGAAATTTCCGTAGAGGCGATGTTAGACAGTGTATCCGCTGCAGTTTCCTGGTTCCGCGAGAATAATGCGGCGCCTGACCTTATATTTATGGATATCCGTCTTGGCGATGGCTTGTCATTCGACATCTTCAGACAGGTGGAGATTGTGCAACCGGTGATATTCGTAACGGCTTACAACGAATATGCGCTGCAGGCGTTTAAGGCAAACGGGATCGACTATTTGCTCAAACCATTTGACGATGAGGAACTTATCAACGCAATAGATAAGTTTTCCCGCCTTTCAGCAAAGGCCCCCACCGACAAATTTTTTGACGATCTGCAGCAAGTCCTTGCTAAGGTGTCGTCGCCCACTTCTTACAAACGTTCGTTTCTGGTTCATTTCAAGGATAAACTAATCCCCTTGGTTGCCGACGACATAGCGTGGTTTCACACAGCATTTGAAGTAGTGCACGCGCACACTACCGATGGGCGCATGTATGCCATAGAACTTACGATGGAGCAGCTGGAGCAGCAATTGGACCCATCCCTATTTTTCAGATCCAGCAGGCAATATATTATTCATCGCCGGTGCATACGGGAGATAGAGTCCCACTTTGGCGGTCGTCTTGCAGTGAGGGTCCACCCTGCACCACAGGAGCCCGTTATTGTCAGCAAGGCGAGAGTTCCCATCTTCAAGGCGTGGATGAATGCATAGCCATTTAGTGCCGCTACATTTTGCATTCCTGGTCATTTCAACGCTCGTTTTAGCCATTTCACCCTGATTGTCAATTGTGGCTAGGCTTCATCTGCCCAATTTTACACCGGGTATCATTCCCGGCTAAATCAATTTCTTTCACACCAAAATCTTTATGTCATGAGAAAACACACAAACACACTTCGCACAAACAAATTTTCAGCGGTGCTTATCGCAGCCATGTTGCTGCTTGCCGCTGCTGCCTGCCGCAAGGAAAATCTCCCTGCTAACAATACCGGGACTACTACATCCTCTGAGACCGTGAGCGATGAAGACGCGGCCGACGCTATAACAGAAGCAATGACAGGGCAAAAGGCCGGTATGACAGATCAGGCTACTGAGCAAACAACAATGGCAAAATCATCAGTGGTGCCCTGCGGAGGCGAAAAGGACACTGTATTAGGAGGTGCCGGCACATACGGACCCGCGTCTTACGATTATTTATACCACGCTCATCTGGCTGTCATTTGTACACTTGGCATCCCTTCAAAGTTCACAGGCACATTTTCCGGTAATACAAGTTATTCCACTACACGCATGAGCTCTGACGATAGCTGTTCCGGAGAATTTGTCGTTACAGGACTTGCCCCCACGTCAGATGTTTACAAGCTGAATCTCAACTACGTTAGGCAAGGTTCACAGCAATCCAATGTGAGAAAAAAGGCCTCATTCACCAGTACCATTACTATAACAGGTACTGATATTATTGTTGATAAAACAACTTTGCTTATCACTACGGGAACAGCAAGCGTCGTGATGACGGGCGCTACAAGTACAGGCGCAACCTTTAGCAAGACGGCTACACTTACATTCACTGGCAGCAAGACGGCTACACTCACATTTGGCAGTGGCGCCAGCTATCCGCTGTCGTGGTAATACTATCGTTACCCTTTCGCTTTGAAACATGAATAAGTCCGGCTGCGGGGTGGCCGGGCTTTTCTTTTGTAGAATATTGGCGAGCGCACCCTTTTAAAGGGCATGCTTCCTACCCACAAATCGTATCACCGAGCTCATGCCGCCGTGTAATTTCCCCTCCCATATTTCCAGCTCCGTTTCTTCTAGTTGCTGCGCCTCAAAATTGGGAAAGCAGGCTTTGATCTCTTCAGTTGTATAGAGCATAGTTTCGTCAGACGGGCCGCCAACACGGGGATTGTCAGCCTTAAACTTCAGGTGGCTTTTACTGTAGGCTTCAAATATCACAATGCCACCAGGCTTTACATACGTGCCGAGTTGCTGAAGGAATTTGATCTTTGTGCCGCCCGGAAAGTGCGCGAATATCAACGCCATCGCATCGAACGATTGTGTTTTATAATGCACATCAGGCATCGATGCTACTTCATATTTTATGGTCACGCCACTTTTCTGAGCCAGCAGCTCTGCTTTCTTTTTGCCCTCGGCACTTTGGTCAAATGCATACGTATCCCAGCCCCGTGTTGCCGCATACACACTGTTCCTTCCTTCTCCATCAGCAGGGAAAAGTATTTTGCCGGGCGTTATTCCCTCCAGTTTTTCTGCAAGGAATTTGTTGGGTGTTTCACCATATACATATTCGTTCTCGGCATATCGTTCGTTCCAGAAGTCTGCGCTCATCGTTTTTTTGCAAAATTAGTGATATGCCCAACCATTGCCATTTTTTCTTAATTTTCTGCTGGCCGTTGCAGCTATTGTGCTGCTTTCTTTGTCTCTAGCCTCAGTTTAGCAATACTCATCGATATCAGCACAGTCCCCACCGCAGTAGGTGCCAGCCACACTACCCACGATGGTGTGAACCGAATGTTCACAACGAGGAAAGCAGTGACTGTTGATATATAGGCACCACCCATGGCAGAGATATGTCGCGGCAGCCATACTTTGTTTCGTGCGGTGAAGTTTCCCGCGTTGCTCATTATGCGGTAGTCTCTTATTGAGAACAGGAGCAAAATGCCCCCGAATACCTGCAGTACGGAAACCGGCCACCCATGGCCCGCGGCATACGCGGTTAGTGGGTACGCCAGCATGGTAATGGCTGTGATAAACCCAACCAATGCAGGGATTTTGTCTTTTGTGGTAGGCTTGTAGGACTCCCTGAGTCGGAGGAATCTGATAGCCTGCCTGCCGGTGAAAACCAGGTAAGTCGCAAAGATCCCGATGGAGAGCAGAAAAGGATTCCACTTCAGCAGTGCCATTATGACAGCGCAAAACGTAGTTCCATACATTGCCCAATAGAATACCAGGCCGGATAAGATATGTGGTCTGCGTCCTTTTTTTGTGAGCGTTGCTCCCAGACCCGCCAGTAGTGATGTGGTGCCAAAGACAATGTGTGCGATAAGTAGTACGATGAACATGGTTCTCTTTTTGGGCAAAGAAACCATTAGGGGCAGGCACGTTCCAAATTAATGGGATATCCGGCAAACCTCAGGGGCAGACAGCAATTTTGGGACGGTTTACAACTGTATTATGGGGTGTTTAGCAAGCTTCTTATTGCCGGCACATAGGTGCGCGATACAGGAACTATGGCATCACATCCCTCTATTTGCAGCTTCAGCCCCTGGGCGTTTCCTTCGGCATGTGCTACTTTCTGCATGTTTACAATAAAGGAGCGATGGCATCTTACTATCTTGTTTTCTGCCGCTGCCAGTTCCTCAAGTTGTTTCAGCGTTTGCCTTATTATTGTCGTTTTGGCAGTGTTGTTATCCAGTAGGGTCACCTTTATATAGTTGTCTGCGCTCTCCGCATACAGCAGGTCGCAGGCCCTGAATCTCAGCTCCTCGCCGCCGCCCTCGGCATTCAGCACAATCACCGTTTCCTCATCCCAGGCATTGCCACCGGCTTTTTCAGACTCATTGTGCTGTGCCGGTATCTGGTTATTTATCGCCGCTGCAGATTGCAGGTTCTGTTGCAGCAGTCGGTTGTGCCGGTACAGTACCAGGATGGTGAACGGTAGGAAGCCCACGCTCAGTGTTGCAAAAAGACTGAAGCCCACGCTATTTAGCGACATCGAAAAGCCGAAGACCAATGCAGAATAGAAAAAATTCACCAGGGCAACGCCCGTAAAGTTCATCAACCCCAACAGAAAGAGATCCTTGCCTAGCGTCCATCGCTCAGCGGCGTAAAGACGCGGGAGAAAAAGGGGCAGCAGCACCCCGTTAAAGAACACTACGATGGCGGTCACCAGCCCATATCCCATAAGTAATCTCACTTTCTTTCCGCTTCCCGGTACTGTCGCCAAACCAAAAGGCTGAAAGACGATAAGGAATAGTGCAACCGCCGCGCCCATGAGCAGTGCCACCAGTAGAACGTTCTTTTTGCCCGGAAGTGGGTGTGGTTGTTTCAGCAGTTCTAGCATTGATGACATTATATTTTGTTTAGTCGCTGTGTTGGGCGCTATCTATACGTTCATTTATGTACCGGGCTATCAGGGCTGCGTTGGTAGCCGGGAGTAGCCACAGTATACGATAGCTATATCTCGGATCTACAGTAGAGAGTATCGCTGTTACGGCAGCATTGATAAGAAAAAGGGCAGCCAGCACAGCATAGACCTTTTTGTCTCCCTTTCGTTGAAGCTTAGGGAAAAACAGCAGGACAGATAAAGTTGAAATAATCAGGAACGCGTTGTCGGCAATATTGATAGCGGAGATATTAAGCTTGTCTTCGGTTTGTTTCGATCTCACAAACTGATTTCGCTCAGCAGGAAAACGTCCCCAAATGTTTTTCACCTGAAAGGATTCAAAGGGTAAGCTAACGATTTTCTCACGTTCCTGGATCTCACATAGCTGTCGCCCCACGGAAAAAAGGGAGTGAATAGCGTAGGTTTTGCGAAGTTTGGGTACAGAAAGCACATCCTTTGCCAGGAAGTTCAATTCTTGCTCACAGCTATCATACCCCCCGGCTTTGTTCAGTGGACTGTACTCGCTAAACATAAAATCCCACGGGTAGGGTGTAAGGTTGTCTTTGAAAGCACACATTCTAAGATGCTCGCGTTCACAGTTTTCATCAAAATAAGTACGCAGGATGCCCGTCTCAGCATATTTGGCCACAACGAAGGCCGAAGAGCTTTTCGAAAAAACGAAACCATATCCCGCACTTGCATTCATGCTGCACGTTATAATTATGGATAGGATACTGGCACTCATGAGCTTTATCCCATTGAGTACATACCGCCTGCTTTTCTTAAGTAATCCGTAAATCAGTATTATGGCGCTAAACGATATTGTTATTGCGCTATGGGAGTTGTGCATTGTTATCGAAACAAACGCAATGCCAAGGTAAAGCCATTGCTGAGGCGGACTTGCAGATTCGTCAAATAGCAATAGCATAGTGGAAAGAAAAAGTATGGGTGTAAATACGTCGGCCATCAACGCTGAAGCCACAAACGATATGAAAGTAAGAAAGCCGGCAACCAGCATCAGTGCTACCTCTACCCGCGGTATTGGCTTGCCAAGCAGCATTCTGAAGTACTTTATAGTTACATAACTCAGCAATAGGCATTGCGCAAGTATGGTAAACCAAAGTGATTCAGCAAGGCTTGAGTGTCGAAGAAATATGCCGTAAAATGGGCTTCTGTCAAACGGTATCTGGCCCGTAAATCCGCTTGTAACGTAAGCGTGTGTATCGCCGCCATAGATTGGGTATCCGTTATAGAGCGCAGCATACATTAATACAGCTGCACCGATTAGATAGGGTATGATTTTTTCGATTTTTGGGCTCATTTCTAAGATAGGTATTATACAAATCTAACAATTGCTGCCTTAACATTCCGGTCCGGCGGGAAACCCCGGCCGATTGCTGCATTGCCGGTTATTTAGATAGACCACACTTTTTTGCAGTTTATTTCCTTCCTTATTCCTACATTTGTAGTGCATTTCTATCGCACAATATCGACCTGTGTCATTGTGTGATACTTTGTCCGGCCTTCGGACGTTTTTTCTTTAGCACTGAACTTTTCTATTAATGGAATACAATACTACGCGCAGCAGAATGCTGATGCCCGAATACGGACGTAATGTCCAGAAGATGGTGGAATACCTGATGTCTGTTGAAGACCGCGCTAAGCGCCTGCAGCAGGCAGAGATCATTATTGAGCTTATGGGTACGCTAAACCCGCACCTGAAGACGATTGAGGACTACAAACACAAGTTGTGGGATCATCTCTTCCAGATGACGGAGTTCAAACTGGATGTGGATGCGCCCTATCCGTGCCCCACGCCGGAAATGGTCTTTGCTAAGCCAGAGGTGCTGCCTTATCCGCAGGCGCCCATCAGGCACAGGCACCTGGGCAAGAACATCCAGGACCTGCTTGACAGGGCTGTGAAAGAGACCGACCCGGAAAAACGCACCGGCCTCACACAGGCTATTGGCTACTACATGAAGCTGGCCTATGCCAACTGGCACCGCGAGCCCGTGCATGATGACATGATCAAGAATGAGCTGGCCGAAATATCAGGCGGTGCGCTGAAGTATGAGACCGGTGGCTACCGCGTACCGTTTGACCCTACACCGCAGGGCGGCAACAACAATCGCAACTTTAAGCAGCGCGGCGGCGGTAACAACAATAACAACAACCGCAACTTTAAGGGCAACGGCAACAACAATAACAACAACCGTGGCGGCGGGGGAGGCAACAGCTTCAACCAGGGCGGCGGAAATAACTTCAATAAGAACCGGAAGTTTAAGAAGAATAAGTAGAAAGGATGTTTTCAGGGAGCGCTTTTTGCGCTCCCTTTTTTACACCCCAAACTCACTCCCTAGCACCGATATTACATCGCCTATCGGCAATCCCATTACGTTGTAGTAGTCGCCGTTTATTTTCTCAATGCCTGTCACACCTATCCACTCCTGTATGGCGTAAGCGCCCGCTTTGTCATAGGGGCGGTAGTTGGTCACATAGTGCGCTATCTGCGTTTCAGTAAGCTCGCGGAAATAAACTTCTGTTGTTGTTGAGAACACTGCCTCCGTTTCGGCCGATCGTATGCAAACACCCGTTACCACACGGTGCATCCTGCCCGATAGCATACGCAGAATGGAGGTGGCATGTACCGAATCAGTAGGCTTTCCCAGTATCAGCCCATCCAGCAGCACTATCGTATCTGCAGCGATGATGATAGACTCGGGCGATTTATGGAATATTGCATCCGCTTTTTTTCGCGATAGGAATGCAGGCACTTCCTCGCCGGGCATGCCGGGCGGATTTGATTCGTCTACGTCTGCAACCAGTACTTCAAATTTCAATTCCGCCATTTCCATCAGTTGCTTGCGACGGGGCGATTGCGATGCGAGAATTATTTTCTTCATGGTCTTAAGAGAATTTATGTACTAACAATGCCAGCACGCCAAATACCATTATCACTTTCAGGGCCCGGCTGCATGCGCTGTAGTGGCTTGTTGTGGGCTTTCCGCGCAGCAGGTAGATGGTCCATACCAGCAGCGGCAAAGCCAGCAAAACTAAAACATAAACAGACATCAACGCGCGGCCATGTGTTAAAAGTGTAACTCCCGATATGCCCAGGGGAATAACCGCCAAAATAGACAAGCCGGCAGTGAATCTTGTGGCAAACGCCAGCCCGTTTTTTATAGGCATGGTCGCGCATCCCTCTGCGGCATCGCCCTCCATGTCTTCCATATCCTTTACTATTTCGCGCATCCAGGTAAGCACAAAGGCAAAGTAGGCGTAAACGATAATGATCCACACCGCCAGGCTTCTGCCTTGTTGCAGTGCGGGCTCATAGACATACAACGTCATTATGGTCAGTGCAGTCAGTAACGCCACCATTATGTTGCCGCTGGCAAATTGACGTTTGAAGGTGGTGGAGTAAAGCCACAGCATGATGGTGCATGAAGCCTGCAGTATCATCCACTCCGGGTGGCCGGCCATAAAGGCTATACGAGCTACGGCAGCAAGTGCCAGCCCGTTGAGCAGCGTATGCGCAATGATGGCATTCTTCCTTTCTATGCGCTTGCCTAGCACCACGCTGCCGGGCCTGTTGCGCTGGTCTATTTTTATGTCGAAGTAGTCATTGATGATATATCCTGCTGCTGCAATAAAAACGGTAGATAGCATCAGTGCCAGGAAATTCGTTGCCTTCAGCACTTGCGGCGACATGGGCAATACCACACACCACCACACCATCAGTTGTGTCAGCGCAATGATCACAAGGTTTCGCCATCTTACCAGGCGCAGCCATGCCATGTACATCAGTTTTAGACCGGCAATTTACCGAATGGCCGCACAAACTAAAGTGTACCTGCCCGATTTATGTTTTGTTTTACAATTGGTTGCAAATGGGATAAACACAATTCATATCGTTGAAATACACCCCTTTGCAACAACACCCGTGCGACAGCACGGACATTGAGCTCCCTCCCTATCGGGGAGGGCCGGGGTGGGGCTGAACACACCTGTCAATCGGAAATGCGCTACAGGAATAGCGTAACCTAATCTGCGGAAAGGACTACCTTTGTCCCTACATGTTACGATTGATCATTTGGCTCTTTGTCATTTTTATCGTGGTGCGTGTAGTGCTCACAGTACTGCTGCCTGTGCTGCGCCTCACCAATGCTGTTGGCGTGCAGATGCGCCGTATGCGCCGCGAAATGGACGAGATGGAACGCCGCACCAAACAGCAGGCTCAGTCTCAGTCACAGCCCCGCCGCTCTGTGCAGCAAGAGGGCGATTATATAGACTACGAAGAGCTCCGCTAATGTACAGGGCCTGTTCACTGATAGTCCTCTTATTATCCGGTGTTATGTCACTGGCGCAGCCATGTTCGTGCGACCATAAAGTTGTGCGGTCCGGCGCAGAGTTGCGAAAGGCTGTAGCAGCTAATGCTTCGATGGCATTTGTTTCACTTCCTGAATTTATCCCGGGTATCGTCCTGGACGTGCGATATGCCACTGCCAATAACTTTACAAAGCACGTCCTGTACCCGCACCCCGCTGCCTGGCTCCGGGTAAAGCCGGCTGAGGCGCTGAGGAACGTGCAGGCAGAACTGGCAACAAAGGGCCTTGGGCTCAAGGTTTATGACGCCTACCGGCCGTTTACCATTACCTGCTCGCTCTGGCATTATACTACAGATAGGCGCTACACTGCCAGCCCGCGAAAGGGTAGCCATCACAACCGTGGCCTTGCATTAGACATTACCATTATTGACCTCAGGACCGGGAAGGAATTGCCCATGGGTACGGGCTATGACAACTTCACTGACTCTGCCCATCACGCCTTCACAAAGCTGCCTGCCGATGTCCTTGCCAATCGCCGCTTGCTCAAAGGGCTGATGTGGAAGCACGGGTTTAATTTCATACCCACCGAGTGGTGGCACTATCATTGGCGCGATAAGATTTATGACGTGCTCGACATTCCGTTCGATGAGCTTGCCGAAGCTATGAAAGGACAATAGGGTATCTTTGTTTTATGCGTTGTTTGGTAGTTCGCATCCTCCTGTTCGGCATCTTTTTTTGTTCCTCGGTTCGTTTGCTGGCTGTTGATGATACGGCATTTATTGTGGCGTCACTGCGCCGGCACATAGACGTTCTGGCATCGCCGCAGATGAAAGGTCGTGGATATGTCCGGGATGGTCGGGTGCGTGCTGCACACTATATCGAAAAGCAGTTCAGACAATTGGGTCTGGAGCCTGTCGGTGATGGTGGTTTTCAGCAGCATTATACATTTCCGGTCAACTCCTTCCCCGGCGCTATGCAGCTCACGCTGAGTGGTCGTTCGCTCACTCCCGGTGCAGATTACCTGGTAGATGCAGGCAGCGCATCGTTTTCAGGGGCGCACTTGCCCATCAGAGTTGTAGATCTTTCGGCCCAGCCTAATCTGTCAGTAGCATTCGGTTTTGATCCTGCGGCAACAATGTGGGTGCTGCATGGTGTTGACTCGTTTTGCTGCCGCAATGGTGTTCGTCGCCACAGCCTTCCCTCTATGCTGCCCCGTGGCTGCTACATCATTCCGCAATCTACCAAAGCCATGTGGACTGTAGACCGGCAGCAACAGCCGGCAACCGTGCTTTATGTGGCCGATAGCCTTGTCCCTTCCTCCGGAAATGCAGATGTAAAAGTGCAAGCCCGTCTTCGCGAAATGAAGAGCGCAAATATCATTGGTTGTGTTCCCGGCACACTTAAGGACTCTTTTATTGTCTTTTCAGCCCATTACGATCACCTGGGCATGATGGGCAGCGAAACCATCTTCCCCGGCGCCAGCGACAATGCCAGTGGCAGTTCTATGCTACTCTACCTTGCCGGGTACTACGCCAGGCATCCTCAGCGCTACACAATCGTCTTCATAGCTTTCAGCGGCGAGGAGGCCGGCCTCATGGGGTCGGCATGGTTTGTCGATCATCCCACATTGCCGCTGTCTCATATAAGGTTCCTCACCAACCTCGACATTATGGGCGATGCCACCGATGGCATTACCGTAGTAAACGCCACAGAATATCCCGCGCGTTATAGCCAGCTCACGGGCATTAACGATGCTCACCATTATTTGCCCGTCATCAAGAGTCGGGGCAAAGCCGCCAATAGCGACCATTATCACTTTGCCGAGGCTGGTGTGCCCGCCATTTTCATCTATACCAATGGTGGCAAAGGTTATTATCACGATATTTATGATAAGCCTTCAGAGGTCACTTTCCGCAATGTTCCACAGATCGCGCTACTGCTTCAGGACTTTGTTACCGGTATGCAGGAAAATTAATCCCATAGAGGCTTTTAGGCGCCGCAGCCGATTTTTTCTGCCCGCCGTTGACTATTGTACCATATTTGCTATTTTTACGTTCCTGTAGTATAAAAACCTGCATATGCAAAAAAGAATATTATCATACGTTGCGACTTTTCTGATGCTCGCAGCTATTGTGGGAATGGCGGCATGTAAAAAACGCATCCATTCCAACGCGCCTACCCCTAACAATCTGCGTATGCTGTCATACAACAAGATCACCAAAATAGAAATGACTGCTCCCCTCGGTAATATGCCAAGCACCATTACAGAGAGCTACAGGTTCTATTATGACGACAAAAACCGTGTTTCACAGATCGTTTACACCGGCAATGACTCAAACGAGATCTTCAAAAAGATAGACTTTTCCTACTTCAACGACACCGTATATAAGAAGACAACGGACATTCTCACTAGTATCATCACAGAAGTTGACACTTTTTACCTGAATAGTGATGGAATGGTGCGGAAGGCGCTTACTCCAAACCAGATCACCGATTACCGCTATCAGGGCAAGCTGCTCTACAGGGTTGAGCGTGCTGGCACAAGTTATTCTTACATTACTACAACTGATTTTTCTACTTATACGTCGGTTGACGGTGATTTCCTCCGCCACTACAGCGACGACAAGCTCTACATTACGCTAAGCTCTGGCTTTGACACGCCTATGCATTTCAAGGTTGTGAGCCTGCCGGTGAAGAACCCGGTAACGGATACGATGGATAAGCCCCATTTCCTTGACTATTCCTACGTATGGAAGTACAACTACAATCCTACTTATATCTGGGTAAGGGATACTAACGACGTGCGTGATAGTCTGCTCTATCCCGGCCAGACATTTATGGATGAGAGCTATCACTTCTATACCGAGAATGCTAACCGTCCCGGCGACTGGATGTGGCTGGAGTCATTCACCTTCTTTGGCTCTAACATTTACCAGAACAAGCACCTGGTTGAGTCTATCTCATCGCGCACTAAGAATGCAGCCATCTCATACATCTACGATTCCGATAGCAAGATCACCCAGACCAGGGTCGTATTGCAGGACAGCGTGCTGAATAAGTACACCATGACGTATGATATTCAGTATGAGCGTTTTTGATGTAAGTGCTGTTTAGCGTCTTTTATCTACTTTTACAGCGGTTCTAAAACCGCGTGAACGTCTTTTAGGCTTCACCGTCTTAATCTATTTTGAAATATTATGGCAAATCAATTGCTCAAAGGAAAGAAAGGAATCATCTTCGGTGCGCTCGATGAGCGCTCCATCGCGTGGAAAACTGCCCTGTCTGCCGTGGCAGAGGGTGCTGAGATAGTACTCACGAATGCGCCTATTGCATTGCGCATGGGCAAGATCAATGAGCTGGCGCAGCAGTGCAATGCCCAGGTTATTCCCGCAGATGCTACTTCCGATGCCGACCTCGATGCCTTGATGACCAAGAGCATGGAGATATTCGGTGGCAAGGTCGACTTCATTCTGCACTCAATAGGTATGTCGCCAAACGTGCGCAAAAATATCGAATACACTAAGTCAAATCACGAGAACTTCCTGAAGACGCTGGATATTTCCGCCCTTTCCCTGCACAGGGTATTGCAGGCGGCCATGAAGGCAGATGCTATAAACGAATGGGGTTCAGTACTTGCACTCAGCTACATAGCTGCCCAGCGTACCTTCCCCGGCTATAACGACATGGCAGATGCGAAGGCCGTGCTCGAAAGCATTGCCCGTAGCTTTGGCTACCACTATGGCTTTGCCAGGAAGGTGCGTGTCAATACCATCTCGCAGTCGCCAACTATTACTACTGCCGGCTCAGGTGTGTCTGGCTTCGACGCGTTCTATACCTATGCCGATAAGATGTCACCACTTGGCAATGCCAGCGCAGAAGACTGTGCCAACTATTGCATAATGATGTTCAGCGACTATACGCGTATGGTCACCATGCAGAACCTTTTCCACGATGGCGGCTTCTCTTACACAGGTGTAAGTGCAGGTATTATAGAACAAATGCAGCAGGCGGCGCAGTAGTTAAAACAATATTTATGCCGGTAGCGCGTTTATCTGGCAACCGAAAACTCCGTCAATATGCAGGTACTGCAGCGTGTGAAGAATGCTTTTGTGGGTGGTAGCAATAATAAGGCTGCCAAAGCTTTGTTGTTGGGGCTGGCAATTACAGGTTCTTCTTCACTATTAGCCCAGGTCACGGGTGGTCAGTTTGCATTCGAGTTCCTTCGCCTCTCCAATTCGCCTCGTGTGTCGGCTTTGGGAGGTATCAGTGTTGCCAATCCGTCGCCGGACATATCTCTTGCCGTGCAAAACCCGGCACTAATGAGACCTGGCCTGCACAACCAGTTGCAGCTCAACTATAACGGCCTGTATGCCGGGATGAGCTCCTCCAACCTCAACTACGGCTACCACTCAGAGAAGCTCAACACTTCCTTTGTGGGCGGGTTGCAGTACATGAACTACGGAAACTTCAAGAACACCACTGCAGCCGGTACCGTAGAGGGCGATTTCAAGGCAGTGGACTATGCTTTCTCATTCGGTGCATCGCGCAGCTATGGCGAGCATTGGCGGTATGGTGCCAATGTGAAGTTTGCACACTCCGCACTATACAACGTTCGCGCCTCAGCGGCCATGATAGATGTCGGTGTCAACTATTACGATACTGCTTCTCTTTGGGATATTGGTGTAGTGGCTAAAAATATGGGCGTAATGCTGGATAAGTACACAGATGTAAATCCCGCCGAGCCTATACCATTCGACCTCCAGTTTGGCGTCTCAAAACAATTTAAGCATTTGCCTCTGCGATTGTTCTCCACCATTCATCACCTCTATGAGTGGGACATTCGCTATAGCAATCCGGAAGATGTTACCGCAAATACGTTGCTTGGCACCACCGATAGTAACCAGAAGACCAAGCGCTATTTTGCAAATAAGCTGTTCCGCCATTTTATATTCGGGGCAGAGATCACGTTGGGTAAGAAGGTAACCGTAACGGGGGCCTACAATGTGCTGCGTCGCAACGAGATGGCATTGCAAACTGTCAAGGGCGTTGCAGGCTTTTCGTTTGGTGTAAATGTAGACCTCAACAAATTCATCATCACCTATGGCCGATCCTACTACCACATAGCCGGCCCGTATCACGAAATCGGCATTACCATGCGTATGAATAAGCTGATGGGCCTGGGTGGGTATGGCGAGAAGATACACTGGAACGCCGATCACCCCGATTGGTAGTGTCCGCTACATCTTCGCCAGGTCATCCAGCATTGTGCGCGCTTCGATAATTATTTTTTCCAGCAGAAAAGATTGGTTGTGATTCATAACCAGGGCAGCCTTTTCAGCATTGTCGGGTAGTTGAATCCCCTTTACTGCGCTGGGCTTTAGTTTTCGTGCCTCCTCCAGCAGTTGCTTGAAGAGCTTCAGAGCCTCCTCAATTTTTTCGCGTTGCACATCACTCACCGTGCTAGTTTCTTCCAGGCGCTTTTCGCCCTGCTCCATGTGAATGTTGTTTAGGTTCCGCGTTATCCTTACGGCATAAGTTATCAGGCTATACCATGCTTCCTTCTTTTCGCCACCGGGTTCCTGCAGGTAGCGCGAAAATGAGTCATAAACATTGCTGTTATCCGATTCTGCTACACGTTTGTAACGGGTCCAGTTGCTATGCTCCTCAGGCCTAAAGAACGTAACAGTAAAGTAGTCGCAATTCGCGGCAATGGCGCGTGCCATATAGGCCGGTAGCAATTTTTTGTCCCACGTAGGCAGCAACAGCCAGCCGGCGGCCACGGCCAGCAGAGAGCCTCCAATGGTAGCTATTATGCGTGTACCCAGAAGCGATGTGTTGTAGGTAGCCTCAATGTTGAATAATAGCAGAAGGTTAAGCGTAATGAAAAATGCCGACCATGCATATTTCTTCTTTACGTAGTAAACCATCATAATGAACGTAAAGAAGAGAATACCCTCCTGTATGAAGTAGCCTTGTGGCAGGTATAATAACAAGCTACCCGCCAATACCCCAAGCAATGTGCCCGTGGTCCTGTCTCTGGCCTTCTTGAAGGTGGCACCAAAGTAGGGTTGTATAACGATCATGACACTGAACGGCAACCAGAAGCCATGGTCTATGTTATACCACTTGTAGATGAATAGTGCCACTGTAGCAGCAATCGCAGACCGCATAGCAAACTTGAACGCAAAGGTGTTCATGTGCAGCATGCTCCTGATGTTCTCCCAGAGGAATCGTGGCCTCAATACAAAGGCAGTCTTTATCATGGAGTAAGACCTGAACACCGGCTTGTCGTCACCCATTTGCTCCATACGCAGCAGGGCATTGTCCAGCAGGTTGGCCGTGCGCTCTGTCAGTTGTAGTATGCGGGCAATGGCTGCTGCCTGCCGCACACCCGGCGGCATGGGGTATTCACGTATCAGGGCTGTCAGCTTGCGCATCCTGTTTATCTGCGTCTGCACCAGCAGGCGTTCTTCGTGGTTTATGGTGAGCATATAGGCCGATAGTCGCTCGGATACTTCACGCAGTGCACCGAATAGGGCAGCGGCCTTTGCGCGCAGTGCCTTGTCCAGCTCGTGTACGTTGATGTGTTCCATCTCATCGCCCATGGCTATCACATTTACCGCCACGAGGCCCGCCACTTTTCTTAGCTGCGCCAGTTGATGTTGCCTGTTGTCGCGTGTGCTGGTTTGCTGTGCCGTTTGTGAGTAAAACTCAAATGAGTTGTTGATGGCAGTTCGCACATCTTTTTCCCGTGCATACACCTGCGCCAGCATACCTGTATATCCCGGGCGGTTGTCACTTTTCGATACCGCATCTGCCAGGGCTGCTATGGCCCGCCATATCACTGCTATCTGCCTGCGAAAAGGTTCCTGTTCAGGCATAAAGGCCGATGCCACCACGCCCACCAGCAGAGCCCATACCCCGCCCGCACCAATCAGCAGCATCCGTTGCTGCACAGCAACAGCCTCACTTACCGGGAAGGCATTGCAGACAATGAACATCAGGTAAAACGCTATAGCCAGCCCGCTGGCACGGTCCCCAATGTTTTTAAGTATGGTGGCCCCAAAGCCCACGATGAACATGTAGATACAGCTCAATAGCAGGCTATGCCCTGTCAGCGAGCCCAGCACCGCTGCAGAAACCGCCAGCACTGCAGCAGCTACCAGTACGCGCAGGCGCCACGTAAATGCGCCCTTCAGCTCCACCCAGGTCACGGCCTCCGCGGTCACCGTTACCCATACAGCATCACTTATCCTGCCGGTCATAAGCCCCCAGATAATAGGAGCAGTGCCAGACAGCGCCATCCTGAAGCCCCAGCTTATCATAGGCTCCAGGCTCTCATTCTGCAGCAGGGTGTTCAGCCTCTTATATGGTGCCAGGTATGCCAATGGTGTGTGTAATGCTATGCAAAGGTATATAATGGTACATGCTGCTCTGTTATGTAGCTATTCTTTCCGCCCACCCTTTACCGCCCAAACCCTGCTTTTCACCGACTTTTACATATTCTTTAACCGAATCAGATTTTTTAGCCAATCGTACTGCCCATAGTTTTACAACCGTTTTCAATCATTTCGCGTTTTCTATAAATATCCGCATGAAGAGACTCTACCTGCTGCTTTCCTTTATTGTGTGTTTCGTGGTGCAAGGCATGGCACAGCCATACCTCATTCGCGGCTCTGTTACCGATACGCTCAATGCTGCTAAGCTGCCCATGGCATCTGTGGTGCTTATCCGTTCGTGGGATTCTGTTATCGAAGCCCATACCCGCACCAATGGCGCAGGCCAGTTCGAAGCCCGCGTGCGCAAGCAGGGCAAATACTTCTTCCGCGTCACGTTCCCCGGTTTTGCCGACTATATAGACAATATCAACGTAAAGAAGTCTGTTACCGACTTGGGCGACCTGCCTATGATCTCTAAATCGCTTCTGCTTAAGGAGTTTGTACTTACCCAGCAGGTGTCTGCCATCAAGATAAAGGGGGATACTACAGAGTACATGGCCGATAGCTTCAAAGTGAAGGAGGGCGCAACCGTGGAAGACCTGCTGAAGAAGCTGCCCGGCATTCAGGTAGATAAGAACGGTAATGTTGTAGCCCAGGGCGAGACTGTGCAAAAGATACTGGTAGATGGAGAGGAGTTTTTCTCTGACGATCCCAAGGTAGTAATGAAGGGTCTGCAGGCCGATGCTGTGAAGAAGGTGCAGGTATATGATAAGAAGAGCGACCAGGCAGATTTTACTGGCATAGACGACGGGCAAAAGACACGCACTATTAACCTGGAGCTGAAGGAGGATAAGAAGAAGGGCTACTTTGGCAAGGTAGATGCCGGCGGCGGCAGCGATGGCTACTTCCAGGAGCAGGGCATGATAAACTCGGTCAGGGCCAAGCGACAGCTTGCCGCATTCGGTGTGGTCTCTAATACCGACAAGGTGGGCCTGGGCTGGCGGGACAATGATAAGTTTGGCGCAGGCAATGGCACTACGGAGATAACTGAAGATGGTGCCTTTGTGACCAACCGTAATAGTACCAATGACGACTTTGGCGGCTGGGATGGCAAGTACAATGGCGAGGGCTTCCCACGTACCTGGACCGGTGGTGCGCACTATGCCAACAAATGGGATGAATCAAAACACCATGTGGCAGGCAACTATCGGTTTGCGCGGCAGGATGTAAACGTAGATGGTACCACACAAACTCAATACAATCTTACGGACTCAGTGCGTGTATCTGACACCCGTCGTCACCAGTACAGCATGGGCGACCGCCATGGTGCAGACTTTATGTACGAGTGGAAGGTAGACTCCAATACATCGGTTAAAGTCACATCAAACGCAGGCGTAAAGCAAACATCTACCTATACCCGTTACGAAACACAAAACTACTTCCAGGCCGGCACCGCTGATAGCAATACGCCTAAAGATACCAGTCTTAACGATCGTACCATCACCAGCGATGGTAACGCGCAGTTCCTCAACACTGACCTGCTACTACGCCGCAAGTTCTCAAAGAAAGGACGCAGCCTGTCGCTGGATGTGAAGGAGAACTACAACGAGTCTAAGAACACAGGAATTCTGTTGTCAGACATAATTAATCCCGGAATTGCGGTTCCGCGTATTTCTATTAATCAGAAGAAGGAAAACAATACCGGTACAATGGCATTTTCCGGCAAGGTTACCTACACCGAGCCTATCACCAAGGTAATGTATGCCGAGGTTAATGCCGGTAGTACAGTGAATAACAGCACTGCCTCGAATCTTTCTTATGATTCCTCCGCCACTGCAATCGGCGACAAGTATAGCGATGTTGCCAATCCACTTTTTAGCACCGACTACAAGTACAACATCTTCACTTATTCGGGCGGACTCAACTTCAAGTTCGTTTACGAGAAGATAAACTTCTCCTTTGGCAGTGATGTGAATCGTGCAGAATATAGGCAGACAGATGTTTTGCGCGGCGGTACCGTTACCCCGTACGGGTTCACCAACCTCTTCCCAAAGGCTTCATTCACCTACCGTGTAGGCAGGCAAACGAACTTCAACATCAACTATCGTGGCAACACCACTGCGCCCACCATCCAGCAGATGCTGCCCTTCCAGGTAAATAATGATCCGCTCAATACTGTGGAAGGAAACCCGGCACTGCGCCAGTCGTTCTCTAATACCGTTGCTGCCCGCTTCAATGACTTCAAGATTTTGCAAAGCCGCTTCCTGTGGGCCAATGTATCATTCACAACAGTTTCGAACGCCATTACCACAGAGCAAACCACGCGTGGTTCTTCCATCAACACGAAGTATATTAACATGGACGGCAACTACAATGGTTATGGCTTCCTGGGTTATGGCTTCAAGATAGGCAAGAGCGACTTCATGGTAGGTGCACAGCTCAATGGCTCTGTTTACCATGTCAATAATATGATCGATGGTATCAAGAATACCAACGACAACATGGCTATCTCCTTTGGTCCCTACCTCAATTATGACAAGGAGGATAAATTCGAGTTTCGCTGGAACCCGCAGATATCTTACAACGACAATACCTCAACAAACGGCCGTGCAAATACAAACTACTACATCTTTAACAATGACCTGAATGGGTCCGTGCAACTGCCAAAGAAATTCGAAGTGGGTAGCTCAGTAGATATGATGTTCCGCCAGAAGACGCCCATCTTCACCAGCAATAACAACGTGATAAAGTGGAACGCATACATAGAGAAAAAGTTCCTCAAGAAGGGTCAGCTTGCTACACGCTTCTCTGTATTCGACATTCTCAATCAGAATCTTGGCTTCAGCCGCAATGCCAGCGGTAACATTATTACTCAGAACAGCTACGGCACCATTCGCCGGTATGCTATGCTGAATGTGATCTGGAATTTTGCACACACGCCTGCAGGGGCGCCGCCGCCACAGGGTGGGGGAATGAGAATGATGAGAAAATAATACTGGACAATGAAAAGACACTTACTGATATATCTCTTCCTCCTGGTGGCAACTGCCGCCAACGCACAGCACACCCTCGCCGGAAAGATCGAATACGAGCGCCGGGTGAACATGCACGCGCAGATGGCGGAGATGGAAGGAAACGCATGGGTAGAGAAGATGAAGGCACAGTTGCCCAAGTTCAATACCACGTATTTTGATATGGTGTTTGATACGAACCGGATCATGTACAAACCGGGCCGCGAGGTGACTGAAAATGCCGCCATGAAAATGTTTGGTAGCGGTCCGGCTACGCAGAATGTGGTGCTTACAGATTTTCATGCTAACAAGGTAAAGGCGAACAAGGCTGTTTTTGACCAGAAGTTTTCTGTTGAAGACACCCTGCGTGTGATGGAATGGAAGGAAAAGGACGAGATACGCACCATTGCCAACTTTAAGTGCCGCAAGGCCGTAGGAATCATTTGTGATAGTGTGTATGTAGTGGCGTTCTATGCTGAAGATATTCCGGTAGCCGGCGGTCCCGAGTCATTCGGTGGCCTGCCCGGCATGATATTGGAGCTGGCCATTCCCCGCCTGCACACCACATGGGTTGCTACAAAGGTAGATGTGGTGGCACCGAAAGCGGAGGATTTCGACTTCTCAGAAAAAGGTAAGAAGGTCAATTCAGCCTCGCTCTACGAAAGCGTTTCAGAGAGTTTCCGCAAATGGGGCGCCATGGGGACAAGGCAGGTGTGGTGGGTGGCGCTGTAAGCCCTTATAGGGCTGTATACAATAACGTAGGCTGAAGGCCTACGAATAACGGACGTTACATTTATAACCCAGTAAGGGCGGCATAATTACCTTACGCTTAAATTGGCAACGAACCCCGTAGGGGTTCAAGCTTTGTAGAAGAAGCAAGTTGGTATTCGACGCACCGATTTATCGGTGCCACTGTTACAGCGTGTCAATAACAACACCCAATGAATGACCGCTAGGCTAATCCCTTAGCGCAAGGAGGATGGAAGCCCTGTAAGGGCTAAATAGATAAGCGCAGGGTGATAGCCCTGCGTAAAAATGCCTCAGAATTCCCCAGCCCTGAAAGGGTGACATACCTCTCGCTATCCTTAACTTAACATTGCCCCGTAAGGGGGCTACCAATGCTTTGCGGTCTGCCACTATCATTTCATCCTTTATATTTGTCTCATGCCTGCCCTGCGCTTAGCAAATATTATCCGCCTCTTAGTTGCCGGTATTTGGCTCACTAATGGCATCTACTGCAAGTTGCTGATGCAGGTGCCACGCCACCGCGATATAGTTGCTCGTATCTTGGGCGCTGATCATGCAGATGTTATCACACGCCTTATAGGTCTGTCAGAGGTGTTTATGGCTATTTGGGTTTTGTCACGCATCCGGGCCGGTTTGTGTGCAGTTTCCCAGGTTGTCATCATTATTGCCATGAACTTGCTGGAATTCACTTTGGCCCGAGATCTGTTGCTCTTTGGCCCGGTTAACCTCGTTCTTGCTTGTGTGCTTTGTGCTTCTATAGTATTTGGTTACTTGTTGGAAAGACGAACTCCAGCGAAAGTTTGATAACTTACGTTATGCCCATGGCCTTAAAAGACCACCCCTTCGCGGTAGTAGCGCACTTCGATAGCTCGTTGGTTTTTACGTATGCTGTTCCGGTCGCCGATGTCGCAAATCTTCTTCCTCCTTGTCTCGAGTTAGATACGCTGGATGCAAAATGGGCGTTTGTAGCGGTGGCCATGGTGCAGACACGTCAGCTAAGACCGGCTATGCTCCCTTCGTTTATAGGTAGCAGCTTTTACCTGCTCGGCTACAGGCTTTTTGTGAGGTACACCACCGCTGCAGGTAAGCGTTTGCGTGGCCTTTACATACTGCGTTCCGAGACGGACAGTAGGTTGATGAATGCGCTGGGAGGTGTATTTACTCACTATGATTATCATTATACAGATATTCATCGGGAACTGGCAACCGGAGTAGAGAGAATAACTTCCGTTCGTTCAGGTATCGATGTGCAGGTGGCAGATGGGGGGCAAAATACATCGCTTCCATTTGGTTCACCATTCAATGACTGGAAAGAGGCGAGGCGATTCGCCGGCCCCTTGCCGTTCACCTTCAGCTATTTGCCGGCCTCTGGCGAAGTTGTCATTGTGCAGGGTGTCCGTGAGCATTGGACCCCGTCGCCCGTCCAGGTCGTGCACAGCCATATCGGCTTCCTGGACCAGGCGCCGTTTCGTAATGCTGTACTTGCCAGTGCGTTCAGCATTTCAGACATACCATATCGTTGGGAAAAAGGGTATCGCGACAAATGGAACGGATGAGCGTGCGTAAGCGGTTACAGGGTGTTACCAACATCATCCGGTTCAACTGGCACTTTTATGTCATTGGCATTTTGCTGCTGCTTATCATGGGTGTTTTGTGGTTCTACACAGCCAGTATAGCCTTCAGGATTGGCATCCTCATTTTGGCTGCCGGCATCTTCTGGAATCTTTGCATTTCGCTTCTTGTGTCTGCTTATGTTTACGACTGGTCCGGCTTCTACTCGCTTTCCTGGCTGCGGCCTTATATTGGTGAAGGGCGATGCAGGGTCGCTAATATTCATGCCGGCTTTGATGAGACTAGCGGGCTTATTGCAGGGCTTCATCCGTCGGCCATGCTCACCGTCTACGACTTTTACGATGCAGCCCGCCACACAGAGGTTTCTATTCGCAGGGCGCGCAGCGCTTACGGGCCTTATCCCGGCACAGTCCAGATAGACACAGGCAACCCTACACTCAGCAATGGCCCCTACGACACTATATTGCTGCTGCTGGCCGCGCATGAGATACGTGATGGGCAGGAGGCTGTTGCGTTCTTCAACACGCTTAGATCACAGCTTGCTCCCGGCGGCAGAATTATTGTGGTGGAGCATTTGCGCGATAGCGCAAACTTCTTTGCCTATACTGTGGGCTTTTTTCATTTTCTCAGCAGGGGCAGATGGCTTCGCACTTTCAGTAATGCAGGTCTGGTTGTGGAGAGGCAGGATAAGATAAATCCGTTCATTACCTTATTTTGCCTTGCTGATGGAACTCCTCGTTAGAATATCTGGTGTTTTGCTCGTAGCGCTGGCATTGCTGCACGTGGGCTTTCCCCGCTATTTCCGGTGGACGGAGGATCTTGCTCCGCTTAGCCTCATCAATCGGCAAATGATGTATGTACACACCTTTTTTGTAGCGCTTACTGTGCTGCTGATGGGAGGCCTTGCAGCATTCTATCCTTCAGGTTTTTTCACGCCCTTTGGTGGGGTGGTGTCGCTGATGTTTGCCGTGTTCTGGTTTGTCCGTTTGTTATTTCAACTGTTTGGCTACTCCTCAGCCCTCTGGCGGGGAAAGCGTTTCGAGACTACGGTGCACATCGTGTTCCTCTTTCTGTGGAGTTTTCTCAGTGCCTTGTACTTCATGGTGTTTCTCTCTGTGCACTATACAAAAGCGTCCGCTTTGTTCGATTAATATTAGTGTACACTTGCGAGTGAGTGAACCAATATTTTAAGATATTGGTCGCTATTTAGTATGAAGTTTCTTAAAATACTTACTGAGATTTTTTTTTTTTACAATTTGTTTCTATATTCGGATATTGATAATCTTTTTCAAACCCCAATTTCATCTTATGTGTTCATGTAAATCTCAATTCAGCGCTCTAATGTCACAAGACTATTCCCTTCTTACAGCAAAGACTGGTATAGCTCAAATTTCAACAGCCAATGGAAATTTAAATGGAGTAGGTTCAACATTATTATTTACGGCTAGCGCAAATGGGTCAATAGTGAAGTCAATAACTATAAAGGCCATTCAGCCAGTGAAGACTGGTATGGTTCGTTTGTTTATAGGGGATGGAGTAAGTTATGCTCTTTATAAAGAAGTTGGAACGCCTATTGTTCCAGAAATGGAATCAACACCAACACCAACTCCGATTTTTGTTATGGATGAAGTAACAGTGGTTGGTAACTTTATCTTGCAGGCAGGCCAAAGTCTCTACGCATCTACTCAAACTGCACAAGCATTCAACATAATTGTAGAAGCTTTAGAGTGGGAATACCCGCAGGTACTACCTACTACATGTTGCAATTTCAAGCAGATTACTGGAAATGTCGGTTATAATACTGCGAACACCGCAAATCCAAATTTAAATGGCTCGGGTTCTATTGTGCAGGTATTTAAAGCGTCCAACACTGCGAATGGTAGTAACATTAAGTCACTTTCTATCAGTGCACTACAGTCAACGAATCCTGGTATGATTAGAATATTTGTTGGTGCGAACATTAATTCCTATTTCCTCATGCGGGAAGTATATATACCAGAAAGTAATCAAGGAGGATTTCAGGCGTCGTTTAAGGAGATTATAGAAATGAATTTTGATTTACAGTCAAACTATATTATCGGCGTTTCAACTCAAAATAGTGAATCTTTTTCAATCGTAGTGGAAGGATCTGATTGGACATATCCAATATAGTCAGTAATGTAATTCTTAACTTAAAGGTAAGGCTTTCCTTGTAAGCCGCAATTATTATGAGATACGACAGACTTAATGCGACTACGGCAACAAATCGGTATAACCCTGATCCGGTAGTTCATAACAGGCCAAACTGCGACCAACTTGGCCCTAGGCGCTGGGGCGAAAGTTTCGGTGAATGTTTTGATAGAAATTGGTCGAACTTTGGTTGCGATGCAGCCGGGTTCATTGCTCAGAATACCAATCCTCTGTTGGTTGCTGGGGCAATCGCTTTCAGTTGCAGGAGCCCTTTTTCAGTTGTAGCAACACCAAGTTCAACATCGGATTCAACTTGGAGTTAGAAATAAAACCGCGCGAAATGAAACAATCTAAAAATAGGAGTTCTCGTCTGAGGCAACTAAAAACTTATGCTATCATTAGTCTATTTGGACATTTGTGTTTTGTCTTTGGTGGGTCTTTGGGGCGGATATATGGAATGCCGGTTGGCAGTCCTTTGCTTATTTTGGGGATATTGTTTTTTTTCTTATTTATTTTTTTCCTTGTTCGGTATCTTTCATTAAAGAAAAGTAGAGACTATATCGACTCGTAGTAGAATATATCCTTTCCGTACTATATGCCAGGATTTCTCATCTGCATTTAGGCTTCTCTACAACGACGACTTGCAATCACTGTGCTTTAGCAAAAGCACTTCTACAACTAGGCATAACAAAAACGGCCGCTTCTTTCGAAGCAGCCGTTCCTTTTTCGTTATGCTAGATACTATGCATTCTCTTCTGTAGAAGCTTCATCAGTTGTTGCTTCTTCTGCAGCAGGTGCTGTCGTTTCTTCTGCTACTACTGGTGCAGCTGTTTCTGTTGCCTTCTTAGGTGCAGCAGAGCCAGCGCTCCTGCGGCTGCGGCGTGTCTTCTTCGCAGAAGTTGCATCAGCGCTCTTACCGTAGATCTCGTTGAAGTCTACCAGCTCAATCATAGCCATATCAGCAGCATCACCCATACGGCGTGGCAGCTTTATGATACGTGTGTAACCACCTGGGCGGTTAGCAACCTTGTCACCTACTACTGTAAACAGCTCAGTTATAGCAGCTTTGTCTTGCAGGTAGCTGAACACGATACGACGGTTGTGCATGCTGTCGTTCTTTGCTTTAGTTATCAGCGGCTCAGCATATACACGCAGGCTCTTCGCTTTTGCAAGCGTAGTAGTGATGCGCTTATGCTCTATAAGCTGAATAGTGAGGTTCGAAAGGAGGGCAGCGCGGTGTGACGCGGTGCGGCTCAGGTTTTTAATTTTGTCTCCGTGACGCATGACATTGTTGTTTTATTCCCCCATACCGTGTCAGGAATTATGAGGCTCTGTTAAGTTAAAAGTTAAAAAGTTAAAAGGTCAATAAGCTAACACAGTTAACCTATTAACCTTTTAACGGAAAATCTATTCTTCACCCCTGCGGAACTTGTTTACATCCATTCCGAAGTGCAGACCGCGCTCGTGAAGCACCTGCTCTATTTCAGACAGTGACTTCTGGCCAAAGTTGCGGAACTTCATCAGCTCTTCCTGTGTGTACTGTACCAGTTCGCTCAGTGAGTTGATTTTAGCTGCTTTCAGGCAGTTAAATGCACGTACAGACAGTTCCAGATCTTCCAGCGGCGTGTTCAGCACCTTGCGAACGAGAAGTGTTTCTTCGTCCACGATAGTTTCTTTTTCTTCGCGCCTTGTATCCAGGGATATGTTCTCGTCAGTAATGATCATCAGGTGCTGGATCAGGATGCGTGATGCTTCCTTCACAGCCTCTTCCGGATGAATGGTGCCGTCAGTTATTACTTCCATCACCAGTTTTTCAAAGTCTGTACGCTGCTCCACACGGGTGTTCTCAATGGTGTAGCGTACATTCTTGATTGGAGTGTAGATAGAGTCGATAGCTATTACACCAAGAGGTGCATCTTCCTGCCTGTTTTCCTCAGCAGGAACATAGCCACGGCCTTTACCTATGTGTATTTCTATTTGCATGCTTGTGCCTGGGTGCAGGTTGCATATTACCAGGTCTGGGTTCATTACCTGGAAGTCAGGTAATGCATCACCTATCATTGCTGCGGTGAAAGTTTCTGTGCCTTTAATGTTCAGGTCTATTTTCTGGCTGGTGAAGTCACCTATTTCTCCTACCGCTTTCAGGCGCACCTGCTTCAGGTTCAGGATTATTTCGGTAACGTCCTGGAACACGCCCTTGATTGTTGCAAACTCGTGGTCTGCACCCGGGATCCTGATTGCTGTGATCGCAAAGCCCTCCAGTGAAGAAAGCAATACACGACGCAGTGCGTTACCTATGGTAACACCATAACCAGGCTCCAGCGGACGGAATTCGAACTGTGCTTCGAAATCTGTTGTTTTTTGAAGAGCTATTTTGTCCGGTTTCTGAAAATTCAATATGGCCATATTGATATTTGTTTGTTATTTTTTGTCTACAATTGTTAGGATGATCGGGTACTAAAGGAAAACAAACAAGCAGTGCGGTGCACTGCTGTTGTCTTTTATCATTACTTAGAGTACAATTCTACGATCAGTTGCTCCTTAATATTTTCCGGAACCGACTCACGCTCTGGATGAGCTATGTACGTTCCGGTCAGGTCTTTCTCGTTAAAGTCAACCCATGATATGCGGGTGTTCTTCGGGCGAATCATGCTGATTACTGTCTGGTTCACCTTGCTCTTCGGCTTCAGTGTTATAACATCACCCGGCTTCAGTGAGTAAGAAGGTATGTTCACCACGTGACCGTTAACCATTACGTGCTTGTGAGATACAAGCTGGCGTGCAGCAGGGCGCGTAGGCGCAATACCCATACGATAGATGGTATTGTCCAGGCGTGCTTCAAGCAGCTTAATAAGGTTCTCACCGGTAGCACCCTTCAGGCGTGCAGCCTCAACGTAGGTGTTGGCAAATTGTTTTTCCAGAAGGCCGTAAGTGTACTTCGCTTTCTGCTTTTCCTTCAGCTGCACTGCATACTCGCTCGCTGCTTTGCGCTTGCGGTTAGGGCCGTGCTGGCCTGGAGGGTTACTGTTTTTTGCAAGGCTCTTGCCAGATCCGAGGATCGGCTCACCAAAAATACGACAGATCCTGTTCTTGGGTCCTGTATAACGTGCCATACGATTTTTGTGTTTTTAGCTGTCCCGTCTCCTTTAAAAATCGTAAAATCCGATCCGTGACAGCGTAGTTATAAAAAAATATAGAAATTGTAATGTTGTACGAAACACCTCCCTCTCCATCGGAGAGGGTCGGGGAGAGGTTACACCCTCCTCTTCTTAGGCGGACGGCAACCGTTGTGTGGCAGTGGAGTTACGTCCTTGATAGATGTAACCTCTATGCCAGAGTTGCTGATAGAGCGGATAGCGCCCTCACGGCCTGAGCCTGGTCCTTTTACGAAAACGTCAGCACGCTTCATGCCAGCGTCAACTGCAACCTTAGCGCAGTCTTGTGCCGCCATCTGGGCTGCGTATGGAGTGTTCTTCTTAGAACCGCGGAAACCCATCTTACCTGCAGACGACCATGATATTACCTGGCCAGCCTTATTGGTAATGCTGATGATAATGTTGTTAAATGTGGCGCTGATGTGAACATCGCCGTGTGTGTCCACCTTTACAATGCGTTTTTTCGCTACTGCTTTGGCGGAGGCTTGTGCTTTTGCCATTTTTTTGTTTTAAAAAAGGTAATCAATGTATGTTTTAAGCCGCAGCGGATCGAAACCGAATTCCTAATACCCAATTCCTAATTCCCGCTACACCCCCCATGCCACTCCTCCCCGCGCACCAGGCGGATCCGGCAGTGGCACAGAAATTATTTCTTCGGTGCTTTCTTCTTACCTGCTACTGTCTTACGCTTTCCTTTACGGGTACGGCTGTTAGTACGTGTGCGCTGTCCACGAAGAGGAAGACCCTTACGGTGACGCAGTCCACGATAACAAGCGATATCCATCAGGCGCTTGATGTTCATCTGAACTTCAGAGCGAAGCTGACCTTCCACCTTGAATTCAGAGTTGATAATGTTACGAATGGCAGTCTGCTCATCGTCGTTCCACTCAAAAGCCTTCTTATCATAGCTGATACCGGCTTTTTCAAGGATATAACGTGCAGTACTGTTGCCAATACCGTAAATGTACGTGAGCGCTATTTCGCCACGCTTGTTTTTAGGAAGATCTATACCAGCTATACGAGCCATACTTCTTTGTTTTCCCCCGCCACATCACCGGCAGGGATTTTTTATTGGAGTTATTGTGATTCTCTTTTAAACCCTTTCCTTCAAACAGGAAAAGCCCCTTTAGGGCCTGCCTGCCGTCAGGCAGGGTTTGGGGTCTTATCCTTGCCTTTGCTTAAAGCGTGGATTCTTTTTGTTGATGATATACAACCTACCCTTGCGGCGAACTATCTTACAGTCAACGCTACGTTTCTTAATAGAAGCTCTAACTTTCATTGTTGTTGTGTTTTACTAACCTTTATTTTTACCCCGCAGGGATTATTTACTACAAAACTCATCCTTGCAGAATGAGGGAAAAGCCCTTTCAGGGCCTGCTTGCCGTTAGGCAGGGTTTGGGGTTTTACTTATACCTATATATGATCCTGCCACGGCTCAGATCATATGGGCTCATTTCCACCCCTACCTTATCACCCGGTAATATGCGGATGTAGTGCATCCTCATCTTTCCCGATATTGTGGCAAGTATCTCATGACCATTCTCCAGGCGAACACGAAACATAGCATTTGACAGCGCTTCCACTATTACTCCGTCCTGTTTAATGAGAGATTGTTTTGCCATATTTTTTTAAGGACTGCAAAGGTAGTAAAATGTTTTCATTTAAACCGAAAAAAGTTGTGGAAAAATAAAACCACCCGGTAATTGTCTGTAACAGGGTGAATTTTTCGGTCAAAAACATTCGCAAACAGCACTGAGAGACTGCGCAAATTACTAACTCTGTGGCACTTCGATCACTTTCCACATTCGCGATAGCTATCGGGACGCAATCTCCCAATTGACATCTTACCTTTGCGCCGTTTATGCACGAAATAGAGCCATTTTATAACTGGAGGCATCTCTATATTGCAGAGGAAGATGAGTGGTCCCCCTTCTACGGTACCGAACACAGCGAGTTCGAGTACTCTAACACCATATATAATTACTACATCCACCCCCAGTGGGATGAATTTGGCTCCCGTACCCTTTATTTAAAGGTGCTTTTTGTCGATTACGACCTTAAATATGCCATTATTGAGATGATAGGCGAGTGGAACGATGCCGTGGAGAACGACATTATGCAGCTAAAGCGCTCTGTAATAGACCAGTTGGAGGCACGGGGCATCAACAAATTCATCCTTATTACAGAAAACGTCCTCAACTTCCACAGTGGCGACCGCGACTATTACGAAGAATGGGAGGAGGAGGTGCGTGATTCCGGCGGCTGGATAGCGGCCATTAATATGCCCGAGCAGACACAGTACGATTTTACCCGCTGCCGCCTCGACCGCTACATCACCCGTATGGATCGGCCCAACTGGCGCACCTGGCAGCCGGGCGACTTTTTTCAGTCAGTTGATAATGAAATGTTACGACGATTGGACTAGGTGCATCTTTAACTCTTATTCTATTATGAACTATTGTTTAATATTTTTCTGATTAACTACCAGTTTGCATAAAGTTTTTGTATTATTGCGTTACCTACAACTATTAACATTACGAAAACGAAAAAATTGGAACAATGTCCTACAAAGTACGCATTCTGCCCAGGTGGCTGGTCTTCCTGCTAGACCTGTTCCTTGTTTGCTTCGGCATCTTCGTCTCCAGGATGCTCAAGCTCAACTTTAATTGGGACACAGTCGGCATCGGATTGAAGTTTATGATGGGCGTTGCGCTCATCGTTAATGCGGTCCTCTTTTACGCCTTCAAAAGTTATGCAGGCATAGTGCGCTATACCAATATCGAGGACGCCACCCGTCTTGTGATGGTAAATGCGATAGCCTCATTTTTTTACCTCGTAGTTAATGTTTTCCTCCTCGGCTCGAGAAACTACTTTACCCTGCAGATCGTAGCCATCAACTTCTTTATCACTTCATTCATTATCATCTCTTACCGCCTGCTGGTAAGGTATGTGTTCAACTTCTACAAGAGCCTTGCCTATACAGGCGCCAGGGTGCAGAAGAAGAAGGTAGCCGTCTACGACACATCGGCCGACGGCCTGCACATAAAGAAACTGATGAACAGCCTACCTGATGGAGACATGCAGGTAGTTGCCTTTGTAGACGATTCATTTGCTACCAACGGCAAATTGCTGGAGGGTATTCCCATCTATGGCACTAATGCCGCGGGCATCGCCAAGCTGGCAGCCGAGGGTGTGGAGATACTGATTCTCGCCAATAAACACATGGTGAAGACCAGCCTTAGCGACCTGGTAGATAGCTGCCTGGCCAATGGCATCAAAGTGCAGCAGATACCTGCCATGCGCGACTGGCTGAATGATAAGCTGGATGCGCAGCAACTGCAGAACATCAATATCGAAGATCTGCTTGAACGCGAAGTGATCAAGATCCACAACGAGGCCATCTACAGCGCGCTCAAGGGCAAGAAGATACTCGTTACCGGGGCCGCCGGTTCTATAGGCAGTGAGCTGGTGCGCCAGTTGCTCAACTATCGCCCGTCCCTTATTATACTCTGCGACAAGGCCGAAACACCCATGCACGACTTCCTCATGGAGATAGGCGACAAGCACCGCAACGTAAAGGCTTGCCTCGCCGATATCTGCGACCGTCAGCGCATGGAGCAGATATTCGAGGTCTACAATCCACAGATAGTATTCCACGCAGCAGCCTACAAGCACGTGCCGCTCATGGAAGACAACCCCAGCATAGCCGTGCTGAACAACGTTTCCGGCACCCGCACCCTGGCCGAGCTGGCTGTGGCGAATGGTGTTGAGAAGTTTGTGATGGTCTCTACAGACAAGGCTGTGAACCCTACCAATGTAATGGGAGCATCCAAGCGCATTGCAGAGATATTTACACAAAGCTATTTCAGGCATCTGGCTGCTCCTGCTACCGATAGCAAGGTCACCAAGTTTGTTACCACCCGCTTTGGCAATGTGCTGGGCTCTAATGGCTCTGTGATACCGCGCTTTAAGAAGCAACTGGAGAGCGGCGGCCCGCTTACCGTTACCCACCCGGAGATAACCCGCTACTTCATGACCATTCCCGAGGCCTGCCTGCTGGTGATAGAAGCCGGTGTGATGGGCGAGGGTGGCGAGATATTCGTCTTCGACATGGGGCAACCCGTGAAGATTGCCGACCTGGCCCGCAAGGTCATAAAGCTTTCTGGCAAGGAACCCGACCGCGACATACAGATCGTGTACACAGGCCTGCGCCCCGGCGAAAAACTATATGAGGAGCTGCTGAGCGCCGCCGAAAACACACGCCCCACCTACCACGAGAAGATAATGATAGCCGATGTGCGCCAGTATGACTTTGAGGTGGTGGAGCAAAAGGTGCAGAAGCTCATAGATAGTGCTCGCCAGCACTACACACTGGAGACAGTAACCCTCATGCAAGACCTGGTGCCCGAGTTCATCAGCAACAACGCAGTCTACGAAAAGGTGGCTAGCAAGAAGTAGTAACTGGTAGCTGCCACGCCCCACTGATCTACAAAACAAACAAACAACACTGACACAAAAAGATAAGAGCGGCACCCGCCGCTCTTATTACTTTTTATACTTCAGGAATCGATCTTAACATCTAATTCCTCAAAAAAATTAATCCGAATTCCCTCCCGATAGCTATCGGGACCCAATTCCTCAAAAAATCAATCCTAATTCCGAATTCCTAATTACAAATTCCCCATTTACTGCTCATACCCGCTTATCTGCGTGTTGTGGCCGGTAAGTTTGGTAAGGTCGTCAAGCACCGGCGAGCACTGAGGCTGGCCGTTTATGTTGTGTTTCCACTTCACGGTGCCGCGCATAGTATCCAGTGCATACAGGTACTTGTCATAGCTGCCTATGTACACCACGCCACCATAGCATAGCGGGCTCGATGTGATGATGCCAGCCGTCTTATACTGCCATTTAGAAGTGCCGTCCTGTATCTTCAGTGCATATAGGTTATAGTCCTTACAGCCTACAAACACTGTTTGCCCGTATGCAAATGGGCTCGATGTCACCTCGCTCGATGTTTTCTTTTTCCAGCGCAGGTCTGGTGTTGCCGTAAAGTCTGTGAGGCCCGTGTCTATGCAATAAACGTTGAAGTCGTCGCAACCGAAGATGCATGTACCCTTGTAGGCTGTAGGTGAGCTGCGAATGCCACCCTCTGTCTTAAATGTCCAGCGAAGCAGAGAGCCGCCTCCCGGTGGCTGCTCCAGGTACAGGCAATACATATTGCTGTCGTTTACGCTGCCCACAAACAGGTAAGGATCGCCGATAGCAGGCGATGATACAAACTTAGCCTTGGAGTTATAGTAAGACCATGTGGCAGACACACCGTCTGTTTCTATGCCGGTTGGGTTGCCATACTGCTTGCCATACCTGTATACATAGCCTGTGGTGGTAGCCACATATACCGAGTTGCCAAACATAGTAGGCGAGGCCTCTATAGGCCCTGCGGCCGAGAAGCTCCATTTCGTTTTGCCCGTACCCGTGTCTATAGCGCAGAAGGCGCCGCTCACCCCACCCACATATATTTTGCCATCGTCGGCTATGGGGGTTGCTGTTACGCCAGCACCGCCGTTAGAGAAGGTTATCTTCTTGCTTATCTTGCCTGTGCGCGAGTCTATCTTAAACAGTGTATCACCCACCGATGCAGCTACATATACATAGCCGTTATAGATAATGGGAGATGCTATTATCTTGCTGCTCAGCCCCAGTTCCCAGTTCTTATCACCGTTTGCCGGGTTAATGGCATACAGCACCTGGTTGTCACTACCTATTATAATGCTCTGGTTATAGACCTCCGGTAGCGGTTGGTCGTCCGTATTGGGTTTGGGTTTGCAGGAACCTAACGCCACCGACACCGCTGCCAGTGACAAAAACATTTTGCTCCAACGCTGTAGCATACCTGACATAAATTTTTTCTGAACTTGCAAGATAAGCCTTTTTTAAAAACGTTAACAGAAAAGTCATTGACGGGCAATGCCATTGCCCGTTGGCATCTTAGACAGCAAGCCAAGCGCAGAGGTTGGTACCAGCGGACGGGCGATGAATATTTCCCGGCTTCATCTGCAGCATTGACCCTACTTTTTCTTTTGCTTCGCCAAAAGAAAAAGTAGCAAAAAGAAAAGGCGATTTTTTGCCAAACGCTCCGCAGGCAAAAAAATAGCTCTACGCTGAACTGTGGGGGAACAATATGCTGCACGGGCCCCATCCCGGACCATGCCGGGAGTGGGGGCGGGGATGGGGCAGCGAATTTCTTTTCGCCGAAGTGTAAATTCGGATTGTCTCATTGCCGAATTGTCTCATTGTCAAATTGGCTCATTGTCTCCTTGTCGAATTCCCTATCATCACACCCCCTTTCCTGTTCTCACGCCAGTTGGCAAATACCAGGTTGCGGTGGCCACCCCATGCCAGGCACAGCATCGGGGGCAAGTCGGGGAAGTGTTTAGTGGTGAATATTCCCCTTACCTCACCACCACCCTTAAAGTGCAGCACCACCATATCCCCATCTGCCGGGCTGTAATGCTCCACATTGGCAATGGGTGGCGCTCCACGGCGCTCACCGGGGCGATAGTAGGTGATGTCAAGCCCTGTGGCCTGTGCATCCTGCTCCCACGTGCCGTAAAACTGTTTCAGCGGCATCTTGCCCGTGCGGCCACTCTCGCGCACCCCATCGCGTGTAGCGAACCGCAGCGAGAACCGCCCATCAAATATTTCAATCTCCGTATACAGCATATCACTCACCCCATCATCACCCGCAGCATTGCCGTAAGTACCAACATACTGAGTGCGTTGAGCGAGAGCGGAGAGCTGTGCCGTTAGCAGCAGCAGAACGCAGAGTACTAACATCCGGGACATAAGAATGGTTTTATGGATATATGCAGAAATGGGTGTGCGTGTTGCCTATTGGACTTGGAATTTGGACTTTTATTTAACCACCGTCCTCCCTCCGTGGCATCGTCCGTTGTGTCACTCACTTGTACGTCCCGGGCTATGGGCATCTTGTCTCATCCGCCGTAGCCTTGCGCGAAGGAGGTGTCTCATCCGCCGTAGCCTTGCGCGAAGGAGAGTCTCATTCGCCGTAGCCGTCGGCATAGGAAGATACGTTCAGGGCTCTGAGCAGCGTTTCGCTTGCCCGTTTTTGTTTCTTTTGGGGTTAATTCTTGTGTTTAAAATTTGCCACCTGTTCCATTACTTGATCGAATACTTCATCATTGTGTTGCGGTGGATAACCATTTTTTATCAAACAGAAGAATATCTTTTGGTTCAGATCTGCTCTTACGTTGGTATTGTTGAGCCAATCTGTAAAGGAAGATTGGACATCAATCAACTCCTTAATTTTCTGAGCTAAGAGTTTACATTTATCATTAATAATCAAGCCACCCACCTTTTTATCTTCACCATACTCAAAATTATACTTATCTCGAAGATGCATAAGAATGTCATAGAAGGCTTTTTCCTCGAATGTTAATCCCAGTTTTCTAAAACTGTCTTTGTCTTCACCTAATTTTGAGAGTATATCCAAAGCCTGCTGAGTAGCATTTCTTATAATTGAATCTACCGCTTCTGTTTGTGTTGACGTAGCTTCCGTAGACGATAAACTTGCTCTTCTATTGTGGTATTCTTCCAGGGTTTTATTCAGCAGCTCTTCATATTTTTCAGCTGCTATTTTATTTGTGTCCTTATACTCTCTGATTGATTTTCGAAGCATCTTAATCAAGACTTCAAGTTTGGTTGCTGGTAATTTTATACTTTCCAACTGGACCACAAACTCAGGACTGAATATATTTTCTTCCACATCGGTTTGTAGAATGCTTACCACAGAATTACATTTCAGGGCTTCTGCAACCATTTTTTCAACTGCACGATTCATACTTTCTGTATCGTGTTTCTCACCGGAAGTTTTTCTGATATAAGATGCCACAGCCATAAAACACTGTGACAATGATAGTTGCTCATGTGTAAGCACGTTCGATGGTTGGCAAACGTCATATGCTGTTCTCAAACGCTTCACATGTGCCAAAAAGAATGTTTTTGCACTAACGGATTTTGGCCTTTCTTTTTCGTTGCTAAGTTTCAGTTGATTGTTTAAAGTGATTATGTAATCGGCCGCCGATGAAAGACACTCTAATCTCTCCAATGGACTTGTATTGGAATCAGTAAACGGTATTATGTTAAAATCAACAAATACCTCTCTGAGTATACTCAACTCAATAATTAGGGCCTCTAATGCTTGCTGAACATCATCTTCACTTGGGCCAAATGTTTCACCTCCAAACTTTCGCATTGCCTCCATCATGTTGTCACGAATTCCGATGTAGTCAATGATATAGCCGAACTCTTTACCTTCATATTTGCGGTTGACACGGCTAATTGTTTGAATAAGCGTTTGTTTTTGTAGCGGTTTGTCGTTGTAGAGGAAAGACAGGCAAGGAACGTCAAAACCTGTAATCCACATATCGACAACTATAACGATGCGAAAATTGGAGTTCTCCAATTTGAAGGCATCATCAAGCTTTTTATTACGCGGTTTATCGCCTAAGTAATTATACATGTCCGCCGGATCATCCTTACCACGTGTAGCAACCATTGCTATTGTCGGCATCGGGGACAGTTCCTTCAATTCTTCAGCAGTTAATTTACCGTCGTCTGGCGACTTTTTCTCTACGAACCATTCTGGCTTTTGAGCTTTAAACATTTGTAGTAGTCTGTATGCAATTTTACGCTTACTGCATACTATCATTGCTTTTTGTACTACATCGGCTTTGTTTTCACAAGCATTGGTATAGTGTTCTATAATATCCTTAGCAAGGCGATCCAGGCGTTCTTCATCACCAAGAATCACTTCCATTGCACTCATTGCTTTTTTGCTGGCAGCCACATCATCTTCAGTTGCTCCCTCATCGGCACATTGCTTGTAGTAAGCGTCTATCTCTTTTACTTTTTCACTATCCAGCGTAACATTTGCTATGCGGGGGATGTATTTTAGCTCAACCGTGATTTCATCTTCAACAGATTGCTGCATGGTGTAGCTATCCACTACATCGCCAAAAACTTGAATAGTTTCTTCTATAGGAGTTCCCGAAAAACCAACAAATGTTGCATTAGGGAATGCACTACGCAAATGCTCAGCATACGGCTTTGTGACAAATGCCCCAATAACAGACTCACTATTGTCGTCATCGGTCTTTTTATCTTTTACTTTTAACTGTGTATTCAAACGTACCTGGGTGCGATGTGCTTCGTCAGAAAAGCAAATAATGTTTTTCCGCGTATTAAGTTCGCCTATCTCTTCGCAGAACTTTTGGATGGTACAGATAAAAAATCCTCCGGACGCTCTGATTGATAGTTCTCTTTTAAGGTCTTCTCTATCGGCAATTATTTTGGCTGCTCCCAATGATAAAAACTCCTCCGAACGAAGGAATAATTTGCCTGCTTGCGTTTGTAGATCATCTCTATCCACAATCATTACAATGGTAGGAGAGCCAAGCTCCCTGCAGCGCAATGAAAGCTGACGAGCCAAAAACATCATGGTATATGTTTTACCACAACCCGTTGCGCCAAAATAGGTACCACCCTTTCTGCTATTTGCTGTGTGTGCATATAGTACACTCTCTTTTAGCATACGGGTCGCGAAAAATTGAGGATAACGACAAACCACCTCTTCTTCCTTCTCGTGTTTTTTGTCAGGGAAGTATATATAATCACGGATAATCTCCAGAAAGCGACTTGGCTCGTACACACCTGCCACTATGGTCTTTACCTGGTCAATACCCCTCTTAGCCGACTCATCCTCATTATTGATCTTCTTCCATGCGTAGTAGTGATTGTATGGCGTATAGGTTGTGCCAAGTTTGGTGTTGTTTATTGAGGCATCGCTAATACAGGAAAGTGGGCAGTAACGCAAAAGATCTGGAATATCCCTTTTGTAACGAATATGTATTTGGTCGTATGCATTTGCGATAGTTGCATTAAAATCTGTTGGGTTTTTAAGTTCGAAGATGCACAGAGGAATGCCATTGATGAAGAGTAACACATCCGGTATGCGAACGTCATCTTTTAGTCCATAGCCTACTTCAAACTGATTGACGCAGCGATAAACATTGTTTTTATTTTGCTCCTCAAAATCAACAAACTCTATATCGAATATTCTACCATCACCATTGCGAGTATAGCGAAATCCATCACGCACAAGATAGTATGTATTGCGAAGTCGCTCGAAATGGGTTTGGCCACTTACGTGTCTTAAATGGTTGATGATCTCTTCTAAATCACTTGCATGTAAATCGGCATATCGATTTTGAAGATATGGCGCTAAGTCATTTACAAGTAGAACTTCCCGGTTGATACGAGACATGCTACCACCGCCGGTGTACTCCCAGCCTTGCTGAACAAGCAGATCGATTAGAGCTTCTTCATAGTCGCTTTCGTAATATTTACCTTTCATACTATTTAGCTCAAAATAGTTTCGTTTGTAATTTCTATTGTATCAAAGCTTAAAAACTTTGCATTTCTCCTCTTCAATGATTTACTAAATGACTCTACTACATCAAGAAGAACTAAACGATAGTTAAAGCGTTGACAGATATCAAAAACCTGCTTAACTAGTAACTTTCCAAGACCCCTATATTTAAGTGCTATTGGTATCAGGATATTAGTCAGGAAAACTATCTTTTCATTGCGATTAGGTAGCAATCGAATGAGTGATTTTGCATCAACTTCATTTGCTACACAGTAAATAAATGGGACATCCACGGACCACTTATCTATAAAGTCACTCACCACTTTTTCAAGATGTTTATGGATAAAATACTCTTCTGGTATTGGTTCACATACATAGAGCATCTGCTCTTTGAGATCAAAGACATAGTGATGGCCATTGTCGAAGATAAAGTTTTGACTTTCGTGTCCATTATCGAGAATGTCTTTTACATAAAATCCTTGCTCTCGTTGCCCCATTTCCTCATCATCTGCCATTGTAAACAGAACGTTGTTTGCATTATCTGCAACATCCGCATTGAATTGTTCTACGTTAGTCATGGTTTATGCATTTATTGCCCTTTGCACCAGAGCAGGACAGAGCATTTTCATTTTTTCACTAGCCTCATTTGCTATTTTCTTAGCCTCTTCAGCACAGTTGTGTATGTTTACTATCGCTTGTTGCACTTCTGGCGGAGGAAGTGGAATACGCACTCTACATAATTCGACCCAGTCAAAAGTCTCTCTGGCACTACCCCAGGAATTGAAACGTGAGTAGCGATCGAATTCCTCTCGACTCAATATTACGTAGAGGTACTCTGGTATTAATTTCTTTACATCGATTGAACGAAATGTTGTGTAAATTGAAGAGATTAAGACTGGGTTATTTGTTGTATTTAATGCCAAAGCAATTTTGTCACCCCTTCGAGATGTGTCCGATACATATGAAAACTCACCCGGATGAACAACTTTATATGCAGTCAAAGAGACGCCGTCTAAATTTGCTTTCGTTTGAATGAACTTTTTTTCTGTACTGATTCCTTGAATATCATCAAGCGTATATTTTTCATCGATATTCCTCTCATCGCGAGGTTCTATATATTCGACTAATTCAACTTCAGGGTACTTCTTTTTGCAATCCACGATATAGGCCTGACAAGCTTCAGTGAGTGGCTGGATTAAGGCTTCATTCTGCTCTGCTAATGCCTTTAGTCCATTGTATGTATCAACCAACTCTTGTTGAGTATCAATATCGGGAAGTGGAATTTGAATGCGACAAAACTCACTCCAATCAAATGTTTCTCTTGCACTTCCCCACGAATTGAAACGTGAGAAGCGATCAAATTCCTCCCGACTCAATAATAAGTACAGGTACTCAGGTAATAATATCTTTTTGTCAATTGAGCGAAATGTCGTGTAAATTGAAGAGATTAGAACAGGTTTCTTAGTTGTATTTAACGCTAAGGCAATTTTGTCGCCACGTCTGGACGTGTCAGCTACATATGCAAACTCGAAGCTATTAACTACCTTATATGCGCTCAAAGGAACTCCGTCCAAATTTGCTTTCGTTGCAATAAATTTTTTCTCAGTACTTATACCACTAACATCTTCAAGCTTATATTGCCCATTACTATTCCTTTCATCACAAAGCTCAATATAATCACCTAATGGAACTAAGTTACATTGTTCTTTTTTAGCACTCATAACCAAGTTGTTTTAGGGCGTTGCGCAATGTTTTGTCATTTTGTTGTTGACGTTTCAATAAATCTGCAACAGTTGTTGCCGTTTCGGTCAATACTTGGTGATAATCAATGGCAGTATCACGGTCCACAAACTCAATATATCGGCTTGGCACAAGTGAGAAATTATTTTTTTCCAACTCCTCGAAGCCAACCGAACGATATACCTCGGGCTCAGCATAATTATTTCCATCTGTTCCCTCACACTGCCATTTGAAGTATATTTCAGCTGCTCGCTTTATCTGCTCGGCTTTCAACTCTATTTTCTTTTTCTGTTCGTTTTTCACTGGGTTTTCAGTCCACTGGCGTAGATCCATAAACAAGATCTCTTTTTCTCTGTTACGCAATTTGCGCCCATGCCACATGCCGCCCTTTTTATTCTCGTTCAATATCCAAAGAGTTACAGATATATCTGTAGTGTAGAATAGTTCGCGGGGTGCAACTATGATGGCCTCAACCTTATCTTTTTCAATTAACTTTTTGCGAATTGCCACCGCATCGGTATCACCTAATGCGCCGTTGGCAAGTAGGAATCCCGCCACACCTTTGCCAGCTTTTAACTTCGAAAGCATATGCAATATCCATGCATAGTTTGCATTGCCCTCTGGTGGTACTGTGTAGTCTGCCCAACGAGAATCTTTGCTTAGAGTAACATCATACCACTTCTTTTTATTAAATGGCGGATTCGCCATAATATAATCGAAGGTCAATCCTCTGTGCAGGTCATTAGAAAATGTATCAGCATGCTTTTCTCCCAAATGATGAGAGATACCACGCATTGCAAGATTCATCTTAGCAAGTCGATATGTCGCAGGGTCACTCTCTTGTCCATAAACATTCACCATTTTGATATCACCTTGTTTTTCTTCCACATACTTGGCACACTGTATAAACATACCACCCGAGCCACAACAAGGGTCATAAAGCGTTCCATCAAATGGCTCAACAAAGGCAGCAATCAGCTCAACAACATCGTGTGGCGTATAAAACTCCCCCTCTTCCTTGGTGGCATTTACAGCAAAAGACTTAAGGAAATACTCATACACACGCCCTATTAAATCTTTCTCCTCACCAAACGTTTTGTGCGAGATTTTATTGACCTCGTCAACAACTTTTTTAATTACGTTATCTTCGAGTTTAATTGAAGTGAACAAACCTAAACGAACACACCCTTTCAGTGCATCGCTACTATTTTCAAGCTCTTGAATAGCATCGTCAAGAGCAGCATTCAACTTAGTAGCAGGCTGGTCTATAATCATCGTCCAACGCGCTTTTTCCGGCACAAATGCAATCCCTTTGTAACGACTAGGGCTATTTAGAAACGAACTTATTACCGCCTCATCTGTAATTCCATTATTAAGACACTCTTGCCTCATTTCATTCTGCGTGTTCTCAAACTTCTCACCAATAAATCGCAAAAAAACCAGCGTCAACAGCAAGTCTCTTTTGTCGTTCAGTGATGCATTACTTCGTAAGTACTCCCTGCAATTAAAGAGGATAGATTCCAGGTTAAGTGTGTCATTTGTTTTTTGCTTCTTGGCCATATTTATTTAAATTCTTCTAATTAGTTCTTTGAAGTAAAAGATTGGGAATAAATCCCTCCCTGTTTGTTAGTCGTAAAATAATTTTGAATTTCGAATGTAGCGAGAAATTCAGGATTAACGGTTTACTCAATTGACTGTAGAATGTGCCATGGTCAAAAGGTAGCAGCAATCCGGTCTACACCCACACGTTTTGCATGTAGTTCAACTGTCAATTCGAATAATAAGTCTACTTTTGTACTGTCAGGAACAGGCTTACGAGTCGCGTGGAATGACTGGTACTGGCCCACGGGCCGGAACACCCTAAGCAGCCTTTGGGCTGCTTTTTCTTTACCAAAAATAGATAGTGCCTCAGTTTGAAATTATTTGCTACGCTCCCTGACCATCGCGTCAAATTCATCAGAATACCAAGCCCATACGCCTAACTTGTCTGCTTCGCTAAGTAACGGTGCCTGAACAGCCAGCATCTTGTCCATAATCTTGTTTTTCATGTTGGTGTATTTATCGGCGTCATTGACGGTAATTTTTACCCCGTCTGGGAGCCACGGCAAACCCATTACCCAAATTTTATGCACATCTTTTTTGTACTGCTGAATAGCTTTGTCTTTCATCGTGTTGTGTTTCTATAAAGATAACAAAAAAGCAGCTATTTGACTTTCAGTTGACCGTAGAATCTGTCTACGTCAAAAAGGTAGCCGGAATCCGTCCCGCGAAAGACTCGTGCCGCTCGCATCTCACCCCAAAAATGTTGATATCTTTCCCGCCCATTTTTTCCGCAATCCAAACACCCATCTTAGCTTTGTGCCGTGGTAGATAGTGTGCCACACCTCCATAGGCGTGGCACACTTGTGCGTTGTCCATTCTGCCTGCTACAGGTAAGCGCGATTTCGAAATCAAATCCTAACATCCTTAAACCTGCCCGCCGCGGAGGGTCTTAGGTACCCTAGTTCAGACAGGCCAGACGTGTTCGCCGTGGCGAAAGTGAACCGGACCTGTCCGCCGTGGCGGAAGCAAAACGAAAGCAAATCGGAAGTAAACCGGAAGCAAACCGGAAGTAGTCGGAAGTAGTCGGAAATTGGTTTGTATTGATAATCAACCATTTAACGAAAATCACTTCCGACTGCAACCATGAACCGGAAACCGGAAGTGGATTGGGTAGCCACCTACGGGGCATGTCCATATTACGTGCCCGCAATCTACCAACAGGTAGCCACCTGAAGGGGCAACGAGCAACACCTGGATTCACGACTACTTTTTGTAACCTTTTTGGAAACTTTTTGTGAACTTTCTAAATCATAACCCAATGTAAACCAAAAGCAACCTGAGCAAAAGTGCAAAACGAAAAAATCTTTCCACCCATACCTGCGATAGCCAATTATTTAGAACAGCGCTCGTCTTTCTACTTTCTACTAACGACTATATACTAAAAATACACCATGTCACATTTTTGGCACAAGAATGGCACATTCTACACCCCTAAAGCCTTGGTAACCAATGAACCCCAATTTTTCGAAAAAAAAAACACCATGAAAACAACGCGATCCGATCCCAATTCCGAATCCCGTCCCGATAGCTATCGGGACGAATTCCCAGGAAACAGCAATCCTAATTCCGAATTACTAATTCCGAATTCCAGAAAAATTATCCCTCCAGGTGTATCGATATCACGATCATCCGGGTGCTGAGGCGGTCGATGGCGTTGGTGAGGGGGATGCCGGGGTCGCGGAAGAGCTGGTTGCCGAGGCCCTGGCTTATCTTGATCTCGGGCGAGAAGATGAAGTTGGGGTTGAAGAACTCGAAGCCGAGGCCAAACTCGGGGCCGAAGTCGACAGGGGCAATCTTGATGAACTCATCCGGTCGTTTGGAGCGGGCATTGGCTGCCAGGTCATAGTCGAACTTGCCACCGAGCAGGGCATAAAAGCGGAAGTTTTTGATACGGTCGCTCTTAAACTTGAACTGGAAGGGCAGGTGCATGTATATGCTCTCTATGCTGCGGGTAGATACGCTGTCGGTAGGTATGCCATACTCGAAAGTGAGCTTCTTTTCGCAGAAAGCGAGGCTGGGCACAAAGCGGAAGTCGACAAAGCGGCTCAGCTTCAGGTTGCCCATCAGGCCCAGGTTAAAGCCCGGCTGCCACAGGGGTTGTATGCGTTTAAAGGTATCGGTCTGGGCAAAGGACTCAGAATAGTTGATCTTATGCACAGAAAAGTTGAGCCCGAAGGTGATGCCGAAGTAATAGAGCTTGTCATCATGATCGGCCATATTGAGCAGGGGCCGCTGCGCGAACGAACGCGTGGAGATAAATAATAATAAGAAGAGTGCTAGTATCCTGCCTGGCTTCATTTTGCTGATGGTAGTTGCCCCGTGTCTTAACGCTGAGGGCGAAGATACAGTATGTATTGGTATGTAGATTGTGGAATTAATAATGTCGTAACGCTGGGACGTAAAAAAATGGACAACAAATGCTAATAATGCTTAAATTTGTGGGAGCAAATAACGGAGGAAGAAATGTCCTTGTAAAGATATTTTCCTGGCACCGTGAGAACTGAACAGAGGCTACCTATAGGGCTGCCTCTTTTTTTTTGACCTCACCCCGGCCCTCTCCGAGGGAGAGGGAGGTGAACTGTGGGGACCTCACCCCGAGCCCTCTCCGAGGGAGAGGGAGGTGAACTTCGGGTGCGTAGTATGGGGAGAGAGTGCGCACGAGTAACGTCAGCGCTCATTCGACCCTGCCTACCGGCAGGCAGGCTCACCCTCTCCAAACGAGGGGGCCGGGGAGAGGTTCCCCAACGTTTCCGGCGGGGCCGCCGTCATATATAAGCGTAAAAATTACGGTAGCTACACTATCTTTATACAGACATTTGATATTTTAGCGTTTCGAAATAAAAATCCGGACAATGCAAATTCGCAACATACTCCTTACTGGGCTTATTCTGATGGCGATATTCTCGCTGGTTTCCTATACTGCCTGTAAGAACGACCCCTGCCAGAACGTCATCTGCCTGAACCTGGGAGCGTGCGAGAATGGTACCTGCGTTTGTCCTACGGGTTTTGAGGGTCCACGCTGCGAGGTTTATAGCCGCGACAAGTTCATCAAAACCTTTAATGGCCGCGATACCTGCGACTATACCACGCGCGATACTACTGTCTACAAGTCTTACCCCGTATACTTCCGCGCCATTCTCGACGATCCGCGCTCTATGAGGATGTGGAACATACTGAACGATATGCGCGACAGTGCCACCTGCACCATGCTGGGCACAGACTCATTCTCGTTCCAGGGTAGTAACAATGCAGTTAGCTTTATAGGCAAGGGCCGCATGAGCCACGACTCGCTGTTCCTGGACTACCATGTAGAGCAGGACACCAGCGGGTATGACTGCCGCTACTTCGGGCAGGGACTGCGCTAACGGGTTCCATCATTATTAGTTATCAACGTATTGGGTGCGCTATGCGCAACAGTTGTACTTTTGTGTCAAATTTCAGAGTCTTATGTATCCAGAACAGATAGTAGCGCCGATGAAGGCAGAGCTTACCAGCCAGGGATTTACCGAATTGCTTTCTCCTGAGGATGTAGATGCCAACCTGGGCAAGCAGGGCACTACGCTCCTGATGATAAATAGTGTGTGTGGCTGCTCGGCCGGCACAGCGCGCCCCGGTGTGCTGATGGCGGTAAAGAACGCTACAAAGGCGCCGGACCGCCTTGCTACCAGCTTTGCAGGTTTTGACACCGCGGCTGTGAAGCATGCGCGCGAGCACTTCCTGCTGCCTTACCCTCCGTCATCGCCATCTATAGCGCTGATAAAGGATGGTAAAGTGGTGCATATGATAGAGCGCCACAACATTGAGGGCCGCTCGGCACAGATGATAGCTGCCAACCTGATGCAGGCGTTTGAGACGCATTGCTAACTGATAGTTTATAATTTATGATAAAGGCGGGATTATTTCCCGCCTTTTGTTTTGCGTACATCTTACGGGGCCTTAACTTCGCACCGCAAAAAAATACAACATACGATGACACCACAGAAGATAACCATGGGCGCCAACGGCCGCCTCAACGTTCCTGACAATCCAATCATTCCATTTATAGAGGGAGACGGCATTGGTCCGGATGTGTGGGGTGCCAGTAAGCGGGTGCTTGATGCTGCTGTGGCTCATGCGTATGGTGGTAAGCGCAAGATAGAGTGGATGGAGATACTGGCGGGGGAAAAAGCCTTTAACCAGACAGGGGAGTGGCTGCCGGCAGCAACGCTGGAGGCTGCGCGCGAATACCTGGTGTCTATCAAGGGGCCATTGACCACGCCGGTAGGTGGTGGCATCCGCTCGCTCAATGTGGCTATGCGCCAGGAGCTGGACCTGTATGTGTGCCTGCGCCCGGTGAAGTGGTATAAAGGTGTGCCATCGCCTGTTGTGCACCCTGAAAATGTGAACATGACCATCTTCCGCGAGAATACGGAGGATATATATGCGGGTATCGAATTTGCTCAGGGAACACCTGAGGTAAAGAAACTCCTCGACTTCCTGACAAATGAGATGAACGCAGGCAAGAAGATCCGCTTCCCGGAGACTTCTGCATTGGGTATCAAGCCAGTATCTAAGGAAGGGTCTGAGCGCCTGGTGCGCGCAGCGATAAAGTATGCGCTGGATAACAAAATGCCATCGGTAACACTGGTACACAAGGGCAACATCATGAAGTTCACAGAAGGGGGCTTTAAGAACTGGGGCTACGAGCTTGCTGAGCGCGAGTTTGGCGACCGCGTGTATACATGGGGCCAGTGGGAAAACGCTAAGAAAACACAGGGCGAAGATGCCGCAAATGCGCGCCTGAAGAGCGAAGAAGCACTGGGCAAGCTGATAGTAAAGGATGTAATTGCGGATAACTTCCTGCAGCAGATACTCCTGGCTCCGCAAGACTATAGTGTGGTGGCTACCCTGAACCTGAACGGTGACTATATCTCTGACGCGGCTGCGGCTGCGGTTGGTGGTATTGGTATTTCTCCGGGGGCTAACATCAACTACCTTACCGGTCATGCGGTGTTTGAGGCTACACACGGCACAGCGCCACGCTTTGCTAATACCAATACCATGAACCCATCGTCACTGCTGCTGAGCGGTGTAATGATGCTGGAGTACATGGGCTGGAACGAGGCTGCAGCGCTGATAGAAGAGTCGCTGGCTACAACCATCAAACGCAAGCGGGTAACGATAGACTTCTACAACCTGATGCACGATGCTACCTTGCTGAAAACGAGCGAGTTTGCGGATGATATTATCAGGAATGGCGGTATGATGTCTTAATTAGGACTTCGTTACATTTTGATTTGTAAACCGGAAGGATATTTCTTACGGAATTGTGACATAACATTACCTACTAGGAGTGTTTAACACTATATTTGCAACTTAACAAGATGCAAATATAACTGCATGTCTTTCAACCTAGCAGGGTACATTGACCACACAATTCTGAAGCCCACAGCCTCTGCTGCTGACGTGGATAAGGTATGTGTAGAGGCGTCAATTGCAGGATTTGCTGCTGTATGCATACCGCCCAAATACGTACACAGCGCCAGGAAGTTGCTGGACAATTCGCGGGTAAAGGTGGCCACGGTAATTGGGTTCCCGCTAGGTTTTTCTGCCATTGATATTAAAGTTGCCGAAATTGAGGAGGCCATTGCCATGGGCGCCGACGAGGTGGATATGGTAATAGACCTCTGTGCGCTGAAGAGTGGCGATTTTGACCAGCTGAAGCGGGAAATAGAGGCGTGCCTGGTACCGGTTTACACAGCAGGCCGCATCATAAAGGTGATCGTAGAGAGTGGCATGCTCACTGACACAGAGCTTCTTGATTGCTGCAGTCTGTACGGAAAATACAATATTGACTACATGAAGACCTCGACCGGCTTTTCCGGCACCGGAGCTACTGTGCATGCGGTGAAGCTGATGCGCGAGCAGTTGCCCGCAAGGATGTCTATAAAGGCTTCTGGGGGAATAAGGACCTACGATTTTGCAAAGCAGCTTATAGACGCGGGGGCTACCCGCCTTGGCACCTCTGCCAGCCTGCAGATAATGAAAGAGTTCAAGGCAGTGATGCAGGCTGCGCAATAACTGCTGTAAATAACATTCAGTTGTGAGGAAAAAGCGTGTGTACAGGCTAATTTTGCCGGCAGTATGAGATTTGTCTTTTACTGCATGGCACTCTGCCTCAGCTACATGCTACCTATCATCTCTGCCTACTCCCAGGAGCAGGTGAGCGGTAGAGTAACGATACACAGTGATGCGCGGCTTGCAGTGCTGGTAAGCAAGACCCATAGCTACGTGCGCCCCATAAGGCCGGAACCTCCAAAGTTAATGGAGCTGCCACCACCACCGCCGTCTATAGGCACCTACACCACAAGTGGCGGCCTGGTGCACCATGACCAAAAGACGGTGTACAAAGGGAAAGGCTACAGGGTTCAGATCTATTATGGTCCCAGCAGGGAAAAGGCTATGGCTGCCAGGCGCGAGTTCATGCGCAGGTTCCCGGGTGTGAGAAGCTATATAGAGTTTGAGTCTCCGGCATTCCGGGTGAAGGTAGGTGACTATAGGTCGCGGACCGATGCTGATGGTATGCTACGGGAAGCGAATTCCATGTTTAGCCCCAGCATGATAGTGCCGGAACCGCAGGTGGAAATAAGCAACTTCTGATCTATGCGTCCGGAGCGATGTAGAGGTTGCTCTTGATGAGGCCCCACTTATGGAAACGGTGCGTGAGCGATACACGGAGCACGCCACGGCCATACTTCATACTACGCTTAAAGTTGATGCTGGAGGCCTCTTCAAAGTATTTTGTGGGGCACGTTACTTCTGCGATCTCAAAGTCGCGCATAACGATCTGGGATATCATTTCGTTATCGAAAACGAAGTCGTCGCTGCAATACTTGAAGTTGATGGACCTGATGACATCAGCACTGAAAGCGCGATAGCCGGTATGGTACTCGCTCAGCTTCTGACCTATCATTATATTCTCAAACAGGGTAAGGCACCTGTTGAAGAAGTACTTATACAGAGGCATGCCACCTTTTAGCGCACCCTTGCCGAGGATGCGTGATGCCAGCACAACAGGGTACACATCCATAGCAATGATGGATGCCATAGCGTGAATGAGTTTGGGAGTATACTGATAATCCGGGTGAAGCATGATGACGATATCGCCACCAAGTTCCAGGGCCTTACGGTAGCAGCTTTTCTGGTTGCCTCCGTAGCCCTTGTTTACTTCGTGCTTAATGATGTGCCTGATACCAAGGCGCTTGCCTTCTTCAACAGTATCGTCGCGACTATTATCATCCACCAATACCACTTCATCCACTATGTCGAAGGGAATTTCGTTATACGTCCGCTCCAGTGTGCGTGCAGCGTTGTAGGCGGGCAGTACGATGACAATTTTCTTACCGTTAAGCATATCAGTGCGCAAAAGTAATATTAATCCTTAAAAAAGAAGGTTGGTCTTTGAGACGGTCGGCCATTTGCTACTCTATTTGTGCAGGTGATGTAACGTAAAAGGCCCATTTTACGATACCGTTCAAAAGTCATCAACCCTCAATACGCAAAATCGTTAGTAACACAACCATTTTCCGGCCTAATAAGTAATAGTTGATTTAAATATGAATTGTTGTAACTTCATTCACCTAAACACCAGGGCATGTCAAGACTTCTGCACCTTTACGCGTACTGCATCACTGTTTTGTCGGTGATCTTGTCTCAGACTGACATTCACGCCCAGATCATCACCACCTATGCAGGTTCTTCCTCATTAGCCGTGGGAGATGGTGGTCCGGCAACTGATGCATCTGTGAAATTTCCCAGTTGTATTGCATTTGACCTCTCAGGTAACGTGCTGATTGGAGAGCAGGCCGGCCGTAGAGTTCGTAGGGTAGATGCAGGAGGCATCATTAATACGGTTGCCGGAAATGGCCTGTATGTGTTAGGCGGAGCCGGTGATGGAGGCCCCGCTACAGATGCCAGTTTTGAGCCTTATGACATAGAATATGACGCCGCAGGCAATCTTTATATATACGACGGCGCTGCTCACAAGATTCGCAAGGTGGATGTGCTGGGTAATATTAGCACGGTGGCGGGTACGGGGGCCCTAGCTAATACCGGTGACGGTGGCCCGGCAACAGCAGCTGGGATAGTTGCAGGCAGCATGGATGTGGATGCAGCAGGCAATATTTATTTTGGAATTGAAACAGGTATACGAAGGATAGATGCAGTAACCGGCATTATTAATAAAGTATTCGGTGCCGCCACGCCGGGCTTCTCTGGTGATGGCGGCCCTGCCACGGCGGCCCAATTCAATAATGTCTATGAAGTGGTGTTGCGTAATGGGAGTATCTATGTTGTAGACCGCTGGAACCACCGTATCCGTAAAATCGATGCGGCTGGCATTGTCACCACCGTGGCCGGCAATGGGATAAATGCATTTTCAGGCGATGGCGGTCCGGCAACCGCAGCGTCGTTTTACGATGATCTTGCAGGTCTGGCTGTTGATGAAGCAGAATGTATCTATATCGCGGAGCCTTTTAGCCACCGTATCCGCAAGGTTAACGCCATGGGTATTATCAATACTATAGCAGGAACGGGTGTGGCTGGTGGTTCAGGCGATGGCGGGCCGGCCACAGCGGCCACATTGTACCCAATGCGGAATATAGCAAAGCGTAACGGTGGGGGCAATTTGTACATTGCAGTGACGTATGGTAATCGTGTTCGCATGATAACTGACATGAACAATCCAGCCTACTTCACGGGCGGGCATAGCCTGTCGTTGATTACATGTGTGCCGAGTGTAGACCTGCCACCCGTGCCGGTGAGCCTTAATGCACTGCTCACTGCTATGGATGCAGATACCGTGCAGCCGCTGAAGTGGCAGGTGGTGTCTGCTCCCTCACATGGCACTGCTGCTGTGGCTTACAGCACGTTTACCACCGGCGGTGTCGTGGTGCCAACGGGCCTCACCTACACGCCTGCTATAGGCTTCACAGGTAATGATACCTTCCGTGTGCGCGTCACCGATGCCTACTCTGCCGATACCGCATGGGTATATGTGCGCGTAGACGGCCCTGCCAATGCAGGCACACTCACTGGTGCGGACACAGTATGCAAGGGCGGTACTACTACCTTTATATCGTCGGTAGCAGGTGGCGTATTCAGCACCACCACCGGTAATGCAACGGCAAGCAGTGGCACCATCACCGGCATTACCGAAGGTATGGACACAGTAGTCTACATCTTCACCAACTCCTGCGGCAGCGATACCGTTGTGCAGGCCATAGAGGTAAAGGATTGCCCGGCAGGCATTGGCGAGCCGCAGGTTGCAGGCAACGACGCCCTGCAGCTATGGCCCAGCCCGGCATCAGGCAGCGTCAGCATACTGCTGTCATCTGCTATTAGTGAGGCTGCATCGGTAGTGATAACAAATGTTGTAGGGCAGGTAGTAAAAGAATTTAACATCACCACCAATCGGAGCACTGAAATGGAGATCAATGTTCCTCCCGGGGTGTACACTGTCTCTGCTATTACTTCGCATGGGCGCATGGTAAGGCAATTGGCGGTGCGGTAAAAAACAGAAGTGTGCCACACCTCGGAGGTGTGGCACACTTTTTCGGGTTGCCGGAAACAGATTTGACAACTTTCTAAAAGTTGTCAAATCTCACCGCGGAGGAGCGCGCTTTGTACAGCATATGGCAGCGCTCATTCGTTACCCCCTCCCCATTTCGGGGAGGGCCGGGGAGGGGCTACACACCTGGAATCACTTAGGAACACCGATTTTTTAACCCTCCTTAGGTAACGGCTGATTTAAATATAAATTGTTGTAACTTCATTGACATAAATCAATGGTGCATGTCACGACTACTACACCTTTGCGCACGCGTCACCAACGTTTTGGTTGTGATACTCTTTTGTTCCACCTCACACGCCCAGATTATTACCACCTATGCGGGCTCGTCTACGCTATCCGTAGGTGATGGCGGGCCAGCCACAGCGGCTGGCCTGCGTCGGCCAAGGGATTTAACCTTTGATGTGGCTGGCAACTTGCTGATAAGTGAGGAATCCGGTGCGCGGGTACGTCGGGTGGATGTGACCACCGGCATTATCACCACGGTGGCGGGCGACGGTACATATGTGGCAGGCGGGGCAGGCGATGGTGGCCCCGCCACTACAGCCAAAGTGAACCCCTATGAGATTGAATGCGACGTAATGGGTAATCTTTATATTAGTGAAGGTGGGGGATATAAGATACGCAAGGTGGATGCCTCTGGTATCATCACCACAATTGCAGGTACTGGTGCGCCGTTCGACAGCGGCGATGGCGGTCCGGCAACGGCCGCCGGTGTAGTGGTGGGAGGCATAGAAACGGACGTGGCCGGCAATATCTATTTTGGCACTGAGACAGGGGTGCGCAGAATAGATGCTACTACAGGTATTATCAGCAAGTTATATGGTGCTGCTACGCCCGGCTTCTCGGGCGATGGTGGCCCTGCCACCGCTGCGCAGTTTAATAATGTATGTGAAGTGGTGCTGCGCAATGGTAATATGTATGTTGTGGACCGTCTCAACTATCGTATTCGCAAGATAGATGCGGCGGGCATCGTTACCACCGTAGCGGGTAATGGCGTAAGTGCGTTTGCGGGCGATGGAGGCCCTGCAACGGCAGCTTCCTTTAACGGTCACGTATGGGGTCTCGACGTAGATGAGGCGGAATGTATCTACATAGCAGAGCCGTTCAGTAATCGCATTCGCAAGGTCAATGCAATGGGTATTATCAATACCATTGCTGGCAACGGTACAGTGGGGGCTTCCGGCGATGGTGGCCCAGCCACTGCCGCCCCACTCTATCGTATGAGCAACATTGCAAAGAGAGCGGGTTGTGGAGACCTTTTTATTGCGGTTAGTTATGGCAATACCGTGCGCATGGTAACGGACCATAACAATCCCGCGTACTTCACCGGTGGGCATAGCCTGTCATTGGTTACCTGTGTGCCTAGCGTAGACCTGCCACCCGTGCCGGTGAGCCTTAATACCTTGCTCACTGCCATGGATGCAGATACCGTTCAGCCACTGAAGTGGCAGTTCGTTTCCGCCCCTGCGCATGGCTCGGCTGCCGTGGCTTACAGCACGTTTACCACGGGCGGTGTCGTGGTGCCAACGGGCCTCACCTACACGCCTGCTATAGGCTTCACAGGTTATGATACCTTCCGTGTGCGCGTCACCGATGCCTACTCTGCCGATACCGCATGGGTATATGTGCGCGTAGACGGCCCTGCCAATGCAGGCACACTCACTGGTGCGGACACAGTATGCAAGGGTGGTACTACTACCTTTATATCGTCGGTAGCAGGTGGCGTATTCAGCACCACCACCGGTAATGCAACGGCAAGCAGTGGCACCATCACCGGCATTACCGAAGGTATGGACACAGTAGTCTACATCTTCACCAACTCCTGCGGCAGCGATACCGTTGTGCAGGCCATAGAGGTAAAGGATTGCCCGGCAGGCATTGGCGAGCCGCAGGTTGCAGGCAACGACGCCCTGCAGCTATGGCCCAGCCCGGCATCAGGCAGCGTCAGCATACTGCTGTCATCTGCTATTGGTGAGGCTGCATCGGTAGTGATAACAAATGTTGTAGGGCAGGTAGTAAAAGAATTTAACATCACCACCAATCGGAGCACTGAAATGGAGATCAATGTTCCTCCCGGGGTGTACACTGTCTCTGCCATCACCCCGCATGGGCGCATGGTAAGGCAGTTGGTAGTGAGGTAAAAAACAGAGTGTCCTACGTCGCCGAGGGTAGGATACTTTGGACAAAGGCTACCCAATCTCACAGCGCTGAATTGTTGCGCTCCTATGGAGCGCTGGAATTATGTTGCCGCGTAGGCTACAGAGCTCCTGCTCCTACGGAGCAATTCCATCAAACCGATACCGTCTTTTAGCGTTACACCAGGTATTAGACTTGCTGATACGAAAACTTCTAAATCAGGAGGTGTGCAAAAAAAGGCTGCCCCAAAATGTCGGGACAGCCTCTCTATGTTTTTTCGGCTTAATGCCGATAGTATTTTAGTGCGTTACGGTGACGCTACCGTCCTGTGTTTTCCGCCCGGTGGCATCTGTAATTGAGTATAGATAAACTCCGGACGCAAGGGTGGAAACGTCAATTTTACTGTTCCCGGTTACAGGGGTGGATTTTACTAACTGTCCTGTCGATGTTATCAGGTTCATTGTTAGTTTCCTTCGTTCGTCTCCCCGGATATTAAGCTCTCCGTGTGCCGGGTTAGGGAATAGTCGAACAACCTCTGTCATTGCCAAATCTGCCACACTTACAGGGGGCGGCGGATTGGGTGAGCTGGTCATAGAGAGATCATCTACATACAGAGTGCTGCTGTCCAAAGCCGCGCTGGGATCGGCGCTGCTGGCAAAAAGGATGCGCAGCGTGTGTACCGGGTAGTCTGTAGTGGTGTAGGAAAGTGTAGCTGTAACCTGAGAGAAAGTATCCGTGTCAGAAGGCGTAATGTTTACAAAGCCAACACCCACCATAGAATCAACGACACCTATGGTCGCTATTGCCATCACAGTCATCAATCCCTCGTCATAGCCGATGGTGTCGGTAGTGGTGTCTATACCGGGCTTGTATACGACCCATGCCGAAACGGTATTTGGCTGAACGGTTACTGCCTGGCCACCATCGAAGGTGATGCCCATAGCTGTTGGATCTACTGAGATTTTAGCGTTGCTGAGAAAGCCCGGGAAATAGCCCAGGTCGCCCTCCATCGCAGTCATGAGTTTTGCAGCGTAAGAGCCAGTTCTTTTTATGGACGATTCGCGGAATATCTGCCTGTTGAACGGAGCCCCCGAAGTGTCCAGCGCAAAAGGTCCTACGGCCAAGGCCAGGGAATCTGTGCAAAACCACATCTTTGGTGTTTGTATGCTGGTGGGTGGTAGTCCAAATACAGAGGTAGTACGCCAGTCTTCCATTCCTGCATTGTCGATAGATTGCGCCTGTGAGAGGACGGAAGCGAACAAACCCATTAGGAAAATGATAGCCTTTTTCATTGAATTGTTGATATTTAGGGTGTTAAACAGTGTGCAATTTAGTTATTTATTCGCTTCAGGCAACTTATTATTGCGTCGAAATCCGGTATGTCAGAAGCGTTTTCCAGTACTTCTGCATATTGCACGATGCCCTCCTTGTCGATTACAAATGCACTCCGCTTAGATACACCATCCATATCATTGAAAAAGTGTTCGTAAAGGCAGCCATAAGCAGCCGAGGTAGATTTGTTGAAGTCGCTCAGCAGGGTGAAATTAAGTTGCTGATCGGCCTTATAACGCTGCAATGAAAAGAGGGAGTCGACTGAAATGCCAAACACGGTAGCATCCAGATCATTATAGGCGGTGATGTTGTCGCGTGTCATGCAAAGCTCTTTGGTGCATGTACTTGTAAAAGCCAGCGGAAAAAACAACAACAAAACGTTCTTCCCTTTGTGCTCGCTTAGCGTCACTTTGTTTTTCTCTGTATCGCGGAGTGTAAAATCAGGGGCAGGTTGTCCTACTGTAATCGCCATATTTTTCTTTTTTGTAAAAGTAGGCCGAAATGAGATGTGATGAACTCCTAGCCTAAACTTTCCAGTTCCCGCACAGAACGTTCGGTATTTTCCAACAGTTCATTTACGCGGGTAAATACTTCATCACCCTCTTCGTGGCACATGCGCTCGACAATGCTGCCGAGATCTCCGGTAGACCGCATGCCCATAATGAGCCAGTTTGGCTTGAAGGCATGAATGCGAAGTGCCATTTCCTTTTTGTCCCGCGCGTCGCGTGCAGCACTTAGTTTTTCGAGGAATACCGGCACTCCCTTCAGGTACATGGCAATGTATTTCTTTACACGGTTAGGATCGCCATCGCAAAAATCACTGAGGTAGTCAGGGTCCGTGACCATCCCCGGCCTGCGTTGCAAGGGCTTATCTTCTGCGGTGTCGGTAGCCGATATAGGAGACTGCGAGGTGGTGAGTTTACGACCGGTCATTTCGGCGAGTGTACTTATAAGTTGCCACGCCTTAAATGGTTTGGGTACGTAAGAATTCATCCCGGCATTGAGACATTTGTCAATGTCCTCGCGCAGCGTACTGGCTGTGAGCGCAACGATAGGAACGTTTCGCTTTGCTTCCGGCAGTTGCGTGCGAATGGCGATAGTGGCATCGATGCCACTCATCACAGGCATCTGCACATCCATGAGCACCACGTCGTAGTTGTTGGCGCGCACGGCGTCAAGCGCTTCCTGTCCGTTGACAGCCATATCAATTTCAACGTCGGCCTTCAGGGCCAGCGTTTCCTGCACCACCATGCGATTGTATTCGTTATCGTCGGCCAGCAGAATACGTAAGCCATTTAGAGCAGATCCGTCTGCCCGCTTTTCCTGCTGCATACGTGCCGTGAGGCGTTCTACGGAGCCTTTTGGGTAGCGAATGGTAAAGAAGAACGTAGAGCCGCTGTTGAGCACACTTTCTACTGCAATGTTGCCGCCATGCATTTCTACCAACTGCTTTGATATTGAAAGTCCAAGGCCCGTGCCACCATATTTGCGCGTGTCCGAACTGTTGACCTGTGCGAAATTGCCAAAGAGGTTTTGAATTTTCTCGGGTGGTATGCCGATGCCGGTATCAATGACCTCAAACCTCAGATCAGTGTGCTCTGCGGTTTCTCCTGCTTTCGTGATCCTGAACTGAATGCTGCCACGTTCAGTGAACTTAATGGCGTTTCCGCCAAGATTCATAAGTACCTGGTTCAGGCGGAAAGGGTCGCCCATGACCACATCCGGCACATCAGGTGCAATGTCGATAGATATATGCAAGCCTTTCTCGTCTGCTTTGTGAGAGAGGGTGTCTTTGACCTGTGCAACCGTTTCGGAAAGGGAAAAGTCGATCTTCTCTAATTCCATTTTCCCTGCCTCTATTTTGGACAGGTCCAGTATGTCGTTGATGATGTGTAACAATACCTCTGCCGACTTGCTGATGGCCTGTAAATAGCTTACCTGGTCTTTTCGGGGTTGCTTTTCCAGCAGTATGTCGGTCATGCCGTTTACGGCGTTCATAGGTGTGCGTATCTCATGGCTCATATTGGCCAGGAACATCTGTTTGAATTTTTCTGATTCTTCCGCCCTTGCGCGCATGCGCTCTGCATTTTCTTTCTCTTCGGCTATCTGGCGGTTCTTTTCTTCGAGCACTCTCTTATTCTTCTTTAGAATAGCATTACGGTTGTAGGCACCTGCAGTAAGCACGCCCAGAAGTAAAATGCCGGCAATATAGAGCAGGCGCTCGCGGCGAGCCTCGCGCAGTTTTGCCATGCTGAGTGCATTGTCTTTTTCCAGTCCTGCTTTTTCCAGCGCGGCCCTTGCCTCCAGCCGGGCCTGCTTACGTTCATATTCAAATGCTATCTGCCGCTGCTTCAATTCCTGCTCATATTCAAGTCGCTGACGTTCCTGCTCTGAACTGGCGGCCGCACGTTTCATCTCGTATTCGTGCTGCAATGTGTTCAGCTGCATTTCCTTCTGCATGGCCATTTCCCTCGCTTCATTTTCCTGCCTAAGTATTTCCTGTTTTTTAGCGAAGACGTACTGCATATCCTTCCTGGCCACTTCTACGCTCTTATCCCGGTTATACATACCCTCCAGGTAGGTGGTATGCTGCTTGTAGCTCTCTTTAGACCCATCCCTGTCGCCCTCCTGGTACTGCACTTTTGATAGTGTTTCATATGCATCTGCAAGACCTTCATAATCGCCTGTCTCTTTCTGCAGATCAATTGCCTTATCCAGGAAATAGTGGGCTCGTTGCAAGCGCATAGTTGCCGGAAGCGCCTGAAGTGTATCTGGGATCGATGAGTGACCTTTACCGTCAGCGAGCTCGAAGTATGACTGCCCTACGAGCCCAAGTGCTTTCCCAGTTGCATCTTTGTTGCCAATGGATTCCGCAATCTGTGCGCCACGCGTAGCATATTGCAGGGCATGTACGTGATCTTTGGTAACAGAGTAAACTTCTGCTATTCCCAACAGGTTGTCGAGCATCAAAGACTTTTTTGAGGCCGCCTCCGCCAATTTTAAAGAGCGTGCGTATGCATCCAATGCGTGCGCATGGTCTTTTTGAGCGAAATAGATGCTTCCCATTTTGTGAAGCGACAAGGCAATGCCTTTTTTATCGCCGGCCGCCTCGTAGAACTTCTGAGCGCGTTGCACATTTTCGAGTGCAGGCTGGTACTTGGCCTGGCTATAGAGTACTGACGAAACGTTTACCAATTGCTCGCCCACGATAGAGTAGTCTGCTGCTGATTCGCCTTTGCCCTGTGCCTGCTGGAAATAGTCGATGGCACGTGTGTAGTCTTTCTTCAACAGGTAAACGCTTCCTACCTCTGAGAGCACCTCGGCCGCCTCGCGGTTGTCGCCTAATTTTTCGTCTATGGCTTCGCACCTGAGATAGTAGTCGATAGCCTTTTGGTAGTCCTTGATCTTATATGAGTATACATTCCCTGTGCTGCGCAAAGAGATAGCCTGGCCGCGCGTATCGTGGATGTCTTCGGCAAAACGAAGGCCCTTAAGGTAATTGTCGACCGCAGCCTGGTAGTTCTGCTTCACGCTCTGCAGGTTGCCCATAGTGATATGGAGCTTCATGAGGCCAGGCTTCCAACCCAGCCTGGTTGCAAGGTCAATACCCAGGCCACCGTACTTCAGTCCCTTATCATTGTTGCCACCGAAACAGGCGGTGGACACTGCGTAATAGAGGTTCACCTTGCTGGTATCATCGTGATACCGGGAAAGTTGCTTGATAAGTGAATCGACATGTGCCGCACCCTGCCACTGTGCCTGCACCCTGGGAAAGCAGACAACGGAGAATACGAGCAGCCACAAACGTAAATGCCTTATCATAGTGGACGACATTAAACAAACTTACTATTTCCTGATGGTTTCTGCTATTTGTGGGTCCGTGGGAATTGATAGCATCTCTTATACGAGGAGATTCAATATATGCGGGAAAATCGGTATTTTCGTTCTGTGCTGAAAAGACTGATATATAGTTGTTTGCTATTGGTGTTTGCGCCCTCCTGTACAAGGGAGACCTCGCAAAAGCAAGTCATAAATGGCGGCCCTCACAAGGGGACCATATTGTTTGAGATGTGTGGCAACATAGCAATCCGCGTTACCGATGGTACATTGAAGGGCCAAATGAACTGGCGCCGCGATGGCGACAGCACGGTTTACGACAATGTGTTTCGGGTAGCGAATCCGTGTACGTGGGGATGGGACAGAAAGTCTAATGACGTCTCTTTTATGATAGTGGCGCCGCAGCCTCAAACATGTATGCAGTGTATGGCCTGGACTGCCACACCCGATACCGCCTACCACATAGTGATAGTGAAATAACGTAGGACAATAGAACGGCGATTTGTATTTTGCCGGTTCAATTGTTCTTATGCGGATACGTTACGTTCTATCTCTGTTAATAATGTTTTCTATGAGTCTTACATCATTCGGCTTGCCTGTAGGCGATGAAGATGCACGCTTTGAAGAATTTAAGAAGACCTACCTGGAGGAAATGTGGCGCACCTATCCTACATGGGCCAGCAGTATAGGCTATCATAAGTATGACAATACGCTGGTGGTGCCCGATGATGAATCGCGGCGGGTGGAACTGGCATTTTCCCAGAACCTGATGATGGCGCTGACCCACTTTGAGTTGGCAAAGCTGAGTACCGCTAACAAGACGGACTACCACATGATGGAGAACCAACTGAAGAGCACGCAGTGGGCAGTAAAGGACCTACGTGCCTGGGAGTGGGATCCAACTACATACAATTTGTCCGGTACGTTTGCGGAAATGCTGAACAATGACTATGAGCCACTGGACAACCGTCTCAGAAATTTCAGTCAGCGGATGAGCTATATTCCTGCTTACTATGAAGCTGCTAAACGAAATATTAAGAACCCCACAAAGGAGCATACAGAGCTGGCGATAGAACAGATAAACGGAGGGCTCAGCGTCTTTGAAATGGACCTGGGCGAGGCAGTAGGTAAGTCGGGACTGACGAACGACGAGCGGGCCGCTATAAAGAAGCGTGCCGCAGAGAGCATTGCTGCCATTAAAGCCTTTACGAAATGGCTGAAAGAATTAGACAACAAGACGCCCAGGAGCTTCAGGCTGGGCAAAGACCTTTACGAAATGAAGTTCGCGTACGATCTGCAGTCGGGTTTTACGGCAGCGCAGATATATGAGCGTGCGCTGGCGCGTAAGAAAGAACTGCATGGCAAGATGTATGAGGTGACCACGCAGCTATGGAGCAAGTATTACAAGACGGCGATGCCCGAAGATACGTTTGCAGCGATTAGCCAAATGATCAACAGGCTTTCGGAAGAGCACGTTAAACCGGGAGATTTTCAGTCAGCAATAGAGAAGCAGATACCGGAGCTTATTGCATTCATTAAGCGGAAAGACCTATTGTATATAGACCCCTCGAAGCCGCTGGTAGTGCGCAGGGAGCCGGCATATATGGCGGGAGTGGCAGGTGCATCTATCAGTGCGCCCGGGCCGTATGATAAGGAGGGCAACACTTATTACAACGTAGGAAGCCTGGATGGATGGGATTCAGCTAAAGCAGAGAGCTACCTGCGCGAATACAACAAGTATATACTGCAGATACTGAATATACATGAAGCTATACCAGGCCACTACACACAATTGGTATATGCTAACCAGTCGCCCTCTCTTATTAAATCGGTATTGGGAAACAATGCCATGATAGAAGGTTGGGCTGTGTACACAGAGCTGATGATGCTGGAGAATGGTTATGGAGCACGGCCAATGGCACCCACACAGGATGCGCCTGCAGAGATGTGGCTGATGTACTATAAGTGGAACCTAAGGAGTACATGCAATACCATACTGGACTATAGTGTGCATGCCGGCAATATGGACAAGGCGCAAGCCATGAAGCTACTGGTGAATGAGGCCTTTCAGCAGCAGGCAGAAGCTGAGGGCAAATGGCGCCGCGTATCGGTAACGCAGGTGCAGTTGTGCTGCTACTTTACGGGATTCACTGAAATATGTGCGCTACGTGAGGAAGTGAAAAAGAAAGAGGGCACGAAATTCAGCCTGAAGAAGTTTCACGAGCGGTTTCTCTCCTATGGCAGCGCGCCGGTGAAGTATATACGGGAGATGATGCTGAACTGATCAGAGATTGGCAGGGAATGAGATGTGGAACGCAGTTCCCTTTCCCTCTTCACTTTCGAACCAGATGTCGCCGCCATGTGAGCGGATGACCTGTAGCGAAATAGAAAGACCGAGGCCATGTGAAGGTTCGCCCGCAGTGCCCACCATTCGTGCGTCTGTGAACATGTCGAATACGTGACCCTTGTGTTTTTCAGAGATGCCGATTCCCGAGTCAGTGACGGTGATGTGAACGTTGCCTGCCGCAGCGATCATGGTCAGTTTTATGACCGTATTCTCATAGCTGAATTTGACCGCATTTGAGAGGATGTTCATCAGCACCCTGCGAATCTTGTCTCCATCTACATTGGCATATACGGGCGCATCGGGCAGGCTCAGCTCGATCTTCTGACCCTTATCGTGTGCTTTTACGCTCATCAGGTCCACCGCTTTTCTTATCAGCTGGTTGATGTCCGTTTTCTCTTTCTTTAGCGTGTTGTCTCCAATGTCCCGGGACGCCTGCAGTATGTCTTTAGATAGCGTTAGTGAGTTGGTGCTGGCCTCTTTTATCATGCCGGCTATCTCCAGTTGTTCATCCCGGCTGGCATTTGGGTCGTTGATCATTATGTCGGCAAGAGATACTATCGCTGCAATGGGACTCATCACGTCGTGGGCTACAGACTTTAGGATGCGCGAATTGTCTTTCTCTTTTGCCTGCAGTTTTTCCAGTGTTTCCTGCAGCTTACGGCGCTGTTCCAGTATTTCGTTGTTCAGGTTACGCAGCTCTGTTACGTGCCTCTGTGTGCGGCGGGAGTTGCGCAGCACAAGAATAACTATGGCCAAAGCCATACCAGCGAAAATGGCCATGATCACCATATAGACCTTTTGCTGTTTACGGTCGCTGATGAGCATGTTTATCTTGTACTGTTTCTGCACATCGCGAACGCGCATATCCAGGTCAGTTTCCATTAAGGCTTTATTGGCATTTGCTTGTTCTTCATTGCGCACCATATACATGCGCAGGTGCCTGAAGCTGGCCAGGGAGTCGCCGCGTAGCTCGTTATATTGCCACATGAGCTTGTGCCACATGGTTTCTACGCTCTTATCGGGTATCGTATCCAGTTCCACCTTCACCATGTCCAGTGTACCCTTTGCCAGGTTTGGCTCTCCAAGCTTAAAGTAAAGCGCTGCCAGCTTCACCTGGTCTATTAGTGCGTCTGAGTTTGCGTAGCCCTTCTGAAGGTTGATAGCAATACTATGCTCATAAAGTACGCGGGCTGAGTCGTGCTGGCCGAGGTGCATGAATACCTCGGCCATGTTGCCGTAGACTACGGCTTTTGGCGCCTCATAAACATGCATTTGCTTTATGGGGAACTTACCGGTCATATGGTTCAGATAGGTAAGAGCCCTCTTGTAATAATGCATGGCACTGTCATATTTCTTCAGTGCGTTATAACACAGCCCTATGTTGTCCAGTATTTCCTGCTTGAAATAAAATACGTTGAAGTCTTCCTCGCAATAGTGAGCCTGGCGATAAGCTTCTTTGAATCGTTCTGCCGACTGCTCATAGCGCTGCTGCCGGTAAAGTGTCATGGCAAGGCTGTAGGTGTATGTGCGCAGCGCGCATGAGTCTTTTGACTGCATGGCAAGTAGCTGAGCCAGGTGGTAGTAATTATAGGCATCGGTATAGCTGCCGGTGGCAAAGAGCCCGTCAGCCTTCATGTTGAAGGCAACTATTTTCCAGCGTGAGATGGTTTTGTCCTCTTCGTCCCCTTGCTTATCCAGCAGTTCTATCATGCTGTCAGCAACAGCAATAGACTTGTCATTTTCTCCCCTGTGGTTATAAATGACATTAAGATACTCATAGTAAGCAACCTGGTCAGCGACGGTCATGTCTCCTGCCCTTTCGCTACGCATTTTCAGTACGGTGTCCAGCGCCTGGGGTACAAACCCGGCATCGCCCAGGCTATCAGTGTAGCGAAAAAATCGTGCAAGCTCAGGGGTTATCTCTCGACTTTCAGTGTTTCGTTGAGTGCACGAACATAGCATAGCCAAAAAGGCCAGCAAGATCACTGTTCTATGCCTTGAAACACTTGTTGATAGCATCAATACCCGAAAGTAGGCTTTGCAACGAATAATACAAACAGTTAACTGTTAATAAATGTGAGCTTAACTACCTGTTGATGATTACCTCTACCCGGCGGTTTTTGAGCTGCCCCTCTTCTGTATCGTTAGATGCGATGGGGTTTGCTTCACCCCATCCGCGGGCTGTCATCATTTCGGGTATGAAACCCATAGTCTGCAGTTCTTTCGCCACCATATTGGCTCGTTTCGCAGACAGGCTTTCGTTTATCATAGGGGTGCCGGTATTGTCGGTGTATGCGTTTATATAGAGTACGATCCCCTTTTCATCAAGCCATGGCTCCATAGTAGCATGCAGTGCCTGTTTTTCCTCGTCGGTAAGTTCTGTAACGTTTTTGTCGAAGTGAACAGCGATGGCCAGGCTATCATGTATGTGCTGCACGGGGTCATAGTCGCGCGCCAGCATGGCAATGTTGTGGGTCAGCGGCATATTCGCGTATTCTTTTCCCAGTTCCACAGTGTCGCTCAGCTCGGTATATCCCATCCTGGATGTGTGCACCGCATAGGTCTTGCCGGGCTGCAGGGTGATGACGTAGCTACCATCGCCACGATTGCTGCGCAGGGTATATAGCGTGTCGCCGAGGGTAGCATTGCAGATAATAATATTGGCAGAGTTCAGTCTCTCGCGCGAGATGCTATCCAGCACATAACCCTGCAAATAGCTGACAGGGGTGGGGGCCACCAGGGCGGGTATAGCCACCTTGTAAATGTCATAGTTACCTGCGGGGCCGCCTCGGTCACTGCCGAAGAGTAGCGTTTTGCCGTCGAGCGATACAAACGCGCTGCGCTCGTCATAGGCGGTGTTTATGGGGTGGCCCATGTTTTCGGCTTCTCCCCAGGAGCCATCGCCCTTGCGACGGGACATAAACAGGTCTGTGCCTCCCAGGCCGGGACGGTAATCGCTGGAGAAGAATAGCGTCTTATTGTCTGCGGCGATGAAGGGAGCAGTTTCATTTCCGGCAGTGTTCACGCCGGGGCCGGCATTGACCGGGAGCTGCCACAGGCCGTCCTCAAAGCGCGATACCCAGATGTCGTAACCGCCAAAGCCGCCTTTGCGGTCGCTGACGAAGAAGAGTTCGGTATTGTCGGGCGACAGGCTGGGCATGCCTTCAAATGTGGGGTTGTTGATAGTTTGGCCAAATGGCTGTGGTTGTGTCCATTCTCCATCCAGCTTCACGCGATAGGCCATAAAGAGGTCGCAGCCGCCCATAGTAGAACCGTTGGGACTGAAGTTTTCGCAGCGGGTGAAAAATAGGTAATGCCCATCGGCAGAGATGAATTGCGACGATTCCTGGTTGGCAGAGTTTGGTGGGGCGCCGGCATTGTCGGCGCGTAGCCAGCCACCGCAGGAGTCGGCCCAGGCATAATAAAGGTCCTCATCCTGGTTGTTCATCCTGCGGGTGAAGAAGAGTTGCTGAGCGTCTGCGGCCATAGTAGGGAATAGCTCCGGCGATTCGCTGTTTACCCTCGGCCCCAGGCTTTCCGGCCATGTGCCCCAGGAATGTAGCAGGGCCTTCTTTACAAAGGTGGCTTGCCGAAAGTAGAAGTTCCATTCGGCGCTATCCTTGAGTGTAGCGTAGTTGCTAATGAGCATAAGCGCCTCATCGGCATTGCCATTGTAGATAAGGCTGCGCACCATGGGCTTCATAAAGCGGAGCTTACCGTTGTGACATTTGGCTGAAGCCTTGCGAAAGGTCTCTACAGACTTTGCGAAGTCGTGGCCCTCAAAGTACCATTCGCCCAGCATGCTGTAGTTGTCGCCGTTTACCGGGTCGTTGGTAAGCGCCTCTTCCATGGCGGCGCAGGCTTCCTTGTATTTTCTTTCTGATTTTAGCTTTAGCGCCTCTTCCGCATACTTTACTGCTTTCTTTTCCGACTGGGCAAAACCGGCCGTTCCAAGAACCATACAGTAAGTAAATAATAATACGAGTAGACGCATGGGGCGTCTAAAATACTCAAAAATTGGGAGTGGGGTGGGGACGGGGCCGGAAATGCGGCCTTCTCTGTCACCTATGCTGCGTCTGCGTCAAAGCGCTTAATAGACGATATCTCACCTTCACGGGCACGTAATTCTTCTTCCAGATCATAATCATCCTGCAAACCCAGCCAGAATTTGGCCGTATTGCCGAAGTACCGGGAAAGCCGAAGTGCGGTATCTGCAGTTATCCGGCGATTTCCCTTTACGATTTCTGATACACGGGTTTGCGGTATGCCTGTATCCTTTGCCAGGCGGTAGGCGGATATGCCGAGCTCGGAAAGGAATTCCTCTTTCAGTATTTCGCCCGGGTGGATGTTTTTGAGTTTGGTCATAGCTTCCTATTTAATGGTAATCCACAATATTTACCTCTGTAGCATGGCCCATTTGCCATTTGAAAATTATTCTCCATTGCGCGTTGATGCGAATTGAATAGAATGAACTCAAGTCGCCGGATAGTTTCTCAAGTCTATTCGCTGGCGGAACTTTAAGATCTGCGACATTTTGCGAGTTGTTCAGCATTCTTAGTTTTCTCCGCGCGATTTCCTGTATTTCGTTTGGCAATTTGGCTGAACGATCACCCCGCCAGATTTTTTCTGTTTCTTTTGAACCAAATGATAGGATCATGCTACCGTGTTGCGTTACTTACGTCAAAGGTAAGTATTTTTCTAGTCTACTTATCACTAATTCCTAACTTCGCCGTATGTCTACAACAGTCATTTGTCCTAATTGTAATACCCAGTTTGAGCCTACTGCCGCCATCGCCCAATCGGTGCGGGAGGAGCTGTCGAAAGAGTTTAACCAAAGGTGGCAGGAGAAACAACGCGAGCGAGAGGAGCAGTTCCGGCAGCGGGAGCAGCAACTGGTGCAGCAACAGGCAGAGCAGCAGAAGCGTATGGACGAAGAGCGCCGCGTAATGGAGGCCAACCTGCGCACAGAATTGCAGAAAAAAGCTGCTGCTGATGTAGAGGCACGTATGCGCCTGCTGGAGGATGACAATAAAACCAAGGACGCAAAACTAGCGGAGGCGCGAGAGAAAGAAATGGACTTCCTGAAGAAGATGCAGGACCTGAAGACACGAGAGCAGGAGATGGAACTGGAGATGAAGCGCAGGATGATAGAAGAGCGCACCCGGCTTGAAGAGTCGATACGTAAAGGGGAAGAGGAGAAGAGCAAGTTGGCTCAGGCAGAGTACGATATGAAGCTTCGCGAGCGTGATAAGCAACTGGAGGACCAGAAGAAGCTGATAGAGGAGATGAAGCGCAAAAGCGAACAAGGCTCTATGCAGCTACAGGGAGAGGTGCAGGAGCTGGCACTGGAAGAGTTGCTGCGTAGTGCGTTTCCCTTTGATGTGGTGAGTGAGGTAGGAAAGGGCATTCGCGGGGCTGACTGTGTGCTAAAGGTGCGCAACAGTTTTGGGCAGGAATGTGGGTCTATTATTTTTGAGAGCAAGCGTACCAAAGACTTCAGCCAGGAGTGGGTAGAAAAGCTGAAGGCAGATACACGTACGCTGAATGCGGACATAGCTGTGATAGTGACACAGGCCATGCCGAAGGATATGGAGAGCTTCGGGCAGAAGGATGGTGTGTGGGTGTGTAGCTTTGCAGAGGTGAGGCCGCTTGTGGTGGTGCTGCGCGACCTCATAATAAAAGTGTACACCGCAAGCCGCAGCCAGGAGAATAAGGGCGACAAAATGACGCTGCTCTATAACTACCTTACAAGCACAGAATTTGCTGCGCAGTGGAATGCGATTCGTGAGGGTTTTGCGCGTATGAAGATGTCCATTCAAAAGGAGCGCGACCAGATGGAAAAATTGTGGAAGGCGCGTGAAAAGGAATTGGAAAAGGTATTGCTCAATGCCGCACATATACACGGCTCCATAGAGGGCATTGCGGGTATGGACATAGACCTGAACCTGCAGGCGGGTGAGGCACATTTGATTGAGTAGCTTCACGAAGTGATTGGGTAGCCCGCTATGGGGCAATCTATCCTTTCACATGTTCGTTGCTACAAACAGATAGCCCTTAAACGGGGCAGCCCACGTCATGAGCATAATTGGTGCCAGCGAATAGTGTCAGCATGAGGGAAAGCCCCTTTAGGCCCTGCCTGCCGTCAGGCAGGGTTTGGGGTTACTTCCTCTTGTAAAAGATATAGTCAGTCACCGGCGGTGTTACACCGGCATTCTTTAGCTCAGTAGCTATCTGGGCGCGGTGGTAGTTGCAGTGGTTCAATACATGGAAGAGAATGTCGCGGACAGAATTCGTAAATGCCTGTCCCTGGCTGTTGACGTAGGAGATGGGCTCTACAAGTTCTGTAGATGACAACACGGAAAGTGAATCTTCGAAGTTCTGTTTGTCTACTTCTTTCCAGTCAGTGGCGGGCTGCTCCTGCCATACTTTGAAGGTTTCAGTGGCCCTTGCAATACGTTTGTTCCAGATGTGGTGTGCGTTCAGTACATGGCTCATCAGCTTTATGGCCTTTTCAGACAGCATGTCCTGGTTGGCCATCATTATGTCTATCAGCGTTTGATTGCTGTGGTTGTTATACTCAAACAGCTCGCCGAAAAAATGCTTCATTTCATTTGTCATATCTCAGAATTTAAAGGACCACAGTCGGTGCATGCCGCTCGGACGGTATGCGTGCTTCGCGTTTCAGGAAAAGTATTTCCAGTAGTACCACACACCATGCCAGTATGCAGGGTACGGCCTTGATGGTATATGGATAGATAAGGGCTTTTCGCACGGGTGGCGGAAAGATGTCTGTAGTACTAAGGCTGGTGAATATGAAGACCACCAGGATCGTTACCAGCCGCCACGTGGCTTTTGGCCGGGCATAATACCAGATGCCGGCGCCTGCCACCGCTATTACAAAAGTGGGGGACTCAGCTTTATGATTGAAGATCACCACCCACAGCAACATGGAGGCGACCATCAGTATCTTGTAGACTTCATTCCGATATAGGTCCACCCGCACAAACTGGGCCAGGAATAGCAGCAGACCGCCAATGCTGACTGCTGACTTCACATTGTCCAGTCCAAACCATGTGTGCAGCCAGCCAGCGACCGATAATCCAGTAGCGGCAGCTGCATCTGCCTTCATCAGTGCGGCCCAGTTCAGATACTGCCATACAAGCGTTGATGGCGAGGTCACCACCAAGGGCAGTATTGCAAAAAGTACCATCCAGATAGTACCCCAAAGGGCAAATTTTATCCGGTATTGCGGGTAAAACAGGAAGAGACAGAACCCGATAGCACCATAAACCTTTATGTAAACCGATAGCGCCAGCCAGAGTGTAGCCAGCATGGGCTTGCCCTTTTCCATGCAGCCATAGGCAGCTATTACCAACCCACACATAAGGCCATTGCTCTGGTTGTTTTGCAGGCAGGTAAGCAGCTCCATGGCGGTGAGCCACATGAGCATGGCTTGGGTCTTATCCTTGAAGGGAAGTGTGCGTATAGCAAAGAAAACCGTGATGGCGTTGAGTATGTTCCAGATGCTAAGCCCAAGCATATCCGGGAAATAGGACATGCTGCTCATGAGCAACGCAAAAGTGGGGCTGTACTTGTAAAAATCCCAGTGCTCATCGGGATACAGTCCGTACAGGTTTGTGCCATTGAGCAGGTGAAACCAGGAGTGCTTGAATATCTTGTAGTTGTTATACTCCGTGAGGTATTTGCCTATGAACAAGTTCATCTGCTCCGGGGTATTCATAATGTCATTCGGGAAGGTGCCCGGCTTGGGTGGGATGTACGGGTGTAACCCCAGCAAGACGTTCTGCACAGAGGCGCCGATAGCTGCCAGCACAAATACAAGCAATAAAAACCTTGGATTGAGAACCAGCTTTACAATCTTATCCCACATGGACAGGCGAATGAGTGCCCAAAAGTACTGTTAAGGGGGGATATGTGCAATGGAGTGCCCCGCCTGTATTATTCCGCACCCGGCGTATTCCTTATTACCCTCAATATATCCTTGTGTATCAGACCGTTGGTAGCCAGGGTCTGCTTGTCGAAGACGTTGCCGATCTTTCCTTCGAAGTCAGTGATGGTGCCGCCTGCCTCCAGCACCATCAGGTAGCCGGCTGCTACGTCCCATGCGCTGAGGTTGTATTCCCAAAAGCCGTCGAACCTGCCACAGGCCACCCAGCACAGGTCTATTGCCGCAGAGCCCAGGCGGCGAATGGGAAGACCTTGCAGCACCATGCGCTCAAACACCATTACCGGGTGTTCCAGGCTGGTCTCTGGCCATTTATATGGGAAGCCCGTTACGAGGAACGCTGTTTTGAAGTCGCTCTTCTTAGAAACGTGTATCGGTTGGCCATTCAGCGTGGCGCCTTTACCCTTTTCAGCATAAAAGAACTCGTTCATCATTGGGTTGTACACCGCACCCATTAGAACGCTGCCCTTGTACGTCAGACCTATGCTGACGCAGCAAAGCGGTATGCCATGTGCAAAGTTTACGGTGCCGTCTATGGGGTCTATTATCCATTGGTAGTCGCTCACCTGCACATTCATGCCGGTTTCTTCGCCTATTATGCTATGGTCAGGAAATGCCTTTGTAATGATCTCAATGATCTTGGCTTCCGCCAGTTTGTCTACCTCTGTAACCAGGTTGTTGATGCCTTCCTTGTGGTCTATATCGAAAGTGCCTCCAAAGTAGCTAAGAATAATTCCGCCCGCTTCATGCGTGGCTTCAAGCAATACTTTTTTCAGTTCTTTCGTCATGTTCTCACAGTTTTAGTTCCTTGCCCAGGTAGTAGTCTATCACCTTAAGCTTGAAGATGAGGTCATATTTTGCGCTCACCATATTAGCCGCAGCTACGTAGGCGGTATTACGGGTTACCAGCAGGTCTACTGTACTGGTGAGACCCAGGTCATAGCGCTTCTGGGCAAAATCTACAGCGCGTTTTGCAGCATCGTCTGCACGTTTTGCGGCATTGTACTTCTGTATGCTGTTCAGCGCATTGTTGTGGGCCTTGTATACATTTTGTTTCAGCGTCAGCTCTGCATTATATTCATTAAGCCGCTGCGTGGCAAGGTTTATCTTAGCCTGCTTCACTGCATATTGCGATTGCCAACCGTTGAATAGGGGCATATTGAGGCTCAGGAACATGGTTTGCCTGAAGTTGTTGCTAAGCTGGTCATTGAATGGTGTGCTCACTACATTGGGTATCGACGTACGCTGATATACATAAAGTGGTGTGCTGCCATTTAATACATAGGCACTTGATTGTAGCGTAGTATCGGTGTAGCCGGAAATGTTCTTGTAGTTGCTGGCAAAGTTGGATCCGGCCTGGTAGCTTACACTTATTTGGGGGTACCTGGCAGCATTGGCCGCTTTCAATCCTTTTTCTGCACTTTCTACCCTCATCTGGCTGGCTTTGATGGCACCGAATAGTGTACGTGCCTTGTCAAAAACCGCTTCCGGCGGAGTGCTCATTACTAGCATCTGGTCGGTAGGCTTCACGTCCGGCGCCTGTATGCTGAATGGTTCATTGAAGTCAAGGTTCAGAAGCGTCTTAAGGTCTAATATGGCTGAGTTGTAATTGGCAATTGCATTGATGAGGTTGGCACTGTCTGATGCCAGCTGCGACTCGAGCTGTGCAACATTCAGTTCAGGCAGGCGACCGGCTTCAGCAAAGGCTCTTGTCTGGTCTAGCTGAGCAGCTGAGAGCGATACCTGGTTCTTGCTGATGTTTACCTGCTCCTGTGCCAGTAGTGCCACGAGATAACCATTGGCCACATTGAGCGAAATATCATTGCGACGTTGATCCAGGTCGGCAAGGCTGGCTTCGAGGGCAAACTTGTTACGTTCTATGGTGTTGCGCACCTGCAGCCAGCCAAAAAGCAGCGCCTGGGCGGTACCGCTTGGTCCCATGAAAGTATAAGCCTGGTTCTCAAACTGGTTGGTAGTAGGGTTAATGGAGCGACCGGAGCTCTTACCATAGTTCAGCGAAGTGTTTACTGATGGTAGCTGAGATAGCTGGCTTTGCAGCAGGGTATAGCGTGCCATGCGTGCATTGAGCGAGTCCTGCTTTATCATGATGTTGTGCTCAACGGCATACTGCACGCACCGCTGTAGCGGCCATACATTATCCATATTTGCCTGCTGGGCATAGCCGGCAGGTACACAAAACCCAACAAAAAAGAGGAACAGGGCCGTAAAAAACCGCATAGAACAAAAGTAGGAGAAAAAAGGACAATGTAGCGGTGGGGGATAGCGCATCTTGCTACTACAATTAGCAGCAGTCATTGTTCGATCTTTCGGTGAGCTCAATATAAACTCAGGCTCACCATGACATACTACTATTAGGTATGCCATTCCGTCCTCAATTTCTTTAATCACAGGCCATTATGTCTGCCGTTTTTCAATTTATATGACAATATTTCCGAATAATAAGTTTGGAACGCTTTTTATAGGTAATAGGGAAAAGACGCTGACAGATGAACATGAATAACTTCACCATAAAGGCCCAGGAGATTGTGCAGCAGGCACAGCAACTGGCATTTAACCACCAGAACCCTTCTATTGAAACGGCACACTTCCTCAAAGCACTTATTGACGATGCAGAGGGACCAGTGCAGTACCTGCTTAAAAAGAACAATGTAAACATTAACCACCTGGAAGGTAAGCTGGCTGAATTGCTGAAACGCCTGCCTACTATACAGGGTGGTGAGCCCGCTCAAAATTTGAGCAGGGAAGCAAATAATGCACTGCTTCGCATGCCAGGTGTACTAAAGACATTTGGCGACGAATTTGTGACGCAGGAGCATATGCTGATAGCATTGTTGCAGCAGAATGACGACACCGCTAAACTGCTGAAAGATGCCGGGCTGACTGAAAAGGACCTGGTAGCAGCTATCAAGGAACTGCGAAAGGGCAGCACTGTGAATTCCCAAACAAGCGACCAGCAGTACAACTCGCTGCAGCGATATGCGAAGAACCTGAATGAACTGGCACGCGCAGGCAAGCTGGACCCGGTAATTGGTCGAGATGAGGAAATACGCCGCACACTGCACATACTGAGCCGCAGGTCTAAGAACAACCCGATACTAGTGGGTGAGCCCGGCGTGGGTAAGACTGCAATTGTGGAAGGCCTTGCACACCGTATTATTAACGGTGATGTGCCGGATAACCTGAAGAGCAAGATCATTTACGCGCTGGACATGGGCGCACTGATGGCTGGTGCCAAATATCGCGGCGAGTTTGAAGAAAGACTGAAGGCAGTAATAAAGGAGGTAACAGAAAGTGACGGAGCAGTAATACTCTTCATAGACGAGATACACACGCTGATAGGTGCGGGTGCTATGGAGGGAGCAATGGACGCGGCCAACATACTGAAGCCGGCCCTTGCCCGCGGTGAGCTGCGTGCCATCGGCGCAACAACGTTAAACGAGTTTCAGAAATACTTTGAAAAAGACAAGGCGCTGGAGCGCAGGTTCCAGAAGGTATTTGTTGATGAGCCAACGCCGGAAGATGCTATATCCATTTTGCGTGGTCTTAAAGACCGCTATGAGAGCCACCACCAGGTGCGCATAAAGGACGAAGCGATCATAGCGGCGGTAGAACTATCGAACCGCTACATCACAGATCGTTTCCTGCCCGACAAGGCTATAGACCTCATAGATGAAAGCGCAGCAAAATTGAAGCTGGAGCTGAACTCTATGCCCGAAGAACTGGATGAACTGGAGCGCCGTATACGCCAACTGGAGATAGAACGCGAAGCGATAAAGCGCGAGAATGATGCAGAAAAGCTTCGTGAGCTGGGCCAGGAGATAAGCATGCTCACCGAGGAGCGCGATACGCTGAAGGCTAAGTGGGCAGAGGAAAAGGAAATTGTAGACAAAATAAACCACGCTAAGACAGCCATAGAACACCTGAAGCTGGAAGCTGAACAGGCAGAGCGCGAGGGGAACTATGGTCGTGTGGCAGAGATAAGGTATGGCAAGGTGCAGGAGCAGGAGGCTATCATTGATACGCTATCCAAGCAACTGGACGAGATGAGCAGTCAGCATAAGCGCTTGCTGAAAGAAGAAGTAGATGCGGAAGATATAGCCGAAAATGTAGCCAAGGCTACGGGTATACCCGTGCAGCGCATGATGCAGAGCGAACGTGAGAAGCTGCTGAACCTGGAAGACGAGCTGCACAAGCGTGTGGTGGGCCAGGAGGAGGCGATAACTGCAGTGGCAGACGCCATCCGCCGTGGGCGTGCCGGTCTGCAAGACCCACGCAAGCCCATCGGTTCGTTCATATTCCTGGGTACTACAGGTGTGGGTAAGACAGAGCTGGCTAAGGCGCTCGCCGAGGTGCTCTTTGACGACGACAGCATGATGACGCGCATAGACATGAGTGAGTACCAGGAAAAGCATAGTGTGAGCCGGCTGGTAGGTGCGCCTCCGGGATATGTAGGCTATGACGAAGGTGGACAGCTTACAGAGGCGGTGCGTCGCAAACCATATAGCGTAGTGCTGCTGGACGAAATAGAAAAGGCACATCCGGATGTGACTAACATATTGCTGCAGGTGCTGGACGATGGCCGCCTTACGGATAACAAAGGCCGTGTGGTGAACTTTAAGAACACCATATTGATAATGACCAGCAACATGGGCAGCCACATCATCCAAGAGAATTTTGCTGAACTGGAAGGGAAGAACATAGATGCTGTAGTAGAGGCCACCCGCGAGCAGGTAATGGAACTGCTGAGGCAAACGCTGAGGCCCGAGTTCCTGAACAGGATAGACGATATCATCATGTTCCACCCACTGATGCGGAAAGAGATTAAGGGTATAATCCGTATCCAACTACAGGGTCTGCAAAAGCAACTGATGGAACAGGGAATACACCTGGATTTTACCGACTACGCGCTGGATTACTTGTCACAGCGAGGGTTTGACCCACAGTTTGGTGCCCGCCCGCTGAAGAGGCTTATTCAAAAGGACATCATAAATCTGCTGAGCAAGAAAATTATAGCAGGTGAAATAGATAAGACGAGGCCGGTATTGATAGATGTGTTTGACGGCGTAGTGGCAATAAGGAATGAAGGAGCATAAAGTGGAAGCGGAGGAAGAGAGCGGAGAGTGATAGGGTGAGTGAGGGTGTGAATGCGAGTGGAGAGAAGGAGTGAGACAGCGAGAGGGAAGTGAACATGGTCGACAAACAAATAAGCCGGAATAATATCCGGCTTTTTGTTTGAGAATAATATTAATCCAAAATTAATAATCCGTGCGACTACACTAACATTGATGGTCGATGGCCGGATAGTCACAAAAAATTTACAAGAATTTCATAAAGGAAAGTAAAAAGTGGCACAGATATTGCTTTGTCTTAGGCAACAACATGCAGCCCTTATCTTCCCTATTCCTTTGCCTTCACTATGACTATCGAAAATGAAAAGAGTGGTGCTTTTACACAACTTAAGTTTTTCGACTGATTGGCTTGCTGGAGTGTAGCTATTATGATAGCAAAACCCGCGGTGCAATGCCCGGATCTCTTTTTTGGTCGTGTATCAAAAGAGAATCCCGCATCTGCCGACGCGGGATTACACTCTTACAATTACTCCCTATTATAATGTCTTCAGGAACTCTATTATCTTCTTTTCCGTGCCCTCACTAACCGGCACCAGTGGCAGGCGTAGATGCTGCTGGCAAAGGTTCATATGTTTCAGCACGCACTTTACGCCGGCTGGGTTTCCCTCCGCGAAAAGCAGATCAATGCCCGGTAGGATCTTATAAAAGGTCCTCCGAGCTTTGTCAAACTTGCCTACGATAGCGAGGTTAATGATGTCTGTCATTTCCTTGGTGAAGCAATTTGCTGCTACAGAAATGATACCCTCCATGCCTATGGCCATTTGGGCCAGGGCCAGGTTGTCGTCTCCGGACAGGACTGTGAAGTTGTCGGGCTTATCCTGTATCAGCTCCATGCACTGCACCAGGTTACCACTGGCTTCCTTAATAGCAACGATATTCTTAAAGTCTTTTGCCAGCCTGATAGCTGTAGCCGGTAGCAGATTTCCACCTGTGCGGCCAGGAACATTGTAAAGGATTATAGGCTTATTCGTTGCCTCCGCTATTGCCTTGAAGTGCTGATATAGGCCTTCCTGGCTGGGCTTGTTATAATAGGGAGTAACACTAAGCAGGGCGTCAACACCTTTAAGGTCAAAATCTTTCAGATTTTGCAGCACCTCGGCGGTATTATTTCCTCCCAGGCCACAAACCACGGGGACTTTCCTTTCATTGTATTTAACGATCGCCGATAGTACTTCCTGCTTTTCTGCGGCAGAAAGTGTTGGCGTTTCTGCAGTGGTGCCAAGCGCTACCAAAAAATCGACACCGCCTTTTATTACATGCGATACGAGAGATCCGAGGGCAGGAAAGTCTACTTTCCCGTCCTGCTGAAAGGGTGTGATCAGCGCTACACCCGTTCCTTTGAATTGTTGATAAGCCATTTTTTTGGTATTTATGATAGTGTAATTAGTGGGCGTTTTGGCGGTTCAAAACAAGGGGTAGAGTCAAATTCTGAAATAATATTTATGATCCTTTTTCGATAGGGAAGTGGATGTCTGATTCGTATTAGTAAATTACTATGTAAAGATAGCAAATACACTAATAGAATGCAAATTTCATGAGTTAATACCTATATATAAAATTGATTATTCTATATAAATGCAATAACTATAATGTGAATTGGCCTTTTGCTAAAAGCCAGAGGGTAGCGCATAGGTACTATACTTCCTCGTAAAATCCCATCTTCGAAAACTTCTCTATCCTGTCCAGAATTCTTTGTTCTGAAGGGATCTTATTGAGTGTTGTGAGTGTAGTGGTCAGATATTTCTTCAGAGTGGCTGCCATAGCTTGTGGGTCGGTGTGAGCGCCGCCAAATGGCTCGGGTATCACATCATCCACCAGCCCAAAGCCGCTCATGTCCTTAGATGTTAGCTTCAATTGTTCCGCTGCCTTCTCCTTAAAGTTCCAGCTGCGCCACAGGATAGATGAGCAGGATTCCGGGGATATTACCGTATACCATGTGTTCTCGAGCATTGTAACCCTGTCGCCAATGCCTATTCCCAGTGCACCACCTGACGCACCCTCCCCGATAATAACGCAAATTACCGGCACTTTCAGGTTCACCATCTCGAAGAGATTGCGCGCAATTGCCTCGCCCTGTCCACGTTCTTCTGCTTCAAGGCCTGGGTATGCGCCCGGAGTATCAATGAAAGTGATAATTGGTCTATTGAACTTCTCTGCCATTTTCATGAGGCGCAGCGCCTTTCGATAGCCCTCAGGGTTTGCCATGCCGAAGTTGCGAAGTTGGCGCATCTTGGTATTGGTGCCTTTCTGCTGGCCCATTACCATTACCGGCTGCCCATCTAATTCGGCCATGCCGCCCACCATCGCTTTGTCGTCTTTCACTTGCCTGTCGCCAAACAGTTCTGTAAAGTTTTGGAATATTTGCTCAATGTAAAAGAGCGTATAGGGACGTTCGGGGTGGCGGCTCAGCTGAACGCGCTGCCATGGGGTAAGGTTCTCGTAAATCCTTTTCTTAGTAGTTTCTATTGTAGCCTCCAATTCCTTTATGGGGTTGGCCATATCCACTTTATTCTTCGCAGACATCTCTTTTAGCTTTGCTATCTGGCTGTAGAGATCTTCAAGGGGCTTTTCAAAATCAAGAAACAACATAATGCGTTCGCTTTTACAGGATACAAATGTAGCGGTTTGCGCAGGAACTACGCAATATATAGTAAGGGGTATATTTGTTAAGTGGGTAATGAGCCTTACTGGTTAAGGTTTACGCCGGAATAGAATCCCAGGTCATGGTTTTTCAGCAGCTTGGTATGCATGGCAATCTGTCCTGTGTGATATGATAAGTGTTCCGTAACGTGTATCACCGCGCCAATGCCCGTCATTGTAAATCCCTGCACCGTACGGGTGCGAAGTAGCTCCTCTTCGGTAGTATTTGCGATGATGGAAGTAGCATCTGCGATCGTTTGTGAGAATTTCCGCAACAGGTCGATCTTTGAGTGACTCCGGTGGGCGGCGAATTCCGTGTCGCGCTCCCGCGTGTAGGGTTGATGGCCGAGGGACATGATGATATACTGGCTGATGTTGCCGCAAAGATGCAAAACGAGATTGGCTACCGGCGAGAGATGTTCGTTTTGCCGGTGCCAAAGCTCTTCTTCAGAAAGGTCTTGGACACATTTTGATACCCGGTCTGCACTCTCAGTGATGCGCAGCAGGCATTCTTCCTTAAAACCGGTGCAGAAATCTGTCTCCATATGTTTTTCTGCAAGGTACTAATCCGCTAGCGACTAAAAGGCAGCACTACGAATTGTGGCGTGCAGTACATTTACATGGTGAATTGGAAATTGCTCCTTTCCCTGACGCCGGTAGGCATGTTGATGGGCGTGCTGACGCTATACTTTATACCCGGCAGGTATGAGGCGGTGATAGGCACTCCTTCCTTCATATTTTGTGCCTGGTTCATCGGCCGGTATGCGCCTGCGCGTCACTTTCTTCACGGCTTTTTGCTGGGACTGGTAAACTCAGCAATTGTAACGTCCATACACGTAGCTTTTGTAGGCACCTACCTTTCCCACCACGCTTTTGATGCTATGCAGTTTGAGAAGATGCACCGCGAGTCGGGTGCCACGCCGCAGCAGGCTATGGTGCTGCTGGGAGTTGTGGTGGCGCTGATAGCCGGGGTGGTGCAGGGGCTTTTTTCGCTCATTGGCCGTAAGACAGTTCGTACACTCGGTGGCGAGCGATAGGCGCGCCTCGCATCTTTTCTTCTTGTCAATGTTTCCAACGTCAACAATATTTTGTAGTATTACTATACGATAGCAACGGTTCTTTTTTGTAGACGCGTGTGACGCCAAAAGCCAGGATTTGAGTAGTGCAGTATTGTTTCACTCTAATGCCCAGGTATATATGTCAACCAGTAAGGTCAATGATTTTGTAGTGCGGTTTGCCAATGTGAATGGCACCGGCTCTGCAAGCGCTAATTTCCTTTTTACCAAGTCGATATTCAGGATGGGGGTGCCGGTAACACCCAAAAACATTTTTCCGTCTAACATTCAGGGCCTACCCACATGGTATGAGGTGCGCATAAGTGAGATGGGATACCTGGGGCGCCGCGAAGGCATAGACCTGCTGGTGGCGATGAACCCGCAGAGTCTTGCGGCCGACGTGGCTTCTGTGAGCACAGGTGGCTACCTGCTTTATGACAGTACAAAGCCGCTGCACAGCAATTTCATCCGCGATGATATTCACTACCTGGGCATACCGCTTATGGAGATGTGCAATCGTGAATATACAGACCCGCGGCAACGCCAACTGTTTAAAAACATCATTTACGTAGGTGCACTTTCCGCACTGTTCGGTATAGAGTTTGAGGTATTGGAGCAGCTAATAGCAGAGCAATTCCCCGGTAAGGAAAAGCTGATACCACCCAACATAAAGGCGCTGAAAATGGGCGTGCAGTATGTGCATGACAATTTTGAGTATCCGCTTGATATTCGCGTGGAGCGACGCGACTTGGTGGGTGATGCAATAATGGTAGATGGTAACTCTGCCTGTGGTCTGGGGGCGCTGTATGGTGGGGCCACGGTGGCAGCATGGTATCCCATCACGCCATCTACATCAGTGGCGGAGGCATTTGGTAATTACGCTGATGAGTACCGTGTAGATGAGGCTACCGGCAAGCGAAATGTGGCCATTATACAGGCCGAAGACGAACTGGCTGCTATAGGCATGGTAATAGGAGCAGGCTGGAATGGCGCGCGAGCATTTACCGCAACAAGCGGCCCCGGTGTGTCGCTGATGAATGAGTTCCTCGGGTTGGGATATTTTGCCGAGATACCGGCTGTGCTCATAGATGTGCAGCGCACTGGGCCATCTACGGGTATGCCCACACGCACACAGCAGAGTGATGTGATGGAGGCAGCCTATGCCTCTCACGGAGATACTAAACATGTACTGCTCTTCCCGGCGACACCCAAGGAGTGTTTTGAGATGACGGTGGATGCCTTTGACCTTGCTGAGCAATTGCAGACACCCATTATAGTAATGACCGACCTGGACCTGGGTATGAATGACCATGTGTCGCCACCATTTGTATGGGACGATAGTCGTGACTATAAGCGTGGTAAGGTGCTGAATGCTGACGACCTTGAGCAGATACAGCGTTTTGGTCGCTACCTGGATGTGGATGATGATGGTATTACCTACCGCACTTATCCCGGTACGCACCCTACGAAAGGTGCTTTCTTCACACGTGGCACATCGCGCGACGAATATGCAGCTTATACGGAAGACGGTGGCGCGTACAAGCGCAATATGGACCGCCTGATAAAGAAGTGGAACACTGCAAAAGAATATGTGCCTGCCCCGGACACATACAAAACCAAAAACAAACACGCCAATGGGCTCATCTTCTACGGCACTTCTCAATACGCTGCTGAGGAAGCGATAGACCAGTTACGGGCAGAAGGAATAGAGATGGATGCGCTGCGTATAAAGGCGCTACCTTTCAACCACCAGGTGGAAGACTTCATCAATAACCATCAGCGCGTATTTGTGATAGACCAGAACCGCGATGGGCAGATGCGCAGCCTGCTAATGATAGAACTTAACGCAGACCCTGCAAAGCTCATCTCCATCCTTAATTATGACGGCATGCCTGTGACGGCAGATAATATCGCGCGGCAGGTGCTGAAGGGATTAGGTTAAGGAATTAGGAATTAGGGATTTGGAATTAGGATTGCTATACCGACGCAAATGGGCACTGGCGCGGGTTTGGCGCGGAGACAATGTGCGGAGCCAACCCGTGCCTCACGATAGTAGGCGGTTTGCAACCGCCAGTAAAAAAGTCTACTACACCGGCGGGGTTTGATTCGCAAGGGATGTGCTTAGTCCATCAGTGCTCACAGAAGGAATCGGTTTGCAACCGCCAATAAGACTTGTTATCTTCGGTTATGTCCTCGAAATACAAAGTATACGACGATCAAATTCCTGTTTTCGTCACATCGACCGTCGTGGCGTGGGTTGATGCACTATCGCGAGAGTGGTACAAGGAAATAATATGTGCCAGCCTGAAACACTGTATTGACCAAAAGGGTTTGCGACTACATGCGTGGGTGATAATGAGCAATCATTACCATCTTATCATTTCCGCCCAACCAGGTTACAAAATTGGGAATATCATGCGTGACTCTAAGAAACATACCTCTAAGAAAATTGTCGCCGCTATCGCACAAAATGTAGAAGAGAGCAGAAAGAAATGGTTGCTGAATATGTTCCGGTTTCACGGGGAGAATAATGACGCCAATGAGGAATATCAGTTTTGGCAGGAGGAATATCACCCAGTGACGTTGGACACGCAAGAGAAACTGGGGGACCGCTTTAACTACCTGCATGATAACCCTGTAAAGGCAGGAATTGTATGGCTGCCGCAACACTACAAGTACAGCAGTGCTATAGATTATTATGAGGAAAAGCCGGGTTTGTTACCTTTGGAAAAGTTGGTGTTGTGACTGGCGGTTACAAACCGCCACCTCCTGTGGGGCACGGGTTGGCTCGGCGCAGGGCCACGCGCCAAACCCGCGCCAGAATTGGGTAAAAACGAAAAAGTGAAATTATGTTAGGGCTTGCAAAGATGGAGAGTTTGCCAAGTGGTTTCGAATATCCAAAAGACTATATTGTCTTCTTAGAGCGGGACTTTAAAGATATTCTTCCTTGGTTCGTTCTGCAGGAAGATGAAATTGGGCGGTTGCGAGACGGTTTGAGCAACAGATACCCTTATCGGAATTTGGTGCCCTTTGCGCGAAGGCGCGATAGGGAAGATGTCGCCTGTTTTGATATTGAAAAGGGTAATGGAATCGTCATAATTCATGATTATGCCGGTGCTGGTTGGGAATTCGTCTGCGAGTATAGTGGCATATGGAACTGGTTCGGACAAGTAGCTGAAGACATAATCGACTATGAGAACAACTAAGTGTGTTTGAGTAATGAAAACGATGAGAGTTGGTGGGATAAGGAATTGAGGATAAGAATAGAGGACTAGGAATTGCGAAATTGGATTGCTGTTGGTGTGGTACACTGGAGCATTCTATGTACCGCTACGCTGGCGCGGGTTTGGCGCGTAGCAAATGTGTGTGTGCCAACCCGTGCCTCACCAGAGCCGGCGGTTTGTAACCGCCAATAAAAATCTATCACAGAACGCCTCCGTCTTATCATGCCCTCGTTTCTGCAATATCATAGATTTTTGTTTTGATGTGCATCTCTTTATTTGCGACCTTTAGTGGGGAGGACTAATTTTTGCTTACCCATTCCCCTTAGATGGTAGTCGCTCCAGTTCAATCCTACCAGGCATCCAAGTTCAGGCAGCCCGGAAAAAGTCGGAAGCAAGTCGGAAGCAGGAATGGGATAGCAGGAAGTGATTGGTGGTGACAGTCAATAGTTTAATCGAAATAACTTCCGATTGGAAATCGAACCGGAAGTTCGGCAGTTTCGGATCTGTATCACACGCTTTGTGTCCTTCACAGATACCATGAGCTTAGTGTCCTTTGTGAATCTTCCTTGGTGTGCCTTGCCTGCCCGTCCGCAGGCGGGTGTTAAGCCCTTCACAAACACCGTACCGGAAGCGACCAGAAAAAGTCGGAAGCGAATCGGAAGTAGGAATAGGGAAATCGGAAGTGGTTTCAATTGATAATCAACTCTTTAATGAAAGTGACTTCCGATTTGAAATCGAACCGGAAGTTCGGAAGTTCAGCAGAATTCGGCAGACTGACAAGCGTCGGATGCGTTATGCCAATCCTTTAATCTTTATAATCAAGGTTCAGACAAGGTTCTGACACAGTTCAGGCAAGTAGTGCAACAAGCTCATCAAGCTTATTATGCGTCACCACACTCGGGAATGGCAGCGAATGATCACCCATCGCTTTCACCACCGCAGCAGCAATAGACGCCGGGTCGTCCTGGTTAAAGGTGAGGCTCGGTGTAACAACGTCGTAAACGAACGGCAATTCGGAAGCCAGTATTTTCATGCCGCTTTCTGCTGCTTCTATCAGCGGCAGGCCAAAGCTTTCCATGAGTGACGGGAAGATGAGATAAGGACATTCATAGTATAGTTCACGTGGGTCGCGGTATTGGTGGTTTACGATTTTTGCGCCGCGCTCAATCAGCTGTTGCACGCGCTCCAGGAATGCCGGTGCGGTTTCGTCGATGGTTACATGCAGGGTAGGCGTATGGCCTTGTGTCAGCAGGTGCTCCCACGCATTCAGCAGGTTAGGGTAGTTTTTCTGTGGGGTGGGGTTGCTCACAAGTACGAACTCATTCTTTCTGCGTTGCTCAAAGGGCAAGCCACCATTGTACTTCTTGTCGTCGTAAAACGGAATAGTGAGACAATGTGCAGCATCCTTCAGCCCCACTTCTGTAAGGCCCTTTACCATGTGGGGCGTCTGCACTATGAAGTAGTCAGTATTCTGTGCATTCACCTTTACATACAGGTACTTGATGTATTGCGACCAGAACATGCGCTTGAACTTCTGTCCCGGTGCTTCCAGCAGCTTCTGGTTATGAAAGTAAGTATACACTGTAGCCTTCATCTTCACCGGTGGTGGAGTATTGGCAAAGCAAAGTACTTTGGTATAGTCCTTTGTGTGTAGCTTGTAGAAACGTTTGCGCTCTGCGGTCTTATTGGGTATTACCGTGTAGTTATTTTGCAGGCTTGCAGGTATGTCAAAACGCGGGTCCAGCAGAAAGTGGAACTTGTCCTTGTCTGCCCGCTTCATCAGGTTCTCAAGCAGGTAGGTGAAAAGTACTGCCCCGCCGCCCTTGTTCACAAATAGTCCGTCTATCAAAGTCATTGTCCCGCTTGCTGTTTTAGTTTCCTGAACTGTTTCTCCATTTTTTTATACTGGCGGTACGAAGGTGTAGTATAGTGGCCGCCCTTCCCTTGTGGAGAGGCAGCGCCGAAATAGGATTCGAAGTTTTCGAGCACGCGGACAAGTCCTTTCGCTGATGTGTCGAACAGGCGTGCATAGTTGAATGCCACAGTGTCTGCAAGCGACTCGCGGAATACGATGGGTAAACGCTCCTGGTAAAGGATGTCACCGCCGTCGATCTTGCTTGTTATTTTGTGAATGGTATATCCTGTCTCTGTAGATCCGTTGAATATCTGCCAGATAATACTCTGGGCATTCTGATAGGCCGGCAGTATCTCGTGGTGAATATTGATCATGCCATAGCGGGGGATGCTGAATATCTTTTTGCTGATGAAGCCATTGCCAAGGCTTAGTCCCACGTCTGCATCGGCCTGCTCAAAAGCCTGCTTGGTCTCGTCGCTATTGGTGAAGGGTACATAGCAAAACGGAATGTTGTGCTTCTTACATATCTCCTCTGCATTGCCGATGGTAGTGTATTGGCGCATGTCCTCATTATACCACTTGCGCATGCGAATGCCGTTGAAAGCGCCCAGAATGCCTATCTTAAGTATCTTCTGCAGGCGACCCTGGCGCTTCTTTTTTGTATTGGGTGGTGGTCCGCTGCTCACTACTACCTGCACAATTTCTACTGCTTTGCTATCTATAAGTTGCTGCAGGTGGTGGCCGGTGGTGCCATAAACTGATGTGGAGAGTATTATTGCTTTCATATCAGAGAGGACGGAAAATAGTTGTTGGCAGTGGTGGCTTTGGCTGCACTGTTTGTGATGAAGTACATGATATGGCTCATGTCCCAGCCCAGTACAATATGATCCCGCCTAATGCAAAGGTCGGCAGCGGCTATCGTTGTGCCATTCGTGATGTGTGCGCCCCGCTCGGCAGTGGCACAGGTAGTAAATCCATTGTCGAAGACTGCCTTGCGGCCTACCCTGCTGAAGTGAAAGAAGCGACCATAAGGAAATGCAAAGTGTGGTGTGGGACCACAGTGTTTCAGCAGTGACTGGTAGGTGTTGTGCAGGTCCGCATTAATAGCATCGGCTGTGTGTTCTGCGATGTTCATATGCATCATCGTGTGTCCACCTATTTCGTGACCCATCTCCTGCAGTTTGCTTACCTCGTTCCAGTTCAGAAATTCTACTGTGGGGAATTTCAATGTGTCGTTGCAGTGCTTCCTGATCTTGTTGTAGTCGGTTTCGCCGATCATACCTGGATTTACAAAGAAGCAAGCGCTGGCATTGTACCGGCTCAATATTTCCGCTGCTTTCAGGTTGTTTTTGAAGCCGTCGTCTGAGCTGAATGTAATGTAGGGCCGGTCTACCTGTCCGGACAGAATTTTTTGAACGGCCTCTGAATAGCTGATAAATGTGTGGTGCTGTGATAGGCGCTTTAGCAGGGCTTCGAGCTGAGCCTCCTCATCGCGAAAAGTATGATGTATGTAAAGAAAATGAACACGAGGCTTCAGCAGAGCTTTGTCGCTGGATAGCGCTGCCAAAGCACTAAGCGCCAGGCTGCGCACAGCACCCTTCACAGTGGTTTTCTTCTGCTTCTTTACGTCGCTATAATACTCTATGAAATGCTCGGTCATTTTTGCTTAACTGATGTTGCTGTTTGGTTTGTTTGCCACCCATGGTGGCAGCGGCATTTCTTTGCTGTGATATACGCAATCCAAAATGTCAAGATAGTAATTGGCGCCAGCTTCCCCGCTCAGGGAGGCTTGCGCCCATCCTTTTATCGTAGTGCTGTCGGCAAATCCCCGGTCGCTGAGCATTGCTTTGATAGCTTTCTGGCAGCTGCCGGCCTGGCTCCAGTCAAACGTAACTCCGTTAAAGTTATCGATTATGGCCCAGCTTACGCCGCAGATGCTGCTACAGATACCCTTCAGGCCATTCAGCAAGCCTTCGCTTATCACTACCCCCCATCCGTCTTTTCGTGTACTCGGCAATACAACCCAATCATAGCGTGCGTATTGCTGCACCATATCATCGTATTTCAGGAATGGGTAGAACCGTATTTTATCAGAGAGGTTACTTTCGTCAACGAATGCTTTTAGTTTTTCTTCATCAGGCCCGCCGCCAAAGATCTCAAGCTTGAATTGGGCGTTGCGGTTTTCCGCAAGCTCAGTTACAAACCTGTAGATGCCTTTCCCTTCTTCTATTCTACCTGCGTATATGATGTTTGGCGCTGTGTCGCGGTTATTTGGTTTTGCCGTTACGGTAGGTACAGTCACAAAATAGGCCCACGCAAATACGCGGTTCGGATTGAAACCTAATCGTGTATAGGTCTTTACTCCTTCCTTCCCCACAGCAAGGAAATAGTCGACATGCTTGAAGTAGAAGAGCCTGAGGTAGCGGTATTTGAGGTCACGGAGTTTTCCTTTTATCCCTGTGCGGTCATAGGGCTCGGACAAGGAGCCCATGCGGGCGTTTTGTTTTGCGCCTTCTTCCAGTGCCATTGTCATCATTGGGCCCACGCGAATCCCACCGAGCACATGATATGCATCCTTGTTTGAGGAAAATATTTGCTTTACCCGGTCTCTGTCCGGAGACAAGATGATCTCAACACTTTCAATCTTAGGCACTTCCCAGCCCATGTTTGCCCGGTATGCAGAAATATCCCGCTCTACCACAAGCGTCACTTTTTTTACCCGGCTATGCCTGGCAAGCGCCTCCAAAATCGTTTTTTGGTGAATACTGATAATGCCCTGCCAGAAAATAATGTTCATATCCACGCTGAAGACCAAAGATAGAACCGCTTGTCGCAATCGTCAAAATATGGCTTATTTTTATAGGGAACTGCAGATTTAGTAATATGAGCACAAGAATAGAAACATACGAACAGTACAAGGCAGCATACGAGGCCAGCGTAAACAACCCGGAGGCTTTCTGGGCAGGCGTTGCAGATCAGTTTAGCTGGCGTCGCAAGTGGGATAAGGTTTTGGAGTGGAACTTTACGGAGCCGATGGTGAAGTGGTTTGCCAATGCCCGGCTGAATATCACCGAAAATTGCCTGGACAGGCACCTTGCTAAGAGGGGCAGCCAGCCGGCTATAATTTGGGAGCCCAATGGGGTAGACGAGCCCGGCAGGGTAATGACATATGCGGAGCTGCATAGTGAAGTGTGCCGGTTTGCGAGTGTTCTAAGAAGCAATGGTGTGCAGAAGGGCGACAGGGTGTGCATCTATATGGGAATGGTGCCTGAACTGGCGGTGGCTATGATGGCGTGTGCCCGCATAGGCGCTATACACTCCGTCATATTTGGTGGTTTCAGTGCGCAGAGTATTGCTGACCGGCTGCAGGATGCCGGTGCGAGGTTTATTATTACCTGCGACGGGGCTTATCGTGGGGGCAAGGACATTCCACTCAAGAATACAGTTGATGACGCATTGCAGACCTCCGGTGGCGTGGAGCGTGTAATAGTGTTTCAGCGAACGCATACCGCAGTGAGCATGATAAAGGGCCGGGACGTATGGTGGCACGAAGAGATGGCGAAGGTGATCGATAGCGGAGTGACGGAAGCAGAGGAAATGGAAGCTGAAGATCCGTTGTTTATTCTGTATACATCCGGCTCTACAGGTAAACCGAAGGGCGTTGTACATACAACTGCCGGCTATATGGTATATGCTACTTACAGCTTTGAAAATGTTTTCCAGCCAAAGGAAGGGGAGGTTCACTTTTGCACAGCCGACATAGGTTGGATCACTGGTCACTCTTATATCGTGTATGGCGTGCTTTGTGCCGGTGGCACATCGCTGATGTATGAAGGAATACCCACATGGCCTGACGCCGGAAGGTTTTGGGAGATAGTAGACAAATATAAAGTAGGCATCCTCTATACGGCACCTACGGCCATTAGAAGTCTAATGGCCTTTGGTACAGACCCCTTGCAAGGGAAAGACCTTAGCAGCCTTAGGGTACTGGGTACGGTGGGGGAGCCCATAAATGAGGAGGCGTGGAACTGGTATAACGAACATGTAGGTAAGAGGCGGTGTCCGATTGTGGATACATGGTTCCAGACGGAAAATGGTGGAATACTCATCTCTAACCTTGCCGGTGTAACGCCGTCCAAAACTTCTTATGCCACGCTTCCATTGCCAGGCATACAGCCAATATTGGTAGATGAGCAGGGAAAAGAAATTACAGGGAATGATGTAAGTGGCAACCTGTGCATAAAGTTCCCGTGGCCATCTGTTATCCGCACGACCTGGGGCGACCACGAGCGATGCAGGCAGAACTACTTTGCTACCTATCCGGGCTATTATTTTACAGGTGACGGCTGCTACCGCGACAGCGATGGCATGTATCGTATTACAGGCAGGGTAGATGATGTGCTGAATGTAAGTGGCCACCGGATAGGTACGGCAGAACTAGAGAATGCTATTAATATGCACACCGGTGTGCTGGAGAGCGCAGTAGTGGGTTATCCGCATGACCTGAAGGGACAGGGGATATATGCATACGTGATCATGGACTCAATGCCAGACGACGAACCGCACACTCGCGCTGACATTGCGCAGACGGTGGCTCGTGTTATCGGCTCTATAGCAAAACCCGATAAGATTCAATTTGTGCCTGGACTTCCCAAAACACGTAGTGGCAAGATCATGCGACGCATCCTGCGAAAGATAGCGGAAGGAGAATTGCAACAACTAGGAGATGTAAGTACATTACTGGACCCATCAGTAGTAGAGATCATCAAGGACGGCAGGCTTTAAACATTAGGGTCGGCCTTAGAAAACCGGTTACGCAGATGCATCATAGGCATTTCGTAGTATTTGTATATGGTTGCTGAAAGACCAATGATCACGGCCCAGTAACCCACGTATATAGGAACGCAGTTCGAAACGGTCAGGTGCAGGAACGGCATAGCTGATTCCAGAATCAGTGTAAAATGGACCAGATATAGCGAGTAGGATATCTTGCTGATGAACGTTACTGTGCTGCCCACGCGTTTGCTACGCAATGCCCGCACACCGTATGCATAGGGCAGAAGCAGAGCCGAGCAAAGAGGAATGAGGGAAATGAGTAAAACGTTGTGGAATACGCGGTAGCTGTGACTTTTCGCATAGAGTGCAAAGCCCGGATGGATGCCGATGTAGTGAATGGCGGTAAGCGCTCCGATCCCCAACAGGCCTGTAAGGAAAAGTGGCATTTTCAACTTTTCGATAGCCTCAGAATAGAACAGCCGTGCAAAGGCTATGAGCACGCCATAACTAATGGCGCTGAGGCGCAGCATCACTACTTTCCGTACAGAGTGGTCGAAGTAAAGCGGGTCGGGATTGTTGTTATCAATGGCCACGGCCCTGACTATCAGGAATAGGATGGGGTAAGCGAGCAGCGTGATAGCGAGTACGCGTTTCTTTTCAGATTTTCTAAATAGCAGGCTTACGGCAAGTAAGGCCATCGGGGCTGTGAGGTAAAACCACTCTTCAATAGCCAGGCTCCATGCCTCCGGGAAAAAAGGTGGGTGTGGAGAAGTGAGGTTCTGTACAAAGAAGAAATACCTGATATCGGATGCCTGGAAACTATGAAACCCCAGTGCGGCATATACTGCGAAATTGGCGATCAGGATAAGCCAGTAGTTGGGTAGCGTACGAAACCACCTGCGTACCAGGAATGAAGAAATCTCCGGCAGGGCGAATTGCTGAGAGCGCAGATATACCTTGATGAGGATGCTGCCAATAAGAAATCCACTGAGCGCGAAAAACAACTCAACCCCCAGGATGCCGAAGGGCTCAGTAAGCGCGAACAGGTAGTGTAGCGGGCGGCCGATAACGGGTACACCGGTAAGGGGAGCCAGGAGCGGCACAGAATGATAGATAACAACTATCATTATGGCAAAGAACCGCACGACATCGAGGCCTATGATCCGGTCAGAGTGTGTTTCTTTAGCAGTATTACTCATTATAGATACTTCCCTTTCGCGGGCAAAAGTATAAATAACCCCGGCAAATACGCGGCGTAAAGCAACAGAGTAAAGAATTACTTTTGTTGCAGTTATGAAGATCGCAGCCCGAGTGGCATTGATAATATTGGCGCTTTTATGCGGAGGTATATTCCTTTATTCGGCATGGACCAAAGTACTTCCCATCCAGCCATTTGAATATACCATGGTGGAGTACCTGCACTTCCCCTGGCTACTGGCGTCGGTAATGGCGCGTCTGATGGTGGGGCTTGAGGCTACGCTTGGGGGACTACTCATATTGCATCTCTTTGGGAAGGGGAAGATGGTCCTTAAGACAGCTATTGCGCTGCTGGTGGCCTTTAGCGTTTACCTTTTGTGGCTTTGGGCTACGGCCGGAAACGACGTGAATTGCGGTTGCTTTGGCGACGCGATATGGATGAGTCCTTCGGCATCACTGATCAAAAATGCAATTTTGGCGGCCGTCCTGGTCCTACTGCTCAAATACCACCACGGGTTTGAGTTCAGGTATAGTAGCAGGGTAACAACAGTATTGTTCTTTGTGGGCGTGGTACTTCCCTTCGCTCTTTTTCCGATGTCGAGCCAGCAGCCCAACTGGCTAAAGAAGGGCAGCTACAAAATTGACTTTTCTGACCTTTACCGGCCTATCGTCGACGATTCTGCTGCACTAAAGGTTCCGTACCCCAAGACGCCCGAAATAGATGTGGCGCATGGCAAGCATGTAATCGCGTTTCTGAGCCCAACCTGTGAGCATTGCCGTATTGCCGCCAGAAAGATGGCCCTGATGAAGCGAGCGGACACGTCTTTGCCATTTTTCATGATCATTGGAGGAATTGCAAGCGACCTCACTGACTTCTGGAAGTATACCAACGCCCGGAATATCCCATATATGCGATTGCATCGCGAGCCATTTCTACGATATACCGGCGGCGTTTTCCCGTTGATCGTGTGGGTAAATGACGGCACGGTGGAGGCGAAGTCGACGTATAACACACTGAATCAGAGTGAATTGAAAAAGTGGGCTTACGCTAAATAGGGTGGGTTTTTCTCATTTTCGGGAAAATGAGCGTACTTTGTGTGATAGATTTGTAAAATTAGTTATACTATGAAACGCGTGTTATCTGCCGCTGCTATTATCTGTGTTCTTGTGGGTTTTTCATCATGCGAAAAGCGTGACTACACGTGCCGCTGTAAGGTGAGCGACGGAACCACCACGGAAAAGTGGATCGGTTTCATGCCTAATAACCAGGCCCAGAAAGAGTGTAACGATTTCCAGCTTTCCCAGGCTACCAACACAAAGGGCCTTGCATATGCGTGCAAGACCACTTACTAAGCTATTTCATTGGTTCGCCGGCTGCCAGGTTGAATTCGCGGGTAGCTGATGTACATGGGCCATCTACGGGATTTCCTTCTTTGTCTGTTAGGGTTAGAGTCACCTTGTTCTTGCCCATGGCTAAGTGATTGATGAACTTTGGTGCCCATTTGTCCAGGGTGAATTTTGCGGTAGCGCCGTTCGCGCTTGTTACATCTGCTACTACGTGTTTTTCGTCTGCGCCCAGCGTGCAGTTCCATACATAGAAGTCGAGCAGAATGTTAGCAGTATCTGCGCCCACGTAGTCGCCTTTCGGCCTGCTGTAGAACACCATCGGTGTTTTTGGATCGTCAAGTTTTTCCAGTGTGCCTGTCTCAGATATTTTGAAATGATACAAAGCTGCGGCTCCCGGGCTTTTTACGGACTCATGGTATGAGCGGGAAAGGAACACCATCAGGTAGTGTTCTGTACCGTTGGCTACCGTTACCTCGTTTTTGGGCTCATACAGCGCTTTGTATGGCTGCGTGTCCATGATGAAGTGGATATGCTGGCCCTGGGCCGAATTATTACACATTTTGTTGGCAGCATCCGCCGTCTGGCCCTTCAGTTCGTAGTTCTTTACATCAAATTTGAAGCTGAGTTTAGTAGAGTCATTCCCTACTTTGTCAGCTTTTACGGACGATATCTTCAGGCTAGCTCCTTCAAATTCAGGCGATGCGGCAACGTCTGAAAGTTGAGGAGCTACCGGTGCAGTCGCGCTGGCAGAGTCGGTTACAGTTTCGGGCGTTTCCGGCGCTTTACCATCACCACACGATGTGAGAAAAAGAGCCGAAGCCATGGATGCAAACAGAACTGAACGAAAATTCATATGCGTGTGTTTTAGACATACAAATGTACGGGTTATTGCAGCAAATGCAGTTACAACTATCCGGGCAAGGGGAGTGACCCGATACCCTTAAATTTGCGGTTTGCTGACGCGCAATACGTCAAACGGAACAAAACAAAATGGCAACTAAGAAAACGAAGGACCAGGCGGCTAAGCCAGTGAACAAAGCACGGGTTACGGTAGCCAAGGTGAGTAATGTGGAGGTCGGCACTATGGTAGTAGATGATTCCATATTCATAAAGGGTGCACGTATGCACAACCTGAAGAATGTGGATGTAGCTATACCAAGGAACAAACTGGTGGTGGTGACCGGAGTGAGTGGCAGTGGCAAGTCGTCGCTGACGATGGATACTTTGTTTGCAGAGGGGCAGCGACGCTATGCGGAAAGTCTGAGTGCCTATGCCCGTCAATTCCTGATGCGGATGGACAAGCCGGATGTGGACTACATACGCGGCATTTGTCCGGCAATTGCTATAGAGCAGAAGGTAACTACGCGCACGCCACGCAGCACGGTGGGTAGCATGACGGAGATATATGATTACCTGCGCTTGTTGTTTGCACGAGTAGGTAAGACCTACTCTCCTGTAAGTGGCCGGGAAGTGAAGAAGGATACGGTGACCGACGTGGTGGAATTTGTGAAGACGCTCACTGTAGGCGCAAAAGTGCAATTTATTGTGCCCATTGTGCTACGCTATAAACGGAGTCTTGAAGAAGAGTTGAACATTCTGATGCAAAAGGGCTTCAGCAGGGTATATGCACCCAAGGTGGACGAAAAGCCTATCAGGATAGAAGACATTCTTGCCGGGAGTGTGACATTGCCAAAGTCGGCCAAAGTGAACCTGCTGGTAGATAGAATTGTAGTGAAGGACAACTTCGATGAGGATGACCTGCACAGGCTGGCAGATAGTATTCAGACGGCGTTTTATGAAAGTGAGGGCGAGTGTCATGTAGAAGTGAATGGCAGCGAGCTGCATACATTCAATAACAGATTTGAAGCAGACGGAATCATCTTTGATGAGCCAACGCCGAACATGTTCTCCTTTAATAACCCCTATGGCGCATGCCCTAAGTGTGAAGGGTTCGGACAAGTATTAGGAATAGATGAGGGATTGGTGATACCTGACAGGACGCTGAGTGTATATGAGGGGGCCGTAGCTTGCTGGCGTGGTGAGAAAATGGGCGAATGGCAGCATGATTTCGTGCGAAAGGCAGCAAAGTATGACTTTCCGGTACACAAGCCGATAGCGGACCTCACAGATGCGGAATTTAAGTTGTTGTGGGAAGGTAACGCCACGGTAAGTGGTGTCGCTGATTTTTTCAGGATGGTAGAGCAAAACCTGTATAAGGTGCAGTATCGCGTGATGCAGGCTCGCTATCGTGGACGTACTACTTGTCCGGAATGTAACGGTTCGCGCCTGCGAAAAGAGGCGCTGTATGTGCAGGTAAGCGGTGTGAACATTGCATCGCTTATGGTAAAGCCGGCAGATGAACTATTTGACTGGCTGCAACAGATCAAGCTATCAGAAAGTGAAGCGACGATTGCCAGGCGCATTTTGATTGAAGTGAATCAGCGCATGAAGACCCTGCTGGATGTAGGGCTTGGCTACCTTACGCTAAGCAGGCTTGCCAACACGCTCTCTGGTGGAGAAAGCCAGCGGATTCAGCTTACAAAGTTCCTGGGAAGTAACCTCACTGACTCGCTTTATATCCTTGATGAGCCGAGCATAGGGCTACATAGCAGGGACACAGAGCGGCTGATAGGTGTTCTGAAATCCCTGCGCGACCTGGGTAACACAGTAGTGGTAGTGGAGCACGATGATATGATGATGCGAGAGGCTGATTACATCATTGACATGGGACCACTTGCGAGTCACCTGGGTGGCGAGGTAGTAGCAACAGGAACTTTCGAAGAACTTATAAAAAATCCGGAAAGCCTTACAGGCAGGTATCTATCCGGTGAGCTACGCATAGAGGCTCCGGCCATAAGGCGCAAGCCAACCGGATGGCTGAAGCTGGAGGGCGCGCGCCAGCATAATCTGAAGAACGTAAACGCTAATATTCCGCTCGGTGTGCTGTGCGTGGTAACCGGCGTGAGCGGCAGCGGCAAGACAACACTGATTAAGCAGACCCTGTATCCTGCGCTGCTAAAGCACTTTGGTGAGGGCAGCGACAGACCTGGCACATTCAAGTCGTTAACCGGCGACCTGGACAACATAGGCATGGTGGAGCAGGTAGACCAGAACCCCATCGGTAAATCGTCGCGCAGTAACCCGGTCACATATATCAAAGCTTACGACGAAATTCGAAAGCTATACGCAAAACAACAGCTGGCCAAAATGAGGGGATTTGAGGAGAAGCATTTTTCCTTTAATACGGATGGCGGGCGCTGCGACACATGCAAGGGTGAAGGGGAAGTGGTGGTAGAGATGCAGTTCCTCGCAGATGTGCACCTGCTGTGTGAATCGTGCAAGGGCAAACGATTTAAGGATGAAGTGCTGGAAGTGACGTATAAGGGCAAGAGTGTGTATGATGTGCTGGAGATGAGTGTGGACCAGGCGATAGAGTTCTTTGCTGCAGAGAAGAAATTGGCGCAGGCCTTGCAACCGCTGAGCGATGTGGGCCTGGGCTATGTGAAACTGGGACAGAGCAGCGACACATTAAGCGGGGGTGAAGCACAGCGTGTGAAGCTGGCATCGTTCCTGGGGCGCGGCCGGGTGCGGGAAAAGGTACTTTTCATCTTTGATGAGCCTACTACAGGCTTGCATATGCATGACATCAAGAAGCTGCTGCAGTCGTTTGACGCATTGATAGAACAGGGGCATTCTATACTGGTGGTAGAGCACAATACTGATGTAATAAAATGCGCTGACTATGTGATAGACCTGGGGCCCGAAGGTGGCGTAGCCGGCGGCAACCTTCTCTATGAAGGTGCGCCGGAAGGGTTAAAAAGCATAACGGAAAGCTATACAGGCCGTTATTTGTAGAAACTCCCCGTAATTTCTATATTGGTGACATATATTGTCCGGATGCGGAGGCGTGTGTCACTATACATGTTGGTTATGTTACTGGTGCTGGTGGGTAATGCCTGCCGGGCGCAGTTGCAGCCGTGGCAACACTTCGATGGTAGTAGCATGTCAAACACTAACATCGTGGAGATGACGGTAGACAAGAACGGGCTACTGTATCTGGGAACGCATGGCGGTGTAGACATTTTTGACGGGCGCAAGTTCCATTTTGTTGAGATACCCAATGCCGTTTCACTAGGCATAAATCCCTTTGTGAATGATCTGCGGTGGGGGAAGAATGGGTTGCTGTGGGTGAGTACGCGAACACACATTTATACTTATAACCCTGCCGATGGCAAAGTTCGATTATTGTTTGGGAACGGGTCTCTTCCGTTAGTCGGCAGAATTGATGTGGACACAATAGGAAATAAGTTTTACTTTATTGATGAGGATTCCCTGGCTATTGCGCCTCTTTGTGACACTGCCATAAAGGTGCAGAAAAAGCTCCTGGCCGGTGCTGTGATCAAGTCCAGGCTGAGCGCCAAGGGTGAGCTTTTTCTTTTCTCGGATTACAACAAGGTGCTGAAACTCATAAACGGTAGGCTGAATAAGATTTACGAAGCACCGGGTCTCATCGATATGGACTATTCGCGTAGCACAGATCAGGTAGTGCTGCTGGGGGAAAAAGAACTTGTTGCGATAAACTGCGAGACGGGTGTTGCAGATACATTGCCGCAAAAATGTACCTGGCCATACCAGGTATCCAAGACGCGTTTTGCTACTTTACCGAGTGGCCGGCTACTCATTCAGCATGCATATGGAATGGATGTTTATGCAAGCTTGCGCGATACAGCGCCTATTCGTTTCCGTGCGGTAGAAGGAAACCCACATTCACTGAATTCAGATTTTGTGCTGCGCACCTTTGAAGACCCGAAGGGCAACATCTGGATATCAGAAGACGGAATCAACTTCAGTGTACTGCCTCTCCGCCGAAGCGCAATGAATTACATCAGCGAAAAGATGACCGGTGCTACTCGTTTGTGGGCTTCTTATCATGATGCGAAGCGGCAACAGGTTTTCACTGGTTCCGAATTCGGGATTTGCCGTTTTAGATATAAGGGCGATACGCCAGGGTTCACGAAGGCGATCAAGCCTCGTGGAATGCGATTTTTTGAACCGCTTGCTTTCCGGAAATGGGGCGAAGATGAGGTGCTCGTTTTGACAAACGGGCAGGAACACTGGATACTGAATACAAAAAGCCTCTCGTTGAGGCCTTTTGACACACTGAACAGGCGTAAGGGAAAGCTAAACTACTATGGGGCGTTACCGGTTTCCGGTTCAAAACTTGTTTTCTTTGGGCAGGCAGGGTTGTGCATTTATGACCGGGCTACGCGCAAATTCACTGAGGCTGGCAAAACGGCCGAAGGCGAGGATATTATCAGAAAGTCAGGGGTGATGTCGGCTATGGTGGATAGGGATGCGCTGATATGGGTAGCGGACGCTAATTCGTTACAAGTGTTGGATACGGGATTGAGACTGGTAAAGAAGTATACTGCGAAGAGCGATAAGAATCCTGACGGGCTCTCCAATACGGTGATCATGGATATGAAGCAAACGCAGTCAGGCCACATTTACCTGGCAACCATGGGAGGGGGTGTATTGCGTTTGGGGGCTGACGACCATTTCAGGCCCGTGCCACTGGTCGGGGATATTACGAGTGTCTTTTGCCTCGCCGAAACCAGCCCCGGCGAATTGCTTATTACATCCGGCAAAGGAATGATCTGCTATGACGAGAAGACCGGCAGATCGTGTGTTTTGAGTGAGCAGTATGGAATGCCTGTTTCCGATTTCAACCAATTGGCACTCTCCTGGGACGATAGCATGCTGGTAGCGGCCGGTACGAAGGGTTATGTGGTTGTGCCCAAGAGTGGTCTGAAGCCGCTTTTTGCCGATACGGCCCACGTTGCGCTGATGCAAGGTGCTGTGGTTTTGCGAGAGCTGGTATTGCCCAAAGGCAATGAAAATGTTGACCTGGAAGTGGCCATACCGGGCTACCTTGCCGGCGCAAACTGGAAGTTGCGCTACCAGCTGGAGGGTATAGATAACAAATGGCGCGAGCTTGCCAGCGGAGAGTGGGAAATAAGGTATAACTCTATTAAGCCGGGGCGCTACACCCTACGAGTAGAAGCCTATGATGCCAATAATGTTATTTACGCTTTCCCTGCTTCATTAGAGATAGTAGCGCTGCCTTATTTTTGGCAGACCGCATGGTTCCAATTACTCATTGCGGGTGTTTTCCTGGCAGTTTTGATTGCGGTGGTGCGCTTCTTGTCCCAGATGCAACTAAGGTGGAAGCTGAAGAAACTTGAGGATGAACAAAAGATAGCACGGGAGCGGGTGCGTATTTCGCGGGAGCTACATGACAATGTTGGCAGCCAACTCACCTACCTGATCAGCGGACTGGAATCATCGAACCTGTTGCTAAAAAAGAAGGATAATGAAAGACTGGAGCAGAAGCTGGATAAGATGCGCAGCTCTGCCCGGGAGAGCATGCAGCAACTCAGAGATTCGATATGGGCACTGAACAATGAATCCGTACAGACTTCCGTGCTGTTCTCTCGTTTCAGGCAGTGGATGGAGCAGATGATGGAAGCCGCACCGGATATGCACTATCGTATATCGGGGAATATTACCGATGATATCACGCTTGACCCACTCCGAAGTTTGAACTTGTTCCGGGTGATGCAGGAAGCAATTCACAACGTATTGAAGCACTCCGGAGCAAATAATGTAACAGTGGTCTATGACTGCCGGGGCGGATCGGTAACCGTGACGATAGAAGATGACGGCAAGGGTTTCGCGAAGGGTGAAAAAGTAGGAAACGGGCAAAAGACAATGGCAGCGCGGGCGACAGAAGCGGGCGGGCACCTTGAAGTGAATTCGGCTCCGGGAAAGGGTACCAGGGTTACAGTTTCAATAGGCGCAGCTACCTACTAGCGAGGCGGAGTGAAAAAATACGCCAAAAGGCGCATTGCCGCCTAAGATGGGGTTTTGTAACATTGCGGCAAAGATAGAATTTGTGTAAACACTACTCAATCCGGGTAATATGAAATACACTGTAGGTATAGTAGACGACAATGAAAAGATAGCGCAGCAGATCGCCGAAAAGTTATTGCTGACAGATGAGGTTGAGATTCTGTTCATTGCTGATCGTGGGAAAGAGGCGCTGGACTGGCTCAATGGTCACCGGCAGCATCCCCAGATAATACTGATGGATATTGAGATGCCGGGAATGAATGGGATAGAAACTACATTCAAACTAAGGGATGCATACGCGCACATCAAGGTGATTATGCTCACTGTTTTTGACAATGAAGAGAACATCTTTAATGCAGTAAAGGCCGGAGCAACCGGATACCTGCTGAAAGACGAAGGGTTGCCACGCATGATGGAAGCCTTTGCCGATGTTATGGAAGGCGGAGTGCCCATGTCGCCACCGGTGGCTCGCAAGGCGATGGAGATGATGGTATCAGGTTACAAGCCAGGGCGCCAGCTAATGTATACCGAGGAGCAGGACGAGCTGACAAAACGAGAATTGGAAATACTGGAAAAGATGGCTGAGGGGCAGAACGTCCCGGACATTGCCGCTGCCCTCTTTATTAGTCCTTACACAGTAAAAAAGCATATAGAGAATATTTATTCTAAGCTGCACATCAAATCTCGGGTGGAGCTGCTACTGTGGTACCAGGGTTAGCAGGATGGTAATTTTCCCGTTGGATAAATATCACGGATTAAGTGTGTCCTTACGGATGGCTCCCGGGATGCTTACAGGATGTTACAGAGGGCGATAAGCACGCTGTGAATTCCGTTGCGGTTGTGGCCTGTATCTTACATGTTTGATACCGGGTTCCTAATGCCAATTATATTTCTTATTTTGCAGTCTGTATATTTTAACTGAAAAAATACTTTGATATGTATTTGAATGGTACAAAATGTGCCTCATTGGTATTGGGCTGCCTGCTAACCCTGTCAGCAACTGCAAAGAACACGGTTCCCCGTGTGGGTGAGGGCGCTCCCAAGCCACTAACTTTTATAGAAAATAAGGGCCAGGTATCCGGTGCGGTGCGTTATACCTTGTCTACACCCGGTATGAATCTGTACCTGGGTGATGCAAAACTTCACTACCAGTTCCGGAAGCTTGAAGATGCGCAAGGTGACAAACCTAAGATGCATGTGTACCGTATGGATGTGGAACTTATAGGTGCGAATAAGCATGCACAGGTTGTAGCTTCAGAAGGTCAGGCATATTACGAGAATTACCTGACTGTACCCGCTCACCCCGAAGGTCTCACAGCACATTCGTACAACAGAATTACGTACAAAGAAGTTTATCCGGGCATTGACTGGGTTCTCTACGTGAAAGGAGACAAGGTAGAGTATGACTTTGTGGTAGCAGAAGGTGCAGATGCAAGTGTTATAAAACTAAAATATAACGGGGCAACTTCTTTGAAGGCAGGCCAGGATGGCGGCATAGTGGCTGTGACCCCTATGGGAACGGTTAAGGAAAAGAAACCGTTTGCTTATGAGACGCTGACCGGTAGGGAAGTGGCGGCCAACTTCAAGGTAAAAGGTAATGTAGTGAGTTTTGAAGCTGCCAAACATCAAGGTGCGCTGACAATCGATCCATATATTCTTTGGAGCACTTACTTTGGCGGGGCTAATGAAGACGTAGCAACATGTGTAGCTACCAGTACTACCGCGAACGTTTACGTTGCCGGGTATACCGCAAGTTCGGGCCTGGCTACGGTGGGTGTCTTTGGCCCGGCTTATTTTGCATCGTTCGATGCATTTGTTACAAGGTATAATGCGGCGGGTGCGCGCCAATATACCACCTATTTTGGCAGGAACGGTACGGACCGAGCAACGTGCATAACTACGGACCCAGGGAATACCGGTGTTTACGTGGGCGCTATCACCAATTCTACAACGCCTCCATCATTAGCGTCAGGAGGTGCGTTTCATACTAATAATAATGGGTTGTACGATGGGTATCTCATAAAGTTGGACGGTACCGGAAACAGAATCTGGGCAACCTACTATGGCGGTACGGGCAACGACTACATTCAGGGTGTGACCTGTGACGCATCAAACAACGTTTATATTACCGGTCGCACTGAGAGTGCAGCGAGCATTGCTACGGCAGGCGCGTATCAAACTGTGCGCAGTGGTTCGGCCGACGCATTTGTAGCAAAGTTCTCCAGCGCAGGTGCCATCAACTATTCTACTTATTACGGAGGGTCCGGTGTTGATGAGGCGTTTGGAATAGCCGTAGACGGTTCAGGCAATGCTTACATTACCGGTCAAACAAATAGTATAGTAGGAATTGCTACTGCAGGTGCTCACCAGACTGCGCTTGACGGTAGCAACGACGCTTTTGTGGGTGTGCTTTCTGCTGCAGGCAATGCCCGCATCTGGGGCACGTATTTTGGAGGTGCGGGAACAGAACAGGCTAATGACATCGTCTTTAATAGCACTACGGGAACCGTGGCCCTGGTAGGAAATACGACCAGCACATCGGGCATAGCATCCGTTAATGCACACCAGGCCTCATATGGCGGCGGCTCGCAAGATGCGTTTGTAGCAAACTTCACTACTGCCGGTTCGCTGGCATGGAGCAGCTACTATGGCGGCTCTGATATCGAGTTTGGCGAGAGCATTGCCGTAGACCAGACCGGAAATGTGGTATTTACCGGTGCTTCATTCAGTACCAACAATATTGCAACTGCCGGCAGCCTTCATCCGTCGCTGCTCGGTAACTACGATGCATTCGTAACGAAGTTTACCACCCTTGGTCAGCGTATATGGGGTACGTATATTGGCGGTGCGCTGTATGATTATGCCTATGGCGTAACATGCGATAATAGCGGAAGTGGCCAGATCATACTTGCGGGACACACGTCCAGCACGGCAGGAATAGCTGTTGGCGCCGCAGCGCAAGGCACTTATGGCGGTGGCACATACGATGGATTTATCACAAAATTTGCGCCTGATACTTTTGCGCTTATCAATCAGCCATTTGTTGACACACTGATCTGTGCGGGTGGTACGCTGAGTGTGCAGTATACAACCAGCTCGCTTTTCAGGCCAGGTAACACATTTACCGTTCAACTGTCGAATGCTCTGGGTAGCTTTGCGAGCCCTGTGAACATAGGTGCTGCGGCACTCGTAGGCTCAGGCACAATAAATTGCACTATACCGGGCGGCACACCTGTCGGAGCCGGATATCGCATAAGGCTTGTAGCTTCAAACCCATCTTTTACATCGCCCGACCAGTTCCTGAATATCCAGGTTGTGTCTGCGTTGCCTGCACCTACAGTAACGTCAAATTCACCGGTATGTGTTGGCAATACCATCAACCTGTTTGCATCGGCTGCGTGGGCTGTGGGTTCGTACTCATGGAACGGTCCTGCAACGTATACATCTGCACTTCAAAACCCATCGATACCGGGCGCTGTGCTTGGCAACGACGGTGTTTATACAGTAACCATGACGCATAACGGTTGCCAACCTGTAGTAGCGACAACAGACCTGTGGGTAAATGATGTGATACCTTCTGCACCGACAGCAACGTCGAGTACGCTAAACTGTAACGGTGGGTCTCTAAGCCTTTTTGCAAGTACTGTAACAGGAGCTACGTATGACTGGAACGGTCCGGCGGGCTATATGGCAATAGTTCAGAACCCATCTCTGACACCGATATCATCGGCAAATGCAGGTATATATTCCGTAACAGCGACGGTAGATGGATGTACCTCGACAGAAGCGACAGTGAACGTGACCGTAACGCCTAACACGGCGGCTTCCGTTGCCATTTCGGTAACGCCTAACGATACCGTTTGCGGCGGCACGTCAGTAACATTCTCTGCTACACCAATGGGAGGTGGTATTTCGCCAACATTCCAGTGGATGAACGGCACCACACCGGTTACCGGTGCAATTACCGGCAGTTGGTCTACATCTACGCTTACTGATGGAGCCTCCATCACCGTGAGAATGACGAGCAATGCCGTATGCCCTGCGCCTGCAACTGCAGTGAGCAACCTGATAAAGATGAACGTTATCACCAATGAGCCAATGGCATACATCTTTGCTGTCCCGGGCACGTCAGTGAACCCCGGCGACAGTGTTTTGTTCACGTCCACGGTTTACAACCTGGGTGTAGGTGGTACTTACCAATGGCAGCTTAACGGAGCGGACATTCCGGGAGCTACAAACCCAACGTACACGAAGTATAGCATCAGCACATTTGATACGATATCGCTCATTGCTACGTCTACCATGGATTGCGCGACTTCTAATTTCGCTATTAGCAACATGCTGGTTGTTCACCCGAACACGGCTGTGGGTAATATCTCATCTGCATTTGCAAATGTGGAGTTGCTTCCAAATCCTAACTCCGGCTCGTTTGTGCTGAAGGTGAGTGTATCAAACAACGATGCAAACGAAATAGGTATTACCGTGATGAATACGCTTGGACAAGTTGTTTACACCGGCAGTGCTGAGGTTCGTAACGGAACTGTTGATCAACCGGTGAAAATTGAGAACCTTGCGCCGGGCGCTTACCTGCTTCGCGTGAATGCTGAAGGTGATGCGAGGACGATCAGGTTTATAGTGAAATAGCGTATAAAGAAAAAAGCGCAGGGCCAACTGAAAAGTTGGCCCTGTTTGTTTTAAAGACTAAGGCCCCATTAAGGGGCCTTAGCGTTAGAAACCGAACTGTGTGTTGTTTTGTGCTTTATTACTCTATCATTCTTCTGTAGGCTGGTTGTCTGAGCTTTTACTAATTACATCCACTTCTCTGCGAATTTGCGGAATGCGTGTATGAGATCGGACATGATTGCTGCCTGTTCGTCTGCTTTCTTGCCCAACGCATTGTGTGTTTCCAGCAGGTTTGCGTCAATATAACCCGCCTTGGCTTCTTTAGCCTGCTGCGCAATGGTGCCGATATTGACATGGATATCATGAGCCAGGGTGTCAATGGCATTTGACTGAATGTAGAACTGGTTTTCAAAGTGCTCTACTTCTTTCATGGCCTCTGTGCCTGTATTCTTACCGGCAATTTCAGTGAGAATACCCTTTTGAATAGTTATCTCTGTCTTGTAGAAGTTGAGCGTACGCAACCATTGATTGTGCATGTTGTTTACGTGGCTGATGTTTACCTTGTTCATTGTGTATTTGTTTTAAGCAAAAGTAGACGCGACCCGTCCGCGGCAGGCTGACTAACGTCAGTTAATGCTATGATAGTAATTATCAGTGACCGTCAGGGTTGCAGGTAGTTTTGCGTAATGGTTGATGAGGCATTGCAAATGCGGGCGTTGTCGCGATACCGGCTGTTGTCGTCCACGCTGTTACTGTTTAACGGCGTAGGTGCGCTGTATGGCGGGTTCAGTCTGATGTCGCACCCGGATGGGAGTGGATTGCGCCTGAGTATGCAATTGCTGCAACACACTCCTTTTGCAAATTACCTTATACCCGGTCTTGTATTGTTTGTCATTAACGGACTGTTCAGCATTACTGCGCTGATGCTGCTGGCCACGCGATATCGAGGATATGAGCGATACGTGATCTTGCAGGGTTTGCTGCTGGCGGTGTGGCTGCTGGTGCAGATAGCGCTCATCAGAACGCTGGATATGATGCATGTTATTATGGGTATCACAGCGCTGGGCCTCCTGATCTGTGGTGCCATGATAGCCCGTTTGAATAAGTCACTTGAACTGAACTGACACCATGAAATTTATTCTCGCAGCCGTGCTTGCAATACATGCGGTGGCGCACCTCCCCGGTTTTCTTGAAGCCTTCGGTATTTCGAAGATGCCAATGAGCCGCCCTGTGTCTCCTTCGGCAGGATTGATTTGGCTGATTGTTTGCGTGTTGCTTTTCGCGGCTGCTGTTTTGGTGGTGCTTGGAAAGGGGTGGGGGCCGTATGGCCTCATTGCAGTAGTTCTGTCTCAACTACTGGTGGTCATTTGGTGGCATGACGCCCGCCTGGGTACGGCACTCAACATCGCAATACTGGTACCAGCATTGCTAAATACTGCGGCACTAAGGTTCAAAGCTGTTGCCCGGAACGAGGCGGCAAGTATACTGCAAATGGATAGTACCGTGATAGCGAGGACTTCGGTCGCAGATCTGCCCGCGCCGGTAGCTAAGTGGCTGAAGGCAAGCGGCGCATTAAACAAGACGCCGCCACGCACGCTGCGGTTAAGACAAAAAGGTAAAATGCGGATGGAGCCGGACGGCAAATGGCTAAAGGTAGAAGCAGAGCAGTACTTCAATGCTGAGCGACCGGCCTTTTTGTGGCTTGCAAATATTCGCAGTCCTCTATACTCAGTTGCTGGTAAAGACCTGTTCTTAGCCGGGAAAGGCAATATGGTGATAAAGCTGGCATCCTTGTTACCGGTGGCAAATGCAAGTGGCCCTGAGTTAGATCAGGGTACGATGCTACGCTACCTTGCAGAGATACAGTGGTTTCCCGGGGCGGCACTGAATGAGTATGTCAAATGGCGCCAGGTGGGCGAAAATGCGGCAGAAGCCACGCTAACTTACGGCGGAAAGTCAGTGACCGGCACTTATTTCTTCAACGATAAGGGCGACGTTATCTCTTTTGAAGCCCGGCGCTACATGGAGCGCAAGGGCACGTATACCCTTGAAACATGGGCTGTGCCTGTAACGGCATATGCGACATTTGACGGTGTGCGCGTGCCGTCGCGCGGCTGCGCTATATGGAAGTTAAAGGAGGGTGATTTCAACTGGTTTAGGTGGGAAGTGACGGAAATTGAGTTTAACCCTGTCTCAGTTTACTGATTAAGAACATTTCCCGGGGTGACGGCTGTCAACGGCACGGCCTTTCCAACATATTATTTTTGGTCAAAAAAATGTAAGCGTATGAACCTGCAATTTTCACCCGGAGATAAAGTAAAGCTTGCGTCGGGAGGGCCGGAAATGACTATTCGTGGCGTGCACTATGATGTACTCGCTAACAAATACAGCGAAAACATGTTTGACTGCATATGGTTTGCACGAAATAAGGACGGCAAAGAGGAGGTGCATTATTGCCCCTTCCAGGCAGAGGAACTTGTAAAAGTGAAGACTGCATGATAGAGACGCAGGAAGAGGTGTTTACACCAGTGAGCTCGCCAAAGGAAACATCGTTTCTTGAGGGGCCGCGTTCGCGCTGGCGAGAATTGGTATTTATATTTGATGTAGTAAAGGAATTCCTGGCTGGGTTCAGGAAGTTTCATTTTATTGGGCCATGTGTTACTGTCTTTGGGTCTGCCCGGTTCAAAGAGACGCATCCCTATTATAAACTGGCCAGGGAGATGGGTAGCGAGATCTCGCGCCTTGGGTTTACCGTAATAACGGGTGGCGGTCCCGGCATTATGGAAGCGGCCAATCGTGGAGCAAAGGACGTTAAAGGCCGTTCCATTGGTTGCAACATTGTGCTGCCCATGGAACAGCAGCCTAACAAATACCTGGATTCGTGGCTAAACATCAATTACTTCTTTGTGAGAAAGGTATTGCTCACGAAGTACTCTTACGCATTTGTAGTGATGCCGGGCGGATATGGAACACTCGACGAATTTTTTGAAGCCATCACCATGATGCAAACCGGTAAGCTTACCCGGTTTCCGGTGGTACTGATGGGACTGGACTATCACAAAGAGCTACAAGCACACGTAATGCGGATGGTGGAAGAAAGGACCATAAGCCCGGAGGATGCCAACCTTTACCTGTTTACTGATTCTGTCGAAGCTGCAGTTGCGCATATTCAGCGCTACGCCATCGAGGGTTTTGGATTGAAGAAGAGGAAGGTGTACAAGCCAATAGGTATCCTCGGCGAGAGGAGGTTACGCGCCCGCCATGCCACACTATCGAACTAGGTGGTAGACGTCTTTGTAGTAGCTGATTTCTCCATTATTTACTACCGCAGTGTTATAAATGACGAATACCGGAACTGGTCGTTCCAGTTTTAGTTCCTGGGGCTTTTCGTTTTTGAAGCATGCAGCAAGGAAAGCCGTGTCCAGTTTATTGTCGAGCAGCGCATTCCCAAGGGCTACAGGATCTGAAAGACGAATGCAGCCATGGCTCAGATATCTATAGTCTGACATGAAAGCCGGTTTGTTGTTAGTGTCGTGCATATATACGCTAAAGGGATCGGTAAGGTTGAATTTAAGGACGCCTAGTGCATTGTCGCAGCCGGTACATTGACGAATGGTGTACGGAAAATTTCCCCGATGGAAAGATTGCCAGTTCAGCATGTTCGGGTCAAGGATCCTGCCACGTTTGTCAAGGATTTGCATGTTCATTGCCGCTACTTTAGCAGGCGATCGTTTGAACACAGGTAGTAGCTCTTTTACTGCAATACTGGTAGGTACGTTCCAGTAAGGATATAAGATCACCTTATCGAGCCAGGAAGAGAAACGTGGCGTGCGCGTGGAAGGCTTACCTACTACAACTTTCATTTGTAGTTGCACCGTGTCATAATCATAGAGGTGCAAGGTGGCGGACGGGATGTTTACAACAATATATTTGTCGAAGCCATAGTGTTTTACCCAACGATAAAGATTTGCTGCATTGGCGAGCTGAACAGCAGAATCACTTAATGATTTGCCAGCAAAACATTGTAGCTGCTGTGAGAGTAGCTGATAAGCGCTGTCCTGAGGCGTAAGCGAATGAAGCAGGCCGGGCTCGTTCTGTGATCTTGCCAGAACACTCAGGACAACGCTGTCCGTATAGCCGGTAAAAGCGTGTTCGACCTCGTCATTGCTGATCAGTTTATCTACTTTTCCCTGGTACAGGTCCTTCAGAAAGGATACCGTTACGGACGTGAACTTATTGTCGTTGCCAGCAGGTGGTGGGAAATTATAGTCTTCCTTCTTTAGGCCGTTTGCTTCCGATTCGTCTGCAAGTTTTATAACTGCACGATGCAGCTGATCGCCGGTATCTGACCAGTAGCCCGGACGATTGAAAACGGCGTATAAACTGTCTATTACGCGTTTTGTGGTGACAGGGTTAGTTTGCGCCTGCAACTGTAGCGCGCTACTGAAAGTAAAGAGCGTTATGATAATGAGGGCAGAGGGTAAGTGCTTCATGGTGTGTCATTAATGATGGTAAGGGTGGGGTAGCTTCCCAAACCTGCTGTGGTAGGATCGTTCCAGCGACTCGCGATGATCCGGGTGAGCAATGCTGATAAGCATTGCCGCGCGTTGCTCCATGTTTTTGCCGTAGAGATTCACGATGCCGTATTCTGTAGCCACGTAGTGAATGTGGCCTCTTGTCGTAACAACACCTGCTCCTTCCTTGAGGTTTGCAACTATGCGTGATATCCCTTTGGAAGTAACTGATGGCATGGCAATGATGGGTTTGCCGCCCTCAGAAATGGCTGCGCCGCGCATAAAGTCCATCTGGCCCCCAATACCGGAAAACTGGTAGGTTCCAATAGAGTCAGCACATACCTGTCCGGTTAGGTCTATTTCTATTGCACTATTTATGGCTGCCACTTTCGGGTTGCGCCCTATGACGGCGGCATCGTTTACAAAGGAGGAACTGAGACAATTCACAGACAGGTTGTTGTCGACATAGTCATAAATCTTGCGGGTACCCAGGACAAAGGAGCTTACCGTTCTGCCCGGCAGTACTTTCTTTCTGGAATTATTCACCACACCCTTTTCTATCAGCGGAATGATGCCGTCAGATAGCATTTCGGTATGGACACCAAGGTCTTTGTGATTGTTAAGTGAGGCGAGGACAGCGTCTGGTATCGCTCCGATGCCCATCTGCAACGTGGCGCCGTCTTCGATTATAGAGGCCACTGCAGCGCCAATGTTCCGGGAGCATTCATCTGCTTTCAGCGCGTAATTTACTTCAGGTAGCGGGCTTTCGTCCCATATAATAGCGTCAAAGCGTGATGTGTGTATGATGCCTTCACCTAGTACGCGTGGCATATCGGGGTTTACCTGTGCAATGATCTTCCGGGCATTCCGGGCTGCACTGATGGCAATGTCTGCAGACGTGCCTAGGGTGCAATAGCCATGGATATCAGGAGGTGAAACCTGAAGCAGCGCATAGTCAAGAGGCAAAACCTTTTTTTCAAAAAGCTGCGGGATCTCGCTGAGAAATACCGGCAGATATTGTCCATGGTCTGAGTTGGCCCAGCCGCGAACATTTTCAGACACAAATAGGGAATTCAGGTAAAAGCTATTTAGTACCTCAGGTCGGTTCCAGTTGATGTTTCCGTGTGTGCTGATAGATACCAGCTCCACATTCCTGATACTGCCACCACGATCTAGGAGCGCATTAATAAGGCGCAAAGGTGTTGACGCACCTCCGTGCACAAACACCCTGCTGTTGCTTTCTATGAGCGCTACGGCCGTTTCGGCGGAAGTATAGGGTAAATCATTTATTTGGGACATGCAGCAAAAATAGGGCAGCAGTTTCGGGTTTTATTGATGCAGAACATTCGAAATGCTGACCACGGTCAGCGATGCAAAAGGCCATTGCAGGCACCTTGCAGCCTGAATGACAACCATTTCATAACTTGGGGTCGGAGATGCTGGCATATATAGCGGTTTTTTTAGCGTCATTATTGGTGGATATAGTTCCGTTCTTTGGCCCTCCGGCCTGGACGGTAATGGTCTTTTTCCAGATACGGTATGGGCTTGACATTTGGCTGGTGCTTGTTGCCGGGGTGGCCGGATCTGCCGTTGGGCGATACATCCTTAGCCGGTATATGCCCCTCCTTTTTGATGGTGTGCTTACCGAGGCCAAAAAAGAAGATCTACGCTTTGTAGGGGGAAAGCTGGCGCAAAGTGGCTGGAAAGTTCAGCTATTTGTGTTCCTGTACACCCTGGTGCCGCTACCTTCGTGGCCATTGTTCACAGCATCGGGCATGGCAAGAGTACATGCCATTAACGTTATCCCGGCTTTTATTGCGGGCAAGTTTGTGAGCGACATGGTAATGGTGCTCTCCGGCGACTATGCCGCCCGTAATGCATTGAGTATGATGTCAGGCGACATCAGTTGGAAGACCATTTTTGGCGTGGCATCAGGTCTTGTGGTGCTTGCTGTATTTCTTTTCATTGATTGGCGCTCTGTGTTCCAGGACAAGCGTCTGCGTTTCTCTTTCCGAATCTGGAAATAGCTCTTCGTTCCCCAGTTTGCTTTATGATTATCATGATGTGTGCATGACGACAATCAGTCTTGTGCTTGAGCGGCGTCATAAGAGGCCCTTCATCCGCAGGGTAGTTTTGTCACCATAAAGCAAGAAAAATGAGCGCATTATTTGTTTTGGTTTTTGTAAGTCTGATAGTGGCCGGGGCATTCCTCGCGGCCTTTATCTGGAGTGTAAATACAGACCAATACAGCGACCGTGAGGGTGCTGCTATGCGCATGCTTTTTGAAGACGAGTACAAGAAAGCCAACTAATAATACCACTAAACAATGGATATGGAGTACAATCTCGCAAACGGGTCTGTGCAGAACGATAAGTTCTACTACGACAACAAAATCGTCAAATGGTTTGCTTATGCGACCATAATATGGGGAGTAGTGGGTATGCTTGCGGGCATACTTGCGGCATTTCAGCTAGTCTTCCCTTCGCTGAATTTCGGCACAGCACCTACCACATTCGGACGCGTGCGTCCTGTGCACACGAACGCGATCATTTTTGCCTTCGTGGGTAATGGTATTTTCATGGGTGTGTACTACTCACTGCAGCGACTTTGTAAGGCGCGCATGTTCAGCGACAAACTAAGCAAATTCCATTTTTGGGGCTGGCAGTCAATAATAGTGCTGGCGGCAATCACCTTGCTTACGGGATATACCACCGGTAAGGAATATGCAGAGTTGGAGTGGCCTATTGACATTCTTATTGCCCTTGTTTGGGTGGCATTTGGCTGGAACATGTTCGGCACCATCCTCAAGAGGCGCGAGCGTCACTTGTATGTGGCCATCTGGTTCTATATAGCAACGTTTGTGACAGTAGCAATGCTGCACATTGTAAACTCTATAGAGATACCATTCTCTATGCTGAAGTCATATTCATGGTACGCAGGTGTGCAGGATGCGCTGGTACAGTGGTGGTATGGTCACAACGCTGTGGCATTCTTCCTTACTACCCCCTACCTGGGTCTTATGTATTACTTCCTGCCAAAGGCAGCAAACAGGCCGGTGTATTCATACCGTCTTTCTATCATCCACTTCTGGGCGCTCATATTCATATATATCTGGGCTGGCCCGCACCACCTGCTTTACACTGCACTGCCTGATTGGGCACAGTCACTCGGTACCGTATTCTCTGTAATGCTGATAGCCCCAAGCTGGGGAGGTATGCTGAATGGTCTCTTTACGCTACGTGGCGCATGGGACAAGGTGCGTGAAGATCCTGTTCTTAAGTTTATGGTGGTAGCGGTTACAGCATACGGTATGGCCACATTTGAGGGCCCAATGCTGAGTCTGAAAAACGTAAACGCTATCAGCCACTTTACCGATTGGACGATTGCACACGTGCACGTAGGTGCCCTGGGTTGGAACGGCTTCCTGACATTTGGTATCCTTTACTACCTGATCCCTAAGATATTCCGTACACAGCTCTACTCGATCAAACTGGCTAACCGCCATTTCTGGATCGGAACCCTTGGTATAGTATTCTACACGGTGCCAATGTATTGGGCCGGATTCATGCAGAGCCTTGCCTGGAAGGAGTTTACGCCGGAAGGTACACTGAAGTATCAGTTCCTTGATACGGTGAAGCAGATGCAGCCATTCTACCTGATGCGTGGTATTGGGGGTACACTGTTCCTGATAGGTGCACTCATTATGTGCTATAACCTGTGGAAGACAATAAAGACCGGTAACGTACTGGAAGAAGAAGCAGCTGAAGCGGCTCCACTGAGCAAGGAATTCGTAGAGCATGGTAGCCATCACTGGCACCGTTGGATAGAGCGCCGCCCCGTGCAGATGCTGGTATACAGCCTAATAGCAGTAGCCATTGGTGGTCTGATTGAGATGATACCAACGTTTATGGTGAAATCAAATATCCCGACAATAGCAAGTGTTAAGCCTTATACTCCGCTTGAGTTGCAGGGCCGTGATATATATGTGCGTGAAGGCTGCTATTTGTGTCACAGCCAGATGATTCGCCCGTTCCGCAGTGAGGTGGTACGCTATGGTGAGTACTCAAAAGCAGGTGAGTTTGTTTATGACCACCCATTCCAGTGGGGCAGTAAGCGTACTGGTCCTGACCTGGCGAGAATAGGAGGCAAGTATCCCGATAGCTGGCACTTCAATCATATGTACGAGCCGGCAAGTATATCACCGGGTACCATCATGCCAAACTATCCATGGCTCTTTACCGCAGATCTGGACACCAACATTACCGGTGCAAAGATCAGGGCAATGATTACGCTGGGCGTACCATACGAGGCCGGTTATGATAAGGTGGCCAATGCAGACCTGATGAAGCAGGCAAATGCAATAACTGCAAACCTGGCCAAAGACAAGATCACTATTAAGAGCAATAAGGAGATCGTGGCGCTGATAGCTTATCTGCAGCGCGTGGGTACAGACATTAAACTGGAACAAAAAACCACTTCAAACTAAGCATATGAAATTCATACACTACCTGGAGACGATAACCGGAGTGGGTATCTATCCTCTAACGTCGCTTACCATTTTCTTCTTGTTCTTTACCGGTATGGCTATCTGGTCTATCAAGGCAGATAAAAAGTACATACAGGCGCTGAAACACATCCCATTTCCCGAAGACAATAATGAATAATGACTCAGAAAAAAAGCATCAACATGCGACTAAATAGAAACATACTTCTTGCTGCGGCAATAACACTTGCTCCTACGTTAAGCAGGGCGGCGGAAGCTGTTCCGGCAGAGAGTGACGGCGGCTATAACATTGTACTGATTAGCCTTGTAAGCCTTATTGTCACACTCCTGCTTGTGATAGGCGTGCTGGCGGGTACGCTCAGCCAGTTGGGAGTAGTAGTAAAGGATAAGATCCGCAAGGATAAGGCCAATCGCAAGAATGTAATAAAGGCATTGCTGGTATTAATTGCCATCACGTTCTCCGGCGGTGCATTTGCACAGGAAGCGCAGGAGGCGGCTGTGCAGGGCCCCGTTATCATCAGTGGAATGGCTGAGAATGACTTTTACCTCATTATGGGTACAATCGTCCTTGAGCTTATTGTCATCTTTGCACTTGTGGGGTACATCCATCTGATGCTGCGCCTGATGAAGGGCATTGAAGAGACAGAGGAAACTGCAGTAAAGGCGCCGGAGAAGAGCTGGTTCTGGGACAAATTCAACAGCGCCGTTTCCGTAGAAAAAGAAAAGGACGTGATGCTGGACCACAACTATGATGGTATCCAGGAACTTGATAATAGCCTGCCACCGTGGTGGAAGTATGGCTTTTACCTGACTATCGTGATAGGCATCATATACCTGTACCGGTTCCACATATCTCACCAGGGGCCAAGCTCGCAGGAAGAGTTCATTGCAGAGATGGAGAAAGGCGAGGCGGACAAAGCCGCCTACCTGGCAAAATCGGCAAACAATGTGGACGAGAGCAGTGTGACCATGCTGGTAGACGGGGCGGCTCTTGCCAGCGGCAAGGACCTGTTTGTGAAGAACTGCGCAGCTTGTCACCTTGCTGATGGCGGCGGTTCGGTGGGCCCTAATCTAACCGATGAGTACTGGATACACGGAGGCAGCATAAAGGATGTGTTCAAGTCCATAAAGTATGGCTGGCAGGAGAAAGGTATGAAGAGCTGGAAAGACGATTTTTCTCCAAGGCAGATTCAGGAGTTGGCAAGTTTTGTGAAATCACTGAAAGGTACTACCCCTGCCACCGCAAAGGAAAAGCAGGGTGAGCTATATATAGAAGCAGGCGCCCCTGCGGATAGTACTGCTGCGGCCCCGGCTGACACAACAGCAACGGCAAAATAACGAACGTTGACAGGGGCCTGCCAATCGGCCGGCCGGCCCCTGTTTTTGAAAATATCTACTACACCTGACACCACAGTAACATGAACCAGGCACAGCAAACAAACGACTCATTCCGGGACAAAGTAGCCACGGTAGACAAGAAAGGTAAGCGGATATGGATATTTCCGCAAAAGCCTGAAGGTAAGCTATACAACCTGCGCAAGCTCGTTACTGTTTTCTACCTTGTAGTGTTCTTTGGTTTGCCATTTGTGAAGTATGATGGCCATCCACTGTTTCTAATCAATATCCTGGAACGCAGGTTTATCCTGTTCGGACAAATCTTCTGGCCGCAGGACTTTTTCATTTTTGCGCTGGGGATGATCGTTTTCATCGTCTTCATCGCACTTTTTACATCGGTCTTTGGAAGGGTGTTTTGCGGCTGGGCGTGTCCGCAGACCATATTTATGGAGATGATCTTCCGTAAGGTTGAGTTCTTTATAGATGGCAATGCTGCGCAGCAGAAGATGCTGAAGGCCGCACCCTGGAATGCAGATAAGATCCTGAAACGAACAAGCAAATGGATCGCTTTCTGGCTGCTTTCTTTTCTGATCGCCAACACATTTCTCGCCTACATTATTGGTGCTGATGAGTTGATAAAAATGGTTGAAGAGCCATTTTTCGATCACCTGGGTACGTTCATTAGTCTTGCTGTGTTCACTACTGTATTCTTCTTTGTGTATCTGTGGATGCGTGAGCAGGTATGCACAGTCATTTGCCCCTATGGACGTATGCAGGGCGTGCTGCTGGATAAGAACTCAGTGGTAGTAGCCTATGATTATGTGCGCGGGGAACCAAGAGGCAAGTTTCATAAGAATGAAGAGCGCACCACCGGCGACTGTATAGATTGTGTGCAGTGTGTGAAGGTGTGCCCTACGGGGATAGACATCAGGAACGGTACGCAGCTGGAGTGTACGAATTGCACGGCATGTATTGATGCCTGCAACAAAATGATGGATGCGGTGGGGCTGCCTACCGGCCTTATCAGGTATGCATCTGAAAACAATATCGCTAAGAAGCGTCCATGGGTATTCACCCTTAGGGCTAAGGCTTACACATTGGTGATGGTAATATTGCTGGCTGTGGAGGCATGGTTACTTATGAGTCGCACGGATGTGAATGTGACCATACTGCGCACACCAGGTCAGCTATACCAGGAGCAGCCGGACAACCACATGAGCAACCTATATAGCTACAAGGTCCTGAATAAAACTTTCAAAGACAAGCAAGTGGATCTGAGGCTGGAGAGTCCTAAAGGCGAAATAAAGCTGGTGGGTGAGACAGATGTGAGGATACCCAAGCAGGGTATTGTTTCCGGCACTATGTTCATCTACCTGAGCAATTCAGACGTAACAAAGCGCAAGACGCCATTGAAAATAGGGGTTTACGAGAACGGCAAAAAGATAAGCACTATCAATACCTCATTCTTAGGACCTTTTAAATAATAGAACCATGACAAATCTGAAATTGGGCTGGGGTTGGAACATCACATTGCTATATTCTTTCTTCGCTGCCATGATCATAATGCTGGTAGTTGCCAGCAGCAAACAACAGGTGGACCTTGTGTCTACTGATTACTACAAAGACGAGATCGCGTATCAGCATGTACTGGACGCCGGGAAAAACCAGGCCCAGCTTGCAGGGTCAGTTGTGGTGCACGCAAACGAGCAACAGGTGTTCCTGGATTTCCCTGCAGAGTTCAACACGCTGATTAAGAGCGGTCAGCTGCAGTTTTATGCAGCCGCCAATAAGAATTGGGATTACAGTTTGCCCATTAACACAGGCGAAAATACGCTGTCGGTACCAAGAAGCAAATTGCAGAACACGAGGTATGTAATAAAGCTGAGCTACACGGTAAATGGCAAGGAGTATTATTACGAATCTACAATAGACCTGCACGCATGACCGGTGCCTCCCCATATCTTGTTGCGTTGCTAATGGGTCTTACAGGCGGGCTTCACTGCGCAGGCATGTGTGGACCCATCATGCTGTTCATGCCGTTTCACCACTTTTCGGGAATAAAAAAGGCGGTGGCACTTGCAGCTTATCATCTTTCACGCATTACCGTTTATGCACTCATGGCCGTGGTGCTTTATTCGTTTAAAGGTGCGTTCAGGCCTGAAGTGCAGCGTTATGTTTCCATGGTATTAGGTGTTGTTCTGCTGCTGGCCGGTATTTTGTCCTTTATTCCAAATTCACTCACAGTAAAGTTGAAACTACCCTGGAGCGATTTCGTAAAGCAGCATATCGGTAAGTTCATTGGGCAGCCTACATTATCGTCCATTGCGGTGTCCGGTGCCCTCAACGGATTGCTGCCTTGTGGCCTGGTATACATGGCGCTTTCGGCGAGCCTGGCCGTGTCCGATGCCGGGCATGCTGCTTTGTTTACATATGTATTTGGGATCGGTACGTTACCCATATTGGTAGCAATTACAGTGCTGGGCAGGCGCGTCTCTTTACTTCGCAGCAATGGTTTCAGGCGGCTCACCCCCATCATTGTTTTCTCATTTGGCTGCCTTTTCCTCTTGCGCGGCATGAACCTGGGCATACCCTATCTGAGCCCGAAGGTCTCGGTGGCCAAGGGTAAAGTGGTACATTCCTGCTGCCATAAAAAGTGACGAACGTCATCCGGCTGGCTGATTCCCGTCAGTTTGCCTGATAGTCGTGTCTTATAAATTTAATCGAATTCTATGGCTACAAAACGGGAAACAAGGAAGGTAAAGGAGGATATAGGCGACTTTCGCTTAAATTTGAACATGCCTTTTACCACGTTAAACAACGATACTTTTCACGCGCTGTTCAACTATGCCAGCATAGGGATATTGATCACTAACGCTGCCGGTGAGATCCAGATGTCGAACAGGTATATAGACCAGCAATTTGGCTATGCACCGGGAGAACTTATAGGTAAGAAGGTAGAGGTGCTTATTCCGCAACGCTATTCAAAGAAACACGAAAAGCACCGTACCGGGTTTACTGAAAACCCTCACAGCCGGCCAATGGGCCTGGGAATGGAATTGTGGGGAATGAAGAAGGACGGAGGTGAGTTTCCTGTGGAGGTGAGCCTTGGACACTATAAGATAGATGACGAAAGTTATGCGTTGGCGTTTGTTAACGACATAACGCAAAGAAAAGAGACGGAGCAGGCCATCATACAGCTCAATGCACACCTGGAGCAAAAAGTGAAGGAGGGTACGCAATCGCTTGCAATTACAGTAGAACAACTTGGTAACCAGATAAAAGAAACAGAGCGAAAGGATGCTGAGCTGGAAAGAGTGAATAATTTCCTGAATAACATCTGGAATCACGCCGGCGCCATCATATTTGTTGCGGACAATGACGGTTTGATTCAGTTTTTCAATCCTGCGGCCGAAAAGGCACTTGGATATTCTGCGAAGGAGACAGTGAATTTGCTGAACGTGACTACCTTCCATTTGCGCGAAGAGCTGGAGCGGAAAGCAGGCGAGTTGTCGCAGATTGTTGGAAACAGGGTATCGCCGGGTTTTGAGGTGTTTACCCGCGCCACGGAGATGAACCAGGGAAATAACCAGGAGTGGCACTATGTGCGGAAGGATGGTTCCAGGTTTTACGTGTCACTAAGCATTACACCACTTAAGGAGTCCCATTCCGGTGTGTCTGGTTACCTGGGCATAGCGATCGACATTTCAGAAAAGAAGCGAGCAGAGTCTGAGCTGGTGGCCGCACTGGAAAAGGAGAAGGAGCTAAATGAACTTAAGTCGAGGTTTGTATCCATGGCTTCTCACGAGTTCCGCACGCCGTTGAGTGCAGTGCTGTCGTCCGCTTACCTTCTTTCGCGCTACCAGCAGACCGAAGAGCAGCCGCAACGGGAAAAGCATATACAACGAATAGTTTCGTCCGTCACCACATTGACGGAAATACTTAACGATTTCCTGTCGGTAGGTAAAATTGAGGAAGGAAACATCCAGGCAAATTACAGGGAGTATCATATCAAAGATCAAATGGAGGAAGTGGTGCATGACGTGCAGCACCTGCTGAAGAAGAACCAGCAAATTGTTTATAAGCATACCGGTTCCTCAGATAAGGTGAACCTTGATTCGTCTATGGTGAAGCATATCGTCACTAATCTTTTGTCAAATGCAATTAAGTTCTCTGGCGATGAATCGAAAATAGACCTGCATAGCGAGTGCAAAGGGAAAAAGATAATCCTTTCGGTAACAGATCATGGCATTGGTATCCCGGAGGAAGACCTGGATAAACTTTTCAATCGTTTCTTCCGCTCGTCTAATGTAACGAACATACAAGGAACAGGCCTGGGGCTGCACATAGTGAGCAAGTATACCGAGTTGATGAATGGCAAGATTACCTGTAGTAGCCGGCTGGGTGAAGGAACGACGTTTACTATTACCTTTGCAAATAACTAAAAACGGCCATACTTAGATGAAGACGATTCTTGTTATCGAGGACAACGAGGATATCAGAGAAAATGTAACTGAGATACTCACACTTTCTGATTATAACGTAATATCTGCGGCAAACGGAAAGGAGGGAATAGAGACGGCCCAGAAGCAGAAGCCCGACCTGATAATTTGCGACATTATGATGCCGGGTGTAGATGGCTACGGTGTGTTACACGTGTTGCATAAGGACCCCGAGACGCAGAATATTCCTTTTATCTTCCTTACCTCTAAAAGCGAGCGTAGCGACTTTAGGTCTGCAATGGAGATGGGAGCCGACGACTATATTACCAAGCCATTTGCAGGTAACGAGTTGTTGAACGCGATTGAAAGCAGGCTCAAGAAGAATGAAGTGATAAAGAAGAAGCTAAGCGCAGATATGCAGGGGCTTAATGAACTGCGTGCTGCCATGGGCAGTAGTAAAACTCTTGAGGAACTGACCGAAGAAAGCACACTGAACGATTATAAGAAGCGACAGGTGATATATAAGGAGGGCAACCACCCCCACTACCTCTTTTATATTGCTAAAGGCAAGGTGAAAACGTATAAAACGCATGAAGACGGCAAGGATCTGGTAATAGACTTGTATAATGAAGGCGATTTTTTCGGCTACACAGCGCTACTTGAGAACAGTGTTTATCACGAAACAGCAGAAGCCATAGAAGAAACGGAGTTGGCGCTGGTGCCCCGCAAAGACTTTGAAACGCTGCTCAATAGCAATCCTTCAATTTCCCGTAAAATGATCTCGCTACTTTCCAAGAACGTGGTGGCTAAGGAAGAGCAACTCGTGGGAATAGCATATAATACGCTGCGAAAGAAGGTAGCAGAGGCACTGGTGGCCATGTACAGGAAATACCATGGTGACAAGAAGGAACCTTACCTGATAGACATAAGCCGGGAAGAACTTGCTACAGTGGCGGGGACGGCTACAGAGTCACTCATTCGCACCCTTAGCGATTTTAAAAGCGAAAACTTGATAGACATAAAAACGGGTAAGATCATTATTTCTGACGAAAAGAAGCTGGCAAACCTGATAAGGTAAACAGCGAATATGTATATTGATAAGGGTGTCGCAGAGATGTGGCGCCCTTTTCTGTTGGACCTGGTAGTGAGCTGTTTATACGCAAGGGACATCATTCCTGTATATTTGTGATTAATGAGTGCTGTGTGCCGGTTATTGATCTTGTTGGCCATTCTTGGTCCAGTTATGGCTTTCGCAAAAAGCCCGGTAACTCCTGCGAAGGGTATGACAGCTAGTGGCAAGAATTATTCCACTTTCACCACCCATTATACAACGACTAGCGACGAAGCAAAACTGGCTAATACCAATGCCATTACTCACCCCGAGTTAGGTACGCTGTTCCCCGAAGCTCCATGCAGTACCTGTTACGAGCTAATAGCAGAGCGGACAGAGAAGACAAAGAAGTTTGTGATAGAAGGTACGGGTGGCCGCGAAGTTGCCCTGCAGACAAGTACAGATGCCATGCATTTCAGGGATAGTACGGGCAGGTGGCTTACTATTGATTCGCGTCTGCGAGAGATGGGGCCAGGGATATATTCATCTGATAGGCAACCCGTGCCAGTTACTGTTGATGCACGCTCAGGGTATACCAGCATTGGAACGGGAAATGAATTACGGTTTAACAGCGACCTGGAACTCGTTTTTGTACCCTCCGGCGGTAGAGAGCAATCCCTGGGCCGCGCGTCCTGGACAAATCTCACTGTGGGTGACGAAGGGGCGTATGTTACCGATGCCTGGCCTGGCATAGACATAGAAATTCATGCCGGCAGGGGAAGTGTAAAGACCAATTTTATTGTGCAGCATGCCTTTCCTGGATTGGTGGGCGGCACCATTTTGATTCGTGATTACTGGCAAATGCGCGCTGGGCTAAAACTTAGCGCACCGGCCGAAACGGACTGGAAAGGAAACCTTGAAGTCCGGGACAGCACAGGGGTGGTGCAGTACCGTGCCGGTGCGGCAGTGGCTTACGAGGCTAACAATGCAGAATCAACAATTACGGCGCTTGCCTATGGGGTAAATGGCTCCCTGGTCGACATTAAGATACCCGGCGAGATGCTTGCTCGAGGTGCAGATTCCTATCCATTGGTAATAGACCCGCTCATTACGCTTGCTACTATTTCCACTGTAGGCGGTTCTTCTTATAGCCCCACTAAAACGGTAAGCTGCAATTATGTGAATGCGGCAACAGTGCCTGCCGGTGTAAAAGTCACAGATGTTCGGTGGACCTTTAACTACACGGCAAGCGGTGGAGCGTTGCTGCTACATGGCGCGGTGGACTATACGTTGGGCACCTGTCGCAGTCCGGGTGTCGCGGGCTTTTTCTGGTATTGCAACCTGGCAACGGCAGGCACATGCACCGGTAGCAACGTCAGTATTATGTCTGACATCGGCAGTTGTGTTCCGGCACCATCGTGCAGTGCATATGATCTGAACCTGAACATGCGCTTCTACCAGAATTTTGCTGCCACATTGCCATGTGCTACAACGTATATCACCGCAGGCACTCCGCTTACGGTCACTGTGTTTGGCAGAACGGTGGAAACAAGCAATGTAACTTCTGCCGGAGGACTTACTTCCATATGCACCGGACAGTCGGTTACCTTGTCCACTACACCCGGTTATGGAGTGCCACCCTACACGGTGGTGTGGACTCCGGGAAGCGTGGCAGGCAATCCGGTAACGCTAACGCCTGTGGCTACCACGGCTTACACTGCCACAGTAACCGATGCGTGTGGCAATACTGCCACTGCGGCCACTACCATTGCCGTTTCGCCCATCGCAGGCAATACAGGCTCGAACATCGTATGTGTGGGTGGCACAACCACATTAAGCAACCCGACGGGCGGTGGGGCGTGGAGCAGCAGTAGTGGGGCCGTTGCCGTAGTGGGACCTTCGACGGGGCTTGTTACCGGCGTGTCGCCAGGTACAACCATTATCTCGTACACCACACCGCTGGGTTGCTATGCCACCACGGTAGTGTCTGTGATTCCGATGCCGGGCTCCATAGGCGGCGTGCCTTCGATGTGTGTTGGTGCCAGCACAACGTTGTCAAATCCGATCCCCTCCGGCACGTGGAGCACAAGCACACCTGCTGTGGCTGTGGTGGGTGGCGGTACAGGCCTGGTAACGGGTATAGCAGCCGGCACAGCCACCATAACGTATAGCACTAGTCCCGGGTGCACTGCGACTATCACAGTTACCGTATATCCTTTGCCTATTATCAGTGGCGTTACATTTACCAACCCCACGACTTGCGGATCTGCAGATGGCACCATGACGATTCACGGGCTGGTGAGCGGTGTCACTTATACAGTGTCGTATGTACATAATACAATTCCAGCCTTGCTCACTGCTACGGCCAATGCAAGTGGCAACATAGTACTAACCGGGCTTACGGCAGGGCTTTATACAACCATCGCAGTTAAATCTCCTGAGGGTTGCCTGACGACTTGGGCCGGAACAGTAACACTTGTGGATTCAGGCTCGCCCCCGGTGCCCTCGGCAGGAAGCAATACCCCGGTTTGTGCAGGTGGCACTATTAAACTCACTGCGACAAGCGCACCCGGTGTAAGTTATGCATGGACTGGACCGGCGGGATTCAGTAGCACAGAGCAGAATCCCGAGATAGCACCGGCAGCGACTGTGAATGGCGGCACGTATTCCGTTACGGCCCGGCTGGGAGGTTGCCTCACTTTGCCAGGTACTGTTAATGTAGTAGTTGCTGAGTTGCCAAACATTACATCCGTGAGCAGCACAAACCCCGTTACCTGTGGGGGGAATGAAGGTTCTATAACGCTCGAGGGGTTGACTGGAGGTGCCACATACACGGTAGTCTTTACCATAAATGGCGCCGGGACAACGGTGGTGACCACTGCAGATGGCCTGGGTAAGCTGACCATGTATGGGCGCGTTGCCGGTACCTATGCCAATATCTACGTGGTGGCTGGCGGTTGTGGTTCAAACACAGTGGGGCCCGTGACATTGGTGAATCCCGATGGCCCACCACCAAGCGAAATTACTAGCAATGCGCCGATATGCCAGGGCCTTACGCTCCTGCTATTTGGCGAAAATTCGAAACTGGGTGGCTCTTATTACTGGACCGGCCCCGACGGCTTTGCTTCAGCGCAGCAAAACCCTTCCATACCCAACGTAATGCCGGCAGCACAGGGTGTGTACACCCTGGCATACACCTGGCGCAATTGCACCAGCTTTGCCACGGCAGAGATCAATCTACAGCCCGTGGTAGAGCTTACAGACGTGACTGCCGATAAGTATGTAGTGAACTTCGGCGACAGTGTGCAATTACATGCCCGTGGAGCAACATACTATAACTGGACACCACATAACGGCACTATCAGGAACCCCTATATCCCTGAACCATATGTGCGGCCGAAGGATGCGATAACCGTGTACACAGTCAACGGGATGAACGAATGGGGATGTCACGATTCAGAACTGGTGACGATAAAGGTGCTCTTCGATGAAGAGGAGACAATTCCCAATGCATTTACACCAAACGGCGATGGGCTGAACGATGTTTTCCGCATCGGGAGAATGAAGTACAAAAAGCTTATAGACTTCACCGTTTATGATAGGTGGGGGCAGGAAGTATACCACAATCCATGGGATCCTAACGGAGGCTGGGATGGGACATTCAATGGTGTGCCCCAGGATATGGGCACCTACTATTATAGTATCACCATTGAGTCTGCGAGTGGCAAGCTCAGGTACTATAAGGGGGACGTGACGCTGATAAGGTAGAAGCAGGGATCAGGACTACTTAATTTGATCATTTATTAGTAAAAAGAAGTATAGGTTGCTCAAAAAGTTGTCTTTTACTGTTTGCAATGAGGTATGAGTACCGTACTTTTGCACCCTCATTTACTGCTGGTCTCGTAGTTCAATGGATAGAATAGAAGTTTCCTAAACTTTTGATACAGGTTCGATTCCTGTCGAGACTACAAAAAAATGCCTGTATGTATTATGCCTATGTACTGAAGAGTATTGAGCACGATTATTACTACAAAGGGCACTGCAAAGACCTGGAAGTAAGGTTAAAGCAGCATAATTCTGGGATGACTGTTTCGATTAAGCCATACTTGCCGTTCAAGTTGGTTTACTGTGAACAATTTGAGACTGAAGCCGAAGCAATTAGCAGAGAAAAGTTCTTTAAAACGGCTGCCGGAAGGCGGTATTTGAAAACGAAATTGGTCTCGTAGTTCAATGCCCGCCCGGCCGAAGCCGTTCGGACGGGGATAGAATAGAAGTTTCCTAAACTTTTGATACAGGTTCGATTCCTGTCGAGACTACTCTCTAAAAAGAGGCTGCCCAGTTTCGGCAGCCTCTTTTTACATTGGGGCTTAGCAAGGATGTTGCTAATGCGTTCAGCCCCGCCTCTACTTTTGGTGCTATTTTATTTTTGCACAAGACCAGCTGGTTGGTGCATTTTTTGCTGTGAGCATTTGGGTGATGGTTAGGTTGTTTGCTACATTTTGGGCATAGGTGTAACTATTAGGACAAGTGGTAGAGCCTGCGATCGTAGTGGCATCAAGTCCAATGGTCGGTGTATAGTTCTGCATTGGAGGGAGTTCAGCTCCGCAACTCTTTATAGGCAGTTGCCCGGAGGTGAAGGACACTGCTGCGCCGGACATGTTTAAGTTCTCAAGGTTTGTTCCGCTGAAATTCGCACCCTGGATGCATGCCTTTACCATAGATGTTCCGGTGCCATTAGTAGCGCCTAATGTGGAATTGGAAAAATCTACGTTCAATAGACATGCTCCGTCAAAGATGCATCCCAAAAGATTGTCGTTATCGAAGGAGATGCCTTCCAGGTAGGAGTTTGAGAAGTTCACATTTTCCATCGAAATGGTGTTTGCGATGCTGGTAGAGCCGCCATACAGTACAGCCCCTGAGAAGTTGGCACCTGCAAGGTTTGCGTTGTTCAGCGTCACGTTCGACATGTTTGCAAAATTGAAAGAGGCGCCCACATTACCTTCAGAACCGCCGGCTATTATTCCGGTCATGTTTGTCTGGTCCATTATTGCGTTGTTGAAGTTGGCATTTGTAGCTATCGCGCCCGACAAATTCGCATTGGTGAGATTGGCTCCATTCAGATTTGCATAAGCAATGGTTGCTCCCTGGAAGTTTGCCCCTGTGAGATCATAGCCGGCAAGCTGAATACCTGTAATGTTAGCACCCTGCGCCTGGAGATTGACCAATGCGCCGGTGTCTGTGGGTATGTTGATCAGCGTTGCGTTACTAAAGTCGCAAAAAGCTATGTTGTACGTGCTGCCGTTGTAGAATGTGGTGAAGTCAATTACAGATCCTGCGAAATTGGTAAGTTGGGGCCCAGTGCCCGCTATCCAGTTTGAGAAGCTGCCCAGCTCTCTCATGTCCAGGTTGGTAATAGTGGCACCACCAATGTTTATACTTGCCATTTCTGTGCCATGATAGGGTAATCCGCCTATAAGTGTTGCCCCGTTAAAGTTACAATTCGTAAAATTGCTGCTATAGAGCAGCAGAGTGCCCATATTCGTGTACTGAAATGAGCAGCCGGTAAAATCTTTCCCACAGAACCAGTCGTCCTGTGCCCAATTTGTAAGGTCAAGGTAGTCAAATGACAAGTTTTGATAGCTGCCATTTGTGCCATAGGGGCCCCAATTGCCCGTTCCCATGCCCATACCCTGCAAAGTGCTGGCACTACCGACCGGACAACCAACATAGGTAGTTCCGCCCGGTATTATTTGGACCGGTAAGAAGGTAGAATTTTCCAGGTTCAGTATCTGATAGCCGTTAGTTTCTGCGAGCGCTGGCTGGCAAAGATTGTTTGCTGCAGGTCCGAGAAACAATGCAGCATCATTTATTGAAGCAACGCCATTCAGGCAAAGGGTAAGGACAAGGCCGTCTGTGGTATAAGTGACCCATGTGCCATCGTACTGACTCTGAAAAGCGAGGTAGTTGTAGTTGCCTAATGGGTCAGTATTGAATGTTAGCACCGACACGTTAAAGAAGCTCGGCGTAGCACTGGGGCCAAGCGTTTGGTTGTCGATGTAGTTGCCTGTAGCAATATCCTGGAAAGCAAAGCACCCCAGGCAGGACTGGTATTCCGGATTTGATGGATTCTGATTAGACATGTGAATATGTTTTTGTTTGTTAGAGATGAGTTTTTAAAGAGTTGGGATTAGGCATAGAATCAGGCACAGGATTCGCTGGTTCTCCGTTTATAGGATGCCATCGTTGCTGTGCCCTGTTCTATCATCAGCTTTGAGGCACTGAAGGCGTCCAGATGCTTACGCCTGGTTCTGTGCGGGTGCCATCTGTTTTGGGCAGCATCGCATAGTCAAGTGAGTACAAAGTGCGCCAGGTATCGACAGATATTTTTGAGGTAGTGAAGTTGGTTGTCTGGCACAGGAATTCCCCATCTGGATTGTAGATGTCAAGAATGTAGTTTGCAGCTACGTTTGTATCGCCTACAACCTTCAGCACATAAATGAAGCCAGTGGTTTCTACAGCAAGGTCAAGCAGCATAACCGTTGAACTTCCTTCCGGATTTAATTCCGCTACATTCGATGTGTTGCCGCCAAAGATATTCGCCGGATTCCCGTTCAGGTCGAAAGCTTGTAACCTGGCAGCAAAAGGTGCATTAGTGACGGGATCGATTCCTGAATTTTCCAGTACTATAAGTGCGGAATGTGGAGCCGCAGCTACTGCAATGGGCGAATGGAGTTTCCCCGGGCGGGTACCATATCCTCCATATACTTCAGCAAGTGGCGCCTCATTGTCGGAAGCGATACCGTTAGCAACATTTACAACCTGAAGGGCATTTTCCGCGGTGCTTACACCTATTATGTATCCTGCAGGATGATAGGCACATGCATTTACTTCTCCACTGAATTGTCCGTAGCTGCTACCTGTATTCATGTCGAAAGTCCCCGTGGAACCGATTGCTACCGGTCGGATATTGAACGCTGCCGGGTCTACATAAAAAGATACCGGGCCTGGAGAGGCGGGAGCGGAAGGGTCAATAGCAAGTGCCGTTTGGGATTCAAAACCGTATGGCGAGAAACAAAGGGCCGTGTCAGGGTTGTTAGGGTATGACGAGATACTTTGGAAGACTGACATTTGCGCATTGCTCGGTGTTGTACCTCCCTCAAGCGGAATATTTTGTCCGGAAGCAGTGTAAGCATAGCCCAGAACAGATGCGTCGATATTGTTGCTGATATTGAGGAGGTCACCCAGGTTGTTGCCGCTGTTTGATCCGTTCAGATTTGCGATAGTAGCAACTGGACGGCCATTTGCGCTGTTCCACGATCTTGATTGGCTGGTGTTGTCATAGGCCAGCGACGATACATATTGATATTGAGTAGACGCAGTCAGTGGTATCTGGTTCTCGGTGATGTTGGTTGCCGGCAGTACCAATTTGCTTCCGTTGTTACCAATGGCAGCCATCCAATCGGTTTGCGCTACGCCGGCTATCCAGCCCGAATCGGAATAGAATGTCGCCCTGAATTGCACCTGTACTTGTCCTGGTAAGCCGTTAAGGCTCGCTGTGATCGGCCCGGTTTGTCCGGTACTTAGCACGCCCGGATTGAGCATACAGCGCGAAGTGCCGTTTTTATAGATCGCTTCTACCTGGTAATGTGTAGCCTCAAGGGGCCATGTATTTCCATGATTCACATCGGGTAGTAATTCCCACGATGCATCAATGGTGTCAAATACCTGGTATTCATAGATGCACGGAGATACTGCGACTTCCACCGCAGTCTGCGCAAGGACCGCGGTGTCGGCCGCTACACCTATTGCAAAGACAATCTCCCCTACAATAGGTACTGCTTCTTTTGCTACAGCCTCGCCTATTATTTTGGCTACCCACTCTTCAACAGTTGTGCTGGTCAGGAAAAGGTTAATGACAAAGTTTCCTATTCCCACAACCAGGTTGCTGAGCCCGTCTCCTTGTAAGAAGGTGCTTACTTCTCCATTTATCAGCGTTGTGATCATGGACACAATTGTTGACCGTGTTGCTTTCACAAGGTCTGTGGCTTCACTTGCTGTTATGATTGCGCCGGCTACGAGGGAGACGGTGGGCAAAGCCATGTTAAACGTACAGGTCATTACCGTGCCCAAAAGGCAGGTTGACGTATCCCAGCCACCATAATAAACACCGTTTGCTCCCATTATGCCGCCAGATCGCCCGAGGCCACCAGCACTGATCGTGACTGATGATGCATTATCAGGCCATTTAAAGTCTACGTCGTATTGGCTTCCGCCCAATGGCACTCCCAGTATCGTGTTGACCGAGGAAACAAGTGCGACAATCTTTTGAGTAGGGCTGTCCCATACACTGTATATTTCTACGGCTTCCGGCGACACCCAACCATCGGGTTCAATAAGATTTCCGGATGCGTCATAAAACTCCACATACACGCCAAGCCACCTGATATAGTTGTTTGAAAATGAAATGGCAAACTTTCCATCCTCTAGTGCTGGTTGTTTTACTACAGAAACCCCATTCTGAACAGTGAGGTTGTTTAGCGCAAGGCTGGAAGTTGCCGGTGCGGCATCAGCGACCAGCGTTGAAGTAGAGCTCACACCTTGCGATACAATGCCATTCTGCACACTATAGCAGCCGGCAACAGTTGTAGATGATTCAAGATCAGGGTCGTTCTTGGTCGTTGCCAGTACTTCCAGCAGAAGTGGGCTCGCCCATTCAGTGGTAGTCGGTGACCAGGTATAGGTATACTGACCCGGAATAGGATTTCCTGCATAGTCCAAAATAGGAGCCTGGTTTGTCCAGTTATTTGTGGCTGAAGGTGCAGCATGGAATGCCTTCATCTGGTTTTCAAGTTGCCAGACAAGATTCGAGAAATTCTGGGCGTTTTCGATGTGGTTTAAAATGATCGCCGCGACCGCACTCCCGTTATTGAGCAGTTCATTGTGCATGAATGGCAGTGTGGTAGCTGTGTCTGACGCGTTGATGAACAACTTGCTGTCTTTGATTACCTGTGGTGCGTCGGCAAGACTGGTGTTAATGCCATACAATGACAGTTTAGCGTTGCGTTTTGTCGCATATGGATGGATGGCTTTCAGCCGGTGTTCCAGCAATGCATCCGAAGCAGATGAGGGAAGCGTTATGTAAGCAAAGAGCATTGGAGGTAGTGTCTGACCGGGTAGCGGTTCTTTCGCCAGCACACGAATGATCTGGGGGGCAGATTGGGATACGGGTACGTTTTCGGCATAATGGGTAATGTTGTGCTCAGGCACCAGGGCGAGAGCCGCATTGCTGCCTTTGGCCCTTAGGCGCGATTCAGGTGTATGTGCCTTGAGTGGGATTCTCTGTGTGCCTACTGCTAAGACAAATTCCGAATTTGGATCTGCAAAATGAAGATCGTAGTGGAAGTCGCAATTTTTTGTAATCTTTTTCATCGGTTGATTTTTATAGTTAAGTGATCAAATTTGTTTTTCAGGTTCGGGGTTGCCTTCTGATAACAAAAGTGCGTTTAGGAAGCGGGTGGGCACAGCGTGAAAAGACGGCTACATTACTGTATTAAACCAGGGTGAGTACCGTGAAAACACCCATTTAGGTATCGATTTAAATATGTAGCCGTTCAAATATTTGATGAGGTTGTGTGGCAAGTGTAGCTCGTCCTGCGCTATTGGTGGCCGTTCCTTATGGTTTTTCGGGTACTTTTGCGCTCTCGGCGCAGAGCCCACAATCAAATTCAATGAAGAAAATAATAGGTTATCGGAAGCTAATGGGCGTGAATGAGAAAGCAACTCTACAGGAGTTGAAGACGGTGTACCGGAACCTGATGAAGGAGTGGCATCCCGACAAATTTGCAGACCAGGAAGGTAAAGACCTATCGGAGGCCAAGAGTCGTCACATCATAGAAGCCTACCACTTCCTTGTGAGCATAGCTCCCGAAACAAAGGCGCAAACGCTTGCTGCATTTACACTTACAACCACCACTGTGGGTATTACGGACTTCGACTACAAAGATGAAACGCTACAGATCAATTTCGTAGACGGTAGCAGTTACGAGTGGTTTGGTGTCCCTAAGGCGCTTTATGTGAAGATGGTGAATGCACCGGCTATTGGCCGCTTCAACCGTAGACACATCTATACTTCGTTTCCTTACAGGACAGTGAGTAAGGATGTGGCTTCTATGGAGTAGCAATAGCTATTACTATCTCTTTATTCTTGTGGTTGCTTGAGGGTAACTCGCGATTATCCCCCTATTCGTAGTCTGATAGTCTGAGCTGCGGGTATGTGTTTGAAATAGGGGGAGGGAAGTTAAGGGAGATTGTTTTTCTATGTAAATTGTACTAGTTGACAATCTTGAACTTGCGATATTACTTGTCATTGTTGTTGCTCTTATGTCTTGCAAATAGCTCATATGGGCAGGCGGATAGCGCACTCTTGCGGCTTCAGCGCCGGTATGGGCCGATATTTCATTGGGGCCAATGTTACGTAGTTAACTCACAAGGCTGGTATGCCTTTGCTGGGGCGAACGGGAAGCTGAAGACCTCCTTCATTTACGAGCAGATAGATACCGTACTTCCAGACCGGGCAATAGCCTGGCTTGACTCCGCGAGGACACTTGGGACATTGTTTGACAACAACGGTGAGATGGTGTGCAGCGGTAGCCAGGGTATCGTAAGGCTTGTCGACCTGGAAAGACGTGTGTTTGCAGGGTCCACCGGTATTGGTAAAGAGATGCTTTTTGACGATAGTTGCTGTCAAATAAATTGCCAGGAATATGACGTAGGCGCCTCTCTGGACGGTATGCTGCTGACAATGCAGTATCGCAACGAAACATTGTATTATGGGGTCATCACTGCACGCGGTGCAACTGTACTGCCAAACGACTACCGCACTGCCAGTTACGGTGCAGAACTGTATTCGGGTGTGAGGGGTGATACCGCTTTTGTTTTTCAGCGAGGGCGCGGCTTATTGTTTGCGCTACCGGGCGTTCACGACTGCAGGGTATTGGCAAACGATGCCATAACTGTAAAAAAGTATGGTGCATGGGCATTGATAAGTCGCAGTGGCAAGCTGCTTACCGGGTTCAGGTATCCTAAAATTGAGGAGTGTCGTGCGCCCTATTCGGTTGTAGCCAGGGATTCAAGGGGCTCTCAGAAATTGCCACCACTAATACCACAGTTTCTACGGGTGGGTATGGGGCAACCGGAAGGAATCATAGACACAAATGGTGTAGAGGTCTTTCCGCCCGTTTATGATGACTTGTTTGTAAATGAGAATGGCTGGGTGATTGCACGAAAGGTAATGCATGACGAGGCGCAGTTGCTCGACTCGAACCACATCCCCGTGCTGTCAGCTGGCAGTTATGAAATGAAGTTCAGAGATCGTCGCTATTTGACGATCGAAACCCGAAGTCTGTATTCAGATGATATCCGGGAGCGAACCTATGATATGAAGCTGCGGAAATACGTTCAGGAAAGTACACGGCAACTGCGGAGTAGCCCATTCCCGGCTCCTTCATCGCCACAACCGGTAATAAGGCGTGTCGGTGAAAATAGTTATACCAATATCATTAGCCATCATTACAATGGCGACTCGATGATCATCAACCTGGCCGGCACAAAACTTATTCGCTCCGGCGGCTATTGGGGCGTTTGCGCTGTTACCGGCGATACCGTTCTTCCTTTTATTTACGATACAGCGGGTAAATACGGGTATGAACAGTTTTTCGTCGGGAAAGACTGTCTTTTCGCGGCTATTGACAAGGAGGGCGACCTGGCAACACCATGTGGTCTCCCTTCTCCTCCTTGGCAGGTACGCACCGACAGCCTGGTATTCATGACCGACAGAAGTGCTTACAGGTTCAATGGATGGAAGTTGCATAAAGTAGATATGGCTAGCGAGCCGGTGTATGAATACATGTCGCAGTTTGATAATTTCGGACTGGTTTTTCTTGCTACAGATCAGTTCAAGCCGGGCTTCTATGATCGTCAGTTGCGGCAGGTGGCACAATGGCCACTAAACCCAAGCGACAAAAACTATGGCGTCGTTCCCCCGGGTGTTGCCGCTATTGCAGACAGCGAGGGACGCTGTATGGCAGTCATAGACTCTTCCGGGCGGCTGCTGGTGCCTTGGATGCAAAAGCCCAGGCGTTTCTTGCTTTTCCGCGAATGTGGGTTGGCACTAAGTGAGCCTGGTAAACCTGATTTGCTTTTTCGGTTTACAGGTGCTACAGCAATGGTCGACACAATATGGGTGAATCCGGAGGAGAAATCGGCATTTCTGCGGCAAGGCGGTAGGCTCAGCGATTTGCCTACTGTTGGTCATCGGCAGGTATTGAAGTTCTCAATCCCCGGGCAGGTAAATGGGTTTGTAACCGGTGAAGGTAATTGCGTGATGCTTAAGGAGGCAGAGCAACTGCAGCTACTGCGCTATCATATACTTGTAAAGACCAACGGACATTGGGGGATTCGCACCTGGAGAAATGAGGTGCTTCTTCCATCGAACTATGATACTATTGTGGCCACCGACTATCGGTATCTCACTTATAGGCATGGAAAGGTCGGCGTTTTTGACCCCAAGGGCAATCGGCTCTATCCTACCGTGTTTGACTCAATACGTTTCACGGGTTCGCTTGACGAGCAATTTTTGATGGGGCGTATCGCAGACGAAATTGTGTTCATGGATGCGAATGGCCACATCTTTTCCGGGGGGTGGTCCGGAATTCCCCTATTATGGTATAAATCGATCTGCGGCATTACCGCTCAGAGGAATGGTGTTCAGTATCGGTTATTTCCCACGTTGGGCGATAGCCTGGAGGCGGTGCCATACCATGACCTTCCGGAGGGTGTGTCGGTTGTGAGCGCTTACATGGACGGCTCGGCGATAGTACGGAAGGGAGGATTGTACGGAGTCTATAGCATTTCGAAGAAGGTGTGGCTCGTACCCTTGCGTTTCTCAGTGTTGTACAAGCGAGATAATTACTTTATCGGTGAGACTGCGCCGAAGAATAGTACCTCGATCTACACGTCCGAAGGTAATTTGTTGTTTTCAAAGCGCGGTCTGTGGGACCCGCAACGGGAGGATATATTTAAGCATTGGTACCTGGCAGGACATGCAAAGCCACCGGTAGTGAATGATGCGGGAAGGACAGTAGTGCCGGACACCTTCACGAATTGCTGGGTGGTCGGAAAGCCAAGACTAGCCTGGTACCTGGTGAGAGCAAGGAATGGACTCAATGGAATAGTGGATACCTCCGGTAGAATCATTGTTCCGGCAGTTTATGACTGGGTAGACGCGGAGCCGTCATTGTTCGATCGTTATTTTACTGCCTCAATAGATCACCGCGTGAGCTTGCTGAATCGGAAAGGAAAGATTCTGACAAGGCGGCATTATTGGGCCATTCATCACGGATATAGGGAGCGTCCACCAAGAAGAGTATTAGGATCATACTATCAAGAGGATGAGCCCGATGTCGACGATATGCTACCTTACTTTGTAGTGTCTCTGGGAATGGATAGCGCTTTTGGTGTTATTGACAGTATGGGCAATACGCTGCTCGCGTGTGTTTACGATAATATAGCCCAGGTGCACCATGGCACGATTGCGGTAGTAAAGAAGGGGGGCAAATGGGGCATTGTCAATATTCGAAGCAAAACGCTAATTGCCGCCTGCAAATATGATCGAATTGGTATCTTCTATGATGGAACTGCCTTTTTTCGTCGGGGAGATATTACCGGCACAATAAACGAAGAAGGCGAAGAGCAGGAAACGGGTGCGAAAGAATTCGACGAGGAATGATGCTTGCGCTAAGTATTTGGCTGGGGTTTGTGACGAGTGACTTGAAATTTCTCATTTCATTCTTTCAGTTTTGCAGTATGCGCTTCTGTCCACTTTTTAAATGCCGCCATCCTGGTGGCATAGCAGATAGAGCTATGCCCCCCTCCCTGCCGCTGGCGGTTCCCATGGCAAAGAAAGCACCTAACTAAGTGTTCAATTAAAAAATATTTTGCGTAGTTAAATGGCTACGCGTATATTTGTAGTCAAATAGCTACATAATGAACCTAAGGCGAGATGTATTCCAGGCAATAGCAGACCCCACACGCAGGGCAATACTTACGCTAGTGGCGTCACAGGCCATGACAGCCGGGGCCATTGCTGCGAACTTTGATACAGCAAGGCCTACGGTTTCCAAACATCTGGCCATTCTCACAGAGTGTGAGTTGCTGCGCTCAGTGCAAACAGGCCGCGAGATATACTATCACTTAAATCCACAGAAGATGAAGGAAATCGCAGACTTTATAGAGCCCTTCCGCATGATGTGGGACGACAGATTCAACAAGCTGGAGGCAGTTATGAAACAGTACAAAGCAAAGAGGCAATAACAATGGAACTGAAAACAAAAGTCACCGCAGTGCCGGACAGGCAGGAAATATTCATAACCAGGGACTTTGACTTGCCGGTGGAGCTACTTTTCAAAGCCTATGAGGAAGCAGAACTAGTGGAGCAGTGGATGGGCACGAAGGTGCAGAAGCTGGAGAGCCGCAGGCATGGCAGCTACCGCTTTGAGACCACAGACCCGAGAGGCAATGTGCATGGCTTCAATGGCACCATCCATGAGTTTGTGCCGAACGAGAAAATTACCCGCACGTTTGAGATGGAAAGTGCTCCCTTCGGCGTGCAGTTGGAGTTCCTGGAATTTGAGAAGCTCACAGATGAAACCTCCAGGCTTAACATGCATGTAGTGTATCGCTCAGTAGATATCCGCGACCAGGTATTGAAGCTTCCGTTCGTACAAGGCATCAACATGGCGCACAACCGTATACAGGAATTACTCAGCGCAAAAAAGTAGGGACATGAGCAAGGCAAAGAAGATCACGTATTGGATAGCTACAGTATGGCTGTCTCTGGGCATGGTGTCAACCGGCATTGTACAGCTCACACAGCAAAAGGAAGGCCCCGGTGCAGTGAATGCTATGATGAAGCTGGGATATCCTCTGTATTTCCTGACCATCATAGCTGTATGGAAGTTGCTAGGGGTTATAGCAATACTGACGCCGCGCTTCCCGGTGCTAAAGGAATGGACATATGCGGGCTTTTTCTTCGCCATGTCGGGTGCAATCATTTCTCATGTTGCGGTGGCAGATCCTGCCGCGGAACTTTTTCCTGCAGGATTGCTAATGGTGTTGACAGGAATCTCGTGGTACACACGGCCGGCGAATAGAAGAATGGTTGCAGCTATTTAATTAAATTGTGGAATGAACCATAAAGTTGATTTCTTTTTTGAGAAAGGTGGTAAATGGCAGGGGGCATTAGAGCAACTCAGAGACATATGCCTTGATAGCGGACTGGATGAAGTACTAAAGTGGGGGTGCCCGTGTTATGCACAAGATGGAAAGAATGTGGTGCTCATCCATAGTTTTAAAGAATACTGTGCACTGCTCTTTTTCAAAGGAGCGCTGATGAAGGATCCCAAAAATTTGCTTATCCAGCAGACAGAAAATGTGCAGGCAGCCAGGCAAATGCGGTTCACAAGCGCGGAGGATGTAGCAAAACACGCAAAGGCAATAGGTGCATACATAAAGGAAGCCATAAAAGTAGAGGAGTCGGGCGCAAAAGTTGAATTGAAGAAGACAACTAAGTTTGCGATGCCTGACGAATTTGCTAAGACTATGAAAGAGATGCCGGATATTAAGGACGCCTTCGAAAAGTTGACACCCGGACGTCAGAGAGCATATTTGTTGCACTTTGCTTCAGCAAAACAGTCGAAGACGCGCGAAGCAAGAATTGAAAAGGCAATCCCTGACATTCTGGATGGGAGAGGTCTTAATGAATAAATCAGTTTTATGCGCCCACAAGTATATTTCTTATCACTGGTGTTTGCATGCCTTTCATGGAATGGTTTCTCTCAGGTAGACAAAGACCTTTCAAAGGATGAGGTGACGCTGTTCTTTTCGCTTATTACAGAGACACAGGAGTATAACCAGATGAAGCATGTCCTCGACTCTGTCAATGCACTAGGGGATCCGACAATGCCACAGGAGCTGGATAGGAAAATCCACAAACGTGCTGGGGATGAAGAGAACTATGTAGCACATGCGTATCTGGAGCGTCGTCTTGCTATAGGAATGACCGTAGATAGGTATGTGTATGAATACGATAGGCGAACACACAAAATCAAGACGGTTGTTCGCGAGAAAACAAGATTTAGACTTGAAGAAAAATAGGCAAAGTCAACATGAAACCTACAAACGAGAAACTTTCCGCGACAGAGGTGTCAGCACTGATTGCAACACTTAAAAGCAGGTTCGAAAAGAACAATAAACGCCACAAGGGTATATCGTGGTCTGATGTAGAAGAACGATTACTTGCGAACCCGGCCAAGTTGTGGTCGCTCAGCAAAATGGAGGCTACCGGTGGCGAGCCTGATGTGGTTGCTTTTGATAAGAAAAGCGGTGAATATACTTTCTTCGACTGTTCGGCCGAAAGTCCCAAGGGCCGGAGAAGCCTTTGCTACGATGAGGCAGCGCTGGCGTCGCGAAAGGAACACAAGCCTGCAGATAGTGCAGTGCACATGGCTGAGTATATGGGTATTGAAATACTGGATGAGCAGCAGTATCGTGCATTGCAGGAGCTGGGTGAGTTTGATACGAAGACATCGAGCTGGGTGCAAACACCTGAACACATCCGGAAGTTGGGTGGTGCTGTTTTCTGTGATCGTAGATACAATACTGTTTTCGTTTATCACAATGGAGCAGAATCATATTATGCAGCAAGAGGTTTCCGTGGCAGTCTGAAGGTTTAACAACCTTATCAGAAAAATATTTTGGCAATTACGATAATCGTCGTAGGTTTGTCTACGATAAACGTCGTAGATGGAGAACGAGAAACTGATACGGGCTACTGAAGCGGAGCTCGAAATTTTGAACATCCTTTGGGCGCATGGCCCGTCTACAGTAAGGGATGTGCACGAGCTACTAGCTGAAAAGAAGGATGCAGGTTACACCACTACGCTGAAGCAACTTCAGGTGATGTATGAGAAGCATTTGGTGAGTCGTGAGGCATCTGGCAAATCTCATATCTACACAGCAGCCGTTGACAAGCAAAAAACACAAGGGCAGATAGTGCAGCGACTGATAGACTCCGTATTCAACGGATCGGCTATGAGCCTTGTGCTACAGGCATTGGGTAACCACAAGCCTACCGATGCAGAGCTGGACCAGATAAAGCGTTACCTGGAGACTAAGAAGAAGAAGAAGTAATCCTGACAACTTTTTATAAGCCTATAAAATCAACAGTTATGAATACGCTACTTCACTCATTATCATGGGCATTGATGCAGTCTTGTGTGCAGGGGCTGTTCGTTTACGTCGCTCTTTCTGTGCTTTTGTGGACCATACCGGTAAGCAAAGCACGCATGCGCCATGGTCTTTCGCTTCTCTCACTTTGCTCACTATTGTTGGGTTTCTTTGTTAGTTGGTCGAGAGAGTTTAACTCACTCGTCGCTGTGGCGACCGCTCCGCTTATTACCATAAGTCCGCAGTCTTTTTCATGGGCTACCGGTGGTACGTCTGTTGCTTCTCTTGTTGATTTTTGCTATTCACCTTATCTCGGAGATGCGTATATAGTTGGGGTGGTACTGATGTTGTTGAGGTTACTGTTAGGTATTGGTCAGGTAGTGTCTCTTCGTAACATTGGCACAAAACAGGCTGTCGGTGTTTATGATGCGCTGTTTGTTGATTTGAAACGCAGAATGGGGATATCAAGGTCTGTTAGGTTACTGGTGTCTGCCAGGGCTCGTGTACCCATGGTGGTAGGCGTACTAAAGCCCGTAGTGCTCGTGCCCGCTGCAACTGTAATGCAATTGTCGCCCGGCCAGCTTGAGGCAATACTTTTGCACGAGCTGGCTCATGTGAAGCGTTATGACTACCTGGCAAACATTGTGCAGGCAGCAGTTGAAACAGTATTGTTTTTCAATCCATTTGTTTGGCTTGTATCAGCTGGTGTGCGCGATGAGCGCGAACGCTGCTGTGACGATATGGTCGTAAGTATGGTAGATGAGCCATTAGACTATGCTACTGCCCTTACCGCCCTGGCTTCAATTCGGCCTGTTTCCGGCACATTCACTGTCGCTGCTACAGGCAAGTCTGGTAGGTTGTTTGTGCGTGTGCAGCGAATAATGGAGCATAGTGATCTGCGGCTGAGTTACAGTAAGGTAGTGGCCAGCTCTATTTTGCTGGTTGCGCTGTTGGTGTCCCTGGCCTGGATAAAGCCAACTTTCAATCACAAAGCCAGGAAAAGCACAGCAGGTGTGCCGTCACTAGTTAGCGAAGTGGCATCCCCGGAAGCCGAGAAAAGTGCAGTTGACATGAATTTGGGAACAAGTCAGACTGCCGGTGCAGATAAGGCGAAAGCCAATCAGAAAGTCTCTTCCAAAGCTAAGTCGCAAAACAATGGGAATTCAGAGGATGCTGGCATGACTGAGGAAAATTTACTGGTAAACAGGTTATTGCAAGACCGGCTGGTAGACCAGGTAAGGGGCTTTCTTGTAGAGCGACACTTTAAAGACCTATACATCAACAGGCAGGTGCTACCAGCAGACATCAGTAGTAAGTATCTGCAGGGTTTGAAGAAAGATATTATTCGCGTTCAGGTATTTCCTATGGAAGAGCGTATGCGCATGCATCCGGATGCGGACTTTATCCAGGTGCTACTACCGTTTACTTTCGAGTCCCCATGTGTTGAAAAGCCAACGAGCAAGGAAGGCTGTTAAAGCCGCGGGATTGAGGGAAAGGTTACATCTTTCCCACATTTAAGACCGTACAATAAATATTCAAAAGGCGCTACAATCTTTTACAGTAAAGGATTGTAGCGTTTGTAACTGTGTCAGATCAGGCATGAGTAAATGCACGCATTGGATTTGTTTTAACATTAAGAAACATAACCCATAAATTTTTACGTCTATCTTTGGCACAGTAATTGTTAAGTGTAGTAGTGCATACATTCTGTATGCCTTGGGATTTGTAGGCGAGAGAAATTGAGGGCGGAATAATTCCATTTCATTTCCATCTACGGGATTAGTAAAAATTGGTATCACCAAAATTTGTGCGCGTGCTTATGATTGTGCGAGTAGGGAATATGTACTGTGAAAAAAGCAGGCATAATGTGGCGGAAGCATTGAAAATTGTAGACTTGCTTCCAGTTGAGATTTACCTTGGCGGCGTGGTTTTGCCTTCTGGTATTGACGAAGCAAAACTTGAGGAACTCGATGAACTTCTACGAAAAAGTGGAATGTCTATTCTGTCAAACCCGACAGATGTTCTTACGGATAGCATAAAGATGCATGCCTGGAACTTTGTGCATTTTCCGGAAGACCCGGTGGTGAAGTTTTCAGTCTACCTTGTGCAAAAGATGGGGTACACGTACAACTACCTTTCCAATGTCTTTTCGGATGTGGAGGGTATGTCTGTTACAGCATTTTTGAATGCCCTGAAGGTAGAACTAGCCAGGGATATGATACTGGGAGGCCGATCGTTCAAAGAGATAGCCAGGAAACTGAACTATGCAAACCTATCACACCTTTCCTTTTTGTTTAAGAAAGCTACCGGAGAGACCATGTCTCAATACAAGAAAGGGACAGCGGAAAGCAGACCTTTTGAGAAGTGAGTTTTTCCTTTTTTATAAATATTCGATTTGTATCAAATTCTGTTATGACTTTTACCGTTTTGTATATCATGCGGCAGTAAGCATGTACATTCGTGATATGGCGATGTTATCATCTTCCAATCGATTCGATTGTGTGAAAATATATTATATCGATGACGATATCGACGATATCGAAACCTTTGAGTTTGCCGTAAATTCTTTGAATTCCAACGCTCGCCAAAAGATAGAGTTATATGCATTTCTTGAAGGGGATGTTTTCCTGCGAAATGCCCTTTATGAAGATTCCTCCCTCCAGCTTGTTTTCCTTGATGTGAATATGCCCACAAAATCCGGTTTTGAGGTGCTAACGGAAATGAAGCAGAACCTTGCAACCCGGAAATTTCCGGTAATCATGTTTTCTACTAGCTCTAATAAAAAATCCATCGAAACCAGTCGCCAACTTGGCGCCGACTATTACATTACCAAGCCTAATAATTTCAACGATCTCCACTTGCTCATTAGTAAGGCAATAGATCTCCATATCACACCATCGGGCAGTTCTGATTTCCTGATTACTTAAGGGCAAATACTGCATTTTATGGGCTCTCGGGCTTCTCACAACTGTTTTCGGGAATCATCATTCCTAACGTAGGGGTATTCGCACGCTTCTGCGTTTTAAGGCAAATAAACGATTACTCAACTGGTGATTTACCCGATATATATGCAATGAATGCAAAATATTTCAAGATGTTTTGTTCTTTTGCACCCGTAAACCCATCACTAATCACCATTTGTAAAACAGTTAGTTATTATGTCTCGCCAGGATACACAGAGAAGCGTCCTATACAAGGAGTTTTTTCAGCGTGAATATGCGCCTGCTTGCCGATATGCACTCTCGTTACTGGGTGATGCACACGAAGCCGAGGACGCTGTTCAGGAAGTGTTTGTAAAGCTTTGGGAGCAGAAGCCTGAATTGTTAGGTACAGAGGGTATTAAATACTACCTGCTTACTTCTGTCAGAAACAAGTGTATCTCTTTGTTGCGTACACGGAAAGGGAGAACAGTGGTTTTTGCGGAGCAGGCGCCGGATGGGCCGGACGACTACATAACTGAGATCCAGCACCGCGAAAACGCTACGGCGCAGGAGCGCAAACTTGCTGATGCGCTGGGTCAGCTGCCACCTGCCTGTAAGGATGTTTTCCTAATGGTGAAGCTACATGGCCTCAGTTACAAACAGGCTGCAGAGCAATTGGAAATATCTGTAAAGACAGTAGAGAATCAGATGGGTAAGGCACTGCGAATATTCAGGGAATATGCGCAAAAGGTATCAATGGTAGCTTATTTATTCACATTTTTAACCCCAGGACTTTAGATGAAACAGGTGAGTGAGCAAATGGATGAACTGATGGCTAAAAAGCTGTGTGGTGAGGCATCCAAAGAAGAAGAAATGGTATTGCAGGAATGGATGGATAGAGACCCGGCAAATGCCGAACAGTACACCGCAATGACGCGTAACTGGCAGACTGTGGATGCATTGCTGGCCGAAAACAGCTTCGACACAGAGGCTGCCTGGAGCAAGGTGGCCGCGCAGACAATAGAAAAAGATGCTGCAAAACAGGCGAGGATAATTCCGCTATTACAGCGCGTGGCGTCAGTGGCAGCGATTTTACTTGTCGCCGTGGTTGTGTATTGGATGGTGGCGGGAGAACTCAGGGTGGAGATGCTGGCTGATAGCGGCAACAAGGAACTCGCATTGCCTGATGGTACACAAGTAACCCTCCATGCGGGGAGCCGGCTCAGCTATAACAAAACACTTGCCGGTAAGGAACGTCGTGTGACGCTGGAAGGAGAGGCTTACTTTAAGGTGCATAGAGATGAGCAGCATCCGTTTGTGATCGAAGCACAGGCAGGAGAGGTGCAGGTTTTAGGTACAGCCTTCGATCTGAAGTGCAGCGAAGTAGCAGCTATTGTTACTGTAGTGGAAGGTAAGGTTCGTTTTTCCTCTGCAAGTGACAGGAATAATTTTGTGATACTGACAAAGAACCAGAAGGCGCGACTGGCAAACAATGAAATAAGGCGTAGCCTGGTGGAAGACGAAAATTTTCTGTACTGGAAGACGGGGGTGCTCGTATTTGACAACCGGAACATGGTGCAGATAGCAGAACAACTTTCAGAGATATTTGATAAGAAGATAGTGCTGGGCGAAGATATTTCAGAGGCTCAGAAGAGGCAGGTGATCAATACCAGCTTCAAGGGGAGTAGCCTGGAGCAGATACTTTCGGAAATTTGCATCGTTTCTGGCTTCAGGTGGATCAAACAGGCTGACGGCCTCTACAAAATAACAGGAAGATAGCCGATGGGTTTGTTTTTGAGGGTAGTAATAAATTTGGTTTTGCTTTTGGTTGCTGAGTGTTGTTTCGCTCAGCAACCTTTGTCATTTAGCTACTCCCCTCCAAAGCGCGACGGTAGCATTGGGTATTTTCTTGACGATATGTCGCAGAAAGCGGGTGTTACTTTCTCTTATAGTTCGCGCTATGTGGACGTAACGCGAACAGTAAAAGCGGCAGATACTACTTCCTCCGTGGGGTCAATGCTCATGCAAATGTTTCGCCCGTCTGAGATCACCTGGCGTGTAGATCGCAACAAGATACTGTTGATGGGAGTGTCAGATGCAGACGATGATTCCGCCTCCTATGTGCTGATACACGGGTATGTAAAGGAGGCAGATAGCAGAGAAGCGGTTATAGGTGCAGCAGTATTTGTGCCGGGCACTTCTTTTGGTACCATCACTAACAATTATGGTTATTATGCATTGTCGATGCCGGCGACTCAGCAGCGCATTATAGTGGCCTATCTCGGTTTCGAAACAGACACGCTTAACTTGTCAAAGGAAGCCGGGCAGCGAAGAGATGTCTTTATGCAGGTAGGCAGGAATCTGGGCGAGGTGCAGGTGCTTTCCTCTAAAGCACAAACTCAGGCCTCAAGCTTTCATCATGTGGCGCGAAGTGACATGAAGACGCGCGTTGTGCTGCTGGGAGAGAATGATGTAATTAAGACCGTTCAGAATTTACCGGGTGTGCAATCCGGTTCCGGCGCCGGAAATCTTGTCCTGGTTCGCGGCGGCGACCCCGGGCAGAACCTGCACCTACTTGATGGTGTGCCGCTTTACAATGTCGATCACTTCTTCGGGCTCACCTCTGTTTATAATTCTGATGCCATTAGGTCTGTAGACCTATACAAGGGCGCATTCCCGGCTCGTTTCGGCGGAAGAACCGCTTCCGTAATAGATGTAACAACAAAAGACGGAGACATGCAGCATTGGGGCGGTCAGTTCTCTATGGGCTTTGTAAAAAGCAGCCTTACTGTTGAGGGTCCACTCAAAAAGGATAAGGCATCCATTATGGTTTCCGGCAGGCGCACATGGATCGATGTGCTTTGGCGACCATTTACCAATGACGTTGCCTTTAACTTTTATGATCTCAACCTGAAGGCAAACTACATAGTAAATGCAAATAATCGTCTTTTTCTGAGCGTTTATAACGGCCGCGATCGTTTTGGGGTCAATTCTGGCGGCACCAACGCATCTACAAGTTGGGGAAACAGCACAATTAGCGCGCGGTGGAACAGTATTTTGCATCCGCGCCTGTTTGTCAATACCACACTTACCTATAGTGCATTTAATTACCTACTTCACGATAGACGAGGTATTTCTGAGGATGGTGCTATGACGCTCAGAGACGGATATAAAGGTGTATCCTGGGTAAAGGATATGGCTTTACGCTCAGTTCTTAATTGGAAGGTTGCATCAAACCATAATATTGAAACAGGTGTCAAACTGGCATATGCCCATTTCAACCCGGCGGAAGTACAGTACTTTTCGCAGAGTAACGTACCCGGTACACTGCCGGAAAGAGTGCATAGTAATGAACTGACTTTTTTTGCGGAGGATGTTGTTAAGGTTGGTGGCAAGCTGAGCCTGATTCCCGGCATGCATTTCGCTAACTGGTTTAGCAAACAATTTGATTATTCCAGTATACAGCCACGGTTCAGAGCAGAGCTCCTGCTGGGGCGCAGCCACATGTTGTATACTTCATATGCCCAGATGGCACAGTTTCTCCACCTTATCACTTCTACAACTTACGGGCTGCCTGCTGATTTCTGGGTGCCGGGCTCATCCACCATTGAGCCTGAGGAGTCCTATACATCCACTTTTGGCTATCGTTTCAAGCCTGAAAAAAAATTCTTTTTCAATCTTGAGCTTTATCATAGGGACATAAGGAATGTTACTGCTTACGATCAGGGGAAAAACCTGTTTGACAATTCACTAAAGTGGGATGATAAGATAATCCAGGGCAAGGGCTGGAGTTATGGTGTAGAAGCGTTGCTGCGTACGCAACTGGGAAGAGTAAATCTTTCAACAGCATACACATGGTCTCGTACCACGCGCCAGTTTGCACAGATAAATGATGGTGATCCCTTCCCCTATCGTTATGACCGCCGGCACAATTTTAAAATTGCGGCACTCTATCAGCGATCTGCCAATTTTGACATCACTGCCAACTGGATGTATATGAGTGGCGAGGCTATCACAATTCCGGACCAGATCTATCCTGATTTCGACAACAACCTCCTTATCAGTCAGGCTTCGACTATTATTAACAGTTCTAACTATACCTACAGCTACGCTAAGTGGAATGGCTATCGGCTGCCGCCTATTCATCGTCTCGATGTAGGTATGAACTTTACGAAACGCTACAAGCGTGGCTGGGAGAGAACCTGGTCTATCGGAGTGTTTAACGCGTATGCTCGGCGCAATGTGATGTTTGTAGATGTTTCGTCCGAAACGGACGCATCCGGAAATGAACGTTTTAAACTAAAGGGTGTAAGCGTACTTCAGTTCATTCCTTACGTTAACTATAGACTAAAGATCTGATGAAGAATCGTGTTACCGGGGTGATATTGGGTTTGCTGGGGCTTATTTGCTTCGCCTGGACCGGCTGCATGAAGACGCTAGACCTTCCTGCCGGCGGTGCCGAAAGGAAGATCGTGCTCATGGGCGAACTTGTTGTCGGCGATACAATTCATTTCCGTGCCGGGCAGAGTGTACCTTTATCAGCCGGCAGCGACATGACCTTCTCAGTCCCTGATGCTCTTCTGCTCACTATCGATGATGGCGTTTCTACCCGAACAATTTCAGGGACGGAGGATTCTCTTTCGTCTCGTTTGCACACGCTGCTGTGTACCGCGGGAGGTACCGTCGCACCAGCTACGACTTATACAATTACGGCCGTGCATCCTGGTATGCCTGTTGCTACCGCCTTAGTTCAGGTTCCGGGGCCGGTTGATGCTGTTATACTCGATACTGCTACGGTGATCTACAACACAGATACTGTCCTCCGCTTTCGTGTGCGTATACACGACGACGCTTCCAGAAGCAACTACTATGTTTTTGAGTGCCTGAAGCAGTACATGGATGTTACTGCACAGTTTTTTTACCAGGGGGTGTGGTTGCCGGTAAGTGAGAATCGTAAACTCTATAACCAGCAATTGGCAGCGGGTAGTCTGCAGGAACGCAGTGACACATCCTACTACAACAGGTTTTTCCGAAAGGCTGTCTACACCAACGACAACAATACGGAGAATGCATATATCAATGGCCTCACTGCACAGCAAAGCAGGATTCTACTTTCAGACCGCACATTCAACGGACAGGATTATACAACTGATGTATATGTTCAGTTGCCCCCATCAACTGACAGCGTTAAGGGGCTGACGCACTTCTACATAAAGAGCGTTAGCGCTGACTATTTCGAATTCCTCAAGGCATATCAGCAGACCGATGGTGCCAGCGCCTTTCTTTCGCTAAGTGCACCTGCCAAGGTGGGGTCCTACGTTACTAACGGCGCTGGTGTTATTGGTGGCGTGTCGCAAAACAAAGTGAGCTATTTATTTGACACCTGGTAGCTAGTAGGTTCGTAGGGGTAAATGATGGTTTTTGCGTCTTAATGCAAATTACCATCGTATGAATTTGTTGCGGAACTTGCTAGTATCTGTTTTGGTATTCTCCACCTTGAGCGCGCGGGCACAAAAGGTAACCATAAGCGGATACGTCACAGAAAAGAAAAGCGGAGAAACTATTCCGGGCGCTGTTGTATATGTGCCTGCGGTCAATGCCGGCACCGCTACAAATACTTTCGGGTTCTTTTCCCTTACTATCCCTGCGCAAACAGCAGATATTCTTGTATCCACTGTAGGCTATGCGCCCGCTACCATACATCTGGCCGCTATTGCAGACACATCCTTGAGTATTCAGTTGGAATCAGCAAGCGAACTGAAAGAAGTAGTTGTCTCCGGGAAGAAGAGTGCAGTACAGTACCGTACCCTTATGAGTTCTATCGATCTTCCTGTGGAGACCATCAAGTCGCTTCCGGCCTTCCTTGGCGAGGTAGATGTAATGAAGGCCATACAATTGCTACCGGGAGTACAGGCAGGCAGCGAGGGGTCCTCGGGTATTTATGTTCGTGGTGGTAGTCCGGATCAGAACCTCATACTGCTGGATGGAGTGCCGGTTTATAACTCCAGTCATTTGTTCGGCTTCTTTAGCGTATTTAATGCTGATGCGCTCAAGAGTGTTGAGGTGATAAAGGGTGGCTTCCCTGCCCGATACGGTGGCCGTCTTTCTTCAGTCATAGATGTGAACATGAAGGAGGGTAACAAACAGAAGTTTCACTGCGAGGGCGGGGTGGGGCTCATTGCCTCCCGGCTCACGCTGGAGGGGCCCATCAAGAAAGATAAGTCGTCTTTCATGATATCCGGCCGCAGAACTTATTATGACATTCTGGCCCAGCCTTTTATGCGAGGCCCTGTAAAGGCCGGCTATTATTTCTACGATATGAACAGTAAGGTCAACTTTAAGCTGTCAGAAAAAGACAGGTTGTATGTGAGCGGATACTTCGGTAATGATAAGTTCTATGCCCGTCAGCGCAACAATGGCCTTGCAGGAAGCGAGTTGTCTTCAACATTGAACACAAATATCAGGTGGGGGAATGTCACATCAGTTGCCCGGTGGAACCACGAGTATAACAACCGCCTCTTTGGGAATCTTACCGCCTATTACAGCCAATACAATTTCAATGTCTTTTCCCGCATGCAGAACCGGTTTGCAAACATCAACGAGGAGTTTCTACTGAAATACGTTTCTGGGATCAACGACAAGGCAATCAAATACGACCTTGATTTCGTACCATCACCTACACATTCTTTAAAGTCAGGTGTTGGTTACGTGTATCATACCTACAAGCCGGGCGCAATGCAAACCCGAACAGCATTTAATAGCACGGTGGAGGACACCACAATTGGTACTTCTGCGCTCTCTGCCGGAGAGACGGATATGTACATTGAGGATGACATCAAATGCTCTTCCAGGTTACGCACAAACATTGGTTTGCATGCGACAGCGTTTGCTGTAAGGGGAAAGCTCTATCCATCACTTCAGCCGAGAGTTGGCGCGCGCTATCTGCTTAGCGATAAGGTGAGCCTTAAGGCATCATTTGTGCAGATGAATCAGTTCATACACCTGTTGTCAAACTCCTCTATAGGATTGCCCACGGACCTGTGGGTGCCGGTCACAGACAAGGTGCCCGCCCAGAAGTCATATCAGGGCGCGGTTGGTGCCGCTTGGGGCGTGGCTGAGGGTGTAGAGCTCACGGTGGAGAGCTACTATAAGACCATGGACAATGTTATAGAGTATAAAGAGGGCGCTAGCTTCTTTAACAGTGCCACTGGCTGGGAAGATAAAGTTGAGGTGGGCAAAGGGAAGAGTTATGGCGCGGAATTCTTTTTGCAGAAGCGAAAGGGGAAATTCACCGGCATGCTTGGTTACACCTTGTCCCGCACTACGCGCCGGTTTGAGCACCTTAATGATGGCAAAGAATTCCCTTACCGGTACGACAGGCGCCACGACCTGAAGGTGGCTGCGGTATATGCGCCCACTAAGAAGTTCGAGATAAGCGCTGACTGGGTATACGGCACAGGTAATGCCATCACATTGCCGGTTGGCTATTATACCGGTGAGGACAATAGTCTACAGCAGGTTTATAGCAGTCGCAACGGCTTCCGCATGCCGCCATATCACCGTGCCGATATTAGTATGAAGTTCAAGAAAGCAACAAAGAGGGGAGAGTCAGCCTGGGTGGTGAGCGCCTACAATGTTTATAACCGAATGAACCCCTTTTATGTGTATAGTTCCACAAATGCATCGGGGAATGTTGTGTTTAAGCAGATGAGCCTGTTCCCTATCATTCCTTCTATCAGCTACCAGTTTAAGTTCTAAAATCTTTTTTATGCGTCTATATTTTGTTCTTTTTTTGTGTGCCTGCTCCGGCTTGTTCGTTTCCTGCGAAAAGGAGATTATGGTAAAGACTCCACCTTATTCGCCTGTATTAGCAGTGAATAGCACTGTGAATGTTGGCGATATTCCCTTGGTTTTCGTAACAAAGTCTGTAGGTGTGGCGGAATACAATCAAAACCACAATTTGTTGGTTCAGAGCGCCAGGGTTTGGCTCTACAAGTCCGGTTTGTTGGCAGATAGCCTGATGTTCGAGCCTTCAGTGGGTGGTTATCTTGGTCATGTAGTGGTGGACCCCGGTGCAAATTATCAGCTCCAGGTCGTGGCCCCGGGTTTTGATACTGTGTCCGCTGTGGAAGCCGGTCCTGCACTTGTTCAGCTTTCTAAGGTTGCCCGTTACGCAAATGTTCGTTTGAGTGGGGAAGGAGATGTGCAGGATGAAATACGAATATCCTTCGACGATCCGGTCGCTCCGGGAGATTACTACATCCTGAGCCTGAATCTGCAGGGCCCTGCCGGTGATTCTGCTATCCTTCTTGATTGTGTCAACACTACTGATGCCAGTGTAGAAAGTATCTACGATGAGCAAATTGACAATTCCACTTGCCTTAATGGTGCCGATATCTTCTTTCGCGATGAGTTATTTAATGGAAAGACGCATGAAATGAGGTTTTTCATCGATCATAAGCTGCTTTCTCGCATGGATAGCGGCGCGGTGTTCACGGTTTCGCTTCGTCACGTTTCAGAGGCATATTTCAGGTATAGAAAATCGTTCCTTTATGCATCGGAGAATGCAGGTAACCCATTTTCGGAGCCCATACGTGTTTACTCAAACGTGAAGGGCGGATATGGGATATTCGGTATACTAAATGACGATACAAGGACGCTGCCGTAATGTGGTATCCAGCAAAAAGGCCGGGCATGAGCCCGGCCTTTTTGCTGAAATTCAATCTATCCTATTTCGCAATATCGAACCTGTCGAGGTCCATCACCTTTGCCCATGCCGCAACAAAATCCTTAACGAATTTTGCTTCAGCACCGTCCCACGCATACACTTCAGCTACAGCACGCAATTCTGAGTTGGAGCCGAATATGAGATCTACCCGTGTGCCGGTCCATTTTACCTCATTTGTTTTCCTGTCACGACCTTCAAACAATTCTGCAGCCTCATTCGTAGGTTTCCATACTGTTTCCATGTCCAGCAGGTTAGTAAAGAAGTCGTTTGTGAGCACGCCAGGGCGTGTTGTTAGCACTCCATTCTTGCTGCCATCGGCATTTGTGCCCAGCACACGCATACCTCCTATCAGTGCGGTCATTTGTGGCACGGTCAGTGTCAGCAATTGTGCGCGATCTATGAGTAGCTCCTCCGGTAAGACGTTGTGTTTGTTTTTGTGATAGTTCCGGAATCCATCAGCATAAGGTTCCAGCACACTAAACGATTCAATATCAGTTTGCTCCTGTGTCGCATCAGTTCTTCCTGCCGTAAATGGCACGGCTATGCTGTGGCCCGCGGCTTTTGCTGCGGCCTCAACACCGACATTTCCTGCGAGCACTATGAGGTCTGCGATTGAGACCTGCTTGCCACCTGCGTTGGCATCATTGAATTCTTTTTGAATAGCCTCTAATTTGTCCAGCACTTTCGAGAGTTGCTCCGGTTTGTTTACCTGCCAGTATTTTTGCGGAGCCAGTCTCACGCGTGCACCATTTGCGCCACCACGTTTATCAGAACCTCGGAATGTGGATGCTGATGCCCAGGCTGTCGACACTAGTTCAGGCACAGAAAGGCCGGTTGCCAGTATTTTGCTTTTCAGGTCCTCGGCGTCGGCCGCACTTATAAGTGGATGCGCTACAGCGGGAACCGGGTCTTGCCATATCAGTATTTCGGATGGCACTTCGGCTCCTACATAGCGCACCAGCGGTCCCATGTCGCGGTGCGTCAGCTTAAACCATGCCCTGGCAAATGCATCTGCAAATTGGTCTGGATTCTCGTAAAAACGACGTGATATTTTCTCATACGCAGGGTCGAATCGTAACGACAGATCGGTGGTGAGCATAAACGGTGCATGCCGTTTTGATGCATCGTGTGCATCAGGTACCAGACCTTCTCCGGCATTGTTTTTGGGTTTCCATTGGTGTGCCCCGGCTGGGCTCTTTGTAAGCTCCCATTCATAACCAAATAGGTTTTCAAAGAAGTTGTTGCTCCATTTTGTAGGCGTGGTTGTCCATGCACCTTCCAGTCCACTGGTAATTGTGTTTGCGCCGGAACCCGTGCCCAGGGAGTTTTTCCATCCCATCCCCATTTCTTCAATGTTGGCAGCAGCCGGTTCCTTTGCCACATATTTTGATGGGTCACCAGCGCCATGCGTCTTTCCGAAGGTGTGACCACCCGCTATCAACGCCACCGTTTCCTCGTCATCCATCGCCATGCGCTTAAAGGTCTCCCTTATGTCACGTGCAGCGGCTATCGGGTCCGGGTTACCATTAGGCCCTTCCGGGTTTACATAGATCAGACCCATTTGCACAGCGGCAAGTGGTTTCTCCAGATCCCTGTCGCCGCTATAGCGATTATCGCCCAGCCAGGTTGTTTCAGCGCCCCAATACACGTCCTCTTGTGGCTCCCATACATCAGCACGGCCGCCGGCAAATCCGAAGGTCTTAAAGCCCATGGATTCAAGTGCGCAGTTGCCGGCCAGTATCATCAGGTCAGCCCAGGAAAGTTTGTGTCCATATTTCTTTTTTACCGGCCACAGTAGCAGTCTCGCTTTGTCCAGGTTCACATTGTCCGGCCAGCTATTAAGCGGGGCAAATCGTTGCATGCCTGCACCGCCGCCACCGCGTCCATCGCTGGTGCGATAAGTGCCTGCGCTGTGCCACGCCATTCTGATAAAGAATGGACCATAGTGACCGTAGTCGGCCGGCCACCAGTCCTGGGAGTTGGTCATTATCTCGAAAATATCCTTTTTCACGGCCCCCAGATCCAGCGTTTTAAATTCCTCGGCATAGTTGTATCCCTCGTCCATTGGATTGGATAGCGATGAATGTTGGCGAAGAATGTTCAGCGGTAGCTGATTTGGCCACCAGAAGTTGTTCCTGGTGCCTCTTCCGGCTCCTTTGTTTAATTGCCCGTGCGGGAAAGGGCACTTGCCCGCTCCGTTTGTGTTCTCTTGATTTTCCATGCTGTATCTTTTATGGTTGTGTGAATAGACGTTAAATGCGAAAAAATTTTGTGACGCGATGTGAGTGCGAATCACGCCGTGTTTACCTATAAAATTACCCAATAACAGTTCCTGTGCGATAGCAATACTTTATATGACCATTAAATTTTTCTTGTAATGGCATCATGAGGCGCTGTATTTCATCTGAAATCAACATGCCAATCGTTCACTCTACTACGCATTTGTGGGTCAATTGCAGTTGAGATTGCCTGTTGCTTGTCGTAGATATATCCGTGCAGTTCCCCGGTTATGTCGCATCAAGTATGGGGCGGTTCTACAAAATGGGAAAAAAAATCCTCAGCCTTACATTATTTCCGGAGGGCGATTATGTGTTGCAAGCAGCTATTCTCGCACTTTGTGTGTTGTTTTTGTGCCCGTTGTCGCGCTCAGATTTGGTAACTGTTTCGTTGTGGTTTTCAGAGAGTTATTCCTTGCAGCTGTTTTGTCTTTATGCGAGACATTGCAGATTCTCCCATCCACTTTTAGAAAACGTTGTGACTCGCTGGCGTGGTGTTTGCGTTATTCCTTGCAAAGGCAGCGGCACAGCTAAAGGAGTAAAAAGTGTGGTTGCAAATTTTCAATAAGACCTTGTCAAATCGGTAAGTGCGTTTGAATGCGAGAGGATAGGTGCCGGTCGGCAGAATGGGACATAAAAACTAAAATCCGGTACGATTCAATAACAACTTAAACAGAGCAATTATGAAACTATTCATCAAGCACATGGTTAGCAATTTGTGCAAAGTCGTAGTAACAGACGAACTGAAGAAGATTGGAGTTGAAAATCCCAATGTTGAACTGGGCATGGTGGACGTGCCCGGCGACCTCACGGCCGATCAGCGCAGGCAGCTCAAGACAAACTTGCAGAAGTATGGACTCGAATTACTCGATGACCGCAAGAATATTCTCATTGAGCGTATCAAGAATGTTATCATTGACATGATACACTATGCCGATGAGCTCCCTGCGGTTAACTACTCGCACTACATTAGTAAGAAGCTAGGACTTGACTATACCTACCTGGCAAATGTGTTCTCCATGATGAAGGGTATGACCATTCGCCAGTTTATCATCAACAATAAGATCGAAAGAGTGAAGGAACTGCTGATGGATGACGAAATGAACCTCACTGAGATTTCTTATAAGCTCAATTATAGCAGTGTTGCGCATCTCTCAAACCAGTTCAAAAAGGTTACCGGTATGCCGCCTTCATTGTACAAGAATCTGAAAGCGAATAAGCGTGTGGCTCTTGAGGCGATTTAGATATCGTCACCCCGTCACTACGAATATTGAGTGCTGACCGGGAACCCGGAAAGTTTCGCCAGTTGCGGATAGTGACATTGCTGTCTGCACAGCCATACACCATCAAAAACCAATCTTTTATGAAATCGAAAATAATATCGGTTGCCATTGCAACATTGTTCGTTACAGGAGGTAGTTACCTGGTAAGTTGCAACTCCCCGGAACAAAAAGTCGAAGACGCCCGTGAAGATGTGGTCGACGCACAGCAAGACCTTGAAGACGCAAACGCCAACTACGAAGCTGAACTCGAAAACTATAGGCGCGAAATTGCCACGCGGTCGGATGACAACAACCGTACTCTTGAGGAATTCAAAGCCCGTGTAAACGAAAAGCGCGCAGATGCACGCGATGAATACAATCGTAAGATCGCTGAGCTGGAACAAAAGAACCGCGACATGAAGATGAAAGTTGAGGAGTATAAGGCAGATGGGAAGGAGAAATGGGAATCTTTTAAGCGCGAAGTAGACCATGACATGGAGGAGCTGGGCAATGCTATCCGTGATCTTGGCAAAGACAATGCTGATTAGTTGTAATAACGCTGTTTCTTTTCATTAACCTGTTACTAAAACGCTACGCTATGAAATCACTAAAAATTATTGCTTTAGCAGTTCTGTGTTGTGTAAGCTCTCTAACCTGGGGCCAGGAAAAAAGTTCTTCACCGGGGTTCAGGGAGTATCATGGCAATACACTTAATGCAGGCATCGGCCTGGTATATTTTGGCTATGTGGGGCAAACAGTGCCTGCGGTGCACTTCAACTACGAATTTGATGTAGCCCGGAACTTTACGCTGGCACCATTCATTACCTACTTTGCTTACCAGGAGTATGTTTACTGGGGAGACCCGGTATATCCCTACCGCGATTATTACTACCGCGAAAGCGTAATGCCGGTTGGCGTAAAAGGCACCTATTATTTTGATCAGTTGCTGAATGCCAACAGTCGCTGGGATTTCTACCTGGGTGCTTCGCTGGGAGTTGCCATTCGCAAAACAGTTTGGGAGAACGGCTATTATGGCAACCGCGCCGTGGCCCGTGGTGCATCTCGAATGTATCTCGATGGACACCTGGGTGCCGAATACCACCTGAGCCGGAAGGCAGGCCTTTTCCTTGATCTTTCTACTGGGATTTCTACACTGGGCCTGGCGGCACACTTGTAATGCAAATTTTAGACAAACTGATTATTCACCTTTAAATCTAGAACTATGGGAAGCCTGTTATATGCCATAGCCATAATACTCGTAATTATTTGGGCTATCGGTTTCTTCGCTTACAGTGCAGGGGGTATAATTCACATTTTGCTGGTTATCGCCATAATCTCTATACTCCTCAGACTCATACGCGGCAATAACGCGGTGTAGTAGAATGTAAACAAATTGAATCACACTAAAAATATAAAGACTATGAACACAGCAAAAGCAATTGCAGGATTATTGGCCGGAGTGGCTGCCGGTGCAGCACTCGGTATTCTCTTCGCTCCGGATAAAGGCACAAAGACCAGGAGAAAGATGTTTCGCAAAGGCACTGACACAGTAGATGAAATAAAGGGCAGGGTAGATGAATTATTGAATGATCTTACAGATAGCTTCCAGGCGGCAAAGGACGAAGTAGGTGAGTTGTTATACAAGAAAGGAAAGAATGCTGCCGAACTAGCTAAGAATTCAGTGAAAAATTAGGGTTGCGGAGTGGGAATATCCTCGATCCTCGCCCTGTCTTTTTCCCGGAGTGGATACTAATAAAATTCACTCCACGGGCTGCTCCATGACTTTGGAGCAGCTTTTTTCATGTCTGCAATTGCTTGTAGTTGCCGCCTATTCGCATTATCTTTAACTGCAACTTATTTGCCGTTAAACCGGACGCTATGAATAGTGCTTTAACAGATATAGGCGTTGTGATCGTAGATGATGAGACCGGCGCCTGTGAAAATCTGAAAAACCTGCTCGCCGAGTATTGTGGCGATGGGCTTAATTTACTTGGTATTGCGAATAGCACGCGCGAGGCTGAGGTGCTTGTTGAGAAACTAGCACCGGATGCGCTTTTTCTGGATATAGAGATGCCTCCGGAAAATGCCTTTCAATTCCTGGAGCGTATTTCCCCGGTGAACTTTGAGGTGGTTTTTGTAACAGCATATGATGAATATGCGATCAGGGCTTTTAAGCTAAATGCCGTTGATTACATCCTTAAGCCTATCAGTATTACTGAACTGATTGACGCTACGCGCAAACTGCGGGAACGCATAGAGTATAAGCGCCTTTCTTCGGCCAACGGCACATCGTTTGCCGATATGGGCCGGCAGATGGCGGCTAAAGGGAAACTACAGAAACTGACACTGAAAGATGCGGGTAACATAGAAGTTGTTGACTTTAAGAACATACTTTTCTTTGAGGCCCAGGGCAGCTATTCCAGGGTCATGTTTTTGAAGAACGATACTGTACGGGAGAAAATAATGAGCACTTCGCTCTCTGATTATGAGGAGCTGATGCCGGCAGATTTGTTTTATCGCATTCACAAATCTTTTCTAATCAATTGCCAGCACGTCAGGAACATAATACGAGATGATGTTGGCCAGGTGGTGATCAATAACGACTTTACGTTGCCGGTAAGTCGTAGACGGTTTGGCGCCCTTATGGAGTTTCTGAAAAACAATGACTACTACAATGGGTAGAACGCTGTTCTTCACATTGCTTCTTCTGCTGTTTGGGCTTCCGGGATTCCAACTTCAGGGGCAGGAATTGCCTATGCTTCATTTTACAAACAATGATGGGCTGCCGGGGAATACAGTCTACGTCATCTACCGCGACAAAAAGGGGTTTATCTGGTTTGGTACAGATAAGGGTATTGCCCGCTACAACGGATTGAAGTTTGATGTGTTTACTACGCAGAATGGCCTTCCGGATAACGAGATATTTCAGTTTTGTGAGGACCTTTTTGGTCGTCTCTGGCTGGTTTCTTTTAGCGGGGAGTTGTGTTACTACCAGGATGGCAAATTTCATACCCCGGAGAACACTCCGTTCCTGAGGCTAAAACTTCCGCTTCGTCATGTTAAGTTGGTTAGTCCGCAGAAGGACAGCAGCCTTATTGTCGTTTTCCACAATCGGCTTCGGTTCCTGAACATAGGAGCAGACAAATGCCAATTTATAGATGTTACAAAGGCAGATGAGCATTACAAGTATGGCGATCTTCTGTATAGGGAAAAAATAGCTGGCAACAGGTACCGGCTTACGTTCTCTAATACTACAATAGTGGTAGATACCTCAATGAATATCAAGCAGCAGCTTGATGTCGATACCTTTCGGATGCAGGAGGGTGGCAACATGCAGATGTTTTCAACCTGCCAGGACCAGGAGTTTCTTTTCAACTCCGAGAGTATCTATACACGCAATCTGGAACTTGAAGGCCGGTTTCCTGAAGGGTTTCACAAGGGGGCTTACGTAAACAAGATCTTTTTTACTTCCGGCGGAAAATTTTACGCTACAAATAACGGGCTATTTATTAACGACAGCATCCGCGTGCTCAAAGATCACAATGTATCGTCCGTTACCTGCGATAGGTATGGCGACTATTGGGTAAGTACCATCAATGATGGCGTCTACGTTATAGATAACAAGTATTGGCACACCCGGTTGAATGCCACGCCGCATGAAGGGCGCGTGCTATATTCTACTGCTGTGGGCTCTAACCTGTTCTTTGCGGCAGCTGACAATAATTTGTATAGACTCAACGCAGATTCTTTGACTTGCCTGGTTAATTATACCGAGCTCACAGGGCGCAGTCCTGTGCCAAATTCTACTCAGGCCTTCCTTTTAGATGATAGTTTCAGGTACTTCCAGTTTACGGCTGAGGAGATAGTGTACAAGCGAAATGTCTTTGATAAGAAAGCGTTGGTATTGACGACAGATGTTGCCCAGGGAGTGCGGGCAGCATTCAGCGACGGACCACACTTATACCTGCAGCGTCATGACGCCATTTTAAGGTTTAACATAGACTCGCTGTCTGCAGGCATGCCGGTTTATGTGAGGATAGGCACGAGTGTCAGGGACGGACGCATCCTCTGGATGACACGGGACAACAATGGGGAACTTTGGTACTCTACTATGCGGGGTATTTATCGCATATCTACATCAGGTATTGCCGCCCGTAATCCACTTTTTCCATATCCTGCGCTGAAATCATTTGAGTTCATACACGATGATATCGTTGGCTACACGTCTTCGAATCTCCTTGTTTTACTTCGGCGAAACGGGACCGGTTACAGGATAGACACCATGAAGGAGTCAGATTGCATCTGGGATAAGATGTACAAGCTGAACAGCGACAGGGTTCTGCTCAGTACTAATAATAGCTACCGTTCATTAAATGCCTGGCAAACCAACAGTATCGATGATTTTGGTCTGGTAACAATTGACGATCCTTTCCTTCCCATGCAGCCGGAGTCTGTGGTGGCCGACGACAGTACATGTTACTTTCTGAAAAGCGGTCGTATCACCAGGTTTAGCAAGTGGGACCTGGTAGCACAGCCGCCGCCTCCGCGTACTTTCTTTACTGTACTGAAATCGGGTGATAGTGTTTACAAGATCGGTGACGAGGTGACCATACCTTATGGCGACTCCAAGAATATGGTGATTTCCTTTGGTGTCGTTGCCCCGGTATTGTCTGATGTGGAATGCCAGTACTCCGTTTCTAAAAGCGACCGGGACTACTGGACACCGATAGACGGGCAGGACATAAGCCTTGTGATATCGGCATACGGAAACTATACAGTAAAGGTCAGGGTTAGGACCGCATCCAGTGAGTTTAGCAAGCCGGTGGAATTTACCTTGCGTGTGAAGCGTCCTTTCTGGGTGCGCTGGTGGTTTATTGTGCTTGAGGCCGGCGTCCTTGTTTGGCTTATCGTTTTCCTGAGCAGGCGAAGACTTGCCTATATCCTGAACAAGAGAGACAAGCGTCATGAAATGCAGGTACGCTTCCTTAAATCTGAGTACAAAGCACTTAATGCTTTGATGAACCCGCATTTTGTCTTTAACACGCTCAACAATGTGCAGAGCCTCATCAATAACAATGACAAGCTAGCTGCCAATGAGTACCTGCGTGTTATAGCAGACCTGGTGAGGCAAAACATGCATAACATATCGAAGGAACTTATCCCGCTGCAAAAGGAGATAGACCTCATCAGCAACTATATGCTGCTGGAGAAATTCAGGTTTAAGGAAAGATTGAATTATGAGATCATAATAGACAAGGGGCTGGATACATCTGAGATATTGATACCGCCACTACTCATACAACCGCTTGTTGAAAATTCTATCAAGCACGGTATACTGCCGCTGACCACAAGCGATGGTGCTATATACCTCAATATCTTTGAGCGCAGAGGCGACCTCTGCATCGAGGTAAAGGACAATGGTGTGGGGCTAAACCAGAAAAAGAGTGATACGATTTCGGGACATGAATCGTTTGGCCTGAAGAATATACAGACGCGTATAGAGCAGCTGAGTATTATTCAGAACAAAGAGATTTCTTTTGAGATCAAGGAAACTCAGGGCGCTAATGGCCGCAACTGGACTGTAGCTACGATTGTTATTCCGCTGGATGACGACAGCTAAGGGATCACCTATTCAGCAGCTTCACTGCGTCTTTGGCAAAGTAGGTAGCAATTAGCTTTGCACCGGCACGTTTAATACCCGTCAGGGACTCGATAATAGCCTTGTTTTCGTCTAGCCAACCCATTTTGGCTGCTGCCTTTATCATGGCATATTCACCGCTCACATGGTAGGCACTTACCGGCACCTGCACCGCATCGGCCACTTCCCGGATAATATCGAGGTAGGCCATTGCCGGCTTCACCATTACTATGTCTGCTCCCTCCTCTACGTCCATCAGCGTTTCTTTTACAGCCTCTATGCGGTTTGCATAGTCCATCTGGTAGGTCTTCTTGTCGCCGAATCCGGGAGCGCTGTCCAGTGCATCGCGGAATGGACCATAGAAGCATGAAGCATACTTGGCGCTGTAAGACATGATGCCCGTTTTTGTATAGCCGGCTTCCTCCAGTGCAAGGCGTATGGCAAGCACACGCCCATCCATCATGTCACTGGGTGCTACAAAGTCGGCACCGGCCATTGCATGGCTCACACTCATCTTTGCAAGTACCTCAACGGTAGGGTCGTTCACAATTTCATTGTTCTCTACAATACCGTCGTGGCCAAAACTTGAGAATGGATCCAGGGCTACGTCTGTCATAACCACCATATCCGGACATGCATCTTTGATGGCTTTGATGCTGCGCTGCATGAGCCCGTTCGGGTTCAACGCTTCAGTACCCTTATTGTCTTTTAGCTCGTCTTTGCATTTAATAAAAAGAAGTACGCACCTGATGCCCATGTTCCAAAGCTCCTTTACCTCGGCAACAGTAAGGTCAATGCTGCGACGAAAGTAGCCTGGCATTGAAGCAATTTCTTCCTGCACTTTGCTACCCTCTATTATGAACATGGGCACGATAAAGTCTGCCGGGTGCAGAATGGTTTCTGATACCAATGCACGTGTTGCAGGTGATTGGCGTAGGATCCGGTTTCTTCTTATTAGCTGCATGTCTGTGGGATTGTGCTGCAAATTTATAGGGTAACGGCATCTTGCCCTGCTACGGTATGTGCAGGAATGCACCTTATTACATTCTTTTTACGCAATGCTACTTAGGTGTGCGCTCGTAACATCCAGGCCATTTTTTCATGTGCTTCCATTACTGCGGTCAGGAAGTCTGCAGTACCGGCATCTTTATACTTGTCGTTTATACCGGCTATTTCTTCGCGTATCGCACGGATAATGGTTTCATGGTCGGCAAGGAGTGCTACTACCATTTTCATAGCGCCCGTTTCTTCCCGGTATGGAGCCAGCCTTGTGCTGTCCACAACATGACTTAGGTTTCCTATTGCCATACCACCCAGCATTCTTACGCGTTCGGCCACATCGTCTACTATGGTGTCCAGCTGTTCGTATTGCTCTTCAAAGAATTTGTGCAGTACGGAGAAAGCTGGGCCGGTCACATTCCAGTGGCAAGTGCGGGTACGTGCATAAAGGGATATCTCGTCTGCGAGCAGGGTATTGAGGACTTTGCAGACTTCTGCGGCATTGGCCTCAGAAATGCCAATATTAGGTTTCATGATCAGCGTTTTTTACAAAATTACTTATTCGCCTTACCTCAAAAAAATGATGCACATCAGTCGGCGTTTATAGGCGCATTAATGCTCTATATGTATGGTGCAACCTAGCGTATCTGCTCCTGTGACTATGGTGTCGTTGATGGACATGACATAGTCTCCGCCATGGCCGGACCGGGCGTCTTGTGCATAGGTGCCTGACCCCCATATGGTTCTGCCTTTCACGGTTTGCACCGGTATTGTAATGGTGTTTTGGATCCATGCGCGCACCACAAAATCACTTCCCAGCGCGCGGATATTTGAGATCTTCGCAAGGTAGGCAGTGTCCGGTACAGTGCTGACAACAGAAGTATAATTAAAGAATCCTGAGTCGGGACAGAAGTCATATGAGGAATCGTAGGTGCCTGCCAGCAGAGCCGCATAGTCCGGCGGAGCAGTAATTCTCAGTATCACTTTCTGTTTTTGCGTTCCGTACTTATCGCTCTGGTGCACTATGTAAAAAGGATAGTCGCCGTAGGATAGTGTGCCAATGTCCAGCTGAAACAGACCGCCCAGCAGGTTGCCTACCACGATCTTAGGTGGGGTGATGCGAACGTTATCAGGTAGGCCTTCCAGCGTGCAGGTAACAGGGTTGGCAGTGATTACACCTTTTGTGACAGCCAGGGAAAATGAGAGGTAGTAGGTGCTGTTTGAGTAGACACTTATTACCGAGTCGCTTTTAAGCATATAGGAAAACTCGGAACTGCCGGTACTGCTTCCGTTTCCACTGTCAATCCCCTTTTTCTTGCAGCAAACTACCAGTGTAGCCAGTGCTAACAAGGCTATCAGATACTTCCTCATATGGCTCTAAGGTACGGAAAAACGAAGTGGCGGCTATAAGCCGCCACCCAGGTTGATGTATGTTAAACCGCGGGTTAATACCGGGCCTAGATATGTTCCTTAAAATACGCCAATGTGCGTTTCAGACCTTCGTGCCTGTCTACCTTAGGCTCCCAGCCCAGTATTTCGCGCGCCTTGGTAATGTTTGGCTGGCGCTGCTTAGGGTCGTCCTGCGGCAGCGGCTTGTACACGATCTTCGACTTTGAACCAGTCAACGCCAACACCTCTTCTGCAAATTGCAGCAGCGTGATCTCTGCAGGATTGCCCACGTTTACCGGCATTGTGTAGTCCGATAGCAGCAGGCGGTAAATCCCTTCCACCAGGTCATCTACATAGCAGAAAGAACGGGTCTGAGAGCCGTCGCCAAACACAGTAAGGTCTTCACCTCTCAGTGCTTGGCTCAGGAATGTAGGCAGCGCACGGCCGTCATCGAGTCGCATACGCGGACCGTAGGTGTTGAAGATGCGAATGATACGTGTCTCGACACCATGGAATGTATAATAGGCGCGGGTGATGCTTTCCATGAAACGCTTAGCTTCATCATACACACCACGTGGACCTACAGGGTTTACATTACCCCAATATTCTTCTGTCTGTGGGTGCACCAGTGGGTCGCCATAAACCTCTGAGGTAGACGCAACCAGTATGCGTGCTCCTTTTGATTTGGCAAGGCCCAGCAGGTTGTGGGTACCCAGAGCGCCAACCTTCAGTGTTTGTATCGGCATCTTCAAGTAGTCTATAGGGCTGGCCGGAGATGCAAAGTGCAGTATGTAGTCGATATGACCGGGAACGTGCACGAACTTTGTGACGTCGTGATGGTAGAACTGGAATTCCTTTACGGGGAACAGGTGCTCAATGTTCTTGATGTTGCCCGTAAGCAGGTTGTCCATACCCACCACCTCGTAACCTTCTGCAAGGAAGCGGTCGCAAAGGTGAGACCCGAGGAAGCCGGCGGCGCCGGTAATAAGAATGCGTTTTGCCATTGTATATTTTGTTACGCCTGCGGCGTGATTATTATTGTAAGTGCAACCCTTAGTCCATCATGCCCCTGTCGCGGATGATGGTTGTTTCGCGCAGAGGCAGTGTGTCGCGCACCTGTGCGTGCACCACATTACGGCCTATGCTCTCGTAGTAGAAGCCAAGTCCCTGCATTTTCTCAACCGAGAACACGTTACGACCATCGAATATGGCAGGATGAACGAGGCTGTTAGCGATCCTATCGAAATCGGGGTTGCGGAATTCGCTCCATTCGGTAACGATGATAAGTGCTGTAGCGCCGGTCAGTGCATCATACTGGTCTTCTGCATAGAATATTTTGTCGCCGAATATCTGCTTCACATTAGCCATCCCTTCCGGGTCAAATACGCGAACGTTAGCGCCGCCAGCCAGCAGCTCTTCTATCAGGTCCAGTGCCGGTGCGTCACGGATATCATCCGTTTCCGGCTTGAAGGAAAGACCCCAGATAGCGAACGTAAGGCCTGAAAGATCTGTGCCGAAGTAGTTGCGCACCTTAGCGCCCATTATCTTCTTCTGCAAGTCGTTCACCTTCATCACTTCGGTCACCAGCTTGAAGTCATATTCGTGCTCCATCGCTGTATGAGCCAGCGCCTTCACGTCTTTAGGGAAGCAGCTACCACCATAGCCTATACCCGGGAACAGGAAGCGCTTGCCTATGCGGCTGTCCGCACCCATGCCTATACGCACCCAGTCTACGTTTGCACCTGCCTTCTCGCACAGGTTGGCCATTTCGTTCATAAACGAGATACGCATAGCAAGGTAAGAGTTGGCAGCGTACTTCGTCATTTCTGATGAGCGCTCATCCATGAAATATATAGGATTGCCCTGGCGTACGAACGGCTGATAAAGCTCGTCCATTACTTTACGCGCCTTCTCTGAAGAAGAGCCGATTACTACACGGTCAGGCTTCAGGAAGTCATCAACAGCAACACCCTCACGCAGGAACTCAGGGTTTGACACAACGTCAAACAGTTCCCTGTCCAGGCGCTGAGCCAGCACTGCATGAACCTTTTCGGCAGTGCCTACAGGCACTGTGCTCTTATTTACGATTACGGTGTACTTAGTGATAATTTTGCTGAGCGACTCTGCAACGTTCAGCACGTACTGCAGGTCGGCAGAACCGTCCTTACCGGGAGGCGTAGGCAGTGCCAGGAATATTACTCTTGCGTCCTTGATGCCCTCTACTATATCGGTAGTGAATGTGAGGCGCTTTTCTTTGATATTGCGCTCCAGCAGTACGTCCAGGCCTGGTTCGTAGATAGGAGATTTCCCATTGCGGAGATTTTCGATCTTACGCTCGTCAATGTCAATACATACAACATTGTTGCCGGTTTCGGCAAAGCATGTACCTGTTACCAGCCCTACATAGCCGGTGCCTATAATTGCTAACTGCATTGTGATAAGTTATAAATCAGGGCGCAAAAGTACTAATATTTGGTGTGCTTTTCTCGCTTCGACACAAAGTGCACAAAGGAGTTTCACAGGGGGCGTAAGACCGAAAAGGCTGCTACAGGGCCCAAAGGTGCTTTTGGGCGGTCTACCCGCGACTTCCGGTTTTTTCGATGGTGTGTCAAACGCTAATAATTTGTCTTAAAGTGTTGATTATTAATGTTTTAAAATTTTTAGAACTTCCGATTTGCTTCCGGTTTTTGCCGGTATCGGAAGGAAAATTTCCGGCGGAATGTTTCCAAAAAGTTCACGAAATTTTCGCGGTGGAAAGATTTAATGTGAGGCATTGGTTGATAGGTGGTTTTGGTGGTGTAAAGGTAGGATGGGTATCGGTGGGTGCCAAAAAGAGAAATGCACAAATTCGAGGGAGGAGCTCGACTCCGGTCAATGAGCAGAAGCCGAGAGTGATGTGATAAAGCAAAGTGTGCTCGTCGCCCATGTGATGACAAAGACTATTTTTGATATTGTGAATCGCGTATTTCTATCTACAGCAATTGGATGTTTCATCGGGTTTTCGGCTTGCTCCTCTGGAAGCAGAACCGGGAAGACTGATGCTCGGAGCATGGATGTAGGTGGCAAAGTATATATCTGGGCACCGGAAATAGATACCGCGAATAAATCAGTTACCGGCGCTTGCGACTGTTGTTCCGGCGAGATACTCTTCCTAAACCAAACAGACTGTATCTGGCTAGATATTTGTGAGGGTACGACATCTGTAGCAAAAGGGAAATACAGGCAAAGTGTTGACGCAATAGAACTTGAATTCGGGAAGACAATAGCGTCGAGATACTTTAATCCTGAACGCGAAGTAGATACTAACGCGCAACCCGAGTATCTACTAGAGAAGCAAACGATAAAGGCGCGGAAAATAATGTTAGAGCCTGTAGTCGTTGATAATACAGTATACCTACGAATCCTTAACGGTGAATTATATTATGCCGTTCCCACAAATGAGACCTTGGAAACACGCATTGATAACCTGAAGAGTGACGGTCTGTTTCAACTTATGAACGACTAATGAGTATGCCTATTTTTATCAGCGTTTAGCTCTCATTTGTTGCGAGATCGCTTCTACGCGGCTCCATATAGCTCCCTCCCAGCACTCAGGAGATTTCTCCATTCGCTTGCTATCGCGTCGCTTCGGTCGAAATGACGGCTTCGATTGGGCTTGCCATATTTTTATCCCAACATCAAAAACACTGCTGGTACTTTCTCCAACTGGGGTAGGCTTTGTTTCCAGCTTTGGGCGGTGCGGGTGGTTATTTGTTCTGCGGGGCCGGATATGTCTTGTGCTATGCAGATTCGGGTGCCGGGCTGGCAGGCTTTCAGCAGGTCGGCAAGGAGGTGGTTGTTGCGGTAGGGTGTTTCTATGAATATCTGTGTCTGCTTATCACGCGCAGAGATCGCTTCCAGTTCCTTGATGCGCTTGGTGCGGGCCGGCTCTTTTACGGGTAGGTAGCCGTGGAAGGCAAAACTCTGTCCATTGAGGCCAGAGGCCATGAGCGCCAGGATGATGGAGCTGGGGCCGGTGAGTGGCTGGACCTTTGCACCCATTTCGTGGGCCACTGACACCAGTATGCTGCCGGGGTCGGCAATGGCGGGGCAACCTGCTTCACTCATCACTCCTATATTATGTCCCTCTTTAAGCCATTTGCGCAGCAGGGTAGTGTCCGGGCCGGAGTGTTTGTCTATTTCAGACATCTCCACCTGTTCAAGCACCAGGTCTTTGTGCAATGAGCGCAGGAAGCGGCGTGCTGTTCTTGCATTCTCCACGAAGTAGTGACGCATGGTGGCTGTGTGGGTGTACACCTCGGCGGGCAGGGTATGCAGCATGCCTTCTGCCACAGGCAGGGGAACCAATACAAGCGAACCTTTGGGACTACTCACGCGTGAAGATTTTTAAGAAAAGTGTAGAAATACCGCTGCAATTTCGGGCTTACTTTTGAGAAATGGTATTACCGGAGTCTTTTTACAGGCGGGATGATGTGGTGCAGATAGCAAAGGACTTGCTGGGAAAAGTGATAGTGACACGGTTTGAAGGGGAAGTAACCGCGGGCATGATAACTGAAACAGAAGCCTATGCGGGTGCCACAGACAAGGCGAGCCACGCCTATGGCCACCGCCGCACTAACCGCACCGAAGTAATGTATGCTAATGGTGGTGTGGCCTATGTGTATCTCTGCTATGGTATTCACCACTTGTTTAATGTAGTGACCAATGTGCAGGATGTGCCCCATGCGGTGCTGATAAGGGCTGTGGAGCCACTGGAGGGGGTGGACATAATGATGGCCAGGAGGGGTAAGGAAAAGCTGACGCCCGCGCTTACCGCAGGCCCCGGTGCCATGAGCATGGCATTGGGTATATACACACACCATACAGGCATGGAGCTAAACAGCGACCTGCTGACAATAGAGTATAGGGGAGTAAAAGTGGCGAAGAAAAATATAGTAGCTGCCACACGTGTGGGCGTGGCATATGCTATGGATGATGCGTTGAGGCCGTATAGGTTTTACATAAAGGGTAACCCGTACGTAAGTAAAGGGAAGGGACTATGAGATGAGAGCGAGTGCGGAGAAGGAGAGCGACCTTGTGTAGCCCTTCCCCATCCCTCGTTTCCAACGAAAGTCGGGTTAGATGAAGGGAGGGTGGATCGGGTGAGCGCTGAGGTGATGAGTAGTGTTTTTTATGTGTTATAAACGCGGTACGTTCCAGTATTCGGTGGCTTTGCGAAACATGCCTGTATAAACAAGTGATATTTCGAACGACGCAGCAGGGAGAATGGCTTGGGTGAACTGGTTCGTGTGGTAGCCATAGCTGGCACCCAAACGCAAGTTGTACCACTCGGCTGCAAAGTAGGGAACAAGTGCCTCGGTTGAATACCACCAGCCGCCGAGTTGCAGTGTTGCCGGGTGTTTGCCGGATGGATTTACGCTAACTGCCGCACTGGTGCCTACACTCAACTGCTGACTGCCGGCCTGACTATTAAGGAGGGCGTTCGTGCGTAGCGAGAACCTCCTGCTTATCAAAAAGTTCCAGCCAGCAAGTGCTGTTTGCCTGCGTAGCACCCTTGCGGAGTCTGTACCAAAGTAAACCTCAACGGGCTGAAAGGGATGGTATAATGAATAGCCGCAATAAACGGAACTGCGGCGGGAAACCGCCCCGGAATATGCAATGCCCATCCCGTAGTCGGGGTAGTTTAATGCATCACTTGAGCCCGGAAGGTTCGTGCTATGCGTAGCATCAATGACCTTATTTACCAGTGAGGTTTGAATGCCGGCCGAAATGTGGTGGACTTTCTTTTTCCCTATGCCTTTGTGATAGGCGAGTGTAAGCGTACCTATTTTGTCAGTGCGCTTCAGGTAGTTGTAGGTTTCTTCGTACCGCCACGTTTTGCCCGAAATCCCTAATCCCAGCGCATCACCTTTCGGCAGTTTGCCCTTGAGGAGATTCATATCTATCGATGCATACGACCAGGTGAACGGATTCGCAGAGCGCTGGGCCCATTGATTTTGGTAGACCATCGCAACGCGTACGTCTTCTTTCATTAATCCGGCATTGGCAGGATTGTATAATAATAGCGCGGCGCGGAACTGGGCGGGCAAAACATCTTGTGCCGATGCGGCTAGTGACGAAAGACACAGCAGGGTGAGAAGGTATTTCATAACGCGTGCGTTTATTATATAACGAAAGTGTGGGCATTTTATTGGGCAATAAAAAACCGGCATTAAGCCGGTTCTTATATCTTTTTCATCTGTACATTATTAGTACAGCTTAGGACAAGACCAGTTGTAGTTTGGATTGCGCTCGCGCTTGTTTACGCGGCCAAAGTAGATAAGCGAGATCTCATATGCACCAACGCTGCGGGTAGCAGGTGTGAAACTGGACACGTTGACGTCGTAGCTGATGCCCAGGCGCATTTTAGACCACTCAAGACCTACGTAAGGACATACCGCATCCTGGTAGCGATACCAGCCACCGAGATAAAAAATGGTGTTTTTCTGATACTCTTCGTCGTGGCCGGGGTTAAGAACGAAACCAACAGCGGCACCGAGCACCACTTCCTGCGCACCTGCCTGAGCCTGGTAAAGAGCGCTGGCGTAAAGGACTGTATTGGGATTCATGTCAAATGAGCCACCCATGTAGCCAGTGTGGCGGGAGTGAATCTTGGACGAGTCTGAATTCAGGAATGTTTCAACCGGACGTGTCAGGTGATAATTTGAGTAGCCGAGGTAGAAGGTAGCATGGTCTGCTATCTGGCCCGAGTACATTACACCCAGGTTATAGTCGGGATATGTAAGGTCCGCATTGTTGAAAACCTCGGCAGTAGGGTAAGCAAGTGTACCGTTGCCGTTGTTGTACATATCCTCGAACGTAAGCTTCTGGAAGTTCAGGTTTTTCTGCACCAGCATAGCCTGCAAGCCAAAAGAGAGGTGCTGCTGGCGGTCGCGGCCAAACGCCTTGTGATATGCAGTAGAAAGACCAACAGTAGTATTTGTGAGACCACCTGATCCTGACTTGTCATACAGACCGAGTACACCAATACCGAGGGCGTCACCTTCCGGCAATTTACCCTTGAGCGTAGCTATATCGAAAGAAAGTGTACCTGTTACGTATGGATTTGGTGACACAGAAGCCCACTGAGAACGGTAGTTGCCCGAGAAGCGGAGGTCATCTGCTACCAGGCCCGTCATGGCGGGGTTCAATGTCAATGGCGATGTGAAATATTGGGTAAAGTGTATGTCCTGCGCCACAGCACTGCCGGAAATCACCAATGCTACACTTGCCCCAAGTAATAATTTCTTCATCTTTATGGTCATTTATAAATTCAGTTCAAGAAAAATGTGACAGCAAAATAAGCCAATTCCTTATTCTTTACAAGACATTGGCAAATATTATTTTAGTTGGGTTAATAACCGGGGGAAAAGGGATAAATATTTGTTCAATATTTCTCATTGTCATGTAATAAGTCGTCAAAGCATATTTTTCGTAATCCGAAGGTCGTCTAATTTCTGGAAAAACAATGCGTGTAGAATTGTTTTAAACTGTAGACGCCGAATCAGTTAATACCGCTCGGCTAATGTGGCTACATTTGCTTTGGCATGCACACTATTGGCGAAATAAGGGCGTTTTGCAGCGGCGAATGGCTGGCAAACTGGCAGGAAAAGGATGAGATCTATGAACTGGCTATAGACAGTCGGGCAATAGAGCATCCCGGCCAGGCGCTTTTTATAACATTGAAAACAACACTACGTGACGGACATGAGTTTGTAGCAGACGCATATGCCAAGGGTGTTCGTAATTTCCTGGTATCGGAGCGGATAGATACATCAGCATACACTGCTGCCAACATAGTGCTGGTAAAAGATACTGTGCTGGCAATGCAGCAAATAGCAACGGCACACAGGAAACAATTTGAAATACCGGTGATCGGCATTACGGGTAGCAACGGTAAGACGGTGGTGAAGGAATGGCTGGGCGAACTGCTGCACGACAGTTATAACGTGGTGCGCAGCCCGAAAAGCTATAATTCGCAACTGGGGGTGCCGCTTTCTGTGTGGCAAATGGAACCGGAGCATGAACTGGCTGTTTTTGAAGCAGGCATTTCTCAGCCGGGAGAAATGGAGCGGCTGGAGAAGATAATCTTACCGACCATTGGGATATTCACGACCATAGGCGAGGCACATAGCGAGGGTTTCATGGATATGCGGCAGAAGATCAACGAAAAGCTGATACTGTTTCGCCATGCTCAGCAGCTCATCTACTGCCAGGACCATGCAAAGCTGAATGAGTGCATACTGCAGTACTTACATCATTTTCGAGATGCCGGTGCGCCAAAACCTGAGTTGTTTACATGGTCGCGCAAGCAGGACGCCACGTTAAGAGTCACAAGTGAGCATAGTGAAAAAGGGAAGACGACCATTACTGCAATCTATAAAGGAAAGGAAAGAAGTATAACAATACCGTTCAGTGATGATGCGTCTATAGAGAATGCAATACATTGCTGGTGCACGATGTTGCTGCTGGGCCTGCCCGGCAAGACCATAAGGAGCAGAATGGAACTGTTGCAGCCGGTTTCGATGCGCCTGGAGCTGAGGCAAGGTATCAATGACTGCACCGTAATAAACGACACTTACAATTCTGACCTTACATCCCTGCAACTGGCGCTGAACTACCTGGGACAGCAACGGCAGCATACGCAGCACACGGTCATCATGTCGGACATAATGCAGCCGGGGAGGGGAGATATAGACCTGTATGACGAAGTGGCAACCTATGTGAGCCGCAGAAATATTCAGAGGTTCATAGGTATTGGGCCGGCACTATACAAGAACAAAGAATCATTTCGCAAGCATAAGAAGCTGCGCAGTATTTTCTTCAAGAGTACAGACCATTTCCTGAAGAACTTTCACCTGCTGAGTTTTGAGAAAGAAGCCATACTGCTAAAAGGGGCGCGTGTATTTGCATTTGAGAAGATAGGCCTGCTGCTGGAACAAAAGGTGCACCAGACGGTGCTTTCCATAGACCTATCGGCTCTGAAGGAGAATCTTGATGCCTTCCGTGCATTAATGAATCCCGGTGTTAAAACCATGGCAATGGTGAAAGCATTTGCGTATGGCAGTGGCAGCGTGGAGATAGCCAACCTGCTGCAATATGCCGGCGTTGACTACCTGGCGGTAGCCTATACTGATGAGGGCGTGGCGCTGCGCAAGGCAGGTATAAAATTGCCCATAATGGTGATGAGTCCTGACTTGTCGTCGTTTGACAGGATGATAGCCTGGAAACTGGAACCGGAGATATATAATTTTCGCTCGCTGGAGGAATTCCTGGGCGTGGCAAGTACAATGCAGGTGACGGACTACCCCGTGCACATAAAGCTGGACACGGGCATGCATCGGCTGGGCTTTAATGCCGGGGATATGGAAGTTCTTGCATCTCGACTTGCACGGCTGACACAGTTGCGGGTCGCCAGCATCTTCAGCCATCTTGCAGCCAGTGACGACCCACGCGAAGATGCATTTACCGGAACGCAGGCTGAGACATTTGAAAAGATGAGTGCCACGCTTACGAGCGCCCTGGCGTATGCACCGTTGCGTCACCTGTGCAACTCTGCAGCGATAGCACGGCATAAGGACCTGCAGTACGATATGGTGCGTATAGGTCTGGGTTTGTATGGCGTGGACGGCAGCAACGAGCTACGCGGAAAGCTGCGCCTGATAAGCACCTTAAGGACAAGCGTAGCGCAAGTGAGAGATGTGCCCAGGGGCGATAACATAGGTTATGGGCACCACACAATTGCTCAGCGTGATATGCGTATTGCCACCATCTGCATAGGCTATGCCGACGGCTATCCGCGTAGTATGGGAAAGGGCAAGGCGCATGTGCTGATACATGGACAGGAGGCAAAGACCGTGGGTTCTATATGCATGGATATGTGCATGGTAGATGTGACTGACATTGCCGACGTGCGAGAAGGTGATGATGCAGTGGTCTTTGGGCCTGAACTTCCAGTGACGCAACTGGCCGAATGGGCCGGCACGATCTCCTACGAGATAATGACGAGCATCTCTCAGCGGGTGAAGCGCGTGTACATGAACGGCTAAGTCCTTTTACAGATTGTTTAACACCAACTAAGAGTTACCTTTTGCCGGGTGAGGGGATAAATGTTTGTCATCTTAAAACACAACAAACATGCATTCCTCAAAACTATTGTGGCTATTGCCACTGGTCTTTCTATGCGCCTGCGAGGCAGGGGTAAGTGAACCCGAAACCCGCTATCAGCCCGCATCTGCGTCAAATGTGCCGGAAATAATTCAACAGAGCACAACGCAGGATAGTATGCGTGAGAAAGTGATACGTACAGCGGATATCAGTTGTCATGTAGAAGATGTGGTAACAGCCAGTGCCAACATAGAGCATGCTGTTGCTGCGATGGGCGGCCATGTGGAAGATAGCAGGATGAACAACAATGTGGTAAGTGACAAGACGGTGCCGTATAAGCCGGATTCACTGCGGCACGTGCAGGTATGTCATCCTTCGGCTATGCTGAAGCTTAGGGTACCCTCTGCCAAATTGGATTCGGTGGTGAATATTTTGCCTTCCGTGGCTATATATGTAGACGGCAGGAACCTGAGCCGTGAAGATGTGACGCTACGCTACCTTACGAACGAGATGCTGAACACGCCTGCAGGCAAGGTTTCCAAAGTGCGCGTGAACGGACAAGAGGCGCTGGCAATGAACAGGTATACTGATGAGCAGAAGGAGAAGCGCGTAGCGCGGGAAATAGAGAACCTGGACATTGAGCACCGTGCGGCATTCTCGTCGCTTACGGTAAGCCTTTCGCAGCCGGAGGTAGTGAGAGTGCGGGTATTGCCGGAAACCGAAGGGCTAATGACAACACCTTTTTACATGCGCTGTTATATGGCTAGCCGCACGGGCATAGAGATAATAAAGGGCGTGATACTTGTGTTGCTAAGTATGTGGCCGCTACTACTTATAGGGCTGGTAATCTTCTTTGGGCTGAAGAGAATGAAGCGGAGGAAGCTACAAAAGGACTTTCAGCGACAGGCTTAGAATGCCTTGATCATATCCAGGTCGAGATCTTCCATGGATTTGAGTTTAGCATCTGCAAGCGTGAAGCGTGGGTCGTCGAAGTGCATCTCGTCAGGTATCACTAACACTTTCATGCGTGCGGCCTTGCCTGCTATCATGCCATTCACTGAGTCTTCCAACACCAGGCAATGGGTAGGCTTTGAGCCAAGCACAGATGCGCAATGCAGGAAAACGGCAGGGTGGGGCTTGCCCAGTTCCACCACATCGGCAGATGTGATCTCGTCGAAATATTTTGTGAGGCCAAAATGGTCGACCAGTTCGCTGACCATGCGTGTGGGAGATGATGTTGCAAGGCCGATTTTGAACTTATGTTCTTGCAGCATTTGCAATGTCTTCTCTACGCCGCGCAACACCGAAGCATGTGACTTGGAAGAGGCAATAATGTCGTCCAGGATTTCCTCTGCAACTTCTTTAGATGAGCGTCCCTCCCAGGGATAGTGAACAGCCCAGTGCTCCGTGACCTCGTATATGCGCAGGCCGGTGGTTTCTTTGAACTTGTGTGGTGTGATGGGAATGTTGTGCTTCTCTGCTACCTGTAGCATACTCTTGCCCCACAGGGGTTCTGTATCCAGTAGCAGGCCATCCATGTCGAATATGACGGTATCTATCATCGTTGTGTTGCGGGTTGGCGCAAAAGTAAGGTGCGCCGCAGTGTGTACAAAAACAGTTTTACGTTAAAAGTAGCCGAGGTACATATGGGAGTGCGTAGTGTATTCAATACTCACTTCGTCGCCTTCCTTCAGGCTGTGGAAATATTGCTCGGATACCTCTATATTGAGCTTCACAGATGAGTCTGTATAGAAATGAAAGGTGCCGTGGGCGGGCAGGGCAAGTTTTCGTGTGATGTGGCTAGTCTCAATGGTCTTAGTTCCGTCCTTGATGTCCTGCACAATTTTTCTGTGGTAGACCCTGTAACTGAGGTAGACAGCGGTGGTGGAGATGCCGAGGAGTGTAAAAGCAGTAACGAAAAAGCGAACGTAGGAAAATGCATTTGGAGCCCCCTCGTAAGCCCGGTACCAGGAGGTTAGAAACGGAATAACGAAACAGCCGATCATCAGCAACCGGTATACAACAAAGTACTGTCTCCGCTCTTTGGATTCCTTGTCGCGGAGAAACGAAAGCTCAGTTTCGTTCATCGGTTCATTATAACGCGTGAGGGCATGGTTCATTGCCGGCTATCAGAAGGTGATGTTGTACACCTTCGCGTATTTATCCTGTATGTAGTTTTTGAAGTAGCTGAAATTAAGACCTTCTCCAGTGATCTGTTTACATAACTCCTCTGATGTGTACCTGCGGCCGTGCCTGTGTACCTTCTCGCGAAGCCATGCAAGCAGGCTAGCAAATTCACCGTGCTCTATTTGCTGCTCTAGTCCTGCTATTTCCTGTTTTGCTTTTGCAAAGAACTGCACACCATAGAATGAACCCAGTGTATAAGTGGGGAAGTAACCAAACATGCCGTGGCTCCAGTGCACATCCTGTATCACGCCGCGCACATAGTCCGGAGGCGTGATGCCAAGGTATTTGTTGTAGAGCTCGTTCCATGCAGATGGCAAGCCATTAACGTCGAGGGAGCCGTCGAGTATTGCCTTTTCCAGTTCGTAGCGAATCAGCACATGGAAGTGGTAGGTCACTTCGTCTGCTTCGGTTCTGATGAAGGATGGCTCTACTTTGTTGCAGGCTTTAAAGAAGTCTGTTGCTGTTACGTCGGCAAGTTGTTCTGGGAAGTAGCCCTTCAGGATAGGGAAGAATTGGTTCCAGAACTGCTGACCCCTGCCGACACAGTTTTCCCATAGGCGCGACTGCGACTCATGTATGCCAAGTGATGCCGCTGCGCCGAGTGGAAGGCCATATTCTGCCTCCGGCAAACCTTGTTCGTATAGTGCATGGCCACCTTCGTGTATGCTGCTCCAGAGCAGGGATGCGAAGTTGTCTTCGCTGACGCGGGTAGTAACGCGAACGTCTGTAGGAGCAAAGCTTGTGGTAAAAGGATGCTCGGAAATATCTTGCCTGCCTGCGTCCAGGTCATAGCCCATTTTGCGCAGCACGTCCATAGAGAAGTCCCACTGAGCTCCTTTCGGGTAGTGGCGGTAAAAGAAAGCGTCATTTACCTGCGCGGCTGATCTTATCTTATCCAGTATGGGTGGTAGCTCTCTCTTTATTCCCTCAAACACTTTGTCGAGTGTGGCAACGGTCATGCCTTTTTCGTATTCGTCCAGGAGTGCATCATATGGGTGCACTTCGTAGCCATACAGGTTTGCCTGTTCCCGCTTCAGCGCTACCATTTTTTCAAGCGATGGTGCAAATACCTTGAAGTCATTCAGCTTTCTGGCATCTAACCACGCATTGAAGCACTCGCTCGTTTGGCGGGATAGAGATTCCACAAAATCAGATGGCAGCTTGCTGTTCTTCTCATAGTCGTCCAGACTGCGATGGACATTCGCGCGTTGCAAGTCGGTAAGACTTTCGTCATGAGTTAGGTCTTTCAGCAGGCGGCCCATCCGGGGCCCTGTAGCTATTTCATGAGCCATAGAGGCCAGGGTAGCGAGTTGTTGTCCGCGGAAGGCGGCTCCTTTTGGGGGCATATATACTTCCTGGTCCCAGCCCAGCACTGCCGATGCATTATTCAGGTCTGCTGCTTTGTGTGAAAGCTGCACGTATTCTTTGTAAAGCGTGTTTTCGCTCATTGTGTTCTTCCGTTCTGTCGTTTTAGAATCGTTCTATTATGCCTGCTATTCCCTGGCCACCTCCTATGCAGGCTGTGACCATCCCGTATTTTTTATCTAGCCTCTTTAGATCGCTAAGTATCTGGATGGTGAGTTTTGCGCCGGTGCAGCCCAGTGGGTGACCAAGTGCAATTGCGCCTCCATTGATATTCACCTTTTCCTGGTCCATACCCAGTTCCCGGATGACAGCCAGCGATTGTGATGCAAATGCTTCGTTTAGTTCCACAAGGTCTATGTCGGCAAGGTTCATGCCTGCAGTCTTTAGTGTTTTAGGCACTGCTTTAACCGGGCCAATTCCCATTATTCTTGGGTCTACACCGGCGGCTGTGCACGCTCTCAGTGCGCCAATTGGCTGCAGGCCCAGGCTTTTTGCGAGACGGTCGCTCATAACAATGGTGAATGCGGCACCGTCGGAGGTTTGTGAGGAGTTGCCTGCTGTAACGCTTCCTCCTTGGGCAAATACTGCCGGGAGTTTTGCCAGCACGGCCGCTGATGTGTCTGCACGTGGTCCTTCATCGGTATCAATTACAATGTCGCGAACGGCCCGCTTGTTTTTTTCGTTCAGGTACACTTCCTGAACGGTGATGGGCAATATTCCTTCTTTGAAGTATCCATTTGCAATCGCATTTAGCGCGCGCTGGTGAGACCGTAGCGCAAACGCGTCCTGATCTTCGCGGGATACATTGAAGTCTTTAGCCACCTGCTCTGCCGTTAGGCCCATGCTCAGGTAGTAGTCTCCATTGTCCTTTGTGTATTCATAGTTGGGCATGGTGCGCCAGCCTGCGGTTGGTACCAGGCTCATGCTTTCTGTGCCACCCGCAATGATGCACTCTGCCTGGCCGGTCTGGATTTTGGCAGTTGCAATTGCAATGGCTTCGAGGCCCGAGCCGCAATAGCGGTTCAGGACAAAGCCGGGTGCCCATTCGCCTATTGCGCGGTTCGCAATGATTCGGCCCACCTGCAGACCCTGCTCTGCCTCGGGCACAGCGTTCCCCACTATTACATCATCTACGAGTTTTGGATCCAGTTGCGGAAACTGTGCCAGCAGTCCCTTTATCACATCTACGGCCAGGTCATCGGGGCGGTAATTGCGGAAGCCTCCACGTTTGGACTTGCAGACTGCAGTGCGCAGTCCGCCCATTATATAAGCAGGTTGCATATGAATGATCTGTGGCCGGGCAACAATATCTCAGCATGTGGTTGCCGACCTGTTTTTGTATCTATAAAGATAGCAAGAACGGTGAACATGCCGGCCCGGTTATGGGCAAATGGCTACCTTTAGCGTGTAACATTTAACAGATCAGTCATCTATGCAGCACCTGATATTCGAAGGTGATATTGTTTTGGAAAAAATGCCCATGAAGGGTGGATGGACCTATGCCCTGTTGCCTGCTGTGATAAAGGGAGGAAAGAAGAACTTTGGGTGGACGCGTGTGAATGCGCTGATAGATGACTTTGAGCTAAATAACGCCAGCCTGATGCCGATTAAGGGCGGGCGTTTATTCCTGGCGGTAAAGGCAGAGATACGGAAAAAAATAGGTAAGGAGGCCGGTGACACAGTAAGAATACTGCTATATGGCGACAAGCCGGTGGATGAAGTTGTCGAAGACGACTTTACCGAAGCACTGAAGGATGACCCGGAAGCATGGAAACGGTTTCAAAAGCTGCCTGACGGTGAACAGAAAGCCTGGCGGACTTGGATATATGCCGCAGGCAATAGCGAGGCTATAGTGGAGCGCATGGCAAAAGCAATAGACCACATTGCTGCGGGGCGGAAGAACCCCATCCTGCCGCTCCTTAGGAGTAGGTGAACCTGCCTGTGCGGTAAGCAGGGGCCAATGTATAGGGAGGCGCTTTCCAAGGCTCTGCAAAAGGTGGGTGATGGAGAATGAACTCCGTGCAAGATGCCTTTTCCCGGGATATTCTTGACCATAATCATTCCTTACAATTTCCTTGGTGTGCGGCCATTTAGTAATTTCGCGCCATGGAAAGGAAAGAGCGGAAGCCCGTTTACTATAGCGAATACCTGCAACTGGATAAAATTCTGAATGCGCAACAGCCGGAGAGTGCAAAAGAAGGATTGCGTGCTGACGATGAAATGTTGTTTATCATCATTCATCAGGCATATGAGTTATGGTTCAAGCAGATATTGCACGAGTTGTCTATTGTTCGCGGAATCTTCAGCCAGCCTAATATTGAGAACAATGCACCAGATATACATAACAGTGTGCACCGGCTGAAGCGTATCTGCGGCATACTGGAGGTTGCCGTGATGCAGATGGGTATACTGGAAACGATGACCCCTCTTGATTTCCTCGATTTTCGTGACCTGTTGCGTCCTGCATCGGGATTCCAGAGTATACAGTTCAAGATGATAGAAGCCAGCCTGGGCCTGAAGTATGACCAGCGGCATGGTAAGGCATACTATCTGTCGCAGCTTACCGCTGCAGATGTAGACAGGGTGAAGCAGGCCGAAAGCGAACTGTCGCTGCTAGTGCTGCTTGACAGGTGGCTGGCGAGGATGCCATTTGTGAACAATCCTGAGTACTGGGGTGACCATGTCGGTTCTTTCTGGAACAGGTATCGCGATGCATATGTAGCGAGCCTCTCAGAGGCAGAGATGCAGAACCTGAAAGTATTTGATGCCATTTTCATCAACCAGGAGCAGTATCCGGGAGACCGTTCATTCAGCGTAGAAGCATCGAGGAATGCCATGTTCATTATGCTTTATCGCGACCAGCCTCTGCTTCAGTTACCTTATGAATTGTTAAGTACACTTCTTGAGATCGATGAGCAGCTCTCTATGTGGCGCCACAGGCACATCCACATGGTGCAGCGCACAATAGGCAAGCGTGTGGGAACGGGTGGTAGCACAGGAGCGGAGTACCTGCGCGGCGCAGCCGATAGTCACTATGTTTTCAAGGAACTTGCAGAGCTCACGTCATTCCTGCTGCCACGTAACATGTTGCCGGAATTGCCAACATCGCTTGTGGGTGATCTGGGATATCGCAGGTAGAAACTCTTCCCGGCCCTTTCCGAGGGAGCGGGAGGTGGGCTGTGTTGTGGTTGCTAAGCCAGTTTCACCATGCACCTTACATCTGTTGGGTTCAGGTACATTTCCAGGCAGTAGCCATTGGGGTCTATGCCGGGCTCGTGTATCATTTGCTGAAACAGGCGGCCAATGCTTGTTACGTCGCTCATGAAGTTCTGAATATCTTCACTCAGGTATTCGCCCTTACGAATGGTGAATGTTTCAAATGGAGCGCCGGGTGTAGCGTCGGATTCGTTCAGCTTTACGGCGGCTTTGTAAACCAGGGAGCCTTTTCCGTCGGGCCACGATATGCCGAAGTAGGTACGTCCGTTTTCCGGCGGATACAATTTATGCAGCTTGTCGTAAACTTCCTTTACACCAGCAGGAAAGGAAGACGCGGTGAGGCAGTGGACGGTAATGTCATTATCGATTAGCCGGGTTGTCATAATCTTTTTATTTTCAAAGGTAGGTGGCGCATAGTTCGCGGTCGGGTAGCGGTTGCGACAAAGCGTGAGGGCATTTGCGTCAGTTACTTTAGCCGTTGCACTATCCACATTATAGCTGAGAGCAGCAAACTAAGTAGTAGCATAGTAGTAATAGGGATGTATACGCGTGTGTTCCCGCGCTCGTACCTTATGTCGCCCGGCAGATGTCCGAGGAACCTGAGCCGGTCACCGGCGAGCCACAAGATCAATCCTGCAAGGATCATAAGCGCACCGATAAGCATTATGAGTTTTCCTTGCCGCTCCATCACTCAAAGTTAACACCGGCTAAAGCGTTTAAGAATACATTTTGTTATGAAACATGCAAAAGCGAGCAGCCACAGATAGTTGGGACATGCTATTATGTATCTTCGCCTTCTGTTGAAATTTGTTGTGGATTTTATGAAATGGAAAGTACTTGTGGCGCTATTGCTGGTGCCTGCCCTATTATTTGCCCAAAAGAATACATCACCTTATGTTGCTGTAGACCGAATGATGACCGAGCCCACGGTTTCGCACGCGCAGACCACAACAGAAGTGGCAGACTACATCAATGCAAATTTCACCTCAGAGCCAGGTAAGGTGCGGGCAGTGTTTATTTGGGTCGCGTCTAACATTTCCTATGATGTACCCAATATGTTTGCGATGAACTTCAACGAAACGAAGGAGGAAAAGATAAAGCGGACTATGAAGTCTCGTGTGGGCGTTTGTGAGAACTATGCAGCTATTTTTAACGAGATATGCGGGAAGGTTGGCCTCACTGCAGATATTGTAGTAGGCTACACGCGGCAGCCTGCATACACCAATTTTGTTCGACACGGCTGGAATGCTGTAAGAGTAAATGGCGCATGGCAATTGTTTGATCCTACATGGGGATCAGGTGTGATAATGGACGACCAGTTTGTGAGAAAGATAAATGATGAGTATTTCAACACTGCTCCATCGGCACTTATTCATACGCATATGCCCTACGACCCTATGTGGCAATTGTCTTACCATCCCATAACAAGCAAAGACTTTGATGATAGCCGGTTCGTAGCAAATAGCTCCCGGCCTTATTTCAGTTTCCCGGATACAATAGCCAGTTATCTTGCGTTGCCAGATCATGCAAAGCTGGTAGCAGAGGCGCGGAGACTGTCTGCAAACGGCGTTACGAATCAGACGGTTCATGACAGGCTCACCAACCTGTATGCTAACATTGAAGTGAACGACCACAACGCTAAAGTGGCCCAGCAGAACAAGGTAGTAGAGACCTATAATGAGGCTGTGGACGACATGAATAAAGGCGTAAACGGGCTGAACGATTTCATCAATTACCGCAACCGCCAGTTTAAACCCGCGAAGACAGATGCTGAGATACAGGCAATGCTGGACAAGGTTGACAAGCATATTACAGGCGCGCAGGCAAAGCTGAAAAGCATACGAGGCGGCTATGATAAGATCGACGAGATGATGGTGCAGGTGGAGAAGAATATCATAGACATCACCAAAACCCTGGACGATCAGAAGCAGTGGCTGGCACAATACCTCAGTAAAAGTAAGCTGGGCCGAAAATCGATGTTCTACAAGTATTCGTGGATGGGGGTGCCGCTCAATTAGGGCTATAGCACGTACATAAGCCGAAGTGTCACCACATTGTTGACTTGGTTTTCCGGGTAGACGAAGTAGTGTTGCGGTATCCTCGGATACGGTCTGATGGCAGTCAGCGAGTACTGAAAACGGAGGTTAGCGTACATTTTCTTGCCTATGCGCATATTGGCGCCGCCCAGTCCGGCAATTTCCGAGCTATTGAAGTAGTTGTATACAGGGTCTATCACCACCGGGACATCTGCTACTCCCCATTCCTTTGAAGAGATGAGCCTTCCATAGGATATGCCCGCTTCAAAGTCCAGGAAGGGAAACTGTTTGTAGTGTATGGCTATTGGTATCTCAGCATAGTTCAGGTTCAGGTAGTATTTATCGAAATAGGTGCCCACGTAGTAAGACTCGCTTACATGCGCACCACGGGCTCCTTTCGCAGCGTAGAGCATTTCTAAGCTTATGGCCCACTTACCTGGCAGGTTCACGAAAACCATAGCCCCGGCATTGATGCCCACTTTGTGGTATCCTGCGTAGGTATCTCCATCTACCTGAGAAATGTTCATGCCACCTACAAGTCGCCCTTCAAAGACACGTACCGGCTGGTCCAGGAAGTCAGTTTCCTGGCAAATTCCTGTAACGGTGACCAGCATGAGGGCAGATGCGAGTAAGAGATGGGAGTTCCTTGTTTTCACCGGACTAATAACGCTAAGCTAATCATAACATTGTGTGTGCCATCCGGGTAGTGTCATTAATTGCTACTTTTGCGACTCTTTTTTGTGCATGCGGAATTCAGTATTTTATAGTTGGGCTTTAGCGGTTGTGCTGTGTTGTGGGGCAGGTACTGTGCGTGCGCAGGAGTATAAGAGCGTGGCTGAGCGCAGCAGGGACGCCGGCAGGGGCAGGGTGGAGGAACGGAGCGAGGAGAAGAAGGGCCGGAGGAAACATGAATCAGAACCAGTGAATGAAAAGGCATCAGCCGATCCAAAGGCAAATCCTGAGCAGCAGGAACAGCCCAGGAAACGCCAGCAGATATACTTTCCTGATTCGCGCATGAAGAAGCACTACCGCGTTGCGGTGATAACTTCATTGTTTCTTGATGAGCTGGTGCGGGGCGAGTCAGTGACCTTTAAAGAAAAGGTGCCAGAGAAGGCGGCGCCTGGCCTGGCATTTTACCAGGGTGTGAAGCTCGCTGCAGATAGCCTGGAGCGCGCAGGTATGCAGATGGATATAGACATCTTTGATGCCGGATCGTATGACCAGTCGCCGGAGGTACTTATACAGCATCGTAAGTTCGACTCTACAGATCTGATCATAGGTGCAGTGGAGCAACACGACATTCCTGTACTGGCCGGTTTTGCAAAGAAGAAGAAAATAAACTTTGTCTCTGCCCTCACGAACTATGACGGCTGGGTGAAGGATAACCAGTATTTCACAATGCTGCAACCATCGCTTAAGAGTCACTGTGAGTTCATCGTGGACGAAATATCAGATAAGTATCCGGAGCAAAATGTGACTATGCTCTACCGCACCAATTCGCTGACGGATGATAATGCTGCGTTGTATATTCTCAACGATCTGTATACCGATGTTACTTTTCGGAAATTGCTGTGCAATACACTTCCGTCTGCTGAATTGCTTGCGGGCGTTGTTGACTCAACAAAGCCCAATGTTGTAGTGATGAGTATTTCTGATGCGGTTTTTGCCGATAGCATTTTGCAGTTGTTATCATCGCGTTTCCCCGGCACGCATTTTGAGATCTATGGCATGCCCGGATGGCACAGTAATGCGAACCTGTCCAAAGCAGGGATGTATAAAAATCTCACCGTTAATGTGACTTATCCATTCGATTTCTCTCACGTGGAGCGTGCTGTGGCAGATCGTGTCAGCACAGCCTATGGTAAAGAATTTGGTGGGGCTCCCATAGAAATGACCTGGCGGGGATATGAGACAATGATGTGGTATGGTATGTTGCTAAAGGGCTATGGCACTATCTTTAACGATAGTTACAAGGACCTGTCCGGAGCGCCGTTTACTAATTACAAGATCAAGCCTCGATGGGATAGGAATGGGTATCTGCTTTACTTCGAGAATAAGAACATATACCTCACCACCTACCAGGGTGGCGCCCATCGCACGCGGTAAAAGTCCTCTAGAATTCGACCCGCGCAAAACAGATTTGTTTCTTCCGGAAGCAGGGCACCAACATCACTCTTCCCGCTATCTGCTTAGAGGAGCGGGGCAGCCAATCGGGATTGTCATTACCTGCTGCTGCCAGACCGTGCGTTTCCGTTCGTCCGTCTGCACCTACGGTGGACAGTTGGATCCGGGAGTGCCGGATGTCGAAGTCGTTATAGAGAAAGGCGAGTGTGCCGCCGCTGTTGAGCAGGGCATAGGATGAGAATACACCATCATCTTCCTGCGAGTACTGTTGTTTCAATATAAATGAGCTCCATTCCCGCACTCCGTCTTTGTTGTATGACAGTGCCATAATATCGTTATAATGATATTCACGCACCGTGGAGCTCATGTATGGTGTGTAGAAAGAGTAATAACCGAAGCCGGGAGCGAAGCTGCTGCGCGTGGTTATGAAATTGATCTCTGAGATGAGCACAAAGCCACCGTCATTCTTAGCGATCAGTTGTCTTACGATGTAGTTGTCAAACGCGTGCTCTTTGCGGCGGGCGCTGGTTTGCCCGGCCAGCTCTGAATCAAACGAGATGAAGCGTTGTACAGTATATTTGTCCTCAGCGATATCGTATGATGCATAGATGAGCCCGTCGAAGTTGCCGTTTTTTTCATTGGAGTAGAAGCCTCCAAAATATACCTTTCCATTCTGGTTGTCGATCTTGGTATAGCCGCTGGTAGCATACCTGTCGCCGAGCTGCAGCTCCTTTGCTTCAAAGGCTGTTGCGCCGGGTTTTAACTTTAGTATCCAGTACTGGTCGGCGTAGTTTTGTGAGCCTATGGGGGTGTAGGCAGCCATAAATACGGTGCCATCATTAGCCACATTTACTTCGCCATGTTCCGGTGTGTTTTCTGTGGGGAATGATACCTTGACTGCGCTTGTGACTTTTGCATCTTCGTTAAGCCATTTACAATCAAACACGATCTCGTTGCCTTTGTCGGTGGCGCTATACACTATGATCTGTTGCTTATTGTCGGAATAGGAGGCTGAGAAATAGTTGCGCGTTGCACCAAATATGCCGGTGCGGATGCTGCCTATTTCAATAGGCTTGCCGTGTAGCAGGCCATTCTCATCCAGTAGCGCTGCATACTGAACTACTTTGTTTCCTTCCAGCGCCTGGTAGAGGGCTATCATCCGGTCGCTGTAGGTAATGAAGCGCACCTGGTAAATGCGCGAAGGAAAGAAGTCCAGGATCACGGAGGCGACCTTGTTCATGGAGTCGTTGTAGGCGTCCAGCCGGGATCCGTCTTCGTTCCGGATATAGGTGTAGGTGAGCCCGCCACACATGCCCACGACAGAATAGGCATCGTTTCTGAAATCGAACTTATCGTAGCGGGAATAGGTGACCTCCTGGGCAAATGAAGGAATTACAGTAAACGCAATTGCGACGATAAATAACAGCCGCCTGATCATATCCATCCCCAAATTTATTATAGAGAGAGGAAAGAAAATGGTAAAATTTAAGATAAGATGAATCGTTCTGCAACATCCGGTGTGGGCACCATGCAACTCTGTCGGCGTCCAAACCATTTATAACGGTTTCTCGCTACAGTGTCATACACGGCATCCCTGATGAAACGTGGGACTATCATAAAGACATAAAAGAGGGACCAAATGCCTCCGAGCAGTTGTGCTGTTTTCAGAGCTGCGGCCGATTTGTAATAGTATTTGCCGCCATAATAGAGGATTACACTCCCAGGGCTCGTGCCGGGCTGCGACCCCAAAGTGACGACATTTGTGCCCGCAGTAGATTGCAGTGTAGCAAAGCGAAATCGCTTGTGTCGGTCGCGTTTTAGCACAAATTGTACTGTTCGGTTGCAAAGGTTGCAAATGCCGTCAAAGTACAATACCGGGTGCTCTGTTATTGCGTTCAATGTGTCTGTTTCGTACTATCGGCGTGGGTTGAGTCGTGAATATGCTGCATGCTATGCAGAATGGAATCAGCTTTGATCTTCACCTCAATTTTCATTCGGTACTCCAATTCTTTCTGAGCGTCGGCTTCCACCTGCCGAATCCGCTCTGCAACAATTGAGTCTATTTGCTGGGCAATCTCTTCCTTCGTCAGTGGTTTAGGCTCGTCTTTGTTACAAGACTGTATGACAAATGCAGCCAGAAGTAGTGCTATTATTTTTTTCATAATTGCCGTGCAAAGGTACTTGCATGTAGGTTCATACCAAAGTGTAGCAAGGTTCGTGCCAGGATAAATTAACACTTCCTGGTAGACGATGGTGCCGGGGAGTGTATGTTGATATTTAAAAATTCACGACATTTGAATTGGATAATTGCCGATGAAGTTTGTAGCCCTCATATGCCCCGTTATATTCGCAATGCTCCTCTCCGGAGCCTGTTTGGGGCAATTTTCGGCAAACGATACCATTCGCCTTGGCGCGGTCATTGAAAATGGACAGTCTTATCCCATGGCGTTCCTCCCTGAGTTCACACATATTGGTCTGTACATAAAGCCGGAAGACCGTCTACGACGAGACCGCTTACGCAGGGATATCTATGCTGTATATCCATACGCCATTACTGCGGCAACGATACTAAGCGAAGTGCGCACCACACTTGATACACTGGACTCGCGCAGGGACCGGCGCAGGTACCTGAAAGAAGTGGACCGCAGACTGGATGTGGCTTTCAAGCAGCCTCTTAAAAACCTGACCATAGACCAGGGGCATGTGCTGGTGAAGCTCATTAATCGTCAGACAGGGCGAAATTGCTATAGCATTATCCGAGAGATGAAGGGGGGTATATCAGCAGTGGTTTGGCAGTCTGTGGGCCTGGTTTTCGATAATAACCTGCGCCGCGAGTACGACCCTACGGGCGATGATGCGGAAATGGAGGGCATGGTACAGGTATTGGAAGGTTCTGCTAATTACAGGTACCAGTTATATCGCCAGAACGAACTGATGAAAATGGCGCAGAAACCGCTGGTCAGTACGCGTTAAACGTTTGTTTTTTTCTGCAGGTCTCGCTCCTCGCGCATGTCTTTCCTGAAATAGAAGATGTAATAAAACAGAAGAATACAGATGCCTACCCCAAATAGTATTACGGCGGTTGGCCTGAGGTCTTTATTGAAAAATTCCCCGATCATCCAGGTTGAGTTGGCGGAGATCCACATAACAACTGCGGCATTATGATACACTTCTGTCCGGCGGCCGCGCGACTTAAAGAGTAAGTAAATAGCCACCGAAACGGTAGGCACAATCATGGCAATGCCCCCGGGGCGCCATACTACTGCCCAGCACATGTCTTTAAAAAGCCAAAGCAGGATATGCAGGTTCTCTATCCAGCGGGGGGCGCTGTGTTTTTGAATAATGGTATCGCTCATTTCTAATCTGGATGCGGTAGTACGCAAAAATACGTGTTGATGCAATAGTTGTAATTTGGCTTCTGTTAATCAATGAAACGATGAATTGGATACAACACCCGGTGGTACTGGAAGGGGAACGAGTGCGACTGGTGCCGCTGGAAAGGCAACATTTTACAGAATTGGTAAATGTTGCAAATGATGCCCGGATCTGGGAATACACATCCATTGACGGGACTGATGAAAACCGGATAAGGCGACACCTGGAGAGTGCAGTGCTGAAACGCGGCACCGGCGAGCAGTACCCATTTACAGTCATTGACAGGCAATCGGGCAGAATCATAGGGAGCACTATGTTTCACAATATATTCCCGGAGCACAGGAAACTGGAGATAGGATGGACCTGGTACGATCCTGCCTTCTGGCGCACAGGTTATAACAGAGAGTGCAAGCTGCTGCTGTTAACTCACTGCTTTGAAGTGATGAATACGATAAGGGTGCAGCTTGTGACTGACGAGACGAATTGGCGTAGCCGGCAGGCTATTCTTGGAATAGGTGCAAGTATGGAAGGCATTTTGCGCAACGACAGGATACGGGAAAATGGAAAATTTCGCAATACAGTGGTATACAGTATCGTGTGTGACGAGTGGCATGAGGTGAAATCAGCCCTGGAGTCTAAGTTACTGCGTCAACATTAAGGTTACCAGGGGGATTTTTTGGCGTTAATTTGAAAAATAAAAATGTATCTTTTACTAACAGCAGTTAATGTTTTTGCGCCTTTTAATAATTGGCTGGGTCGGTTTTCGAAAAATCTATATGCATAGCGAAATTTCGATGTTTTTAGTGTTGATAAACAAATAGTTGCCCTCCCCGATACTGATAATTAAAGAATTTTTGCATTATTTGGTGAAAAGATTAAATTTACAAGTTCAGAATTGTAGTTTATTTCAATAGTTTATGAAGAAAGGACTTTTAACCTTATTTGTTTTGTTGGCCCTGGCGTTTTCGGGAGCAAAGGCTCAGACAACGGCAACCTATAACTTTTCGGCATTTACGTCCACCTATTCCAGCATAGCATCAACAGGTACTGTGATGGGGTCAGGATGGTGGGGCGATGATAAAACCCAGCTCAGTATTGGTTTGGGTTTCACGTTTAGTTTCTGTGGAACCGCCTACACGCAGACTTCTATTTGTACGAACGGCTGGGCTTCGTTATCCAATTCAACGTCGATCACCTGGACAAACGCTACGGGCAGCATTGCTACCAATGGATGGCTGATGGCCTATTGGGATGACCTTATATCGCACGCATCCTCTTCATATTACCAGACTACAGGCACAGCCCCCAACAGGATATTTACGATGGAGTGGGGCGATCATACGCTCTACCCCAATTTCGGTACAACACCAGCCGCAAGTTTTCAGATGAAGTTGTATGAAACTTCAAACGTTATTGAATACTGGTATGGTAGCAGTGCATATTCTACGTCCAGTGCTACAATCGGTATAGCAAACGGTGCAAGCGACTACTCAACGATCAATGGTGTTGGTTCTTCACCTACAAACACAACAGGTACCTTTTATACAGTGAGCGGTTCACCTGCTACCAACCAGGTATATCGCTGGTCGCCCTGCCCTGTGACAGTAAATGCAACGCCAAGCGCGGCAGTCTGTCCTGGTGGCTCGGTTACACTTACAGGTACTACTACAGGCATTGGCTGGAGCTGGAGTGGTCCTGGCGGGTTTACTTCTACGGCCCTCTCGCCGGTTATTACGCCCACAGCCAGTGGAAGTTATGTACTCGTAGCAACGAATGGTACATGTACCATGAATGCTACTGCACTTGTCACAGTCAATCCACTTCCTGCAGCGCCGGTTATTACACCATCAGTTACCACGGTATGTAACGGTGCGAGTGTGTCATTGACATCATCTGCCGCAGCTACATGGTCATCCACTTTGTACCTGTATTCAGACGCAGGTCTAACCACACCTTACACAGGTGGTACTGCTACAACGGTTTACATGCACCCGGACACGGTGACGGTGGTAACGCCCATAACGTACACAGTAACTGTGACGAATGGTTTTGGCTGTACGGCATCGTCTACAGCCACGGTTACGATCAACCCTGCGACGGCAGCTATTACCGGCCCGATGACAGTTTGTGCGGGTTACAACATTACATTATCGAGTACCACTTCCGGTGGCACATGGAGCAGTTCAGCTACGGGCATCGGTACGGTGAACTCAACTACCGGAGTAGTGACGGGTATTACGCCGGGCACCACGACCATCTATTACACGGTAGCAGGCTGTAGTTCAGTAGCTGTTGTTACGGTTACGCCTACGCCTACTGCTATTACGGGTATCAACATTGCGTGCCTTGGCGCCACTACGACGCTGAGCTCTACACCTGCGGGTGGCACATGGAGCAGTAGTCTTCCCGCGATTGGTTCTGTAGACCCCTCAACCGGTGTTGTGACCGGCCTGACCGTTGGTACGACCACGATCACGTATGATCTCGGCAGCGGCTGTTATGTA
>JAHBTQ010000008.1 GCA_019638495.1 Taibaiella sp.
TGCCCCATGTACCACCCGGTGTAGCATTTGTAAGATAATCTACACTGTTGTGGCATACATTGTTGTTTCCGCTGATTGCCGCAGGCAATGCATTTACCGTCATCGCCTTTGTGCGGTAACAACCTGTAGGCAGTGTATAGGACATTACCACATTACCTGCGCTAACTCCGTTCACAATACCTGAGAAGGTATTTATCGTTGCGTTCGCTGAGCTGCTGCTCCATGTACCGCCTGATGTCGCATCTGTAAGTGTTGTACTAGCTGACTCACACACTGTGCTTGCGCCATTAATGGCAGCAGGCAGTGCGTTAACCGTTGCAACAACTGTTACGATACAACCACTTGGAAGTGTATAAGAAATAGTAGTGTTACCAGCAGTACCGCCTGTAACAACACCCGATGGATTAACTGATGCTGTTGCAGAGCTGCTGCTGCTCCATACACCACCACCTGTTGTGTGGGTCAGGTTGGTTGTCATACCCTCGCATACGGTAGCCGTGCCACCGATAGATGCAGGAGTAGACAGTACCATCATATTGTATGTCTTATAACAAGAGTTTGGCAATGTGTAGCTAATCGTTACAGCACCAGCAAATGAACCGGTAACCAGACCAGATGTAGCACCGATAGAAGCATTACCATTGCTTGCGCTCCAGATACCTCCTGTACCGCTGCTAAGTGTGGTTGATGTACCGACACAAATATTGCTGCTCGTACCCGTTATATCTGTTGGCAATGGATTTACTGAAACGGTAACGCCGTCTGTAACCGAACAGCCTGCGCTCGTTGTCGCTGTGACGCTATAGATGCTGGAGCCAACTGTTGCTGGTGTTATCGAAGGTGATGCACATGATGTACATGATAATCCCGTTGCGCCAGATATGCCTGTCCACGAGAAAGTAGCACCCGGAGCAATAGCGGTAAAGTTGGCTGGAGAATTTAAACAAACAGTTAAGCTATTGGAAGGTGAGATATTGAGCACCGGTAGAGCATTAACCGTAAGCTCTACAACAGAAGAACAACCAGATGACAGCGTATAGGAAATGTTTGATGTCCCCGGCGCAACGCCAGAAACTATTCCTGTAGAACCAATAGATGCTACTGAGGTGTTGGAGCTTGCCCATGTACCGCCTGGAACACTATTCGTCAATGCAGTAGTAGAACCTTCGCATACAGATGCCGTACCACCAATGGTAGCAGGTGCAGCAAGGATCGAAACAGACGTAGTATAGGTAAGCGTACAACCAATGCCCGCTGCACCACTGCTAACCGTAAGCGAGTAGGTACCGGCATTGCCCGTGATAGTAGAAGGGACGCTCGCCGACGCAGAGGCTGAACCTGAGATCGAGGCCGGACCTTCCCAAAGGAAAGTTGATACGTTCGCAGGGCTACCAGCAGTTAAGTTAAGTGTTGAATTTGCGCAGAGTGGCGAGTTTGTGCTGATACTACTAACCGACGGAGCAGCATTGACAGTGACTGTCTTAGTTGAATAGCAACCACCACCCACATTATAAGTAATGACCGAAGTTCCGGTGCCAACGCCTGTCACTTCGCCTGTACCTGACAATACAGTTGCAACGCTGGTGTTGCTACTTTGCCAAACTCCACCGGAAACTGTATTAGAGAACGTTGTTGACCCACCTGTACAAAGAGCGGCAGTACCGGTTGGCGCCGGAGGATTACTACAAAGCGGCGTAATAACGACAATTCCATTGCCTGTGCGGACACCGGGAGTAATAACAGCACCTGTAACGCCGGCACCACCGGCGTATGATGATCCGCCGCATCCGCCACCTTCGTATGCGCCGCCGGCACCGTAGTAGCCACCGCCACCGCCGCCACCATAGTAACAGCAGTATGCGTTACCACCGGCACCTAGCGAACCTGCTGAGGCGGAGCTACCAGCAGCGCCACCTGCTGTTTGCGTGCCCGGCCCGCCATTGTTTGAAAGACTGTAACTCGAACAAAAGTTTTGGCCGAGACCACCTGTAAGGCCACCGCCATCTCCACCATTTTCTGATCCGCAGGCCCACGCGCCGCCGCCGCCGCCGCCGCCTACTACCAGGCGACTATTCAAAGCAGTTGTGGTACTACCAGCCACGGTACGCACATCGCTGGCGCCGCCACCTCCGGAACCACCACAGCCCGAAGTGGCCCCGTTGCCCCCCTGGGCACCTCCGCCACTATTTCCGCCCCCTGCTGAACCGGAGCCGCAACTACTGGAAGACGCCTGCTGACCAACGTAAACTTGGAGGACATCACCGGGTGTAACGGCAAGCGTGCAGACTACTCTCCCACCCAGGCCGCCATTACCATGGCTCGTAAAGTTGCCCCCCTGAGCGCCCTCAACATCAAGGAGTAGCGAGGTAATTCCCATTGGGACAGTGTAGGTCTGTACAGAGCCTGTGTAAGTGAATGAGGATGGCTGCCCGTAGGATACGGCGCAACCGACGAAAAGCAATAACCAAGTGTAAACGTGTCTCATCTGATCCTTTTTTTAACCTTTGAAATATTTATTAGATGGTATACTTTATAAACTAGCAAGTAGTACAACAACCTTCAAATTTAACTTATTTAGGAAATTTATGCAAGCTAATGGAATACATAGGATATATAATATTTTAACCTTTTAGTAAATTTTTAGAAATCAAGAGGAAATGTAAATCTCCCCAGTCTTGTTCTGTCCGAAGAGCAAACTCGCCTTGCGCCAAAACGGGAAAGCGGAAGACAAACTGATCCGCCAGGCCAATTTTTAAAAACCGCTATCTTTGAGCTACATGCGTAACATTAAAATACTTGAAGTAAGGTCAGAAATAGGTGCAGGAACTCGTGGCGCAAGCCTGGGAGTTGATGCTATTAAAATTGCGGCACTCGACTTTATGAGTAACCTGTTTGTAAACTTCCCATCAGAGATAATAGAAACGGAGAATCGCCTGCTTTATGAACCGGTAGCTTCGCCCTACGCCAAGCGCATCCAGGGTGTGCATGCGATGTATGATAAAGTATCTAAAGCCGTTTGTGAAACCGTAAAATCCGGCCTGTTCCCGTTAGTGCTTGCCGGCGACCACAGCACGGCAGGTGCGACAATAGCGGGTCTGAAAATGGCAAAACCTAAACGTCGCCTCGGAGTAGTATGGATAGATGCACACGCTGACATGCACTCACCCTACACCACACCATCCGGCAATATGCATGGCATGCCGCTGGCGGTTTCGCTGGGCGAGGACAATGTAGAGAACCAGTTGCACAACCCGGATGCTACAACCGTAGATTTCTGGAACAAATTGAAGAACATGGGCAAGATAGAGCCCAAAATATTACCTGAGGACATAGTTTTCATTGCGCTCCGCGACTTTGAAAAAGAAGAAGAAGCCATTATTAAGAAGGGCAATATCAAAGTAATTCCGGTTGCAGAGGTGCGCCGCAAGGGCGTTGAAAATGTGGTGAGGCAGACTTTCCTTCACCTTTCTAACTGCGATGACATCTATGTGTCATTTGATGTTGACAGCCTGGACAGCTCCATTTCAAGGGGCACCGGTACACCTGTAAGCAACGGATTGCGTGAGCGCGAAGCGGAAGACCTCGTAGCTTCTTTCATGCAGCACCATAAGATATGCTGCTTTGAAATAGCAGAAGTAAATCCGACGCTGGACAAAGAGAACCTTATGGCTGAGATCGCATTTAACATCCTGCAACGTAGCGTAAACTTACTATTGCTGAACTAAGGCGATTATTGGTGTTTCTTGACGAAAGCTTCAAAATCCTGCCGATTTGCGCTTACTTCAAATTTCTTAGCCAGATCTTTGTAGGATTGCTTGTCGATAGTGATGTTGTACGCCCATTTTGAAAACTCAAGCCTCGTACTTTCAAACAAGAACCAATCCATAATATCCATCACCTGAGTCGTTGACACTGTTTCGCCACTGAGGCCGTTTTTTACAGTAGCCAGTTTCTTGGTGTCAGTTGATTCACCATCAGTCTTCTTTTTCAGTGCCTCTTGCTTGCTGAAAACCAGGCTACCCATTGGCGCCGGTGATGCCAATGGAGAAGAAGCCGCAGGCGTACCCGGTACTGGTGAAGAAGATTCCTCGTGTGCACCATCTTTATACGCTGCATAATCTTCGTCATTAGCGCCATCTCGCCATTCAGAAGCAATCTGGCGGATATTTGCCATACGGCTGTAAGGATTGAAGACCACATTAGTCGTCATCCGGTAATCCGTTGTGACCCTGCCCTGGAACATCAGTCTCTGGTAAGCGCTCCCCCACCTATCATATTGAATAGCGTAAATCTTTACTGAATGGCGTCCAGGCGGCAGGTCACCTACAGTAATTGCTGTGCCGCGCCTGTTAAAATACCTGCCGTCTACTGCCACCGTGATCTTTGACCTGTTGGTAGTGGTGATTCGCATCTGCGATTGTGCCCGGCTCTCCGCCACGCCTAGAAAAAGTGCGACTAGAAGTATCCAAATTATCCTCATGACATTTCGGTTTTGTAAGATCAAAATTAGGTGTCGTTGTTCTACATAGACGCAAATCATGCAACACACCCCCTTGCCTGTCCCTGCTTTACAAAAATTTTAACGAGGTACGAGCCAGGAGCAAAGTATGCCCGTAGAAACGGCTGCATTGAGCGATTCTGCCTCTCCGATTCGAGGGATCGTTATCAATTGCCCCCCAAGCCCGAGAACTTCCGGAGATACTCCCCGCCCCTCGCTGCCAATGACCAGGACGCCGGGCAAAACACCCCTGGTGTCGTAGACACTGGTACCTGATAAGGATGCAACATATAGTGGGACACCAGCGTTGGACAAAGTCGCAGCGAGATCCACTTTTCGCACGTCCACGCGCAAATGACTTCCCATTGCGCCCTGCACCACTTTGTGGTTATAGGCATCGACACAGTCCATTGAGCACAAAACACTCTTTACACCAAACCAATCAGCAATACGGATAATGGTACCGAGATTACCCGGATCCTGGATACCATCGAGTGCGATGCACCATCCGGAATCAAAAGAAAAAAGACCCTGCTCAGGATAAGACACTACAACTAAGACTGAAGGCGCAGATTTGAGCTGAGAAATAGCGGCCATATCGGATTCGGCAGCCTCTATGACTGCCACGTTTGGACGCCCCGTCAGCAGTGACGCGTTTTCTTTCAGCCATTGATTCGTTGCAACCACCATAGTTATAGGCGCAGGACCTGACAACCATTCCGTAGCAATTTTATGACCCTCAGCTACGAACTGCCTGTGCTGGTCCCGGAATTTTTGCTGGGCCAATGACCGAATGTGCTTATTTTGCGCCTTAGATAGCATATAGCGCAAATATAGTTTAATAGTCGAACGGGCATATGGGGAGAAGCTGGCCTAAACAACACTGTAGCCGATGTTTCGTGCTCTGCGCGCTATTTCCCCTGCTTTTCTCTTTGGGCTCTTGCCGTAGCACAAAAAACCTGAAGGAGGGACAATACCTTCTCTGGAAAAACAAGATCGAGCTCAGTTCGGACAAGGTAATGGTGAACCGCGGGGAAATAAAGGACAACCTGGACCACATCATCGTCCAAAAAACAAACACGAATTACCTGGAGCTAGCCCCTTTTAAAGTACCCATGAAACTATGGCGTTACAACAGACGATATAAGAAACTGCATAACAGACCGGACTCATTGTTACCAAAATCGGTTGAGCGACCGACAATCTATGACTCTGCTGCGAACGAGCGGTCAATTGCATTCATGAAAAGTTATCTCTTTAACCAGGGATATTTCTATGCCAGGATAACAGATACCACTACCTATAGAGGTCGGAAAGCGACTGTGACATATCGCGTAAAAGCCGGAGTAAACTACCTGATAAATAAGATCAATTATAAGGTCGACGACACAACAATTAGAAATATAGTAGTTCAGAACAGCGAGGGTTCTCCATTGCAAAAGGGAAAAGAATTTACATATACTCTGCTTGAAGAAGAGCGCAGCAGGCTAACCGCCCTGATAAACAACTATGGCTACCGACGCTTCAATCTTGAGAATATCACATTCGCCATTGATACAATGGAGAAGTCGATCTTCCGGGTGGCGGGTAGTCCATTCGAGAATGCCGTTAATTTTATTTCGCAGGCAAAAGGGAATAAGAAAACAACACTTGATGTAGATGTTATTATTCACAAGACAGATGATACACTGGCCTATAACAGATATGTAGTTGGAGATGTAGTTGTTTACCCCGATTATCTAGGCACAAGAGACCTATCTGACTCTACCCTGAAAGTGAGGCGAATGGGTGGAATGGAGTTTAGGTATCACGAACAATATGTGCGACCAAGGGTATTGATGGAACACATATTCATTAATCCGGGCAGTTTATATTCAAAGGAGAATGAGGATAAGACAGCAGCAAAGCTGGGGGAGTTGGGCATATTTCAGTACATAAGGGTGCAGCCAAGGGAAAACAGAACCACTCGTGACACGGTGAACTATTCCATTTTATTGAACCGTGCTCCGAAATATGACTATGCGACAACATACGAGATATCTAACGGAACGACCTATACACTCGGCAACTCCGCGAGCATCAGCTTTAAGAATAAGAATTTTATGCGTGGCGCCAATCAATTCTCTATCGGCGTTAACGGTGGTATTGAAACATTCTATTACGACTACCTGCCGGGCCGAGTATATGAACGCTTCCAGGTCACCACAATGTACTACGGTGTAAACGCGAGCGTTGATTTTCCAAAGTTCCTTGCGCCGGTTCCGAAATCAGTGTTTTCAAGGAGCAATCTGCCACACACGATAGTATCGGCCGGTGAAAACGTAATAAACAGGCTCAACTATTTTACGCTTGTCAATAGCAGCGCTTCTTTTTCTTACAACTGGAACGAGACAGAAATCAAGACATGGAGCATCGCTCCCGCGTTTATGAATATCATCAGGGTGCCGTCGGTCTCTCCTACGTTCCAGGCACTTCTCGATGCGAATGCTTACCTCAGGAACAGCTATAAAAAAACGTTTATAGAAGGCGAAAGCATCACTTTTAAGGTAGATGACAATATTAAGAAGCATGGGATCAACTATTCCTATATGCGCCTTGCGTTTGAAGAGGCAGGCGGTATTGTTGGTGCCGTTAACGGATTTGGCGCGGCAGTATATGGATTCGACACAATACCCTATGCACAGTACACCAAGTTTGATTTTGATGCCCGGCATTATTTCACCCTACGGCGCTCGGTCTTCGCCTTCAGGCTTTATGGAGGTGTGGGCACTCCCTACGGCAACTCAGCAACCTTACCTTACATTAAGCAATACTTTGCCGGCGGGCCATACAGTATGCGTGGATGGCGTATAAGAACGCTGGGGCCGGGAAGCTATTATGACTCATCTATTAATACGTTAAGCCAGATAGACCGTACCGCCGACATAAAGATCGAGCTGAACAGCGAGTATCGATTTGCTGTTGCGCCTCTATTTGCCGGGGCTGTAAAAATGAATGGTGCCTTGTTCGCAGACGCCGGAAACATCTGGCTGTCGCGTAAAACAGAAACTTTCCCCGGAGGGGAACTCGCTTTGGACAAACTTGGACAAGATATTGCATTGAACGTAGGAGCCGGGGCCAGGTTTGACATCGCATCCTTTCTGACACTGCGTGTAGACCTGGCATTCCCCGTGAAGAAGCCATATGTCCTCACTAACAACGGATGGGTACTTAAGGATATCAATTTCGGCGACCCTACGTGGCGTAAAGACAACCTGATACCGAATATTTCTATCGGTTATCCGTTCTGAGGAGAGCACTGCGAGCGCCCTACATTTTATGATGTATGATTTTAAAATGCAAACGACTATATTTGCGGACTTTAATAAAAGGATTTAACAGTTTTTTATTTTTATGACTCTTTTTTACCTCGTACCAGCTTTTGGTATCCTGGCGCTACTGTACACTTTTGTAAAAAGCGCATGGGTTTCAAAACAAGATGCCGGCAATGACCGGATGAAGGAAATTGCTAAGTATATCGCTGAAGGAGCCATGGCGTTCCTGAAAGCTGAATACAAGATCCTCACCTACTTCGTAATTATCGCTGGCCTGCTGCTGGCATTTATGGGTTATAGCAACCCTAAATCAAGCCCGATGATCGCCGGTGCGTTCGTTATCGGAGCAGTATTCAGCGCACTTGCCGGTTTTATTGGAATGCGCATTGCCACAAAGGCAAACGTTCGTACCGCTGAAGCGGCAAAAACAAGTCTCTCACGCGCGCTCAACGTATCCTTCGGTGGTGGCTCGGTTATGGGACTGGGTGTAGCGGGTCTTGCGGTGCTGGGTCTTGGCAGCCTTTTCATTATTCTCAAGATGATCTTCGCGCCTGATGCGGCGGTAGACTCAGAAGCAATGGAGCGCACTATTGAAGTACTTACCGGTTTTTCGCTCGGCGCTGAGAGTATCGCTCTTTTTGCACGTGTAGGCGGTGGAATCTATACAAAAGCTGCTGACGTGGGTGCTGACCTGGTGGGTAAAGTAGAAGCAGGCATCCCAGAAGATGACCCGCGTAACCCCGCGACCATAGCCGACAACGTGGGCGACAACGTGGGTGACGTAGCTGGCATGGGTGCTGACCTTTTTGGTTCCTATGTGGCTACGGTGCTTGCCACCATGGTACTGGGACGCGAAACAACATCAATGGGCGACAACTTTGGCGGCATGGCCCCAATCCTGCTGCCAATGCTGATCGCAGGCGTTGGAATCGTGCTTTCAATTATCGGAACTTTCTTTGTACGCATCTCTGACAGCGTGGGCAACAGCACTGCAGCTGTGCAGAAAGCACTGAACTTCGGCAACTGGGGGTCAATAGTACTCACTGCTATAGCATGTTACTTCCTGGTCCACAACATTCTACCTGCTAACATGAGCCTTCGCGGTCATGAGTTTACCGCTGATGGTGTGTTCGGAGCCATAATCGTTGGTCTTGTTGTAGGCACTTTGATGAGTATGATCACTGAGTACTATACCGCTATGGGAAAACGTCCTGTACTCAGCATTATTCGCCAGTCATCTACCGGTCACGCTACAAACATCATCGGTGGTCTTGCTATTGGTATGGAGTCAACCACCCTTCCTATTATTGTACTTGCAGGCGGTATCTGGGGTTCTTACCAGTGTGCCGGCCTTTATGGTGTAGCAATTGCCGCAGCAGGTATGATGGCAACAACAGCTATGCAGCTCGCTATCGACGCTTTTGGCCCTATCGCTGATAATGCGGGTGGTATTGCAGAGATGAGCGAACTGCCTAAAGAAGTACGTGAAAAAACTGATATTCTCGACGCTGTGGGTAATACTACCGCTGCTACAGGTAAAGGATTTGCAATCGCGTCTGCTGCACTTACCGCGCTCGCACTTTTTGCAGCTTTCGTGGGTGTTGCGAAGATCGACGGCATTGACATCTATAAAGCGGACGTTCTTGCATGTCTGTTTGTAGGTGGCATGATTCCATTCATCTTCTCATCATTGGCTATTCGCGCTGTGGGCGAAGCCGCTATGAGCATGGTTGAAGAAGTGCGTCGCCAGTTCCGCACTATTCCGGGTATTATGGAAGGCACCGGCAAACCAGAGTACGATAAGTGCGTTGCAATCTCTACTGAAGCATCTATCCGCAAGATGGTGGCCCCAGGTGCGATTGCAATACTTTCTCCGCTAGTGATAGGATTCCTGATGGGGCCTGAGGCACTTGGAGGCTTCCTGGCCGGCGCCACAGTTAGCGGTGTGCTTATGGGTATGTTCCAGAACAATGCCGGCGGCGCATGGGACAACGCAAAGAAGTCTTTCGAAAAAGGCGTTGAGATCAATGGCGAGATTTACTATAAGAAATCTGAGCCGCACAAGGCATCTGTAACAGGTGATACGGTTGGCGACCCATTCAAGGATACATCAGGACCATCAATGAATATCCTGATCAAACTGATGTCTATTGTTGCACTTGTGATAGCACCAACAATCGCAAACATGTCTAAGCCAGCGGCGATGAAGACACCGCCAGCAAAGGAGATAAAGATTGAAGGAACGGCATCAATAATAAAATAGGACAGCAAACTAAATTTACCCGAAGCCCCCCGAAAAACGGGGGCTTCGCTTTTAACAAGAATTCTATGACGTTTAACGAACTCGGGCTTATCCCGGAAATACTTAAGGCGCTCAGCGAAGAGGGATACTCTACCCCAACTCCTATTCAGGAACAGGCCATACCCATCGTGGCTGAGGGAATAGACTTACTAGGATGTGCGCAAACGGGTACCGGCAAGACAGCGGCTTTCGCCATACCCATTCTGCAACAACTAAGCGACCGACACGATGAGCGTCGCCACAGGCATATCAAAGTGCTGGTATTAACTCCAACGCGAGAACTGGCCATCCAAATCGAGGAGAGCTTCAAAGCATATGGCCGCCACCTGCCACTGAAAAGTGCGGTAATTTTTGGTGGCGTGTCACAGGTGCCACAAGTAGAAGCATTGCGTAAGGGTATTGATATTCTCATTGCGACACCCGGCAGGCTTCTGGACCTGATACAGCAGCGCCATGTAAGTTTGCGCGATATAGGCATATTCGTCCTTGATGAGGCTGACAGGATGCTGGACATGGGCTTTATCCATGATGTAAAACGTGTAGTTGCATTGCTACCGACCAAACGCCAAACCCTGTTCTTCAGTGCCACCATGCCGCCTGAGATTCAAAAGCTGGCAAATACCATCCTTCATGACCCGGAAAAAGTAGAAGTCACTCCTGTATCGAGTACTGCCGAAACCGTAAGCCAGTCGGTATATATGGTGGAGAAGGCCGACAAACGACACCTGTTAGAATGGGTACTCAAGGACCCGAAGATCGACCGGGTACTCGTATTTACGCGCACAAAACATGGAGCAGACCGCGTAGCAAAAGGTCTGAAGCGCGCTGACATTTCTGCAGAAGCCATTCACGGGGACAAATCACAGAATGCACGGCAGCGGGCTCTAAGCAGTTTTAAGGAAGGAAGTATACGAGTACTGGTGGCTACCGATATTGCAGCACGCGGCATAGATGTAGAGGAACTTGCATACGTAATAAATTACGACATACCTGAAGTTGCTGAAACTTATGTTCACAGGATCGGCCGATCTGGCAGGGCCGGGGCATCGGGTACCGCTTTCTCTTTCTGTATGACGGAAGAACGACCGTATTGGGCAGCAATTGAAAAACTGATCAGAATAAAAATACCGGTTATCGGCGGGCACCCATATGTGGAACCGGTGCATACCCTCCCCCAAAAACCAGCTGAGCAGGGAAGAAATCCAAGCCAAAATCAGGGTAATTCAAACGGTGGCCGAAGAAAATTCAATCAGCAGAGAAGAGGTGGAGGTAATGGTGGAAAAAAGGGGGATTTCCGGAGCAAGGAATAATTTCAGGCACGATATTTGATGTTATTCCAATATCGCCGGGGATTATCGACTCTCAAAAGGCTAATTTTTCATGAAAAAACGTTTTTAATTTCAAATTCTCATAACTTTACAGGCAACCAATTTTTATCTCAAAACAAACAGAAAAATGAAAAAGTTATTTCTACTTTTAGCTTCAGGCTCTATCGCAATTTCTGGCAATGCGCAGATGCGTGTTTTGAATTTCGACCAAAAAGCGATTTCAAACAGGGGCAAATCGTACCAGATCCCGGTGGCAGAAAAGAGCGTAGCAAAATCTACTGCTGCTGCTCCTGACCGTGTTTACAGCTACTACGCTTATTTTGACACAACTCAGGTTGACATCGCTGGTATCCAGACAGGCAATACTGGTGTTACAATGTGGCAGGATGGATCTCAACTGGGTGGTTTTACATCTGGTTATGACACAATTAACATGGTATCGGTTGCAACGATTCTGCATCCACAAGCACCATCGATGAACAATATTACTTACTACACCGGCGAAATGCAGATCACTAATGCCGATGCGTACAAGGTAACTAGCGTTCACGTTTATGGCGTATATGATTTCAACCCTGCAAATACACAGGTAGATACACTGGTTCTGTCTTTCGTATATGGCGACGCTTCTGCAAGTCCAAGCGGCAATGGAATCTTCACAAATGGTTCTGTAACAGGAGGCCACTACGGTCACTGGCCTGTTGTTTCTACACGTTACGACACTACGTCCCTGAACTATGCACGTAATGATGCATCTTGGGGCACAGCTAATCCATATGTTGTGAAAGTTCCTCTTGGACCTTCATCTTTTGGCGATACTTTCTCCAGCGGTGTTTGGCACAAAGAAGTTTCTCTGGCATCATTTGCAGGTGGTGGCCTGAGCGTTCCTGCCGGCAAACAAGTTGGTATGTCATGGTCATTCAGGAGCGGTCTTGCTACCCTGCCTGCAATGGACACTATCTTCTACTCTGACGGTACTATGAAGTACAACATGTGGCGTCCACTTGTGAAGTTTGCGTCTAACGATGGTACTTCTACAGGCGTTCAGTTCGCTCCACAGGATACTACAGATTACAACCAGGGTATGTACAAGACGCTGCCACATGACGCAAACGGCTGGGGCTTCATGTACGTTCCACAGTGGGCCTGGAGCTCATCTGGTACAGGTTCTGGCGCATCAGTTCTTCAACACCCGATTGTTGACTGGACTATCAACTGCCCTACTTGCGGAAACATCACAGTTGATGTTAAGAACACAGAGCTTATCTCTAAGATCAATGCATATCCTAACCCAGCTGGCGACGTTCTGAACGTACCGTTCACTTTGTCTTCTGCTTCTAACGTTACTGTCACAATGACTAACGTTCTGGGTCAGGTAGTTGCAACTCAGGAAATGGGTAAGGTAGCTGCAGGTACTGCGAAGTTCAATACTTCTTCTCTACCTTCAGGTGTTTACACTTACAGCGTGCTTGCTAACGGTCAGCGTTCTACAGGCCGCGTAGCGATCAACCACTAAGAATCTTAATTCTTATAGCTTTTGGAAGGGCAATGGTTAATACCATTGCCCTTCTTCTTTTTATCATTTCCCCCTAGCCATGAAAAAATATGGGGCAACCCTCTGTAAAACACTTTAACATTGAGCTACAGATTGCGAAAATGCAATAACAGATTGGCCGCAACAATTGACGTCTATTTTTTCTTTTTCCCAACATTATTCTATTATTGCAAATTCCTGCCGAAAAAACGGCGGTACAACTTAAACCTGGATGGCAAAGAACTTATTGATCGTGGAGTCGCCGGCGAAGGCCAAGACTATTGAGAAAATACTGGGGAGTGATTTTGAAGTAAAATCGTGCTATGGACATATAAGAGATCTGGAAAAGGAGGACATGGGTATAGATATAGCCAATGGCTACCAGCCCAAATATGTAGTGTCTGACGATAAACAAAAGGTAGTAAAGGAATTGAAGTCGCTAGCAAAAAAGTCGGAAGACGTTTGGCTGGCAACGGATGAGGACCGCGAAGGAGAAGCTATTTCATGGCACCTTTGCGAAGTACTTGGCCTTGACCCTTATACCACAAAGCGTATTGTATTTCACGAGATAACCAAACCTGCAATACAAAAGGCAGTAAAGAACCCCAGGCACGTGAACATGGACCTGGTGAATGCCCAGCAAGCACGCAGGATACTTGACAGGATAGTGGGTTTTGAACTTTCACCGGTTCTGTGGCGCAAAATGAGCATGCGCAATAACCTTTCTGCAGGCCGGGTACAGTCAGTAGCCGTGAGGCTGATAGTGGAAAGGGAGCGTGAGATAAACCACTTCCAAACCAGCAGCAGCTACAAACTCGAAGCATATTTTGGGGCTGAAGACATAAACAAACGAAAAGTTGTCTTTAAAGCGGAAGGTCCCGACAAGCTGAAGGATGAAAAAAGTGCAAACGACTTTCTGCAAAAATGCGTGGGTGCCACATACACTGTTCAGGACGTACAGGTGAAACCAGCTAAGAAATCGCCTTCTGCACCCTTTACGACATCAACCCTGCAACAGGAAGCCAGCCGAAAGCTGGGCTATTCTGTATCCAAGACCATGTTGCTGGCTCAAAAGCTGTACGAAAACGGTCACATAACCTATATGCGTACCGATTCGGTGAATCTGTCTGAGACTGCGCTGGAGGGAGCCCGTGAAGCAATTACAGGCCAATACGGCGCCCAGTACCACCAGCAACGGGTATTCAAGAACAAGAATGAATCGGCGCAGGAAGCGCACGAAGCGATTCGCCCTACAGACATGAACTCAATGTCCGTAGGCGATGCGGATACTAACAGGCTCTATGAACTTATCTGGAAGCGTACCATGGCCAGCCAGATGGCTGATGCACAACTGGAGCGTACAATTGCAAAAATTGGCATCTCTACCCAGCAGGGAGTTCAGCTAACTGCAACGGGCGAAGTACTGAGGTTTGACGGTTTTCTGAAGGTATATACCGAAGGTAGGGATGATGAAGACGGGGATGACGAACAAGATGGCATGTTACCGCCATTGACAGTGGGCCAGCAACCGAACCTGGAACGGATGACTGCTACAGAACGCTACACACGTCCCCTACCCCGCTACACTGAAGCTTCGCTGGTAAAGAAGCTGGAAGAACTGGGAATAGGCCGACCATCGACCTACGCACCCACCATCAGCACTATTCAGGCGCGCGGCTATGTAGAAAAACGTGATAAGGAAGGAACACCCCGCAAGTACCATGTACTAACACTGAAAAGTGACAGCATTGCCGTAGCGGCTGAAAACGAGAATTTTGGAGCGGAGAAGAGCAAGCTTTTCCCAACCGATCTGGGTATGGTAGTGACCGACTTCCTAAGGGAACACTTCAGCACTGTTATGGACTATGACTTCACGGCAAGCATAGAAGCGAAGTTTGACCATATTGCAGAAGGGCGCCAGCAATGGAATAAAATGCTGGACGATTTCTACCACCCATTCCATGAGAGTGTAGAACACACAATAGAAAATGCGGGCCGTGCAAAGGGAGAACATGAGCTGGGCGTAGACCCGGTAAGTGGCAAACCCGTAGTGGCACGCCTGGGGCGTTTTGGCCCAATGGTGCAAATAGGCGCAGCCGACAGTGAAGAAAAACCACGCTTCGCAAAACTGCGTACAAATCAGAGTATTGAAACAATTACGCTGGAAGAGGCGCTCGAACTCTTTAAGCTTCCACGAACACTAGGCACTTTTGAAGACGCCGAGGTAGTGGTAAATATCGGACGGTTCGGTCCATATGCACAGCACGCAGGGCAATTCTATTCATTGAAAAAAGAAATGGACCCTTATACCGTTGGTCTCGACGAAGTAGCTCCACTGATCGAAGAAAAGAGAAAGGCAAAAGCTGAAAGTGAGATCAAAGTTTTTGAGAAGGAGAAGATACGAATACTTCGTGGCCCGTATGGCCCCTATATCAAGCAAGGACTACGTAACTACAAGATACCGAAGGAACAGCAGGAAAAACCGGAGGTATTGACGATCGAAGACGTGAAAGCAATAATAGAGGAAGCAAAAGCCAATCCGCCAAAAAAGGTTCCAAGAAAGAAGAAATAGGCAAAAGTTGATTACCTGTTAATAACAAAATAGGAAATTATGAAGCCACACGCAGAAATGCGCGTGGCTTCGTAATTTAGAATTCGAATGAGTAGCGGACGATCACGGAAAGTAAATAGCGAGCTCAGCGCCCTTCTAAGGCTTGTTGATGACCCGGACGACGAGATCTTCGGCACGGTGGCTGATAGGCTACTTGGGTATGGAAAGGAGATCATTCCAAGCCTGGAGAATCTGTGGGAGTCTACTGCAGATGAGCAGGTTCAGGAGCGCATGGAACAGCTTATTCACCGCGTACATTTTAACGATCTGCAACAAGAGATGCTTGATTGGAGCAGATTAGAGCAACCAGATATCTTACGTGGTGCAATTCTTGTAGCCAAATATCGTTTCCCGGACCTGAACGTACCGTCCATTTTTGCCCAGTTTGACCAAATAAGGCGAAATGTGTGGCTGGAGTTGAACAACTATATGACGCCGCTGGAGCAGGTAAACGTCCTCAACAGCATCCTCTATAATTATTGCAAATTTGAAGGGCAAGAGCTTACGAAAAGAGAAACCAAACACTTCTTTGTGAATCAGCTCTTTGATAGTAAGCAGGGAAATGCCTACGCCATCGGCGCAATCTACCTCGCAGTGTGTGAAACATTGGACATACCAATATTCGCAGTGGAAGTGCCCCGCCAGTTTATTTTTGCGTATATAGATACACTGCATAGCTTCTTTAGCACTGATCGGGAAGGCGTTCAACAGATCCAATTTTACATTGACCCTACCAATGGAATTGCATACACGCAAAAAGATCTTGATATGTACCTCCGAAAAATAAACGCGACAGACCGGGAATCTTATTTCAGACCCCTTACTTCACGGAGAGTCATTTGCAAAATGCTTGAAGAATTAGCACTGTGCTACCGATACCAACGAGATGAGAACAGCGCAGACGAAATTCAGCAACTAATGCAGTTAATAATAATGGATGAGGCAGACTGACATTTCAAGCGCCAATGATTGCTCTTGTTTTACACGGTAGAATAAACATACACTTAGAATCAAATAAACAACGATTTATACAATATTGAAAAAAATTTTTTAACCGGGGTTATGAGAAATGTAAGCAATTACTTATCTTGCCTTCACAAAACAGAAATAATGAAAAATTACGTCTTACTAGCATTCTTATCATTCGCACTTCTTGGTGCCACAGGAGCCTCCGCTCATGGGGACGACAATTCTGAAACAGTAGAATTCCATTGCTATAAAGCATGGAAGAAAGACTGGAAAAGCGACAAAAAAGAATACAAGGCACGTAAGAAAATGTGCCAGGATCGCCCATTCGCTGCTGCACGCAAGCACAGGAAGGCTCATAAGAAAGCCTGGAAGAGCGAGATAAAAGAACATAACCACACTCACTACTACCACTGGTATTAGTAGATATCCTTTACAGGAAAAGCCCGGATACACATCCGGGCTTTTCCTGTTTTTACTAATCCTGGTTAGCGGGCGGATGTAGACCTCGACCAGGCAATCCTCCCCCTTTTCTTCCCCTGTAAATTGTCAATCCCGCTGTTTACATTTGTAATCCAAAATCAAATTAACTTAATGAAAAAGCTTTTTCTTCTTTTTGCTGCAGCGCTATCTCTGCAAGTAGCAAAAGCCGATGAAGGTATGTGGATACCTATGCTTATCGGCAAGAACTACGATGAAATGCAGCGCCTGGGCCTGCGCCTTTCTAAAGATGACATCTATGCTATCAATCACAGCAGCCTAAAGGATGCAATCCTCCAATTTGGCGGTGGATGTACTGCTGAAATGATCTCCGGCCAGGGTCTGTTACTCACAAACCACCACTGCGGATATGATGCGATTGCAAACCTTAGCACTGTAGAGCGCAATCTGCTTGACAATGGTTTCTGGGCCAAAAGTATGGAAGAGGAGTTGCCGGCAAAAGGCGTGACAGCGCTATTCCTGCAACGAATGGAAGATGTAACTGAAGAAGTGCAGAAAGCGATAGGCAAAGCGAAAGGTGAGGAGTTTAACGAGAAGCTGGAGAAAATTGCAAAGGAAATCGAGAAGCGATCTTCAGATGATGGCAAGCTCGTAGCTAATGTGAAATCCTATTTCAACGGCAATCAGTTCTTCCTGCTCATTTATAAGCGCTACACAGACGTGCGCCTTGTGGGCACACCGCCAAAGTCACTTGGTAAGTATGGTGGCGACATTGATAACTGGATGTGGCCGCGTCATACTGCCGACTTTTCGATGTTCCGCGTGTATGCAGGCAAGGACAACCAGCCAAAAGCATACAGCGCAGATAACGTGCCCTACCACCCTAAAAAGTTCCTGCCGGTTTCCATTGCAGGTGTGAAAGAAGGAGACTATGCAATGATAATGGGATACCCGGGCCGTACGAACCGTTATGAGGTTTCCTATGGCGTAAACCTGGCTGTGAACGTCACTAACCCATCTATCGTAGACTGCCGCGATCTGCGCCTGGCTATCATGAAACGCCATATGGACAAAGACAAGAAGGTGTACCTGCAATTGACATCTTCTTACTCCCGCATCGCCAACTATTGGAAATACTTCATAGGGCAAACAGAACAGTTGAAACGCCTAAACGTGGTAGAGCAGAAGAAAGAAGCGGAAGACGCCTTTACAGCATGGCAAAAGAAAACCGGCCGCAATGCGAGCCTGATGAGTGAATTTGAAGAGGCATATGCCGGCTATACTCCATATGCCAAGCACGCAGTATATTATTCAGAAGCGTTCCGCGCACCGGCACTTACACGTATGGCATATGGCCTGAAATACCTGTATGACGCTTATGAACGCCATCACGGAAAGCTGCAGGAAGACACCCTGAAGAAGTATATAAACATGGCAAAGGCGAACTACTATGCAACATGGAAGGATTATGAGGCAGGAACAGACCGCGAGCTTTTCTCTGAAATGAACCGTCTATACTACATCAACGTTCCAAAGTCACAACACCCTGCCATTTATTCGACAATTCTTGGAGGCCAGAACGGCAATAGTAAAGCAGCATACGCTAGCTATACTGCAAAAGTATATGGTCACACTTTCCTAACCGACAGCAACAAATTCAATGCTTTCTGCAAAGCGCCTTCATTCTCTAAACTGAAGAGTGATGCTGCGATGGTCTATGCAATGAGCTTCATCAACAACTACAGCAAGAAGTACCAGCCAAAGGTTGAAGCATTTAGCAATACTAAAGCAGACCTGGCTCGCGAGTATGTGAAAGAACTGATGATCATGCAAAAAGGCAAAAAGTTCTATCCTGACGCAAACTCTACTATGCGGGTAACGTATGGCACAGTGAAGAGCTACGAAAAAGTAGACGGTATCGAATACAACTACTTCACAACGCTGGATGGCCTGATGGCAAAATACAAGCCAAACGATGAGGACTTTGATGTTCCATCAGACCTGATAAAGCTCTACAATGACCGCAACTATGGCCGCTATGCGGACGCTGACGGCACGCTGCACACCTGCTTCATTACCAATAACGACATTACCGGAGGTAACTCTGGCAGCCCGGTGATAAATGCAAATGGAGAGCTGATTGGTGCCGCGTTTGACGGAAACTGGGAGGCAATGAGTGGCGACATAGCTTTTGACAAGAAATATAAGCGCACTATCGTTTGCGATGTTCGCTACATTTTGTTCCTGATAGACAAAATGGGGCACGCTAAAAACCTGGTGAAAGAAATGGATATTCGCGACTAATATCGCATCAATGTACTTGAGCAAAAGGCGGCCCGGAATGGCCGCCTTTTGCTTTATTTTGCAGTCATGTACACACCTGCTGAAGAGAAACGTTTGTTCGAGCTATCGAAACAACTATTAGCTGGCGACGCCACGGCAAGCATTACTGAAAAGGCCCTGATGCTGCGCGAAGCGCTGAACTATGCCGACTGGAAATATTATGTGCAAAGCGAACCGGTTCTTGCCGATGTCGAGTACGATCAGCTATTTAAAATGCTGAAAAAGCTGGAGGAAGAACATCCCGCACTTCAAACTGCCGATTCCCCTACCCAACGGGTAGCAAAGGGGCTAAGCGAGCGTTTCCCGGCTGTTCCACATCTGGTACCCATGCTGAGCCTGGACAACACCTACAACGCAGAGGACCTGCTGGACTGGGACCGAAGATGCAAAGAACTGGCCGGCGATGAAAAGATCACCTATTGTATAGAGCCAAAATATGATGGTGCAAGCGTCTCTGTAATATACGATGACGACCTGCTGGTGAGGGGTGCAACCCGTGGTGATGGGGTGATGGGAGAGGACGTTACCATAAACGTAAAGCAAATAAAGGCAATTCCTCTTTCAGCGAAACTCCTTAAATATGGCATCAAACAAATAGAAATAAGGGGTGAGATCGTAATCCACAAGTCGGTGTTTGAAGCATACAATAAAGGGCGGATTGCTGAAGGTCTTGCACCCCTGGCAAACCCACGAAACGCAGCTTCCGGCACCCTACGCATCCTGGACCCTACAGAAGTGCGTAAACGAGGCCTTAATGCCGTATTATACAGCATCAGTGACTATACGCTTGCCGACAACGCAACTCAACCTAAAGAACTGCTGACCCACTTTGATTCCCTAACCTGGCTTTATTCCCTTGGCTTTCCCGCGCCTGCCAAAGAGATGGTGCTTCGCAACTCTATTGAGGAAGTGATTCAATATTGCATAGATTTTGAAGCACGCCGGGATGATCTCCCTTTTGAGGTAGACGGGCTTGTAATTAAGGTGAACAGCTTTGCCCTGCAAGACAAGATGGGAATGACTTCTCACCATCCGCGCTGGGCCGTCGCCTACAAATTCAAGGCAAGGCAGGCAACAAGTAAGCTGAGACGCGTGGAGTACCAGGTGGGGCGTGTGGGAAGCATTACACCTGTCGCGAAGATAGACCCCGTACCTATCGGAGGTGTAACAGTAACGTCTGTCTCACTCTTCAACGAAGATGTGATTAAGGAGAAGGACTTGCGGATAGGAGACACTGTCCTTGTGGAACGGGCCGGCGACGTAATACCGTATATCGTAAAACCGCTGACCGAACTGCGCGATGGTACCGAAGAACCTATTGTCTACCCTACTCAGTGCCCGGCATGTGGCAGCCTGCTGGAGCGGCAGCCAGAGGAAGCAGCATGGCGGTGCATCAACGCCGGATGTCCTGTACAGGTTGTGGAACGCATCATACATTTTGCCAGCAAGGATGCAATGGACATTCGCAGCCTGGGCGCCGCAAACGTTCAGAAATTCCATGACCTTAATTTACTCCCTGACATACCGGGTATCTACACCATCAATTGGGACAGCGTGAAGACAATGGAAGGATTCGGAGAAAAGTCCGTGACCAACCTAAGACAGGCAATAGAGAACTCTAAGTCGCAACCCTTACACAGGGTCATATTCGGCCTGGGGATAAGATACGTGGGTGAAACAACAGCCAAGACATTGGCATCGGCTGTTGCTCATATCACTGACTTCTATGACTGGGACACGGAAAAGCTTACATCTTTGCCAGACGTGGGACCCAAAGTGGCAACTTCGGTAGCCGACTTCTTCGCACGCGAAGAGAACAGGAAGATGATAAGCCGCCTGGAAGATGCCGGGGTGAACCTCGTAAATGACCACCGCAACCTGAAGCCTGCAGATGGTGCACTGGCCGGCAAAACATTTCTATTCACCGGATCCCTTAGCCAGTTCAAGCGCAGCGATGCAGAAGCTATGGTGGAAGCAAAGGGCGGCTCCATCTTAAGTGGCGTGAGCAGCAAGCTGAACTACCTGGTTGTGGGTGAAGACGCCGGATCGAAACTGGAAAAAGCAAAGAAGCTGGGCACAGTCATTATCCTCACGGAACAGCAATTCCTGGAGCTGGCAGGAAATAATTAGAAAATAAGAGCCCGTGCGTCAACAGACTGCACGGGCTCAATATAAAGTCAACAACTCTAATTCTCCAATTTCATCGTATTCACGATGCTCTTCTTTCCGGATGAAGTAATAACTATCGTCTTCAGTGTTATTGCGCCACGCTCCGGCACGGTAAACTCAAGCGGTGCCGAACATACGAGATCGTTCTCTGAAGGCTCAGAGCCGTCGATGGTGTAGTGCACCGTTGCACCTTCCACAGGCGATGACAACTCCAGCTTGAATTTCCCCCCCTTCATAGTAGTGTCAGACGCGCCAACCGCGGTGGGAACACGGTAGTTATAGCCCATCTTGTCGAGCACAGCCAAATGATGTGCTACGCGGCTTTGAGAAAAGTTCCTGTAGTCCTTGTCTTTAGGATCTGACCATGCCGATTCAGAGAGCGCCAGCATGCGCGGCAGCAACATGTACTCGGCCTTCGATGGAGTAGCTATATACTCGGTCCATAAGTTTGCCTGCACACCGATCACGTGCTTCGCCTGCTCCTTTGACAACACTGACGGAACCGGCTCGTAATTATACACCTTTTCAAGTGGTGCAAATCCCCCGATACTGAGCGGCTCCTGCGATGATTTGCTTTGTGCGTGGTCGAAATATAAACCACCACTGGCTGGTGTCATTATCACATCGTGGTTCAGTTGCGCGGCTGCTATGCCACCCTTTTCACCCCGCCAGGACATCACAACGGCATTGGGCGCCAGGCCACCCTCCAGTATCTCGTCCCATCCTATCATCTGTACGCCCCGGGTATTCAGGAACTTCTCAATTTTCTCCATGAAATAGCTCTGAATCCCGTCCTCGTTCTTAAGTTGCTTGTCTATTATCAACTGACGGCAAAATTCAGATTTCTTCCACGCCACCTTATTGCATTCGTCGCCGCCTGCATGGATATACTTACCAGGGAAAAGGTCAATCACCTCCCTCAAGATATCATAAAGCATATTGAATGTTTCATCAGTAGGGCAAAAAACGTCGTCAAACCCGCCCCAGGTCTCGCCTACTTTGTAGCCCTTGCCGGGATCGCACCCCATTTCGGGATATGCGGCCAATGCCGCCAATGCATGACTTGGCATCTCTATTTCCGGAACTACATTGATAAACTTTGAGGAAGCATATTCCACCACTTCCCTGATCTGATCCTGGGTGTAGAAATACGGACCGTATGGAGTATTATCGTACAGGTCGGGAATGGCAGTAGGCCCTGCAGCACGACCAATCTTTGTCTGCGCACGCTTACTGCCAATTTCTGTAAGCTTCGGATATTTTTTGATCTCAATCCTCCATCCCTGGTCGTCGGTAAGGTGCCAATGAAACGTGTTAAGCTTGTAAAAAGCCATCACGTCTATATACTTCTTCACAAATGCAACATCGAAAAAATGACGGGCCACATCAAGGTGCATGCCCCTGTAGCCAAATCGAGGATGGTCTTTTATGTTCCCACATGGGATGGTCGCAGAACCCGGACTCGTCTTATTGATGAGCTGAATAAGCGATTGCATGCCATAGAACATTCCCGCGCCATGCCCTTTGATCTCTACTCTGTTCTCGTCAATATGCAACTCATATCCCTCTGCGGGCAGATTGTCCTTAAAATTGAGCGATAGAACAATTACGTTCTTTGTAGGCATCTTTTTAGGGTCTATCATTGCCATATCTGTAACGCTGGTGGCAAGATTATTCTTAAGCAAATAGTCCTTAAAGAACTTTATAGCCTTATGATTAGGCGAATCGACAAGAACCAGAGTTTCTGGTGTCAATTTGAATTCGCCCCGCGTGCGATGTACAGAGGTAGGCGCCGGAATAATTCCCATATTAGGGTCCTCCTTCTGAGCAAAAAGTGAGAGAGGCAACGCTAAAAGCGCCAGCAAAAGAGATTTCTTCATGCGACCAATTTTCTAAACTGAGTTTGCAAGGTAACAAAAAATGAACATGGCACTTCTGAAGGCGTTTATTTGCGTGGTTTCGTCGCATTTCATGGGGATTCCCGGGAAAAGAATTCCACATATCCGGCGGCGGCAGAGGCATTTCGTCCCGACAACCTGTAGCATATAGCCATATCAACAGGCACAACTGCTTGATTGCCACAATCCCCTGATCACTTTACCATCCTATTAACGCCTTCATGAACACTTTTTGCGACTCTAAATGCTGATAGTATTAATAGGACCCAAAAGAGGAGATCAAGATGAAACAGCTACTTATGGCATTGGTAATGACAGCAATAGCATGTACCAATGCGGAAGCCCAAACGAAAGCTACACCAAGGCCGCAGGAAAAGTGTGCCATTTCAAAAGACGGGAAATACATCACTTGCTGCAAGACTACACTTAACCCCGCGTACAACATAAACAACAAGACTGCCGTTGTTACGCACAAAAAACATGCGCCGCGTAAGAAGGCAACAAAAACAGCGCAGGTTGCGCCAAAGCCTATAAAGACATACCATGCCAACAAGTACCTGGTATGTACGGACCAGGGCGGATACTACACATGCTGCCTTCACAATAACAGCTCTACCACCGAAATAACACCGGAATGGTAAGGCAGTTTGCATTCTTTACTTAAACCTAATATCCAATAATCATGAAAAAGATAATAACGACGTTGGTTTGCCTGGCATTTGTCAGTACCGGCGTGGAAGCGCAAGATAATTGTAAGGTCGTAGCTAAAACTACGGCGAGTAAAATGCAGTCCCCCACGTGCAACCTGGTGCCCAAACGGGTATGCCAGATATCGGGCGACAGAACGTCGGTGATGTGCTACAATACGGTAAATATGGAGACACTGGAACCATTTGGCAGAACCTGGTACTACTATGGGCCAACAGGACCCACACCCGAAAGAATTGAATTTGAAACCAAAACCCTGATTATAAAAGGCCAGCCCGTAAAACCATCTTGTAGCAGGAATGTTGAGGAACGCACGACGACATGCTATCTACCCGGACTAAGACTCCATCGCGATCCGCTGGGTAATTGGGGTTACGTCCCCGACCAGAATGGCAGCCAAGTATCTGACAATGGAGCGAAACCGAAGTACAATACGGTGTCAAGTGTAGTTTACAAATAGCCGGAAAAACCTTTACCGATAAAGTAGCAGCAACCGGGTTGCTGCTACTTTGTTTTACACCTGCTTCACTTGTGCCTCTACCACAGCAAGCGCGATCATATTCACTATCTGGCGCACAGTGCTGCCCAATTGCAATACGTAAACCGGCTTGCGTAGTCCCAGCAAAATTGGCCCAACGGCCTCGGCGCCACCCACTTCCTCCAGCAAATGATATGCAATGTTTCCTGCAGCAAGGTTCGGGAATATCAACACATTCGGCGACTCGTTCACAAGGTCTGAGAATGGATAATTCTCCTTTAGCAGGTCCTTGTTAAATGCCACACCCGCCTGCAACTCGCCGTCTATAACAAGGTCTGACCGAATATCTTTTATCTTGGCAACGGCATTGCGCACCAGTGTTGCCTCGTGCGAAGTGCTACTGCCAAAGTTGGAGTAGGAAAGCATGGCAATACGGGGCTTAATGTTAAAACTGCTCACCATCTCTGCTGTAAGCAAAGTGATGTCCACCAGTTCATCCTCGGTTGGATTAAAATTGAGCGTGGTATCTGCAAAGAATAATGGTCCCTTCTTAGTAAGCATGATATACATACCCGCCACCTTTTTCACGCCTTCCTCCATACCTATTATTTCCAACGCCGGCCGGATAGTGTCAGGATATTTCCGGGTGAGGCCCGATATCATAGCATCGGCATCACCAGTCTGCACCATCATGCATCCGAAGTAGGTGCGCTCACGCATTGCCTTCTTGGCCTCATAAAGATTCACACCGCGCCTGTGCCTCATCTCAAAGTACTTCTCTCCGTAAATATTACGAGTACGCTCACAGCCATCACCCTTCGGATCTATGATCTCTACCCCATCCAGGTGCAGGTTAAACTCTTCTATGAGGGTACGTATTTTATTTACATTGCCAAGCAGCACGGGGATAGCAATACCATCATCTTTTGCTATTTGTGCTGCCTTCAGTACCTTAATATTCTCAGCTTCAGCAAACACCACTCGTTTTGGCGACTGCTTTGCCCGATTGTTGATGAACTTGAGCAGATTGTCATGAGAGCCCAGTCTTACAAAAAGCTCTGACTCATATGCACTCCAGTCAGAAATTGGCTTGCGGGCCACCCCGCTGTCCATAGCAGCTTTTGCTACCGCCATAGAAACCCTTACCAGCAGGCGCGGATCCATGGGTTTGGGGATTATATAGGTTTCGCCAAAGCTTAGGTGAATATTGTTATAGGCAGCATTCACTATGTCAGGGACAGGCTCCTTAGCCAGCGCCGCGAGTGCATGGACGGCAGCCAGTTTCATGGCTTCATTGATACCACTCGCGCGTACGTCCAATGCCCCGCGGAATATATAGGGGAATCCCAGTACGTTGTTCACCTGGTTAGGATAGTCGCTGCGACCTGTGGCCATGATCACATCCTGGCGTGCAGCTTTTGCCTCATCATACGATATCTCAGGGGTTGGATTAGCCAGCGCAAAAACCACCGGATCCTTGGCCATCCCTCGGACCATATCCTGCGACACAATGTTGCCCTTAGAGAGCCCGATGAAAACGTCTGCACCGCGCATCGCATCACCCAAGTCCATAGGCTGGCAATCCTGGGCAAATATGCTCTTGTTTCCGTCCAGATCCGTACGGCTTTTTACGATGAGTCCCTTGGTATCAAACATGTAAATGTTCTCTACCCTGGCGCCCAGACTCATGTATATTTTGCAACAGGATATTGCTGAAGCTCCTGCCCCACTCACTACGATCTTTACATCGGCAATATTCTTTCCCACCAGTTCCAGCGCATTCAACAAAGCAGCACCTGAAATAATGGCTGTACCGTGCTGATCGTCATGCATTATCGGGATATTCAGCTCTTCCTTAAGCCTGCGCTCTATCTCGAAGCACTCCGGTGCCTTTATGTCCTCAAGATTTATGCCGCCAAACGTTGGTTCCAGTGCTTTTACAACGCTCACAAATTCATCGACCGATCGCGCATTCAGTTCAATATCAAACACATCGATATCGGCATAAATTTTGAAAAGCAACCCCTTTCCCTCCATCACAGGTTTAGATGCCTCCGGACCAATGTCGCCCAGCCCCAGTACTGCTGTGCCATTACTAATTACCGCCACCAGGTTGCCCTTTGCTGTATATTTATATACGTCCTCGGGGTTCTCATGTATTTGCATGCATGGCTCCGCTACACCCGGAGAATACGCGAGGGCGAGATCTCTTTGGGTTTTCGTTTCTTTAGTGGGCACAACCTCTATCTTTCCCGGTCTACCTTTTGAATGATATTCCAGCGCATCTTCCTTTCTTATTAACTGGGCCATTATCTGCGTTATTTTGAGACGTCCAATATACGAAGATGCCCACTAAAACAAGATAGTCGGCGGTTTGGGTACCATTCCTCGCCTACCTTATATGTTTACCTTATATTTACAGCTCAATTTCGTTCTGTTTATGAAATCAGGTAAGGCATGGTGGTTTATTATAGGTGGTATTATCCTTGTGGTGGTACTGATCGCCATTGCAAAAAGCCGGGGGGATGATGGCATTAAGGTTGCCGTGGAAAAAGTAGCCCGCCATACAATTACAGAAACCGTAACTGCCAGCGGAAAGATATATCCCGAGACAGAGGTAAAGATAGCTCCCGAAGTAAGCGGTGAGATCACAATGCTGGACGTTGAGGAAGGCGACAGCGTGAAAAAAGGTGATGTTTTGGTAAAGATCAATGCAGCCATATACAGCTCACTGGTAAACCAGGCAAGCGCTTCTGTGGAGCAGTCAAAGGCCTCGGTAGCGAACAACAAAGAGCTGATGGCGCAGGCTGAATCGCAGTATCAACTGGCACTTGCCACTTACAACAGGAACAAGAAACTTTATGATCAGAAGGTAATTTCCCAACTTGAATTTGAGCAGGGCGAGGCGTCTTACAAATCGGCCAAGGCGGCCTATGAGGCATCGCGCGCTACTGCTGCCGGTGGCAAGTTTAACATAGAAGGTGCTATGGCAGGTCTGTCTCAGGCGCGTGAAAACCTGCAGCGAACTACCATTATCGCACCAACAACTGGCATTATATCGCAGCTAAATGTAAAGAAGGGTGAGCGTGTGGTAGGGACCGCCCAAATGGCCGGTACCGAAATGCTGACCATTGCCGACATGAGCCGCATGGAAGTGCGCGTAGATGTGAGTGAAACAGACATCTCCAAAGTAAAGATCGGCGACACCACCACGATTGATGCAGATGCCTATCGCAACAGGAAGTTCAAGGGAATAGTGTCAAAGATCGCAGTAAGTTCATCGCGTGGTGCACTTTCCGGCGGCACCGGGAGCAGCACCGACCAGGTTACAAATTATACGGTTCATATCCTCATTCTGCCATCCAGCTACGAAGACCTTTCCAATTCCCTGGCGAAAGGTAAATTCCCTTTCAAGCCAGGCATGTCGGCATCGGTAGAGATTCAAACAAACAGGCAGGAAAACATCCTGTCTGTTCCCGTAAACGCAGTAACTACACGCGACTGGCCTGACAGCCTGAGAAAAAAGGATGAGACCGGCGAGCTGACAAACGAGATAAGGCAGGTTGTGTTCCTCTACGACGAAACCAGCAAGAAAGTAGAACTGCGCGATGTAAAAACCGGGCTGCAGGACAACCGATACCTGGAGATCACCGATGGCCTCAAAGAAAATGACCAGGTGGTGATAGCACCGTATGGCGCAATAGCCCGCACCCTGAATGACAAAGCAAAGGTGAACGTTGTGGACAAAGACAAGCTCTTTGAAAGCAAGGATAAGAATAAAGACTAACACACCTACCGACCACGCACCCGGCCTCATTTTCGGTTATCTTTGTTTGCCAAGATATTCCGTTATGAAACCTATATATGCTACCATTTGCTTTGGTTTTTTACTCACTTCTGCTGCCTTTGGCCAGCAGAATAGCCGGGCAAAACTGTCTCCACGCACAAAACTTTACCTCCACGAAATACAGAAAAACAACTCAGCAAAACAACCTGGCTACATCTACAATACGGGTGCGGACGGGGTAATGTACCTGAGTTCATTGGTGAAGGTTAGTGACCCCGTTACCGCACAAAGCACACTGGATGCGGTGGGCGCAAAAGTGGGCACAAAGGCCGGTCGTATATGGACAGTAAAAGTACCTGTAGGGCAAGTATCATCCTTCATTGCATCACCCGGCATCAGCTACATCCAGCTCGATGAGCCAGTGCGCGCCCACCTGGACCAGGCCAGGAAAACAACCAAAGTAGACTCTGTGCATGGCGGCTACAATCTGCCCCACGCATATAGTGGCAAAGATGTGGTGGTTGGCATCATCGACTTCGGGTTCGACTACAACCACCCTACCTTTTACGATACCAATCATGTGAGCTACCGCATAAAAAAGGTGTGGCAGATGAACGGCACTGCATCACCGCCAGCAGGCTACACCTTTGGCAAAGAGCTGACCACTGAGGCTACGATAAAAGCAGAAGGCACGGACGACCCGAAACAGAACCATGGCACCTCTGTGGCCGGCATGGCGGCGGGATCAGGCTACGGTAGCGCCCCCACAAACAGCCGCCGTTTCCGCGGCATGGCTTATGATGCCGATATGGTAATGGTATGCGTTCGCCGCGACTCAATAGGTGGCCAGTGGATGGAAGGCAGCTTTTCAGACTTCCTGGACGGGGTAAAGTACTGCTTCGACTATGCCACCTCCGTCAGCAAACCTTGTGTTGTAAACATCAGTTGGGGCTCGCAAAGCGGCGCACATGACGGCACCTCGCTATTCAACGAAGCCGTCGATACATTATCGGGGCCCGGTCGTATTGTTGTGATGAGTGCAGGTAATGAGGGCGAAGAGAAGATTCACCTGTCTAAGACGTTCACCGCTACCGACACCACTATACATACCTTCCTCACCTTCAATCCATCTAATTATCGCCGCACATGGGTGGACATATGGGGCGAGCCGGGAAAGACATTCTGTGCACAAACCACCCTGTATAGTGGCGGCGTAGCTGGCAACACCACAGGCTACCAATGCATCAATGACCTGGCAAACGATACCTTCCTTATCTCTGCCAACGGACTGGACACCTGCTTCGTGCAGTTCATCACATCATCAGCCGAGGATAACGGTAAGCCACGCACGACCATAAACCTCTACAACAAATCGACAGACACCATCGGCATCTCCATAAAGAGCACCAGTGGCAAAATAGATGTGTGGAACGAGTATTATTACTATGGCTTCCCCTACAGATTCCAGAGTGCATTCGATAGCCTGGGCAAACCATGGGCAGTTACCGGGAATACTGCATCAACAGTAAGCGACATGGGCAGCGGCAACAAGGTGCTGCTGGTAGGTGCCTACACCTCCAAATCGGGCTGGAAAGACATTAACGGCAGGAGTTGGAACTACAGCGCCCCTCTAAACAGACTCACTCCCTTCTCCAGCCGTGGCCCCATGGTAGACGGCAGGATAAAACCGGACATCACAGCGCCCGGCCTCACGATAGCCACCTCAGTAAGTTCTTACGACACATCACACACAGAAACGGGAACAAACAGCAGCGGCACCGTGCTAAAGTACACCGACCCCACAACCAGCAAAAACTATTATTACGCTGAGTTTGCGGGCACGTCGGCCTCGGCACCGGCAGCATCCGGTATCATAGCTCTCTTGTTGCAGGCTAACCCTTCATTGACACCAGCTTCATTATTCTCTACGCTATTTGAAACCGCGATCGAAGACATATATACGGGAGATCTGCCACCGGCAGGCAACAACGACTGGGGTCATGGTAAAATAAACGCATATGCTGCCATGAAGCGCATAGCAGGCACCACCAGCACGTATGAATTCACAGGAAGCAAGATAGATTGTACACTCTTCCCCAATCCATCAACGGGCAGCTTTGTACTGGACTATAACAGTAAATCCAAAGATCTGGCGACTGTAGTAGTATACAGCATCACCGGCACCCTGGTACATAGCGAGAACTGGAACGTCTCCCCCGGCTTCAATCGGTTGGCAGTTTCACTACCAAACGCCGCCGCAGGCATGTACATGGTAAAACTGATAGCGAAAGACGGTACTGCGACGATAAAGACGATGGTGAGGTAAAGAACCGCAAAAACACAATTAAAAAAACAGACGCCATGCAATGCATTGCGTCTGTTTTTCTCCAACCGAATGTAAATTAATTCCGTATATCTACATCTCTCTCACCTGTGCATTTACCTGCATGCCGGGCTTCACCTGCATAATCCCTGTGGTTAATACGGTATCTCCGGCTGCAAGGCCCTGGATCACTTCTACTTTATCTGCAGTTCTGGTACCTAGGATTATGGGAACCATTTCAGCCTTGCCTCCGCGCAACACTGCAGCTACTTTGTTTCGGTTAGTAGGTATCACCGATTGTGATGGTATAAGCAAGGCATTATTGTCATGATCAAACGGGATGACAACATGCGTAAATGCACCCGGACCCAATTTGTTTTCATTGTTGCTCACCATGGCGCGAACCCGCAAAGTGCGCGTAGCCGTGTTAGCAGCTGGCTCCACGGCTGCGATTATAGCGGAAAATGTATCTAACCTGCCGGTAACCGTAAAGGCAATTTTCTTGCCTGCGGTTAGCTCATTGCGATATTGTTCCGGCACACTAAAGTCCATTTTGAGCGTTCCTGTCTGTTGCAGCGTGGTGATAACTGTAGCTGGCGTCACCACCGCTCCCATACTCACATTCCTGATACCGGCTTTGCCTGAGAAAGGAGCGATGATCGTTGTCTTTCTCAACTGCGCTTCCGCATAGGCTATATCCGCCTCTATACCTTGAATCGTGGTGTTCGTAGTTTCAAATTCCTGCTGGCTGATGCCGCCAATTTCCAGCAATTCAGATTGTCGCCCCTTTATTTTCGTCTGCAGTTCTTTCTGTGCCTTTAGCTTTGCAATCTGCGCACGTATATCTTCACTGTTCAGCCGGGCCAGCACCTGTCCTTGTGTCACAGCCCCACCTTCTTTAAAAGATATGGCGCTGATCCTGCCCGATACCTCAGGCATTACGCTCACTTCCTCATTTGCCAGCAAGGTACCCGATGTGGTATAGTTATTCTGAAAAGACTGGGCTTTTACCACCACCGCCTCTGCCGTAAGCACCTTAGGCCCTTTAGGTCTGGCAGGTTCTTTAGACTCTTTCTTCCCCCCACAGGAACTCAATAAAAATACCAGAGAGCATCCAAGAGCAGCAAAGGCGATACCGGTCAATTTTTTCATAGCCCAATCGAATAAGAAACGCAAAGATATTGTTCACCCGGCCCGGCGCGGACGTTTTTCTTTATCTCCCTATAATCTTAACAAATGTCCATGCGGTACCTTTGGTGCTGACCCATGAATAACGACAGTAAAAAATCCGGCACTGGCACATAACGGTTTGATTATGAACATTGTAGTAATAACCACAGACAAACACCAGCCAAACGAGCATGATATTATTCATTCCTTGTTCGCAGAAGGTCTTCAACGCCTGCATGTTCGCAAGCCTAACCTCGCGCTATCAGAGGTGCGAAGCTACATTGAACAGATAGACCGGTCATTCCGTAATAGGCTCGTGATTCATCGTCACCATGAGCTACACCGGGAATTTGGCCTTGGCGGTGTGCACATATCTTCTTTTGACCGTGCAAACCCAACAATCTTAACGGCCACCAGCCACCTGCCACCCGATTCCGTCTCCACTTCTATTCATGCATGGAATGAATTAAAGGATCTACCTTTTACATGTTCTTATGTGTTCATCAGCCCGGTTTTTGACAGCATCTCCAAGCCTGGCTACAATGCTGGTATAGACCTGCATGAACTCTCTCGTATTAAAAGTGGGCAAAAAGGCAACTCAGCATTCCCCGGGGTTTATGGCCTGGGAGGCATTAACGCCACAAACATTGGCATTCTTGAGCAACATGGCTTTGACGGTGCCGCAGTGCTTGGCTCCATTTGGATGGAGCCGGACCCTGTTGCCGCTTTTCGAAAGTTGCGATGTAGCATAGGAGAGAAATTCAGTTAATGTCAATGAGGCATACGTAGCCTGCCCGCGACGAGTTAATTAACCCTATATTTGCTCTGTAAAACACGCTCGTATGAAATTGAAATTTATAGCAGCCGTATGTGCAACTGTCCTCTCAGCAGCGTCTGCAAATGCACAACTTGGTGTAACTAAGAAAATAGTACCCGTTTCGTTTGGTGTGAAACTAGGGGTGAACATGCAAAAGACAAATGGCAACTTCATAGGTACAGCCTATGAGTCAGGCATACTTGGCGGTGCGTTTGTAAGCGTCAACAAAAAGAAGAAAGGAATACGCGTTGAAGCGCTTGTGAAATCGGCAAAAATCGAATTTTCAACCGTGGCTGTTGCATATAAAACTGTGTGCCTTGATGTACCTGTTATGTTTGAATATGCGCCAATTAAGCGATTGAAACTACATGCAGGCCCACAACTCACCACAGTGCTGTCCGCCTCCAAAAATGGTTCTGACGCAAAGAGCGACCTTTCCACTATTGATATTGCTGCCGCAGCAGGCTTTGAGGTAAACTTGCCCTTCAAGCTTACTTTAGGTGGCCGCTACATCAAGGGGCTACTTGACATGAACAATACTAACGTAGCAGGCACCGGTAAATGGCGCTCAAGTACTTTGCAGTTCTCAGTAGGATATCGGTTCCTCAACTAATTTTTTATTCGCCCAGCGATCTACTTTATCTCCCGGGAAGCCGCCTGCATGGCGGCTTTTTTTATTGTTCCGGGCATCTAACCTCACGAACGGGACTTTGCCGGGAAACGAAATTTAATGAATGTCAATATTTTATACTGCAACTCACGAAATATATTGCCCTATGGTTTTTGTTGGTTAACTTACGTTATCCGATAGCTGAGTGACACCGACAAAAGCCTGTGAAAATAATGGAAGACCAGTTGATCCCCGACCCTGAGTTAACACATACGAATGAATCGCGAAAACCTGCCGGAGAAAAGATATTGCAGTTATTGCCGGCTGCTGTCTATACCTGCGACAAACATGGTCGCATCACCTTTTTTAATGAGCAAGCGGCAAAGCTTTGGGGATACAGACCGCCTCTTAATGACGACAATGTAAGATACTGTGCTTATACCAAAATCAAGTTGGCTGACGGCAAGGAAATATCCCCGGCTGAAACGCCAATGGCAACCACCCTGGCTTATGGGCGTTCCTTTAGAGATGTGGAAGTGTTGGTAGAAGCAGCTAACGAGAGAAAATTTTACATAAGTATCAGCGTTGACCCAATATTGGACGAGAACGGAAATGTAGATGGGGGCATCTGCTTCTTTCAGGATATCAGTCGTCACATGCAAACGCAGCTTGAACTCTCAGAAAGTGAGATCCGGTATAGAACCCTGATAGAAAAACTGGAGGTGCCACTATACACTACAGATAAGAATGGGACGATTACACTATATAACAACGCAGCAGTGGACTTATGGGGACGAGAACCGGAAACCGGTATAGAGAAATGGTCAGGTGCCTATAAATTGTTTTATGTTGATAGGACAGAACTGGCAAAGGAAGATTGCCCACATGCTGTGTGTCTCAGAGAATCTAAACCAATAAGGGACACGGAAATACTCGTGATGCGCCCGGATGGTAGTATAAGGCATGTTGCTCCCTACCCTCAACCCACCGTTGACGAAAGGGGAAATCTAACGGGTGCCGTGAATCTGCTTCTGGATCTTACGGCGATGAAGAAAGCAGAAGTTGCCCTTCGCGAAAGCGAGCAAAAATATCGTCGCCTTGCTGCCTCGCTGGAGCGGAAAGTAGCGGAAAAATCCCGCGACCTTGTCGCCAAAAATCTCGAGCTGCAAGAGAGTGAAGAAAGGTACCATAAAATGGTAGAAGATGTGGAGGACTACGCCATAATATTGATGGACGAAAACGGCATTATCAGAAACTGGAATAAGGGGGCTGAAAAAATAAAGGGCTATACCGAGAGTGAAATGATAGGTAAGAGTTTCGAAACATTTTACACAGACAAAGACAGGGCAAACCGGGTGCCTGAGTCGTTGCTTGCAAAAGCAAAGGATACCGGCAAGGCAATATCAGAAGGGTGGCGCAAGAGAAAGGACGGTAGTTTGTTCTGGGCAAGTATTCTCATCACAGCGCTCCGGCGTTTCGATGGTGAACTGATCGGCTTCACGAAAGTGACACGCGACCTCACGGATAAGAAAATAGCTGACGATAAACTAATGGAATATAGTAGCCGGCTGGAATTCCAGAATCGTGAACTGGAGCAGTTTGCATATGCGGCGTCACACGACATGAAAGAACCGCTTAGAAAGATCCACCTCTATCACTCCTATATTTCAGAGAATAAAAACAACATTCTTGACGACAAGTCAAAGGACTATCTCCTCCGGTCTATAAATGCCGTCAAGCGGATGAATACGCTCATTGAGGACCTGCTCTCCTACTCCCGGATCACGTCTGACAATGACGGTGTCGTGGATGTGGATCTCAATCAAATACTGGACGAGATAAGAGACGAGCATACCCTTGATACAGATCACCAGGTCACATCTATCGACAGAACTGACTTGCCAGTTATAAAAGCCATTCCGTTCCAGTGCAAACAACTATTCGATAACCTGGTAGAGAACGCCATAAAGTACCGTGACCCCACGCGACCATCGCACATTCGGGTAACAGCAGAGATAGTTGAAGGAGGTTCATTAGCCGGCCTTGTGAGCAGGAACAATAGTCGATTTCACAAAATCAGCGTGGAGGACAACGGACTTGGATTTGACCAGAAATACAGCGAGAAGATATTTGAAGTATTTCAACGCCTATCCTCCACCAACAAGGCTCAGGGCTCAGGAATTGGTCTGGCCATTTGTAGAAAGATTGTACAACACCATGGCGGCTTCATCACTGCCTCGGGAAAAATTGGTGAAGGAGCAAGATTCGATATTTACTTCCCTACTGATCGTTGAGTCTTGCAGCATATTCCAGCATATGCTTCACCAGGTCATTGAGTTCTGCTTTTGTATTTGGTTTGGTGAAGTATTCTGTTGCGCCTCTTTCCAGGCATTCTCTTAGGTGCATCGGTGAATTGGACGTACTAAGTACAACCTTTGGTATTGAAGCATATTTGTCGCGGCAGCATAAGTACTCCAAAACCTCCGGGCCATTCATTTCGGGCATGTTGTAATCAAGTATCAGCAACTGAGGCAAATTAAAGTCTGCGAGCTGTTCCAGCATTCGCACAGCAGCCCTGCCTGTCTTTACTTTAAGAAGAATTGCATCAGGCTCAATGGTGAGAATTGCTTCCTCAATGAAATCCATATCATCGGCATCATCGTCAGCAACCAATATGTGAAACCCGTAGATCATTATCAAGCAGTTATAAACTTCAATAGACACAAAAAACAAACACTCCTCAACTCAACATGTCATACGCGCACCTAGGTATTACTAATGCAAAAAGCGGAACTCAAGTCAGGCCATGAAGCCAATAAAATCTAAAAGGGGAAGGAAGATCGAAAACATATGAGCCCAAAAAACCTGGCGCGATATGTAGGTGATATACATTCAAAGCTACATAAAACTTCCAATAAATAAGTGAATATTATCAAATATAAATAATTACACCACCTACTGCCCTATCAATGAAACCACAGCATCAACCCATACCGGGTCGGTGTTCATACATGGAATATACTGGTAAGTGTTACCGCCTGCATTCATAAAATTCTCCTTTTCCCGTATCGCTATTTCTTCAAGTGTTTCCAGGCAGTCGCTGACAAAAGATGGACAAACCACAATTAGATCCTTTGTCCCCTCAGCGGGCATCTCGTTCATCCTGGCGGTTGTAGCCGGTGTGAGCCATGCAGAACGACCTAATTTTGACTGAAAGGAAACGCTGTAGCGTTCCTTTGGCAAACCAAGCTTTTCAGCTACCAGCTTTGTGGTTACGTAACATTGATGACGGTAGCAGTATTTATGTGCTTCAGAGTTTGCTGAGCAGCAATCTGCAGACTTAAGGCAATGTGTCCCCGTTACGTCCGACTTCTGTATGTGCCGCTCGGGAATGCTGTGATAGCTAAAGAGTATATGCGCAGGATTCCCAGATACGGCAGGTCGCATACTCTCTGCCAGCGCGTCTATGAAAGCCGGATGGTCATAGAAGGGAGGAACAAAGGAAATTTTGAATCTATACCCTCCCTTTTTGTGGTAAGTCTTTGCGTGCTCTACTGCAGTTTCGTAACTAGACATGGCGTAGTGCGGATATAGAGGCAGCAATACTACATCTTCAACGTCCGGCGCTATTTCCAACAGTTGTTTGTAAGCCGTTTCCATTGTAGGCGTCCCATATCGCATAGCCATTACCGTAGGCAAACCCGTACGCTCTGCTACCCTTTCGCTCAACTCTGACGTGATATGCACTAGTGGCGATCCGTTTTTCGTCCAGATCGACTCGTATGCCTCAGCCGATTTGGGGGCGCGAAATGGCGTTATTATTCCCTTCACCAGCAAAGTTCTTACCAGCCAGGGGGAATCGATAACCCGCTCATCCATCAGAAACTCATTCAGGTAACGGCGTACGTCGCTTACTGAGGTTGAGTCAGGGGAACCCAGGTTCATAAGAATAATTCCCCTTTTGCTTTTACTTGTCGCCATAGCAATTTGATACAACTACAAAGAAACATAGTATTTCACCATGCCGGTACATACTTATGTAATAGGAATGCTAAATGACCTCAGAATGACAGGACCGAGTTGTCAGGGCGCTACGAGACTGAAACTACCTTTTGTAACTACAATGGTATCGGCATTGAAACTGAAGGTGCCGGTGATGATATTGGCAGAGTCTTTAAGGACATTGAACCACCCGGATGTGGCATAAAATCGCCGGTTATTAGCGTAATAGGTTGCGTTATTCTCTGGAGGATCGATTCGGTACTCATTAACCCCGGTATATCCGGATACATGAATTACAATTGTGGTAGGTGCGGCGCCGCTATAGTTTGTGGCACTTACCATTAGGTTCGTTGTTGTAGTGTCGTTGGTTGATGTGTTCACACGATAGCTGAAAGCAGAATCGGTTTTCCAGCTTTCGCCATTTATCGTTGCAGACATTAGTGTCGCAGAGTCCAGCGAATTATTCTGTTGCGCAGACTTGACATCGGCTGGCCCTTTCGCCTTCTTACAAGCTAGGGAAACAAGGAAAATCAAAGTCACTATGCCAATCTTCTTCATCTGGGAACTGGTTGCTGGGCTATAACGCAAAAATCAGGTGTATTGTTGCCCTCCCTGGCTATTATGGCTGCGGAACAGTGAACTTACCATTTGTAACCGCAATTCCATCATCCGTATTGAATGAGAAATAACCAACAATAGCGGTACTGTTCACCTCTGTAACGGTTACAATGCCACCAGTAGCCAACCCCACGTTAACGCCGTGCGAATAACGGGCACCAGCCTCGCCCTGCACTATTGAATTAACGCCGGTTTTGCCTTTGAAATTTGCTATGTATAACTCTATTTTATCATAAGGCGACACCCTATCAGATGAATAACCGGTGATAACCAATGTAGTAGACGTATCAAAAACCTGCGTATCGATAGTGGCAGGAGTAACTGCCGAGGCAATAAATTTATATTTTCCCACATCCGCCGTCATTGATGGATTAGTGGTAGTGACGTAAGGCCTGTTCTTGGTACATCCCGTGATTGCTACCAGGCTTGCCGCAGCAGCAACCAGAACGGACGATACAAATTTCTTCATACACAGATATTTCCGCTAAGATAATTGAAATTACTTTTAAAAATCAACCCTGTGGCTCAGTTCACCCCATAAATTCCCATGCCGGCTACAAAGTCAATCAAACGTTTGTTTAATTTCAAACAGTTGTTTAACTTTGCGGTGTCAAAGGAGTGAATATGGAGTATAACGAAAAACAACTAGCCATCCTGAATTCAGCAGAAAAGCTGTTTTCGGTGATGGGATTTGACGGCTCCTCGGTGCGCGACATTGCTCAGGATGCCGGGGTGAACGTGGCTATGATATCCTACTACTTCGGTTCTAAGGAAAAACTTATGGAGGCCGTGTTTGAGCACAAGACTTACAAGATGCGCCTGAAAGTAGAAAACCTTGTGGCTGACAAGACGAAAACATGCACAGAAAAGGTTTATATCCTTCTAAGTGACTATATCGACAAGTTTCTGGACCAGCCCCAGTTCCACAAGATCATGCTTCGTGAACAGCTCTCCTCAAAACCCGGTGGGGTGTGTGATATGGTGCTGGAACTAAAAAAGAGAAACCTGCAATCCATTAAGAAGCTGATACAGGACGGACAAAAGAACGGTGAGTTCAAAAAGAATATTGATGTTCCCCTCATGATGGCTACAATGGTAGGCACAGTAAGCCAGGTAGTAATTGGCGGACGATTCTTCAAGGAAGTGAATGGCTTGACGCACCTATCCGATGAAGAATTCACAAATTATGTGCGCAAGAAATTAAATGTATATCTGAAAAATCTTTTCAAATCAATTATAGTTAATGAGCAAGTCTGATAATAAACCACGCAATACCATCGTTGCCGCACTCCTGGTGCTCCTGGCTGCAGGCAACGCATCTGCGCAGCAGCCACGCAAACTTACATTGGGCGAAGCTATTGAAATGAGCCTGCAGAACAGCGGCAAATTGAAAATTGCGAATGCCAAAGTAGAAGAAGCAATCGCTGCCAGCCATGAAGCACGCGACCATCGCCTACCCGACCTGAAAGTGAGTGGGTCTTACCTTAGACTGAACACGCCAACGGTAGACCTGAAACTAAAAACCGGGTCAGGGTCAGGGTCAGGGTCGGGGTCATCTTCTGGCAGCAGCAGCCTTAAGGTAGACCAGGCCGCCTATGGCCTGGTAAACGCCTCAATTCCATTGTTCTCGGGATTCAGAATAAAGAATGGAATAGAATCTGCAAAATACCTGGAACAGGCTACGAAGCTGGACGCCGAAAAGGACAAAGAAGAAGTAATACAGAACACAATCGCGGCCTATAGCAACTTCTACAAGGCGAAACGCTCTGTAGAGCTGGTAAAGGAAAACCTGGCGCGCGAAGAGCAACGGGTAAAAGACTTCTCGAACCTAGAGAGAAATGGACTAATGGCGCGCAACGACCTGCTCAAAGCACAATTGCAGCAATCCAACATCGAACTATCGTTGATGGAAGCAGAGAATAACTATAAGATCACCACGATCAATATGGCGCTTATGCTGGGACTTCCTGAAAACACAGATCTGATCCCGGACAGTACCGGTCTTGAAACCACAGCCGACGCAGGATTAATTACAAAATGGGAGCAGACGGCACTGGAAAACAGAAAAGACCGTGCAGCACTGTCAGCTCGCATACAAGCTTCGGAGTCATCTATAAAGGCTATTAAAGGAGAATACTACCCGGGGCTGGCACTGACCGGTGGCTACATCGCGGCTAATGTGCCTAACGTACTCACGCTTACAAACGCACTCAATGTTGGTGTTGGCTTGCAGTACAACATTGGTTCTATCTGGAAAACCGGTGCTAAACTCGATGCCGCAAAGGCAAGACTGCACCAGGCACAGGCCACCGACGGTATACTCACCGACCAGGTGAGGCTGGAAGTAAACAGCGCCTACCAATCATACCTGCTTAGCATAAAGAAGATCGGTGTTTACGCAAAATCGATAGAACAGGCCAACGAAAACTACCGCATCACAAAAAACAAGTACGACAATAACCTGGTAACAACCACAGAACTTCTTGACGCAGACGTGGCACAACTGCAGGCACAACTGAACTATGCATTTGCAAAAGCCGATGCCATGGTCGCCTACAAAAAGCTGCAGCAGGTGTCAGGCACACTCAGCAAATAAATCTCGAAACCAATAAGAAAAACGAAGTCCAACAATTTAATATCATTATCATGAGCAATAAAAATGCAGAACAGGGAGCGCCAAAGAATAATAACACGCGCTTTATTATTGTATTAGCGGTATTAGTACTCGGTGGCGGCGCCTTCGGTATCACTAAATACACACACGCCCAGCATCACGAAGAAACTGATGATGCGCAGATAGATGCACACATAAGTCCGGTAATACCCCGCATTTCTGGGTATGTAATGGATGTGCGCGTAAAAGACAACCAGGTCGTAAAGAAAGGCGACACATTGGTAGTACTGGATAACCGCGCCGAAAGCATTCGTGTTACGGAAATGGAGGCAGCACTGGAAGTGGCCAGCAAAAACCTGGGTGTAGCCAATGCCAGCACCACTGCTTCACGTGCAAATGTTTCTTCCTATGAGGCTAACATCAGCACGGCCGATGCGCAGATAGAAGCAGCTAAGGTATCTCTGAAACGTGCCACCCAGGATTTCGAGCGTTATTCCAACCTGATAAAAGACCATTCGATAACGCAGCAGCAATTTGAACAGGCAGAGGCGGCTAAACTGACCGCTGAGCGCCAGCTTCAGGTGCTCACCGACATGAAGAATGCCGCAATTCGCCAGGCGCATGCAGCATCATCTCAAAGTAATGCTACCGCACAACAAGTTAGTGTAGTGAATGCAACGATAGAACAGCGGAAAGCAGACCTGGAAAATGCAAAACTCAACCTGTCTTATACAGTAATAACCGCACCACAGGATGGCCGCGTGTCAAAAGTGAACGTGCAACTGGGACAATTGCTGCAGGCCGGACAAACATTGTTTAGCGTAGTTAATGAGAGCGAACCGTGGATCGTTGCCAACTTCAAAGAAACGCAGGTAAGCCGCATGCATGCAGGACAAAACGTGAATATACATGTTGATGCCTACCCGGGCCATGACTTTCATGGCAAGGTTTCATCTTTCTCGCCTGCTACCGGCTCCCGTTTCGCCTTGTTGCCACCTGACAATGCATCTGGAAACTTTGTAAAAGTGGTACAGCGCCTGCCGGTAAAGATTGTATTCGACGGTAACGACCCGAAAGTAAAGGAACTACGCGCCGGCATGAACGTGGACGTAGATGTGCTGATAGACTAACCATTTCGGCCCTTTCACAGCAAAACAGAATCACCTGAAATTTTAGAAATCATGCAGGAATCATTAGTTGAGTACGGCTCGCGGCGAGTGATAATAACTATCACAGCCATCTTCTGCGCGCTGCTGGAAATTGTGGATACAACCATTGTTAATGTGGCCTTGAACGACATGAAGGGCAACATGGGTGCGACGCTCAGCGAGATAGGCTGGGTAATAACCGCATATGCCATAGGTAACGTTATCATCGTGCCTATGACAAGTTGGCTGTCAGCTCAGTTTGGCCGCAGAAATTATTTCGCAGCTTCTATTATCATTTTTACGGTTTTTTCATTCCTCTGCGGAAACGCAAATGGAATATGGGAACTGGTATTGTTCCGCTTTTTGCAAGGTTTAGGTGGCGGTGCACTGCTGGTAACGTCCCAGACCATCATCACTGAAAGCTATCCGCCGGAAAAGCGTAGCATGGCACAGGCAATATATGGTCTCGGTGTGATCATAGGTCCCACGTTGGGCCCACCGCTGGGTGGCTATATCGTAGAGCACTACTCATGGCCCTACATCTTTTACATCAATATCCCCATCGGCGTTATTGCTACCCTGCTCACACTTCAATTCGTGAGAAGCCCGAAATACGCCAACAAGAAGTCGGCCAAAGAGGTAGACTGGGCCGGCATTGCGCTACTTGCCATATCAGTAGGATCGTTGCAATATGTTCTGGAACGCGGTCAGGAAGACGACTGGTTTTCCAGCAGCACTATCGTTGTGCTGATGGTTACCGCTGTTTTAGGTTTCTTTTTCTTTATATGGAGGGAATTGACCGCGAAAAATCCCATAGTTGAGCTAAGGGTACTCGGAAACGGGAACTTACGCGTGGGTACCATATTGTCCTTCATACTCGGCTTTGGGCTCTATGGTTCTACGTTTATTATCCCGCTTTACACACAAAGTACTCTTGGGTGGACGGCACAGCAATCAGGAGCATTGATGATACCCGCCGCACTTACCACCGCGTTTATGATGCCGGTAATAGGCAACCTGCTGCAAAAAGGCGCAAAACCACAAATATTGGTGGCGCTGGGCATGCTTATTTTCTTCATGTACAGCTTCTGGGGCTACAAGATACTCACACCAGACACAAGTGAGAGTGCTTTCTTCTGGATGCTGATTTTACGTGGTATTGGGATGGGTATGTTGTTTATTCCTATTACAGCATTGTCGCTTTCTACGTTAAAAGGCCAGCAGATTGGACAGGGCGCCTCTTTCACAGGCATGATGCGACAACTGGGTGGTTCATTCGGCATTGCGCTTATCACCACGTACATGGCACGGCAAAACGTGGTTCACCGAAACGACCTCGTGTCACATTTGTCGGCAGATAACCCTGCTGTGCAGCAACGCATACAGGGCATGCAGCACAATTTTATTACCAAAGGCATGTCTCCGGATGTGGCGCTGCAAAGTGCATATAAATCTATGGACTACATGGTAATGAAACAGGCTGCCGTGCTGTCTTACATGGACGTTTTCCTTTTCATAGGCGTTTTGTTCCTCGTTTGCATTCCTTTTGTGCTGATGGTTCGCGCCAAAAAGAATAAGGGTGTCGACCTTTCAGAAGCGATGCACTAAGCTATTTGTACGCAGCTACAATGATCTTATAGGTTGTGCAGGTTTGTCCTGTACGGTTTTCAATACAACCTGCACAACCTATAAATCTCACTTCCCCGGGGTTCAGATTATCCAGAATAACCGTCTTCTTGCTCTGCCCACCCCTGAAGGTCACTAACATATCCACAGCAGCCTTGATGCTTCGGGAAGTGCTCTTATTTGTAATAGCCAGGGATTTCATCGTTCCCGTACATTCGCCCTTTGTCTCCACTATCTCCACGTCTGCGCCCGCATTGCCTTTAATTCCATCAGGCTTCTTAGCGATGGGTGCTGATGCCTTAGCCGGGGCCGCAACTGCGGGAGCCGATTCCTTCGCCGGCGGCGCATCCTGCGGCGCTGGATCTTCCACCTGGGCACTTGCCGTGCCAAAGACGCCTGTAGCAAACACTACGGCCAGCAAAAACATCTTTTTCATAGACATTTGTTTTACTTCCAAATATACCGATAAACGACAACAAAATATACTTTCGGTTAATACTATAAAGTAGAAGCAAGTCAGGAAGATGGGTATCAGATCCCTGCATATTCGTGCAAATCCGAAGTAACAACTTCATGAGAGATAGGGTCCGGATAAAGAATGAGTGACACTCCCGGTTTACGCCACCAGTCGGTGCCCAGTAACTTATTTACGTGAATGGTGCCGCTGAGATAGCACCTTCGTTCGCTACTCACCCACTCTTCCACCTGCTCAAAGTGTTCCTGCGGTATATGAAGCAGACTGCGCGCTCCCACGCAAACATGCAGGTAGTAGTCGTCGCACAACCTCGATGGTGCATTTGTCAGCTTCTTATATTCATATCGGTAATTGTATCGAAGGGCAGAAAGGTCGCTCAGTACAGCAGATGCAGTGGGATATCCACCTGCACCTTTGCCGCATAAGAATTGAACATCAGCAAGACTACTTTCTATCTCCAGACCGTTGTACTCGTATGCGACACCTGCCAGCCGACTCTGACGCTCTACAAATTGGGGCAATACGAACGCGGCAACATCACCACCGCCCGTTTTAAGCGCATGGGCAATGAGCTTTACTTCATATCCTTTCTCCCTTGCAAGTTTGATATCTGCATCGTGGATACCCGTAATACCTGAATAGAGCAGTTGTGCCGGATGCGCTACAATGCCATAAGCATGCACCAGGAGCAATACCAACTTGTTTGCCGCGTCAACACCTTCTAAGTCAAGCGATGGGTCGGCCTCTGCAAAGCCCGCCTCCTGCGCATCAGAAAGCGCTTGTTCAAATTTGTAACCATCCTTTGCCTGCCTTGTAAGAATATAATTCGTAGATCCATTCACCACCCCGCTTAAGCGTTGCAGGAGATCATTGTCGTAATATTCTTCAAGATTTCTCAACACTGGTATACTGGCACAACATCCGGCCTCATACAAAAACGAGGTACCGGTCTGCTTCTGCAACGCAATTAGTGCGTCCAGGTTTTCGGCTATCATCTTCTTACTTGCACTTACTACCGGCTTACCTCTGTGCAGGGCAGTGGAGACAAAGCGATATGCGGCCTCCGAATCACTTATCAGCTCCACAATCACATCGATCTCTTTATCGTTGAGTAACTCATCCGGATCGGTCGTAAACAAGGATGAAGGTGCACTTCGCGGCTTCTCGGCATCCTTTATGCATATGCGTTTAACCCTTGCGCCAAACGTGGGTTTCTCATTCAGGACATTAAAGAGGCTCTCTCCAACTATTCCAAAGCCAAAGAGGCCGATTGTCAAATTTCCTTTTGTATTCTGTATAGACATGTTTTGTGTTTTTTGATTTTAGAAATTAATTAAGGTGGTCGTTACACCACAGCAAACCGCAACTCCTCAACATCCGATTTTGCGACTGTGCTTGCTGTCAACAAAGCCTGTTCCAGGTCAGCGATAAGGTCTTCGGCACTTTCCAGGCCCACGCTCAGCCTCACCAGGCTATCAGCCACGCCCGACATTCTCCTCCGTTCAGCAGGGACGCTCTTATGCGTCATAGTGGCCGGGTGACAAAGCAGGCTCTTAACGCCTCCAAGACTTTCTGCCAACTTAAATAGTCGTGTGGCGGTCACCACAGCGCATGCGGCCTCTTCTGTGTCTGTTTTCAAGGTGAAACTAATGACACCTCCATAGCCGCCTTTATGCTGGCCGGCGGCCACCTCATGGTTGGGATGAGATGACAGTCCCGGATAATAAACCTGGTCCACCGCCGGGTGCAGCAATAGCCACTTTGCTATCTCAAGCGCGCTCTCACTGTGTTGCTGCACGCGTAGATAAAGCGTCTCAATGCCTCTCAGTACTAACCAGCTATCGTGAGGCGCAAGAATGGCACCGCTCGCGTTTTGTATGAACTTTATCCGGTCGCCCAGCTCTGCGTCTTTTGTCACAACAGCCCCTGCGATCAGGTCGCTATGACCACCCAGGTACTTGGTAGCGCTGTGCACTACAATATCTGCACCAAGCAATAAAGGCTGCTGAAGCACCGGCGAAGCAAACGTATTATCCACGCACAGCAGTACGTTATGTGCCGCAGCGATTTCAGCAATAGCCGCAATATCACTGATTCGCAACGTAGGGTTTGTTGGCGTCTCCAGCCATATCAGGCGGGTCCTGTCCGTTATTGCATTGCGTACATTTTCAGCATCCGTAGTGTCTACATATACCACATCAATGCCCAGTCTGCTGTAGATGTGCGTGAACAGCCTGTATGCCCCGCCATAGATATCCTGCACCGCTATTACCTGATCGCCGGCATCGAGCAACTTGATCACAGCATCGATGGCTGCCAGCCCGCTGGCAAATGCAAATGCCCTGTCGCCGCCCTCTAACTTCGCGAGTACGCTTTCAAGCGCGTGGCGTGTAGGATTGTTACTTCGTGCATAATCATACCCCTTGTTTACGCCGGGCGCGTCCTGCACAAAAGTTGACGTCTGGTATATGGGAACCGAAATTGCCCCGGTCAATTCGTCTACCGGAATGGCGTGAATGAGATCTGTCTGTTTTGTCATGTTCCTGATTTTGATGGTTAAGAAATAATTCCATAAAACCACTTATCAGGAAGGCTTACCGACAAAGCCTCTTTGTGTCACACGCTCGAGATAGCGACATAAAAAAAGCTCCACCGATAGATCAGGGAGCTTACATATCTTGTACCGTTCGGTTACAAATATTTGTTTGGCATCTGACTTATCTGCCCCGTTTTACCGGGATGGACGTAGCACCAGCTCTTCCGCTGCCGCGGGAGGAGGTTGCTAAGGCTTCACAGGGCCATAACCCTCTGCCTTTCTTGATAAGTGAATTAAAGAACTGACGCAAAGGTAATATCGAAAACTTCAGTTTTCCAAATCGTCCGGAAAAATATCGTAAAAGAAAAGCCGCCAACCATTGCTGGTGGCGGCTTTCAGCGTTTCTATTTTCTTTCAGGAGCCTTATCTGCAGGCCTGTCATCGCGATAATCACTTTCATCCTCCACATCATCAAGAAGCGTGCTTGCCCTGCGATAATTGGGGTCTACTACATCCTCATCGTGATACCGGCGAACCGGCTCCTCCGTTAGATTTTTTTTTTGCCCTGTCTCCGAAGACAAGGTTAACGCCCATGCTGACGTTTGCGTTCTTCGCATCAAGCGGTTTCACAGCAGCCCACCAGTTGTCTGCTGCAAAGTACCATTGCATACCCGCAAACCGCGCTATCAATGCCCCGCCGAGATTAAATGCAGATCCCGATTTAAGCGTATAGGAAAGCGCTCCGGTAAAGTGTTTCGACAACTCGATACGATAAGCCAATGTGGTCGCGAATACAAATTTTTTCGACATGCGCTGAGCACTTAGTTGAGCACCAAAAGTGTGTAGTTTGTTCAGCCGATAAGTACCCATGGCATAAAACTCAGCCGGCAGAGATGTCTTGTAAGACGCATTGCTCTTGTCGAACTTGATCATGTTCTTTACGGTATCCAGGTACTGGTCAGTAGAAATGAAGTTACTGTCACCGCCGGACAGGTAATTGGCAAGATCGAAACCTTCAAACGTAAAGTCTGTTGGTCCTGCTTTGTAGTTATGTACGTTACTCTTCCAGTTTATGTAGCCAAGATTGTTGATACCACCTGCAACAGTTATGTGTTCGTTTACCTCATACTGGGCACCCAGATCAATTCCCAATCCTGTATTTTTTGTATTGAAAGCGTATCCGGGGAAACTCATGTTACCTTCAGCCTTGTCTGTGCTGTCTGCTATGCCACTGGTTTGTATTTCCAGGTCCGACTTTGCAGTAAGCGCATAATAATCAGGCGCAGTGTATATCTGAAGGGAAGACGTCTTCGTATGTATGTTGGTCTTACCAAACAAAAGCTTTGGACTTGCCCCCACAGTAAGCTTGCCGAAATTCTTAGTGCCGTGAAGTGCATATTCGCGGTACCAGCTGGCATTTAAACCAAAGTCGCCAATATTGAGTGACTGCCCTATGTATGCTCCGTTGCCATACCACGCAAATCTAAAAAGATCTTTAGGGTATGAAAAACGAAAGTCAACCTTATCCTGAACAGAAAGCCCAACGGAAAAATCTTCAAAGGCTACATTGGCTGAAAGCAGAGACACATTTGCACCGAATGCAATGACATTTCGGTTACCCAGTTTCTCAATGAAATTAGAAGGACTGATAGCCATCGTAGAGTCGTTTACCCTATGAAACAAGCTATTGTAAGTGAAGCCTGAGTTGTAGACGTAAAATGACAGATTTGAGAGCACCGGTAAGCCAATGCTGATTTTGGAATCTGTCTGGTTCGAAGCGTTTGTCCATTGCGATTGCTGCAGTTGCGGCAGAAACTTCATGGTATAACCATCCTGGGCAAATGAAAGCACAGGCAATGAAGAAACAATCGCTAATAAAAGTCTTTTCATAAGTGAGTTATAAGTCAGTTTGCGAAACATTCAGTTTGAAACGGAATGCCAGTTTAACCTTCATGTTGTTTGTAGACTGTATCTTAACGGAGCTGGTTCCGCTTGATTTCAATTCGCCACGTATCAGCGCGTACTTTACGTGCGGAGCCATTGCATTATACTCGTCATGTGTCATGTTAAATGTCGAGACTTTTTCGATACGACCTGTCACCTTACCGTTTGCGTCTACCGGCGCTTCGCCAATGATATCTCCGCTGCTGGAGACAAGCGAATCGAGAATATTGTAATTAGCATCTGCAAAATATAGCTGTACGCGTCCATAAAGTGGCAGCGCATTATCCATCAGCAGTTTGAATTCGGCAGTTTGTAGAATACTACTGTCCTCAGGTAGTATTAACTGTGTTGTATCCTGAAGTGTAAATGTTACGATCTTGAACCAGGCCGGCAGCTGCGCATCGGCAGTCATCCTTATTGAGCTGGTATCTGTGAGGAAGTTATTGCCGGTGCTTGCTCCACCGGGATTGATACGTACCCTTCCACCATAGATCACATGGTTAGGTGCAGGATTGAACAGTTGTTGCACCTTTCCTGCTGTTGACGCGCTATCCATCACAAAGCGGGTGGTTGCAGGAGCGGAGGTAGAGGTAGCACCGGCAACATTGATGGGACTAGTGAGATAGTTACCAGTATTGATGCCTGTGGCAGTAACACCATAGAGGTTGTCAAATATTGTAGACACATTGACCCCGAAGCTATTGGTGAAATCCAGATTGATCTTTGGATCATTTACGAATATATTGGCATTGATCGTATTGTCAAATACCGCAACATTGATCGTGTCTGACGGAATTGGAATATCGTAGCTGCCTAAAATGCCATCTATATAGGAGAATTGAAGATCCTGCATTTTTACATTTGCAGACAAGTTGTCTCCCATTAGCAGTGGCTGCCCGGTACCTGCGATCGTAAAACGAATTATGTACTTAACGTAATTGTGGCTTGCACCTCCGTTGGTAAAATCAAAATTGTAACCTGCCAGGTTAATATTCGCTGCAGCCGTAGTAGCCGGATAATTTACCGTCGTGCTTATCTCAAGCGGAACCCCGTTTTTCTTTGCATCGGGGAAAACAATGGTTGCGGTGACATTTTGCTTGAAGGTAGAGTTTATCGCCAGTGTAATGTTACCTGCTTTTAGGTTCATGTGGGAAAGCTGGGAACCACTAGGATCAGTGAATGAAAAGTGATTATTTGTCACTGAATCATTGATAGTTCCCGAAAATGAAGCATTGTTTATAGGCACAGACAACGTGAAGCCGCCTGTATTAAAGTCCTGGTTTGGAATGGCTACATAATCAGATGCTCTAGCCGTGAAAATATCACCGCTATAATGCAAAGAGTATAACCCCTCCGCGTCTTCAGTAAGAAAAGTGTTAGCTTGGAGAATATTTTTCAGCGTCAGGTCAGAGCTCAAAATCGGCAATGCCCAATCCGGGTTCCAATTCTCGATTTTCAAATTCTTAAAATCGAGATCTTTCTTCTTTATGCAACCGCCTAAGGTAATCCCTGCCAGCAAAATTGCACCAATAGCTCTTTTCATATAATAGAACGATTTAAGAAAATCTATAGGTAATGTAAATAAGGTTTTGTTAAATTCGAGGCTAAGATAACAAAGAAAACGGCTACCTATGCAGGTTAATACTATTAATTTCCTGTATTGCCCTAACGTCGCAGGCCTTATTACCACTCATTTTTCACCCTGGCCGGCACATACTCGGCTACCTTTGCAGCACAGTAGTTATTAAAGTCGTCAATATCTGTGAAGGGCCCGGAAATATTAAATTGATACAACTTATTGTCAAGACAATCAATGGACAGGATGCCATATCGCAGCAAAACCTGGTCGGCCTCTACCCAGGGTACAAAGCGTTTCCGAGAGGTAACAGGCATGTGCACTCCCGCCTCATCCACACTTACATAGAGCTGCTGATTCGCACCACGCTCCCAGTAAAGTGAGAAAACCAGCACAGCCACCAGCACCGAAAAAATAGCTATCGGAAACTTCCATTGTTCCCTGAAAGAAAGCAATGCTATTGATATGGCCACCAGAAGTTCAACGATGCGCACGAGTACATTTACCCCATTACCGGTAAGCCACTTGTTTTTGACGATCGTCACGCTCATTAGCGTCAGCCCAAAAAGAATAAGGGTCATACCCCACCCGGTAAGCTCAAAGTTATACCTGTACAAAATGGCACCCGTTCCCAAAAAGGCAAGGCCGCTGAACAAGTGTAGCGCCGTGAGCTGCTGGGGTTTAACCTTTGTGCCGGAAACCGGCAAGTCATATACCATGCCGCAAAAGTAGCAGGTTTCTCGTTTCAATAAGACTGGCTATACCACCATTTGGCTGCAACCACGAAGGATGGTATGATCAAGCCGTCCCCGCACTTTAAAGCTTCCATCGCCATATACCTCCCCGATATCGTCTGTAGCTATAAAAGAGCATGAATAAATATTGGCAAGATCTATGATATTAAGTGCGCCTTGCCCCATATCGCTAACAGTAAGTGGATCGTTTATGTCACGGACCATAACACGCATGGTAGATGCAGGCTCGAATATACCCTGACCCATTGAATATGCCTGGGAAAGTAGCTCTGTCATACCATATTCCGAATGGATCACATCAACCCGCCATTGGTTAATTAGTTCCGCATGTACCTCTTCCCGGGTCATCTCCTTTCTCCTACCCTTCATTCCGCCAGTTTCCATCACTACCACTCCGTCCAGCTTCATAGGATAGGCATCGGCAAAATCAAGTAAGGCGAACGTTACACCCAGCAGCAGCACCTTTTTTCCGGCCGCGCGCAGGCTTGTTAGTTTTGTGGCAAGCGCCTCCCATTCGTTGATGTAAAACCCGTTATCGAGGCTTTTGCTGCGATCCATTAGCGTTTTCGCCATATACACCAGCGAGGCATTGGGTCGCTCCAGGTAAGAAGGCAACAATGCAAGTATCACAAAGTCTTCAGTGGCACCATATCGCTCCTCAAACCCTTTCAGTAGTGCATGTTCGTAAACCTCGTGGCTCACCACATAGTGCCTTGATGTTTGTTCTCCTGTAGTGCCGCTGCTCTCAAAGACGAGCTTGGGAAGTTCTATAAAATTGCCTGTTATGACCACATGTGACCTGAAGAATGAAATTGGCAAGAATGGTATATCGCTAATGGCCTTTACCCCTTCCGCGTCTACCCTCAAAGCATCACAGAAAGATCGATAAACGGGACAATTGCCATGCTGATACCTGAAAACGTCTAGTGCTGCTGCACTAAAATCGTCGGTCGTTACGTTTAATATCCTTTGAGGATTTATTAACGCGTTTGGTTCCAGCACGTTCATTAACTTTGATAATATGAATTTCCGGCTTCTGTTTCTTTCGGGTCTTTCTCTTTTCGCACTCTCGTCATGCGAGAAGAATACGATGTCAAAGATACCTCAAATAAAGCTTGAGGGATTCGGACCGGAAATCCGAACTGTGGGTAAGGACACCACAACCCTTGCTTTTTCCCTTACGGACGGCGACGCCGATCTTGGAGTGAATATTCAGGCTGGGAGTTATGATATCTTCATAAACGATAAGCGTTTCGATACCGGGTTTGCCGGTTATTATTTCCCTGCTATTTCGAATGAGGTAAAGGACCCGCAAAAAGGCCTTAAGGGAACCTGCTACTTCTTTTTTACCCCTGACCTGTTATTACCGCGGCTCGATAGCGTCCATCTGAAAGATGGCGATACTACACATTTCGAACTCTACATCGTGGACAGGGCTGGTAACAAAAGTAACCATATCACCACTCCCGATGTGTACATGGTTTACTAGTCTCCTCTAGGGAACAAGGGTAATCGTTCCAACAGAGGTAATCGCGCCGAAAGTAACATTTACATCTGTGGTGTAAGACAAGAAGCCCGCAACACCTGGCTCCACAGTCATGTGATACATGCCCTCCGGCAAACCGCTAATTACGAATCTCCCATCCACCGGGGAAGGTATCGCCGCATATTCATCCACGCCATTACTAACATAAACGGTTGCAAAAGCGTTTAGAGGAAACACATATCCTTCTATCCTGCCGTTTGTAATAATGCTATACGCCCTTATTACCGGCTTCAGCTTATAGTTATCATTACCTGTCTTTACAATTGATTTACCGGCATCAAAATCCAGCCAAATGTCATAAGACACATTCGCTTCTAATGTCTGATGCAGGTTCAGTTTCACCCCGCTCTCCTGTGCCGAGGGTGTACCCAGCGGGTGAGAAACTCCACCATCTACTAGATAGCTGTTGCTCCCCAAAATCAGCCTTATCTGTTCTATTTTACCTACAGGCACCGTGGCATTCACAAGCAATGTATCCAGTCCGTTTCTAAAGCGCAAAATATCGTACAGTCCCGGCCTGTATGGATAGAGCATAATAGTTGCCCGGCCTTCTTCTTTAAACTCTATTTGTTGCAAGTCCAGGTACACTGCATCGTAGCTTGCCGGGCCGTCGGTAAGACGCAGGTTAACTTTTGCTTGCTGAGACGAGGTCGAAGAGGTGGATTTGTCTTTTTTGCAAGAAGAAATTGTGGCAAGCGATACAAACGCTATTACCAACGATGCGATTATCCGTTTCATAGTGTTAGATTTTTAGTGTGAAGGTTAGCTTTCTTGTTTCTTTTATGTGGGTCTTTTATTCTACTCTCCCGGCTAACATGGGAATCAGAGAAAATATCCGCAGAATGACACGGGTGAATATCAACTTAGTTTTTCACATGTACTATCAGATGCTATTCAATTTTACACTACAAATTTAGCGGAGGCGAGCCGCCTCTTCTTTATACGGTTACCGTCTCAACTTACACTTTTCGGGTGTGGTGCAGTTTGGCAAGTATGTCCGTTACAATGACACTGACTTCATCGGCCCTATTGTAGATCATAAAATGTCCTCCATCCTGTATCCAATGAGTGGGCACAACATGAGCTGAACGAATAACAAGGTCATTTGTGCCATGGATATGTACAATTCCGGGAGGAACAACTTGATTGTCCCAGCCCAGGATAGCATTAACCACCCATCGATTCAGGGTCGCACTTCCGCTACTTATCATATCACGGACCAGAACCTGGTCCGCTTCCGATTCCGTACCTAATAAATAAAGCACAACGCGCGATGGGGTTATGAAGAAACTATCCGAAATGGCACTTGAATTCCCAAGCCATGAAAATACCCTGTTATTGTACCCCAATTCCTGGCGCGTCTTTGCGCTGGATACAATAATCACATTTGAAATCCCAAACTGCTTCTTTATCTCCGTTGCCAGCATACCACCAAACGACAATCCCAGCACAATGGGATCCGGTTCGCCTATGCTTTCGAACATCCTTTTCGCATAGGTCGGTAACGTATCGTCCTCTAATGATTGAAGCCACGGCACTGCCACCAGTTCATAACCGGCAATCTGAATCCTGCTAAAAACCCTGTGGTCAGCCCCCAGCCCTGAGATACAGTATATCCGGCGCATCCGCTACCCCTTAAATTCGCCCCACACACCTCGAAGTGTGTCAGCTATTTCGCCCAGGGTGCAGAGATTCTCCACCGCGTCAATTACTATTGGCATCAGGTTTTCTGTACCCATAGCCGCTGTCCTAATAGCATCCAGGCATGCCTGAGCTTTGGCAGCGTCTCGCTCAGACCTGAGTTTCTTCAACTTTTCAGACTGCACCTGGCGAATAGAGTCGTCTATCTTCAGCACCGGTGGCGTATTCATCTCGGCCGAAGTGAACTTGTTGACACCGACGATGATCTTTGAGCCATCTTCTATGGCTGTGTTATAGGCATATGCCGACCGTGCAATCTCATCTTGCATAAAATACTGCTCTATCGCTTTCACCGACCCTCCCATTGCATCGATCTTCTCTATGAGCTTCCATGCCGCCGACTCGATCTCATTTGTAAGCGACTCCACATAGTAAGACCCTGCAAGCGGGTCTACAGTATCAGTGGCACCGCTCTCGTATGCCAGTATCTGCTGCGTACGCAGTGCTATAGAAGCCGCCTCTTCAGTAGGCAACGAAAGTGCCTCATCATAGCCGTTGGTGTGTAGCGACTGCGTACCTCCCAGCACCGCCGACAGTCCCTGCAGCGCCACACGAACTATATTGTTCTTTGGTTGCTGCGCCGTAAGGGTGCTACCACCTGTCTGAGTGTGGAAGCGAAGCATCTGTGCCCGAGGGTCAGTTGCCCCAAGTTCTTTAGTCATGTTTGCCCACATTCTGCGCGCAGCCCTGAACTTGGCGACCTCTTCAAAAATGTTGTTGTGAGCATTAAAAAAGAACGACAGACGCTGGGCAAAGACATTGATATCCAACCCCTTCTCAATAGCAGCCTTCAGATACGCTTTGCCATTTGCAAGGGTGAACGCGAGCTCTTGTGTGGCATTAGCACCCGCCTCCCTTATATGGTAACCCGAAATGGAGATCGTATTCCACTTAGGCACTTCTTTACTGCAGTACTCAAAAATATCCGTGATAATACGCATGGACGGAGCAGGCGGATAAATGTATGTCCCCCTTGCAGCGTATTCCTTGAGAATGTCGTTTTGAATAGTACCGGAGATCTTCTTTATGTCGGCACCTTGCTTTTTCGCAAGTGCTATGTACAATGCCAGCAATATGAATCCTGTTGCATTGATGGTCATGGATGTCGTAATGTCGGCAAGCTTGATGCCGTCAAACAGAACCTCCATATCGCGCAGCGAGTCGATGGCTACACCCACCTTACCTACTTCTCCTTCAGACATAGGATGGTCAGAGTCGTATCCGATCTGGGTAGGCAGGTCAAAAGCTACAGAGAGACCATTAACACCCTGACCCAAAAGGAAGTGATATCGCTTATTAGACTCTTCGGCAGTGCTAAAGCCCGCATATTGACGCATCGTCCACAGGCGGTCTCGATACATAGCAGCATGTACGCCGCGGGTAAAGGGGAACTTACCCGGCTGCTCGTCCATCTTTATGGGCTCGCAATACACCTGCTTTATTTCAATACCGGAGTCTGTCTTTATTACCTTATCCATCTATACTTAGTTAAAAATCAACCACTAAAAAGAAAACGGCGGCTAAAAGCCGCCGCAAATATACTATAGCAAATTGAGCACTTGAGGCTAATAGGCAGGATTCACCACCCCTGTTGCAGTAATTTTCGTGCTATTGGCTACCTGCACTACCTCAGACATCCCCAACATATGGCGCTGTTCAATTGCATTGAGCGCTGCTTTCCGCTCCAGGTGTTGTCCCACAATAGTTTTTACGTCCCTACCCGCATGATCCAGGATTTCATTCTTAAGCCGCAACTCGCGTGCCATTCGCCCGATAACGAACAAGGCCGCAGCTCCAAGTGCCACAAGTCCATAAGTCGCAACTATGAGCATCGAGATATTCGGGCCACCTACTTTATCCCGCACATCAGGCGCGTAAAACATCTCACTTAGCAGCTTAAACGGATATATCCGGTGCATGAGCACACCAAACGCTATGCCGCCCAGGCTTACGATGTAACATCCAAACTCCGCTATGAACAAAGTGCTGCTGCTAAGCAATCTTTGGGCCGCTGGTCGGCGTAACGCGGTAGCAAGAGGATCCAGCAATTCCAGCTGGTCGTTGATCATGATCCTCTCTTCTCTGAATTCCGCCAGGAGATCATCCTTCAGGGTGGTCAATGCCATTAAGGTAAAGGTTAGTTCATACAAAAATAAAATTGCCATAAACTGCATGTGAACATTTAGTATCCACACAATGTTAGTAACCACGAACTTTACCCCCTCTAAGTTGTGTGCTGAATCAGCCTGTCAATCGGCATTTCTATATAAGTTGTAGTACCTTTTCCCACCTCGCTATTGATCAGGAATCTTCCTCCTACCGACTCTATTCTGTAGCGCATATTGCGCAAACCATTGCCCCCGTTTCCGGGTTTTGCCATATCAAAACCCACCCCGTCGTCTTTGACAACTATCGAAAATAGCTCGTCATCTAGCCCAACAGTTAACCAAATGGTTTGCGCATGCGCATGTTTTACACTGTTGTTTATCGCCTCCTTTACAGTCGAGAAGATGTTTCTCTGCACCTCACGGGATATATCTACTGCGGGAACCGCATCCGGAAACTCCAATACTAATGACACGCCTATGCCGTCAAGGTAGTCAACCGTATATTCCCTCATTCGCGAAACAAGACTATCGAGCGTCGTGTTTTCCGGATTCAGTACCCATATCAGGTCTCGCATGTTGTCAACCAGTTCCTTTGACAACGAAGAAATATTTCGCATATCCCGGGCTGCCCGCTCGTCTGCATACATTTTCTTGCTTGCAATTTCGCTCAGGAGCGAAATACGCGATAAGCCTGAACCAATATCATCATGAACGTCTTTTGAAATGCGTAGGCGCTCCATGTGCAGCGCATATTGCCTTTCCATCGCCAGCATCCTGGATTTGATACGTTGTTGTGTATAATACCGTAGCATCCCGGCAATTGCCGAAGCACCCGCCACGACTAGCAATAATCGAAACCACCAGGTGCGCCAATATGGCGGATTTATTACGATCTCCATAGCCAGGGGTCGCTCATTCCATAAACCGTCATTATTGGTCACTTTTAATAAAAATGTATAGTGCCCTGGTTCCAGTTTCGCAAAGCGCACTTTATCGTTGGTTGTATATACCCATTCATTGTCCTGGCCCTCCAGTTTATATGCATACCGGTTTTGTTCAGGCAAAGTATACTCCAGCGCCCGGAATGACAGGCTCACGGTGTTTCTTCTATAGGGCAATATTATCTTGCTGATAAACATTGTTGTATCCCTTGCGTAGAGTGTATCGTCCACATAGATACCGGTGAGGGCAGGTTGCGCCAGGTAGCTGTTTTGAACTATATTCTGAGGTTTGAACCAGTTAATACCTGATATACCTCCGAAGAAAAGTGTACCATCCGCACCCGCAAAATATGCGCCGGAATTGAACTCATTCGATTGGAGGCCGTCCTTAGCTGAATAATTCTTAAAAACTGCAGTTGGCACTCCTGTCTTTCGGTATCTGATCGAAACAGATGAAATGCCCTTGTTAGTACTGATCCACAAAACGCTGTCGTTTTGAGGCAGTATAGCATACACGAAACTGTTTGCCATCCCGTCATCTTCGTCAAACACCGTATAGACATGTGTTTGTTCATCGTATGCTACAAGCCCCTGCTCTGTCGCCAGCCAAAGCAGATTCGTGTTCTTGCTCTTGTAAAAATGGCGAACGGGCATATCTCTTAATCCATTATCAACCACATGAGGAATTGTATCGGCAGTGAGCGAAACTTTGGCAAACCCATTTCTCCTGCCGATATACAAATTGTCCTTGTCCCTATAGAACCCATATATCCATCCACCAAGCTCTATTGATCCAAACCCCCTCACATGAACCGACTTCCCTACAAGCCCTTCCTTTTTGAGATAATATACGCCATGATTAGCGCCCACCAGGAACACCCCCTTTCGCCACTCCACTATTGAAAAAGCAACCGGTAAAGCCGGCCCCATGTATCCGGTATAAGGCAGAACGCACTCGGCCTTTACCTCTCCGGATTCTTCATCTAGCCAGGCAATTGTATCATTCATTGCCACTATAATGTCGCCCGATGAATCTTTGAATAGACAATTATAATAGGCGCCGGGCATCGACGGTAAGCCTTTCAACATCTGCTCGCTGCCATTATCCGGGTTATATCTTACCACACCTTTCCCATACAGTCCCACCCAAATAGCGCCATTATCACCACAATAAATGCTCTTTATCATTGCACCTGACGATAAGCCGGCAGATGGAATATAGCAACTGAATTTTGGCTTCTTTATATCCACAACATAGGCTCCTGCACCATCTGTACCCACCCACAAATTTTGGGATCTGTCAATAAACATGCGCACCACCGGGTGATCCTGGAACTGAAGTAACTCCTGCTTCCAGGTTATGAGGTCTATCTTCACTATCGCCCCTCCGTCGCGCTCTGCCACGAAGAGCTGCCTGGATATTGAGTCCCGCACTATGCCGCTGAACGGAGTATGCGCCTTGCCGGGTACGATCAGCTTAATGAATCTCCAGGCCCCACTCGGGATATCATAGATCAGCACACCATCATCTGCCGAAACGGCAAGCGCATCCGCACTTATCCGGCATATCCTGCGAGCATCATTTCGCCACAAAATCCTCTTATCTCTTTTTGTTCCCTTTTCCCATTTCAATACGCCTTTTGCGTCCACAATCCAGATAACGTCTCCCTCATACAGGCCATGGTTAACCGGCACAACTTCATGTGTTTGGCTCGAGTCCGTGAACGGGAAAATTTCTGTTGCTTTCGTTACAGCGTCTAGCCGGTAAATACCCTTCCCTGTTACAGGTACCCAAACGTTGTTTCCATCAGTACCAATTACTGAGCCGGAATAGCCAACCACATTCTTATTGATGCAAACCTCGGTTTGCCCTGTGCGTCGATGCATGCAGTAAACACCCTCATCGGCGCTAAACCACAAATCGTGCCTGACATCCTCAAATATTACAGAATTAATGTTCCTATCTTTCAGCAAGCCCTTATTCACATTAATAAGCTTACTCTTATATGGCACAAAATCCTTTCCGTCAAACCGGTTTAGGCCATCACCGGTCGCCATCCATATGAAACCATAGGAATCCTGAAAAATGCTGTAAACCGAACTTTGAGACAGTCCGTCCTCTACATTATAATGCTGAATTCTCAGCTTCGATTGGCCAAAAGATGACGTAAGCGGTAAGACCATTACCAGCAATAGAAAAACGCCGATTGACAACCCATTGAGAAATCTCATCAACGACCATAAAAGTATATGTACAACTCTTTAAAAACAAGAGCCAACGGCAGTACAGAGCCATTTTATATTACCTTATGCTGTTTCCCTTCAAATTGCCGTTTTGAAAAAAAGTCGTAAAATTGCGCATCTTTAAGACCACATACTGATAATTATTTATGGATTTTAGTTACTCGGAAGCGCAGCAGTCTATTGCCGCCATGATCCGTGATTTTGCCGCGAAGAATATTAAGCCCGACATGATGGAATGGGATGAATCCCAAAAATTCCCGGTTGACCTGTTTCACAAAATGGGCGAACTAGGGTTAATGGGAGTACTTGTTCCAACGGAATATGGCGGTTCAGGTCTGGGCTATTTCGAGTATGTAACTGTGGTTAGCGAGGTTGCTAAAGTTTGTGGTTCTATTGGACTCTCTGTTGCCGCTCACAACTCTCTCTGCACTGGCCATATATTGTATTTCGGCACAGAAGAGCAAAAGAAAAAATATCTTCCGAAGCTAGCCAGCGGCGAGTGGATTGGCGCATGGGGCCTTACTGAAGCGAACACAGGTAGTGATGCAGGCAATATGCGTTGTGTGGCTACCCGCGACGGCAATGACTGGATACTGAACGGAACTAAAAACTGGATCACACACGGCATCAGCGGCAATGTAGCAGTAGTGCTGGCTCGCACGGGTGAGCCGCGTGCAAAAAATAACGTAACTGCGTTTATCGTTGAGCGTGGCACACCGGGCTTCAGCGCTGGTAAAAAAGAAAACAAACTGGGCATGCGCGCCAGTGAAACGGCTGAGCTGGTGTTTGACAACTGTCGTATATCAGATGCGCAGCGCATGGGCGAGGTTGGCGATGGATTCCACCAGGCTATGAAGGTGCTGGATGGCGGTCGCATATCAATTGCTGCACTGTCTTTGGGTATTGCCAAGGGCGCTTATGAAGCATCTGTAAAGTACGCCAAAGAGCGTCATCAGTTCGACCAGCCGATCGCTAACTTCCAGGCTATAGCCTTTAAGCTGGCAGATATGGCTACACAGATCGAAGCTTCTGAAATGCTGATTTACCAGGCTGCAGATATGAAAAACCGTGGTGTGAAGATGACCAAAGAGTCTGCAATGGCAAAATATTATGCATCGGAGGTGGCAGTGCGTGTCTCAACAGATGCGGTACAGATTTTCGGCGGCTATGGCTATACGAAAGACTTCCCTGTAGAAAAATATTACCGCGACAGCAAGCTCTGCACAATTGGCGAAGGCACATCTGAAGTGCAAAAGCTGGTGATATCAAGAGACATTCTGAAAAGCTAATAATTCATTGACCGATCTAAAGAGCCTTCCGAATCACGGGAGGCTTTTTTATTTCGGTAGCGGCATCAAAATGTCTCCTCCAACTCGAAGCTTAATTCCTTCCCTGAAACCGGATGAATAAATGAGAGGCTCGCCGCATGGAGGCACAACCTTTCTGCCGCAGTACCATATAAGTCATCTCCAACAATTGGCGCATTTAGTCCCAGTTCGTGCGCTGCGTGCATGCGCAATTGATGTGTTCGTCCTGTGAGTGGCCAAAAGTGTACACGTGTTGTTTCCTCGTTTTGCTCAATTGCTTTCCAAAGGGTGACACTCTTCTTACCCGACTTAAAACAAACGAGTTGTGCAGGCCGGTTAAGTGGATCTGGTCGCAGTGGCAACCTTATTTCACCCGCTGTGTCATCTATCCTTTTGGAGAGCAATGCCGTGTACCGCTTTTTCACGACCCTGTCCAGGAACTGCTTTTGCAAATGTTTATGTACCTCCGGGGTACGGGCAACGACCAGCAACCCCGAAGTACCCATATCCAATCGATGAACTATATAGGCTTCAGCTCCATCCCACCTGTCTTTTAACCTGCTATACACCGAGTCAACCACACCAACACCGGGCACAGAACGCAGACCAGCAGGCTTATTAACAACAGTCAGCCATTCATCCTCATAAAGAACTTCAATGCCCACACTCTCTGATACTGACTGCACTAAAGGGTTATCATCGATCGCCATGCCCGCCAGCATATGCGCAAGTATGGGCTTGCACTTTCCGTTGCATGCCGGGTAAAAGTGTTTGTGTTTCCTGATCTCCGAAACCGGCGACGCTCCCCACCAAAATTCCGCCATTGCCAGCGGCCGGTATCCATTTGCAAAGGCATACTGCAAGAGTTTGGGAGTAGCACACTCCCCCGCCCCGGCCGGCGGTTTCCCAAACACTGTCTTGCTAAAAATGTCTTGCAGGGTTTGGCGTTCTCCCGCCAGGTTCAAGAAAGAATACTGCTCAAAAAGGCGGTCCTGCAATGCCGCAGACCGGTCCTTTCTCTCCTGCTTCAGGGTTTCCAGTTTCCCCCCTAGCATCCCCAACGTTTCTTCTGCTTCATCCACCACCTTCTTCCACTCTGCCTTCAGCACCTTCAGCATGTGCTGGTCATAATTACTCTCGCGGAAAAGCTGTGCATGCAACACCACATCATGCTCACCCTTTGCTTCAGACGCTTCCCTTTGCAACCGCCGGTTTTCCTTATTCTCCTTATGCTGCTGTCGCATCGCAGCTATTTCTGCCTGCGACTTTATTGTCACTTCTGCTAGTCGCTGCTTGGCCTCGATATATTCAGAACTTACCAGCAGTGCTTCGATCTGTTCATTTATTATATCTATCACGGCTTCCTCAGGCTTAAAGAAACCATCTGCTGCAAGCCTATCGAACACAGGCGGCACAAAACCAATATGGTAATTTGAATCCCCAAGCTTACCGGAAAAGGCAGACAAATACCCCATCCGCCCGTCGGCATCACTTACAACAAGCACGCCAAACATCTTACCAACAGATTCGACACCGACATTGCCGCTGAGACCAAAATCGTAGTCGAAATCGGTTTGTTGCGACAAATACTCTTGCAACTCCGTTGCGGCTATTCGTGCAAGGGCATGCGGCTCATAATGAAAGGGAAATGTAAATCGCTCCGGCGGAGCAAATTGGATGACTATGTCCTCTGGGAAATACCTGACACCCACGTTATGACTATCGACTAACCTCACTCTAGATTTTCTGCCCGGCAAAAATACTACCTCTTATGCGTCCAACACCGCAAAGAAATCTACTTCCCGGAAAGACGATAGAAAGTCACCGTGTTTCTTCTAATAGCATTTAACATCTGCTTCGAGCATCGACACATTGAGCCAATCGCGATTTGTATAAAATGGCTCGATTCTCCGATTTCCCTTATTTATGTCTTGCGGCTACCGCTTTAGAATATTCGCCAGGGCAGAAGTCAATACCAATGTTTCGTAGATTTGTCATTGTCTGGTTTAATTAATATCAACCTGCTTCTATCTACTCTATATCGATTATACCCATATGGCCATTCTTCGCAGATTGTTTTTCGCTGCGCTGCTGTTCATAGGTTGCCCGTAGCTCTCCATAAAGATGTTCATGGAGGATGGCTCGGGCAGGAGGCAGGTGTTCATACCCATTAGAGGCGAAGTGGCCTTCTTCAACTGTTATGTTACTCCATGTTTTCCATTTGGGAGCCTTTATGGCGTGCGTCTTGTGCGAAGCTATTACGGAGCTGAGGAACTGCTAAGGCAGCCTAAGCAGAAAGAGGCGCCGGAAGTGCTGGAACCTGTCTATACTAGCCATGTGCACCTAGCGACCTTCTGGCCGGTGGGTGCGTATAATCCAGGGTGGGAGTTAGGGTATGAGCGCATGATAGGCCGGCGATACTCCGCAAGGGTATTTGGCAGCCTGTTAGATGACCATTTGACGAAAAGCTATTTTAGCTACAGCGGAGGCCGTATTGGGTTGGAATGCAAAAGGTTTAGAGATTTCGGCGGTGGCACGCATGCATACGTCTCTGCAGAGCTGGTGGCAAGTGATGTAGCTTTCACCAATGCATATGAGTTCGCTGATACGGGTGTGCAAAGGGTCAGAGACCCATATTCAGACACGATAGGCGTTGCGAGTCGTAGTCTTGCGCTCAACTTCAAGACGGGCATACAACAAACGTTAGGGAGGTTTATACTTGATGTCTATGCCGGTGTTGGTGTCAAATACAAGAAACTGGAGCATAGTGGTCGCTTGTATCCTGGAGATCAACTGTACTACAGTAGTAACAATTTTGCGCTACGCGAGATGAACGGTTTAACGGTCTCGGTTCCGCTGAACATGAGTATAGCCTATTGTTTCGGCAAGAGGACGAGGCAATCGTAATAGAGAGTGGTGATTGCGTCACTGCGACGAGCGGGCAGGCTTGCGCCCAGGGTGCGAGGAAGCAGTCTCGCGAAACACCGATTAGCAGTTGGAGGCCTCTTTTAGTACAAGTGAGTTGTTGAATGCCCTCGTTACTCCTTCACAAACCGCCTCACCCACGCATCGTTAACTCTCACCAGGTACACCCCTTGCGGCAGGCGGCTCACGTCCAGTTCCTGCAGGGTGCTGCTGCATGTGGCGACTATAACCCTTTGCCCCAGCAGGTTCGTTACCTCAATCTGTTTAAGCTCTACTGCGGCGGAAACATGCAGTACCGCAGCAGTGGGAGATGGGTACACTATTAACCCATTGTCTGCTATCGCCTCCTCCACGCCCACGCCCGATGCCGCCACAAGGTGCGGCGCAGAAGTGGCGCTGTCGCTGCAATAGCTAGCGAGCGGCACCACACGAGCTGTGATAGTATCTGTGCCAGGCCCCTTGGTATAAGTAACGGTAGGCACCGAAGTAGTGCTGAACAAGGAAGAATTCTTAAACCATTTAATGGTGTAGCTGCCTGCGGTGCCGCTCACTGTTGCATTGACGGTCACAATAGATCCTACTGCAGCACTCGTGACTCCTGTTGCAGAAACGGTAGGGGTTGAGAAAGGGTTGAAGGTCACTTTACGGATTCGGTAATTTTCCTTTTCAGCGATGTACAAGTTTCCACACAAATCAAAAGCTATTCCAGATGGATCAAATAATTGAGCTGCGGTGGCCAATCCACCGTCGCCCGAGAAACCTGCTACTCCTGTTCCTGCAATTGTGTGAATGATTCCTGCGGTGTCAATTTTACGCACTCTGTCATTTCCGAGTTCTGCAACATATATATTACCTGTATCGTCCCAAGCCAAGGCAACGGGGCTAATATTCGCAGATATTGCCGGTATTTCATCGCCTGAATAAGTTCCTGCTCCAGTACCTGCGATAGTGCTGATGATGTTGGTTGTCGCGTTTATTTTTCTTACTCTGTTGAAGTCTGTAATATAGATATCTCCGGATTCGCGATTGACATATACGGTTCCAGCCTGAATTTGAGCAAGGGAGGCGATTCCGCCATCACCGCTAAAGCCACTAGAGCCATTGCCAACTATTGTTGTAATTATCCCACTCGACGCCTCAATTTTTCTAACTCTTGTGTTCTCTACCTCGTAGACATTTCCAGAACTGTCAAGGCAAACGCCGGTCGGCTGCATAAGTGAAGCCGAAAGTGCTGACCCGCCATCGCCAGTAGAAGCCATTGTCCCGTTTCCTGCAATGGTTGTGATTACACCAAAAGTATCAATCCTGCGAATTCTGTTATTTCCCGCGTCCGCTATATAGATAAAATCATTCACATCTATTGAAACCCATCTGGGACTATTTAATTGCGCAGATGATGCAGTTCCCCCGTCACCTATAAAGCCTGACGAGCCAGTTCCTGCAACAGTCCTTATTACTCCATCACGTGAAATCATCCTGACTTTGTGATTGTTCGGCTGACAGAAAAAGTAACTGCCTTTTGAATTAAATGCGCCGCCATACGGTCTATTCAATTTCGCTGCTGTAGCACTCCCACCATCACCGCTATCCCCATTTATCCCGGTTCCCCCAACAGTGTTTATCACTTGACAATTAACCGCTGCTGGCAGCACTATCAGAATAAAATTCAATAAGAACAAAAAACATCTCATCCCCGTTAATTATGGATTCCAATATACTATACAAGTAGTGGTGTCGTAGTAAAGCGTTCCAGTTGCAAATGGCCCCGTACCTCCAGTTGCGCAGTACATGTTTTGGACAATAACATTGTTCGAGTGTATTGCACAGTCCATTTGACTTGTAACGTTACATCCAAACACGCCTGCCCAGTTATGGTTCACTGTATTGCCACTACCACCAAGGATCGCCGAGCGATTCCCATTTATTGTATTTTCACCACCACCGTTAACAACCGACTCTGTAGAACCCCAGATTACCTTATTCGCAAGGTCTCCATTTTGAGGAGGTTTGCCATTGGCAGGTAATGTCATTGCACTATTCAGCATCATGTCTCCTGTTTCTTTATTTAAAGGTAAACAACATATGCTATCCAAAAATTAGGTACAAATACTCAATTTTTTGGCCAAGCTACCTCTATTTTTATTGCTTTCGGTTAAATATACGAATTATATTTTGTCAACATGTTTATTTTTTTTGAAAATTTCTCAAAAACTTTGCCATTTCGACAAAAAATGCAAGATTTGCGTAAAATTTAATATCATGTCTACTTTACGTTTCCAGGCCCTTGAGGCATTAGCCAATGGAGAAGAAAAGAAGATCTCCGGCTACAGCGAGAAAAAGATTACGCATATGTTTGCGAGCAACGTGTTTACTACACGGGCGCAGCGTGAGTACCTAAGCGATGAGGCGTACAAAAGCCTCAGCAACTCAGCAAAGACCGGCTCTAAGATAGAGCGTCGCCTTGCCGACCAGGTCGCTGCGGGTATGAAAGCGTGGGCAGAAGAGCGCGGTGTTACCCACTTCACGCACTGGTTCCAGCCACTTACCGGCACCACGGCAGAGAAACATGATTCATTTTTTACTATTAAGAGCGATGGTTCTGCAATAGAGCTTTTTGACGGCGATGCGCTCATTCAGCAGGAGCCTGACGCCTCAAGCTTCCCTAACGGTGGCATCCGCGCTACGTTTGAAGCTCGCGGCTACACTGCATGGGATCCTTCATCCCCGGCATTCATAATCGAAGCAGGTCACGGCAAAACACTTTGCATCCCTACAATATTTATCGCATATAACGGCGAGTCGCTCGATAACAAAGCACCTCTTTTAAAATCGATAGGCGCACTTGACAAGGCTGCCGTAGACGTTTGCCACTATTTCGATAAGAATGTGAGCAAGGTAACAGCAACCCTCGGTTGGGAACAGGAATATTTTGTGATAGACGAAGGTCTGGCAAATGCACGCCCAGACCTGGTAATGTGTGGCCGCACTCTGGTGGGCCATGCACCCGCAAAGGGCCAGCAGCTTGAAGATCACTACTTCGGCTCTATCCCCGAGCGTGTATACGCCTTCATGCAAGACTTTGAGCAGGAGTCTTACAAGCTGGGCATTCCGCTACGCACACGCCACAACGAAGTAGCTCCTTGCCAGTTCGAATGCGCACCTATCTTCGAAGAAGTGAACATAGCAGTAGACCACAACACCCTGCTTATGGATGTTATGGCGAAGGTTGCTAAACGCCACAAACTGCGCGTACTCCTTCACGAAAAGCCATTCGCCGGCGTGAACGGATCTGGCAAACACAACAACTGGAGCCTTGCTACAGACACAGGCGTAAACCTTTTGTCACCAGGCAAAACTCCAAGGACCAACCTCATGTTCCTTACCTTCTTCGTAAACACGATCAAGGCGGTTCATGATTATGACGATCTGTTGCGTGCATCTATCGCATCTGCTAATAATGACCACCGCCTTGGCGCCAACGAAGCTCCACCCGCTATCATGTCCGTATACATCGGCAAATACCTTACCGAGGTACTGAACGAAGTAGAAACACGTGTGAAGGAAAAATTCAGCGAGCAGGACGAAGTGATCCTGAAACTCGACATCCACAAGCAGATCCCCGAACTGCTTATGGACAACACCGACCGTAACCGCACCAGCCCCTTTGCCTTCACAGGAAACAAATTTGAATTCCGCGCCGTAGGCTCATCGGCCAACTGTGCCGCCCCTATGACCGTGCTGAACACCATCATGGCGGAAACGCTAAAGAAGTTCAAAATAGAAGTAGATGCGCTGATTGAAAAAGGTGAAAAGAAAGAGATCGCAATCCTGCAGGTGCTGCGCAGCTACATCTCCGGCTCAAAGAGGATTCGCTTTGAAGGCGACAACTACAGCGATGAGTGGGCAGCAGAAGCAAAAGAGCGCGGATTGAACAACTTCAAGACTACGCCTGCTGCGCTGGACGCCTATGTATCAGAGAGCGCAAAGGAGTTGTTTTATACGAACAACATCTTTAGCAAAGTAGAACTGGAAGCACGCCACGAGATAATGCTGGAAGACTACGTGAAGCGTGTGCAGATTGAAGCGCGTATCCTTGGGTATATCGCTACAAACCATATTTTGCCGGCTGCTATCAGCTACCAGAACAGGCTTATCGAAAACATAAAGGGCCTTAAAGAAGTAGGACTTCCAGAAAGTTCATACAAGGCACAGCTTAACCTCGTAAGTGTGATCAGCAAGCACATCCAAAGCATCAACGACAATGTTGAGGCGATGATAGAAGCCCGCAAAAGCGCTAACAATACCGATGACATGCACAAACGTGCAGCAATGTACTGCGACAATGTTAAGACCTATTTCGACGAAATTCGTTATGCTTCGGACAAGCTGGAGCTAATAGTAGAAGACAAACTTTGGCCGCTTCCAAAGTTCCGCGAGCTGCTATACATTCGCTAGTATGGATACGTAAAATGCAAAAAGAAACCGCCACAACTTTGTGGCGGTTTCTTTTTATATGCGAATCATATCAATCTACTCTACTACCACCTTCACCCTGCCCACTCCCTCACTTACACTCACCACTTCACAAACATATACGCCGGGAATAAGAGAACCCGTTGTTACAGGAATAGATCCGTTATTAAGCACCGTAGCAGGCTGCGAAAAAACCACCCTGCCGTCGGTAGAAACAAAACGCACAGTCACCGCTATATTCCTGTATCCGGTGCCCGGCGTTTGTATCACAAACGAACCCTTACCTGGATTCGGTGCAATAGACAATCCATTGGCCCATGCCGAAAGTTGCTTAATGCCAACCACAGGAGACACTTCAGCCTTCGCGCTCTTCCACATTCCTCTTCCGTAAGTGGCCGCCCATAGCTCGCTTGTAGTATGATTGATGCTGAGATCATAGATATGCACCATTGGCAAATTGGTATTGTAGGGCGCCCATGACGACATCGTAGGTGTCTTGTAGAAAACAGTAACATCCGTGCCTACATACTTAGTACCCGAAAAAGAATCTATAACGATACAGTCGATAGGAAGATTAGGTAGCCCTGCGCTCTCGTTTACCCAGGCATTGGTAGACACATCGTAGCTGTAAACTTTTGCTCCCGGCAAGTAACCAGACGCTGTTACCCAAAATTTGCTTTCATTTTTAGGGTCCACAGCTATATCAGATACATAACCGCTGAATGGTGGTGTAACTCCCAGCCATGAGGCGCCATCGTCTGTAGAATAGTGAATACGAGAAACCGAGCCGGCATCGCGCACCGCATATATATAAGCAGGGTTAGAAAGTGCCACTGCAAGCAGATCGATATTACTTGAACTGAAATTCGGGGAAATCGCATTCCAGTTGGTCCCGCCATCAGTCGTCTTGTAGACCCCTTTATAGCCGATGTACAGCGTAGGTGCGTCCTGTGGGTGTTGCACGTATGGCGTGATCCACGCGCCGGGAGTTGGCAGATCCTCGGTTATACTTGAGTAGCTGCCGCCGGCATCAAACGTAACATTCACGTGCCCATTCTGAGTAGCAGTGTACCATATGTTTGCAGGGTCGTTGTGGCTTATGAGACACTGCATTCCGTCGCCACCGGTCTGGTTGGTAACGGTGCTGCCATCTACAAGTTTTGTACCATTGTCCTGCGCACCGCCAAGGCAAAATGTAACATCATTATTCACTGCATTGCGGTAAAACTGCGTAATACACAGTCCGTTCGAGAGGTCCTTCCAGCTGTTTGCCAACGGCGAATAGGTCTTATACACACCACCGTCGCATCCCAGATACAATGCACCATTTCGCGGATTGTAGCCCAGCCAGTGCTTGTCTGCATGCACTACCTGCAGTCCCCACTCCTGGTTCCACCACTGAGAGGCAATATCCCAGGTGATTCCTCCGTCAGACGAATAATGACAGTTAATACCTCCTATCGTTACTTTATTAACGTTTTGTGGGTCAATTGCAATGCAGAGATCATACCAACCTTGTCCATTGCAACCGGTACTTGGCATACTGTTGTTGTTGCTAAGAAGGTTTGTGGTGCAAGACGCATCATTGAGGTATACTGGTGTAAATGAATTACCGTAATCGGTAGACTTATAAATGCCCTTCAGCCCCGATGTGCCATTCAGCGACACCAATGCCATCACTACTCCAGGAGCGGCCGGGCATACTGCTATATTGATCCTTTGTGCATCAGTAAACGACGTAACAAGCGACCAACTGTAACCACCATCAGCCGAACGCCTTATCTGCGCGCTTCCCCCCTCATTGGTGGTCCCGTACATGACAGTCGTGTCAGAAGGGCAATACAACAATTGCCTGAAGCGTACGGAAGAAAAACGCTGCCATGTACCTCCGCCATCGTGCGACTTATATATCCCCTGCGAGGTAGCCAGCGTAAGGTGACCAGTGTCTTGCGGATTGATCAGAATGGTGCCTGACTCTATAAAAGAATCTAACGTCCATGTCGACGGCCCGATGTTAGTCCATGACACACCACCATCCAGCGACTTTAGGACACCTATACTCTTATCCAAGCCCTGGTCCGGGTCACCGGTGGAAACATACACCGTGTTACCGTTACGCGGGTTCACTTTTATATCGGCCACGCTCATTGACACAAAGTCGTCATAGAGCGGCGCCCAGGTGGTGCCTCCATTTGTAGATTTCCAGGTGCTGCCGCTGGCACTGCCGGCATAAATGATATTAGAATCCACAGGGTCGAACGCCAAAACATTTATCCGCCCCATTCCCGTGTATCCGGAAGTAGTTGTGCTTGGCCCCACAAAAGACCAATTATCAGTAGCGGTTGACTTTGCTGATGCCGCCGGTCGCGCTGACGCCTTGCTATACTCAGCCCACGCTTTTGCGGTCTGCCAGCTCTTCACGATATAACCGTCAGCATCCAGGTGCTGCTTCCAGTACCATTTCCATCGGTCAAACTGGTATTCTTCATCTTCCTCTACTACCTCGGCCGAAGAAGGCGTATGCTTTTCTTTCTCCTCGCGCTGCTCCTCTTCATGTTCCTCATGCTCCTTTACAATTTCAAGAAACTTCTTGCGCTCTTCGCTGGCTTTCGCCCACTCCTGGGCCGATACGTTAAGACCCACAACAAGGGCCAACAGGGTTAAACAGGTTTTATTCATCTTATTTAATCTCACCGTACTTTTTACGGCATCATTTGGGGCTGTTTTTTTTCAAAATTCTTTATGGGTGCGAAAAACCACTTCTTCTCACCGGTACTAAAATAGAGTGCCGTCCTCGTCTTTCCACCGGGCAATACACCGTGGAAACCGCCTCTTCCGGCAAGCGGTGTAATAACCAGAGTATCATACTTCACTATCCTGCTACCCGCAGCAATAAACGATGTCATGTATTCCGGGGCGGGCTCTCCGGGCTTTGCCATTGTGTTCTTGTGAGCGCGCTGCACCTTGCAAGCCACTAAGTCGCGCTCGCCGCGCCACATAAAGTAGAGCGGAGTTTCGCTTCCCTTCCATACTACAACGAACTGATAGTTCTTTTGAATAGCGCCAGGTGTGCCCAAATTGGTAGATTGCTCATAAGCATGCAGAACATGAACCATATGTTTACCATTCTTGTCCCCGGCATATAAACCGTTCGCAAAAAAGGAAATCACAAGTGTCCACAACCCCGTCTTAGCCAACATATTGACAAATATAATCAAAATGCCTGCAACGGAATTCACCGACCAAGACTATACCAGGTAATTGGGTGGCCTTGCGATACCCAGGGGAGGTCGCCGTCGTAAGGGAAAACGGAGATAAATGAAAACCCTAACTTCTCCAGCACATACCTGGAAGCAGCATTTTCTATGTGGGTCATCGCATGGATATCAGCCAGACCCAATTCATTCAACCCGTAATTGAGTGCGGCTCTACCACTCTCTGTCGCATAGCCCTTACCCCAATGTTTTCGTGCCAACCTGTAACCAAAATCAAGGTGATTAACATGGCCATTAATGGGTGTAACAATCCTCTTGAAGCCTGTCCAGCCCACAAAATCGCCTGTAGCCTTCTCCACTACCGCCCAGCGACCTATTCCCAGGTCGGCATATTGCCTGGTGACGATTTCAATCACTTTTGCCTCGTCCTCCATTGATTTTGCAGGATTGTTACCAAGGTACTTGTGCACCTCCGGATCACTGTCCATAGCAAACATTCCGGGCAGATCAACGGGACTAAGGGGACGAATGACAAGGCGTTCGGTTTCTATCGGTTGTATCATAAAAAAAAAGGGCCGGCAATGAAGCCGACCCCACAAAATTAAAATCGAAGTTATCTTTTTTCAAACTTAACTGCTTTTGCACCCGATGCTCCACGCGCAACTGCATAATATATACCCGGCATTAAGCGCGATACATCGATACTGGTCTCTCCGCAAACCCGTTGCTGCATCAAACTTTGCCCTACCACATTGTAAATTGAAATGGTATAATCTTGCCCTTTCTCAGTTGCGACACGTAGTACATCATCAACGGGATTTGGGTAAATTTTCACCTGTATTGGCGAAACCGTTTCTCCTATTCGCGTGGATACAGGAATGTGACTATATGCGGTATTGGTCATTACCACTTCGTTTACATCAAAGTAAATACCCGCCCTATTGGGAATTGTTGTACCCGCGGAAAGACCCTCCCGGGCATTGATATAAAACGACACCATGCCGTGACGGTAAGGACTGGAACTATCAGGCAGCATGATGTTGGGGAAATCAAATTTTACAATGTTGTTGCCCCCGTCGGAATATTGGTAATAGGCAACATTGTGCGTACTGTTTCCGCCTCCAAAAGTCGTCGGATCCAGGTAAGGTGACAAAGTATCCATTATATGGATATTCCGAGCAGTGTCATTTCCCGTATTTTCAAACTCCAACAAATACTCGAGACGAGTACCCGGAGCAATATCTCCCTGCGGAGTAACAGACTTACGATTAGGGTCGTATGGGCCTTTTACGGTATCACATCTAACCACCACATTATTTGATAGCAATGTATCTCCTGAAAACGGCATCACAGTAATCGTAGAATTTGCCGTATCTCCAGCCAAAAGGGACACTACAGGATGCATATATACGTCAAAGTACTTTAGCCGATTCATCTTCACAAGCCCGATATCTACTACCAGACTTGTACCGGACACTGTATAGGCGTAGGCCGGCCTCACTGAGTCCACAGCAAATTTAGGACTGAAGTCATAGCGTACACTAGACGAAACAGGCACGCAAGAAGTATTATTTACCAAAACGGTCCCTGCATGCATGTTCCACAAAATCGATGAATAAAAGGATGAGGTGACTTTCAAATCAAAAGACGGGGACGACCCGAAGCAATTGAACAAAAAGGCTTTAGTGGCCACAGGGCCAAAAGGCATAGCCGGAATGGTGTCATAAATAATAGCCGGCCCACCGCACGCAAGTGACATGCTTGGCGGCGGAGCAATAACGCGAAAGCGGTAAACTGTGCCAGGGACTCCTGAAGCCCGATAATTGAGGCACCCCCACACGGAAATTGTATCAATGTGGATACCTGCAGAATCGACCTCTACGCTTATCGGCTCGTGTACCCACGGCTCTGCAGAGTCCGCGACACAATTCAAGTTCTCGTCTTCAATTACCCACACTTTAAGGAAATGACAATTGTGCATTTCCTCACTAATTACAACGGAATCCAGCGGTGCACCATTGTAAAGCACCATTTTCACCGTATAGGCTCCGGGTGCAGCATAGTAGTGTTGTGCCCAAAAATCTGCAGTATCTGCAGCGTACAAACTGAATGCTCCGGTATCGTTTGTACCGTCACCCCAGAAGAATTTGAATGTTTGACCGGGAACATATCCAGACGTATAAGCTCGGGCCCAATAGGTCCCACACACATCAAATGACTGAGCAACCCAATAAGATTCTATAGATTGAGCTCGGGTAAAGTTTGCTGATACTAAAACAGCAAATAGAATAATGAGTTTTGAAAAGAACTTTTGCATAGGTTATAGTTTTAAATAAGGACAATTATGAACAGTAAACAATAACTATGCCAATTGTTAAATCTGCTAGAAATAGAAAACGATGTATCTACATTTATTTTTGTCACAGTTTTGTTTGTTGCGCCTGAAGTACATACATTTACTTTTTTCAAACCAAAAAACATCTATCAAACAAGTAAAAAGAAAAGTATGAAAAAGCAGATTCTACTATCAATCGCGGCAGCCGGCATGACGGGCTTAATGATCATGAGTAATTCAGCTGGCCCGGCTACTAGTACTGGCGGAAACCGCACTGGCGCAAAGGGGTCTACAGCCAACTGTTCAACCAGCGGTTGCCACGGTACAACTTCAGGAGTATCGGCTCGCATTTGGATTGACTCCGCGGGAACTCCCGTTACTCAATATACTGCTGGCAAAACCTACAATATAAAAGTAGTTGGTCAGCATGCTTCACTCACAAAATGGGGATTCCAGTTTGCAGCGGTATCTGGCACAGGCAGTGCCCAGGTTCAAGCTGGAACGTTCTCCGGCGTTTCTTTGCCAATCGCCAATCACACGCTGAGTGGCCTTAACATTATTGAGCAGAGCAGCGTAATTACTGCAGTCAGCCCAGCAGATACGTTTGTAAAGTCGTTCACATGGACTGCCCCAGCATCGGGTGTAGGCAACATAACACTCTACCTGACAGTAAACGCTGTAAATGGCAATGGTAGCGACGATGCGGGCGACGGCTCGGCAAATATCACTAAGACACTTACACTGTATACTCCACCAAGCTCAGCTGTTGGCACAGTCAACACCGATCTTACTGTTACCGCCTACCCCAACCCGGTTTCAGGCAGCTCGCTGAACCTGCGTCTTGGCAACAACTATGGCACATACAGCATCAGTGTATATGATGTCACAGGCCGCCTGGTATCGTCGGAATCAATTTCATCTACTGTAAATGGCAATGCTACCATCAGCACCGCTAATTGGACTCCCGGCCTATACAAGGTTGCTGTTGCAAACGAAAACAGCAGCCAGGTAATATCAGTGGTAAAACAGTAATAACAACCGAACCTAATAAATGAAAATAGGCGCCGCTGGCGCCTATTTTCATTTATACTCCCTGTACCCTTAATTCAATATAAACTGTACTGTATCTCCCATCTCCTGGCGAAGCAATATGTTTTTACCTGCTACAAGATTGTCTATCACATCCTGGGTGTAATGGCGCACGGTAAGTATGCTAACGCCGTCGCGCAGGGAAACCTTGTAGTCTTTACCCAACACCTGCCTCAGCGCAGCCACTTTATCTTCCCTGTTATCAATACAGGCCACAAAGCTGATGGCAGCATTCTGCAGCAGATTTATCTTCACCTTCAGGCTATGGAATATGCTATAAATATTACTCAGGTTATCCTCGTTGATGAAAGAGAAATTCCTGGTTGTCAACTGCACCATCACCTGCTTTTCCTTCAGCACTATTAACGGCGGATAATGCGCATCGCCTACATCAGCCTTTATCACGGAACCTTCCATTTTCGGATCCAGGAAGCATTTCACATAAAGAGGAATATTGCTGTTATGTAGCGGCTTTATGGTCTTTGGGTGAATGATCTGCGCGCCGTAAAATGCCATTTCTATAACCTCGGCATAAGAGATCGCATCGATCTTCACTGTGTTAGGGAACAATTTCGGGTCAGCATTGCGGAAGCCATTTACGTCCTTCCAGATGGTTACAGATTCCATTTTCAGCATCGAAGCCAGGATAGCGGCCGTATAGTCCGAACCCTCCCTTCCCAGTGTAACAGATTTGCCGTAACTGGTAGAACCAATGAAGCCCTGCACCACCACCACTTTGTGCTGCTGCAGCTTTTTACCCAATATTGCCTCGGCCTCACCACGTGTCTGATTCCAATCTACAACTGCGTCCCTGTATGTATCGTCCGTACGAATCACCGAGCGTACATCTACCCAATCAGTATCTATACCGCTCTGCAGCAGGAAGAAGGACAGGATGCGTGAGGAGAACAACTCACCCATGCAAACTACCTGGTCGTAAGAGTAATCATAGCTCTCCGCATCAGCGTCCCTCGCTGCCAATTCCAGTTCCTGAAAAAGTGGCTTCAAAGCCTCTGCAGCTTTAGGATAATAATTATCGTTCAGCAAGTCGTGAGCATAGTCCAGGTGCTGCTGTTCCAGCTTCGCAATGAGGTCCTTTGCAATCTTCTGCTCACCCTTGCAGGCATTGTTCACTATGGCTTCAAGGGCATTAGTTGTTTTACCTAGTGCCGAAATAACGATCAGCAGCGGATCCTGAACATCCGCAATAATAGGCAGCAGCGCTGCCATACGTCCGGCGTCTGCAATAGACGCACCACCGAATTTATAGACTCTCATATCAAAGGCTGCAAAGATAAAATTTGAAGTCGTAACTAACACCTGAACGCAATGTTCGCGGCAGGCCAAGTAGAATACCGAACCAAATAGGCAGAAGGATTAAACTATCTTCTTACCCTTCATCGCGTCTTTCAGCGCGCCCTCCATCACCCGCTCAGCATATGGACGGGAAACTTCGTTGAGTTCTTCGGTCCGTTTCTGTACCAGGTCCTTGTCGGCAGCAGCAATTGCTTCCTTCAGGCGCTCCATGTGAGTCACAGTAGTTGCCGCCTCTTCCTCTGTTAGCGATTCCCTGTAATTGGCAATGAATTTCTCTGTCGTGTCTATCATCTGTTGCGCCTCGGTAGTCGCCTCTACTAGCGCGCGGGTGCCTATATCTTCCTTCGCGTGTGTCAGACTATCCAGCAGCATGCGCTCCACTTCCTCATCAGTCAATCCATATTGAGGCTTCACTTCAATTGTCTGTGCCACACCACTACGTAGCTCGGTGGCACTCACCTTCAGAATACCATCTGCATCTACGAGGAAGGTCACCTCCACTTTGGGCAGTCCCGCAGGCATACCGGGTATCCCCGTCAGATTCAGCTCCGCAAGCTTACGGTTATCTTTTACCAGGTCGCGCTCTCCCTGGAACACCGATATGCGCATACCGCTCTGGCCATCCTTTTGCGTAGTGTACTGGCGACCGGCCCTGTTTGGGATCTTTGAATTGCGGGGAATCAGCACATCCATCAGCCCACCCATCGTTTCTATACCCAGTGAGAGCGGCGTCACATCAAGTAGCAGCATCTCTTTGTTGTTGCCGGCCAGTATATCAGCCTGCACAGCAGCGCCAAGCGCCACTACTTCGTCCGGATTGAGCTCATTATACAACTCTTTGCCAAAAAACTCCTTTACGCTATGCTGCACCAGTGGCACACGTGTGCTACCCCCCACCATCACCACGGCATCTATCTTATCCTTAGTTAGTCCCGCATCACGAAGTGCATTCTCGCAAGCTGTTATTGTCCGGTCTACCAGTGGTTTTATCAATGCATTGAATTCCTCCACGGTTATAGAAACGTTCTTCTCTCCTATCGTTCCCTCAAACTTCTCGTGCTTGCTCAGGTATTTCTTTGCCTCCTCAGCCGTTATTCTCAGGAGTTGCATGATGGTCTTGTCTCCTGCTTCTATGCCTAGCTGCGCCTGCCAGTGTTTCGCCAGTGCACTATCCATGTCATCGCCTCCCAGGTAAGTATCACCATTGGTTGCCAGCACTTCGAAAATACCATTGGTGATGTGTAGTATAGAAACATCGAATGTGCCACCTCCAAGATCATAAACTGCTATGGTCCTATCCTCATGATGTTTCGCACCAATGCCGTAAGCAAGGCTCGCAGCAGTTGGCTCGTTGATGATACGTAGCACATCAAGTCCCGCAAGGCGACCGGCATCACGCGTTGCCTGGCGCTGAGCATCGTTGAAATAGGCAGGAACTGTTATCACCGCCCTACTCACGTTTGCCTTCAGCAAATGCTCCGCACGTTTTTTCAATTCCTTCAGTATGTATGACGACAACTCTATCGGTGTATAAAACCTGCCACCTATTTCCACCTTCACCAGCGATTCCGTATCATCATCTATCACATTGTACGCAAATGCACCCGCATGATCTTTTACATCTTTATAAGCCTTGCCCATCAATCGCTTCACAGAGTAGATGGTACGCTCCGGTTGCTTCAATAAGCGTTCTTTCGCAGTGTTACCTACACTTGTATTGCCATACTCATCAAAATGTACTATCGAAGGCACCAGGGTAAGGCCATCCGTCTCACGCAGCGCAATAGGCTCACCACTATCCTTGCGCACTATGGCCACAAGACTATTGGTCGTGCCCAGATCTATCCCTACAATAATGTCTTCAGTCTGTATGCTTCCCGTTGCTAAGTTGATGGCTACTTTACCCATTTTCCGATTTTAGAGGGTGCAAAGGTAGCCAATATTGAGCCTTGGCACCAAGCTTGCAATTATAGCCCTATAGACTTACGTCGCTACCTAAAGCATATCAATAGGCGTAATCTGAAAGATATTCATAACGTTTTGTAAGCTTGCCACCCTCGCAAATAGTGGCGCGTTCCAGGATAGCACTCTTTGTCGCCAGCAACTCGGGCAGGATATACTTCTCCAGGTGCACTCCAAAGTAAACAGACGCATCACATGGCAGCTCATTTGGCAGATTATCCACAGCCATAATATCAATTGTTTCACGCGTGTTCCGGAAAGCGTCGGTCTGTGTTATCGTCGCCCTGTCTATACCCATTACGGGGCTGGCAATGGTGGTAGAATCCAGCGTAATCGGCACCGAACCTTCAACATCACAACTGATATCAGCTATCACATTCAGCCTCCAGTCATTGCGGCGAATGTCTTCCTTCTCAAAAAGACGGGCGATCCGCTCCTCCCAGTAGATCCCGTTCATCAGTATATCTGTCTGGTTTACATAAGAGGCAAAAAGACACTTGTACATCTCGGGATGTGCATGAAAGTCATCGCGGAAAAACAGGTTGTTGTCCTTTCGCGCATAAAGATCACCACCTTTCAGGTGGGTAAAAACGGGGTATTCGTATTGGTGTGTCAGGTAATCTGCGGGTTCCACTTCTTCAATGTCCAGTTGACGCATCACGTCCAGCACACCTGACGCAACCTTTCCAGACCCTGTAACAACGATTTTAATATTGGGAATGCGCACCGATTCGTATGCCTGTATCAGTTCCGCATACGTACGCACGCTGTGCGCAGCCGGAAGGTTATATGCACCAAACTTCTTGCCATACGTAAGCAAACCATTGTGGGCACCTACAATGCCCGCATACATCCCAAAACCCAGTATACGCTGATCGTCACTATGCACAAGGCACTCATAATCTATCATCCTTATCCTCTTCGCTATCAGCGCATGCATCAGCTCCTGGTTGTGGGGTTGCTTCTTTTTGGTGTGAGAAAAGAAGAAATACGTCTTTCCGGGCATCAGGTACTCGACAGGAACCTCCTTGATACCTAGCAATATGTCGCAGTTGCCCAGGTCATCACTCATTTCTATTCCCTCAGCCCTGTACTCATCATCAGTGAAGCATCGCTTAGGCGATGGCTCCACGATAATCTTTATATCTGGATACCGCTCCATCACCTGCCGGCACTGTTTGGGAGCTAATGCCACACGTTCGTCAGGCAGCTTTTTCCTTTCTCTAATAAGTCCTATGCGCAGCATTGTTGTAGTTTTGCCCCAAAGATAGCGCAGTACCGCCTATTGCATCAGTCATGAACTACTTCGAACTTTTCGACATCAAACCATCGTTCAATCCGGACGCTACCCAGGTAAAAAGTAAATTTTACGATCTCAGCCGTCAATACCACCCAGACAGGATAGCAGCTGATGGAGCCGAAAACGCCCTTGAAGCACTGCAAATGGCTGCCCATGTAAACCAGGCTTACAAAACACTTAAGGACGGCGACGCCACAATGGCTTATGTCCTCAAGATACATGGCATGATGGAAGACGAAGAGAAATACACACTACCACCAGCATTCCTTATGGAAATGATGGACCTGAACGAGGCCGTTAGCGAATACGAAGCCGCCCCACTCGACGAATCAACGAGGCTTACCGCAAAAAATGCACTAGCTGCGCAGCTGCAAACATGGAATGATGCCGCTGCTCCACTCACCTCACGTTACAACAACGGCGATTACGACGACAAATTGCTACTTGCCATAAAAGACATGTACTTTAGAAAGAAATACCTGCACAGGATCCAGGAACGAATGGACAAAATATCATGATAATAGAAAAAGGGCGCCGATTGGCGCCCCTTTCATTTTTCAGGGTATATTAGTTCTCCTTCTTCTGCTTGTCGGCATCCATCATTTCCATCAGCTTCAGTCCCAGCAGTCCACTCATGCTGCCATCTGTGCCACTTCCGCTTGAGCCGATAAGCACATCAGGAATCACCTTAATGGCGTTCTTACCTATTTCTTCTGTGATCTTGTAACGGGTAAAGTTGTCACCACCCATTGCAGCCACCTGCAATTGATAGCTTTCCGCTGTGCTCTTACCAATAGCAAGTATTTTCTCAGCCTCAGCATTACCTGTCTTGGCGATGCGTTCTGCTTCAGCACTTGCATTTAGCCTTGTAGACTCAGCCTGAGCACCGGCACGCAGCTTGGTAGCCTCAGACTCCGCATTTGCACGAAGTTTGGTAGCCTCACTTTCAGCCTGTACCTGCAGCTTCAGGCTGGTGGCGTCACCCTCTGCTTTTTTCACGGTTGCATCGGCGGTGCGCTGAGCAATTTCCACGCTCTGCTGAGCTTTCACTATTTCCTTCTGCATGTCGGCGATAGCAGTTTCCTTTTCCATACCCTGGCGTTGTTCCTGTGCCATTCGCTGAGTCTGGTAAGTCTTCTGCTCTTCCTCTGCAATCTTACGGTCGGTCAGCGTCTTCATCAGCGCCTCAGGCGGCACAATGTCACCTATCAGCGTGTCTACTGCATTCACGTTATACTCTTCCAGCACACGGCTGATGTGGGCCTTTGCCGACTCCTGCCTTTCCTTTCGCGAGGTAAGGAAGGTAATAACATCACTGTCCTGTGCCGAGTTACGGAAGTAGTTACCGATAGTAGGTTCCAACACCTGGCTCACCAGGTTGTTCATACTACCGAAACGAGCGATAACCTTCGGTGCCTCCAGAGCAGGCACGTGAATGATCTGCGCCACGTCCAGGTTGAAAGGGAAGCCGTCGCGCGAACGTACTGTTATGGTAGACAGATTCTTGTCTAGCATATGTGCTTCACTGCGTGCGTTAGCCCAGTTCAGCACCAGGTTTGTCGTTGGCACCAGTTCCACCTTTGTAGTGTAGGTATTTACCGGGTACTTACCGGGACCCAGAGCTTCCATCCACACACCACGGTAGCCTTTCTCAACGATGTTGCCGTGCTTAAACTGAGCACCGGTCAGGTCATTGCCTTCCTCACCTATATAGGATATCACTACACCTACATTACCTATTGGCACCTCTGTCATAAAGCGCTCCTCTATCTGCACAGCCCATGGGTTCAGGTAATAGGAGCCTGCCAGCATTACCTGTGGCTGCAGGCCACGGTTACCTCCATTGTTCATAAAGGCATCGATGTCCTGGAAGTTGTTATGGCCCTCCACAAAGCGTCCGGCGATCTGGCCTTCGCGTATCTGTTCACCGTCAAGGGTGGTAACAATACCCACACGGTTCTCCGTAATGACATGCTGATCTGCAATGGTCACCTCAAACAGGAATGGGTTTATACGGTACGAACCTGCAGTGATATAGGCCGTCTGCCTGCCACGTTGTCCACCGTTCTCCAGGAACATTTTCGCGTCCTGGAAGTTATCGCATGGCACTTTACGCGCCAGGATACGACCCGTAGGTATCTCAGCGCCGTCCTTTGCCAGTATCAGTCCTATCTTACCTTCAGGCACAATGCTGAAGGCAGACATATCGATAGCATACTGCCATGGCCACAAGCCCCAATAAAGACCGGGAGCAAGCGTCTGCGCCTGGAAACCGGCTTCGCCGCGCGTGGCTACAATTCGTCCGTCAGGCAGCGACCTGTTGGCGCCTGCAAGCACGAATTTTTTGGTTACAAGACCCATTCTGTCCTCGGGCACTATCACCATGCCGAAGAAAAAACGAAGGGTAAATTTGTACAGTACTATACATAGTACAAGGGGGATCATCCACCATAGAATGGTTGTCATTTTGTTTTGGTTTTATGTTTGTGAAAAATGAAATACTTATTAGAGCATGGCATAGCAAGTCCCGTTCCGCAAATGCGGTCAAAGCCTTGGCCGTAGCGACATGCGCGCTATAGCTGCATTAAAGCGTGCAGGGTGGGTGCACCATCTTCTTGTGGTTCACCATTGTCTCAGGAAGGAAGAAGGGTAACCTCTGAACAGGAGCAATCATTGCCTGCCTGTAGTAAAATTCGAACGGCGTTTTCACCGCTTCGGAGCTAATCATTACCAGCTCCTTTTTGTTGCCCATTGTAGGGTATGATTTTGAAGACGTAAAATTACTATACCGCCAATATCTCCAATCAAAATAAAAATAAATTATGGAGTATGATGCAATTATAGAGCGGCTCTATAAATGTAAAATCGCGCCAATATCGGACACTGCCGAAACCGGTATTTCTAAGATTTTGCACATCAGGCGATGTATATTCATTTTCATTAATTACTTTCGCAAAAACCAGAATTTATGAAAAAGAAAATATCCATTCTTATGGCAGCCATGCTGATCGGCTCCAGCACATTGTACATGAGTTGCCAGCCAAACGACAACTCCATCCCCGGAGTAGATGACATCATCGATCTTTCCGACTTTTCATTCGACTACGCATCCGTTTTCACAGAAGGAGCCAGCGCGTTCATGTATATCACTTCATCATCCCTGCCCGATGGCGACTATACGGTGATCTATGACCTTTCCGGAGCTAACCCAATGTCAGGTGTAGAAACAATAATGTCGTTCGCCAATGACAAAGGTTCGTTTAAGACCCCGACACTCCCCCAGCCCGGCGATATGACCATCACATTGAAGTCGATCAAAAGTTCGGATGGAAAGACTGCAGCCATCACCAAAAACAACGTCAAGAACTTCACTGATTCTAACGGCCTCATGGTTTGGACCTACAAGGGAAAAACCTATACTGCCAAGCACGTGATAGCATCAATGAACGGCAGTAACCTTGACATTACCGGCCGCATTTGGGTAGCACCGGGCACGCAGCACATCCTCTACTTCGATAATTTCAGCGGCTCTGCTTCCACTTGCAATTTCAGCAAGGCAACCCTCCCAACAAAGGGTGGCGCAAACCTTAGCACTGATCTTCAGTTGGGCCAATACGGCACCATTACCGTTACGGGCACCTCGCCTTTGCTCACCGGCACTTTCTCTTACACAACGTCAGACTCAAATAAGGTTACACTGGGCACATTTAGCTGCAAGGCTCCATAGTATGACACATATTGAATATCAAAGCCGGCCGCCTCTACATTACAGGCGGCCGGCTTTTTTAGCTTTTGGGCCTGCCTGCACACCCGGTATACTCAGATATACCGCAGACAAAAAACATACATTTTTCAATGTACCTACATTTATTGGTAATTTTGTGTAGTTCATAATCCGGAACGGATACTAAATGGAACGGAAGGACTTCATTAAAAATCTTCTCACATTGTCAGCAATAGGTTCGCTCAGCAGCTTTAAGAGCTTCACAGACATGTTACCGGTGCAAGGCAAAAAAATGCCGGTACTATTTACCTCGCACGGCAACCCGATGGACATACCCTTGTCGCGGGAACAGCGCCCCTTCTGGGATGCGCTTTACCACCTGGGCAAGAAGCTGCAGGAGAAGTATGAAGTGAAGGCCGCCCTTGTTGTCTCCGCACACTGGTGCAGCCGTGGCACAATGGTAAACATATCGCAGGAACAGAAGCAGATATACGACTATTACGGCTTCCCTGAAGAATACTATAAAGTAAAGTACAGCGCACATGGTGCCCCCGATGTGGCACATGAGGTAAAAAAACTCGTACCTACCATTGCCGAAACTACCGACTGGGGCCTGGACCATGGCGCATGGCCAATGCTCATGCACCTATTCCCCAAAGGTGATGTTCCGGTCTTCCAGATGAGTATAGACTACTACGCAAAGCCTGATTATCACTACGAATTAGGGCGCCAGCTAAAGGCACTGCGCGAAAAAGGTGTGCTAATTATAGGTAGCGGGTCGCTTATTCACAACCTGCCACTTGCTATCAAAAAAATGAGTAGCAATGACATGAAGCCTTACGGCTGGGAGTCTGAGTATGACCACTGGATAAAGAAGCAACTGGACCAGCGAAACGTTGCCAACATCATCAACTACGAGACAAGCCACAAACTCGGAAAGATGGCCGCCCCCACTCCGGATCATTACGTACCTGTGCTTTACAGCCTTGGCCTTATGGACCCTAAAGATGAATTGCGCTATTTCTATGAAGGCGGCATTTCCCTTCCGGCATTCAGCGAGCGTAGCTTTATGCTTACTCAGGCGTAAGGTTACTCAAACCCCGGCTTCACCATGCTCCAGAATTCGTCGAGCGCTACTATGCGTTCCTTGAAGAACGATATCAGTCGTGGCCAATCGTCATGGTTAGAGATATTCACTCCCTGAAGCTGCATGCCGATTCGTGAAATAGTGCGACCACTTTCATCCGTTAGCAGCGGATTCCATTGCCACTCCTCGCCAGTTGCTCCGTGCAGTACTCCCTTCAGTGCAACAAAGCGATCATAAACACTGCGCCGCATCGCATTGTCAGTATGCGTCATTTCTATTCCTATGCGCGCTTCCACATTTCCTGCATCCATCCGAAAATAGATTCCCGGCACACCCGTTTTGTAGTTCACCCAGTTCACGCGTTCGCCATCAGCACCCGGTACGGGCCGCATATACTGGCCAAACGCGGTCCAGAATGCCTGTCGCTGGCGGGAGAGTTCTTCTTTGGTATACATTAGAAATGTGACGGCCTGCCTATTGCTTCTTTAAATACAGCCACGCAAACGAAAGCTGTCCAGTGCTCGATGTGTCGGCTATTCTTAAAACAGCGTCGCTTGAACTTAGCGACTGGATATCGAGATCGAACATTTCCGCCAAACGGGGATAAGTTATGTGCAAACCGGCATTACCGTTAGTGAACGAATAGGTCATAGGCTCTGACTCTGCAGGTAAACCCTGTTGCACCACACCCGTACCATCGCCGTTGAATACCATGTATATCTCCATGCTCCCCAATTCCTCAAACTCATTAGCATTAGGCACGTAGTCGCCATTCATGTCAAAGGCCTCTCTCATTGCCTTCCATTTCCCTTTCAGCCTGGCGGCCGGTGAATCGTCTTTTTTCTTACATGCTGCCACACAGACGATTAAGCAAATGTACATGGCAGTTCGGCGTATAATTTTCATAATTTCAATTTTGTCAAATCTACGAAATCAGCTCGCTCATTATGAAGTTGTCGCACTGCAATGTTCTACTTTTATGTAAAACGGAACCATGAGACGTTCTTTGCTGATTATTGCTGTTGCATTTGCTGTGTCTGTCTCCCGGGCACAGCAAAACAACCCGTCCTTCCTCGTCATCTCAGACATCCACCTGGATACCGAAAGCCCCGCTACACAGCCGTGGCACGACCCGGGCATGGACTTGTGGAAAGCCTTTCAGCGCAAGGCAACCGAAGTAGCCAAACAGGAAGACGTGCAGTTCATCCTTTTCCTGGGCGACTTACCTGCGCACTATTCCTGCATAGGTGGCTGCTACCTGGCACCGGGTAAGCGTTTTCAACACAACGAGAATATTTCGCAGGCACTCAGCGGACTGCACGGCATCGCTGCCCGGTCGGGCAAGCCACTTTTCTACCTGCCGGGCAATAATGACGCTATCTCCGGCAACTACTACTCCTTTGCCGATCAGCGCGGACAAACACCCATTTCGCTGGCGCAGGCATCGCCACTTTTTTTCCCGGCCATTGTGCCATCCACTAATACCACCCCACCCTGTCTGGTCAGCAATCCCAATGCAAGGCTGGGATACTACGCTGCATACCCGGTAGCCGGCATAAGGCTCATTGCTCTTAATACCGTCATCTACTCACCCAAATACGAGAGCGCCGATGGCATATCCCAGCAGGCAGCCGGCGATGAACAAATGACCTGGCTTGCCGGCCAGCTGGAAGAAGCCACCTCAAAAAAGGAGAAAGTGTTCCTGGCCATGCACATTCCACCGGGTGTGGACTACAAGAAAAACGCCATGTGGAGCAACGCACAACCGTGGGAACGTCAACTACTTGCTCTCTGCACAAAATACCAGTCTACCATTGCCGGCATTTTGTTCGGGCACACCCATATGGATGAGCTTCGCCGACTCTACGATACCACGGGACAATACGTAACGGAAGTAGCTATCGCCGCACCCGGACTCTCACCCAATCACAGGACCAACCCCGCGATAAAGACTGTAAGCTTTGACCCAAAAAGTAAGGAATTGCTCGACTTCACCACCTACTATACAAAGTCATACACCACCTGGAGCACCGACAGCTACACCTTCTCAAATATGTACAAGTCCAGCCCGAAACAAACCATCTACGACGCCGTAAAAGCCATGCCCATAGACACGCTCAGGAAGCGGATGCAACCCGTCTACTCGGTAAAAAACAACCCTTTCATCTTCAACTCTTCCGGCATTGAGGTGAAGCCATAGCGGATTCCCGATACCCTATACCCTTTCTATTGTACCCCATTAAAAATACGCTTCCCCTTTCCGCGCTCCGGCGAAGAGAATTACCGCTGCCTAATAGCGCCCCGACTTCCCGGCATGGTCCGGGATCGGGCCCGTGCAGCATCGAGTTCCCCCACAACAACAGCGTAGAGCTATCTTTTTTCCGGCGGAGCCTTTGGCAACTAGCGAAGCGACTCATGAGCGCCATGCATTATTAGCCTTGCGAATAAAAAGTCGCCTTTTTTCTTTGGTACTTTCTTTTTTGGCGACGCAAAAAAGAAAGTACGTAGCGGATGGTAACAGCACACAGATGGAACACTTTACGACTATCAAATCCACTACAAGAATGCAAGACTATTTTCGACTAATAAAAATTCGTCAGGTAAGGATACCGCTCCTCATACAACTGCTTCACTCTCCCCAGTATCGTCGCACGAAGCCCATCAATATTTCTGCGCTCAGTGGCCGACACAAAGATGGCAGAATTGTTCGTCAGCGTCTGCCAGCGATCCTCCAGTTGGTGCAGCATATCCTGCTTCACCTCATCCTCCAGCCATGCGTCAAAGGTGTTCTTTTCATACAGGTCCATCTTGTTAAAGATGGTGATGATGGGTTTGTTAAAGGCACCCAGTTCCTGTAGTGTTTTGTTCACCACACCCATTTGGTCTTCATACCCGGGGTGAGAGATGTCCACCACATGCAGCAGGCAGTCCGCCTCGCGCACCTCATCCAGCGTACTCTTAAAGCTCTCCACCAGGTGGTGCGGCAGCTTGCGTATGAAGCCCACCGTATCGCTCAGCAGAAATGGCGTTTGCTCATATACCACCTTGCGCGTGGTTGTGTCCAGCGTGGCAAAGAGTTTGTTTTCTGCAAACACCTCCGCCTTGCTCATTATGTTCATCAGCGTGCTCTTACCCACGTTGGTATAGCCCACTAGCGCCACGCGTATATACTCGCCGCGCTCCTTACGCTGTGTCTGTGCCTGTTTGTCTATTTCCTGCAGGCGTTTGCGCAGCAGAGCAATTTTGTCCTTTACTATACGGCGGTCCGTTTCTATTTCCGTTTCGCCCGGTCCCCTGGTGCCAATACCACCACCCAGGCGCTCCAGGTGTTTCCACATGCCTCGCAGGCGTGGCAATATGTATTGATACTGTGCCAGCTCCACCTGCACCTTCGCCTGTGCCGTCTTGGCACGCGCGGCAAATATGTCCAGTATCAGGTCACTACGATCTATGGTGCGTATGCCAATGGCATCGGTTATGTTGCCTATCTGCGCACCGCTTAGCTCATCGTCAAATATTACTACGTCCGCACCTTTAGCGCGGGCATACTCCCCTATCTCCTCCAGCTTACCCTTGCCCACAAACGTCTTGCTATCCGGCCGGGGCAGCTTTTGTGTAAACGATTTCAACGTCACTGCACCGGCAGTCTCTGCCAGAAAGGCCAGTTCATCCAGGTACTCCTTCGTCAGCGTTTCCGTCTGCTCACCGTGCACCACGCCCACCAGCACGGCTTTCTCCTCTTTCTTTATCCTATTGCTTTTATCCAGCACAGCTATTGTGTTCGCCTGCTTTTTCAGGCAAGAGTCAAAAATATGATTTTTTAGGGTGTGCTTGTTGTAAGCTTTTAGCTGCGGTGGACACAGAAATCAGTCCATGCAGCCAACTAAACTGCTCCGGGCATCGCCTCTTGCGTCGCACTCTTGTACGCTTAGGATTCTGTGCAGCTGCCCATATTTTAGTTGTCGGTGAGGAACAGCGGCAACGTCTGAGAATATTGATAGGATTTCCATTAAGTTTGTCTTTAGTATCATTTTATTATAAAATGAAAACAATCATCACGAGCATATTGGCTTTGTTTTGCTGCATCTTGTTCTCAAAATGCAGTAAGTATGGTTACCAATATGAATGCACGTTGTATTCTAAAGCTGGAAATATTACTGACACCTTTCTAGAACGAACACATGAGCTTAGATTAGACTCGGCAGTGATTCGATGTGATAGTTTAAAGGTGACTATGGGAGCAGATTCGGGCCACTTAGACATACGGACATATTCGCTACCGCTCTAGTACAATCTGGCTCAAGTCGGCTCACCGTTGGGTATAGTCTTCTTGCTACATCTCTTTGAATTGTGGCAAAAAAAGGAGCCTGCGAAAAACTGACACCTGTCCCACTAATAAGTATAATTGTATACCATCGTATCGCGGAAGTTCAGCGACGACAGAACTGTCATTTGTGTAATCCTGTTTGTCACATCAAACTGGTAATAACATTTAATAGGTGAAACATCGTCAATTTGCTCTGCAAATATGTTTTTCGTCCTAGTTGGGGTTTTCCCATAGTTCATAAAATACTCAATACTGAAAAACTCACCCATCTGCCAAGGCCGTGTAGTATCATACTTATAGTCAAAACTGCTTTTGTAAGTCGAAAATGTGCTCCAGGAATTAGCACTATCAATGTTGCCGTGTGACCAGAAATACTTCGAAAAAACGGATCCGGCGCCTAAATACAACCTGCGCTCAATTTGCGACAATTCGCTACCATCATGCATCATAAGAAGTGTATCGGGTGTATTAACACGTGTTATCAAATCATTTTCATTAAAATAAAATGTAAAAAACGAATCCCGACGAATCGGACTCGTAACATAAAGACTACAAACGTCGCCACTATACATAAAGCCGCTTCGTTCAACTACGCCATTACCGTCGTATGTAGTAATTATAGAGTCTACCTGGTCGGCGTTAACACTATTCCAGACAATCCGAACTGTATGACGCGACCGCCCGTTTTTAACTTCAACATGCTTAATTCTAATATCCCCAACGGGCGTCAACGGTGGAAGCTGGGAATCTTCGTGCTTTTTTTTGCACGACGTAGTCATTGTCGTTGCAATTGTAAAACAGATCAACAAGAGGAGTACTGTACGTATATTTTTCATGAAGCAAATCTAATCAAAAGTGCTGCTTTACAAGACCCCGCAGGGCGTAGTCTCCAGACTACGCCCTCCCGGTAGCCAACTCCTGATTGACGAGCTGCCACGTTACGCCTGAACATCTTCAGACAATTCCGATAAGCCCCGCCACGTACTTACACACCTGAACCTAATGGATACACAACCAGAGCTTTACCGCCGAAAAAAGTTCTATCAAACCCTCATTTTCGCCTTATCACAAAACGCCTGCGTTTTATCATAGAAATTCACTTTGTCGGTGTTAATTGGTTGCATCACCTTTGTACCGGATTGGCATCTTTTACCTATTCTGCACCTCGTAATTCCTAACCGGGATTATCAAACAAAAGAGTAAACCAATTCAGGAACGTGTCAAAGGTAGCTTTACCAGCTTTCAGACTTGTCCGCCGTGGCGGAAGCTCGGTAGCAAATCTTAGCAGCAGGTAGCAATTTTTACGCAGTTTTTAGCAAATTTCAGAAGTGTTTAGAAGCACGTAGAAGTTAAAGAAAAATAGCATAAACAATACAGGCTTGCATTTCAGCGGGTAGGAATGCAGGAAAAGTCGAAAAAACGCATTTTAGGGTATAATGCCCGGGATTGCCCCGATGCACAGCCTGTGATATCTGCCAATCCCCCTTTATGCCTGATGTCCCCTTGCGGGGATACCAGGTGCGAAAAGGAGACGTATTTACGGTTTGTAACAGCGCTCTACCTGCGTGAGTGCGTCACGGCACCACCAGCGCGATGTAGCATAATCAGTACCATTGCTATGCAGAAAAGACTACTCTCTGTAATGAGCCACTGTGTGCCAAATGCCCCTAACCGGCCCTCGGCATAAATGGTTATGATCCGGGAGAGTGCATATGCGCCCCACAAAAGGGCCAGGAATACCAGCCCGCGGTTCACCTCTTTCCAGGCCATATACATAATTCCCAGGAACAGGCAGAACCCCACACCACCATAAACACCTCTGATGGAACTAAAGGCGTCCGTGTTGGTAAGTTTCACCTGCACCAGGTCCATAACTGCCTGTGGATTGGCGAAGGCCATTAGGCTAACCGACAACATACAAAGGGCAGAAAAACCCATAAACACGCGCGATGCGATAACAATTGCTTTTTGCTTTTTCATTTCTTTTGCGATTTTGTTAGCACAAAGGTCCCGCCGCCCCGGAAAGTAAATATTGGCTTATACCAAGGTTTTTCCGGTCCATCCCAAATTGAAAAAGCACGCAGTTTCCGCAACGTATATCTGGCAAGAGGATCCCGATAGGAATAAACCGGACGAAGATAGATGACCTATAAGTCACTTTGCCTCACGTAAAACTCACAACGAAGATCCTCACCACCCCAAGCTTTCAGTTTTGCTTTATTGGGAATCGCCCAATTACTACTATCCAGCGGGTTCCTTTTTATCACGCCAGCGGGAGAGCTGATTACAATGGTATCAAGCCGGCAGGGACAGCAGGTAAAGGTCTTCTTATTTCCCAGCCCGCCCATATTGTTGACTATCTCATTGCTATGCGGCTCTATGAAAAACGTGTCAGTTCCGCTTCTTGCCTGCACTACCACGGTCAGTTGGCTATCCGTCTCGTTTACCACCCGCATGTTTCCGTTCAGGGCCGGGTCGCAAGAGCTTAGGCTGAGGATCGTTAACAGTGCAAATATTCTTTGAGGGGTATTATTCATCTACTGTAAATTTAAAGAACGTCACTCGATCTTCTACGCGTATTTTTAATCTATGAAAACCAGCATTTGCACAGGAATGATAACGGTAGTCTTAGCATCCCTTAATCCGGCTAAGAACACCTGCTTTGCACAGGAGTCTCAGCCCATCACTATAGGCACCAACTACGCCCTGCACTCCCACATCCTGCACCAGGACCGTAAGCTGAATGTGTATATCCCACCCGGTTATAAAGAGAATGACACGACACACTACCCTGTTGTGTACCTGCTGGATGGGGGCATGGACGAAGACTTCCTCCACATAGTCGGCCTTTACCAGTTCAGCAGTTTTGAGTGGGTGAGCAGGGTGAAGCCCTCCATCATTGTAGGCATCGTAAATGTAGATCGCAAACACGATTTCACCTTCCCATCAAGGCAACCCAAGGAACAGAAGAACTACCCTACCTCCGGTGGCTCTGCACCATTTATAGACTACCTGCAGAAGGAAGTGCAGCCATGGGTTGCACAGCACTACCGCACCACGGCCCACCGCACCATAGTTGGTGAATCTGCCGGAGGGCTCCTGGCTACAGAGATACTTTTGAAGCGGCCGGAAATGTTTAGCCGGTACATACTAGTAAGTCCCAGCCTGTGGTGGAATGACGGCTCGCTGATGCGCTACCCCACTACGCGGCTCAAGGAGTGTAAGGACCGCAAAGAGATATACATAAGCAGCGGCAAAGAAGGTTTGGCACCAGGCAACAATCATGTAATGGAAGTAGATGCAAACGTAATGGCAGAGCGCATACGCGCACTGAACAACCATAACCTGCACCTGGTACACGACTACCTGCCAGACGAAGACCACGCCACCACCGGCCACCGGGCAGTGCTAAACGCATTAAAAAGCCTCTCCCGGTAAAGGAAGAGGCTTCTGGAAAGTTTATCAGCTCGCGGCGTTAACGTACCACCGAAAACTGTTTCGTCACATTGCCTTGTTTAGTGTGCACGGTGAGTATATAGTTACCCGCAGCCAGGTTATTAACCGGAATTGTCTCGTGATACTGCCCGTTAGTTTTACCGCTCCATGTTGTGTAGGTGCGGCCCACCATATCGGTGATGCTGGCACTGAAAGTTTGAGGGGTGCCCCAGTTTGCTGAAACGGTAAGGTTGTAGCTGGCGGGCACGGGAAAGACTGTGATGTCTATTTGCTTTGTAATATCCTTTCCCACACCTACGCCCGCACCGTACTCTTCATAATACATGCGGTTTGCGATGTCAGAAGTGGTCTTAACCCAGGCGTTTGTGGCGGCGTCCCAGTCTTCGTCGTAGTAATAGGTGGGCTTGCCGTAGCTGTTGTAGGTGTAGTTTTCCTTATAGCTGCTGTCATACACACCGGGGGTACCTGATGCATCAGTGTACACAATCGTCTGTGGCTGATGGTTGGCAACAAAACCGCTGGCGTAGTAAAAGCCTACAGTGTCCCAGGTAGTATCGGCCCAGTACGTTGCCACCCCTTGTATCCTGTTGTCCGATCCGTCATAGGTATACATAATCTTTTGCAGATCTACCCAGCCTGGTGCCGAAGCGTCATAGTATTGCGATGAATCCTGTACCAAGAGGCCCGGCGTGCTCCAGAAGTGGAATACACGGTACATATCGTCCCAGCCCGATCCGCTCCAGCTTTGATAAGTTTCATTCTCCAGCTTATTGGATGGAGTATAGGAGAAAAGCTGCCTGTCTGAAGACACCCATGATGATGATGGCGCGTCCCAATTCTCGCTGGTTATGGACAATACATTGTTTGCAGCGTCGAAAGTGTAAAAGCTCCGATTAGCCTGTTGCCATGCAGTACCGGCCCATTCGTCATTCATGGACGTGTCTGCAAGGTTTGCCGAATTGAAGTTTTGCCAGTACCGGTATTCGCGAGGGCCATACGTAGAGCCGGTCCATTGACGCGCATAGGCAGTATCGAAATCCCATTCCCAGTTCAGGCGCAGATCATTAAAAGTTCCGGCATGCAAACCAAGGTAGCCAATCTCAATGGAGTCTATCGGCATATAGGACGATCCGTTATACTCCAGTTCGGTCAGCCCAACGAGGCGCACATCAACTGCCGTAGTTTTTGCGGCTGGCCCGGTTGCCTGCTTCCATTTACTCTGAAACGGCGCCACGAAATGGCGCTTTGCGCTAGTTATATGTGGACGATGAGCTTGCTGGGCGGAAACGGCCCCTGAGAAAATAACAGCAGCAGCTGTAAAAGAGGTAAGTAGTTGACGCATAGGTTTGTGTTTTGTGACGCTATAACGCACAAACCTGCAAGAATGTTACAATAGAATTGTTAAATACCTTAAACATTCTGAAACAATTGCTTACGGTTAATAATCCGCTTTTTTCACGGCAACGCAAGGGTGTATACCAGCAACTGAAATGGCATACAAGGAACCGGTTTAGTTCATAAAAGGCAAAAGGAAGTTCGCTACAAAATCGGCGTCGGCATTGTGAATGTGTTTTGCATATGCGGCAAGGCTCTTACGAAGCGCGTCTGCAAGTGCCGGTTCCAGCTTGCTGATAACATGGTTAATGTCGTTTACCACTCCTTCCAGGCGTTTCATCGCAGCTTCATCCATGGGAGCATATTCAACTATAGCTCTATCAATATCCTGCTCAAAGTTTTCAGCAACTTTTGCAAAATAGCTTCTCAACATTTCGGGCGCAGCAAAGGCCTTAATGTCAGCACGCATAATTGCCTCCTTTCTCTGCAACTCGCTAACCTTACCGTCCCGTCCGGCAGCCAAAAGCGCAATAATGACCGGTGCGCTGAATAATTGCATTTTTTCCCTTTCTGAAAGATTCACCAGTTGTTCAGTATTCATATTGCGATCGTTAATTCTGCGTTTAATTCTACTTGAAATATTACGATACAAAATTACGACAGTAATGACCATCAAATGTTATAAGAATATTAGGATCAAAGGCCGGGCTCACATTATAAACCATTGTGCGTCAGCGTGTTTTTCATGTTTCCTTAGGCATTACTTTTGCATACCCCTCCAATGGCGGTGTTTTTATCCACTTATCTTTACTTTTGACCCGGTATGAACGTGCAACTTTTCATTCCCTGCTTTGTAGACCAGCTTTACCCGCAAACGGGAATGAACATGGTAAAGGTGCTGGAGAAGCTGGGCTGCAACGTGAGTTACAACAGCAAGCAGACCTGCTGCGGACAGCCAGCCTTTAATGCCGGGTACCGGGAAGAGGCTCGCTCGGTAGCGCACAAATTTCTGAATGACTTTAAGGAGAACACTTATATAGTAGGGCCTACCGGCTCTTGCACGGGATACATCCGCAACTTCTATGACAAGCTGTTTGAGAACAGCAGCGAGCATAACCTCTGCAACCAGGTTCAGGGTAACGTATATGAGTTTACTGAGTTCATTACCAACATCTTGAAACAGGATAAGGTAGGCGCTACTCTGGAGGGAAGAGCAACCTACCACGACGCCTGCGGCGCACTGCGTGAATGTGGCATCAAGGCAGGCCCCAGAAGGCTGCTTGCCAATGTGGCGGGCCTGGAACTGGTGGAAATGGCCGAATGTGAGACCTGTTGCGGATTCGGCGGCACTTTTGCCGTAAAATATGAACCCATATCGATAGGAATGGCCCAGACCAAGATGAAAAGTGCCATGGAAACGGGTGCCAAATACATCATAACCACTGACGTATCGTGTATGATGCACATGCAGGGGTATATAGACAACAATAACCTGCCGCTGACCACAATGCATATTGCAGACGTGCTGGCGAGCGGTTGGTAGGGGCAGACGGCAGTTTGCAGAGCGCAGGAGACAGGGGCAACGTTGTAGCGTGTCAGTTATTTAATTTTTAATTTTCCTACCTTTGCGCCACATTTCTGAAAATCGTTCTTTAACAAGATAAAAAATGAACAAAGTAAAAGTTGCCATCAATGGTTTCGGCCGCATCGGTCGCCTTGCTTATCGCCAGATCCATAACATGGAGGGGATAGAAGTAGTAGCTATCAACGACCTCACAAAGCCAAATGTGCTGGCGCACCTGCTGAAGTATGATACAGCTCAAGGCCGCTTTAACGAAACTGTTACCCACACAGATAATTCTATCGTGGTGAACGGCACTGAAATCAAGATCTATGCTCAGAAAGATCCTGCACAGATTCCGTGGGGCTCTCATAACGTAGACGTTGTACTGGAATGTACAGGTTTCTTTACCGACAGGGAAAAAGCAGAAGCACACATCACCGCAGGCGCAAAGCGTGTAGTGATCTCTGCACCGGCTACAGGCGAAATGAAGACAGTTGTTTTCAACGTAAACCACAACATTCTGGACGGTAGCGAAACAGTTATCAGCTGCGCATCTTGCACTACTAACTGCCTGGCGCCTATGGCAAAGGTTCTAAACGATAGCTTCGGCATCGTTACAGGCCTTATGACTACAGTTCACGCTTATACTAACGACCAGAATACACTGGACGCTCCTCACGCTAAGGGCGATCTTCGTCGCGCTCGTGCAGCGGCTGAGAACATTGTTCCAAACTCTACTGGTGCCGCCAAGGCTATTGGCCTGGTAATACCTGAGCTGAAGGGCAAACTGGATGGTGGTGCACAGCGTGTACCTACTGTTACAGGTTCTCTTACTGAGCTTGTAGTAGTTCTGAACAAGAAAACATCTATCGAAGAAGTGAATGCGGCTATGAAGGCTGCTGCTAACGAAAGCTTCGGCTACAACGAAGACGAGATCGTGAGCAGCGATATCATCGGCACTTCTTTCGGTTCTCTGTTCGACTCTACTCAGACACGCGTAATCACCGCCGGCGACAGCCAACTGGTGAAGACCGTGAGCTGGTATGACAACGAGATGAGCTATGTAAGCCAGCTCGTGCGTACAGTTAAGTACTTTGCCGGACTAATAAGCAAGTAATCGGAATTGATATTTACCCAAAAAAGCCTTCTCCCGGAGGCTTTTTTGGTTTCATCACCAACCGGGAAATAAACCATCATTCAAAATGAGCTTCTCAACACATAACTTCAACGGACAGCGTGCACTGGTGCGCGTAGATTTTAATGTGCCGATAAAGAATGGCACTATTGCAGACGATACGCGCATACGCGCAGCACTGCCTACTATCAGGAAGATACTGGCTGACGGTGGCAGCGTGGTATTAATGAGCCATTGGGGCCGCCCGCTGAAAGACATTGAGAAGAAGCCACATCTTACACTGGCAGACTTTACCCTGAGGCCGGTTGCAGCGCACCTGGCAACTTTGCTGGGTACTGAAGTAATATTTTCTGACGACTGTATTAGTGAAGACGCTGCGAATAAGGCTGCAGCGCTGAAGCCCGGCCAGGTGCTGCTGCTGGAAAACCTGCGCTATTACAAGCAGGAAGAAAAAGGTGACAAAGAATTTGCAGAGAAGCTGGCGAAACTGGGCGATGTATATGTGAACGATGCATTCGGTACGGCTCACCGAGCACACGCATCTACAGCAGTAATAGCAGATAGCTTCGCAGCGGGGAAGAAGATGTTCGGGCTGCTGATGGAGGGCGAAGTGAAGGCCGCAGAAGAAGTGCTGAACAACTCAAAAAAGCCATTCACGGCAATCATCGGCGGTGCCAAGGTATCTGATAAGATACTCATCATTGAGAACCTGCTGGAGAAAGCAACGGACATCATAATAGGTGGTGGTATGGCATATACCTTCTTCAAAGCTCAGGGTGGCCACATCGGCAACTCGCTGTGCGAAGATGACCGCCTGGACATGGCGCTGGACCTGTTGAAGAAAGCAGCCGACAAAGGCGTGTGCATACACCTGCCTGCCGACAGCATCCTGGCAGATAAGTTTGCAGCTGATGCCGCTACGTCATCGGCTGTGAGCACGGAAATTCCATCTGGTTGGATGGGACTTGACATCGGGCAAATGGCAATTGAACATTTCAGTAAGGTAATAAGCAATTCAAAGACCATTCTGTGGAACGGGCCAATGGGCGTTTTTGAAATGGATAAATTTCAGCATGGCACAAAGGCAATAGCAGAGTCGGTAGCGGCCGCTACGACAAATGGAGCCTTCTCGCTGGTAGGTGGTGGCGACAGCGTTGCTGCTGTCAACAAATTTAACCTGGCCGACAAAGTGAGTTATGTATCAACCGGTGGTGGTGCTATGCTGGAGTTCTTCGAAGGCAAGCAACTGCCGGGCATTGCTGCTATCAAGGGATAATTCGGCAATTTGGGATTTGGGATTTGCGATGTTATCTTGTACTAAACGATAAATAGACTCCGCTTTCGGGCGGAGTTTTTATTTGCCCTAATTGTTCATTAGTTAAAACGTGGGCAAGTGTAGCTGCGCTTTGCATTGTTCCGGTTGCGGCCCCAGTCACCCTGGTAGATGAGCGAGAATTCAAGCGCGCCTCGCGAAGAATTGTAAGGAGAAAGGGTTGACATCGTCATGTCATAGGTTGTCACAAATTGCACCGGCCCTATTTCAAGTCCCGCGGCCCCGATCATAGCATCAGCCATGCGATAGTAGCCACCCAGCAACAGCTGGAACGGAGTGGTATTGGCTGCCCCCCCACCCTTGGCAAGAACCATACGAATCATTGTACCGGCTACCAGCTCTTGTGCCGTGCTCTGCTGAGTATAATACACAGATGGATTTACGATGAGCATATCGCCGGTACGAATCAATACATCCAGTGTGCCTGAAGGACGAAGCGCCAGGGTATTCTTGCCACCAGCGTAGAAGCTCTCTACCGGTTTGTTGATATTCACAGCACCGCCACCCAACTTAATAAAGACATTTTCATTAGGTATGATAGAAAAGTTGACACCCGCACCTACGGTATAATAACTGGCGCGAATAATGCCCATGCGCTCGCCGCTTGGCAAGCCACTATTGAAGGCAAAGCCATCCCACTGAGCATCGTAGGTAAGCAAGTCATAATTGACGCTCCGCTGAACGCTGGATGCAGACATGCCCAGCGATACCATAAATGCAGAATTGAGCTGAATATGATAGGCCAGGCTGCCCTGGAACTGTGTCAGTTTCAATTGGCCGTCTCCGGCTTTGTCTGAATAAATAGCACCTCCAAGCCCCAGCCAGTTATGGCGCTCCTCGTCTTTGTTTCCACCTATTTTAAGGTCGCCCCAGGCAGCAAATGTGTTGAAGGGGACCGGAAGCGACGACCATTGGTTGCGATAGTTCAGGCCAACTCGATAGTCGTGCTCAGGCGTAAGGCCTGTATTGGCAGGACTAATGAGCGTGGGAGCATTGTAATATTGCGACAGATGCACGCTCTGGGCATGAAGTGTACCGACCCAGGCACATAAAAACAATCCTATCAGTCCTGATCTCATCGCAGTAACGTAATATTTCCTTTCAATAACCGGGAAGTACCATCAATGAAGGTTGCTTCCAGAACATAACCATAAGCCTCTATTGGTTGCGGCTCGCCGCCAAAAGTACCATCCCAGCCAATGTCCTGGCTCTTAGACTCGAATACCAATTGGCCCCAACGGTTGTATATACGCAGATGCATGGTTTCAATGGCAGCGCCACGCACATACAATATGTCGTTTTGGCCATCTCCATTCGGGCTGAATCCGGTAGGCAAGCCCAGCAATGGCACCACCTCTGTCGGCACTGTCTTACAGGCCACTGCAGGACAAGTGCTTTCGTTCATTGCTGTGAGGCATACCTTGAAATTGCCGGTCTTCTTATACTGATGAACGGGATTCACTTCAGTGCTGTTGGTATTATCTCCAAAGTCCCAGCTATAGTGGGTAGCGTTGATAGACTTGTTTGTAAAAGTAGTCGGGATATTTGCCTCCGGTTTTACGGGAATGAAGATAAAGTCCGCAATAGGCCCGGATATCACTGTGATGATATGTACTACTGTGTCTGCACCGTTACAGGTACCGGGATTTGCCGCCACTACAGTGACTGTATATGTGCCGGGGGCCATGTACTTATAAGATGGTAGTGTTTCCGTGCTTGTTCCACCGTCGCCAAATGTCCAATTTACAGAGGTAGCATTCTTCATGCCACCTGTTGGCCTGAAAGTTGCGCCGAGACATAGTGTATCTGGCAGCTCGGCTTCTGCCGAGACAAGCGTGTAGAAAATGTGTATCTTCTTTTGTACTGTGTCCGGTGTTTTACAAGCGTCAGGATGCGACATGATCAGCATTACAGTGTAATATCCCGTGTCAGCGTAGTTGTGTGGTGGCGGTATATCTCCGGCAAATGTGGCTCCATCACCGAAATGCCAAACGTAAGTTGGTGCGCCTGTGGTAATATTGGTAGTGGAGGTGTTGGTGAACGCTGCAATAAATGGCCCACAGCTATCAGTGATCTGATACGTAAAATCAGGATGCAGCTTATTCGTGTCAACTGAAATTATGAGGAATGCCGTATCTGTGGTTTTGAAACAAGCATTTTCATTGGTTGATGTAAGTGTAACGGTAAAAGTGCCACCCGCTGTGTAAGTATGTGTAGGTGCAAAAGTTGTAACTGTAGGTGATCCGTCGCCAAAGTTCCAGAGGAACGTAAGTCCATTGGTAGTTGTATTCACAAAGTTTACTGTAAGTGGTGCGCAACCGCTGGTGCTAGGGCCAGCGGTGATATTGCAGGTTACAGGACCGATATTGAAAGCGATTTTTAGAGCTGCCTGGTTACAGTTCGTACTCATACTGGAGTCAGCCCAAACACCCGGCGTTGTCGGAAACGGTTCAACGTGAGGCGCGGGCGGCAGCGGATTTCCACCACAATTTGCACAAATACCCTGATACACTACACCTCTCTTATCAAAGCGACTTGTACCTCCATCCACATGCTCGCCTCTGAAGCCGGGTTCGTTTCGACCGTAAAAAGTGGCATACCTGAGCGTAGTCATGTTAGGCCCAAGCACGATAAAGTAAAAATCGAATCCATCAGTCGTTGGCTGAAAAATTGTTTCGCCGGGAAGAGGTGTTGGTATAGGCATTCCGGTAGTATTTCCAACCGTAGTTAGCCCAACCACTCCGGGTTGCCCAGCCATAATATTACCTCCCCACCCGGAAACATAAACATTGTTGCATGTATCTACCAGGAATGCAACCGGAGATATATTCGTCTTGGTGGGATCTCCTGAACCATAAACAGTTGAAATCAGGTTGGTCGTGAGATTTGCATTTAATTTTATAACGAATTGACAAGAATTCGGATTGGTATATACACCTGGGGTTACCGGAAAAGTTCCACCAAGTGACAAGCCCATAGCATAGACATTGCCGGCATCATCCACTTGCAAGCCATAGACCTGGTCATAATGCGAAGTACCGACAAATGTACCCGCCTCAATGTTATATGGGGCACTATTCCTGAACCGGAGAATATATCCATCTGCTGAGTCACCCTGATAAGTTGTGAGCCAGCCACCCGCTGAGGGAACCGGGAAGTTGGTGCTGTTTGTAGCGCCACCTACATATAATGATGTTTGAGCGGGATTAAAGGCTAATACATAACCTGCATCGTCACCACTACCATCAAGATATGTGCTCCATAGAAGTGATGTCATTGTAGGATTCAGCTTAAATACGACACCGGCCTGTATTCCGGTCATGGTAGAAGCAATTGCGGTTGGAGTTACCGGGAAGTCGAACGACTGAGTATTACCGGCTACATATACATTCCCTGCATTGTCCACCTGCACCTCGCTGCGAGCGTCATCACCATAATTGTATTTCAAGTGAGCATGTACTAATTCGGTAGAATCAAAGTTAACACCGTCATGCCCCGAGCCACCCAAAAAAGTTGAGGCCAACAACGCCGTTCCGGTATTGTTTAGTTTGGTAACAACTATATCCCACCCGCTGTTTTTCGTCGATTGGAAAGCACCTGCAGTTACAGGAAAATTGGGAGAAAGTGATCGTCCTGCAATAATGAGGTTACCTGAACCATCCACTATCATACTATGTGGGCGCTCATTTTGCGTTCCACCGATGTAGGTAGCATAAATGCGTGAAACACCGTCCGGACTCAACTTCATGATTCCATAATCCGACGCAAATTGAATAGCTCCAGCGCCTACTCCGCCACCCCAAACTACCTGGTAAGCTCCGGGGCTCACCGGATAGGCCCCTCCACCTGCAATTGCCAGGCAGTTCACAATACCGCCCATGTAAAAATTACCAGCGTCGTCATAAGTCGCGGTGAAGCCCCAGTTATCGGCAGTTGAGCCGGTGAAAGACGCCCATAACGTTACCGGGTCGATAACCAGCAGCTTAGAATGATCATAACCATCAGGCATATCGAATGAAAGGGTATGTGCCTCAAGGTGATAGTTACATGCCACTTCTACTTTTTCATCGTTAATATACTGGTACACATACGGCTTCATTTCTGTAACCTGGCCAACGGAGGTATTTATTACCAGATTGCCTTTATGGTTCACGTACATCTTCTCCACTCCATCGAACCGAAGTTTGATATTATTTGCATCTGCGCCCGGCTGAACAAAAAACTCGTATACAAGTGCAGTATTCTCTGAGGACACATGCATGTCTATGCCATCGTAGATATGATTGTAGGTTAGCCCGAGGTAGGGATGAATACCACTCTTCCACTTAGTAGAATCATTGCCGAGGAAATAATTATAGTAATTCGCCTGTTGCTTAGTTCCTATAATCTCGGGCTTTTTGCCACCCTCAATAACCATCTTGTATACATGAAACTTGAGCGTTGGCTTTTCCAGGAGCTGGCCGTGATGAAAAGAGTCGACCTTGGCCACATTTGCATCATCGTAGAGGGCATATCGAAAACCATCTTCTTCCAGAAACATGTCGCCGGCTAATGTCCTGGCTTTAAACCGGAACCAATTGCCCCACTGGCCTTTATTCTCAATAAATTCTGTGGTGGGTGCCTGCGCGAAAGCACCAAGGGATATACACAACAATAGGCAATATAGGATTATATAGCGCGTTCTCATTAAAACAATTTGTAATTACCTAAGTAAATTTACTATTTTCCTTAGATATAAAGACAGTAAATTAACAAAAATAGTGGGCTAAAAAAGGAAATAAACAGCCTACTATTCCAGCCCGGCTGCAAGCCGGTGAAGAAGGGCAATATCAACAACTACTTAGTTCACAATTTTGTCCGCGCAGCAACTACTTGCAAAGGCATCCGGTTTGGCCTTAAACGCATAGCCCATGCCCAGAATATACCCCATAGCCTCGCGCAAAGCTTCATTGCTTTTGAACTGAGGGTTGGTATTGATATCCGCATGAACCTCCATATCTACGTCGTACTTATTGAAAAGGTCGCAAAGCTCATATGCGATCTCAATGCTACGTGCCACCTCTACTAGCATACGCTCTTTGATGGTGTAAGGCTGGGTTGTTTTGTCATGACTAATAAACATAAACCCACCCCTCTTTTCCCGAAGGAAAACAATGACTGTAGCAAATTCGGTCTCGCAATTTCGCACCTGGGAGTCGGTGCCAATGCAGACCTTTAACTTATAGCCTGCCTCGGTTTCCCTTACTATCGCGTCTTCCACGGCTGATTTAACAGGCATTCTCAACGGTTCTCCGCTGAATTTTCTCCAAAGCATAATCCGTAAATTTTGATTATACTAAAGTTACCTACAATAATATTGCCAAAATGTTATCTAAAAATTAGGACGATATGAAATGCACACTTTATTAACAATTTTAAAGAGAAATGCACACTTTCAGAAAAAAAGCTAACAAAAATTGGAGCGATATGAAGGCACAATGGTAATAAACGCACACCATGTGCACTACCTTGTCACTTCTACAACCTGCTTATAACCTTCTGCAGTGGTGAGCTCTATCTCATAAAACGCGCGTGCCGCAGTCCGTGCCGGCATAGGTATGCGAGCTACATATTCACCATCTTCTGAAGCCGGGGCACCAGGGGCGGTCCACAACTCTTTGCCTGCAGCATCGCGAAGCTTTATGGTTACTTTCTGGTCATCGATCATCTCATAGGTGAGTGTAACCTTGTCGCCTACAGCCACCGGATAGATGCTACGCTGTTCCTTCCTGTTAGGGACGTCTATTACCCCCAATCCGGTATCCAATAGGAAAACATTGAGCGTTAACAACGTTTCCCTACCGTCGCCGGAAACCATTTCAGAAAGCCTGTAAATCTTATTTTCCGACGGCGCATAGGCTGTTGTATGGCCGTTTACCCTAAAACCCTCCTTACGAAAGGTGGCCGACAAACCCGAAGCCTGCGCCGGGCCATAGCCATAGCGCTCATTACGCTTGCCCCGGCTATCGTAACGTAGCAGAATATCGCGCGGAAACACCTTCTCACCGCGTGCGTTTCCGGAGCCGGAAAGGACTATATCGCCGTCGCCGAGCAGTATCAGATCGTCCAGCCGGTCATTAAACGACACGTCAATGGTTTCAATACCACCCTTTCCGAAAGAAGTATCGGGGATACCCCATTGCGTGAAACGTGCTGCAAAAATATCGGAGCCACCGTCTGCATTGTTTCGGGTGCCGGCAACAAGTATGTTCCCATCAGGCTGCAAAAGCATCTTGACAGGCATCAGCGAGCCCCACAATGCCAGATTTGTGGTAACGCTGCCCCCTACCCCAAACGTTTCATCCTTAGTGCCGGAAGGGTAATACCTTGCTATATGAATACCTGAGGCGTCACCATTTTTCCACGAGCCAGCAATGAGCATCTTACCATCATTCTGTGTTGCAGTACCAATGGCCCGGCAGCTTTCCGGTGCACTATCGTCAATAATGTATCCGGTGTGTGCAAAAGAAGTATCTACCTCACCATTGTATAGGAGCCGGCCTATAAAAAATCGCCAATATCCATCGGTATATGCCGACCCTGCAACTAATATCTTTTCGTCCAGCAAAAGCTGCACTCCGCAAAGTTCTGACGTGTCTCGCACCGGCCAGCGCAAGACACCCGGCACAAAATCGATATCAGCGTCGCCGCTTCTCGTATATCGCACTAAAGTAGCCTGTGCCGGGGAAGTGGAATCGGCAGCGGAAGTGCCGCATACCAGCATACGATTCCATTTATCGAAACCTATGCCCAGCGTACGGCAATGAACATAGTCTCCAAGTAGGGTGGCGGCAGTTCGTACACCATTGTAGCCATCGTCATTGTTACCATTGGCATAGATGCGACCCGAATAGAAGTTGCCCCCCGTACCTGTGAAGTAGATGAACTTCCCATCGGGCTGACGCATGAAGATCGCATGACCATTTGTGCGCTTACCACCTGAAATTTTTGACGGAACCTGTGCCATTGCGAACAATACATGTAACATCAATAGCACAATCAACACAGGTTTCCTCATCTCATTTCAATTTATACTGAAGTCCTTAAATGGTCAAACCAAAGCGGTTTGCCGTATCGATAGCCTCGTCATATCCGGCATCGGCATGGCGAATAACACCCATTGCAGGGTCATTATGCAGCACACGACGCAGACGGCGCTCGGCATCTTCCGTACCGTCTGCCACCACTACCATTCCAGCGTGGAGCGAATATCCCATGCCTACACCACCGCCATGGTGAAAAGATACCCAGCTAGCACCACCAGCCGTGTTAATGAGTGCGTTCAATATTGGCCAGTCGGCAACAGCGTCACTACCGTCTTTCATTGCCTCCGTTTCGCGGTTTGGCGACGCTACCGATCCGGTGTCAAGGTGATCTCTGCCAATTACGATAGGCGCTTTTACTTTGCCGGTTTTTACAAGGTCATTGAATAATAGCCCTGCCTTTTCACGGTCGCCCATTCCCAACCAGCAGATACGTGCAGGCAAGCCCTGGAAAGCGATACGTTCGCGTGCCATGGTAAGCCAACGGTGAAGGCCTTTGTTATCAGGAAACAGCTCCATGAGCGCTTTGTCTGTAGTATAGATATCCTCAGGGTCGCCACTTAGTGCTACCCAGCGGAATGGCCCCTTACCCTCGCAGAAAAGAGGGCGAATGTATGCCGGTACAAACCCCGGAAAATTAAATGCGTTTGCAACTCCGCGTTTGTCGTGTGCCTGACCGCGAAGGTTATTACCATAATCGAATGTGATGGCGCCACGCTTCTGCAGCTCCAGCATCAGGCGCACATGATGCGCCATAGTGTCGAGTGAGCGACTGCTATATTCGTCAGGATTTGCAGTGCGCAGTGCATTTGCCTCGGCTACTGAGAGCCCTTCAGGGAAGTAACCAATCAACTCATCATGAGCAGATGTTTGATCAGTAAGTGTGTCCGGCGTAATGTTACGTTCTATGAGCCGTTGCAGCAGATCGACAACGTTGCAGCAAACACCAATAGAAATACGTTCCCCGTTCTTTTTTGCCTCCAGGGCCCAGTCAATGGCCTCGTCGATATTTGAAGACCATTTGTCCAGGTAACGCGTTTCAATACGCTTAAGTATGCGCCACTCCTCGATCTCTGCTGCAAGGCACACGCCTTCATTCATGGTGATAGCTAGCGGCTGAGCGCCACCCATGCCCCCAAGACCGGCCGTAACATTGAGGGTACCCTTAAGCGTTCCGTTGTAGTGCTTGTCAGCGAGTGACAAATAGGTTTCATATGTCCCCTGCACGATACCCTGTGAGCCAATATATATCCAGCTACCGGCGGTCATCTGACCGTACATCATAAGCCCCTTTGCTTCGAGCTCGCGAAAATGCTCCCATGTAGCCCAGCGGCCTACCAGGTTACTGTTAGCAATGAGTACCCGAGGTGCGTCTTTGTGCGAGCGTAAAACGCCTACAGGCTTACCACTCTGCACCATGAGCGTCTCATCTTCTTCAAGGTTTCGCAAGCACTCAAGTATCTTATCAAAGCTCTCCCAATTCCTGGCTGCCTTGCCTATTCCACCATATACAACAAGGTCTTCCGGGCGCTCGGCCACTTCCGGGTCCAGGTTATTCTGAATCATCCTATAGGCTGCCTCAGCAACCCAGTTCTTACAATTAAGCTTTGAGCCGCGTGGGGCCGTAATAATCCTATGCTGTGTGGTCATAAAAAGTCGATGTTCCTGACCGGGCAAAGGTAAGATTTCGGGAACTAATGAAATATAGATGTCCCCATTAGCACTATTACGCCTTTTTGTCGCCAAAGCGGGCCATTACCTCATCATGGTATTGGGCACTAATGGGAATCTCCAGCTTGCCTATGTGGGCGATCTTATTACGTACAAAGTCCACCTTCCTGAAGGGAACAATATAAGACCGGTGAATCCGAAGGAAATCGTTCTCCGGGAGTTGCTGGCAAATTGTCTTCATGCTCATACGTACCAGCATGTACTTTCCATTTGTAAGGTATATCTTCAAATAGTTGTCCTGCCCCTCTATGTACAGGATATCGTCCAACAGAATTTTGGTGATACTGTAATCGACCTTCACAAAAAGGTATTGCTGGGCACCCGGGTTTTTCTTATGCACGAAGTTGTGATACTCTTTCGCCTTCTCCACCGCCTTTACAAACCGCTCGTATTCAAATGGCTTCAATAAATAGTCCACAGCATTCAGATTAAACCCTTCAACCGCATATTCGGAATATCCGGTCGTAAAAATTGCCATTATCTCCGGTGAAATAGACTTATAAAAATCGATACCAGAAATACCGGGCATATTGATATCTAAGAAAATCAGGTCAACCGGATTGTCTTTTAGATAATCGTGTGCAAGCTGCGCCTTGGTGAAAGTGCGGAGAAGGGTAACATCATTAGTCCGGTTACAGAAATTCTTTATGATCTCCAGGGCTAACGGCTCATCGTCTAGTGCTATGGCATTTATCATGATAGCGCGATTCGTAGTGTTACTACAAAGATATGGCCATTGTCACTTAAATCAAGGTGGTGATTTGCTGGATAATTCAGGTCCAGCTGAGCGCGCAATGTGGCAATATCGAATATCGCGCCAGCCTCTACTTGCGAGGCATTAGCACCGTCCACGGTCATAACCAGCTCATTACCAGTGAATCGAATGCTTATAGACACCTGCGACGCATTTTCGTCCGCCAGCACAGCCTTCAATGCACCTTCTACCAAGGGCACTAATAAAAAACGGGGGAAATCGATCGCAGGAACTTCGCCATCAACCGAAAAGATACAAACCAGGTCAGGCGACAAGCGCATTTTCTCCAGGTCTACATAGTTCTGCAGGAACTCAATCTCTTTTTTCAACGGCACCATATTAGCCTCTTCCTCCATTGTGTAGCGCAATGCTTGCGAGAGTTTGACGATCGCTGCAGGCACAAAATCTGACTTAACAAGCGAGAGCGCATAGATGCTATTAAGCGTATTGAAAAGAATGTGCGGATTTAGCCGCTGGGTTACCACCGCCATCTTTCGTTTCCACCGCTCTTCGCGTATGCGACGCCAAAGATCTGCAAGGCAAAGAATGAAGGATGCGAGGTAGACAATAAGGAACATGAACAGATTGAAACTGTTCCCCAACGGAGAGAACCAAGGGCCACCGGATTCGAAATGCGGTCTCTGCAAATAATTCAACAACACAAAAACAACAAAGGCACAGACGGCAGAAACCGCGAAAGCCTTGTAGCGCCTGCGGAAATACAAACGCGGAATTGCATATAGATAGTTGAAGTAAAAGACAAGCAGGAGTAATAAAGCGTTTGTCCACCTTGGTGTCTCTGCCAGATCCCGAAAAATGCCCAGGAATCCTTCACCTTGCCTGCGCGGATTGAAAGTGGCGGGAAGCGAAAGAAAAATGAGCCAGCACAGCACATGAAGCGACAGCACCACCGGCAAGAGGCGGTTGCGTGTATCGAAAAGCGAAGACGGTTTCAGATTTTTCAGCTCACCAACTTACAGAATGCGATGGTAAACAGAAATTAGATGTGGCGATTTGAAGTATTTAAGGGGTGAAACAAAAAAGGGGACGAAATGCGCCCCCTTTTATAAACCCTCATCATCAGTCTATTCCTTAACAAACTTCGCAGTTGTATAAAAATCAGCACCTGAAAGCCTGATCGTGTAGAATCCCTTTGGCAAAGCCTCAACGGAAAGTGAATTATTTACCGGGCTTACGGTACTAACCAGCTTACCGGCAAGGTTGTATATGCTCGCTGATGTAACGGTTCCACCCGATCCAAAATGCAATGTATTGGAAACAGGGTTGGGATAAACTGAAAGCCCGGTGTTTGATGCTACGGGGGTCACCCGGGTGGAGCCAAATGTATTGTCAGTGACCATAAACGGACTGAGCGAAGTTATGCCCGTACGGGAAATTGCATACATACTGCCTGAAGCCATAGCCGATGAAGTCATATGGCTGTCCCAGGCGCCTGAGGTGTAGTGAGAGATATAGGCGTTTGAGCGGTCAAAGCCGTTAACTTCCATAGAGGCATCCCACATTACCCACATATCGTAGTTTATGGCAGAGGTAGCAGTAGTGCTGACAAACCATGTGCTACTTACCATAGCCTCAGAGGAAGAGAGCAGAGCACCAGTCGTTCCATCAGTATAAACTGCACCTGTCACATTTACGCCAACATCACCCGTAGCAGATCCGGAGTTAGCATGAAGAATGACCGGTGAAAAGTGGGATGCAGTACCCACCTTAAAGGTATCGGTGGAACTGGCTGCCAGGGTCATCATAAGCTTACCTGAACCATCGGCAATTACATAACTGGAAGCAGATCCGCCCATCAACATGCCCCCGGTATTGATGTGCAAATCGTTTGAACCAAGCACTAGTTTGCCATTTTGCAGGTTCAGCGTTCCCGCAAGCGTCAAAGAGGTACCTAACGAAGCAGTAGCACTGCTGCTACCCATGTTTAGAGTAAGATCATGTAGCGCATTGCCTGAACCGGTAAAGGTCAGCATGCCAGTTAGCGAAGATGTACTCATAATAGTGAGGTCTGAAGTGGTACTGCCGGCGAGCATGCCACTACCTGTAGTAATGAGGTTACCTCCCATCCCGATAGTGAGCTCATGACCATTGAGTGCGAGCGTGCCTGACGACAATGTAAGGTTTCCGCTAACGGACAGGTCTCCCGACATTGTAACCGCACCCGGCAGATTTACCGTAACATTATCCAGGCCGCTACCGGTAAGTTCGACACCGGTGGTGACTGAAGCAGAAGTGTACACGACGCTGTAAACGCTATCCAGATGCAGCATTGCAGTGCCTGATGACGCAATGGTGCCGCCTGACAAGGTAACCATGCTGTTATTGTAAAGTGTAAAGTTTCCATCGGTGAGATTGAGCGAGCCAGAAGCAAGATGTAAATGGTTGCGCACCCAAATGGAGGCTGCTGTGCCAATATTAGCCCCAACCGATGTAAAGTCATTAGCGTAGAGCATACCGGTGAAAGAATAGCCAGAACTGAGACCAACTGACATACTATCTACGTCTATTGTTCCCGACCCGGAAAGCGCACCGGAAGTAACAACAAGAGCAGTAGAGCCTGAGGATACCAACGAGCCGTTCACCATGAGAGACGAAGACCCGGAGAACACAGCATCTGCATCAAGAACAACATCAATTCCACTAGGAATAATGACAACATCGGAACTTATAAGCGAACCCGGTATGAGACCACCCCAAGTAGAAGCCGAAGAAAAATTACCGGATGCGATGGCGGTAAAAATGGTTGCCCGCGATGCGGAAAATGCGAATGCTGCACAAGCGGTTACCAATAGTTTGCGAAAGATAGATTTCATGTTTGCCATAGGTTTGTGTTTTTGCATTATTAGATTTTCGCAAACTGCGGCAAAAACCAAACCAAGGCGCCTGAAAATGCCTTACATTCTTCCCACCTGCTGCTGAGTAAGGCGATTCAACGCAGGCTGCCTTAACAAATCATGCGGGTATACAGCGCAGAATCGCTAAAGAGCGCATACCGATTTTAACAGTTGGGCAGCATTATAACGTTGAGAACGCAGACTTTAGCCTCGCCCCGGTATTCGAATCGCGGGTAGCAAAAGAGTTCGTGTAGAAATCACTCCACAAAAAAGGGGGCTAAAAAGCCCCCTAATTAATGATCGGATGAATTGAGATATTAGTTCTTCAGCAGCGACCCTGTCTGAACATTGCTGCCTGCCACGACACGGTAGAAGTAAACACCTGCAGGCAAGTCTGTCGCTGAAATTGTGTTCATCTTGTCAGCAGTAAGCGTCAGTGAGCGAGAAACGCGGCCATCAGCCGAGTATAGATGGAAACTCACCTCTTCTGTAGACTCCCCTGTCAAAGTAACGTACCAGTCACCATTTGTTGGGTTCGGGAAGATGTCGATGTTGCGTGAATTTCCATTTTCACCTACCAGCGAAATAGACCCTGCGGGGTAGAACATACCGCCACCGCCAATATAGTCAGTCTGCAGATAAGCCACAATTGTGCTACCGGTGATATATGGATAACGAATCCACTTACCTGTTCCGGTACCCGCTGTGCTGTAAGTGTTTGTCTTGATGTCAGTGGAACCTCCGCTGGCAAACGAAGCAGAAGGATCGGCACTTACCGGACTTTTTACTACATAAGTTCTAAAGCCGGAAAGAGGCGCAGTAGGCCCAGGTGCACTTCCATTAACGTCAGTAGTATCTGCGCCCATGAATGGGAAACCGATGCTGACCGGGCTTGTAGCGCTTACAGTAGACGCGCCAACCGGTTTCAGCGACCAGTAACGACGCATAGCATAGTTGCTACCTGCAGGAGCCACACCGCCCGTACCTGATGGAAACGAAATGTTGTAACCTGTGCCTCCGCCATAACCGGACATTGTTGTTGTAGACACTGAAAATCCGGTATCGTTCAAACCGCCAATGTCATTACCATTCTTTTTTATAAGCAACACCAGCGTATCATCTGTATGGTCAGCAGTGTTCGCATCCTTCCAATAGTAAGTGATACCTGTATTGAGGTCTGTACATTCTTTGTTAGCCGTTACCTTACGGTTCGCCACGGCGAGGCCGGTATTTGGATTGTACACATTACCGCAAAGTGAGCCAGAATTCCTTAACGTGTAACGAATGGTATCTCCAGGCTGGGGCCCGAAACCCTTGGTGAAGTTAACACCCACACTTTGCAAGTGACAGTAGCTCATAATAGTGCCACCACCTACAGGATAAAGCGGAGACGGATTAGCGCAAGTCCCCTCCTTGGTATAGCACAAGTCTATTACAGTGTTACGTGCCGGAGGATTCCAGCAACAACGGTGGGTGTGAGGAGAACCAAGGTTATGTCCCATCTCATGGGTAGTGGCATTTACGTCCCAGCTATAAGTAGGAATAGTTGGCACAGAAAGAGACGTGCTGTTATCGATATTACAAAACGCATATGCGCCACCTGAATCCCATGGGCGATAATCAGCACACAACACATTCAGCCACGCAATTCCGCCCATAGATCCACCCTTGGTGGTAAGAAGCATCGCAAGGTCACATCCGTGCATAGTAGACTGTGTAACCCAGCCAAACTTAGTAAGCCAGCGTGCAGAATTATTAGTTGGCAGTGTCTGGTACTGATCGGTAGCAGTGTTTACCTGTACATACTTCAGCACCGTCATGATACCTTCATTCTTGTACAGCGAGCTTATGTTATTGTAAAGAGAAGTAATGTAGTTCGTGCAGTTAGTGGTGCTGGAACCTTTCTTCTGGTACATAGCAAAGTCAGCAACCATAAAGCTGCGCACTTCCTTGCAGCTCATATACTCTTTGCCATTGAACGTAGTGGTGGTTTTAGCTGCAGGACCATTAAATACATTATTCTCAGGAAGTTCGTCGGCCATACAAAGCGCCGCCTTGTCTTTGATAGTAAGATCGTTATCGTTATAGCATATGTAATGTGGGTTGTAGTCATAAGACTTGCCTACCATGCTATTAGGCACCACAACGAAGTTCCCTACGTTTGCAATAGAAAAAATGCCATAAACTTCATTGTTGAAAAAAGAGAAAGCTACAAGAGAGCCGGGATAGCCGCGAACCACACCACGATAATAGAGGCCCGGTGTGTAGCTGACCTTACGATCTTCGTTGTTTGCGCCCATTTCGTGCACTTCAAAATCATTGGTAAGGAAATCGTAACGCGCCAGCTCCAGGGTATAGGTCATGCCGTCCGGACCTGGAACTATGAGATTGATTGCGGTAGTCTTCTGCTTCATCAATGCGGCAACAGCGGTATAGTCAATTGACAGGGGCTGCACCTTGGTCACGTTTTTGAGGAGGTCAGTCTGATCAAAGTTGTTGTCTGGCTGCCATATGTTACTTACTGTGACAAATGTATTCGTGGTTTTTACCCGGTCGATAAATCCCTCAATGTTTGTCTTCCCTTTTGCGCTGATAAGGCCTGGGTACATGAAAAGCACTGCTGCAATACTTTTCAGTATCAATCTCTTTAGCATTGTTCTAAAAGCGGTTTGAAATTAGCAATTCTTCAAAGGTAAGGAATTTAGATGTTCGAAACGCAAAAACACATTAAACTTATCAGTGAATCAATCAGTTATACGGAGGAAAGGAAAAAATTCAATCATTTGATTAAATAGTTTGTTTAAATCACAAAAACTGTTCCTAACTTTGCAGCATGGCAGGTCCGGAAAAATCGGAATCAAAAGAAAGCACAGAGGCCAAGATAAAGGAAGCTGCAAGGCGCGTCTTTACCGAAAAAGGCTATGCTGCCACGCGTACGCGTGACATTGCAGAAGCTTCGGGATATAACCTTGCGCTTATCAATTACTACTTCCGCAGCAAGGAGAAGCTCTTTGATCTGATAATGTTGGAAGAGCTGCAACTATTCATACATAGTATTGCACAAATTGCAGATAACCGTGAAACAAGCCTGATAGAAAAAGTGGAGCTACTGGCAAGTCACTACATAGAGATGCTTATTGCCAACCCTGGGCTACCGCTCTTTATAATGAACGAGATAAACCGGGACCCGGGGAAATTTGTAGCGAAGCTTGGTGTCGACAAAAGGAAATCTCCACCACATATAGTTATTCAATGGCAAGCTTATACCGGCGATACCAATCCGGCCAACGCTATGCACCTTTTTATCAATCTTATTTCCATGACCGTGTTCCCATTTATTGCAGCACCTCTATTGCGAAACAGGACAGGCATGTCAACAACGCAGTTTTTCGCACTAATGGAAGAAAGAAAGAAGCTAATACCTATGTGGGTGAAGCAGATGATAGAGGAATCTGCACAACAGGGAAGCACCACTGCAAACAAACCAAGCCGCAAGAAAGAAAGAAAATGAAAAAGCACATCTCTCTCGCCGTCACCGCAGTTGCTATAGCTGCTGCCAGCACCGCCCAAACGTTTTCCAGCGTAGAGGAATTGTGGCATTATGCCGACGATCACAATGTATCGATGGCAAATGCCCGGCTGGAAACATTAAAGGGAAAGCGAACCGTAGCTCAATCGTACATGGCGTTTACACCATCTGTAAATGCAAACGCAGCTGCGACGGACAATACAACCATCCAAACAACACTAATACCGGCAGTAATATTTGGAGGGCCGGCGGGTACCTACCAGGCAGTACAATTTGGCCAGAAATATATCTATAATGCGGGTATAACGGCACAAATGGACCTGGTAAACATCCAGACATGGCAAAATGCAAGAATAGCAAAGTCGACCGAGGCACTGAATAAGGCTTCTGAACAAAACACACGTAAAAACATATACCAGCAAATAGCTGCACAATACTATAACTGTATCCTGTGCAAAGAAGGGTTGCGACTGGCCAAACAAAGCGCCGATATCGCAGACTCCGTTCGCGAAGCGGTCGAAAACAAATTTTCAACCGGACTTGTAAGCCAGCCTAACCTGGACATGGCAAAACTGAACAGCGAAAGAGCCCAGCAAACATATATAACCGCGTCTTACCAACTGGCATCTTCCCTTAACTTGCTTAAGGGACTGCTGGCCATGTCGGCCTCAGACTCAATTGATGTTGCGGGGAACCTGTCAGAAGGCGCGCTAAGCAAAGGCGATGCAATGTTCGCGGAGGACCCATCTGTGAAGCTGCAATTTCGGCAAATGGAATTGAACCGGAAAAGGATAGGCGTGTCTAATGCTTCTGCCTACCCTACCCTCAGCATCCTGTATAGTAATAACTCCCAGCAGTTTGATAATACCTTCCGCCCACTCGATGCATCCGGACCAAAATGGTACCCGGCCAACTACTGGTCGCTGAGAGCATCGTGGAATATTTTAGGTGGAGGTAACAGGTGGTTGCAAACGCAAAAGAACAAGCTTGCCTACCTGCAGAGCAAGGCAGACCTGGAACAAGCGCAACGGCAGTCTGCCATTAATGATGAGAACCTAAGGCTGTCCTATAAGAAAGCCGTAGCATTACTTGGGAAATCTAAATCGATAATGGACCTATCTTATGACAACTACGAGCACATAAGTATGCGCTATAATGAAGGAATAGCATCGCTCGAAGACCGACTCCGGGCATTCTCTGACTATATTAGTTATCAGAATCAATATCTCAACAGTCTATCTGAAATGCTTGTTCAACAATATAATATAAAACTGCGCCAGCAAAATTTCTAAGATGAAGTCTACTATAACTTACCTCGCAATCGCGTCCCTGCTTTTCGTAAGCGCTTGCAAACCAAAACTGGAAGAAACCTCTCCACGAACCGGCCCTGTTACCGAGGCTGTATTTGCATCAGGGACCATTGAGCCAAAAGATGCCTACACGCTCACGTCTATATCAGACGGTTTTGTGATGAAGAGCTACGTCTCCGAAAACGACCTCGTAAAAGACGGACAGCTATTGTTCAGGCTGGATAACAGGCAACAGAACACCCAGGTGCAAATAGCAGAGACAAACGTTGAGTATGCGAGGCTAAACGCGTCTCATTCATCACCTGTACTCCTTCAGATAAAGGCACAGATAGAAGCTGCGAAAGCAAAAATGGAAGCCGACTCATTAACCCAGGAGAGGTACCAGAGATTGTACAAAACTCACTCGGTATCTCGGCAGGAACTAGACAATGTTTCGGTCGCATATCAGTCTTCGCTTAGTGCATACCGGTCGCAGGTAGAAAACTACCGCGCCACTGCAGAGCGTATGAGCCAGGAACTGTCCAACACGCAATCGCAACTACGCAATGCTCGCGCCGGAAACCAGTACTATGACCTGACAGCAACAGGGAACGGTAAAGTATACCAGGTCTTCAAGAAGACCGGGGACCTCATTCGCAGGGGTGACAAAGTAGCACAGATAGGCAATCCCGACTCCCTGATCATTTACCTGGATATAGACGAAGGCAGCATAGCAAAAGTGAAAGAAGGACAGCAGGTGCTCGTGGAGCTGAATACAAGGAAAGGCGAAACGCTTGAAGCACGAATAAGTAAGATCTATCCACACTTCAACGAATCTACGCAATCATACAAAGCCGAAGCAACGCTGATAAACGAGGTACCCGGTATTATATCAGGCACACAGCTCCAGGCAAATATCATAATCACAAAAAAGGAAAATGCCTTGCTAATACCACATGTGTATATGCACGGTGACAATTCAGTATTTGTAAAAAGAGGTGACAACGTTGATACCGTAAAAATACAGACAGGCATCATTTCTGAAGAATGGGTGGAAGTATTGAGCGGTCTATCCACAAGCGATAAAATTGTAAAGCTGAAATAAACGGGTCATGAGACTAAACGTAAATACTGAGATTGCGCTGACCTATCTTTCATCGAGAAAGAAGCAGACACTTGTGGCGTCACTTGGTGTGATGTTTGGGATATCCATGTTCATCTTTATGCAGTCGCTGATGAAGGGCACCAATGACTACTTTGAGAAAATGTCGTTCACGAACACACCCCATATAAGAATCTTCAATGAGAACAAGGTTGCTGATACACACATGCTAACCTCATTTCTCACCGACCCGTCAGAGAAGATACTCGTAAACCCCAAACAACTGAAACAATCATTGGGACTTACCAACCCATATGGCATTATTGACCTGTTGCGCAAGAATCCTGAAGTCGCCGGAATAACACCGCAGGTAACGGGCAACGTTATATATACAAGTGGCGGCGTGGAAATTACCGGTAACATTGCCGGTGTAGATATTGATGAGGAGGACAGGATGTTTGACGTGCAGAGTAATATGATAGCAGGCAACCTACATGACCTGAATCGAGTACACAACAGTATATTGGTGGGTAGTGGTGTGGCGCAAAAACTGAGTCTTCATGTTGGTGATAATATAACAGTACGTTCCGGCAACGGCAACCTCGTGGTGATGCGTATCGTTGGTATATTCTCCACAACCGTGAAAGCTGTGGACGACACAAAGTCCTATGCCAATATCGCGGAAGTACAAAGCCTAATAGGAAAAGACCGCAGCTATGTAACGGAGATAAAGGTGAACCTGAAGGACTACAAGAAAGCACCTGAAGTATCGCCGGAGATGGAAATGCTGACCGGTTACAAAGCAGAAGACTGGGTGAAAGCAAATGAACAACTTAAAGTAGCATTCAAGATACGTGCTGTTATACTCAACTCTGTAATAGGTGTAATTCTGCTGGTCGCAGGGTTTGGCATATACAATATCCTGAACATGACTATTTACGAGAAAATGAAGGAGATAGCGATACTGAAAGCGCAAGGATTTCCGGGGAAGGCCGTAACGAGCATTTTTATGCAGCAGGCGGTTTATATCGGGCTGATGGGTGGTGTTGTAGGACTTGCAATTGGATTCACGCTCACGCTAATGGTCTCCCGCATATACCTTGGGAACGGCCCGCTTAAATACTTACCCATGTCTTTCTACGTGCCTCACTACTTCGAAGCCTTAATGTTTGGCGTTTTAACAACGATAGCTGCCGGCTATTTTCCGGCAAGAAAAGCATCGCGCGTAGACCCTGTAACCATAATAAGAGGATAATGAACAATTCAGCGCTTAAAGCCATCGGCATTACAAAGTACTTCCACGACCCTGTAACCATGCAGGTGTTGAAGAATATTAATATGGATGTAAAGAAAGGAGAGTTTGTGTCCATAGTTGGCAAGTCCGGGTGTGGGAAGTCTACCCTACTTTATGTCCTATCCACAATGGATACAGATTATGAGGGGACGCTGGAAATAAATGGAGTCACTGCTACGGGCCTTTCATTAAATAAGCTCGCCCATATACGCAATGAATCTATCGGCTTCGTATTCCAGTTTCACTACCTGCTGCCCGACTTCAGCTGCCTGAAAAATGTAATGATCCCTGCACTGAAACTAGGTAAGCGCTCGCCGAAGGAGGTAGAAGAGATGGCCTACGAAAAATTGAAAATGTTTGGTGTAGAGGACCAGGCGCTGAAAAAGGCAGGCAAACTTTCGGGCGGGCAGCAGCAGCGCGTAGCGATAGCACGAGCACTTATCAACGATCCGGCAATAATCATGGGTGACGAACCTACCGGCAATCTCGATTCCCGGAATACAGGTGTTGTCTTCGACCTTTTCAAGCGGCTCTCTGCCGAGTTTAACCAAACTATTATCACCGTGACGCATGACGAAGACTTCGCAAAGAAATCTGACCGCATTATAGAAATGGCGGACGGAGTCATCACAAAATTATAGTTCCTGCCAGGTGTGCTATTCTTGCAAATACCCCTGTTATTAATCGCCGCCCAGCGATTAATATTAGATTAATATTTTAAGTTTCTTTTCAGTTTCCCCAACCAGAGACGCTTTTTACAGCGTCTACTTTTGCATAACATGGCCACTCGTTATAACCACAAGTGTATTATTATTAAATAATTACACATATACAACAACATTATAATTATTTAGCCTCAATTTCTTAAAACCACAAGTAATGAAAAGCAATATACTATTGTTTTTAGGCGGAGCTATGCTTTGCACTGCCACGCATGTTCACGCTCAAAACATATCCAACGTCGCCGGCACAGGGGCTGGCGGCTTCAGCGGCGACGGTGCCGCAGCAACTGCAGCACAACTCAATACCCCCGGAGGAATAGCTCTTGATGCAGCAGGCAATCTCTACATTGCTGACGGCAATAACAACCGGATACGCAAAGTGAGTGCAGCAGGTATCATCACTACGATCGCAGGCAAAGGCACTTCGGGCTTTTCGGGCGATGGTGGTGCAGCCACCGCGGCTGAGCTGAAACGCCCTACCCATGTTGCAGTTGACGCAAGTGGAAATGTCTACATTACCGATGCCGACAATGCAAGGATCCGTAAAGTAACCGCGGCTGGTATCATCTCTACCTATGCCGGAAATGGATCATTGGGCTTTGCCGGCGACGGCGGCCCCGCAACCGATGGTAAACTCTACCAGCCGGCAGCGCTCTCCTTAGATGCAACGGGCAACCTTTACATTGCCGATGGTTTCAACCAACGCATACGGAAGGTGACCCCGGCGGGCGTTATTAGTACGGTGGCAGGCAAAGGCACATACGGCTTCAGCGGTGACGGCGGATCGGCAATCGTTGCTGAGTTCAATGGCACAGTGGGCGTGGCAATCGATGGTACCGGAAACATCTTTGTAGGAGATAAGAGCAATAACCGAATCAGAAAAGTGAATGCAGCCGGAACAATTAGCACCTACGCAGGCAAGGACACTGCCGGTTATAGCGGCGACGGTGGAGCTGCAACACTTGCAAAGTTGAAGAACCCTACCTCGGTTCGCGTGGGTAAATCAGGAGAGCTCTTTTTCGTTGATTTTGGCAACAACCTTATCAGGAAGGTCGATGCGTCCGGCATCATCTCTACAATTGCCGGTACCGGCGCTGTAGGCACCACAGGTGACGGTGGCCCTGCAACAGCTGCAACTTTCACATGGCCTACCGATATCGCACTGGATACGGCTGGCAATCTCTACATCGCAGACCAGGGCAATCACAGGATCCGGAAAATTCAATTCGCGCCCACTTCATCTGCTACGTCAATATCTGTCCACGCCTCTGCCATAAACATTTACCCTAATCCATCAGAGGGAGTGATCAACATTGTACTGCCGGCTGAGATAAAAAGCGGCTCGCTGGTGATAAGTGACATAGCCGGAAATGTGATGGCAAATGAAACACTTAATACTCCGCGGGGAGTATTAAGCTACCCTGTCTCTAACCTGGCTCCCGGCACTTATATAGTGATGCTATATACAGGCGACAAAGCATATTATGGAAAAGTTGACAAGCGGTAACGTTTGTGGTTTTGCGTTGAAGCTGCCCCGGGTCTCCGGGGCAGCAATTTTTTATATTCTTACGCTCATCACCAAAGTGACTCTATGCTCATCCTTTTGCAACTCAGGTTTCCAGGTTGAGGTAGGCGTATCTACCCAGCCATCGGGAGAAGTAGTGCCCCCGTGTCCGGCAAAATAGGGCACATTGGCACGGCGGTAACCATACTCCAGCCTGAATGTAAAGTGTTGCGATGGCATAATATCGAACGTAAAGGTACCCTGGCCAAGCGACAGCTGTTGGTTCTGCACACCGGCAATTGCGGCAGTAAAATCGTTAGGTGTTACCGGTGATGGATTTAGTGACATATATAGACCAGGGTTAGTAATGTAGTCTCCACGCAATGTGATAGCCATCTTGTCGTGGTGAAACCATACCCTATGCGACAACGCGGTGCCACGCGCATATTGCTGCGACGCAAGAACTCCGTCACCCGACTGGAATCCGTAGTGGTTATTCAGACTGAACGCAGCCTGCGTGATACCATGTGACTCCTTGCGATGTAAATACCTATATACAACACTATGATCGTGATGAAAGCGCAGCACACCGGGCTTATCCCTTGTGTCGCTGCCGATAACGTAAAAATTGGCCGCAAGTTGCAAATTTTCAGATGGACGCCACAAGTTTGCACTGCCAAGGCCGGGAGAATTGTTGTAGCTGTCAAACGAAGCCCAGCCATTCATAAGCCAAAGTTCGCTCTTTACATTCTTCGCCGGGAAAGCCTGTATGCGCGCACCCGTGAAATAAAACGGCGTAAGGTCACTCACATAACTCCGCTGGTAAGACCAGTTCTCATTCATGAAATAACTTTCAACACCGATGTAGCTGTTGAATAAACCAAGTTCCACATTAATGCCGTGCCATTTATCAAAGTGGTATCCGGCAGCACCCTCACGAATATATTTCAGATCTGCGATACTTGTATTCCGGCCGTGGGCCACACTCATATCCTCATCCTGTGCTATGGCCAGCATTTCGCCAAACTGCAACGAAAGCCGTGCGATCATATGCTTGTAATAACTTTCAATTCCAAAACCGGCCAGGTTGAGGCAAAATTCATTCGAGCGCCCGATAGTCGCAGAAACGACATGGGTGTTGTCAATTGGCCGGGTAAAATCGAAGTTGTAATAACCGTCTACAAACACCATACCCGTAAGGATGGTCTCCCCTGATTGCTTGTCCACCAGTTGCAACGGATTGTCAGTTTCACGTGTCTGGCCGTTTATCCAAGTCAGGTCCATTCCTGAAAAAGGCACGGAAGCGCTATCCTGCGCAGAAGACTTCAAAACAAGCAGTGTTGCCACTATCAGGAAACCGCGTTTCACCCTTGCAAAATAATACTACTGAAATTAATCCGGTAGTATTATTACGTAATAACATGGTAAACGCTCGCTAAAAGCGCGTTATCATTGACAAGATCACGCGGTGCTCGTCCTTTACCAGGTCCGGAGCCCACCCCGGAGTCGACGGATTCCCTATGGGGTCATTCCAGCCATTGGGCGATGTTACACCGCCATGCCCTGAGAAATAGGGAGCGCTGGCATGACGCTCCACGTACTCAATGCCAAAGGTGACATGATCGTTTGGCATGAACTGCACTCCCGTAGAGGCATCCCAGCAATCAAGTTGGTCGCCGGGATTTTGGGTGAGTACGCCGGCACCGGCAGGTAGTAACGCCAGATACCGGCCGGGATTATGTAGCTGTCCACCACCCACAGTCCACGCGAAATGGCCCTCCTTGCCTAGCCACCAGCGATGATATACCATATAACTCAGAAAATTTTGTGCACGCACTCCACTTCCCGGATCGTCGTTAAACGGCCGCACGCCCGCACCATTTTCAAAGCCAATATCGCCTGTAACGGAAAATGCACCCCTGCGTAAAAATCTGCCCGGCCTGTTGCAATAACGCACAATAACGCTGTTGTCGCTGTGAAATCGGCTACGCGTCGGATACAGCGCTGCATCATGGCCATAATAGGCACTGGCAAGTACCTTCAACCACTCACGCGGCCGGTAATCAATTTGGACGCCTAAACCGGGCACACCGTTAGCCATCGCATACGTTTGCCAGCCGTTTACGATCCAATACTCTACCTTAAGCCTGTCTGTAGGAAAAGTCTGCACGCGCAGCCCGGTAAAAAACCAGGGTGTATTATCAGATGTAAATGAGTTTTGATAATTCCAGTTTTCAAAATTATTGTACCCCATCAGGCCGACGTAAGACTTAAAGATGCCGAGGTCCACATTTATTCCGTGCATCTTTTTAAAGTGCATACCTACATAGCCCTCTGTTACGTATCGCATAGCAGTATGGAGGTCGTATTGCCCACGCAAAGGCGTGACATCGTTGCGTGGCACACCTGTGGCTCTTGAGCCAAACTGGAGCATGAGGCGGCCACGCGCACCGCTTTGCGGGTCATGAAAATCTCCACCAGCTTCGATATATGAAACATTGATCTCGTCGGTGCGGAAACATGCCGTGGAGCCACTCTGAGTATGGTCTATAGGATGTGCGAAATTGTAATTGTAGTTGATGTCCATCGTCATATCACCCGTGAAATACTTCGAGCTCAGGACCTGCACTGGCAACCTGCTACCACCCTGCACCCAGGTAAAATCGCCCCAGGCGTAAGGTTCACTTGTCACTGCGGCAACATCTGCAGCACTTGAATCCGGAATACCTTTAGCACAATTGACGACAGACAAGGACATAGCAATGCCAAAAGCAATTTTCATTAGCCTCATATAATGACTATTTATTAAATATAAATTACTACTTGCCGCGGTCTACACGCGTGAGTTTTAAGCCCGTAACCGGCGCTACCACAAGGGGAAATTTTTCAACTACTACATTACTTGTATCCAAACCAAAAGCTTTCTCTTCCGACAAAGAATACTCCTTTATCACGAAGTGAACCTTCATCATCAGTTGCTCCCAAACCGGCAAATCGTTATCCTGGCTCAGGAACTTCTCCATTACCACGAAAGCAAAATCACCTATCATGTTACTGCTCTCCAAGCTGTGATAACGACTACCTAGCGCCACTTCTTTCTTTGCCAGGAGATCTTCTACCACTTTCTTAAACAAGACATTGATGCGCGGTTGCATCCTGAACCCCAGCCTGAAGTCGACACGAATGATGTCATTCTCAGCTATATGTTCCACTATATATTCGCAGGTATAGGGATCATCAAGCGTCTCAACGTGTACCAGCCAGTAGATGTCGGCGCGTTTGGGCTTGTTGTAGAGTATTGAGTACATGATCTTGTGCTCAATCTCTTTAGGATTATCGGCGCTGGTGAGGTAAACGAGATGCGTCGCATACTTTGTAACAGTTTCGTCCCGGCTCAGTGCTTTAAGACGGGGTATGTAATAGTCCAGCTTAACAAATTCCACGTAACGGTTCTTGATCTTACGTGCTTTAAACCAGTTGTACATAATAAAGAAAAGCCCACCGCCGATGATAAGCGTAACGTAACCACCGTGCGGGAACTTGTCGATATTCGCAAATAGGAAGCCAACTTCTATCGTAAGATACACCGCAAGGTATAGGTAAATCAGGCCTGGATTTGCCCGCTTCAATACAAGGAAATTAGCGAAGAGGATAGACGTCGCTATCATACACATAGTGATTGCAAGACCATAAGCGGCCTCCATGTTCGACGCCTTCTCAAAGTGCAACACTATCCAGATGCAGCCCACAAACAACATCCAGTTTATGGCCGGAATATAGAGCTGACCTCGGGCTTCGGAGGGATAGCTGATGCGAAACTTGGGCCAGAGGTTCAGGCGCATGGCCTCACTTATAAGGGTGAATGAACCGGAAATGAGTGCCTGGCTGGCAATGATGGCTGCGGTCGTTGCTACGATTATACCCACGTAAAGGAACCAATCCGGCATTACCCCGTAAAAAGGATTAAAACCGGCCTCGATCATGTCTGCTGTTATCACTTTACCTTTGAACGAATGCAGCAGGTAGGCACCTTGTCCCAGGTAGTTGAGTATAAGCGCTGCCTTGACAAACATCCATGAATACCTGATATTCCATTTGCCACAATGGCCAAGATCGGAATACAGGGCCTCGGCACCCGTAGTGCAAAGGAATACGCCGCCAAGTATATAAAAACCTTTTGGATAAGCCACAAGCAACCTGATGCCGTAATAAGGATTAAACGCTTTGAAAACAGCGAGGCTATCAGTTAGGTGTACAATGCCGAGCGTAGCCAGCATACCAAACCACAGCAACATAATGGGGCCAAAGAACTTCCCGATGAAAGCCGTACCGAATTGCTGAATAAAGAATAATGCGGACAAGATCACCACAACAATAAAAACTATCGAATCCTGGCTGATTCCCGAAAATGCAGGCACCTGTTTCAGACCTTCTATTGCTGAAGTCACAGAGATAGCCGGTGTGATCATGCCATCGGCGAGCAGGGCGGCTCCACCAATCATGGCGGGTAACACCAGCCAGCGCTTCCTGCGCCTTACGAGCGCAAAAAGCGAAAATATACCACCCTCACCCTTGTTATCTGCCTGCAGGGTCAGTATCACGTACTTAACGGTAGTCTGGAGCGTAAGTGTCCAGATGATCAGCGATAGCGCGCCCACCACCAGACCTTCAGTTACCATACGCCCCTTCATTATTGCGTTGAGCACATAAAGCGGCGACGTGCCGATATCTCCATAAATAATCCCCAGGGCAATCAGCAACCCAGCAAGCGTTGCCTTATTCGTATTATGCAATGACATTTTACTTAATTATTCTTTTCCAATAAACCTGTACCCTATTCCAGATTCCGTTACGATATACATCGGCCGGTTCGGGTCACTTTCTATTTTCTTTCTCAGTTGAGCAATAAAAACCCGAAGGTATTGCGACTGGCTGATATATCCCGGCCCCCAAACCTCGCGCAGCAGATAAGGGTGTGTCAGCACCTTGCCTTCATGCTTCACAAATAGCGCCAAAAGTGCATACTCTGTCGATGTAAGTTTTATGACCTCTGTGCCTTTCTTAACCATTCGGGCTGCCAGGTCTATCTCCAAATCGCCATACCTGGTTATGGGCTCCTGGTCCTGAACGTTTGCAGTGCGCAAGGCAGACCGAATTCTTGCCAGAAGCTCGCCGGTGCGAAAGGGCTTTGTTAGGTAGTCGTTTGCACCCAGGTCAAGTGACCTGATTATATCCTCCTCACTACTCTGGACAGACAAAACGATTACCGGATTAGTATACCACTCCCGCAATTGCAGCAGTACTGCATGCCCATCTTCGTCGGGCAAGCCAATATCCAGTAATACGAGGTCCGGCGGATGGTCCGCTGCAAGAGCAAGGCCGGTGCGGGCATTTTCGGCCAGGCGCACACCATATCCGTGGCTGTGGAGTGTTATCTCCAGAAGCTTTTGCATTTGCGGCTCGTCGTCAATTACAAGTATATTTCCCTTATTCATTAATCTTACAATTTCATCTGTGCCCGCTCGGCGGGGATACTTAGTGTAAACCTTGCACCTCCTGTAGTCACGTTTTCCAGCAGTATTTTTCCGTCCATCGCCTCCGCAAATCCTCTAACAATAGACAACCCTAACCCTGTGCCACCGGTTCCCGATCGCTTCAAACGGTAGAATTTCTCGAAAACCCTGCCTCGCTCATCTTCCGGGAAACCCTTTCCATTGTCCTCTACCACAACCTGTAGCCACCCGTAGTCTGTAACTGTGAGGTTTATGTTGCTGCCAGGAGGCGTATGCTGCACTGCATTATTTACCAGGTTGTAAACGATCTGTTCTACCATTCCCTTATCCACTTTAAACAATGGGAGCTCAGGCGGAATGTTTATTGAAATGTGCTGGCTCACTTTGTTCTCCTCCACACGTTTAACGACGTCATATACAAGCTCATTCATATCCACCCAATCCGTTTTGGGCCTGATGAAGCCTGCCTCCAGGCGCGACATGCTTAGTAGATTTCCTACTTGCTGGTCAAGCCGAAAAGAAGCCTTCGAAACTTCTACCAGCAATTCGTGTCGCTGCATGGGAGTGAGATTTGCGGTATTGGTCAGCAGGTTATCCATTGCCCCTATGATGGTTGCTATTGGCGTCTTCAACTCATGAGACAACGAATTGAGGAAGGTATTGTAGAGCTTCACAATGTTCTCACGTTCTATTTTCTTGCGAGCTTCTTTCTGTATTATCTTTATTCGATAAGTAAGTACCGCATTGACCATTGCGATAACGAAATACATCAGGAGAAGAACGCCATCCGCCGCACTATCTACCTGCAAAGTGAACTTTGGAGGAATAAAAAACAGATCCCAGATTATAGCGCTGAGAAAAGCAGCCACTAATACAGGCAATATATCAAAAAGCACAGCGACCAGCGATACTGTAACTAACAGCAGGAAAGCTACCACCCTGTAGTCGACAAAAGCCGAAAGCAGATAGCAAGAAGCAGATACCACAAGCACTGCCAGAATACTGACACCGTATTGCCTGCCCGCACTTACCCGGTTAAACAGAAAGTCATTCATCGTTACTATTGCGCTTGCAAAGTTACTTTGCGGTTATAAGCCTGATATAAAAACGATGTCCAGATTATAAAGAAATTGTAAAGACGCATTCTGCTGTTTTCAAAGAGGAAGTGTTAACAATCTGAATATAAACTGTATATTTGCGGGAGTTTCTACCCCACCATAATAAAAACTATATGAAGCGGATTTTGCCCCTCCTCGCACTGATAGTATTTGTAAGCCTCGCATCCTGCAGGAAGCGCTATAGCTGCGCTTGCGATCGTGTTGACGGCCTCTACCTTTCACCGATACATGTAGAGTATTACCTCGGTAAAAGGACGAAAGCTGATGCCGAGCGGGAATGCTATGCTAAGCAAACCGCAATATACCAGTACAATTACACGTGCAAGCTTAACTAATTAATTCAGTTTCAGCTTTCTGTATAGCCGATATACCGCTCCGGAAACGGACGTGGTGTATCTACTATGATATTGTCTAATTTCATTCACAGAAACAGATTCCTTGAATGGACAGGAAATTCCTGTCTGCCCAATTTCTGTTTCCAACTTTAACCTAAATGAATCTAAAAAAATATTATAATTTCATTATAAACGCCGTCAGCGGCGAGGAGCAGGATTACACTACGCTATCATTAAAAAAAGCGGTGGTAATGCTTGCCATTCCCATGATGTTAGAGCTGGCGCTTGAATCAGTTTTTGCAGTCATTGACATTTTCTTTGTAAACAAGCTTGGAGTCCATGCGGTGTCCATTGTGGGACTCACTGAGTCTGTCGTCACTATCGTTTACTCGGTAGGAATCGGCTTAAGCGCAGCTGCTACTGCTATGGTTGCCCGGCGCGTGGGTGAGAAAGACCTGGAGGGCGCCTCTCACGCCGGCGCTCAGTCGTTGTTGCTTGCACTCTTTGCATCTTTGCTGTTAGGCATCCCCGGATTCATCTTTGCGAAGGAAATCCTCCGAATAATGGGAGCGGAACCAGCAGCCATTGCTGAGGGGGCATCCTACGCCCGTATCATGCTGGGAGGCAACGCGGCTATCATCCTGCTATTCCTGATAAACGGCATTTTCCGCGGTGCCGGCAATGCAGCAATAGCTATGAAAAGCCTTTGGATTGCCAATGCATTCAACATTGTGCTGGACCCGATACTCATCTTCGGAATCGGGTTCATACCAGCACTTGGCGTAAAGGGAGCAGCCATTGCCACAACCACCGGGCGCGCCATAGGCGTCTTGTACCAGCTTTATCACTTACGCAAGGCATCTGGTAAACTCAAAATGAGAAAAAAGCATTTCACGTTTGATCTGAAGGTTATGAAAAGCCTGGTTTCAATCGCCTCCCCTGCTACATTTCAGTTCATCATAGCCTCAGCAAGCTGGATATTCCTGGCAGCGATGATAGCTGAATATGGCAGCGCTGCATCTGCCGGATACCAGACGGCTATTCGCCTGGTGATATTCTTCATTCTGCCGGCCTGGGGCATGAGCAATGCCGTGGCTACACTGGTGGGTCAGAACCTGGGAGCAAAACTATCAGACAGGGCGGAAGAAAGCGTGAAGATAACAACGCGCTATAATGTGGTATTCATGGCGATGGTGACGCTGATATTTCTATTGTTCGCCTATCCGCTGGTAGGTCTGTTCATACCGCATGAACAGGTGGCACAAACAAAGTATGCCGTACAAGCCTTGCAGATAATAAGCGCGGGGTATGTCTTTTATGGAATTGGCATGGTGACTACGCAAGCATTTAATGGGTCTGGCGATACCAGGACACCTACGTGGACCTATTTTTTCGGGTTCTGGGTATTTCAGATCCCGTTTGCATGGTATATGCACAGGCATACATCCCTTGGTGTAACGGGCGTCTTTGTTGCAGTACCGGTGGCAGAGACACTTATGGCCATAGCTGTATATATACTGTTTAGACGTGGCAAATGGAAAACGGTGCAAGTGTAGATCATGGCAAGCGAACGACACGTTCCGTGCGAACCTTGCGGCCTTTATCAAACAAACTGAGGAAGTAAACCCCGGGAGGTAACATCGAAAGATCTGCCTCCCGAACTTCTTCTGCAGTCATTACTTCCTTCCCGTCAGCAGTGATGATCCTTATGTTTACCAAACGGCACCAGGCTATGTGCACAAATTCGCTCGTTGGGTTTGGGTATAGTATCATGTCATCGGCCGTGCACCCGGTATGTGCGAAGGTGTCTGATAGCTGCCGGCAACCAAATTCATTCGTTACTGAAACCTGGTATGTGCCGGTGTTCTCCGCAAGGAGCGAGTCGTTTACTGCACCGCCTATCGGCAGCCCATCCAATGTCCATTGGTAAGATGTGTAGCCTGGTGCGGTCGATAACATACCCCTGAACATATAGATCGATGGTCTTTCCGGTAAGGGTGCGACTCCGAGTGCATGGGTAGCCACGTCTGTTCCGCAACTATTTGAGACGCTGTAGCTGATAAGGGTTGAGCCTGCCAGTACACCCTTGACAGTACCCATATCTACCTGCACCAAAAACGGCGTTCCGCTCCAGGCTCCGGCCGATACCGTGTCGATGAGTATAACTTCTTCTCCTACGCAAACCTTTTCAGGTCCGGAAATAAACCCTGCCTGTGGGAAGGTGTCAACAACAACCTGCTTTATTGCCACTGCCGGACACCAGGAGTTAAATACGGTATGTATGATCGTAACAGCTCCTTTGTATATGCCCTTTACGTCACAGTGATCAGCTGTCACTGACTCGACAGTTGCGTTAAGGTTGCTTGTAGACCATGTTCCACCGGTAACATCGGTATAGAATGGGGTGATAGCTCCAATGCAAAATGCCTCGGGCCCGGATATCGTACCAGGGTCCGGCAGGGGATTCACCGTCATTGCCTTGGTTGCCAGGCTGGTACCGCAAGCGTTTACCACCCGGTATATTACCGTATCAAGACCGGCGGACAGACCTTTTGCGGTACAATAGAGCGATGCAGGGAAGAGCTGAATGCGGCCCGTGGCTGAGCTCCACAAGCCACCGGGAGTTGGGTCTGTGAGTGTTGTGGTGTCGCCAACACAAATTGAAGATGCGCCGCTGATGGGCCCGACAGTAAGCGCAGGATCGACTTTTACGAATATGGAAATGATGTCAGAAGCGATTGCATTTGAAACCTCTACCTTAAAAGTATCGAGACCGGAAAAGCCAGGATTGGGCGTGTAGGTAAGCCCTACCGGGGTAATGACACCGCCACCGGAAACGGCAGAATAAGAAACGTATGCTGTACCATGGGAGGGCGCTGTATGTAACGACCAGGTATCTGTCATACCCACGTTAACATCGCGTACTGCCAATTGGGTATTTATGGGATTTGCGGTAGAATTCTCACAAACAGTTATCTGCTCATCATCCCCCCCAATAAACGACAATACGGTTGCAACCTTCCGTATGCGGGAATTGAGCATATCTGAGAGGAATACATTATCGTCTGCGTCGGCCACCGCTGATATTGGATGTTGCAGATAAGCGCTGGTTGCCGGAATACCGTCGCCATTGTAGCCGCCTGTTCCTGTACCGGCAATGGTGGTTATAATACCGGCATTGTCTATCCGGCGGATCCGATTATTGGCATAATCCGCAATATATATCTTGCCATCGCCGGCGACAAACACATTCAAAGGTTTGTTCAGTTTTGCAGTTGTAGCGGCAACATTATCGAGATCATAACCTGCGCTACCCGTACCGGCAATAGTTGTGATTATCCCGCCGGCATCTACCCTTCTTACCCGTTCGTTCGGCGCATCACACAGGTATAGATTTCCGGCAGCATCAAGGGCAAGCCCCCATATATATCTGAGCCTTGCCGACGTGGCCGGACCACCGTCACCACCGAAACCAGAGACGCCCGGGATTCCGGCCACCGTTGTGATGATCCCTGACGTATTTACCTTGCGCACACAAAAGTTGTAGGAGTCACTAAAATATACGTTTCCGGAGGGGTCAACAGCAATCCCAAGAGGCGCGTTCATTTTTGCGGCGGTTGCCGGTCCTCCGTCGCCGCTGAAACCTGATGTCCCGGTGCCGGCTATAGTGGTGATGATACCAGTGGAGCTCACCTTTCTGATCCGATGGTTGCCCTGATCTGAAATGTAGATATTACCGAATGCATCAGCAGCCATTCCCCAGTTGCCGGACAGAGAAGCAGCGGTTGCCGGGCCACCATCTCCGCTAAACCCAAGGGTTCCGTTTCCTGCGATTGTGGTAATAGTTCCTGAAACATCCACTTTCCGCACGCGGTTACTTCGTTGTACGTTGATATAGAGGTTACCTGCCAGGTCCAGGGCGATGCAAGTGGCAGTATCGAGCTGCGCAGAAGTTGCAGGCCCTCCATCGCCGGAAAAGCCGGCTGTGCCAGTGCCGGCAACAGTAGAAATGACCTGCGAATGAACGGGAATAAAAAAAGTCAGGAGGAAAACTATACAAAGAAGTAAGTATAGGCCTTTCTTCATGACTCTCTGATGTAAGTAGCCACCCGCATTTGCGGATGGAAGGTTATGGTGTGTGCTACTGTAAATTTACCCCAATTTACATAATATAGGATATCACCTTTGTGAATAATAGGAAAATGATAAGGTTTACAAGACAATTATCTTATTTGGTTAGCTTATAACCAACCGACAGGCGGAAATAGGTGGACGAAAGAGGCGCATTGATATTATATGCGCCCCTCATGTCCTTGGGCGCCGGGTTTTGCTGCACCAACGCATCGAGCAGCCAACGACCACTGTATTCGTAAGTGACTCCGACCGTAGCGCCCAGCCTCAAGCGATTAACCTGTGAGGAAGGGTATAAGGGGCCGTCGTATTCAGCTATTGGAGTTCCATCGTATTTTATTACATCCTTTATGTCTACCGGCGATGGGGTTACAGAACGCGCAAATTGAAGCGAATCAGCAGAACGAGTCAACTGCTTGGAATATGAACTTTGCTTAACACCACTCAACTGACTGAAAATCATATTCAAACCACCATATACCGAAACATTTTTTGCAACAGCATAGCGCATCATTACAGGCAGTTCAAACTCCAGGTAACGACCGCCAATAGTTTCGTTTTTTACTATACTATCGTGCGACTGGGTGTACCTGAACCGTGAGAAATAGTAGGTATCCACAACCCCACCTTCAGCACGCGGCTCTACGTAGTTATTCACAGTAGTTACCGTGCCGTCATCATTTACCTTATAATAACTGCGCGAGCTAATGTTTCGAACGGGGCTGTTTGCCATTTTTATGGCCGGCTGGGTCATAATTGCCACCCTACGCGAAATATTGTACTGCAAATAAGGCGCTACGACCGCCTTTTTAGCGCCAACGTTATCAGCGCCGCGTTCATATCCCAGCTTCACCCCTACACTCCATCGCGGAAAATCAACATTTGCCTTTTCCTTAGCAGCTGCGAGCGGATCGGGGTCGTTCCTGAGTAAGTGCCTGGCCGACACAACCGGAACAGTTACTTTAGGTGTTGCAGACTTTCTTTGAATTTTATTATTCAGCTGATTATCAATGTATTGGTTATTGTCATTTGCATTTTTAGATGAACTGTTTGGAACGATTTCCTGTTGTGAAGTGCCTTCCGTGCGGTTGACTTTAGAACCCTTTTTCTCAGAAAGCAACACCCTTGACAAAGCCTTGTGTGCTTTTGATTTACCTCGGTTTGATAAGGAAACTCCCGCCATACTTCCCTTAGGTTCGCCGCCAGCACTTTTATCAACGCCGATACTTTCAGCGTCAGCTATTTCCGCTACGTTTCCCGCTACTGCATTTTCCGCTTCTGGAACTGCCACTTCCCCAGCGCTGTTCTGTGCAACGATCTCGGAAGCCATGGGATTCGCGACCTCTACCTTCGCAACACCTTCACTACCGGCACCTGCAGAAATACCAGCCCTATCGCTAACGAACCTGCTCAATACTGACACACCAAGTACGGCAATTACAGAAACCATGCCCACATGCCCCAACCAGTGCAAAGGCGTATGCGGTACCGCGGGAGTCAAAACATCTAACCTTGCGTCAAGGTCGCTCCACGAGTCCGCGGGAGGCACCTCGGCATAGTCGCCTAATTTCTCCCTGAACAGGTCATCAATGTGTTTTTTCGCGTGCTTCACTTCTTGTTATTTATAAGTGCATTTATCTTTTCTTTCAACCGTCGCCGGGCATCGTTAAGGTGCCAACGGCAGTTGTTCTGCTGCATGTTCATTATTTTCGATATCTCCTTATGGGAGTAATTTTCAAAAACAAACAAGTTAAATATGTTCCTCTGTGTATCAGGCAGCGTCTCTATCACCGCCAGTAGTTCTTTGTGCGACAATCGCTCCACCGGTTCACTGTTCACATAAGCGTCTTCTGGCTGCACCTCTCTCACCATCCTGTCGTCCTTCATATTACGGCGCAGATAATCACTAACAGTATGTATTACAATTCTACGAATCCAACCCTCAAATGCCCCTTGAAATGAATATTGATGCAAATCCCTGAAAACCTTAAAGAACGCATCATTCAAAATCTCCTTCGCTATCGCCTCATTGTTGTGTATATATTTCCGTACAATACCATAAGCTGCCGGTGAATAGCGCTCATATAGCTTCTTCTGCGAGGCACGCTTTAGAGCAATACAATCCTTAATCAGAATTCTGAGTTCATCGTGTGCCGATAAACTCTTTTCTGAAGCAGGGAAATGACCGCTCACATGTATTGCTTTTGCCAACGCTCTTTTTACATTTCGGTGAAAAGGAATCTGCAAACCCCAAAATTCACCTTGTATGATAAACCACCTGTTACAAACCGCCATTTACCTACTAACTGAATAGGCGTGAAGCGATTAAGAAATGTTAGTAAACCGCGAAATTTAGTTTACACTGACTCTTAAAGTTAGGAAAATAGAAGGCAGGCGTGCGTTAATGATCTTCAAAAATTAAAAATAACAGAATGCTGACTTTCAGGCTCTTCTTTGAGTAAAAATGCATGCACGGTAAAATTCTATATACTATTTCGAATAATGAAGACACTGAACACCATTTTTAAAATGCCGTGACGCTACGAGATTCCACCTTAACGTGCCGGGAATGCCGCTGAACAGAGGTATCCCAGCCCCTAATGTCACACCGTTAATGAAAAGATACATTTCATCAACTAGGTCGTGCCGAAACAGCGTGTGTACCGCCCCGGGGCTACCAAAAACAAGTACATTTCCTCGTTGCAGCGCGTTCGCTATCTCAGCCTCCAGGTTTTCAGCAAAGAAAGAAACGCCGGCACGACGCGTACCTGCCAACGAGCGGGAAAGCACCAATTTTTGCACCCTGTTATACCAGGCAGAATGATCTTTATCGTGTTTAGATGCATTTGGTTTATTTCCGGCAGTAGGCCAGTATGCATCCATCATTTCAAATGTATGGCGGCCATATAGCGCGGTTTCGGCTGTGCCGGTGAAGGCCCCTACATAATCAAACATATCATCATCCAGGCTTATCCAGTCCATGGAACCACCCGGGCCAGCCACATACCCGTCTAATGTGATATGCTCAGAAACTATTAGTTTGTGCATGGTAATATCATTTAAAAATTATTTGCAGCTTCAAATATTCAGGAGTAGCCTCAGTTACCCCACTATAGATTGCTGACAATAGTGCCAGGTTAGTCCTAACTCCCCACAAAACCAAAAATAGGACGACAGACATATTGTCGGTTTCGCCTGATTCTTCTACTCATTGCAACACCGCCCCGACGACCTTTCATGTCCCCATCCTGAACGGGTGGACACAATATACACATCACTATAAGAAATACTCCTGCTCTCATAAACCCAGCAAAATCAAGGCAACCCAACAAGAAAAACGGGGCTGCGATCCTGAGTTCACTCATAAAGTTAAGACACTTTTAGCCGTATAGTTTTCAATTTTCCGGGCAGAATAATACCGTGTTGATACTGGGCTAAAAACACATTACTTTCGCACAGGTATGGATAAGGGCTACGAAGAAAAATATCATAATATTGAAACCAACCATTGGTGGTATGTGTCCCGGCGCCGTGTGATACTCAGTTTGATAGCGAACCTAAGGAAAGATGCAGCTATACTGGATATCGGTTGCTCAGGTGGTGCACTTCTACTGGATCTTAAGGAGGCCGGCTTCACGAATGTAAAAGGAATCGACTTCAGCCCCGAGGCCATAGAACAATGCAAGAAGAAGGGACTGAATGATGTGGCTGTTATGGATGCTCATTTTCCAGATTTCGCTGACGGTCAATTTGATCTCATAATAGCCTCAGACTGCCTGGAACACCTGGAGAAGGACGAAGTAGCGCTGGGAAACTGGAACAGGATATTAAAACCTGGCGGCCGCGGACTGATTTTTGTGCCGGCATTTATGTCGCTCTGGAGCGAACATGATGTGGTGAATCACCATTTTCGCCGATATACCAAAGACGAATTGGTCACTAAGGCTAAGAGAGCCGGCTTCACTGTGCAAAGATCTTCTTATTGGAATTTCGCCATGTTCTTTCCTGCATGGCTTTACCGGAAGATCAGGAATCAATCGAAGAGCGCCAAGGACAATCCCGAAGACCACATGGATAAGTTCAGCCCGGGCACAAACGCTCTGTTGAAAGCATGGATGGGAATGGAGAATGCGCTTTTTCGCGCAACGGGTTTCCCGCTGGGTGTAAGTGTAATGGTGGACCTAAAGAAATAAAGCCCGAATTCTCGTATGGCAAATAAGATTGCAATAGCTATTCATGGCGGTGCAGGTACAATACTGCGCAGCAACATGACACCTGAACTACAGGAAGCATATGAGGCTGGCCTCAAGAGTGCTCTCGATGCCGGCTACAAAATATTGGAGAGCGGAGGAACAAGCATTGACGCTGTGGAGGCAGCCGTAAAATCGCTCGAGGATTTCCCGATGTTCAATGCAGGCAGGGGTGCCGTGTTTAACCACGAAGGAAAGCATGAAATGGACGCTGCTATTATGTATGGTAAAAACATGATGGCAGGTGCCGTGAGCAATATTACCGGCGTAAAAAACCCGGTGAGCCTGGCCAAAACGATAATGCAACAAAGTGAGCACGTGATGCTATCCGGCGAAGGTGCACTTAGCTTTGCGAAGGAAAAGGGGCTAGCCTTTGAAGATGAAGAGTACTTCTTTACAGAACAGCGTTACATTCAATGGCAGGAAGCGCTGAAAGATGATAGAATTCAGCTTGACCATACCGAGAAGAAATTTGGCACCGTAGGTGCTGTAGCATTAGATATGCATGGCGACCTTGCTGCAGCAACCAGCACAGGAGGCATGACCAATAAGAAGTATAGCCGTATCGGTGACAGCCCCATAATAGGTGCCGGCACCTACGCCAATAACAACACGTGTGCCATATCTTGTACAGGTCATGGCGAATATTTCATTCGAAGCGTAGTGGCACATGATATCTCCTGCCTGATGGAGTATGCAGGAAAGTCGCTCCGGGAGGCGACCGACCTCGTGGTGATGGACAAACTGGTAAAAACGGGCGGTGAAGGGGGACTTGTAGCAGTGGACAGGCACGGAAATATTGCGATGCTATTCAACAGCGAAGGAATGTATCGCGCATGCCGAAACGCTTCCGGACTTAATGAAATAAAAATCTATAAGGACTAAGCAAAGGTCAATCCCTGTCGTCGATTGTTATTTCTGCACCTATGAACTGACGGGTTTCCAGGTCATAACCATCACCACCCGACATTATGTGAACAGTAATATTCTCAACCGATATCGGTTTGCCAAAAGCGATGTCTGCAATATTATTGTGCTCAATGTTCTTGCCGTCAATTATCACTACACTCCCCGACCCTATTGCCTTAAGCTCATGGCCATGTGACACTATAACTCCGGTGTCCTCGCCGAGACCAATGCCTATTGCACCGGGCTGCGCCGCCACGGCCTGCGCCAAACGGTTAAACCGGCCACGCTTATCAAAGTGCGTATCAATAATTACGTTATGCAGCAGTCCCAATCCGGTCGTGATCTTCACTTCGCCCTTCAGGTTTGCGGTTGCCGCATTGCCTTCGTAGATCATCGTGTTGCTCATGGCCATAGCGCCTGCGCTGGTACCGGCAATCGTTAGCTCACCGGCTTCATATCTTCTCCTGAGGATATCAAGAAAATCAGTGCCGCCAAAAATGGACGAGAGTCGCAACTGGTTACCACCGGAAAACATCACACAGTTACATGTGCCCAACCTTTCCAGGTACTCCGGTAGTGCAGCATCCTCGCGTGTGCGGATTCGCATGTGCCCCACATTTGTGCAACCCAGCTTTTCAAATGCGCTTAGGTAGTTTTCGCCAACTTCGTCCGGTATTGAAGATGCAGTGGTGACAACCTCTACACGTGGGTTTTCTGCACCTATTAGATTTACAATTGTCTTAAGAATACCTAATTCAAAAAAATTGAGACGGTTTCTCTCTAATATTCCTTTTTCGAGGTCTGTTCCTTTGTCTTCCGCGCCACCTACTGCTACTAAATGCCCAAGGGGATATGTCACTTTGATAACTGAGATTTGATAAAATAATCCTTCAAAATTAAGCGTTTTGAGCCAACTGCCGTTTTGAATGGCAGTAAAAATCAGTATCTTGATATTTCAAAAATTGTCCAAAAATGAAAATACTCGATATAAAAACGATGAACGGCCCCAATTACTGGTCTGCAAGGCGACACAAACTGGTAGTCATGTTGCTGGACCTGGAAGAGTTGGAAAATAGCCCGACAGACAAGATACCGGGTTTCCTGGACAGACTGAGGGCACTTATGCCGTCTCTTTACGAGCACCGCTGCTCGGAAGGTGTACCAGGCGGATTCTTTCAGCGCGTGGAAGAAGGCACCTGGATGGGACATGTGATAGAACATATAGCGCTGGAACTACAAACGCTGGCCGGCATGGACACCGGATTTGGGAGAACCCGGGAAACACCGGACAAGGGTGTATATCACGTGGTATTCTCCTATCACGAGGCGAAAGCAGGGATATATACAGCTAAGGCTTCAGTGAAGATCGCTCAGGCAATCATTGACAATACCGCATATGACCTTGAAGAAGACATACAGACACTACGCGAAATAAGGGAAGATGAGCGGCTTGGCCCTAGCACGGGATCGATAGTGGAGGAGGCAATAAAGAGAAAAATCCCCTACATCCGCCTCAACCGGCATTCGCTGGTGCAGCTCGGCTATGGTGTGAACCAGCGACGCATACAAGCTACCGTGGCCAGCACCACGAGCAGCATAGCCGTGGAGCTGGCATGTGACAAAGAGGAAACAAAGAACTTGCTGGAGGCCTCTGAAATTCCCGTGCCGCGCGGTCGAATAATCTATGACGAAGAGGACCTGAAGCAAACCATAGACAAAATAGGCTACCCCATTGTAACCAAGCCTGTAAATGGCAATCACGGCAAGGGCGCCACCACAAACATCAGAACATGGGAAGACGCAGTAGCCGGGCTGGCCGCGGCCAAGGTTTATGGTCGTGCCGTGATCTGTGAGAAGTTCATTACGGGTCGCGACTTCCGCGTACTGGTGATTAACTACAAGTTTGTCGCGGCTGCCCTGCGCACGCCGGCTGCTGTGACAGGCGATGGCGTGCACACCATTCAGCAACTTGTAGACATCGTGAACAGTGACCCAAGGCGAGGCTATGGACACGAAAAGGTGTTGACCGCCATCAAGATCGACGCATTTACCAATGATATACTGGCGAAAAAGGAATACACACTTGACACCATCTTACCAAAAGGTGAGGAGCTGTGGCTGAAGCCTACTGCCAACCTTAGCACGGGTGGCACGGCTACCGATGTTACAGATTATGTGCACCCCACCAATATCTTTATGTGCGAACGAATTGCACGAATAATTGGACTAAATATCTGCGGTATAGACATTATGGCCGATGACCTCTCTACTCCGATCACTGAAAGCGGTGGCGCAGTACTGGAGGTTAATGCAGCACCGGGATTCAGAATGCACCTTGACCCAACCGATGGCCTACCTCGAAATGTGGCCGAACCGGTGATCGATATGCTCTACCCACCCGGCTCTTCTGCACGCATTCCTATTGTAGCAGTATCAGGTACCAACGGTAAAACAACGACCACGCGCCTCATTGCCCATATAGTGAAGCAACTCGGATATAAGGTAGGATTTACCACTACAGACGGTGTGTACATTCAAAATCAACTCATGATGAAGGGCGACTGCACGGGGCCGGTTTCTGCTGAGTTTGTGCTTCGCGACCCAACCGTAAATTATGCGGTGCTGGAATGTGCAAGAGGCGGGATACTACGTGCCGGCCTCGGCTTCCACCATTGCGACGTAGCGGTGGTTACCAACGTAGCTGAAGACCATATGGGGTTAGGCGGCATAGACACTCTGGAAAAACTCGCACGAGTAAAGGCCGTGGCGGCAAATACAGTTTTCCCATCGGGCTATGCGGTGCTCAATGCCGATGATGACCTGGTTTATGCAATGCATAAAGACCTGACATGTCATGTGGCTTACTTCTCCCTGCGCGATGACAACCCACGGGTAAAGGCGCACTGTGACAAGGGCGGCCTGGCCGCTATCTACGAGAATGGATACGTAACTATACTGAAGGGTACATGGAAAATACGCGTAGAGAAGGTTACGAACATCCCACTAACGTTCTCAGGCATGGCCGAATTCAACGTTGCCAATGTACTGGCAGCAACACTGGCAGCCTATGTACAGGATTTCAAGACTGAGGATATAAGGCTGGCACTGCAAACGTTTGTTCCATCGCCGGCACTAACACCGGGCAGGATGAACGTCTTCCATTTCCGCAACTATTCGGTGATGATAGACTATGCGCACAACACCCATGGACTGGAGGCTATAGGTAAGTACATCAAATCTGTTGACGCCTCGGTAACCGTAGGCATCATAGCAGGTGTTGGCGACCGCCGCGATGAAGATATTATATCGCTGGGTGAAGCAGCTGCAAGGATCTTTGACGAGATCATCATCCGTCAGGATAAAAACCTGCGCGGCCGAACGGAACAGGAGATCATTGACCTCATGACGAGAGGTATTCACAATGTGGACCCGCTGAAGAAGATCACTGTTATCAAAAAAGAAAGCGAAGCGATAGACTTTGCCCTGCAGAACGCAGTTAAGGACAGCTTTGTGGTAATAACGAGCGATGTGGTGCCCGACGCGCTGGAACAGGTGAAGCATTACAAAGCAAAAGAAGACGGTATCAAAATAGACGACTAGATCGTCGCAGCTACTCTAAACAGGCTAGCGCCTCGGATAGGAGTGTAAAATCCGGCCGCGACAACACGTCTGCCTGTAGACATCTGTCTCTTAACTGCAGCATTTGTAAGTATGCCTCTTTCCCGGTAGCATCGGTACAGAGGCGGAGCAGATCATCGAGCAAATACCCGAAGGCGCTTATCTCAATGCGCTCAAGCCCTGCTGCCATATCTGATGGAAGATTGGTATAAAATGATGCAGCACCAAAATCGCTGATGAGGGTATTTCCCGACTCATCAACCAGCGTATTATGAGCATACAGATCACCGTGCATTATACGGCGTTCATGGAGGTGCTTACCTACAGACGCAATTGTACACGCCACCTTCAAAGCAGAAGAAAGTGGTAGCTTTTGGCCAGTACGAAAGACATCGCGTGTGCAACTTTGCATACTGGGCGGCCCTCCCAGGTTTGAAAAACCCTGCGGTATCAACTCCATCACCAGTCCGTGGCGATCTTGCGGATGACCAGCAATGCGCCCCACAAGCCGCACCAGTCCTTCATGTTCTCCTGCTGCAATAGCTGCCGTCATCTCATCCTCCGGGAATCCATCGCTGGTAACTGATCCTTTATAGACTTTTACGGCAACCGTTGCATGGGATGTTAGCCCGCGCAAATGTGCCCTGTATATCTGACCGGAAGCCCCTTCGCCAATAACATCAACCATCTCAAGGTCATCCCATTGAACATAAGGCAGATCGGTGACCGGCTCAATGTGACTGAAATCGTTCCCGGAAAATGCCAGCCACGCGAGCCGCGGCATGGAACATAGCCACGAAGGCAATTCCGCAAGACGATTGGCAGATATCCTTAATAGTTGCAGGTTTTGACAGTATTGCAATGACTCAGGTAGTGATTCCAAGCGGTTACCGGCAAGCATCAGCTTCTGCAAGCGAGTACACTGCCCTATCGCGTCAGGCAGTTCGCTGATGCGATTGTCTGTTAGTATCAGCCATCGTAGGTTTGGGTTCAGTGCTGCCGGGGGAACGTTCTCAATTTTACAAGCTTTGAACCCGGCCACATCAAGCTCCGGGCACTCGCCCAAAACCTCCGGCAATTCTGTAAAAGGGTTATTCGAGCAAAACACGATCTTCAGCTTCTTCAATCGGCCCAGGTCGTGCGGTAGAGATGTCAGTAAGTTGCCCGACAGGTCAAGAACTTCCAGGGTATCTGTCAGTTCAAAAATTTCAACTGGAAAATCTGTAAGTTCCTCAGAGATTTTCAACGACCTCGCACCGGCAAGCGCTCCTGATTTGAGTTCTGATAATGTATGCACGCGCCGCGAATTTCAACAAAATCAGTGAAATAGACGAAAACAAACAGGCGGACTTCATGTACCGAAGTCCCACACAGGCCCTATATCTATCGGGAAACGAACAGCACCATAATAGCTTTACAGGCAAATGTGGCTTTGTTGCAGGAACATAGCCTTTCGAATGTTGGGTGAATCTTTCTTTTACGTTTACAGTACAACCAATGTAGTGCTTGCCATTGCAGAGTTCAAGAATGTAGACGTAGAACTACATAAAATAAAATGTCCAACAAAGTACAAACTTTGTTGGACACAACCCGTATTGGGCGGGCAGCCCTCCTTCGCGGCACTATTGCGGACTTCGTCCGCCATAGCCCGCTTCGGCGGGCGAAGGCGGAGAGAAAGGGATTCGAACCCTTGATACCCTTTGACAGATATACACACTTTCCAGGCGTGCCTCTTCAACCACTCGAGCATCTCTCCATTATATTAGCCAAGGCAATTACGAAGGCTAATTCCCCCTTTCGAGGGGGAGCAAATGTAATAATTCCGGGCGACAAGCAAAAAATAAGCTTGGTAGCTCATTTTAATTTTTAGATGCTGATATTTCCTGTTTGAGAAATAAAGACTGAATATCATAACCGGGAACAACTGTCGTTTACAATTGATTCCCTACATTTGGCAACCCTATTTTTAAATAGACCACCCACCCCCTGTTCGCCTGAAAAACGATGAATTGATTTAGGAACAGCACTTCCCGAAAGCGCGTCCTTTATTTGCAAACTACTTTTCGTACTTCACAACTTAAACAGAACATGTCTGAAAATTCACAGATCAGAGCGTTACAGCCTTCAGCCCTATGGAATCATTTTACTGACCTTAATGCAGTACCTCGCCCCTCTAAAAAAGAAGAACGGGTAATTGCGTTCATAAAAGACTTTGGTGAAAGGCTCGGCCTTTCTACAGCAACAGACAGTGCCGGAAATGTGATCATAAAGAAGCCTGCAAGTCCCGGCATGGAAAACCGCAAAACGGTAGTGCTGCAGAGCCACCTGGACATGGTGCACCAGAAGAATAGCGATACAAATTTTGACTTCGACACGCAAGGAATTGAGATGTATGTGGACGGGGACTGGGTACGTGCTAAGGGCACCACCCTTGGCGCCGATAACGGAATAGGTGTTGCGGCCATCATGTCATTGTTATCGTCAACAGATATCCCACACCCTCCTATTGAAGCGCTCTTTACAATAGACGAAGAAACGGGTATGACGGGCGCTTTCGCTTTAAAGGGCGGTTTCCTTGCCGGCGATATTCTGCTAAACCTGGATACAGAAGCCGACAACGAACTTACGATAGGCTGTGCAGGCGGGCTGGATATTACCGCCACGGGCACATATGCACAACGATCACCAAATGGTAGCGCAGGCCTGCAGATAAGTGTGAAGGGCCTTACCGGTGGCCACTCGGGCGGCGATATACACCTGGGCAGGGGTAACGCCAACAAGATTATGAACCGTTTGCTTACTGTTCTAGACCGCGAACTAGTCGTAGAAATTGCCTCAGTAACCGGTGGCAGTCTGCGGAATGCAATACCAAGAGAATCAGTTGCTAATATAGCTGTAAAAGACGCCGCGAAGGTCACAAAGCGTGTAAGTGAACTGGCTGCAGACATTATGGACGAGTACGCCATTACTGACCCTCAGCTATCCATCACCTGCACTACTATTGATGTTCCTTCTGCAGTAGCAAGCCACGAGTTCCAGGAAAAAATGCTCCGTGCATTGTATGCCTGCCCCAACGGCATCTATAGAATGAGTCCAAGCATAGGGGGGCTGGTTCAGTCATCTAATAACCTGGCAAAAGTCTCTATTCAGAACGGCAGCTTTAATTTCCAATGCCTCACACGCAGCTCCGTTGACAGTGAAAAATATGACGTGGCTAATGCGATCTCGTCTTCGTTTGAACTGATGAACGCTGACGTGACACAAGGCAACGCCTACCCTGGATGGCAGCCTCAGCCGGATTCTGCGATAGTTAGGTTAATGAGCAGTCTATACAAGGAGATGTTTAATGAAGATGCACACGTAAATGCAGTACATGCCGGCCTGGAGTGTGGAATACTTGGTACAAACTACCCCGGTATGCAGATGATCTCCTTCGGTCCAAACATAACCGGCGCCCACTCACCTGACGAACGGGTGCAGATATCGTCTGTTCAGAAGTTTTGGAAATATCTACTCGAGACCCTTAACAGGATTCCAACACGAGCATGACCAGCATAAAATTCTACTTTGTCACAAAACAAAAAGGTGAGTGAGCTCTTGACCGGCTCACTCACCTTTTTTACAAAGAACGTAAATGCCTACGGCTGATAGCTTAGCGTCACCATTCGTGTTGTTCCATCTGAACCAGTAAAACGACACACATAAGTACCCGGTGCCATTATTGCTGGTAGTTGTATTGCAGTTACTCCCTCAGTCAATTCGCTGTTGGTAATAAGCTTGCCGTCAACAGTAAATATTGCAAACACACCGTCTACCGGAGCGCTTACCGACAACGAACCATGTGACGGGTTCGGGAAAATACTAAATAGAACGGTTTCTACCTCGCCGCCAATTGTTGGTCTGGCCGAAGCACCTGTTACGGTTATAGACTTTGTGTTTAAGCATCCGGCGGCTGTGTAGGAAATGATCGCCGAACCCGGTGCAATTCCGGCAACAACGCCATAACCACTGATAGTAGCGGTTGCAATAGAGCTGGAACCCCATGATCCGCCGGTTGGCGAGCCGGTCATTGTTGCCGTCGAGCCAACTATCACTTCATCAGCACCAGTTATCACCGGAACAGGCTTAATAAGGATCGATTTGCTCTTTGAGCAGCCGGCGCTTGTAGCATAAATGATGTTTACATAGGTATTTGTCCCTCCCATCAGCATGCCTGTAACCACACCGGTTGACGAACCTACAACCGCCACCGAACTGTTAGAGCTTGACCAGGTGCCTCCACCAAATGAATTAGTGAATGTTACCGCTCCTGCTTCACCGGAACATGTGAATGTTGCACCAGTTATATTTGGTAAAGCGGCATTATTTGTGATCGATTTGGTAGCATAGCATCCCGCACTCGCCTTATAAGTAATGATGGCAGTACCCAAAGTGCCTCCACCAGTTGCGAGACCTGTATAAGTAGCAACGCTTACTTTGGTAGTTGCATTGCTGCTCCAGGTACCTCCTGTCGTGGCGTCGGTAAGAGTCATAGTTCCCGTCGAGCAGATTACATCATCTCCAACTATGTCTGCAACTGCTGCGTTAACGGTCACAACTGCAACCCTGGCGCATCCTGCAGCATTAAAATAGGAAATACTTGCTACCCCCATAGAGACACCAGACACCGTTGCGGCAGTAGCAGTACTTGAAGAAATAAGGGCAGTACCAGGTGCCGACGACGCCCACGATACACCGGCTGAACCGGAAAATGTGATTGAGTTACCCACGCAAACAACTCCGGTAGCAGGCGACACAGCAGGGACAGCTGTCACCGTAACCGGCTTCAGCACATAACAACCTGTGGAAAGTGTGTACTTAATATAGGTACCACCACCTGTACGACCAGTAGCAATACCCGTAGTCGCATTAATAGAACCAACAGCTGGCGATGTGCTGCTCCATGCACCGCCTGATGGCGTACTGGTGAACAGCTGATCTGCTCCCACACATACTGTACTACTTCCCGCTATCGACGAAGGTGTTTCGTTTATCGTCATTGCCTTTGTCACAAAACAGCCGGTAGCAGTTGCTGTAAATGTAATATTGATCGTGCCTGCAGCCACGCCGGAAACCATACCTGAGGCGCTCACTGTCGCAATAGAAGTGTCACTCGTAGCCCAGGTAACCGCACCGCTTGTAGTGCTACTCAATGATGTGTTACCACCTGCACAAATTGCCGACACCCCGCTGATAGCTGCAGGATTATTGTAAACATAGATTGACTTCACAGCAAAACAACCGCTTGCTATAGTGTACGTAATAAAGGCGCTGCCCGCGTTCACACCACTTACAGTGCCGGACGCATCCACACTGGCGACGGACGAGTTACTTGATGTCCATGCACCACCTGCTGAACTGTGCATAAAGACGGTAGTGTAACCTTTGCAGACACTTGCAGCACCCGAAATGGTAGCAGGCACACCCACAGTCACCTCAGCAGTGGTGTAGCAGGTAGCTCCGGTTCTATAAGTGATGGTAGCATTGCCGGTAGCTGCTCCGGTTAAGACTCCGGTTGCAGATCCTATTGAAGCAACTGAAATATTGCTGCTACTCCAGGTACCCGTTCCGCTTCCTGTCAGCGTTGTAGAGCCGCCCACACAAATGCCCAATGTACCACTAATAGCCCCCGGAGTCGCATCAACTGTTACTGATGTTGTCTGCACGCAACCGCCGCTGTGGTTGTAACTTATTGTAGCAACACCTGGCGCCACCCCACTGATTGTGGCTGAATAGCCCGCGGTAGCGATCACCGATGCAATTCCGGTAGCAGAAGAACTCCACGTGCCCCCTGTAGTAGCACAACTCAGAGTAGTTGTAGAACCCGCACAAACGGAAAGCACCCCGGTAATAGCCGCAGGCATTGCACCCACCGTAATAACCTTTGCTGCAGCGCAACCTGAGCCCAAGGTATAGTATATTGTAACGGTGCCTGCTCCTACCGCGGTAACCAATCCACTTGCATCTACGGTAGCGCGTGCTGTATTGCTACTGCTCCAAACGCCGCCGGCGGTAGAACAGGCAAGTGAAAGTGTTGCCCCTTCACAAACGACTCCGCTTCCGCTAATTGCCGCGGGAACAGGGCTCACTGTTGCCGTAGTAGTAGTATAGCAATACGCATAAGTGTAGGTCAATATTGTCGTTCCCGCGGAAACGCCGGTCATCACACCAGTAGTACCATTTATCGTGGCTATAGTGGTGCTGTCTGAGCTCCACCAACCACCAGGGTATCCAGGCACATACACAGTAGACGTTCCACCCTCGCAAGCGGTGAGAGTACCGGCAACTGATAATGAAATATTAGCAACATATATACCGGCAGTGACATAGCAACCCGGGCTTGTTGTATAGGTTACAGTAGTGGGCCCCACATGCACACCTGTCACCACGCCGGTTACCGAATCTACGGTAGCAATGTATGGCGATGCCATGCTCCATGTGCCACCGGACGAAGGATGCGTTAAAGCAGTTGTGGTACCGATACAAACATTCGTAGTACCAACGATTGGTGGCAGGCCAACGGTAACTTGCATAATTGCTGTGCAGCCTCCCGCCAGGGAATACGTGATATTGCTGGTACCATTGCTCACACCGGTCACCACGCCACTAGCACTTCCAACAGTAGCTACGGAGGTCGACCCGCTTGTCCACGTGCCACCACCTACACTAGCAGAAAGAGTAATATTATACCCGATACAAACTGCCGTAGGACCGGAAAGCACCACACATGGCGCCACCGTAACCACCGTCACAACTTTTGTTGAAACGGCCGACCCGCAAGAATTTGAAACCGTGTAGGATATCGTTGTGGTGCCTTCGGTCAGGCCAGCCACTATCCCACCGCTGTTTACAGTTGCAACAGCAGGTGTAGACGACGACCATGTTCCTGACGGAGCTGAACTTGTAAGGGTAATAGCCGAATCAATTTCTACCGTATCACGACCACTTATGCTACCCGCATTCGGCAGCGGATTTACAGTAATAGCTTTTGTCGCGCTGACGGCACCACATCCGTTTGTAACTGTGTACGAGATGGTAACGTTCCCGCCTGCAACGCCGGACACAACACCCGATGTGCCAACTGTGGCAACAGAAGCGTTGCTACTACTCCAGCTACCACCGGAGACACTATTCGATAGTGAACGGGTACTACCCGCACAAACAGTTGAACCACCGGTAATCGCTCCCGCATTCGGAGCCGGATTAACTGTGAGCGATTGTGTAGCTACAGCACTTCCACAACCATTGTTAACTACGTAAGAAATGGTTGCCGTACCAGCAGTGACGCCCAACACAACTCCGCTAGTGGCGACAGTTGCAACCGCTGTTGCGCTGCTGCTCCATGTTCCCCCGGTCACCGTGTTTGACAGTGTCAGCGTGCTGCCGGCGCATAATGCAGAGCCGCCGGTAATGACACCCGGATCCAGCACTGAACTTACTGTTATCAACTTAGAAGCTACATCTGTACCACACGTTGTAGTAACAGTGTAGAATATGTTTGCCGTACCTGACGAGGCACCGGTAACGATACCCGTAGAGCCAACAGTGGCAACACCGGTTGCGCTGCTACTCCATGTACCGCCGGATGCAGCATTAGACAGTGTGATCGTTCCACCGACACACACAGTAGTGCCACCGGTGATGGTACCCGCATTGGGAAGCGCGTTTACGGTAAGTAATTTTGTAGCGGTCGCCGTTCCGCAGGCCGTTGACACCTGGTAAGAGATCGTTACTGTACCTGCAGCCACGCCCAGCACTGAACCTGTACTGCCTATCGTGGCAATTGCACTGTTACTGGTACTCCAGGTGCCGCCCGTCACCGCATTACTAAGCGAAACGTGGTCGCCCACGCATAAAGTGGATGCACCGGTAATAGTACCCGGATCAGTAGCAGGGCTCACTGTAATGTTCGTAGTAGCCTGGATGCTGCCGCAACTGTTGGTAACCGTATAAGATATCGTGGTAGTCCCCATTGCGACACCACTCACTACGCCTGAACTGTTGACAGAAGCGATAGAAGCGTTTGCACTGGACCAGCTGCCTCCAGACGTACTATTGGCCAAAGTGATGGTTGCCCCCTGGCATACCGTCGTACCTCCGGTTATAGCATTGACGGTCGGCAGTGAATTTACTGTCACAGTCTTTGTGGTGAAGCACGTACCGGGTAGAGTATATGTTACTACTGACGTACCACCGGAAATGCCGGTAACAACACCGCTGGTAGCATTTACAGTTGCCACCGCTGTGGTGCCGCTGGTCCAGGTGCCGGAAGATATTGAGTTTGTGAGCGTTGTAGTTGAAGATTGACATACTGTAGCAGTACCACCGATTGCTGAGGGCGTTGCAAATACAGTAACGTTTGTTGTAGCTGCAGTAGAGCCGCATGCATTTGTAACCGTATAGCTGATTTTTGCAGTGCCTGCAGCTCCCCCTGTTACAGTTCCGGATGTTCCCACGGTCGCAACAGATGTATTACTGCTAGACCACGTTCCTCCACTAGTCGCGTTAGTAAGCGAAACACTTGCCGATTGGCACATGCTTGTGGTACCACTTGTTGCACTAACTGTCGGAAGGGTTGAAACCGTAAGGGTTGAAGAAACGGTACAGCCCCCACCCGTCTGGTAACTAATGAGCACCGTGCCCACACCCACACCTGTAACAACACCAGAAGTACCTACAGTGGCTATAGATGTATTACTGCTGCTCCAGGTGCCGCCGGTCGATGCATTACTCAGCGTTGTTGTTGACGAAACGCAAACCGTATTCGTGCCGGTAGTGGCAGGTGCCCCGGTTGCTGACCAGTTCGCACCTACACCCACGGCATACCAGGCCCTTGTCACCTCCGCCACTTCCGCAGAGCAACCACCATACAGTGTTGTTGCCGCAGATATTGATGCAGAGCGCGCGTTTGAATAAGTCGAAGAACTGGAAAGAAGCAATTCCGTCTGGTAAGCTATGTCCGCTGCCTTTGATATTCCGATCCCGGTCACCGCGTAGCTGTTACTCAGATCATTGGTACCCGTTTCGCCATCACTTAGCACATAAAACCAGTGGTTCAGTACACCACTGTTGGTATGTACACCACAATAATCATTTCCCGAAGACGGAGTAGGACATGCTGTAGTTGTAACATTGACCCAATAAGTGCCCCCATATGTATCAGGCTGGGACTTAGTGTTCGGCGTATTCATTCTGCGCAGTGGTGTTGCCGCGATCTCCTCACCTATCTCCCATTTATTCTTTGCCTTGGCATCAGATTCGTGGGGGTCAGCATAATTTTCAATAACAGCCCCCCAGATGTCACTGAACCCCTCATTCATTGCTCCCGACTCACGGTTATATGCCAGATCAGCAGTGTACTGACACACTGCATGACCTATCTCATGCGCGCAGACGTCCAGGGCAGCAAGTGGAAGAAAACCACCGGGCAGACCTGAGCCATCACCATATATCATTTCATAGCCATCCCAAAATGCATTGTTATAGTTTGTGCTGTAGTGTACGAAACTATTGATGCCTGCTCCGGCGTCATCATAGCTATCCCTGCCTTGCTCGTTCAGCCAATAGTCATAGACTTGAGTAGCGCCCCAATGCGCGTCGATCGATACATCAGAAGGGAATACGGAAGTCGCACTTGATATGAGCGAACCGGAGCTGGTGCTACCGGCCATGTTATACGTTTTGATGCCACCGCCACGAGTAGAATCCCACATATAGCGTGTGCCGCCGGATATTGTCGTCTTGAAGGAAACTGTACCACTATATAAGGACGGGCCACTTCCATCGGTATGGTGCAGCAAACTATTCCGGTAGAGCGCCTTTCCCGTTTCGGCGTCTACATAAATGTTATCGTTGGAAAGCGGTTTCAAAGCATATACAGTATACCGGTATGCCAGGCGAAGCGTACGTGGTTTGCTTCCCTCAGACTGGTCCTCAACCCATACCAGGTCCCCTTTCGGGAAGTGGGTTGCATTTCCGTTTTTTGTTTGCTCTTTAAGCAGCTTCTCCATTCCGGGTTCCTGCCATGCATATAGTTCAGCACCAACCGCTTTTATTGCCAGTTCCCTGCCCGCTTCTTCTTTCAGGGTCGGAGTGCGACCTGACGTAATAGCAACGGTATGATATGCATTACCGTTTAGAAACGACGCATTTCCCGCACGGTCATAGATTATTGCATACGTTGCGCCTTCCACCTTAAAGTTGTCAATATATTCCTGGTATTTTTCTATGATTGTACCCTGCTTTGTGTTGGTGGTCTTCAGCAGGTCAAATCGCACTCCCTGGTCTTTGCCAAAATGCTGTTCTATGATTCCTTTGCCCTGACCAGCGCGGTACTTACCTATCTCCGGGAATGTTATAGAAACTGGCGTGCCGTCTATTTCGTTTCGCTCGATTGAGGAAGGGATATTCCCACCGCCCGATTTCTGCTGAGAAAGCGCATTTAGAGAAGAGAACGCAAGCACCACAACGGTCGCAGCAACTTTTATCGTTTGATTCATGTATAAGGAGGTTAACATAGTAAATACACAACAATCCTAATCGATTGAGTCGGAATTACTAATCAATCTGCAATATTACTCCTTGTAGTCAGTTATTCCGAATTTTCTTTATAAACGGTCGTATTAGTTTACTAACGGTTAACAATAAGGTGTTCCGCAATGCCGAAACGGGGTTGTGAGGTTCTTTTTTTAACTTGGCACAATGAAAGCAATGCTTTTTGCAGCCGGGTTAGGAACACGCCTTAAGCCCTTCACAAACAATAGCCCGAAGGCGCTTGCTGAAGTGAATGGCAAGAGCCTGTTGGAGCACAATGTGCGGTATCTCGCGCATCATGGCATCAAGGATATTGTGATAAATATCCACCACTTTCCGGAACAGGTTGAAGAGGCTGTGGCAAAAAATAATGGCTACGGCAGCAATATTTCATTCTCAGATGAGCGGGATGCACTTCTTGAAACAGGTGGCGGTTTGCTTAAGGCGGCGCCGTTTTTTAAGGACGAACCTGCATTTGTGGTGATGAACGTTGACATTCTTACAAACCTTGAATTGAGTAAGATGATCACGCATCACCAAAAACACAATGGAATAGCAACCCTCGCTGTTATGAAACGAAGTTCCTCCAGGGAATTAATATTTAATCACGAAATGAACCTATGTGGATGGCAAAACCTGGCCACAGGTGAAAGGAAAGTGGCCCGTGAGTCACAAACTACCGACGGTTTTGCGTTTAGCGGCATCCAGGTACTCACAAACAAGGTCATCGACTTGTGTCCATTTGCCGGTAAGTTCTCCCTGATAGACCTTTACCTCCACCTGGCTAAGACAAATGATATTAAGGGTTATGACCACACGGGCGACATCCTTATCGACGTGGGTAAGCCAGGAAGCGTGGAGGAAGCTGAAAAACTATTTGCCAGGCGCTAATGAAGTATGGTGCGCAGAATGGGCAATGATCGGATATTGCCCATGTGCTCAGAGTGACGCTGCATAAAGGCAATGAACCAATCCGTCAGCCTTAAGCGCATATCAGCATTCATCGGTACGTTGCCTGAAATAGTGAATCCCTGCGTCTCAAGCAAATCGCTTAGCGCATGTGCGTCTTCCGAGCTCGTGAATGGTGGCACAGTAGGGGGATGAGCAGAAAAACCGCCTTCCTGAATGTCAAGGTACGGAGTGTCCGGGCCATAACTCCCCTTTAGCCCATATCCCAATAGACTGCTACAAACCGAGAGAAAATACAAAGGAGCATTCGCACAACCTATAGCAGGCTCTTCATCCAGCGCGCGAAAAAATGACCTGGCCGCCTCAAAAAGCTCCGGCATAGTGGCACTCTCTGGAAGGACTCGCAGCAATACCTCCGTGCAAAACATTGCGATTGCGTTCTTCACAACGTCGTCCATCACGGTCTTGTAAATGTAGGACGCGCTATATTCACGCACGTATTGCAGGTTCTTGTTCGGCTGAGCATAGACCACGAGATCCAGCATCATTCCGGGCTGAAAATAGGCTGCTTTGTTTCTTGCAGAAGCAGCACGAACGCCCTGCACAATATATGCCTGAGTGCCGGATATGTCTGTAAATACGGTAACGATGAGGCTTGTTTCGCCATACTTCACCGCGCGAAGCACTATTCCGTTCGTTTTTCGCAGCATCTACTTTAGAAAAACCAATTTGCCCGTGTAGGTTTCGGCGCCATTCGCATCAGACGCGAATATCATATATACACCGCTTTGAGGCCTGCGCCCGGTATAGTCAACGCCATTCCAAACGGCCTGCCCACCAAACGCCTTGGTCCTGTACACGAGCTGGCCACTTATATCTGTTATCCGCACATCTGCATTATCTACCAATCCCCTTATTGCAATTGTACCACCATAACCACTTGGAACAGGATTAGGGAAACAAAGAACATCCTTGTTAGAGGTCCCACCTTCTGTTGAGGTCCCCCGATAGCTCACTAATCCTCCTTCAGTGCCAATATATACTTCACCTGTTTGCTGATCGATAGAGATGATAACGATTCTGTTCGACGGCAATGGACTGTTCTCAACCGTAAATCGACTCACGATCTTAGAAGCATCGGGCGACAACAACCACACGCCATCATCAGTCCCCACCCATTTGCGGTTGGCGCCATCTACTGCAATGGTGCGCACGTTATTGCCGGCAAACAAATAGCCCGCAAACTGATCGTACTGCACTATTGGTATGTCCGCATCGCAGGGGTTTGACTGCGTGGATGGGAACGTACAGTTGTTCACAATTCCGATACCCTCAGCAGTACCGATCCAAATGTTATTGTTCCTGTCTTTCGCCAGGCAATTCACTGTTTTAGACGGAAGATTGCCATATCCTACACCTGGCCTCAGTACATATTGGGCGTCGTCCGACTTATCACCCAGCGTTTCGTAAGAGCCAAAATCATACACTCCAACTCCTCCACCACTAACACCTACAAACCAGATTCGGTGGTTGTCGTCGATAAGGAGCGGCCCACCATAGTCTATACCAGCCACACGATATTTGTACCATTGATCTTCGGGAGTCCTGACGTATAACTGGTTACCGCTATTAGCGAGCTCTGTCATCCATAAGTTGCCGTTCTCATCAAGTTTCATGCCCAATACCTGCCGCTGAGATGGCCCAATATTGGGGTTACCTTCTAAAATGGAGTTTACGTTGTACAACTTATACGTACCGTCCGAGTTCATTACAAACAATCCCGACTCGAATGAACCCATATATTTGGTACCGGACTTTCGGTCAAGCTCAATATTGCAAAAATCGACCAGGGTATCGAACGGTCGGTACAAAAACCTTTCGAGATAATCCCATTTCCCATCGTTATAATGACTGAAAGCATTATATCGCCCTACGCCGCTAAACTTATCATCATAGCCACCGTGAGCTATCCACAGCTCGCCGTTCGTCGCCTCAATATCGAAAGAGTTGAAATTACTTGGCCCTGTTGGCGTGTAATAACCAAGTTCCTTCGCCTCATTACACTTCATCAATCCGCCGAACTCCTCTGCTATCCATATAGCACCATCACCCGTCCTCACTACCTGAGCCGGATGCTTGCCTGTCAGGTCAACAGCATCTGAGAATGTGCCATCCAGCGTATATATTTCTATCTTTCCTGAGTAGGTTGCTGTGTCATACTCACATATGTGCAACTTTGAGTCGGCGATATCAATATGCTCGATCTTTGAAGGTGACCTATATACCAGGGAACGGACACCTGAGCCAAGGCGATAGACAATTGTGTCATTTGCCATGAAAATCGAATTCCCTTCTGCAGCTATGCTCGTATACCCTACTGCAGAATCGATCCGCAACCAGGATTGATAGTTTTGAAGCGAACTGCTGAACAGATTTGCCCTGTAAATACCGGAAGAAGTCAATGCATAAAGTGAATCATCCTTAATTGTAGTTCCTCTTACAGGGATCGATTTATTATCAAGCGTAAACTCGTAAGTCTCTTTTATAGTACGTTTGGTCAGGTCCAGTACAATGACGCCGATAGATGTACCAAGGTATGCAAGTCCATTGTGGGTATAAATAGAGAAAATTGTCTTTGCACCTGCAATAGATTTTATTTTCAGATCGGGAATATTATAAAAGGTATTGTCCTTAAATAAATCGATGTTACCATTTGTATAACCCAAAATGGCCATCGAAGTGGACATATCGTACCCAACACACTGCAAGCCGATATCAGACATACCTTCAACCTTACTGTAAGCATCTATCTGCCCGGCAACAATATCAAATGTGTAAAACCCCTGGCTACCTGCCACAAATAGTTTCGTACCACTGGTAGCAACACCAACTGCATTGTTATAGGGCAGAAATGATTTCCAACTGCCTATCGGCTTTTCTTGTGCTATGGCACCAAAACCTAAGCCGGGTAAGGCAACAAAAAACAATAGGATTCGTCTGAGTTTGTTCATGTACATGCAGTGGCAAATGTAGATAATTAACGCATTTAAGCCCGCAATATTGCTCCGCGACTTATGCCCCCAGAAGAAGGGCTACGATTGTAAAGAGGGCAAAAACAACGCTCGCAATACCATTCGTATTTGCGAAGGCTATCCCTACTTTGCTCAGGTCGTCCGGCTTTACGAGCCGGTGTTGATAAACAAGCAGGAATCCGTAAAATACCGCCCCCGCCCAATAAACAGGGTGCAACGCGCCAACAAAGGCAGCTCCCACCACAAAGCAGAATGACAGCACATGCAGCACAGTAGACACCCTCAGCGCGTTCTTTGTACCTATGGCCGCCGGAATGGAATGGAGAGAGTGTGCCCTATCAAACACCTCGTCCTGCAGTGCATAGATGATATCAAACCCGGCAACCCAGGTAAGTACGGAAAATGAGAACATCAGTGGCAGCAAAGCAAACTGCCCGGTCACCGCAAGGTACGCACCGATTGGTGATAACGAAAGCCCAACGCCAAGGACCAGGTGACAAAGCGCAGTAAAGCGTTTAGTGTAACTATAGAAGAGCACTACGAACAACGCAACGAACGAAAGCCAGAAACATGCCGGGTTGATGAACCAGGTAGTACTAACAAAAAGGATGCAGTTGACAACAGTAAACGTCAATGCCTGACCCGGTTTAATGATTCCTGCGGGCACTTCCCGTTTCGCCGTTCTTGGGTTCAGCGCGTCAAAGCGCCTGTCGAGATACCGGTTAAATGCCATTGCCGCACTACGTGCAAATACCATGCACAGCAACATCTTAGCAAACAACACCAAACTGAATGGAGATTCTGCACCGTCTGCCTTTAACCGGAGGGTACCTGCCGTAAACCCTATCAGGGCAAATGGAAGGGCAAAAATGGTGTGACTAAACTTTACAAGCGAAAGATAGTCGCGAATTCTTCTTATGGGATGAGAAATAACTTCCGACATTCCGTCAGTTTATATCAGCTTCAATACCTATGGAAACCGCTTCGGGCAACGCATTAGAGTGTACAATAATATTTTTTTGCTGAAAACCGGATTTCCCGGCTGTATTGAACACCACAGTAATATCCCCGTCATTTCCCGGGGCTATAGGCTCCTCGGGAAAGTTAGGTACTGTGCAACCACACGTTACATCGGTCTTAGCTATCATCAATGGATAATAACCTGTGTTCTTAAACCGGAACGTATGCTTCAGCACTTTGCCTGCCGGTTGCTTGCCAAAGTTATACTTGGTTTCATAGAACTGCATGGTGGTATGCGGCATTTCCAGAACACGCTGGCTGCGGGTGCGAGTCTGTTCAGGATATATCTCACCGCGGTATATTTCCCCCTCTTTGCTATAAAAGATACCCTCACCACCGCCGCGAAAGCGCCTGAAAAGCGCATTTCGGCTTATGCCGGTGAGCTCAATAATAACCAGGGTGAATACGGATAACGTAAGAACAGTAAGTAGAATGGCTTTGTAATTCTTTTCCATCCGGTTTTTTGTAATAGCAGTCAAAGATAGACAATATATACACGCAGGCACGTGGCGAAAAGCATAACCACACGTTAATATCAGAGGCTATCTCAGTACCGTAAACTTGCTGTAATATTTACATGTACCGCTTTGAAGCATACATATATAGATACCCGGCGGTAAATGGTTTATCATTACGGTGGAGTTACCCGGCATTGCTGCTGCTGACACAGTAACGCATACTTTTCCTGTCATATCTACTACCCGCAGATCAACCTCGCCCGAGGCGATGCCGCGCCAAGAAACGTTCAGCACGTTACTGGCCGGGTTTGGATATACCTTTATCTCGCATGAATTGTAGGTATCGGGTGTACTGGCGATATATACTTTTCTCTTATAAAACTCAAGACCGCCCTTTATATTTCCTTTTATCATTGTGTAGCTGCCGCTGCCATCTATGTCGCCTACAGTGACTGTAGACCTGTGATTGCTGTAAATACCATATGTAGTTCCAGGATGATTATAGCGGTTATGTGTCGAGTCGATATAGGAATACGACCCATCCACAAGTGTATAAGGCCCTGTTGTATCTCCCGACTGGAAGCCGGTATACTGGTATATATTTCCGGAATTGCTGCCCAGAAGCAGGTAATCAGTGCCGCTGGCATCCAGTTTTCCAATAAAGGGGGCCGAGTAGCAGCCGATATTCTGCAGTGGATCTGCTTTCGCCTTCCCCACCTTTGTCGTTATAAGTTTCAGCTTGATGCTGCCAGCTGCCGTGCTCACATTCCGGTAGTATTGCAAGTAACCATACAAGTTACCGATGATCAGGTCTTTCTTGCCATCCTTATCCAGGTCGTAGATAAGCGGAGCTGCTGCTCCACCAACGTTGATGTCGTTTCCTCCTTCATCTTTCAGCACAAGTTGATTTAGCTGCCAGTCAGGTTGCACAGTCTCAGAGCCGGCCATGTTCTTGTAATAAGAAAGTGTACCATCTGAGTGGCCCAACACCAGGTCGGAAAACCCATCATCATCTATGTCACCTATGCCGGGGGCCGCGCCCGAGAAATTCTGAGCAGAAAGTGTCGCCAGGTCCTTTGATTCTAGTGTAAATGACGCGCCGGAAGGAGATGATGTATTCAGGTAAAGTGACAACCTGCTTTTAAGAAGGCCTGATGACTGCCTGTAGCCATCAGACCCAACTATAAGATCCGGTTTGCCATCCTTGTTATAGTCAAACAAAGTGGGATAGCTTGCAGTACCCAGATCAATGGTTCTGTCCGTGAGGAAAGAATCTGATTTGAATTGCCAATCCGGCGCACCTGGCGTACTATTGTTCCGGTAATACCAGATGCAGTTGTAATTTTCCGAGCCGCTACCTCCATTAGGAGCTACAAGAATATCAGTTCTTCCGTCCTGGTCTGCATCAAGCGTGAACGCGGCTGGCCAAACAGGAATGTCCAAACGCTTACCTCCTGTCTGCCACAATGTATCCTGGTCAACCATTGAGTCTATGGGCGAAGAATGCTCCACCCTGCCGTTTTTCAAAAAGGTAAGCTCATTGAAAGATACACTGCCGTCCAGGTAATCCATATCGCCATCAAGATCCCAATCGAATAGACATATCGCATTGCCGGAATGTGTCACCTTTGCCGCAGGCCTTGCGAGGCCGGCATTGCTACACGAATAGCCAAGTCCATGCGTGCGGTAAAATCCCTGGTACACCTTGCCCCAGCACCTGTCTTTCAGTTTTATCCTTATACTGTCGCACGGCAGGCCTTCCTCTACCCGCATATTCTTGTAATAGTACATATAGCCCCCTGTAATGTAGTAGGCTACAAAATCCAGGTCGCCATCGTTATCTACATCAGCGATACCTGGTATGTCCCCGGGATTTACAAACGCATTTGCCGGGCCTCCTGTTAATGCATCATTGAAGTATAAAAGGTCTTGGTAATAGATAAATTTCAATTCGTTAGCGCCATCATAATATCCGCGATATACGGCAATACCATCACTGCCACGCTGAAACAGATCTGCGATGCCGTCACAATTGTAGTCGCGCATCAAAAGATAACCCAAGGTAGGAGGAAAATTCAGCGCATATTTGGGCTCATACCTATAGGACGGCAACCCGTCTGACAAACCAACATTTAGAAATGTAGAGATACCTAACCCGCTCTCATAGACGACCAGGTCTTTCTTCCCATCATGGTTAAGGTCGGCCTCTGAAAACTGTGGATTGTTGAAGCCTCCGCACCAGGCCAGTGTTTGTTCTTTGCCATAGGCAAAGACCTTAACCGTAGTATCATGTTGGTAAAATTCCTGCGCACCTGCAGATAACGAGGTGGCAAGCATTGACAGGAGGATATAGCTATGCCTAAGGAAGTTCATAAAAATTCAGCTATATAAAGTTAGCAGAAATATTGCGTACATCCCAAAAATTAGGTGGCGTCCACCACCCGCCACATCTGGATGACGCTGAAGCCCGACTCGCAATTATCCGTACTTCTTCAGCGGAGATTCCGGCTCGTTGAGAAAGTGCTTATAAACCATCTTGTCGGCGAGAGATGGCAGAAGTTTGTTGAGCCACACCGCCAGCTTTCCCTGTCTGGTCATCACAATGGTACGTTTCCTTTGCTCTACCCCGTCCAGGATCAGTCCTGCACATTCCTCGGCTGACATCAACTTCCCCTCATCAAGGGGTGTTTCAGCCTGCGAACTGCCATCTGCGGTACGTGCCACATTTCGAATATTCGAGGCGGTGAAGCCCGGCGACACCCACATCACGTGCACCCCCGTCCGTAACATCTCCGTGCGAAGCGCCTCCAGGAAACCTTGCATGGCGAATTTAGAAGCAGAATACCCGGTTCTGCCAGGTAGTCCACGATAGCCGGCTATAGAAGAAATACCGGCTACCACACCCTTCGACTTCATTATATAAGGCATTACCGCCTTTGTGCAATATACTGTTCCCCAGAAGTTTATGTCCATGAGCTCACGTATCACCTTCAGGTCGGCGTCTTCAAATAGTGCGCGCATACTGATGCCCGCATTATTCAGCAAAACGTCCACCCTGCCCCATTTTGTTACCACTTCACCAATAAACCTATTACAGTCCTCCTCGCGGCTCACATCTGCCTGAACACACAGAACAGCCGGGCTGGCAGAAAAACTTTCCTGAAGCTTGGTAAGGTTTCTGCCACATACAGCCACCTTAGCTCCACGGGCCAGGGATATTTCCGCCAGGGCCTTACCTATGCCGGATGAACCTCCTGTTATGACAACGACTTTATCAGCTAATGAACTCATGTAGTGCAAATATATAGATTATTGTAGGCGTCTTACACCCAGTCGTTGGGGCGGTAGTACTTTAGCATGGCCTCTTCGCGGCTGCCAGATTCAGGTTTGTGATCATACACCCACCTTGCCCGGGGCGGAAGACTCATAAGTATACTCTCCGTTCTGCCATTTGTCTTAAGCCCGAAAAGGGTGCCACGGTCATGTACCAGGTTGAACTCCACATAACGCCCCCTTCTTATCTCCTGCCACGCTATCTCAGCATCTGAATATTCTGTATATTTTCTTCTTTCTACTATTGGTAAATAGCCTTCGAGAAATCCATTTCCGTTTGCCTGTTGAAAGGAGAAGAGCCTTTCTGCTTCTGCCTCATCTTTGGGGCGCAGGTAATCATAAAACACACCACCTATCCCGCGCATTTCATTTTCCCGGTGTTTGTTGGTAAAATACTCGTCGCACTGACGTTTGTATTTCGGATAAAGCTCCTCACCAAATGGCTGCATTAATCCTTTAAGTACACCATGAAAATGACGTGCATCTTCCTCAACTAAATAATAAGGTGTTAAATCACAACCACCTCCAAACCAACTGTCTAACTTCATTTTATTTGAATCGTACAATTCAAAATACCGCCAGTTTGCGTGCACTGTAGGCACGTGCGGATTGCGCGGATGGATGACCAGCGACAGGCCACATGCAAAGAAATTGCTATCTCCTACCCCAAACGCATCCTGCATAGCTTTGGGCAGAGCCCCGTGCACAACCGAGGTATTTACGCCACCCTTTTCAAACACCGCCCCGTCTGCAATAACCCGGGTGCGACCACCACCGCCTTCCGGCCGGCTCCACCGATCTTCTCTGAACTTCGCCACACCATCTACACCCTCCAGGCCAGCACAGATTGTATCCTGCAGGCCATGAATATATTCAACAAATCTATCCTTCAACTCCATATTACTACTGGCCATATTCTTTCACAGCTTCTACGAACGCCTTTGCATTATCTACCGGTACATTGGGCAGTATGCCGTGCCCCAGGTTTGCTATATATCGTTTTGTTCCAAATCCGTCGATCATCTCCTTTACCTCCTTCTTTATCTGGGCAGGCGTTGTCAGCAGCTTGGAAGGGTCATAGTTACCCTGAAGTGTGATCCTGTTTTCGGTGATCTGTCGGGCCAGTTGTGGAGTTATGCTCCAGTCAAGCCCCAGGCCCGCCGCACTTGACGAACTCAGATCCTGAAGCGCATACCAGCTACCCTTGGGAAAAAGGATCACCGGCGCATGCTTGCTCACCGCATCTGAAATTTGCAACAAGTAAGGCTGCGCAAACGCCTTAAAATCAGCCATTCCCAGCATTCCGCTCCAGCTATCAAACACTTGCACAACGTCTGCTCCAGCCTCAATTTGAGCTTTCAAGTACTCAATTGTTGCATCCGTTATCTTCTGTAACAATTTGTGAGCCAATTCTGTATTTGAAAAACAGAATTGTTTCGCCTTATCAAAACTTTTGCTACCTTTTCCCTCCACCATATAGCAAAGCAGCGTCCAGGGAGCGCCGGCAAAACCAATAAGTGGCACCCGGCCGTTGAGCTCCCTCTTGGTCAGGGCCAGCGCCTTCATCACATAGTCCAGGCGAGCCGGGATATCGGTGGCAATAAGGGCATCTATATCAGCCTCAGTGCGAATAACATTGGGAAGCAAGGGCCCCTTGCCCTCCTCCATCAGCACTTCCATCCCCATTGCCTGGGGAATAACTAATATGTCTGAGAAGATGATAGCTGCATCAACACCTACCTGATCTATGGGCTGCAGCGTTATCTCGGTAGCCAGTTCCGGGGTTTGGCAACGCGTGAAGAAGTCATACTTCTCGCGAAGCTTGATATAATCAGGCAGGTAACGACCTGCCTGGCGCATCATCCATACGGGCGGCCTTGAAACTTCCTCTCCCCTCAACGCACGCAGCAATAAATCATTCTTCAATTCAGACATTCTATTTTATTTTTTACTTTTTATAATCTTCTTAAAATATTATAAACCATCTATTTAGCAAAATATACGCATGCCAATTCCAACAACTTCATTTTACCTGGTCTTTCTGCAACCACGATATGTTTAACACCATGACGGGCCAGCTCTGCCGCAGTGCTTTTACCAATTGCGAACGAAACCGCACCGTCAGGGACGTTGTTCACTTCAAAAAAGCTCCTCACCACGGCCGGACTATAGAACACTACACCACTAAATGTAGCATCCAACTTTGAAGGGGTGGACACGGTATCATATATTACTATCTCTTCAACCTCCACTCCCGCATTTGTCAGTTTTTGCGGCAAAATATCCATCCGCTGATCGCCACAAAAAAAGACAACTTTCTTGACATTGGCAGCGATTGCCACGTCTGCCAGTTCGTCAGCCCCCGAAACCTCAGCCCAAATCGCCTCAATATTATCTATACTATTTCGTTGATTTACAAACTCTTTCGAATAGTTACCTAAACAAAACAATCTCCATCTTCCGACAACCTCCGGCAACAAATTCAGCAACCCTTTGAGCCCATTCCTGCTGGTAACTACCGCATCTACCTCTTCCCTTGCCAGTTCTTCAACCCGTTGGCGTAGCACCATTTCGTCTCTGAAACGGATCTCGGTAAATGGGACAATATCTAAATCTATACCATATTGGGAGGCCATCTCCCTGCCCCCCTCTCCCGGCTCGCCGGTACAAAGTATAGATACATTGCTTTCCACTTAATCCGTTTTCATCGCATCAAGGATGGCCCGGCCACCATTATCCAGCACCTCTTCTGCGGCTACCCTACCCAATTCTCCCGCTTCTACCATTGGCGCTGTCCGTCTCACCTCTACCTTTTCCCTACCGTCCTTACTAAGTATATTACCTACAAATTCAATGTTTCCATCTACCATCGTAGCCAGCCCGCTGATAGGAGTGGTGCAGCCGCCCAGCAACGCACGAAGGAAATCACGCTCCACCCGGGTACAAATCGCAGTCACCTCGTCATTTAATTTGCCACAAGTGGCAAGACAATGATCGTCATTTTCTTTACATACAACCAGGATCGCACCCTGCGCCGGCGCGGGCAGCATCCAGTCCAGCGATACGGCATCTGCGGGACGAAGACCAATACGCTCCAAACCGGCAGCAGCAAAAATGGCCCCATGCCATTCGCTCTCCGCCACCTTCCGTAAACGGGTATTTACATTACCTCTCAGGTTGTCGATGGAATCCTCCGGGTACCGGTTCAGCCATTGCGCCCTGCGTCGAATGCTACTGGTTGCTATCATTTTAGCTTTATCCCCCTCGGCATAACCGGGTCCTTTTACTAATATATCGCCATAGTTTGCCCTTGGCAGCACTGCCGCCTGCACTATTCCCTTCGCCATCACGGTAGGCACATCCTTCATGGAGTGTACCGCTATGTCTATTTCACCATTCAGCAGGGCCATATCCAGCGCACGGGTAAAAATACCCTGCACCCCTATCTCGTAGAGTGGGGTCTTCAGGTCGGTGTCGCCTTCACTTTTTATACATACCAGCTCACTGGCGTAGCCAAGGTCTGCCAGCAACTGCTGCACAGTACTTGCCTGCCACACGGCAAGCTGGCTCTCGCGTGTGCCTATTCGGATGGTCTTTGCACTCATCAGGCTATGAAATCGTTGATTGCTTGTATGTAATGACAACCCGGAGCATGGTCGGTGCGCATGCGGGTTGCCAGGCTGTTGATGACTTTCTGCACTTTCTCCTCCTTCTCTTGCGGACATGTGCACTTATGCCCTGCAAACACAGCAGGATCCAGCGGCAACGCCATCAGCTTGCTCTTTACTTCCTTCAGCACCGGTACATGCTTGCGCATTTCGCACCACTGCAGGAATTCTGAGATATGTTCTTCTATTATCGCTAGTGCTTTCGGCACTTCTGCGCTGCGCTTCTGCAGGGTCTCGTCCTTTATGCGAGACAGCATGTCCACGTCTACAAAGGTTACACCCTCTATAGAGCGAGCCTCTTCGGCCACATTGCAAGGAACAGAAATATCTATCAACAGCTTTTTGCCCGCCCCCAACAAGTGCTCACTCAATATCACCGGTTCGGCTGCGTTGGTAGACACAACAATTATGTCCGCAGTCTGTACTTCATCTGCCAGAGCTTCTAACGGAGCTGAACGCAGTTTCAGTTGGGCGGCCAATTCCTGCGCGGTGGCCTCTGTACGGTTCACAAGGGTAATGTTGTGGGTACCCAGGTATTCCACCATGTTGCGGCAAGTCACCCGGCCTATCTTGCCGGTTCCCACCAGCACAATTTTCGAATTGTTTACATCTGCAGCTTCTCCCAGGTATTCACGTATGTACTGTATGGCCGCAAATGACACAGAAACTGTTCCTCCGCTCAACTCTGTATTGGTCTTCACCGCTTTGGATGCCTGCATTACCGAGTTCAGTACACGCTCCATATAGGTGCCTATAAAGCCGTTTGCTTTGGCAAACTTCACAGCAGTGCGTATCTGGCCCAGTATTTCATAGTCACCCAGTATTTGCGAATCAAGACCCGCAGCTACGTGATATAGATGCTGAATAGCCTCACGGCCCTCCTTAGCATAACAGATATCAGCGAATACATTTACATCACCCGATGTAACGCTGCAGATAAGTGCAGCCATCTGCTCTGCACTCGCCGAAAAGCCGTAAAGCTCCGTGCGGTTGCACGTAGAGACCACAAAAAGGTCACTAACGCCGAAATTTCTTGCTGAAGATAGTAGGGTTGCGTACTGGTCCTGGTTCACGGCAAAAAGCCCACGTACAGCCGAATCGCTTTTTTTATAGTTGATACCAACTACCCTGAATCCCTCTGTTTGCTGCGTGCTCTGCATCATAGTAAACTACGTAGCAAAGGTAATTTGGGTTCCATTTGCACCGTAATTTTCATGTCATTCCTGCGTCATTTAAGCGTTTGATAATGGTCAAAGAAATACATGACCACGGTCAGGAAAAACGAATCAGACAGCTACATATAATGCTCATTTTGCATTAACGAGCATTAGCATTAATTTCATGTAAAATCAGCACCACATGAAGTACGCCTTCACACTGATCTTGCTACTTAAGTCCTTCATGCAACTGTATGCCCAAACCATCACTACCGTCGTGGGTGGTGGCACCGGTACCACCGACGGCACACCTGCCACGGCAGAATGACTATTCAGCCACGAAGCGTAGTAGCGGATGAAAATGATGTTCTCTATTTTGTATTCGGGTCGCTACATAAAATCTGGAAGGTCGACCATAGTAATACAGTAACTACGATTGCAGGCACCGGCACTTTTGCAACCAGTGGCGACGGAGGGCCTGCCACCGCAGCGGCTGTTGTGGCAGGTAGGGCGATAGCCAGGGATCGGGTTGGCAACGTTTATTTTTCCACAGACAAGCGGGTAAGGATGGTAAACACAGCCGACATCATTTCCACATTTGCCGGAAATGGTTCCAACGTTTACAGCGGCGATGGTGGGCCTGCTACGGCCGCTGGCACAGGTCTGATAACATGCATCGCTTTTGATACGGCAGGCAATGCTTACCTGGGAGGAGGAATACTGGACAATGTGCGCAAGGTAGACCCGTCAGGAATAATCAGTGTTTTTGCAGGTACGGGTGTTAATGGCTTTAGCGGCGATGGCGGACCCGCTACAAATGCCCAGTTAAATACAGTACTAGCAATAGCCACAGACTACTTTGGAAATCTTTATATAGCGGATGGGGCAAACCAAAGAATAAGAAAGGTAGACCCTTCGGGTATAATAACCACAGTCGCCGGAAATGGCACCATTGGCTATTCCGGCGATGGTGGTCCCGCTACCGCTGCACAACTGAGTGGGGTGCAAGGGGTAGCATGGGCAGGCGGGTATCTTTACATAGGCGACCGGGGCAATAACCGAATCCGGCAGGTGGACCCATCGGGCATTATCACCACGATAGCGGGGGATGGCACAGGGTTCTATTCCGGCGACGGAGGACCGGCAACAGCAGCTGGTATTGCACCCTACCATTTATTCAGATATGGCGGTGGTAGCTTGTATGTCTGCGATTTCCCCAACAACCGGATACGTAAAATAACCATGCCCAATAATGCGCCCTTTTTTACCGCAGGCGAGATGACAAACGTGTACACCTGCGGTGCAGAAGCACTGAATATAGACACCACATTGCGGGTAATGGATGCAGACAACCTGCAACCTATAGCCTGGAGCCTAGCCTCCCCACCTATGCACGGTGTGGTACTAGCCTCCTGCAACCGAATATCCACCGGTGGGGTACTGACACCGTCGGGCATGTCTTATGCACCAGCAAGCGGCTACACGGGACTAGATACCTTTACCGTACGGGTAAACGACGGCGGCGCATCTGATACTATTACCGTGGTGGTGCATATTGAAACCTTCCCCATTGCCGGCCCCATCTCAGGTGCCGATACAATATGTATTGGCGACACTACCCTGTTCAGCGCAGCAGGCACGGGCTCTTGGTCTGCTGCAGGAGCAAGTGTAACAACCGGCGGCGGCGTGAGCGCCACGGCCACCGGCACAGCTACTATCACCTACACAGTAGCTAACTTCTGCGGCACAGATTATAGCACGCACAACCTTACGATACTACCGGCCGGCGAATGCCCGGTTGCGGTAAGAAACGTGGAAAGCACGCAGGGAATACTTATCTCCCCCAACCCATCAGATGGCACATTTACTATCTTCCTACCAAAGTCAGGTGAAGCACAAATTGTGATAACCGACGTAGCGGGACGAGTGGTAAAGACCGTAAGCACAAACGGCAGCACTACCATGCAATTGCATGAGCCTCCGGGGGTTTATGTTCTTACTGCTTACACGGCCGATGGAGTAGTGAGAGGAAAAGTGGTGGTGAAGTGATGGGTATCAACCGATTAATTACAACTATTTTTCCGAAATAAACACCATGAAAACATTGTTTTTTTTTCATTCGTACATGTTAACTTCGTGTGAATGACTTTTTGCTATAGCAAATGTCATAAAATGACCGGTGCATATTGTGAGCACAAAAAAGAGCAGGACAATAAATGGCACACCGAAGCCTACCAGAATTGCCTGCCCTAAGAGCGCTACTCAATGCTAACTGACATCGTCTGCCGGAACAGTGCGAAGCAACTAACCCGAGTACCCGCCCATGTAGCATTGGTAAAGGTACGAATATTGGTATTGTGAGCGTTGTTCACCGCTTGCTCAATGGGCGGTTCTTATAAATGCGGGGAATGTTAAATCAACATTGAATTACGTAAATAACACAAACATGAAAAAGACATTGAACATCATATTGCTGCTAGTGCTCATTTCTAGCAAAGCAGATTCCCAGGTTTTAACGATCAGAAACCTGAACAACCTATGTACAGTATTTGTCACTTTGCACGCTATAGATTTCGATCCAACCTGGGGTAACGATATGCCATGTGACATTATCTCCAACACTATTACTGTTCCTCCGGGAACAGTGTCCTGGCCCAACCTGGCAACGTTCGCTTCCCCTGGCCCGGGCTTTTCTTCTTTTACGACACCCGTACCAGGCACTTATTTCACAACGACCACGCAATTTGAGTGGACTGATGCATCTTACCAATGGCAATGTCCATCACCTTGTGTAGGCAACGGTGGAGATAATATGTCGGACCCATCGGTGACAAATTGCTTCGGACTGCCTGCCTCTGGGACTTCATTTGGAACTTGCATTACTGGAGGCACCTATAATAACCTAACAGGATTCGGTTTCATGGATGACGTTCGGCTAGACTTCAACTAGCACACTCTTACGAACGTGTCGAAGAGGTTTTTGAAACACAAGAGAGCCACTTGCTTGTATTTCGTTCTTTATAAGGCACACGAATTAAGAGAGGCTGTTTCCTACTTTTGAGACAGCCTCTTAATCAAGCAAGCAAATTATCCAGTGGGTAGGTTTTTCATCGAAAAAAAATGAAAAAAATGAAAAAACTAATATCTGTAGTCAGTTTAGCGCTTTGTGGATTCTTTTGCACTAGCCAAACCATCACCACAGTAGTTGGCGGAGGCACCGGCACCGTAGATGGTACTCCTGCCACGGCAGCATCGGCCATTCAGCCCAAGAGCGTGGTGTCAGACGAAAATGATGTCATCTATTTTGTATTCTATTCATTAAACAAGGTCTGGAAAGTAGATCATACAAACACAGTCTCTACCCTGGCAGGCAACGGCACCTCTGCTACATCTGGAGATGGAGGCCCTGCCACTTCCGCATCGGTGATTTCAGGCAGGGCGATAGCAAGGGACAGAACAGGCAATGTCTATTTTTCCACAGACAAACGAATAAGAATGGTGAACACCGCGGGTATCATTTCGACCTTTGCGGGCAACGGATCCACTGTATATAGTGGCGATGGCGGGCCCGCTACTGCTGCCGGAATTGGTAATATTACGTGCATAACCTTCGATACCGCAGGAAATGCCTACCTGGGAGGCGGCATTCATGACAATGTGCGCAAGGTAGAGCCATCGGGCATAATCAGCGTTTTTGCAGGTACAGGTGTTACAGGCTTTAGCGGTGATGGTGGGCCCGCGACAAATGCTCAAGTTTACTCTATCTTGGATATTGCCACAGATTATGCAGGGAATGTTTTCATAGCCGACGAAGGAAATCAAAGGGTAAGAAAGGTAGACCCCTCAGGAATTATCACGACGGTCGCCGGAAACGGCACGATAGGTTATGCCGGCGATGGGGGTCCCGCCACCGCAGCACAACTCAGTGGGGTACATGGTGTGGCATGGGCAGGAGGATACCTTTATATAGGCGAGCGGGGCAATAATCGCATCCGGCAGGTGGATCCGGCAGGAATTATCACCACCATTGCGGGCAATGGGTCCGGCATCACGTCCGGCGATGGAGGGCCAGCTACTGCGGCTGGCATTGCACCCGGTCAGTTGTTCAGGTACGGCGGTGGCAGCCTTTACGTCTGCGATGTAATAAACAACCGGATACGCAAAATAACCATGCCCAATAATGCTCCCTTTTTTACCGCAGGCGAGATGACAAACGTGTGCACCTGCGGTGCAGAAGCACTGAATATAGACACCACATTGCGGGTAATGGATGCAGACAACCTGCAACCCATGGCCTGGAGCCTGGCCTCCCCACCTATGCACGGTGTGGCACTAGCATCCTGCAACCGAATATCCACCGGAGGTGTACTGACACCGTCAGGCGTGTCTTATGCCCCGGCTAGTGGCTACACGGGACTAGATACGTTTACTGTACGTGTAAACGATGGTGGCGCATCTGATACTATTACCGTGGTGGTGCATATTGAAACCTTTCCCATTGCCAGCCCCATCTCAGGTCCCGACACGATATGCATAGGCGACACTACGCTATTCAGCGCAGGCAGCATGGGTGTATGGTCGGCATCGGGAGCTAGTGTATCGGCAACAGGCGGCGTAAGCGCTACAGCAACCGGCACCGCTACAATTACTTATACAGTGTCTAACTTCTGCGGCACAGATTATAGCACACACAACGTCACTATACTGCCTGCGGGTGAGTGCCCGGTTGCGGTGAGAAACGTGGCAGGTACTCAGGGAATACTTATCTACCCCAACCCATCAAATGGCACATTTACTATCTTCCTACCAAAGTCAGGCGACGCACAAATTGTGATAACCGACGTGGCGGGACGGGCTGTAAAGACCGTAAGCACAGAGGGCAGCACTACCATGCAATTGCGTGAGCCACCGGGGGTTTACATTCTTACTGCGTACATGGCAGATGGAGTAGTGAGAGGAAAAGTGGTGATGAAGTGATGGGTATCAACCGATTAATTACAACTATTTTTCCGAAATAAATACCATGAAATCATTGTTTTTTTTTTTCATTCGTTCATGTTAATTTCGTGTGAATGACTTTTTGCTATAGCAAATGTCATGAAAATGACCGGTGCAAAGATTAAGCACAAAGAGCAGGCTAATAAATGGCACACCGAAGCCTACCAAAATTGCCTGCTCTAATAGCGCTACTCAATGCCTAACTGATTTCGTCTGCCGGAACAGCATGAAACAATGACCTGAGTACCTGCGCACTTTGCAAGGTAAAGGTATGAAAGTTTGATTTGTTAGTGTTGTTGACCGCTTGCTTATTGGGCGGTTTCTAAAAGTGCGGAGCAGAGTTACCGAAAGAAATTTCACAATACATTCATGTAAAAACATTCAAAATGAAAATCTTATTTAGCATCTTATTAATCGGCATTTGCTCTTTTATACTGCCGAATTCAGCTTTTGCGAAACAATACCACGCAACTGGAAGTGTTCAAGGAACGTATAATGGACAGCCATGCCTTATACAATATGATGTTACTATCAACTATGACGTCGTATTTGGTATGCCTCCAATCCAAATTACATCAATCCATGGTTCCATTAGCGGTTGTGGCGGCTCGTATCAGTTTATGGTCGTTCCTACCTACAATAATGGCGGTTCCGTTGGGCAAGATCCAAATGGACAGAATATTGTTACGTCTCTAGTTTGGTCTGGAATCGAAGATGAAGATTTCGCTGCTTATTTGGGTTCGCAACAAATGCAATCCGTATGGTGTAACGAGATTAACAGTGTAATAGTCCCGCAGTTACCTACAAATTAACAATAAATGAAACGCATGTATGGGCGTAATAATATAGTACGTCCATACATTTAAATATACGAGTTCAATGAAATCCATCCTACTTGTTTTAATATTACAAGTGACGACAAATTACTTTGTGCATGCGCAAAATCCTCAATTTGTCTATCTGTACGATTATGAAGATTATGAGGCGCGCACAAATAACCCCGTTTGGGATAGTGAGGCAATGTCCAAAAGCGCAACAAAGATACTTACGTCGAAGGTGCAACTGGAGGGGGTAACCTATACAAACGGCACTCGTTTACGCCTTTACGTAAATGATAGCAAGTTACACGACACAATAAGAGTAGGTAATACAGTAAGCGTAAACCTTCATTCCGAGAATAACTCAGGCGACCTTACCACCTTCTATAACAACAAAGATGTTATAAAAATACAAATGGGTGATACAATGTGCTTTTACAACGACACGAGCTACCTTTTTGTAAAGACAAATGAACGAAGTACAATTGGACGCTGGAATTGCGAAGCCTACAAGAGTATACTACCCACCTACAGTCACGTGATAATCTGGTCCACCAATGAAATCCCACGTCAGGTTTGTCCCGGGTATCTCAATGGAGTTGAAGGAGGAGTTGTTCAAATAGACAATATCACGAAGAAAATAAAAATTAAATTAATAAATTATAAAAAAATGGAGCATCAAAACACTTTCTTGATCAATTGCACACAATCAATCCGGCAACCATTTACGTTCATAGACGCATACCGTTAAAGCGGCTGATGGCAGTTTGCCGCTCCAAATCAAATTGGCACGCAAACGCGTTCTTACCTTTATACGATAGAGTTTCTGAAATTGGTTCAGATTTTTCTCCTTAAGCTTAATCGACACGAGTTTCAACCAATCCGTTATATTTTTAAGACGCAATCTTCGAACCTAATCAAATCCTTCTGAACTAAAAAAACTCCATTTATTGCAGTCGGATTTTTTTTTGCACTCAACTATATTTTTCCAACCCAAAATTCTAATCTCCGAACAGAAGGGTTCTATCTCTACGATAATGGCATCGATACACTGAATACTATTCGGGACGGTGCAAAAATGCAATCTGACTTGGTAGAAAGTATGAAGAAGATGGGATATCTCGAAACAGATGAGAATGCACCGGTTTTCGACAGTATTGCCATAAATAGCGAAGGCTCTACATTCATAAGTTTCATTGCGTTCTATAACGACAAAAGTGGCATGGCCTGGGCTTCTGCACTTAGAAACAAAGGAGTGATAGACACATTTTTGCAAATATATGAACAGAGAAAAAAATTCTTCCCCTCCAGCAAACTAGACGAAACCGTTGCCATGTCAGACATCTACTTTCAGAATGACAGTGTATTCACCTATGTTATTGGCGGAAGACATGACTATTTTGCCAGTGCATATACCTGCACCATCCGCGGAAATAAGTTGATAGTGAAAAAGACCCGAAAGGCTGAACCAAATCAAGAACACGCGATACTGGAATACGTTTTTATTCCTTTCAGCGATATACCTTCTGACCTTGTTATTCATCAAAGGCTGACCAGGTAAGGCGGTTTTAATCTGTAATAATACGCCGGCCAATATTGCGTAACTCTTTTTGCGAGTAATTATATGCCTGCATTGAACTCCGCTTTTAGCTATCTTTAAATTGATGAAGCTATGGCTTACCGTCATCTCCATGTTCACCATGGTGTTGTGCACCGCACAACCATACGCTATTAGGGGCACGCTATCGTGTCATAACTGCGACAGTTCTGTTGCAGACATTTCCCTGTTGCAAAAAAACAAACTTGTAAAAAGTAAATCATCAGCCGCGCCGGGTGCTTTTCGCATAGATAGCGTTCCACAAGGAGCCTTTACTCTGTCCATCAGTTTACCAGGCTTTGCCGCCTACAACAAACAAGTTAATTTGTTAGAGGGAGACATCAACCTCGGCACCATCCTCCTCCAGCCCATCGCACAAACCCTCGATGAGGTAAAAATTGTGACCCGTGCACTTGCCGTAGTGCAGAAAGATGACACCATGGAGTATAACAGCAGCGCCTACAAGGTAAATCCCGATGCCGACGCTGCCGACCTGGTACGCAAGATGCCGGGCGTGGAGGTAAACGGCAAGGAGGTGCGTGCACAAGGCGAGCAGGTGATAAAGGTGATGGTGGATGGTAAACCCTTCTTTGGCAATGACCCATGGGCCGTGCTGAAAAACCTGCCGGCAGATGTGGTGCAGAAAGTGCAGGTATACAATGAAAAGAGCGACCAGGAGCGGTTCACAGGTTTTCGCGAGGGGCCGGTGAGTAAGACCATAAACATCGTCACCAAGCCCGATAAGCGCAATGGCTTTTTTGGAAACATCTTTGGCGGTGGTGGCAGCGACAATAACGGCCAGGGGGTATATGGGGCGGGGCTGTCCATGAACCGGTTTGCGGGAGACAAGCGCATAAGTGTGACGGCGCAGGCAAATAATGTGAACATCCAGAATTTCTCTGACGGCGGCCCGGCATCGGCTGGCGGGGGTGGCGGCAATGGCATCACCGACACCAGGGCGGCAGGCATCAACTATAGCGACAAATGGGGCAAGAAGGTGGATGTAAACGGCAGCTATTTCTTTAACCAGATGGATAATGAGAATGTAAGCACCATACACCGCACCTATGTATTACCGGGAACTGCTGGCCAGGTTTATGACGAGCGCAGCCCCGCATCATCTGCAAACGTTTCTCACAGGGGTAATCTGCGCATCACCTATACTCCCGACTCAATGAGCACGCTTTTGGTGCAACCGGCGATAAATGTAACAACCGGCGAAACAAAGAGTGCCCGTCAAGGAAAAACAACTACATCCACGCAAGGCAGCGAACAGCTACTTAACACCACCACAGCCAGTAGCGGCAGCAACCGCAACACTATAGCTGCAAATGGCAATATTCTCTACACACGCCGCTTCCACAAAAAAGGCCGCACCTTCTCTGCCGGCATTACTGCAAGCGGGAACAGTGCAAATGGGGATAACCAGCAGTACGCCAACAACGTATTCTACGCCGACTCTACCCCAGCCTACGCACTGGACCAAGAGGTAAAGGACAAGCAGCAAAGCAGCAACACCACCGCAAACGCTACCTGGACGGAGCCGGTAGGTACAGGCCTGCTGAAAGCGCAATATGACGGCTCATGGGCGCCATCCACATCTGAAAAGCGAGCCTACAACAATACCGGAAGTGGCTACACCATTGAAGACAGCCTGCTCTCAGGGATGTTTACCAGCAAGGGCATTACCCACAAAGGCGGCCTCAGCTACTTGTACCGGCAAGAAAAATTCGAAGCATCGGCGGGCATAAACGGTCAGCAGGCCACCATGACCAATGACAGGCGAGACCCGCCCGGCCCCGCTTTCCGCCGCTCATTTACCAATCTGCTACCCATAGCCACGTTGCAATACAATCTGTCTAAGACCAGGCACTTTTCAGCCACATACACCACACGCGCAGGTCTGCCAACGGTGTCACAGTTACAAGGCGTGGTTAACAATACCGACCCGTTGCACCTATCTATCGGCAACCCATCGCTGCGACAGCCATTTAATCACAACATGACGCTGCGCTACAATGCATCGTCATCGACAGGTAACAACCTGTCACTAACCATACAAGGTGGCGTGGTGCAACACTACATAGCCAATGCTGCCACCACCGCCACTACCGACACCACAATTGGTGCTATATACCTGCCTTCAGGTGCACAACTGACCATGCCCGTGAACCTGGACGGCAACGCCATGGTAAATGGCAATTTCAATTATAGCGTGCCACTTAAAATGATAAAGTGCCGGGTGAATATGGGTCTGGGCGGAGCCCTGACCCGTACCCCGGCGGTGATAAACGGCATGATCAACTACCAGCAAAGCCGCAATGCAAATGCCAACGTGGCCCTCTATAGCAACTTCAGTGAAAAAACGGACCTCAGCCTCACCTCGTTCACATCACTAACATCTTCTATCAACCCGGTAAATACCGCGCTTAACACCACCTATATCACACAAAATTTCCGCGCTACCGCCGACCTTATCATCTGGAAGGGCATCGTCGTTTCCACAACTGCCATGTGGCAGGGCAACTTTGGCCTCGCAGCGGGCTTCAACCGCAACTACCTGCTGTGGAATATGGCCATCGGCAAGAAACTGTTCCGTAAGCAGCAAGGAGATATACGCCTCTCCGCCTTCGACCTGCTGAACAATAATACCAATGTACGCCGCACCACCACCGACTCCTATATACAGGACCAGCAAACCAACATCCTGCAACGGTATGTGATGCTGGTATTTACCTATAAGATCAGAAGCTTTGGGAAATAGCACAATCCGACTATCCTTTATTACCTTAGTGCCATATGAAAAATACGCTGCTATTATTGCTGCTTAGTGCACAGGCATTTCTTGTTGCCGCCCCGGGACAAGTCAAAGCGACTTGCGTTCACCTATCGAGAGGCGGTAGAATTGAAGTTGAAAGCTCCGGGAGACATCACCTTTGGCGAGCATGCCGGAGTGCTTTATTACTGCGACCCCTACTTTAAAGAGACTAGCAACAAGGCTACCATTACCGTCTACACCTGCAACCTGCGCACAAAAAAGCATGACAGTTTCCGGCTTTCGGTGCCGCTGACGGAGTCAGTATTGCAGTGGCACATTGGCTATCTGTCCGTAAATGACAAGCATATTGCACTTAAAAGCGATAGCATATATATATTTACACGAGCGGGAAAATTACTGAAGCAAGTCAATTCATATAAGGCCGATGAGGTGCACTTAGTTGACGACGAGCATCTCCTGCTGCTCAAGAACTATAATTCTCACCCCTTGAGCGACTCTGTGAATACCAAGATCATCGGCTACAACTTCAAAACCGGCATCATTGAAAAGTACCTGACGCCACTGTTCCCTTACTTCCTCTATACGCATCTTGTAAGAAACCACTTCTCCGTAAAGAATAACCGACTGCTGTTTACACAAGCCATGCCCTACAAAATAGCTGAATATTCAATACCCGACCTGTCGCTTATAGATAGCATAAACACCGATTACATAAAGAACGATGCTACCCGCCTTGCAAAAATTGACTCTATTCATTGGGACGAGGAAGGCAATCCCGGGGAATCGAAAAGATACTGCTACGAGCTTTATAAAGTAGATACATTCATAAATCGCATAGAAAAAGTTCACTTTCTTGATGAAAATACCGTGATGGTTACCCGCCGCTTTCCCCGCTGCGTTTTTGAGCGGAGGATGATTGATGTATGGAAGCGTGCCGATGGACACTGGAGGCCGGTTGTGGAAGGTCAGATGTATGTCACAGAGCCGGCCACAGAGGAAAATTACATCATTACACCAGGCTCATTCCCACTACCATTAAGCTATTCCACCCGACTTATCACTACCGGAAACGAAATATGGCTGGTAAATGAATCTGCAGCGCCACGTATGAACATCACCTCACAGCAAGCCAGGAAGGAGAAAGACGACTATTATTCCACCCACGACCTCAATTACTTTGTATGGGTTTACAACTGGCAGCTAAAGTAACTGTTATTGCCCTGGCAATGTCACCCGGCACCAGGTTGTGCGCCCAGCAATACACCGAGCGAAACCAGCCCTGGACGCACAGCGATAGCACTACCTGCTTCATGATCATGAAGCACCAGAAAACCTGTCTCAAGTGCTTCAACGAGGTCTATAATGCTATCCGTAAGAAATTTGACGGCCAACACTACAAAATAGCGTCACTATCCCTCGTAGATTCCTCTGTTTATGCACGCAAGCTGGAATCGGCATATGTAAGAGAACTCATGCCGGGAATATCGCCCATACTTTTTGAATACCGGAACAAAAACGACAGCAACTTATTTGATCAGTTTCAGCCCGATGTCACCCCTGCCATCGTTATTCTGAATAAAGGCAGGAAAATTTACATCCCATACGACTCCATGTACAAAGACGGTAAGATTAACAAGAATCTGGGTAATATCCTGAGCCGAGCCATAGAATAGGCCCTACTGCACATTCCACTTTTCCACTACACCCATCATCCTGTTCACTACGGTGTCCATTTCGTCAGGGTGTGCTTTGTACCAGGCAAGGCTCTTATCAAAGTCTTCCTTCTTTATACCATGGTGGTCAAAAATGATCTTGTAATACAAGCCAAGGGAGTCCGGGTTCTTCTCGCCGCGTGGGTGCGTGCTGTCTTCAGTCATCGTGCAGTATATCTCGGCAACGTTGATATCCATAAGCACAGCCTGCATCTTTTCCTTTGATAACACATCCTTCTTGCTTTCCTCGCAAGCTGTTGTAGTGAGGAGAAGCAGGGCTGGCAGCATGTATCGCAGGGCTAGCTTTAATTTCATGTATAATTATTGTGAGGCGGCTCTATTTTAGGGCATTATATTTTGCCGCGTTGGCAACGTCCATCGCAGAGAGCATTGTAATATATTGTGTTCGCTCATTTTTTGGCGACATTTCTACGAGTTTTATGATCTCGTCACTTTTCGCGTTAAATAGGAACTGGATAAGTATGGAGCTAGGATTCTCTTTATTCACATTATACAACTTCCTCAGGTTAGTGAGTATACGCAACCTTGCTTCTGTTGGCTTCACAGACATACTGTCCAGCCCTTCCCTGTGCATGAGATACCAGAAGTTTCGCGCCTCTGAAAATCGCTGGTTCAGCAGTTGGTCCACTATCCAGTAGCGATTCTTGTTGTTATCCATGGCATTCCAGCCTGTTATGCCAGTGCCCTTTCCACCCGGTGCATTGTTCACAATATTTTGGGCTCTTTTATAGATAGCAGTACCACCCATAGGTGAGAAACTATCGTAGTCAAGGCCAAGGATAATGTAACAGTAATAGGCCACTATCGCACTTAGGTTAGAACTGATGGCGTCTACGGCCACTATCCGGTTGTCATCAAAGTTCAGCGGGTTAAATGGTGAGTACTTAAACGTAAGGTCTTTGTCTACAAAATTCACGATCGTAGATGTGTACGACGTGTTATAAACCGGCCTTGATGCCTGTATGCTTATAGTACCTGAAAACGTGTTTGGGTCGCCGCCCACGTTAGCACTTACCAGGTTAATGAAAATATTACACTCTATGCGCTCCGTGCTGGCAAATTCGTCGGTTGTCCACCTCCGCGTATTCACCAGATCAGTTATTGCCTTCTGCATATTCAGAAACAACTGAGGGTCGGTGCCGGTACCCGTTATCTTGTCGTGCCGCACGGTGACCTTACAGTTAAACTCCTGCGATGACGCACCGAACGCCAGCAGCAGGGACAGGATACTAAACAGTTTTCTCAGCATACTTCAGCTCTGCAATGTGGTCCACTATCACAGCGGCCGCTTCTTTTTTGCTCTGAAGCGCCATGGGTACTATGCTACCATCGCGCTTCAGCAGTGTAATTTTATTTGTGTCGTGCCCAAAACCCGCACCCTCATCGCGTAGCGAGTTCAGCACTATCATATCTGCATTCTTGCCCTCCAGTTTTTTCTGGGCGTTAGCTATTTCATTCTCCGTCTCCAGCGCAAACCCTACTAACGTTTGCCAAGGCTGTTTTATTTTGCCTAGTGCCGCCAGCAGGTCTTCCGTTTTGGTAAGCGTCAGGCTCATTTCGCCTTCACTTTTTTTTATTTTGTTTTCTGCCTGCTTTATCGGTTTGTAATCGGCTACCGCAGCTGCCAGTACGGCAATGTCTGCCTCCTTACCCACAACCATACCTGCCTCATACATTTCGCGGGCACTTTCTATACTTATTGTATTTATTGCCGGATTTGCAGGCCGCTGCTCTGTGGGCCCGCACACCAGTGTCACTTGTGCACCGGCCTGCGCCAGCGCCTCTGCTATTGCAATACCCATACGACCGGTAGAGAAATTGCCGATGAAACGCACCGGATCCAGGCGCTCATAGGTAGGCCCGGCAGTCACCATCGCCTTTAGCCCTTTCAGCGGCTTATTATCATTACCGGCAAAAAAATCTGATAGCAGCACCGCAATATTCTCCGGCTCAGCCATCCTCCCCTCGCCTACCAGCCCACTGGCCAGCTCACCATATTCGGTTGCTATTACGCGGTTGCCATATTCGCGCACTTTTTTCACATTGGCCCGGGTGGAGGGGTGAATCCACATATCTTCATCCATTGCGGGCGCAATGAAAACAGGGCACCTTGCGGAAAGATATACAGCGTTGATGATGTTGTCGCAATATCCGTGTGCAAGTTTTGCCAGTGTATTGGCGCTGCATGGCGCTACCAGCATCGCATCTGCCCATAATCCCAGGGCCACATGATTATTCCAGGTGTCGCCATTGGCCACATCAGACAATACAGGTCGCTTCGAGACCGTAGCCAGCGACAGCGGCGTTACAAACTGCTCAGCCGCCTTTGTCATCAGCACCTGCACCTCCGCACCTGCCTTTACCAGCAGGCGCACTAGTTGTGGCGTCTTGTAGGCTGCAATGCTGCCGGTCACGGCCAATACTATCTTTTTTCCCTTTACAGACATGGCTATGCAAGTTACGTAACTAAAAAATCAAAAGTAACCGCCAGCCGCTATTGCGATCCCTATTTAGGACAATTTTGGGTCACTAAGACCCCTCCCAGACTCGAAAAGCCGGCTACCACATGCCATAAAAATCTTGTGTTTGCCTAATTTTGCACCCTAAATCACCACAACTGGTAATGTACATATTACGCAAAGCACTTATCGCCTCTCTCTTACTTACCGTATTCACAGGCTGCAAAAGCAAGAAAAAAGCAGCACCTTCTACACTAAAAGTAGTAGACCCAAAAGAGTGGGTAGATGACCACATGTTGTCGAATGCTGACAGTGGAATGGTGAAACACCTGCACCTGGACATCAATGTTAGCATGGACAAGAAGCAGATAGCCGGAAGTGCCATGTGGACGATCAATAATACCCACAAGAAGAAAGAACTGATACTTGACACCTACGACCTCACTATTGATAGCGTAACGGTAGATGGGCACAAAGCGGCCCACCACCTGGACGGTGCCATCAAGTACCTGGGTAGTGCATTGCACATACCCATCGACGTAAACACCAAATTCGTCACTGTTTATTATAAGACAGGCGCAGACGCGCGAGCACTACAATGGCTGTCGCCACAGCAAACGCACGACAAGAAAAAACCATTCCTTTATACCCAGTCAGAATCTATATATGCCCGCTCATGGATACCCTGCCCCGATGGCCCGGGTGTTCGCTTTACCTATACGGCCCGCGTAAAAGTGCCGATAGGCCTTATGGCATTGATGAGCGCAGAGAACTCTGACATCGTAAACGATTCTGGTATCTACCGCTTCCGCATGCAAAACCCGATCCCCGCATACCTGATGGCACTTGCAGTGGGCGACCTTGCTTTCCGTGGCATTGACGATCGCACGGGGGTATTTGCAGAGAAAGGAATGATTGACAAAGCGCGCTACGAGTTTGAGAACGTAGGCCGCATGGTAGGTGCTGCCGAGCAGTTGTATGGCCCATATCGCTGGGGAAGGTATGATGTATTGGTGTTACCCCCGGGATTCCCTATTGGCGGCATGGAAAATCCTCGCCTCACCTTCTGCACTCCATCCATCATAGCTGGCGATCGCTCGCTTGTAACACTCATCGCACACGAGTTAGCACATAGCTGGAGTGGCAACCTGGTTACAAATGCCACCTGGAACGACTTCTGGCTCAATGAGGGTTTCACTAACTACTTCGAGCGTCGCATAATGGAGCAGATGATGGGCGCAAAGTATGCAGACATGTTGTGGGAACTCGGCTACCAGGACCTCGAAAACACCGTAACACACCTGGGGCCAAAGAGCCCGGACACCTGGCTAAAACTCAACCTGAAAGGACGCGACCCGGACGATGGACTCAACGACATTCCTTACGAGAAGGGCTGCCACTTCCTGCGCCTGATAGAGAAAAACGCCGGACGCGACCGTTTCGACAAATTCCTCAGCAAGTACTTCGACCACTACGCCTTCAGCACGGTAACTACTGAGACCTTCCTGAACTATATGGACACAGTGCTCATTGGCAAAGACACCAACCTGCGCAAAAGCATTACGATCGATGAATGGGTATATGGCCCGGGCATACCGGCAAACTGCCCTCGCGCCGGAAACGAGCTCTTTGGCAAAGTGGACATAGAGCGTGAAAAATTCCTTGCAGGCATGCCTGCAGAGCAGATGGCATTTGTGAACTGGAGTGCACACGAATGGCTTCATTTCCTGCGTGGAATGCCCAAAAGCCTGATGCCGTCACAGATGAAAATGCTGGATGATGCTTTCAACATTACCAACACCGGCAATAGCGAAATAGCCTGTATGTGGTTTATCCTGGCTATCCGCACCAACTATTTCCAGGCCTACCCTGCCATGGAGCGCTTCCTGAGCACTATAGGCAGGCGAAAATTCCTGGAGCCACTTTACTCAGAAATGATGCTGGCACCGGGCGGTGAAGAAATGGCTAAGCGGCTCTACACGCGGTATAAAAACAACTATCACCCGCTGGCTCAGGAAAGCCTGGACGAGATAGTGCTGCATGAGCACCGGTAATTATACTAATTGTGTGCAACGTAACGCGGATTAATGAAGAAACTAGCCCTGGCTGGTATTACGGCGATAATCTTATTGTCGGGATGCAACACCAGCAAGAAAATTGAAGCGTACGTACAGCACCTCTACAGAGGCCGGCCGGCACCAGATTCCACTTGGTGGGCCATCCGCTGCATTTGTGACATGCCGGAGACATTTCCCTCCGCAGCAAGAGTCACCACTAAGAAGTTTTTTGAAAGCGAGTCAGTTCGTACTTACACCTGCGAGCTCAACCCGCATGTACCTTTTGAGATATTCAGCAAACAGTGTTTTGCCTCAGCCAAAGCGACCGGCCTGATGAAAACTCTGGGATCGAAATGGATTGAAATTCACGTGCTTTCTGCACCGGCACCTTTTAAATATGGGGTCGAAGGCGTTGTTAACATCTATCCGATCTTTACAAAGCTCAGGTACACCTACATAGTCTACGATGGCAATTCTGCGGTACAGAAAGGAGAAATAGTCCTCGATGACAATAATGACGCGGTTGGCGACCCAAATGGTGACTGGAAGAAGCTTACAAAGGCTTACCTCTATCGGTATGAATATAGGCTGAAAGTCCTGACGCACGAAAGCATAGTGCGCCTCACAAAGGAAATTCAAAAAGGATAGCCAACTTCACTACTGCCCGTAATACGCCACTATCTCCTCACCGGCACTGTTTGCCATACCACGATACATACCGGCCGAGTTGAAGCAGAAGGTATATTCACCCTTTGCGTTCACTGCTATCATGCCGCCCTCGCCACCTAACTTCACCAGCTTATCTTTTATCACCACATCGCAAGCGTCCTGCAAAGACAGGCCCTTATATTCCATAAGGCAAGACACATCATATGCCGCCACTGCACGAAGGAATAGCTCTCCGTGCCCCGTGCAGGAAATGGCACAGGTCTTATTGTTGGCATAGGTCCCCGCCCCTATTACCGGGCTATCACCTATTCTATTAAAGCGCTTGTTGGTCATGCCCCCGGTAGACGTGCCTGCAGCTATGTTACCTGCGGCGTCACAGGCCACAGCGCCCACCGTGCCAAATTTGTGACCGGTATTAGGTATAGGCCCGCCTTTCAGATTATCTCCCTTGTGGTCCAGTTGAGTGTAGTCCGTGTCGCGTATCTCTACCCACTGGTCATACCGCGATTTATTGAACAGGTACTCATCTGTAGCCGTCTCTATACCCTGCTTCAGTGCAAATTCAGAAGCCCCCGTATTGCTGAGGAAAACATGTCCTGAATGGAGCATTACTTCCCTCGCCAACCTGATGGGATTTTTGATATTGCGCACACCGGCTATAGCGCCTGCCTCCAGCGTCCTGCCATCCATTACCGCCGCATCCATCTCATTCACGCCTTTTTTGGTAAAAACGGAGCCACGACCTGCATTGAATAGCGGATTGTCTTCCATCTCACAGATCGCCGCTACCACCGCATCCATTGCGCTACCACCTTTTTTCAAAACATCGCTGCCTTTCCGTAATGCGTCCTGTAGCGCAGCCGTGTAGTCTGCCTCCATTTGAGCATTCATTATTGCCGGCGTTATATTGCCTGCGCCACCATGTATTACGAGTGTATAAGACATTGACTTCTGATTGATTTAGCGGCGGCAAAATTAAACGAAAAAGCACCATATCAATGGTGCTTTCTCAAGTTCTTTTTCGGACCTTACTCACTTCAGGTACACACCCTTTACTTTCTTACCAGACGTTTCTACCTCTATATGATCCTGTATTGTGGTGGCCACAGTATGCCCTACTATATCAGTGGCTATCGGGAACGACTTGTGCTTCCTGTCTACCAGAACGGCCACCATCACCTTTTTCAGGTCATAGGAGAGTATTCCGTGCAGGCAATACATCAGGGTCTTGCCTGAGTTCGCCACATCATCTACCAGCACTACCGACTTTCCATTTAGGTTATAGTCGGTTTCATAAATGAAATCAAGCGGGCTTTTCTTATTTATATCCAGCGTCAGGCTTTTTATCTTCAGCGGAGATATCTCTTTCAGTATTTCCACCAGGTTATCAGCTACAACCTTTCCGCTACCGTTAATACCTATTATTGTCAGCTCCTTCTCGTCACTGTTTCGCTCCCATATTTCATAGGCCATACGGCGCATTTTGAAGGCTATTCGTTCTTTATCGAGTATCAGTACGCGCTTATCTTTCATAATTGCTATTAATGTGTTCTGATGGCTACAACCGGGTCTAGTCTTGAGGCCGAAATAGCCGGTATGATTCCGGCCATTACTCCTACGAATATACTCACAATTATGCCAACCAAAAAGTTGCTTAACGAGAGGATAACCTCAAAATCAAATGCCGAACCGAGCGACAGGCTAAGGACTACTACAATCAAAATACCCATTAGCCCACCTATCAGCGAGAGCACCACCGCCTCCAGCAAAAATTCAAGCAAAATTGATTTTCTCCGTGCGCCTATAGCCTTCTTAAGCCCTATTATTTTAGTGCGCTCTTTCACTGTCACAAACATGATATTCGCTATCCCAAAGGCACCAACCAGCAAGGATAGCCCACCTATGAACCACGCTACCACGTCGATAGTACCAAACAAACTATTCAGCCGCTCAGACACCTGGCTTAGCTGGTTTACGGCAAAGTTATTAGGCTGTCCCGGCTTTACCTTTCGCATACGTCGCAGCACTCCTTCCACCTCATATTTCAGTTCATCTACGTCTTTGCCACGCACAGCCTTTATCGCCAGCATGGGGTCATAGTTCAGTGACCTCGTATCAATTAGCGAGGTTGCTGCATAATAGGGAAACACGACAGAATTGTCATAATCGAAGCCAGCCATATTTTGCCCTGCCGCTTTCATCACACCCACCACCACAAACCTTCGCCCCAGGAAGGTTACACTCTTACCTAGTGGATCTATGTTCCCGGGAAACATGTTCCGGTATACCGCATACCCAAGCACCACCGAGTTATTTCCGCCGTCCAGTTCAGCCGTGCTCAGGTAGCGCCCCAGCTCTATATCTATATTCTGCACCTTGTCAAAGTAGGCCAGCACGGCATACCCAACGATGCTACTTAGCTCCATATCCTGGTATCTTACCGTCAATCGCCTTGTACTCAGGCATAATGTTGCTGTAGACGCATCAGGCACCTGGGCCTCTATAGCGCGCACGTCGGCGGGTGTCATGCCCGGTCGTCGCCAATACTCCCACCATTTATATTCGCCACCGTCGTCCATCCAGGGCCATCTTCCCACATACAGTACATCGCTGCCCAGTGTTGCCATGTCCTTCTGGATGTAGTTTTTCATGCTATCCAGCACAGTAAGTACAGAGATAATGCAGAATATGCCGATAGTGATACCCAGCAGCGACAAAAACGTGCGCAACTTATTGGCTTTCAATTCCATGAAAGCCTGGCTTATGCTCGTCGTTGTTATCTGGAGAATATTCGTCATCGGCAGCCAAATTTAGCCATTAATGCAGTCTCGCCGCCTATTATTCAGGCCATATGAATGACATCGTTTTCTTCAGGTCCGGGTGTAAACTCTCAAACACCGGGCAGGAATAGGCTATTCGCTCTATGATCTGCTTTTGTTTGTCGGTAAACGGAGCGCTTTTCGGGAAGGTCATATTCACTATTATCTCCCCTATTCGCCTCGGGTCAGACACCATTATTTTGGTCACCTCACATTCTGCACCATCAATATTAAGGTCGTGCGTTGGTCCTGCTATCCCCAGCGTGGTCACAATGCAGGTCGCCAGTGCCGTAGCTACCAGGTCTGTCGGTGAAAATCGCTCCCCCTTTCCGTGGTTGTCAACCGGGGCATCGGTTTCTATTTCGCTTCCTGAGCGCACGTGAACTGCCTTGGAGCGCAGTTCGCCGGTGTAGGTTACATGTGCAGTGATCATCTCTGTTAATTTTCTTTCAAAAGTAAGGCCAGACACACTTATTTTTTTTGAAATGAGTAACAATGGGTAAATTACATTGAATTTTATGACAGCCTTTTTCCGATCGGCATTACTATTGATCCCGTCATGCTGCATGGGCATTCTTAGCCATGCACAGAATGTATTTGCCGACCCGGCAGATACGACTGCCACAAAAAAACTCAGGTCAACTGCGACCAAAGTAGCGCCTGCAGGCCCAAAACCTATCAGGAACGAGCTTAGCTTCGGCTATCGGCTTCATACCGCTGGCTGGAGCATGTATTTCGATCTGGGTAAGGTAAAACCGGAAAACACCCGCACGGCCGACATGTTTTACAAGGTTAACGTGTGGCAGCTTGAATTCTCAGAAAAGAAGCACCCGAAGCAGGAAAAACTCACTGCCGAAGGCAGCGCGTCTGGCGGGTCTGCTAACTATGTCTATGGAAAAATAAACAACTTCTACGCCCTTAAGCTGGGCTATGGAAAACGCTTTTTGCTGGCAGGCAAGCCCGATCCTGGTTCGGTATCTATCCACTGGACAAATATGCTCAGTGCATCACTGGGGCTTCTGAAGCCATATTATTTAAATGTAGACAGTGATCCGAATGCAGTAAAATATTCAGACAATCCAAATGTATTTCTCACACAGCGAAACATTCTTGGGGCAGCAGGCTTCGGGCAAGGGTTAAGCGAGGTAAAAACCATTCCGGGCGGCCACTTTAAGTCAATGCTCCATTTTGATTTTGCGGCCAATCGCAAGAGTGTTCTGGCTGTGGAAACCGGCGTCAGTGTCGACTATTACTCCGAGTCCATTCCAATTATGGTAGACCAGGAAGCGAAACCCTACTTCGTCGATTTTTTCGTCGCCTTCCAATTTGGCAAACGTTGGTGATGGTCGTAATTTGCACCCTCTATGCAGGAACTACCGGTAATCAGTACTACGCAGGCGGCCACCAATGAGCGGCCAAAGAAACCGAACTGGCTTCGTGTAAAATTGCCTATCGGCGAGAATTACAGGAACGTTCGTAACCTGGTGGATACGCACAAACTTCACACTATCTGCGAAAGTGGTAATTGCCCCAATATGGGCGAGTGCTGGGGCGAGGGCACAGCTACCTTTATGATACTTGGCAATATCTGCACCCGTTCCTGCGGTTTTTGTGCTGTTGCCACCGGCAGGCCTGAGCCTGTAGATTGGGACGAACCACAGCGCGTGGCAGAAGCGATATACCTGATGAAGGTAAAACACGCTGTCATCACCTCCGTAGATCGTGACGAACTAAAAGACGGCGGGTCTATAATCTGGGCCAATACCATAAAAGCGGTCAGGGCCCTAAATCCGGAAACAACACTGGAAACACTTATTCCCGACTTCAAAGGCGACTGGGACAACCTGCAGCGCATCATCGATGTAGCCCCTGAGGTGGTATCCCACAACATGGAGACGGTAGAGCGCCTTACACGACAAGTGAGGATACAAGCCAAGTACCACCGTAGCCTCGAAGCGCTTCGTCGCCTCAAAGACGGTGGCATGCGCACCAAGAGTGGCATTATGCTGGGCCTCGGCGAAGAAAAAGAGGAAGTATTGCAAACGCTTCAAGACCTTGCCGATAACGGCATAGACGTGGTAACGCTAGGCCAGTACCTGCAGCCAACCCAAAAACACTTGCCGGTGGCCCGCTTCGTTCACCCGGATGAATTTGCGTTCTATAGGGAAGAAGGCTATAAGATGGGTATCGACTATGTAGAGAGCGGTCCGCTGGTGCGTTCCTCCTATCATAGCGAGCGCCACGTATTTGCCGGTGAAGGCCGCAAAAAGTGGCTGGAGAGCAAAGAACAAGCCGCCGGAAACGCCTAAATCATGACAACGCGTTCCCCAAAATACTGGATCGATAAACTTTCCCTTACTCCTCACGTGGAAGGAGGTGCTTTTAGCGAGATTTACCGTTCTGAGTTACTGCTGCCCCAAAACGCACTCACCACAGAGCACCATGGACCAAGGAATGCCATGACCAGCATCTACTTCCTTTTGGAGTTTGGTCAATTTTCTGCATTCCACAGAATAGCATCAGACGAGCTGTGGCACCACTATGATGGTGGCAGTCTGTTTATTTATGAGATAACGCCTGCTGGTGAATTGAAGGTTCACAAACTGGGGGTTGATAGCGATGCAAGCCCGTTTACGGTTATCAAGGCCGGCAGTTGGTTTGGTTCCCGTGTCGAAACAGCGTCTTCCTACACTCTATGCGGATGCACTGTAGCTCCGGGCTTTGACTTTGCCGATTTTGAGCTTGCCGGCAGAAATTCGCTTGCTCAGCTTTACCCTGAGCACAAAGGCATCATTGAGGCACTTACCAGGCCCGAATAAGTACACTTTTAAACTGCAGGTTAAACCGAAATAACGCCCTTAAAGTCACGGTTGCGCAGGTCTCGCTATTTTTTGCAACTTTTTGGCAAATCATTTTGATTTGAGCAGATTTATACTAATTTTAACCCTGTAACAAACATAAACGATCATTAAAACTAAAACTAACCGTATGAAACTAAGGATTTTCACAAGCATGATGGTAGTAGTATTGTTGTCGCTATTTGGCTCATTCTCAGCGCAGGCTGGCGATTGCTGCAAGAGCGCATGCCACCACGGCCACCACTGGATGGGTCACCGCAACTGCTGCGGCCACAATGGTTACATTTATGGACCGGATGGTTACTACGCAAAATGTAAGTCTGCCTGCGAAAAGAAAGGTTCTTGCGCTGACAAGAGCAGCTGCTGCGAGAAGAAAACTTCATGCTGCGCTAACAAATGCAACAACACTTGCAACCACACATACACTCGCGCTCGCTACCACGAAGATTGCTGTGGCCACGGTCATCTGCACTACGGTTCTTGCAAGAGCAACAAAGACAACGACAACGACGACTAATTCACTGTCGTTCAAATATTAAAAGGCTGCCAGAAGGCAGCCTTTTTTAGTTTACAACTTCCACATATCACGCTATCTTTCCCGCCCGTCCAATGAGTGTTTTCATGTATTTTAGCAGCATGAAGCGCATCCTTGCCGCCTGCACTCTTTTCGCAGCCTTTACGACCCACGCACAATCCTACTGGCAGCAACATGTAGCCACTAATATTGAAGTATCACTGGATGATACGCGGCACATCCTTAATGGGTATGAGGAATTCACTTATACCAACAATTCTCCTGATACGCTCAGGTTCATCTACGTTCACCTGTTTCCGAATGCATACAAAAATGACCATACACCATTTGCAAAGCAGCAGGAGCTAAACCACAGTACAACGTTCTACTACGCTAAAAAGTCAGACAGGGGCTATATGGATAGCCTTCAGTTCACCGTAAATGGCATTTCTGCAGACCATTACGCCACGGAGGCTACACCCGACATCGCTAGGGTCGATCTGCCACAGCCCCTCCCACCCGGTCAGAAAATAAAAGTCGCGACACCCTTTCGGGTGAAACTCCCCAAGGTATTCTCCCGAAACGGACATACCGGCCAGGCATATTATGTTTCGCAATGGTTCCCCAAACCTGCCGTGTACGACCATAAGGGCTGGCACCCCATCCCCTACCTTGACCAGGGTGAATTCTTCAGCGAATATGGCTCTTACGATGTGAAAGTGACCCTGCCGGAAAACTATGTAATACTCGCAACCGGCAACTGTCAGACTGAATCTGAGAACAATTGGCTCGACTCATTGGCCGCTGCACCGCTCGCTTCGGACACACTTTATCGCTTTCACTTCCCTGCCAGCTCACCAAACATGAAAACGGTGCGCTTTACCGAGGATAATGTCCACGACTTTGCCTGGTTTGCTGACAAAAGATACATAGTGCGCAAGGATACGGTCCGCGCCCCCGGCACCGGTAAGCTCATCACCACCTGGACCGCATTTTTACCTACCTACCAGGCACAATGGAGGAACGGCAATAAATACCTGGCTGATGCTGTGCGCCACTATGGCAAGTGGGTAGGTCCATACCCCTACAACACAATCAAGGCAGTACTGGGCGACATGAAGGCTGGTGGCGGCATGGAGTACCCTACCATTACACTGATAGACCGGGTCGCCAGCGCAAAGCTGGAAACTGTAGTGGTGCACGAGGCAGGTCACAACTGGTTCTATGGCATGCTGGGCAGCAACGAACGTGATCATGCGTGGATGGATGAGGGTATCAACTCATTCTACGAGCAGAAAACAACAAATGCCTTACATGGCGATACCCTGCGCAAGCGCAAGGTGGGCCTGGACGAATCGCTGGCTTACTACCAGATGGTGGCCGCAAACGAGGACCAGGCGATTGCCACACATTCTGCCGAGTTCGCCGACATGACGCACTATGGTATAGACGTCTACTACAAAACTGCACTCATGCTGGGCTGGCTGGAACAATATATGGGCCCGGCAAATTTTGAAGAAGGAATGAAAGACTACTTCGAAACATGGAAATACAAGCACCCCTACCCGGCAGATTTCCGCGCAGTTCTGGAAAAACACACCTCCAGGGACATTTCCTGGTTCTTTGACACCATTCTCCATACCGATAAAAAGATCGACTTCACCATTACCCATGCCCGAATAAAGGACGGGAATACAGAGATAACCGTTGCAAACCGATCCGGAGTTGCATCACCTGTGCACGTGATAGCACTAAATAAAGAAGACAGCGCACTTGGTATCGTTACTCCCTGGAGCGAGCCTTTTGAGCATAAGACCACCCTCATGCTACCCGGCACCAATTGGAAGCACCTGAAAATAGATGAGGTGATACCGGATGGCAAGAGCACCAATGACGTTTACCGGCGCAATGCCCTGTTTCACCATTTTGGCGTTTCAATCCGTCCGCTCCTGGGCCTGAACCGTACGAACAAAGACAAGCTATTCATTGCCCCTGCACTCGGCAGCAATAAATACGACGGCATCATGTTGGGTCTGTTGTTCCACAACCTCACCCTACCAGAGAACAGGTTTGTATTTGCCCTGGCCCCCATGTTCTCGTTCAACACGGAAACACCCGTAGGCGCCGGATCTATTGGTTATTCATGGTTTCCGCACACCACCTTCCACGAGATAATGCTGATGGCTGAGGGAAAATCCTTCCACAACAACAGTACCAACTATAATCTAAAAAGCGAAATCTACCCAAGGTTCACCAAGATCGCACCGTCAATACTGTTCACCTTCAAGGAGCCCAACGCGCAAAGTCAGGCTATACGCACGCTGTGGCTGAAAGCGTATAATATCAACGAAGAGATGATCGACTTTGGCGCGGACAGCACCTACACACCCCTACTACGATCTCAGCAGAACAACTACGTCCGGCTCCGTTACGATCACCGCAACCGTCGTACGTTCAATCCGTTCAGCTATGCGCTTGAGGCACATGGCAACCAGGACTTTGCCAAGGTGTCAGTTGAAGGCACAATAGACATCGACTACTTCGAAAAGAAAAAAGCACTGCATGTTCGTGGCTTTCTGGGTAAGTTCTTTGCATTCAACAGCAATCCGGCCGTTACGCAACGATACTGGCTTAATGCAAGCTACTCAGGGATGAACGACTACTTGTATGACGGCACCTACCGCGCGCGCAATCTGCAAGACGGCTTCTCTGGTCAGCAAGTATCTGCCATGCAGGAGGGCGGCTTCAAAGTACCTGTATTTAATGGTGCATACCGCACTGACAACTGGCTCGCAGCACTGAACCTGGAGACCGATCTGCCACGTATCATACTTCCCATTCGACTGTTCCTTGATGCAGGACTTGTACCCAACACCACCCCTGGATTCAAGAACGTAAAGAACACCATTTTCCTCTACGATGCCGGCATTTCATTGCACCTTTCGCGCGAGGTCAGCTTTTATTTTCCACTCATCATGAGCCAGGACTTCAACGACCACCTCGCAAATACTTTTGGCAACAAGAAAGTATTCGTTCACAGCATCTCGTTTACCCTCCATTTCCAGGACGTAAACTGGCTGCGACTTCCCGGTAAGTTTATTAAACTGGCAAATTAAATTGTCCTGATTTCAATTCCCTTTAACTCACTAGCTTTAAGTAATGAACACCACTTTCAAACTCGGAAACGACCTTACAATAAACCGCATGGGCTTTGGCGCAATGCGAATTACCGGCAAAGGAATCTGGGGACCACCGGAAGACCACGATGAGGCAATACGTGTACTCAAAGCGTTACCGGGCCTTGGAGTAAACTTCATTGACACGGCAGATAGCTATGGCCCCGAGGTATCGGAAGAGCTCATTGCAGAGGCGCTCTACCCTTACCCCGCAGGAATGGTCATCGCTACAAAGGGTGGTTTCATGCGCACTGGCCCTAACCAATGGCATGTAAACGGAGACCCCGGCCACCTGAGAAAGGCGCTGGAAGGTAGCTTAAAACGGCTGAAACTTGACACAATAGACCTGTACCAGCTTCATAGGATCGACCCCAACGTACCATTCGAAAAAATGATGGAATTCCTCGCCGGCGTGCAGCGCGAAGGACTGGTGAAACATATTGGACTATCCGAGGTAAGTATCGACCAGATAATACAAGCCCGCGAATACGTAGACATCGTTTCAGTTCAAAACAAATACAGTATTGTTTATCGAACCTGGGAACCTGAACTGGAATACTGCGAAAAAGAAGGCATCGCATTCATCCCGTGGAACCCTATCAATGCAGGTAACATTCTATACGTGGAGAGGCTTAAAGAACTCGCCACACGCCACAACGCTTCTGTGCAGCAAGTAGCGCTGAGTTGGGTATACCATCGCTCACCTGTCATGCTGCTCATACCCGGCACATCAAAGCTTGCCCACCTTGAAGAGAACATGAAAGCGCCATCATTACAACTATCTGCCGAAGAAATGGAATACCTGGCCTCGGCAAGCTAATGATGCCACACTTCCTTCCACCGCATTACGAGGTAGTCGCTTAATGCGGGCATCGCAATGTCCGGATTAGCGGTATTGTAAGCCTCATACTGGTATGCAGCACTTTCATCCGGGGTCAGTAGTATGCGCTCATGAAGCCCGTTCGAATTAGAATAGCGCATCACAGTACTCCACAGATGTCGCCAGAACGCCTCTGTGATGCCACGTGTCAGGTACACGTTCTTTATGCTCCTGTGCTTTTGTAGTAGCGATACAATATTGGTAAAATCGAAATCGTCAAAATTGTGCATGATCGCCTTATCAGAAAAGCCACCCAGCATTTTCTGGTGCTTTTTACTGGCAACGTCCGCATCTTCGATCTCACTTATCAGATCAGTCAGCGCTATTTTCTGGTCCTTGCAGAACTGCCGCCACTCAGTAACACCTTTGCTCAACAGCGACTGCTTGCCATAAACTCTCGGCAGTATGTCCCAAAACAAGCTCTCATCCGTTCTGCCATAAAACCACTCCGCAATATTATCTGCCGGCCATTCGGGGCTGAAAGTGCCCACAATAAGCGTCTCAGGCTCATAGTCAACCTGATCGAGCCTTAGTTCATCGTAGAATTTATGTTTGCAGGGCATCTAGCTAAAAGGAAAAATGCGGGCGCTTCCGGCACCCGCATTTGTTTTGTTTTCCAGCTCCCCCTTCAGGACTTGAACCTGAGACCCCATGATTAACAGTCATGTGCTCTAACCAACTGAGCTAAGGAGGAATTTCCCGTTTTGGGATTGCAAAAATACTCAGTTTCTCTTTTCTACAAAATTTTTCTGCGCTTCTTGCCAAATATTTATTGTCACCATTCTTCCACCATCTGCAATTACCGCACCAGCGTCACCTCGCCAGACATTCGCCCATCTTTACCCAGCCGGTCTGTAAAGTCTATCTGCCAGAAATAGACCCCCAGATCTGCATCTTTTCCCCTCACCCGGCCATCCCAGCCCTGCTCTATACTGTTTCCCAGGAACACTTCTTGCCCATATCGGCTAAACACCCTGAATGCCTTTACCCTGCTATACCCTACCGCCAGCGGCCTGAACACGTCATTATGACCATCGTTATTGGGCGAAAACGCCGTAGGCATTACAAAATAGCCCTTGTCAACCACCACTACCTTCATGGTATCGATCCCAACACAGCCATAATCGCTGGTTACCCGCAGATAATAAACGTAAGTCCCCGTATCGTCATAGCTCGCTCGCGGATTAGCGATCGTGGTGTCATTTAGATTCACGCGCCTCAGCCATCGGTAGGTTGTGCCACCTTTTGCATCAAATTGCACATACTCACCCTTCACAATGATTGTATCATCACCTGCATAGGGCTTAAAGTTCTGCACTACTATCTTCTTCAGCGAGCTGTCAACACAGCCCTTTGCATTCTCACTTATGAGCGTTACGTTATAGGTTTCCCCTGCGGTATAGGTGTGTACAGGGTTCTGAACACCGGATGTACTGCCGTCTCCGAAGTTCCACTGCCATGTAGTGATTGGCTTCATGGTAGAAAATGTATTATCCAGGAACGAAATTGGCAAGCCGGGACAATACCTCCCTGTGTCGTCAAACTCTGCCTTAAAAACCGGGTATATCTTCACAAACCTTGTTATGCTATCCGGGCATGTCGAGCCGGGATTCACAACCAACTTTACAAGGTAGGTCCCGGTATCCGGATAGGTATACGTTGGCTCAAATTCTGTTGATGTGGCCGGGGTGCGCCCCTCTATGTCAAAGTACCATCTATACTCAAATCCGCCACTGCTATTGTTGATGAAAGGCACTGTATAGTCAGTGCAATTTACCATGTACGTATTGGGAGCGTGCGAAAGTAATGGCACATCTGCAACTACCTTCTTTGAGCAATCGGTTACTACAAACTGAAATTCTCGTTTCGTTGTGTTGATCTTAATTCCGTTCCTCCATTCGTGGCAGCACACCGTCACCAGGAAACGACCCAGTTTATTTGGAGTACCGGATATTATCCCCGTCTCGGGGTCCACCGCTATTGGGGGAAAGCCAGACATAGGATTTGAATACGAAAATGGAGGAAAATAACCCACCGTATCCCACGGTGGCAGCGACGCCGTCACCGGCTTTATGTCGGCATCCGTGGCACCTACCTGGGCAGGACAAAATTCATAGGACAGTGAGTCTCCGTCAGGGTCGCTGGCACTATGGTCATAATAAAGCGGATTATTCAGGCAGATGATCTGCGGAGGATAATTCTTGAACACTGCAGCGCTGTTTCGCGTTCCCACCGGGGGGATCACGCAATAGTAAGTCGCGCCCTCATCACCAGGGGCTATTACATTTATGATGCTGGCGTTGCGGCAGCAGCGCTGATAAACCACCAGGTAGCCGGCCGTGCTCACCGGGAGGTTATATATCCGCTCAAACCGTTTGCGCATCAGGCAAAGCTGCGGCGCACGATTGATGCAGTCATTGCTGAAATTTGACGGCACTTTTATGTCTCCACCATTACCCCTGTCAAAATACACGCTGGTATCTACCTTGAATACTGTTGGGGTCGATCGGTTCTCATAGATCGTGAAAAACGCTGGATTATCCTGGTTTATCGCATCCTGCACGCCGGTTATACAATCCTGGTAAATATATAGCGTCACTTTATAACGCTGATTCAGCACACCGCCAATCATAGTATCGCCAACATAAGTATAGGTAAAATCTCCTCCCACAATATGCGATGCTTTTGCATAAACGGGAAGCAACAAGACAACCAGGAAGGAGGCTAGGATTTTGACAGCTACAGACTGCTGACCGAAGAGGGTTTTATGTTTTCGCAAGAACGTAGGCACTTGAACGCCCGTTGGTGACGCATATAAAGTTAAGTGTTTTTGAGGTCAGCACCGTTAACCGGCCAATATATCTCTACCTGAGTAGCGTCACATCCCCTGCTTTAAAACCTTCTTTCCCAAAGCGATCTATGTAGAGCATCTCCCAGAAATACACGCCTATTTCGGCCGGGCGCCCCTTATAGGTACCGTCCCATCCCGATTCCAGCGTCTCACCAAAATAGACTTCTTCCCCAAAACGGTTAAAAATGCGGAAGTATTTCATCTGCCGGTATCCCGCTGCCTTCGGGCGAAACACATCGTTCTTGCCATCATTATTTGGCGTAAAAGCGGTAGGCACTGTGTAGTAAGCATCAGGCACCACATACACACGCATGGTATCAAACCCTACGCAGCCAAACGCACTGGTTATACGCACCCGGTACACATAAGTGCCTGTATCCGGATAGCTCGCACGCGGATTGCTGATGGTGGTATCATCCAGGTTTAGCTGTGGATGCCATCGGTAAGTAACACCCCCCGAAGCATCAAACCTGATATATTCTCCCTTCACAATAATAGTGTCGTCACCTGCAAACGGCCTGAAATCCTGTATCACTAATTTTTGAAGCGAGGTATCAGCGCACCCCTTTTCATTACCCGATGCCATTACCACATTATAGGTTCCGGCAAGCGAATAGGTGTGTGTCGGATTCTGCTCGTTCGACGTAGTACCATCGCCAAACGCCCACGACCAATTTCCAATTGGCTTAAACGTTGAACTGGTTAGGTCAGAGAACTTCAGCGGCTGCCCGGGACAATAGGCACCACTGTCGTCAAATGCCGTACGGAAACTTGGATATATCTTCACGAGCCTTGAAATACTGTCAGGGCAAGTAGAGCCGGGATTTACGATTAGCTTCACCGAATAGGTTCCTGTATCAGGGTAAGTATACTCGGGTTCAAAATCACCGGAACCCGCACCCGACACGCCAAATGACCATGTATACGCAAAGCCGCCAGAGCTCTTATTGATGAACTTCACCGTCTTATCCTTACAATCTACAATGTAAGTATTCAGCTCATTTGAAAGTTGCGGGATATCGGCGATAACTTTTTTAGAACAGTCAGTAACCACAAACTGAAACTCCCGCCGAATGGTGTTGATCATTACACCGTCGCGCCACTCATGGCAGCATACAGTCACCAGGTACCTGCCTATTTTATTGGGCGTACCGGTTACCATACCGGTTATTGGGTCTATACCCACCGGCGGAAAGCCGGGCATGGGAGCAGATGCGGTGTACGGAGGATAGTACTGAACTGTCGAGTTATAGGGTGGTGCCGATGCGATCTTGGGTTTTATCTGGTCAGCAGTGGCCCCCTCCAGTGCCCCGCAAAACTCATAGCTCAGGGAGTCGCCATCGGCATCTGTTGCGCTGTGGTCATAAGCCATCGGGTTGTTCAGACAAATGATCTGCGGCGGATAGTTCTTAAAAACGGCGCTACTGTTTCTTATGTTTCCCGGAATCTCGCAATAGTAGGTAGCACCCTTCGAGTCAGGATCTACCACATTTACGATACTCGCATTTCGGCAGCATCGCTGGTAGGCCACCGTATATCCCTTCACATTTGGCGGCAGCGCAATATTAGCCTCAAATTTCTTCCTGAGCAGGCACAACTGCGGAACGCGATCTATACAATCATTACTAAAATTGGCCGGCACATCTATGGACCCTCCAGATCCCGGCGAGCGATTGTAAAATATACTATCGTATTCATAAGATCTTGGGTCTGTAAATGGCGCGCCATCATTATTATAGACCGTAAAGTTGGCAGGGTCATCATCGGCAATGGCCCCAGGGTCACCCGTTACACAATCCTCGTAAATGAAAAGTGTGATACGATATTTCCGAAGCAGATTACCGGAAACAAGCGTATCGCCATAATACTGATAGGTAAACTCACCGCCTACTATATGAGAAGCAAAAATATCCCCGCAAAACACGGAGACAAGGATCAACGCCGCCAGGATGGCTTTTTTTATCATCTAGTCAAGGGTTCCTGAAACAATAGTCAGCAAACTGCCCCAGGTCGGCAGCTAGCAGTTCCGGGCACTCAAGCATACTCATATGCCCGCATCCATGGTATAAATGTACGAAGTTTACCGCCGATGAATGACAGAGACCTAATCCTGTACGAAAACTTATAACATTATCTTCAGCACCCATTATCCACTGCACCGGGAAATCGGCATTGCTCACCACCTCCACATTGTTTTCCCGTTCCATCATCGCCCTATAGAAATTCACAAGAGCATCCGCGGATATTTCCGAACTCTTAGCCGCCTTTTCCCGCATCAGCTCCGGGTGCTCATCACGAAACTTTGGTGCAAACAAATTCCCCGTCATCTGCCTTATGAACGCTTCTTTGCCGCCGTTTAGTATCAGGTCTATTGCCTTCTGACGGGTCTTTTTCTTCTCCTCATCATCCGGCAGTGGTGTAGAATGGACCAGGCTCAGCCCTGCTATACACTCAGGAAATTGCCGTGCAAAAGCAAGCGCCACGTAACCTCCCATGGAGTGCCCCACTATAACAGCCCGGCTTACACCATTGGCATCCAGCATATCCTTTATCCCTGCAGCCATCCGGGCCAGCGACACCGATCCGTTCAGGGGCGAGCTACCCGCACCGGGCAGGTCCGGAGTAAAAACCATATACCTCTCTCCCAATGCACCTGAAATGCCTGCCCAAATGCTACCATCGTCCGGAAAGCCATGTATCAATACAACGGCCTGGCCGGCTCCACAAGTTGTATAATGCAGTTTCTTGCTGTCCATTATGCGTTATTTAGTTGCTGCCTTCGCCCGGCGATAAATGCCCAGGTGTGTCACAAACAAGGCCCCCATAAATGCAAAAAGCTCAGGCACCACTCCCTCTACACGCAAAAAGTGAAGCAATGCAGAAAGAAGAATGAGCGCCATCGCTATTACTGCATATTTATCCTTACTCCGCCTCCGCGCAAAGGCCAGCACCAGGTTAGTGGGCAGCGCCCAAAGCAGGTTGTAGTTATTAGCACATGCCTGGTGATCGGTAGCAAACCACATCGTCACAATAATTGCGCCTAGCAATCCACTAAGCACAAGCACAAGAGCTCCCGTTATGCGCCCGATGATCGCAAAGCCGGGCACAAACGTCCCGATAATAGCAAGCAACAACAACGCTACCGTTATAACCAATGGCAGGTTCAGCCCGGCACCCGTGCGAAGGCTGCCATCCAGCAACAGTTCGCGCTTTTCAGCCACTGGAACACCGGAGAGCGTAGCACCTGCCAGCCCATCCCTCAGGTAGTCCGGCAGGAACATGATGTCGGTATTGCTCATCACCCTATCTATTTTGCTACCCAACAAAATGTTTACCCCTACCCGCTCCCAGTGTCGCTTGTAGAAATAGCGATTAATGATGTGACGATATGTCAGATTTTCCCCGCTCTTCAAGGTATTGCCAAAAGCAAAGCTGCTACCCAACGTCCGTGGGAATATGTCCCGGATACGGGTTGCGCAGTTGTCAAAGAAAAAGTCATATTTATAATACCGGTTCTGCGGCAGGCAGTTTTCCTCCAGGTAAGCTTTGATATCGTGCTTGGCGCTGTCACTCACCTGCAGCACCTGCTCTTCTACGCTACGCCCGTATTCCTGGTACTCCTCCATAAAGTCAAGAAAGAAATTACTGGCTACATAGTAGGGCAACTTTCCCCTCATGAATTTCATTTCAAAGTCGGGCCCGTACGAGAACATTCCATAGTTATACACCAGGTCGTTGTAGGGTGGCTGTGCATTGCTATCCACCACACGTAGCCCCGTATGCCCAAATATCTCGTAGACCTCCTCCTGCCCTGGCCCACAGGTGAGCAGGCTTATACGCAGTCCACTTACCGCACGGGATGTCGTATCTACAGCCACAGGCTGAGCATGGGCCGCTACCCTTAGCAATAGCAGCAAGAGAAAGAGAGAGATTCGCTTCACGCCACAAAGTAAAGAAACACCAACGTAATATATATGGGCTATACTTTAAGGAAACATATAATTAGCGTGCCGTCAACGTTATAAACATACCGCCGAACAGTGGTAATTTTAAAGACACAAACAAGGGCAGAGACATTTGCCCATCAACAAGCGTTTTTCATGAAAAAGAAGAGCAAATCAAGCCTGCGGGCCCATTTCGACCGTTTTGCAGGCACCGTAACACGCGTCACCGGCACCCCGGCCACGTTCATGGTAGCACTGGCCATAATAATCACATGGGGCATCACCGGGCCGTTATTCGGTTTCTCAGATACCTGGCAATTGGTTATCAATACCGGCACTACCATTATTACATTCCTTATGGTGTTTGTCATCCAGCAGGCACAAAACAAAGAGTCTATGGCCATGCAGCTAAAGCTCAACGAGCTCATAGCCGCCACAAAAGGTGCAAGCAATCGCCTGGTAGACATAGAAGACCTGACCGATGAAGAACTACTGGTCCTAAAGAAATTCTATGTAAAACTGAGCCGACTCTCTGAGCAGCACACCGACCTCGGTGCAACTCACTCCATAGACGAGGCAGTAAAAAACTCTGTAGGCAAAAGGCGTGGACGGCTGCAAAACCCGGACGCACCAATGGAAAACAAAGAGTAAATCAACCCTCCATGCGACCCGACCTCTTATAGAGGCTAAATCAGTACCGACCCTCTTGGCTCTATGGCAGGTGGCAAGTCTTTCTCGCCCAGCATCTCTTTCAGGTCTATCTCTATGGTGCGGCACAGAGACAACATAGGTATGTCGTTCCCCAGTCCTTCAAACGGATTCTCAGAATAATCGCCGATCAGTTCCATCATGATAAATACCCAACCTACAATAACAATGAACGGAATAGAGAGCCACACCGCCAGTTCGCCCAGTTTGTGAAACTCTGACACAATTCCGAATGGCAACAGGAAAATGAAAATACAAACGAACACAAAGCTTGCACTACCATACTGACGCGGCAAGGGAAACTTCTTGATACGTTCTGCCCTACCCTGGTGCTCATAAAAGTCATTCAGTATCTTCTGCAGTTCCATGTGCCTGAAATCGTCTATCAGGTTCCTGGCGCGCAGTTCCTTTAGGTCTTGCGACTGTTGGTCTATTATCTGTGTAGCCGTGTTCTTGCAACCTCGAAGTCGCTCCAGCTCATCCGCCGGCAGGTGCAGCATCTGTTGTTCGCGGGTCACTTCGTGGTCGTTCATACCCACACCCCAGCGCACCTTATATTCTTCAGCCACCTTCCGGTAGTGTTTGTTCTGGCTTATGTGCTCCCAGGATGTTGGCACCAGCAGTTGGCCGCGCAGGGTATACAGCCAACCTATGTGCCGGTACAGTAGTTTCCGGTGCTGCTCATGCAATTCCTGTTCGCTCGATCGCTGCTCTGTAAACTGGTTGCCTATATAGGCGCGAACGTTCGATCCCCACATGCGACTACTGTTCACTATGGCCCCCCATATCTTCCGCGCTTCCCACAGTCTGTCATAAGCGCTGTTATTCTTAAAACCCAGGTAAAAGGCAACGGCCGTTCCTATTGCTGCCAGGGGCAGCCAGGGTATCGACAGCCATTCCCAGTGCGTCACTTCAAACAGCACTGTGATGAGTACGGCCCATACCGTGAGCCACACGAGATGCCTGCCCGAAAACTGAAGTAGTTCCCTTACCGTAAAGTTCTTGGTGATGAACATAGTATTATGCTTTGAATCGTCACTAAATATACCACGACTATTTTACGAAGCATATCCTGAATTGTTATTGCGGGCAGGGAAACGCTCATCTGACAATATTATTGTTGCGGCAATAACAAAAATCGCGCACCGTTATTTCTCCAAACCAAACTGAGAGAAACATGACGTATCGAGTTTTAGGAATGCTGGGCATTACCTGCATCATTGGGATGGCAGCGTGCAAAAGGGAAAGTACTATCACCTTTACCCCACCCGTCCCACCGCCGCCACCAAACACCACCTATTATCCCGACTATATGGCACTAAAACCGGGCAATTACTGGATATACCAGCGCTATGAGCTGGACAGTGCAAACGGAGCAGAGCATGCTATTGACACCTATGACAGTGCTTATGTTGAAAAAGACACGGTCATCAACCACAATACCTACCATGTCTACAAATATCAGGATGCATTCTCATCTGAGACCCGTACCAGATACCTGCGAGACTCACTTAGCTACACCGTAGACATGTCTGGCAAAATCATATTCTCGTCAGAAGACTTCTCCAATGTATTCAGGAGCTACCAGTTTGGTCCAAACATGTCTACAGACTATACTATTAACATAACGGAACAAATGGGCTTCAGAGACCAGACTACCGTGGTGGGCGCAGGCACATTTACCACCTCCACCTTCTTAGAGATCTACACCTACCCATCCAGCTATCCATATGGTCCCATCAGGCAATATGAACACCGTTACGCACGGGGCATTGGCCTGATCCGCGAAACGACAGGATTCTACGAAGTTTCCCCAAAAATCTACGAGAAACGCCTTGTGAGATATATGGTGAGGAAGAAATATTAAGTAATGAGTAACGGAATGTAGCGCAGCACAGCTTTGCGTCCTTTTGTGACTAGTATTGGCTATCGAATCAAGTAAGAAAGGTTGCCAGTTCATCTATATTCAGATTCCCGAATTGCCCGAATTCCCAAATTGACTACTTATCTTAGCAGCGATGAACAAGATACTTGTTGCCAATCGTGGCGAAATAGCTATGCGTGTTATGCGCACAGCTCGCGAAATGGGGATAAAGACCGTTGCAGTGTACTCTGAGGCCGATAGGAATATGCCATTTGTGCGTTATGCTGATGAGGCTGTGTGTATAGGCCCTGCGCCATCATCACAGAGCTACCTGCGTGCAGATAAGATAATAGAAGTGGCCAAAGAACTGGGAGCAGATGCAATTCATCCCGGGTACGGCTTCCTTAGCGAAAATGCGTCCTTCTCTAAGGCCGTGAGCGATGCGGGGCTCATATTCATTGGTCCCTCGGCACACTCTATCGAGGTTATGGGTAGCAAGATCGGTGCTAAGCAAGCCGCCAAGAAGTTCAACGTGCCCATGGTGCCGGGAACAGAGGAGCCGCTGAAAGATGTAAACCAGGCACGCGAGATTGCCCGCTCCATAGGCTACCCCATCCTCGTAAAGGCATCTGCGGGCGGTGGTGGCAAGGGTATGCGCGTGGTGAATACCGACGAAGAATTTGACGACCAGGTACGCGCGGCACGCAGTGAGGCGTTGAGTTCATTTGGCAACGACGATGTTTTTATAGAAAAGTACGTGGGCTCACCAAAGCACATCGAGATTCAGCTCATGGGCGACCAGCATGGCAACTATGTTTACCTATTTGAGCGCGAATGTAGCGTGCAGCGTCGCCACCAGAAGCTGATCGAAGAAGCGCCAAGCAGTTGCCTCACGCCCGATGTGCGCAAAGCCATGGGCGAATGTGCAATTGCCGCGGCACGCTCGTGCAACTATTATGGCGCAGGCACGGTAGAATTCCTGGTGGATGAAAACCTGAACTTCTACTTCCTGGAAATGAACACCCGTTTGCAGGTAGAGCACTGTGTCACAGAAATGATTACCGGCATAGACCTTGTAAAGGAGCAGATAAATGTGGCACGTGGCGAAAAACTTTCCTTTACGCAGGAAGACCTGAAAATACACGGACACGCCATAGAACTGCGTGTATGCGCAGAAGACCCGCTCAATAACTTCCTGCCCGATACGGGTAAGCTGGAAATGTACCAGCCCCCTAAAGGACCAGGTGTGCGCGTAGATGACGGCTATGAAGAGGGAATGGACATACCCATTTTCTACGACCCCATGATCTCCAAGCTCATAGCTTATGCCGGGACACGTGACGAAGCGATTGACCGCCTTTGCAGAGCCATAGACGAGTATTATATAAAGGGCATCAAAACCACCTTGCAGTTTGGAAAATGGGCGGTAAATGTCGAAGCGTTCCGATCAGGAAATTTCGATACTAAGTTCATCGAGAAATACTACAAGCCCGAATACCTGCAGGGAGAAGGCAACGAGGAAGAAGAAATAGCAGCACTATTGTCTGCCTTTGCGTGGCACCAGGCCAGCTCTGCTCGCCAGGCTAACACAAAATCGACTTCCGCCTCCGGCTCAGGTCGAAGCAAATGGAAATTATCACGGTCGTAAAAATTAACCCTTAGTTATTAATAAAATTTATTATAAAGAAATTGCTGAAAGGCAGGAAAAAAGTGATAAATTGCATAAAACAATAAAACGGGAAAAATGAAAAAGATACTTTTTCTCCTTGGGTTCAGCTGCTCTATCGCAGGTACCCTTAGCGCTCAGGAAATACGCGATGCTAAAAACAATGTGGTAAACTACATAGACATTCATGCCACATCGCTGCTTAACAAGGAGCGGGAAACTGTAGCTGTCTTTCATCAGGATGGCCGCATTGTAGATACGAAATCTAATACGCTGGGTTTCATCGTTCACGAGCATGAGATACAGGATAAGAACCGCAACAAAGTCGGCTTCATTAGCGGAAACGGCCTTATAACAGATGCCAATAATCAAACAGTGGCGCTTTTGAGCATGACGGGAACAGGCCCGGTAATGGACGGCCATAACAAGGTTATCGGTTTCATAGACCGTGTAGAACCTATGTGGGCCGCAGCGTATTATCTGCTCCTCAACAAGTAATAAGAAATAACGGAATTACTACAAAGAAGAACTTTGGTGTGAGCTTGCATTAATGAGCAAAGTCCACATCAAAGTTCTTCATTCTTTCAGCTGGTGGGTTAAAGTAGCCAAACTTCACGTGCGGAAACTCTTCGTGCACCGCTTCCATCATCTGTTTTATCCCTATACACTCTCCTGTATCAGCGATATTCATCTTACCAAGGTACCAGTCTGGGTCAATATTGAAGTTCCTCCATTGTATCATGTTCAGGTCAGTCTCGCGGATCAGGTCACAAAGCGCGTCCAGTTCTGCAATACTATCTGTCATACCCGGGAATACGAAGTAGTTGATACTAGACCATCCTCCATATCTGCGAACAACCTTCAGGCTCTCAATAAGGTCTTCAAATTTGTAATTGTTGGGGAGATAGTACTTGGTGTATATCTCAGCACGTGCCGAGTTCATACTGACACGTATACTGTTCAGTCCCGCCTTCATCAGTGCTTCCACTGCCGCCGGCTTACTCCCGTTGGTGTTGATATTGATACTACCCTTCTGGGTATGCTTACGTATTTCTACGATAGCGTCACGTATCGTTTCCCACATTAGTAGCGGCTCACCCTCACAGCCCTGGCCAAAGCTGATCAATGGATAAGGTGCCGTCTCCAGGTGTGGAACCGTGAACTCTACGATCTCGGCAGCCGTCGGCTTGAATTGTAGTCTATCCTGTGTCGACACAATTGTTTCATCTTCCGGCTGAAATGAAATGCAGCCGATACAGTTTGCATTGCATGCCGGTGATGTCGGCACAGGGCACTCCCACCGACCAATGAAATAGTTGCGCGCAGCCGGGCAATGGTAGGTAAGTGCACAATTATCAGCCAGGTGCTTCACCAGACGGTTATGCGGATATGCCTGCACCAGGTGTTCCACACCCGAGTTGATAACATCCTGGTCATAGCCGCTGCATTCCTGCCTTATATCGCGCTCTATACGCACGGCAGGCACATAAAATTTATCGTTTTCCCAGCCTGCTGCCGTATAACAAAACAAAGGCAGTGTGGGAGCATCTTCCATCGTTTCGTAAGCAGCGAGATAGAAGCCGGTATGAGCCGGCGGAATGAATGCAGCTACTGCCCAACCTTTGTCACACAGGCGCATGTCGCCGGTCTCTACATCTATCCCTATGCCTCTACGCCCGGGCAACTCATAGAGGTTTCCGCCATCTGGCAGTTCTATCCAGTCCTCATCAGGTATGGGCATTGCATCCCATCCGGAGCGGCCCACCACATAGAGCGACGTGTCTTCAAATATGTTGCCGTTCCCGTCAGAATACAATAGATACTTCATGGATTTTGATTTTGCGCTCTTTCTGTTACTATTGCACGCGCTATGCAATTACCCCTGCCTCCACATCATACCGGGTAAGGTAGCTCTCCCAGTCTTCCAGTTGCTGACCTTTCAGCACACGCGGAAACTTACTCATAGCGCCTTCCTTTCCCTTGGCACGTAAATATCCAATAAAAGCATCGCTGGGAAGCACTTTCACAAATACTTCTTTCAAAGCGGATGTCCTTTCTACAAGGTAATCATCATTGAGCTTGCCTAATGTTTCGTCAAGCAGCTTCTTCAGCTCCTCTGCGTCTACAGGACTGTCACAGCCTATATACCATTGATGGGCAAACAGGTTATCGTACTTGATACCGGAGACTGCAAATTCACGAATGTGGATCTTCATTTGCTTAGACACAGTGTCTATAGCCTTGTTCATGTTATCTACAGACATATGCTCCCCACAAAGGCTCAGGAATTGCTTGGTACGTCCCACTATCGCTATCTCATAGTCCTTTGCATTGGTAAACCGAACAACGTCTCCTATAAGATAACGCCATGCGCCCGAGCAAGTGCTTAGGAGTATCGCATAATCCACACCTTCTTTTACCTCCCACACTGTAAGCGCTTCGGCATCTCTTCTCACATTTCCGTCTTCATCAAAGTTTTCGCGCGTGAACGGTACAAATTCGTAAAACACACCTGCATTCAGCACCAGCTTTATACCGGCATTGGGCCTTGCCTGGAACCCAAAAGAACCTTCCGAGGCCATATAGGTTTCAATGAACTGAACCGGTTTACCCCACAACTTCTTAAAGCTCTGGCGGTAAGGCTCTATGGAAACACCACCGTGAATGTATACAGTGAGATTTGGCCAAACTTCATGAATATTCTTTACGCCATAGTGCGCTATCACGCGCTCAATCACAATCTGCACCCATGCCGGTACGCCACATATAATGCCCACGTCCCATTGCGATGCCTTCTCAACTATCAGCTTTATCCTGTCTTCCCAATGCGGGCGTTTTGATATTTTCTGGCCGGGCTTATACACAAGCGACGATATCCAGCGTGGCATATTCTTGGCACTGATACCGCTCATATCGCCCTCATAATATTCGCCTTTTTCAAACAGAGATGTCGTTCCTCCAAGCATTAGCACCCCCTTACCAAAAGTTGCCGGGCGAATCCGAAAATTGGCCATGCTGTAAAGCTGCTTGAACCCTACCTTCTTGATGGACTTGATCATGTCCTGGGTTACCGGTATGTGCTTGCTTGCAGATTCTGATGTGCCTGAACTAAGAGCGAAGTACTTGACCTTCCCGGGCCAGGAAACATTTTCCTGTCCTAACTGACACTTGTGCCACCATTGAGCATGCATATCAGAATATGCATGTATAGGCACTCGCTCCCGGTACGCTTTTACAAAATCAACCTCCTTACTCAGTATCTCGCCAAATCCATAGTGCTTGCCAAATGCCGTGTATTGCCCCCTATCCAGTAGCTGACGCAGGGTATGTCGTTGATAGGTTTGGGGGCTTGCAACCGGCAGGTTGAATTTCTTTCTAAGTTTTATTGAGCGGGCTATCAGATTACCTAATATTGCCATCAGTTCGTTTCGTTAAGTTTAAAACAGACCAACAAAAGTACATCTTCCTTTGTTAAAACGATGGCAAATACACTGTGGCAAAACATTTATGTAATACGTTGTTCATGAGCCATTTTGGGGCTTAGTCGTCAGAAGCATTTAATCACAGGATTTCTATGTTTATTTGCATACGTATGAACTGGAGGACAATTGCAGGCATTATCCTGCTTATTATAGGAATACGCGGTCTTTACTTGGCAATTTCGGGCGCGGAAATTGTACCATCAACAAATAAAGTCGCAATTGCCGTTTGGCTGGTAGCGGGCGGATATTTCCTGCTTCGCGGAATAGCGATCAGTAAATACAAACAGCCCTAGCTTTTGGCAGGTCTTGATAGATTTATTTGTCTAATTTTGCCCGCAGAAAATCAAATACATGAAATTTTTTATTGACACGGCAAACCTGGCGCAGATTCAGGAAGCAAACGACCTTGGAATACTTGACGGTGTAACCACCAACCCCACCCTGATGGCTAAAGAAGGAATCAGGGGCACGGAAGCCATCATGGCTCACTACAAAACTATCTGCGAGATCGTAGATGGTCCTGTTAGTGCAGAAGTACTGGGTACTACCTTCGCCGAAATTGTTGAGGAAGGTAAGAAGCTCGCCGCCATTCACGAGAACATCGTGGTGAAAGTGCCAATGATAAAAGACGGCATTAAGGCCATCAAGTGGTTCACAGACAATGGCATCAAAACAAACTGTACATTGGTATTCTCTGCTGGCCAGGCGATACTCGCTGCGAAAGCGGGTGCTACTTTCGTATCGCCTTTCATTGGCCGAATTGATGATGGCAATTGGGATGGAGTTCAGCTCATAGAGCAGATCGTGAACATATATAACTCTCAGGGCTTTATGACTGAGGTACTTGCCGCATCTATCCGCACCCCACTTCACATTGTGCGTTGTGCAGAAGCAGGTGCTGACGTATGCACCTGTCCGCTCAGTTCCATTTTGGGTCTGCTGAAACACCCGCTCACCGACCTCGGCCTTGAGCAATTCCTCAAAGACGCCAAAGCGATGCAATAACAGTTCATAGCTATTTGCTCAATATAAAAGGGGCTGTCTCATATGAGACAGCCCCTTTTCTTTCACATTTACGTGTTATTTACGGCTCGTACACAAGCCTCACACTCTGCACACTACCGTCAGTGCCATTGAAACGGCACAGGTAAGTGCCTGCTGCCATGTTCACCGACATGTTTATAGCGTTTACACCTTTCGTCAGTTCGCTTGTTGCAGCTACTTTACCGTCAACTGTGTAGATAGTAAATGTGCCTGCTACGCCTGTGCTTACAGAAAGTGAGCCATGACTCGGATTCGGGAATACGCTGAATAGTGTCACTGCTTCCTCTGTCATACCCGCAGGGCGCGATGCTGCACCCGTAACTGTGATGCCCTTGGTGTTTACACAGCCAGCTAACGTATAGCTGATTGTCGCTGAGCCAGCTGATATTCCCGTTACAACTCCATAGCCGCTGATGTTAGCAATTGCCGTTGAGCTCGATCCCCATGTACCTGTAGTGGGCGATCCTGTCATCGTTGTCGTAGAGCCTACACTCACCTCATCCGCTCCTGTTATGATCGGCTGTGGCTTGATCAGGATAGAACGCGATTTTACACATCCCGCTCCTGTTGAGTAGGTGATGTATACATAGGCGCTCGTGCCTCCCATCAGTACTCCTGTTACAACCCCTGTTGAACCGTCAACTACTGCTACCGAAGTGTTTGAACTACTCCACGTACCGCCGCTTACGGCGTTCGTGAAGGTTACAGCTCCATCTGCTCCCGAACAGGTATACGTTGCACCGCCCAGTATGTTTGGTAGTGCCGCGTTAACTGTCATCAGGCGTGTCGCATAGCAACCTGCACTCACCTTATAACTTATCGTCGTGGTGCCCACAGCCGACCCGGTTACAACACCGGTCGTAGCGCCTATACTTACCTTGTATGGTGCCACCGTGCTCCACGTACCTCCGCCAGTCGCATTGGTAAGCGTTACCGTACCTGACACACATACTATATCATCGCCTTCTATAGATGATACCGCTCCATTAACTGTTACTACTGCTACCCTGGCACAGCCTGCCGCATTGGTATAACTGATGTTCGCTGTACCTGTGCTGATACCGGCTATCGTTGCAGCTGTAGTCGTAGTAGCAGTGATCGATGCAGTACCCGCTGCTGATGTGCTCCATGTACTTCCGCTGCTCGCAGCTGTCAATGTTACACTGTTGCCTACACATACCAGCGGTGTTCCCGATATGCCTCCGGGCAGTGCAGTTACCGTCACGTACTTAGACGCAAAGCAGCCCGTAGACATCGTGTATTTGATCAGCGTGCCGCCTGCTGCCCTACCGGTTGCTATACCCGTAGTTGTTGTGATAGATCCGATCGTTGGTGCTGAACTGCTCCATGCACCTCCTGTCGGGCTGCTAGCATACGTCTCATCTGAGCCTACGCATATTGTAGAAGGACCGGTTATCGCTGCAGGTGTCTCGTTCACCGTCATTGACTTCACTGCAAAACATCCCGTAGCTGTAGCGGTATACGTAATGTCTACGTTGCCGGCTGTAATTCCTGATACAAGGCCCGTCGCCGATCCTACTGTCGCTACTGCC
>JAHBTQ010000009.1 GCA_019638495.1 Taibaiella sp.
ACCTCCGTTATATAACTGGTAGCTTACACCTGATTGGGAACCTTCGAGCGTAATCTCCTGTCCACCGTCGCCGTCGCAATATGCGCCACCGCCCACAACGTTGAAGACAACGGGCAACGGATTAACACTTATTGTCGCAGCACCGTTCATATCCTTCGTACAGCCAGTCGATGTATTCATCGCCGAAACCGTATAGGTACCAGCACCAGTCATCATACCGAAAGAAACAGGCCCGCCAGTGCCAGCCACAGGAAGACCGAGTGGCATGAAATCGCGATAAAGCTGGTATTCAACACCAGAGGTAGAACCCGTAAGACCGATATCAACACCAGCATCACCTGCACAATAGCTGGATGCCGACGAAGTGACTGTGTTTACAGTCGGAAGCGAATTAATTCCCACTATTGCGCCGCCGGACATCGCATTTACACAACCAGTCGTAGCATTAGTAGCCAGTACCGTATAAGTTGACGGCGTTGTATACATGCCGAATGTAACAGACGTACCAGTACCGGAAGCTGAACCGACTATTGTGCTGCCGTCATACAAATCATAGTTTACCCCACCTTCTGAACCGGCAAGACCAACTGCTACGCCTGTGCCACCAGCACAATAGTTACCGGTTCCTGTTACTGCATATGCAGTAGGCAGGTTGTTAATACCTACTGTTGCAAAGCCGCTCATATTCACTCCGCAGCCGGTTGCAGTTACAACACCATAAACGCTATACATTCCTGCTGCTGTTTGTGCAGCAAAAGCAACCGGAGCTGCCGATGTACTATTCAGCGTAGCCACCAATGTAGCACCACGATAAAGTGAGTAACGAACACCCGATTGGCCTCCGCTCAAGCCCACCACGACACCAGTGCCACCATCGCAATAGTTGCCACCACCGGTTACAGACTGAACTGTAGGCAGCGGATTGATGCCTATAGTAGTGGAACCGGACATTGAATTCATACAACCAGTTGTGCTATTTACCCCAACAACTGTATATAATCCAGCTTCAGTGAACGTGCCAAAATTAAGTGAGCCACCTGTGCCTGGAAGCGTTGACACTACCGATCCCGAACGCGAAAGCGTGTAGTTTACGCCTGTCTGAGAACCACTAAGCGTAACAGAAAGACCAGCACCACCTGCACAATAATTACCACCACCACCTACGCTGTAGGCGTTAGGCAATGCATTGATCGTAATAATTGCGAAGCCTGACATATCAGATTCACAAGCTGTTGTTGCATTTGTTGCATGTACTGAATAAGTACCTGACGTAGTAAATACACCGAAGCTTATAGCCGAGCCGGTTCCAGCAACCGTTGTAGCTACAACCGTACCTGTGTATAGCGTGTAGTTGACACCAGTCTGAGATCCATTGAGACCCACAGAAAGACCGCTGCCTCCGCTGCAATAATTGCCACCACCTGTCAGGGAATAAACAGCCGGATTGGAGTTCACAACAACAGTTGCACTACCCGACATAGGAGTAGTGCATGACACACCACTAGTAGTCTGTGTTGCCATAACAGTGTAAACGCCAGCATCCATCATACTACCAAACGAGATAGCTGACCCTGTGCCAGCTAAAATTGCACCAGCAGTTATGCCGTTATAAATCTGATAACTAACACCAGTAGCAGAATTAGAAAGACCAACAGCGACGCCGCTACCACCTGAGCAATAGCTGCCACCACCGCTTACTGATTGTGCCACGGGCACATTCACTGTACCAACTGTGATGGTACCCGTCATGTTATTTACGCAACCTGTAGCCGTGACTGTTGCCTGAACCGTGTATGTACCCGGAGTAGTGATGCTACCGAACGTAATAGCAGAATTCGTGCCAGATGCAGAAGTAAGTGTACCACCGCCGACCATATTGAGATCGTAAAGCACGCCTGTCGCGCCAAAGCTCACACCTGCCGCAACACCAGTGCCACCATTACAATAATTACCACCTCCGGTAACACTGTAAATTTCCGGTAGCGGATTGATACCTACTGAAGCACTGCCAGCCATTGATGTCTGACAGCCGGCACCCGCACCAAGGTTTGCAATGGCGAAATAAGAGCCAGCTGTAGTATACGTACCCAGAGAAATCGGGCCACCGGTACCTGCCGCAGAACCCATCAAGGTAGCTCCATTAAACACTGAATAGAACACGCCAGGATCTGACCCCATCATGATAATTTCAGGAGCAGAAGCTACATCGCCAGCACAGTAGTTACCGCCACCAGAAACTGTATATACAGTTGGCGTACCCGTCACACTTACGTCTACCGTACCAACGGCACCGCGCTCACAAGACGTAGATGTATTTGTAGCACGAACTGAGTACGTGCCGGTGGCTGTTTGCAATCCAAAGCTGATATCAGTTCCCGTACCTACCTCAGCGCTTCCAATCGGCGTGCTTCCCAGGTATAATTGGTATGTGTTTCCTGCAGTAGACGTAGAAATACCAACCAAAACGCCGGGACCACCGGTACAGTAGCTACCTCCTCCAGTCATTTCAAAGGATGCAGCTCCGTCTGCAACGTTGAAAGATGCCGTATTTGCAGATGAAACTGCTATAGCACAGCCAACTTCGTTCTCAAGTTGGGTTACAGTCACCGTGTTTGAACCGGCCGCAGTAAGTAGCGCTTCAGATATGCTAAATGTACCGGAAGCTGCGCCCATAGTAAGCGTAGCAGTATTGTCTGCAGACGTATTTGCACCACTAATATCAAAGGTTACCGTGAATGTACCCGAACCAAGCGACGTGCTATTTACTGTTACCACCGGATCATTACCCATACAAACGTCTGTTGCCGATGGCGAGGTGAAGTTTGAAATGTCGGGATTATTGCCAACATTAAAGGAGACCATCGTATTATCGGTCGGCACATCGTCACAGTTTCCTGAAGAAATGTTGGTAACGGTCAGTGACGTTACCCCGGTTGATGAAAGTACTCCGCCAGGCACTGTAAACGTACCTGTTCCAGAACCCATCGTCAAGGTTGCGGTATTGCCTGTTGAAGTGTTAGCACCGCTAAGATCGTACGTAACTGTATATGTTGCAGCACCAATCGTAGAAGAAGTCACTGTAACTACGGAACCAGAACCGCCGCAAGAATTAGTAGCAGACATAGCCTCATAGTTAGAAGCATCAACCGCCTGGTGTAGCGTAACAGGTATTGCAGGAGTAGTACTTGAGTTGCTTCCGCAAGACACTACTGCACGATAATACAAAGTACCAACAGTGGTCATAGGATCCGCAAGATATGCTGACCTATTTGCGCCCGATATGGCGGTGAAACCAGAAGACGAACTAGTTGACGACTCCCAGGCCCAAGAGATACCCGGCGTTGTGGAACCACCAACATTAAACAGATTAGGACTGAAGCTGGAACAAGATGCAGAAGGCCCTGCACTCACTATCCCCGCTTCAGGTGTTCCGGAACATGGAGGCGCACCACCGCGTACAAATACACTATAGTCGCGAATAGTACCGTAAGAAATAGAAGTAGTGGGGCAAGGAGGCAGGTTGGGATACGCAGGCGAACTGTAGATTGACACAACACGCATACGATACAGACCTGTATAAACATTTGTAGGAATAACGATTGGAGAAACACCCGTGTACTGAGTAGAGCTAGTGAACACAGTGTTACTTGCAAAGCCGCCTACCGATTCTGTAGTAGGATCGAACGAACCGTCATTATTGAAATCTATGAACACCTGGCAATGTGTACTTGTTTGCAGATGTGATGAGGAGGAAGGGTTCGTTCCGAAAGTAGTAGAATATGAAGTACCTGCGTTAACGGTACACGAAAGTGAAGCAGAATAATCGTTGTATGCTACACCCGTACACATGTTAGGATCAGACAGTACGCTACCATCTTCACCGGGAAGGTTATTGATCTTGAAGAACATTGAGTAAGTGCTACAACCCGTACCACCTGTAGAAACTGCAGGTGTGCAACTTGAAGAAGCAATTGCGTCAGCTGAATAAGTGAGGTCAACAGCAGCAGAAAATGAGGGCGAACCGGAGCCACACCACATCCGGCAACGGAACTTCATATCCTGCCCGATACCCACGAGACTATAGGTAGGTCCGAAAGCACCTGCGACGTCTGTCCACGTGGTTCCGCCATCGTTAGACGATTCCCACTGATAGAAAAGTCCGCTGGCATCAGAAGCCCCTGATAATGCCAGATTAAAAGTTGTAGTTCCAGATCCGGTTGAAGGTGAAGCTGTTGCACTTCCTGCCGATGGTGTACCACCACAGGCTACAGAATTACCTGTACCAGAAACTGCAAGTTCGGCTGTTGTTGCGTTCCCTCCTGAAACTGCGATATTGCCTGTATAAGTAGTTGCAGCTGTTGGCTTAAACCGAACATATAGATTTCTTGCAGCAATCTCACCACCGGTGTAGAGCACATTTTTGTTTGTGTACCATGTAACCCCATCAAAAGAAAACTCAAATCCCGTAGGGGCGTCAATATTCACTACGCCAACGGCGGGTTGTAAGTGACTAGCACGCAACACTGAGAAAAGTGCTGGAGCAGAAGTAGCATTCACTGCTGTACTAGATCCAAAATTCAAAGTAGCGGGACTTACCGTGATCTCCGGTGTCGGTTGATTAATAATTGCTGTATAGTCCCTGCTATCGGCATAGTATGTCCAGATATCAGGACAAGGTGTCATTAACGGGTAAGATGGCGCAAAGTCGTTTGCACCAGGCCATTGCGTAGAAGACACATATGAGTTAGTAACCCTCATTCTGTGCGCACCTGCTTTGGCGTTTGCAGGAATCACCAAATTACAGGTGGGCCTGCCTGATGGACAGGTAGTGTAACCAAAGACAGAATTTGCGGACATATAAAGAAACCCGCCGACGAGCTCCTCGTTGTTATTGAAACGCCCGTCATCATCAAAGTCGATCCAGACAGACGCCGTCTGATAACAGTTGCCGCTAATACCGATTGTAGCAGGATATGTTGCGCCCTGGTTGAAATCTACCTTAGTAGCGACATTGTTGTAATACCATGAAGATCCCCCGGTGCCACTGCCATAGTTGCTGGCATCACTGATGTTCATAGTTTCGCCAGTAACAATAACAGGACTACCGGAAGTACCAGCAGCATATGACGAGCTTGAATTGTAAGTAGATGGTGTACAAGATGAAGATACCATTGAAAAGGTTGCCGATCCTGTAGTTGAGTTCGCTGATGCCGAACCAGGGCAGGTTGAAACACAACGGAACTGCGTATTTCCTGCGAGGCCAGAGTAAGTATATGGCGTAGACGTAGCACCCGGAATTGCCTTCCAGGTTGTGCCTCCATCTAATGATTTCTGCCATTGATAAGAAACATTACCAGCCGTAGAGGCGCCCGATAATGTCAAGGTTAGGGATGTGCTTGCAGTACCCGAAGACGGAGACACACCAACAGTTCCTGCTGACGGTGTACCCGAACATGCTGTAGCGCCTGAACCTGAGACTGCGATGTTTACGGAAGATGCAATCCCAGCACCCGAAATTGTGAGATTTGAGGAATAAGATGACGCTGCCGTAGGCTTGAATCGAACGAATAATGGGAGATTCTCGAACTCTTCGCCCGTATAAGAGTGAGCATGCGCAGAAGAATACCAGTTATTTTCATCAAATGAAAATTCAAATGCCGATGAACCGGGAGTTACTGTGAAAGAACCGCCGGACGTGAGCAATGCCCCCTGCAAAGCAACAACCTTGAAACCAGATGTAGTACCAACACCGACATTACCAAACGCCAACGTAGTAGTAGATGGAGTAATAGAAGGATTTACCGGTTTGAGGAATACCCTGCCATGCCCAACAAAATTATAGCCTTGTGTATGCACTACCTGAGTGGCTGTAGACGTAGTGTAAGAGGAGCCACCACCTCCACCTGCGCTGTATGTGGTGCTACCGTAACCGCCGGAGCCACCACCATAGTAGCCACCACCACCGCCACCTGACGGATTTGATGTGCCGCTGAGACTACCTCCATTTCCTAAAGCGCCATTGGAACCGCCAAGACCGCCGCTGCCGCCCGCAGACTGCGAGCCGCCGCCTACCGTGCCGGTACTGGTGCTACCTGCTACTCCATTTTCACCGGTGAGACCACCTCCATTTCCACCTTTAGAACTTCCTGCAGTGGACGTGAGGTAGTTACCAGCACCACCACCACCGCCAGCTACAACTACGCGATTGCTAAGAGCAGTGCCGCCGATACGAATATCCGTGGCGCCACCGCCACCGCCACCTGCATAGCTGCTGCTGTATGCCGTGCCGTTGCCACCACCATTGTAACCACCTGTACCACCTATTGGCGACGAACCTGACATACGTCCAGTCAAGCCCTCACCTCCTACATAGATATTGAGCGTTTGTCCCGGAGTAACAGGAATAACGCACTGCACACGACCGCCGTAGCCAGGCTCGCTACGGTACATATACTGAGGCCAGTGCAGGTTACAACCTCCTGCGGCACCTTCCATATCTACCTGGAGAAAATTCACACCTGAGGGTACTGTATATGTCTGAACGCCACCTGTATAACCATAAACTGCGGAGCCTGTCGGCATCGTAGTGATCCTCACAAAGCCATTACCATCTTTAATGCCATTTTCACCCTGAACATGCTTTACGTTAGAACAATACGAAGAGTTGGTGTATGAGGAACCACCTCCGCCGCCGCCGTAGCTGCCGCCGCCGCCGCCATAATAGCCGCCGCCACCGCCGCCACCACGACCCGTGGTTGAAGCGTTTCCGCCATTGCCTAAGCTGCCAGAAGAGCCAGAGGAACTATAAGTTCCCTTTGCGCCACCAGCAGAGGGAGTGCCTCCGCGACCAGCTTTTGAATCGGTATAGCTGTTGCTACCCTTGCCATTTTCGCCGGTGAGTCCACCACCGTCACCACCTTTTTCGCTATAGTAAGGAGAGGATGTATAATAGCCTGCACCGCCACCGCCGCCGGCAACAAGAACCCTGTTACTAAGCGCGGTACCACCGATGCGCACGTCAGTAGCACCACCACCGCCACCGCCGTAGCCGTAACCGTTGCCGCCACCATTGTAACCACCCGGGTAGGTAAATGAACTTCCCTTCGTGACACTATAAGCTGATCCACGGCCATGGCCACCCACAAAGATATTGAGTACCTGACCGGGCGTTACCGTCATTTCACATTGTACACGGCCGCCAAAACCGGGGCGTGAATAGTAGTAGTTTTCCCCTCCCCTGGCACCAAGGGCATCGACATAGATCTTTGTAACACCGGCGGGCACCTGGTAGGTTTGCATGCCTCCGGTATAGTGAAACTCAGTGGTTTCCTGGGCGAACGCGCCCGTGTTCCATCCCAGCAATACGAGGGCCAGGATAAAGGCTGACCTGAATGTAAAAATCGATCTGTTCATAAGTATTTGCATTTATGGCGTTTAATTCTTTAACGATTTGTATGTGTCTTAGACACACAGCATGGCGCAGGAGTAAGTTGCTTAGACAATAGAGGTAAATTCGAAATGCAGAAATCTCCCGGATGAAGGATTCCTAAAAGTGAACACGCAGTTGCAGATGGTGTGCTAACTAAGCCAGTTTACAGCCTGTTGACAGAAGCTGTTCGAATACGAACACAGGAAATCAAAAAGTTGGCAGTAAATCTGAATTGGCCCGGAAAGGGCATGCGTGGGCACTACGCAATAGTGCCTGCGGGCGGACCGCGTAAGACGAACGTTCTTATGCAACGTTCATTGATGACTGAGCGTAGTATGCAATAAACAACTACGTCATCGTAAATAATATGTTGCTTTTGTGCAACTACCCGGGCGAGATGATATTCGCAATAGCGAACCCGATATCTTTTCTTTACTTTCTTCTTTACAAAGGTCTTAAAGGTCGACTCATGACTATCTGCCTGGCAAAGCTGGCTTTCGTCATCAATTTCTACCCGGGCAACTTGTTCTGATGCATCCGTGGCAGGAAAGAAGTTATTATTAGACAACTCTGGCGCACCTAATGACGCAGTGAAGATGAACCCACCCAGGAACACCATCACGTAGACCACTAAAGCTAAAAACCGGTTCATCTTTACAATATATTCAATGCTATGTGTTATGCGCTGAATGAGCGAAATAACTCAATGGCATTTTTGTAAATTTAGTTAAAACGATTTAACAGTGATGCGAGAAATTGTTAACAAAAACTAATTTACTGAATTTGAAGACAAACTTATGATAATGCAATAACAATTTATGTTCATAATTAACTGAAAACTAATTACGAATGGGCACAGTCTCGCCCACTATACAAAAATGGAAAATGTGGAAAACCTTTTGGGTGATCCACATTTTCCGTGAAATAATGGTTGCTACCCGGTTATCTATTCAAAATGACCGAGAACCATGCCAGTTGTCCTTCATCTGTGGCGTAACCGAATATATAAGTGCCATTGGCAAGATTAACCGGTAATTCAATTTGCAAAATACGTACCCGCACTTCAAGGCGAAACAGAAGAAGGCTATTTGCATAATCGACGCCTGACCCGCGACCATGTATTGATTCCATAATGCCCCCTTAAATCTATCATGTATCACTGCGGATGCGATTGAATCGGCAACAGGATTTGACCTACTTTGTAGCGTCCACACAACGAGGCAAGCAGTTTTTGAATATTCAACTAACCCTGTATCTACTCACTAGCCTTTTTTTACGTTGTGTTGATGCACGGGTAACACTTAAAGCCAAATTTTACGTTTCTTGCTCTTGGAAAAACAGGAGTAACGTATATGAACATACCGGTAGTAGACCTCAACAACTTCCTTTCAGGTGATGAAGCGGCAAAACAAAATTTCGTGTGCGACCTTGGCAAAGCTTATGAGGAGGTAGGATTTGTGGCGGTAAAAAACCATGGCATATCCAACGAGCTGGTGGCACAGATGTACCACGAAGCAGCGTGCTTCTTCAACCTGCCAACCGATGTGAAACAGAAATATGAGATACCCGGCCTTGCCGGTCAGCGTGGATATACGTCATTCGGTCGCGAGCACGCGAAAGGATTTGACGCCGCAGACCTGAAAGAGTTCTTCCAGTTTGGCCAGGAAGTGGAAGATGGAGATGCTATTAAAGCAGAATATCCCGAGAACGTACAGGTAGAAGAAGCTCCCGAATTCACGCCTGTTATGCTTCACGCATATCGCTGTTTTGAACAAGCCGGCAAGGCATTGCTACAGGCTATAGCTCTCTACCTTGGGTTACCCGAAGAATACTTTGATCGCCAGGTACACAATGGCAATTCTATACTGCGCGCTATATATTACCCGCCCATCACCAGCGAACCGGCTTCAGCTATCCGGGCTGAGCAACATGAAGACATAAACCTCATCACCCTTTTGGTAGGCGCATCGGCCGACGGCCTTGAAATAAAAAGCATGACTGGCGACTGGATACCGGTCACATCTCTACCCGACCAAATAGTGGTAAATGTTGGCGACATGCTGCAACGCCTTACAAACAACAAACTAAAATCCACTACCCACCGAGTGGTAAACCCTCCTCGCGAAAAATGGGCATCGCCACGCTACTCCATTCCGTTCTTCCTGCATCCACGCATGACCATGAGCCTGGCATGCCTGGAAAGCTGCATTGACGAACAAAACCCAAAAGCATATCCTGACTACACCGCCGGAGAGTACCTTGACGAGCGCCTGAAGGAGATCGGTCTGAAGTAGAAGAGAGTTGCAGTGTGTGAGCTCTTACGACGCTAACTGCCAGATTGATGCTGCACCCTTGGCAAACGCAAATGCTTACGCGCCCATTTCTCATACCCTGACAGGAACTGCAGAGCTCTCCGCTTCCGGCCAAGCATTCACCGGAAACAAAGCGTGAGACACATCATAAGGTCTGTCATATTGTGCAGAACGCGTTGCTAATGATAGTAGGATACCGGCTTTTGTTTTTGGGTATGGACGCAGGAAATAATGCCACGCATTAACGGTCGCTTTCTGGCGCAGAAAAACCTCTTCTTTGGCAGCAAAAAACGTCACTGCGATTCGAAACAGTAAGAAAAAGAATGGCCGACTTCTCAGTCGGCCATTCAATTATTTTAGTAGAACTACTACTTGTTAAATCCCTCCGCAAAATACTTGTGGAAGTAAGGGATTGTCTCGATACCCTTGTAGAAATTGGCAACATCATACTTCTCGTTTGGCGAGTGTATGTTGTCGTTGTCCAACCCAAAGCCCAGCAGCACAGTTTTCAGCCCCAGCGTGCGCTCAAACAACGCAATTATTGGAATGCTACCACCACCGCGTGTAGGTATAGGATCCTTACCAAAGGTTGTTTCTATCGCCTTAGCTGCTGCTTTATATGCAGGCGAGTCCGTAGGCGTCACCACCGGCTCACCACCATGATGCGCTGTCACCTTCACAGTGACGCCAGCCGGTGCAATTGATTCGAAGTGTGTCTTAAACAGATCGCTGATCTCGTCTGATACCTGGTGTGGCACCAGGCGCATAGATATCTTGGCATATGCTTTTGATGGTAGCACTGTTTTCGCGCCCTCACCAGTATAGCCACCCCATATACCGTTCACCTCCAATGTTGGACGAATGCCGGTGCGCTCCAGCGTAGTATAACCCTTCTCGCCCCACACCTCACTTACACCCAGATCCTTCTTGTACTCTTCAATGTCAAATGGCGCGTTGTTTATCGCAGCACGCTCAGCCGCCGATAGCTCAGCCACTTTATCATAAAAACCCTTTACGGTAATGTGGTTGTTCTCGTCATGCAGTGAAGCTATCATTTTACAGAGGATGGTGGCAGGATTCGCCACTGCGCCGCCATATACACCACTGTGCAGGTCGCGGTTTGGTCCCGTCACTTCCACTTCCATATACGCAAGCCCGCGTAGCCCGCTTTCTATAGACGGCGTTTCCATGCTTATCATTGACGTGTCAGATACCAGCACTATATCCGCCTTCAGGCGCTCCTTGTTATCTTCCAAAAACTTGCCCAGGTTTACAGAGCCCACTTCTTCCTCTCCTTCTATCATCACCTTCACATTACATGGTAGTGAGTTGGTCTTAGCCATTGTCTCCAGGGCTTTGATGTGCATATACATCTGCCCCTTGTCATCACAGGCTCCACGTGCATAGATCTTACCATCCTTTATCACCGGTTCAAAAGGGCCGCTGTGCCAAAGGTTAAGCGGATCAGCAGGCTGCACATCATAGTGCCCGTAAACCAGTACTGTAGGCAGCGATGGGTCCACCATCTTTTCACCATATACAATCGGGTGACCGGCTGTAGGACAAACCTCAGCAGTATCAGCACCTGCGGCCAGCAAATGCTCCTTTACGGCTTCCGCGCACCGTGCTACGTCTGATTTATATTTTGAATCTGCACTTACAGATGGTATGCGAAGAAGCTCTAACAGCTCATCCAAAAATCTGTCTTTATTCTGTAACTGGTATTCTTTCCAAACCTGCATTTTTATAAAAATTAAAACTTAAAAATTAAAAGTAAAAACCCGCCATCTCCAATCGCCTGCAAATTCACCAATTGTCGAATTGCCAAATTGTCGAATTGCCGAATTATCCAATTGACAACAGCTCCACATCAAATATCAGCGTGCTGTTAGGACCTATCGTTGGGCCCACCTGCCTATCACCATATCCAAGGTGCGGAGGTATAAAGAAACGCCACTTAGCGCCTGTGCCCATCAGTTGCAGCCCCTCTGTCCAGCCCTTTATTACCATATTCAGTGGAAATGATGCCGGCTGGCCGCGCTTTACTGAGCTGTCAAACACAGTACCGTCTATCAGTGTGCCGTGGTAGTGGCAGGTCACCGTGTTGGTAGCAGATGGTTTCGGTCCGTTACCCTCTGTCAGCACCTCGTATTGAAGGCCGCTAGGCAGCTCCGTTACACCCGGCTTCTGCTTGTTGGCAGCCAGGAAATCTTCTCCTGCTTTCAGGTTTGCCTGGGCCTTTTCGTTTTTCATATTGAATAGTTTGTCGGCTAAGCTCATATCTCTTTTTGCAGTAAAAGTATCGAAAAGGCCAAACATTTGCCGCTACCGTGCAAATGGAAATTATGCAGGCCGACAAACGCAACGCATCAGCCCGGAACGAGCAATAGCCCTAAGATGTGAATACTAAGACGCTTTGCGAAACGGCGATGGGCCCACCTTGGCCTGCACATAACCATATCTCACCGCTGCCAGTGCCAGGCCCGCCAGCGTTTTCACACCCAGCTTGCGATAAACAGCCGCCTTCATATTCTCTATCGCCTTTTCTCTCCCGTCACATATCATACCCGCTATCTCTTTGGTGGTATATTCCGCACAGCACAGGCGAATGACCTCTATCTCTGTTGCCGACAATTTAGGAGGGGCCACCTCGCCATTCCTCATTGCGGCGGAGTAAAGCTCCATTTGCTTCTCAGAAAAATGCCTGCCAGTATGCAATATCCGTTCTATGGCATCTCGTATCTGGCTGGCTTTGGCATCCTTTGTCAGGTAGCCGTTGGCCCCGCAGTGTAGCATCCGCACAAAATACAGGTCTTCTGCGTGTACGGTCATCACCAGAACATCTATCTCCGGCCAGTGTACCTTCATTGCCTCCGTTGTCTCAAAGCCATCCATGCCCGGCATGCTTATGTCCATTAGGCAGATGTCCGGCAGGTGGCTTGCGTGGCGCAGTTTATCTAAGAGATCTGTGCCGTTTTCAGCTTCCAGCACTACCTCATAGCCCATCTTCGTGAGCAGGGACCGCAAGCCCTCACGGTATACAGGTTGATCGTCGGCTATAGCTATTTTTATCATAAAGTGTGATTTGGGTTATGATAAAAATAAAACAATAACGGATTAGATGCAGCGTTTATTGCGCTCAATAGCGATTGGTTAGGGAAAATGCGGGGAAATCACCTGATAAGTCGGAGAGATTTCGCAGTTGTACAGACAGAAAAATGATACCAGACGAAGTGGGCTTTGCAGGCGGTTGTTTTTAGATTGTATGCATCGCTCACTGGCCACTCCATTTTCGCCAGACGGATTCTGGCAAACATTTCTGTAGGTACAATCTATGCTGAATCGGTGTTTCCGCCTATTGGAAAAAATATTTAAATCCAAGGTGCCACTGAACGGCAGAACCATTGACACTCGTCCAATATTTGTGCTCTTTAGGGCCACTTAATTCAAACGGTCGTACAATGTTTACGCTGTCTACCACGAAGGCACTAAATCCTTGTTGATAAGAAATTACGAGGGAAGTGGCAAAATGCTTACTCCATTGATATTGTGCTTCTATGCTCGTCTTTAACAGAAAATTCCAGCCTTGTCGCTGATAAGGAATCAGACCATTGTACTGTATTTCTAGAGGGTATGGTTCTCTCCAAAAAGAGTTATCTGTTGTGTCATTTAAGAGTAAAGACTTTTTGTAGTATCCTAACGAGGGAACCAAAGCTACACCAAAGCCTATTTTTTTCCGTGCCATAATCCAACGTCCCATTCTTATCCCACACTTCAATAAAGCAATTCTATCATCTGCGTGCATATCGCCACTAGCCAACATTACTCCACTTGACGAAAAAATATCATGAGACTCGGCCAAATATCCATAGTCGAATTCATCGTAGAATACTTCAATTCCATAAGACCATTTTTCGGATTGGGTTATATTAAACGCGCCTCCCATAGTTTTTGAAATGGGTTTAAGAAATTTCACTGAGGATACTTCGGTCTTATAGTGTGGGCCACGCTTGGCTATTGTGGTTTCTATTCCCGGCATAAAGATTAGTTCATACTTATGTTGCCCAAAGGCAACATAAGTAGAACACCAAAAAAAGGCCAATAGAATTTGTCTCGTCACTCGCATTAAAGTTTAGCCCTTATTAATATACACCTGCACTTCTCTTATATCCGAACCAACGACATTCTGATAAGCGAACATAACGTTCATAACGTAATTATCTAGTTGTCGCGACCCTTCATATGGCCGCCAATTCAGTTTGTTAACCATCACCTTTCTATTTACCCATTGCTGGTGCGGAACTGTGGGAACATCAGTTGAAGATGAACCTCGTTTCTTGTATGAACAGTATGACATGAAAAAAGTAGGATTCATTACAAAACAAATATCAGTACGCTCAATGCGCCAGATTGATGAAGAACTAATCCTCTTCATATATTTTAACTCAGCCATTAAGCTAAAATAAATTGCAGCTTTCTGATAAGAGGCTTTTACATCTGCCCGGAATGTACCATTAATCCCTTCCCCTGAAACGTCATCGTTATATTGATTCTTATTCGTGAAGATTGTTGTTCTGTCGGGACCTGGTGCGGGAGGTTTGCTTTCGCCACCAGTCATTCTAGGTTTCCCGTTCCCTATTGTCCCTCCAGGCGGTGGTGGTGGTGGTGGTGGCGGCGGGTCAGTAGTCATCTTAGGTTTCCCATTACCAATTGTTTTCGCTGATGCCGACGCAGATGAATCCGAGAATACACCGACGTTATAATCTATGCCTGTAATCCCGGTATCTAGAATATCAAAAACATCTATCTCATCGAGTGTATTGAACTGATTCATTACAGAGGGGATAAATATCCCCTGAACAAAAGCATCTTGAAAATTCAGGAACGAATTTTGGTTAATAGCCAATAGCCTGTAATTATTTACTTGTAAGTTGAATACCTGATTGCCTATTTGCACCAACCCATTTTTATCAAGTATGCGTAACAAAAAGTCATCCTCAAAAAGAGAATTTAGATTGTCTTCTGAATTGACATCAAATTGCTCCGGGTACGAAAAGGCCGTAAAGGCAGAAGTGAAACCCATTGAACGTTCCCAATGATCTAGCTGCAAATCGTCATATTTACCAAGAATACTCAATACATAGTCGTAACTATCACGTGAAGCAAAAATCAGGAAACCATCTCGGCTAGTTGTTACACCGCCAATCAACTTACTTTCATTTTCTCTAGTCCTATATGTGTGGTGCTCTTCCCACGAATTATTTAGAACCGATCCCCTAGCGGTTACATCGGTTTTTGAGTTTAGTGATTCAGTCATCATCGCATTAGCGGCTTTTTATCGGAAGCCATACCTTATAAACTAACGTTAATAAATTTGAATAAATTGTACGGCTATACCGGATAACTCCACTCTTCACCCTCTACTGATATCGCAAACGGCTCTCCATTCTGAGTAGATGCACCCAGCACATAGTCGGGTTCTAAATGGAAGTTCATAGCCACCACCTGCTTGTAAGATGGCTCAAAGGCAGATTGTGTAGTCTGTGGTATCATCACCTCGCGCATCAGCGTCCATAGCAGGCCGTCCGGGCTTATGAAGATGCGAATGGCTCCGTTAATACTGGTGCTGCCCAGCGCCTTAATGGTTATATTTTTCACCAGTGCGCCGTTTGAGCCGGCAGGGGCCGGTGCGGTAAAGATGGCCGTGATGGAGCCACTGCCATTCAGGTTGGTATTTGCCGTGCTTATCTGTGCCACACCTGTTATAGCAGAGGTCTGCTTAAAGTTGCAGCAGTCGGTCGGCAATGGGTTGGGGTATTCCCAGTCAAGTCCCTCCACAATGATGTTGAAGGTATCGGAAGTTTGCGTGGAGGCCAGCAGGGAATAGCCGGCTTGCAGTTCCAGATCGCCTACCAATACTGTTTCATACATCGGCAATACAGGCGTGGGTGTGGGCGTGTTTGCGAGCACCGGAGTTACGGGTATCTGCACTTCTTTATACAGCGTCGTTACCTGCGGGTTGGGGCTTTGCAAAAACAGGCGGACCATGCCCGTGGTCACAGCGGCAATGGCCTTGATGGTTACGGAGCGTATGATGGCCCCATTTTGCCCGGCAGTAAATAGCGTGGCCACGGTGCCGCTGCCCGTCAGGCTGCTGTTGGGGGTGTTCACAATACCAATGCCGGTATTGGCGGTCCGCTTTGAATAATCATTACAATTGTATTGGCACATAAACTGGATTCGTTTTAAAAGGTGAAAAATATTGTCGACCAAACTTATCCATCATTCCCACATCTGCGCTTAGGGTTTTCCCTGCTTTGTTTTAGGGTTTTCCCTACCCTTAGTGCCTTTTCAGCCGTCGCTTTCACTGCATCACCGCGCCAGCCAATCTCTCCAATATTTGTTGATATCTTCCGCGTCCGTTTTTTCACAGTTTCCAGTATTGGAAGTAGATTTGTGGCGTGGACGGCGGTAGTGTGGAACGCTTCAAACATACGCCACACCAAAAGTGTCAACAAAAATCAGGACGTGACAACCAAAATCAGGACGTGACAGGACGTGACACACAGAAGTACAACCCGCACAAACCGGAAGCAAATCGGAAGGCAGCGAAAATAATAACCGTTGATAATCAACAATTTAGCAAACTTTCTTCCGCTTTTTAAGAGCAGCAGAAAACCGGAAATGGCTGCGTGGCGGATGTAACCTAACTACTGTCCTATCGGAGTAACGAACATGCAACTTGAGTGCATTGTGCCCCTAATTCATAATGCCCGTAGTGCCCCCTTGAGCAACCTTAGTGCCCCCTGTGTTTAAGCCTCTATTTCCTACAAACCTGCAATAACCGGAAGTAAATCGGAAGTAGAAGAAAATGAAAACAATTGACAATGAAGACTTTAGTAAATCCACCTCCGCTTTTTGAGACAAGCGGAAGAACCGCACAGCCACCCCTATATCGCCGCCAGCACCTCTACCTTCCTGTTCTGGAAAATATCATGATGGTAGTCATCCAGCTTTCGCAGCAGGTGCAGCAGCAACTGCTTTTCATGCGTCGCCAGCTCCCCGCCCACCAGCTCAGATACCTTTCCCATTCGTGCAAATAGCTGAAACAAAACCCCCTTACCCTTATCATTTATGCGCAGCAGTTTGCTTCGCTTGTCTGTTTCATCATCAAGCTGGTCTATGAGACCTGCCGCCAGCAGTCTTTTTATCACCTCCATACCCGTAGGCTTCTCCTGTATGTTCAGCGATATCAGCTCGCTTTTCTTCAACTGGTCGAACGAGAGCAGTGTTGCCAGGTATCCAAATTCATCCGCCGTTTGCAACGGAGAGCCTTCCAGCGCCTTTTTGGTATATGCCTTCGCATATCGATACATATATATTACCATCCTGGCTATCGCTGTTTCCGGTTGTTCCGGCCGCGCGCCATGCACCAGGTGGCGGTCGCCTATATGCTTATCCGGCGCGGGTTCTTTTCCTCGCATCAGTATCCACGCTGCAAAGTCTGCAGACGAGGGCGCCCTATCCTCCCTAGCAACCTCATACTCCTCAGCCAGGCTCACCAGTTCTTTGAGAAATGCATAATTCACGGGCACAAAATAACGAAATGAAAATAAAATAGTACGATAACATCTTTTTATAAACACTAAAAGATAGCATTAACTATGTTTGCTGCCTTATTTTAAATGAAAACATACAATATCAGCAAAATGAAACACCTCTGCGCCTTCTTCACAGTTCTGTTTACGCTATCCCTTTCCGCACTTGCCCAGTCCACAGGTACCATTACCGGTTCCGTAAAGGACAAAAAGACCCAGGAGGCCCTCATAGGTGCCGTGGTGTCTATAGAAACCACAGCCTTCGGCACCACCACCGATACAAACGGCAATTTCTCCATTACAGGCATCCCTGCCAAAACCTGCAACGTAAAGGTGCAGGCCATAGGCTATGAAGACCAGATTGTATATAACGTCGTAGTCTCGTCCGGAAATGCGCAGGTGATAAACGTGGAGATGAACGAAACCGGCGTGGCACTGAAGGAAGTGGTGGTTCGCCGAAACCCCTTTGCCCGTAGCGCAGAAACGCCGTTGTCGCTTCAAGGCATGTCAGCCCAGGAGATAAAAAGCAACCCAGGTGGCAATTTTGACGTTTCCCGCGTCATCCAGGCATTCCCTGGTGTGGGCGGCACATCGGGTAGCGTAGGCGGCTATCGCAACGACCTGGTGATACGTGGTGGCGCTCCCAATGAGAATGTCTACTACCTTGATGGCATTGAAGTACCAGTCATAAACCACTTTGCGACGCAGGGTTCTGCAGGCGGCCCCACAGGCATCATCAACATATCCTTTATAGAAGATGTAAACCTATACACCAGCGCATTCCCTTGTAAGTACGACAACCCACTGTCAGGTGTGCTACAGCTAAGACAGCGCCGCGCAAACCCCGACAAGGTGCAGCATAACGTGCGCCTCAGCGCTACCGAGCTTGCCTATAGTGCCGATGGCCCCATAAAGAAAGATAAACTCACGTTCCTCGCCTCAGCACGGCGCTCCTACCTGCAACTGCTTTTCCGCGCATTGCAGCTTCCCATCCAGCCATCCTACTGGGATTTTCAGTACAAACTCGATTACAAGATCAACAAGAAACTGTCCTTTTATACGCTGGGCATAGGCGCTATTGACAATTTTTCGTTTATCACTCCAGACAACCTTACAGCGGAGAATGTCTACATCCTGCAGTCAAACCCACTTATCAACCAGTGGAGCTACACCAACGGATACGGACTGAAAGGGCTTGTGAACAAAGGGTACTGGAACCTCACTTTTAGCCGCAATATGCTGAGTAATGGGCTTGACAAATACCGCGACAACCAAAACCCAAGCGAGGCCACACGCACGCTAAAAATACGTAGCACAGAAGGCGAGAACAAGCTCCGCTTCGACATGAACAAGTCGCACGAAAAATGGACCTACTCATACGGAGCCATGGCACAGTACGTAAGCTTCACCAACGAGCTCTTCACCCTTCTGCGCGACGAAATACGTGATGCGGCTAACAATATCGTGCAGCCTGGCCTTACCCTCAATGCCAACACTAACATCAGCTTCTTTAAATACGGACTGCACGCGCAGGCTGCCCGCAAACTGGCAAATGACAAGCTAAACGTATCACTAGGTGTACGCACTGATGGCAACTCCTACACTGATGATGGAAACGATCTGCTGCGTCGTATCTCGCCACGCCTGTCGGCATCGCTTTCTCTTACGAATCAGCTAAAGTTCAACGCATCAGTTGGGCGCTATTACAAAATACCTACCTATACTGTACTTGGCTACCGTGATAACAGCGGCAACTTCGTGAACAAGAACGCGCGCTACATACAGTGTGACCACTATGTAGCAGGTTTTGAATTCCTGCCATCATGGGAAGGTGCCAGGTTTACGCTGGAGGGATTTTACAAAATGTATGACTACTACCCTGTCTCCAGACTGGACAGTATATCACTTGCCAACAAAGGCGGCGACTTCGGCGTGCTGGGCAACGAGGCAGTAACTACCACAGGCACAGGCCGCAGCTATGGCGGCGAGTTCCAGTTCCAGCAAAAGCTGTCGCGCAACTTCTTTACCATTCTCTCACTAACTATTTACAACAGCGAGTTTACGAATGCGAATGGCAAATATGCCCCCGCCTCATGGGACAATGGACAACTCCTTTCCTTCATCGGCGGCTATAAGTTCAAAAAGAATTGGGAACTGGGTGTTAAGTTCCGCTACCAGGGTGGCGCGCCCTACACGCCCTACGACATGGCGGCATCGCAGGCTAATTACCTGTTGTTGGGACGTGGCATTATAGACTATGCACAATTCAACACTGCCCGCCTGAAACCATTCCATGGCATGGACGTCCGTATAGACAAGAAATGGAACTTCAACAAATGGAGCCTGGACCTGTACCTGGACATTACTAACCTCTACGCCAGCGTGCAGCCATCTGTACCCAACTTCACATTTAAGCGCACAGAAGACAACAAAGCATTTGCCACCACCGATGGCCAACCGCTAAAGGCAGATGGCAGCAACGCGGTACCAGTGCTACTGAGCGACACTAAGGGCACTTTGATACCAACGCTTGGATTTATTGCGGAGTTCTAACTATCGCAACTCTAACAACGCCACATTCTCTATGTGGTGTGTGTGCGGGAACATGTCCACCGGCTGCAGGCGGGTTATCTTATAGGCAGCATCCAGCAGTTGCAGGTCTCGTGCCTGTGTGGCGGGGTTGCAGCTCACGTAGACTACCTTGGGCGCGCGCATCTTCAACAGTTGGTTCACCAGCTTTTCAGACATGCCCGCACGTGGTGGATCAGTGATGATCACATCTGGCCTGCCATGCTCTGCAAAGAACGCGTCTGTACAAACCTTTTCCGTATCGCCGGCAAAGAAGCTACAATGCGTCAGGCCGTTCATTTCGGCATTTATCTTAGCATCCTTTATCGCGTCTTCTACTACCTCTATACCTATCACTTTCTTTGCTCCGGCCGAGCAGAATATCCCAATACTGCCCGTGCCGCAATAGAGGTCATACAACGTCTCTGTGCCTGTGAGCCCCGCAAACTCTCTCGTAATGCGGTACAGCGTCTCCGCCTGGTAAGTATTGGTCTGGAAAAATGACTTTGGCGATATCTTAAACCGGAAATTTTCCAGTCGCTCTTCTATATGGTCCTTACCAAACCAGCACACCACCTCCTGGTCATAGATGGTGTCATTCATCTTGGGATTTATCGTGTAATTCAGCGAGGTAATACCCGGCACGTTTTCCTTCACATGCTGCAGCAACGCCACACGCTCTGCCTCGTCTTCGTGATGTATCACGATGTTCACAAGTATTTCTCCCGTAGTGGCCACGCGAATTATTACGTTACGCAGCCAGCCATACTGTTTCTTAAAGTCATAATACTCAAGACCACGTGCCTTTGTGTACTCGCGCAGCACTGTGAGCAGTCTATTCGTAGGCTCGTCTTGCAGGTAGCAAGTGTGTATCTCCACTACTTTGTCAAACAGGCCGGGAGCATGAAAGCCTAGCGCCGGCTCTTGCTGAAATTTCTCATCCCTCGCTTCTATTTCTTCAAATGTCCGGTAACGGGCAGTGGAAAAAGTAAACTCCAGTTTGTTACGGTAATATCTTTCCCGCGGACTACCTGATATCGGCAGCATCTCAGGCAACTCCACCTGCCCTATGCGCGATAGCTGATCTGTTACCTGCTGCTGTTTATACACCAACTGCTGAGAGTAAGGCAGCATCTGCCATTTGCAGCCCCCACACACACCAAAGTGCTGGCAGAATGGCTCTATACGCTGAGGCGAAGGAGATACCAATTTTGTTACCCGTGCCTGTGCCCAGCTCTTCTTATCCTTCGTTATTACCGCGTCTACCACGTCTCCGGGTATTGCATTATCTACAAATAGCACTTTGCCGTCTTCCAGCTTTGCAATGCTCTTGCCCTCGGCGGCATAGGACTCTATGGTTATGTTCTGCAGCGGTGCTGCCTTTTTCTTCTTTCGTGACAAGCTTCAGTAGTTATGGACGGCGAAGGTAACTAATTCAAAAAACAGCGTCACAAGAGCCGAATTCAAATAAACTTTTATCTTTAGATGAGTGGAGTGATCTTACCTCGCCCCTCCATACATCATTTCTATGATGCGCACCACTTCCCTACCCTCTTCTGCGCTGGTCATTACGGAATGGCCATGACGCAACACATCTACGACGTTTTGAATCACTTTGTCATGATTGCTCATTGAGCCCTGGTAAAGCCCGTAGTCATTTGATTTGGCAGAGATGTTGATCTCCGGTAGTGACTTTCCTTCTAGCTGCTGGTATTCTATAGTGTTCAGGTATTGCCCGCCAATCTTTACTGTACCATTCTCTGCAAATAACGTTATGGACCCTTCCATATTCTTCTCGTAAGAGCAGGTCGTGAAGCTGAAACTCACCGTTGCTCCGTTTGTTGCCCTCATCACAAAACTGCCGGTATCTTCAACTTCTGTGTTGTGTTGGTGCGCATAGTTATGTATCAACCCTCGCGCATCCTTTATCGGGCCATTCAGATAGTAAAGAATGTCTATGAAGTGGCTGAATTGTGTGAACAGGCAACCTCCGTCCTTCTTCCTGCTGCCGCGCCAGTCTCCTTCGGCATAGTAGGCATCGCCCCTATTCCAGAAACAATTCACCTGTATCATATACACTTTGCCCAGGCGCCCATCAGCTATCAGCCGCTTCACCTCCTGCACAGGTGGGTTGTACCGGTTTTGCTTCACCGCAAATATGATCCGGTCATTCCTTTTCGCAGCAGCTATCATATTGTCACACTCCGTCACGCTCAGTGCCATTGGCTTCTCGGTTACAGCATGCAGTCCCGCATCTAACGCAGCTATGGTGTGCTGTTCATGCAGGTAGTTCGGCGTACAAACGCAAAGCACATCGGCCTCCGCGTCAACTAGCATTTCTCCAAGATCCCGAAAAAACGGAACATTCCCCTGTAGTACACCGCTCTTGCGCTCATCTACATCACACACTGCCACAAGCTCAGCAGCCGGGTTTTGTAATATTTGTGTAGCATGCCTGCGACCTATATTACCATAACCAACAATAGAAAAACGCACTTTTTGAGACATAAGCGGTCAAAAGTATAAAACCTCAACGGAAGATGGTACGTACTTATTATAGCTTAGCGGACTTTACCCCTTTTTCTTATTCATCCGTAAAATTGAAACGAAATGCACATAGACGAGCTTGGACGGCTGCGGGCCGTTCACCGATTCACAGACCCGGGCTTTGACCTTGCGGACGGACTGCGGGGTTTATTGCAGGTTGCGGCGGCAATCTTCGAAGTGCCTGTTGCCTTCGTTACCCTCTTAGATTCCGAAGATCAATGGTTCGTCGCCAACCACGGATTCGAGGTAAAGCGCATGCCCAGGGCCACCTCGTTTTGCACACATGCCATACAACAGTCGGCCCCGCTCATTGTGCCTGATGCAACACGGGACGATAGGTTTGTTTCAAATCCGCTCATAATTCATCCTCCTAAAATAAAGTTCTATGCCGGCGCGCCGCTCACAACATTTGACGGGCATAATATTGGCACAATATGTGTGATGGACGTAAATACCAAGGTAATAGTGACAGAAAAGACTGCTCTGCTGAGCACACTTGCCCGGCAGGCCATCTACCTTATGGAACTTGAATTGACTCAAAAACAACTGCAACACCAGGTGAACCAGGTTGAAGTACGCAACAAAACGCTGATGGATATCGCCGACATACAATCACATGAGTTTCGTGGGCCGCTATCTACTGTTCTGGGGCTTATGTACCTTATAAAGGAAGACGGCTACAACGCAAACAGGGAATACCTGGAACTGATGGAAGAAGCGATTGGCAGGCTGGATGATAAAATTCACCTCGTAGTAAAAAGCACTGAAGCTATTCGCATAAGCTATTCGGCATAATGGGCAGATAACCAGATCTTCCCGTTGACCAATTTCACCAGTTTATCGTCTGCTAGCTGCCTCACATGCATGGTTACGGCGGCGGCATCATTACCCGGCACAGCCTGCACCAGTTCTGCCATCGTCATGCCGGCGGGCTGTTGCAGCACTTCTAAAACCAGGGCACGCAGCCCCGTGACACGCGGAGGCTTGCTTTTACTCCGGCAAACGTCGCAATGCCCGCAAAACTCTGGTGCCTTCTCCCCGAAATACTCGAGAACAAGCTGCTCGCGACATTTGTGGGTATTTTCCAGGAAAGATATCATTGCGGCAGTTCGCTCCTCATGCTGCTTGCGCAATTTGGATATTTTAGCCGAGTCTATGGAAAGCTGTGCCGCCTCCACCCGGTAGTGGTGAAAGAGCATACGCGGCCCTTCTGCTGCCCGGTAATATTCCACTACCTCCATAGCATGTAGCGCCTCGAGCCCCCTTATCACATCTTCCTTCTTCATTCCCATCTGGCGTGCTACTACAAACTCCCTTATCACGGCCGGGTACTGAAAAATGCCACTGTACATGCGCAGAAGCCCTACAATCAGGTAACCCAGCCGAGCATTCGTTCGCTGTATGCCATCCAGTACATGCCGGGCTGCAATAAAACGCACAGTGGCGGGGGTATATACCGAATCTGTAAGCGTCCAGAGCCCCTCTCGTTCCAGTATCTTCAACGCGGACAAGGCTCTGATAGGCTCCAGTTTAAAACGGGTACAGAATTCCTGCAGATCAAAATGAAAATACCGGTCGGGACGCGCTGTTACGGGCACCTGCAAGTAATCTGCAACAGCCTGATAGACCTGCCTCAGATACCACTCCCTCGGGTACTGCAACTCGGTGCTTTCCTCAAGACGTTTAATATCTCCCCTGTTAAAAAGAAGTGTTGCCACTGATGCGTTGCCATCTCGGCCGGCCCTGCCTGCCTCCTGGTAGTATGCCTCGATATGTTCCGGAGCGTCGTAGTGCAACACGGCGCGTACATCGGCCTTATCTATCCCCATGCCAAATGCGGTAGTAGCTGCCATTACAGGCGTGTTACCTTTCATCCAGGCCGCCTGTGCATCATCCCGCTGCTCACGAGTAAGGCCGGCATGATAAGCGGCAGCGACTTGCCCATGCTGACCGAGGTAGTTTGCCAGTTGTTCAGTCTGCCGGCGGCTCCGACAGTAGACTATTGAGCTACCATTGCCCAATCTCTCCATTACGTCGCCCGGCTTGTTCTCACTATACCGCACTTCCATGAAAATGTTATCGCGCGCAAAACCCTGTTTGAAGATCGCAGCCTGCTTCATCTTCAGTTGCTGCAAAATGTCTTTCTGTACATGTGGGGTCGCGGTTGCTGTAAGTGCAATTACAGGTGCTTTAGGCGAGAGCTGGCGAATCTCAGCGATCTTTCTGTAATCCGGCCTGAAATCATGCCCCCATTGGGATATACAATGTGCTTCATCTACTGCGATCAGGCCCACTTCCATATTCTCGAAGTAATCAGCAAATATTCGGGTCTGCAAACGCTCCGGTGACACATAGAGAAACTCATAGTCGCCATTTACTGCTTTCGATAAGGCTTCTTTAACCTCATCGTTCTTCATACCCGAGTAAATGCAAGCCGCCGATAGGCCTAACGAGTTCAGCCTCGCCACCTGGTCTTGCATCAATGCAATAAGTGGAGATACTACCAGGCAAAGGCCGTAACGCATTAGTATGGGCACCTGGTAACAAAGAGACTTTCCCCCACCCGTAGGTAGCAGTGCCAGGGTATCTCTGCCATCAATTACTGCCTGAATAATATCGCGCTGCATTGGCCTGAACTCGTCATAGCCCCAATACTGCTTCAATATTTGTTCAGGAGTGTTCATTTTTCGGCAAAAATCCGGTTAAAATGAGCAAGCTGCACAAACTTGCCAAATTCGTGATCCGGCAAGCTCGTGTAGCATTACGCCCGTCTCTTTAGTTGTTTCCTATGGCAGTTTTAAGATATTCGACGCACCGTCTGGCCCCATGAGTATGGCATCATTGTCGCAGTAAGCCGCGTCACCATAGTTCAGCGTCCTGCTTTCACCTGTATTCAGCGTAAAGCCGATCATTCCCTTTTCTATCCAGCGACAATTGTTATGTATCTCCAGGGGCCTGATGATATCCACATGCACAGTTCCACCGGAGCGGGTAATATTTCCCGATCCTGTAAGGCGATAAATATCGTCCCATATTGTGGTAGGCGTCCAGCTTCCGCCGGCCAATGTCCGTTGCCTGTCCCAGTTTACCGCTATGGTAGAATTATCATCCTTTATCAGCGTAGCTTCAACATGTGCGCTGGTAAATCGCTCGTTATACTTGTTGTAGCCCATTACCGTCACCGTCTTTGCGCCCTCTACCTTCACATTATTGTGATAATAGCTTGAGAACGTGATCGTCCTCACGGTTCCGCTATCCCAATAGCCGCCGGTATAGTGCACCTCAATGCGCCCCTTTCGATTTACGCCCTCAGCGGTAAGGCAATTTTCCGCACCAAACTCAATGCTTAAGAAACCAGGGGAAAAAACCGTGATCGCGCAGCCGCTTGTTTTGAATGCGCCTGTATCTGCTTCGCCGGCAGCATAGGCACGGTCCGCGATCGCTTCAGCGTCGTCAAATATCTTCTCTGCCAATGTTTGCTCATATGCATAGTCGCCATCTGCGGCACCCGGACTTACAGCACCGACAACCGGATTTATATTGGTTGTTTCATATTTTTTGCCGCATGAGCTTAACAGCATTATTGACATAGTGACAGAAGCTGCGCCTGCTAGAAATACCAGCTTAGACTTTTGCATAGATGATCGTTTGATATTCAAATATTTTTCGTTTCAATAAATAATTCCTATCAGCCTCAAATCGGATCAGATGTGCCACCGGATCAAAATGGCCCATTTCGCCAACAGCAAATAGAAAGATTGTTCAAATATACGCAAACCAACAAAAACAGGGGCGGATATTATCCGCCCCTGTCAACTTAACGTTATGAATCTGCCCCAGTCCCCTACCAGGAGCATTATTGTTATGGCAATGTGATAGCATGTGTCACACCGCTTGGCAATGTCACCACTGCATCATTGTCGCAGTTGGGTGTGTCGCCATAGTTCATTATCCGGGTACCACCGGAAGGCAGCGTATAGGTTACTTTACCCGCTTCTATCCAGCGGCAGTTCAGGTGCACCTCAAGTGGCGTGGTAATGGCTACCGTCACTGTGCCTGCACTACGCACTATTGTCCCCGAACCGGTAATCGTATATACATCATCCGCCCAGTTGAGCAAGGTAGATTCGCCAGCGGTCCATGTGCGTACGCGATCCCAATTGACGCCAATGGTAGTGCCATCCGGTTTGGTAATGGTACCCACTACATTAATGTTGTAATAAAGCTGGCCGGAACCGTTGTGACCCATGTTAGTCACCGTCTTTGTGCCTTCAATTTTGTTATCGTTCTGGTAGTAATTGTCGAATGTTATGGTGTGAACTGATCCGCTATCCCGGTATGCCCCCGTATAATTCACAATGATCTTCCCCCTGCGGTTGCGCCCGTCTGAGCACATACAATTTGTGGGGCCGAAGTCAATTGTGATAACGCCGCTGGAGACCGTTACAGTAGCACAACCGCTGGTCTTGAACGCTCCACTGCCTGCACCTGAGCCATTTGCCTTGTCGGCAATATCCTGCGCGTCATCAAATGTTTTCTCTGCCAGGTTCTGGTCTGTGGCGTAGCCGGTATCTTCAGTGGTGGTCGTAGAATTAGTGTTGTTGTCGTTATTCTTTTTGCAGGCGGTGAAAAGGCTCACCGATATAGCCAGGGTTGCTGCTCCAACGAATAGCATCAATTTCGACTTTTGCATAGCTGTATGTTTTAAGTAGTTAAATTTTGTTACGCTATTCAGACGAGCTTCCACAGGCAAGGTTTAATGCAACCTCAAAAAATTATCTGCGCCTCCTGCCCGGGCCACCTCGACGCTCTTCAAGTCGCTTCATCAGCACTCGCTTAAACTCACGCTCTGCTACATACATATCCGCCAATTGCTGGGGAGACAGCACCTTCAGAAAACGGTCATTGTACTTTCGCTTCAATGCTATCACATCCTGCTGATAATCCAGGTCGTCTTCCAGGTATTGCCACGCCGACGCCGTGCTTCCTTCATCTGCCGCTTGCAATTTGTACTTCTCTCTATAAGGTTTTCTGATTGTTCGCAGCTCTTCCTCATACGCGCGATAAATGGGCATAAATTGCGCCGACTGGCTCTCACTAAGCTGCAACCTGTCGGATATATAGGCCATCTTCGCTGCATGTATACGCTGCATGGGCCGGCCTTGCTGGGCCTGCACAGTACCGGTCAGCATCACAAACACCAAAACCTTTATCAATACGCTTATTCTCATCTCCGTCAAAAAGTCATTTCAGTATCCCAGCCATTATCGTCCAGGTACTTCTCAATATCTTCAGCTTTTACGTCAATCTTATCAATATAGCGTCCGGCAGACGCATCTGCCAGCGGAGCGCCGGCATTACCAAGATATGCCCTAATGTCCTTATCGGCCACGTTAGCCAATATCGCATTCTCGCTTATGCCGGTGCCCATTTGAGTAGTGCGAACGAAGGCACCCACGCCCACAACCAGCAGCACCACTGCGGCGGCGGCCAGGCGCAGTTGCCGAAAAGTGATTGTTACCCCTTTCCGTGCAGGCCTACCGGCATTGGCCAAAACCCGGGCAGGCAATTCTTCAAAATAACCCACCGGCACTACATATGGATTCACCGCCATCGGCAAACCAGCATTAGTCTGTTCCTCGGCAATGATCGAAGCTATTTTCTCTGGCATACCGGCAAAATAATCCTGTTGCCCCCCAAAGGGCATCCCTATTTTGGAACCCGCCAGGGGCGACTTCAGCTCTTCCAGCTCCTTTTTTACCTCCTCATTCATCACATCTATAAGACTGACATTACTGTCATTCGTTTAATTACTTCTTTAGAAACTCCTCAACTTTTTTTACTGCATGGTGGTAGGAGGCCTTTAGCGCCCCCTCAGATGTGTCCAGCACGCGCGACATCTCATCATAAGGCATCTCATCATAATACCGGAGATTAAACACAACCCTTTGCTTCTCAGGCAGTGTAGCTATGGCCTGCTGCAGTTTCCATTCTATTTTATTCGGATCAAAGTCTTTTTGCGCCGTTATCCTGTCCTCAAAATAGCTTTCGTTTCCATCCAAGGACACCGCCGCAAATCGTTTGCGCGTGTCCATCCAGCTCAACGTTTCATTCGTGGCAATACGATATAGCCATGTATACAGACCGGAATCCTGCCTGAAATCTGCAAGATACTTCCACATCTTGATAAATACATTCTGCAATATGTCGTCTGCATCTTCGTGCACTACTACCATACGGCGGATGTGCCAGTAGAGCCGCTCCTGGTATTTCCGCACCAGCCTGGTAAATGCAACTTCCCTCGTTGCCTCATTTCTGAAGGCAACCAGCAGTTCCACATCATTTTCCCGGCTTTCGTTCACACCCATTTAGTGCGGATTTGTAATAAGACAATATTAAACCTTAAAAGTTTAATGTGCTGTGAAGGATATTGCTTCAGGTGTTGATCATAGTGGTAATCGGGCCACATATAACATTTCATTTCGTGCTCCCTTTTGGGCTTTTATGTATCTTTCAGCAAATTTCAGGTATGAAAAAAGTGCTGCTGCTAGCCTTGCTGGCGATGCCGGGAGTAATGGTATACGGGCAAAAGAATAAACACAAACACAAAGAAGAGGAGGGCAATGTGCTGCCTCCACCCCGCGTGTGGATAGCTAACATACCTTCCTATAACACCACCTACGACATGATATGGGAAAACCCATTGCTGATTACTGACTCGGTGGGCTGCAGGGTGTCACTCTTTTCCATATCGCTTACCGCACCGGGTGAACCCTTTTACGGGCCGCTGCATTGCGTGGGCGACAAAATGAACGATATGCAGCGCGGAGCCATAGAGCGCTGGAAGGATAAAAAGAACATAACACTGCACATTCAGGACATTCACCTCAACTGTCACGAAACAGACGCAACGTCACCGGCGCTGCGCTATATGTATAACGAGGAAAAAAAATAATGACCCGGCATTTAGCTGTCTTACTGCTACTACTTTCTCGCCCCGCAACAGTGTATGCGCAGGTGAAGCAACGCGTACCTATAATAACTCTGGGCCGTATACAGGCACCCGAAAAGAAAAACGGAAAGTACATACCCACACAAGCAACCCGACAGCAAATTCTTAAAAACGCCCTCTTCCTGGCTGATGTAAACAACTGTAGTGTCACAGAGTACAAGTTCACCATGATAGCCCCCGGCCGCGGCCTCTACGGGCCCGTATACGTGACTTCTGCCGAGCTACCCGACTCCCTGAAGAACAAGATCAAAGCGACCGCCGGCCCGGACGTAAAAATCTATGTAGAAGAAATCAAAATGAACTACCGCGGCACCATAATGGACGCAAATCCCGTCTATATAAGCTACGACGAATAACACACCTTTTTTAGCGAAGCCCAATAATTTTACGTCATTTCGACGTTGCGCAGCGCAGCAAGCAAAAGGAGAAATCTCCAGAGCCCTGGTAGTCCGCTAAATCAAGGCCAGCACCCCGCTCCTGCCCCTAATTCATCAGCTTATTCAGCGTCTCCCTGTCTTTGCCACTTACGTCCATTGCAGCAATACCATCAGCTATCTGCTTCTTGAATTTATCCTGAGCATAGAAGTAGCGCACGGTTTCACTGGCCGGTCCGGCAAGGCGTCCATTACTGCTAAGGCTCGCACTCAGGCAATTTCTAAGCGCAGCATCATTAAAATAGTTCAGCCTGCGAAGTGCTGCCATAGCATTGCCGCGTGTCACAAACTCATACGACTGTGACGTAAAGTCTACCAATTGCTGCTGCATTGAGGCATCGTCCTTTTCGGTCAGTGCTATCTCCAGCCACTTTATTTGCACATTGCGGCCATTAGTACCCTCTATGCCCTTTGTAGCCGCCAGGTACTTCGACGTGTTTGCCGGGAAGGCGGTACACAATTTTTCCAGTGCCGTTGCGATAGTTATATACGATGAGTCTGTAAGCAGGGCCACATAGTCTGCCTCCAGCGAAGCAGGTATTGCCTTTGTGTTTATCATTATTCCCTTGCGTACCAGCACATCCTTATCGTGCAGCGCCATCTTCACCATCGCCTCGTTAGACTTGTCTCCGAGAAACTGGGAGGCGATCTCCGTCTTTATGGCATGAAATGTATTAGCCTCATACACTTGCTTCAGCACATCCCGCTTTTTCTCGGCAGGAATATCGCGCATTGCCACTACGGCATCATACCTGTCCAGCATTTGCGGTGCCTTTAGCGCCTGCGCTTTCAGCATTTCAAATGGCTTTTCAAAAGTTACCGTCTTCAGCACCTCGCTATTGGGGTCAAACAATACAAAAGCCACTTCGCGCTTACCTGCATTAGGTACTTGCACCACCTGTGTTTCCCTTTCTATCCATTCTGTCTTGCGGTCTACTGTACCATCTGTATAGTGCACCTCAAAAACGAACGGCATCTTAAACAGGCCAATAACCTCATTGGTAGCATGGGCCTGCGTCACCACAAACTGCGTGTGTCTGTTGCCTCCGCTGGTCACGTCCTCATAGCTTACCTTATAGTCTGGCTCACCTCCACGATACACCCACTCGTCCCAAAACCAAGCCAGCGGCATTCCCAGTTCATCCTCAAATGCGTTCATCAGGTCATCGCCATCTACATTTTCATACTTATGCGCCAGCAGGTAGCGCTTCACAGAGCGGTTAAACCCTTCCCTGCCGGTCACATACTTCAGCATCTCCAGCACCACAGATCCCTTCTGGTAAATGTTGCTGGTAGGCGTTTGGCTGTGAGATATCGACTTCTTATCAGCGGTGTTTATTGCACTTGTGTAGGCACTGCGCCGGGCCCAGTCGAAATGATCCTGCCCGAAACACTCACGCTCTGCAGTTATGTTATAGTGCGTCGCAAAACTCTCCTGCAGCCAATGGCTATTGCCGCTGCGCGCTGTTACCATGTCGCCGAACCACTGGTGGGCCAGCTCATGCGCATTTACTGCCACATAGTTGCGGTCGTTATAGCTGCGGCCGTCTACCTCAAAGAAATCGCCAAACAGCGTGGCCGATGTATTCTCCATGGCACCAAACATAAAGTCCTGAACAGGTATCTGCGAATAAGACTCCCAACCATATGGCACACCTATTTCCGACTCCAGGAAATTGAATATTTTCTCGTTGTACTTGTAGGTATAGTCATACCTGTCCTTCCACTCAGGATAGTACCACTGGCGCAACGGCACGCCCGACGCAGATTTCGTCTCCTTCACGTCGTACTTACCTATGCCCAGCATCACCAGGTACGAAGCGTGCGGATGCGACATGCTGTAGTGCCATATTTTCATGCCGTCCTTTTGTTCCTTTTCCTCCAGCTTCACACCATTGGATAGCACCTTATAATTCTTATCAAAGATCACGATCAACTCAGTCACAAGCTTATCATTAGGCGTGTCATAGCAGGGGAACCAATGCCGGTTGTCGATACCCTGCCCCTGCGTCCATATCTGCTTGCGCGAAAGATTGTTCGGGTCGTTCCAGCCTATGAAGTAGATGCCCCTGCGTGGATTAGCCTCATAGCTTATCTGCAGGCTATCCACCTCGCCACGCTTCAGCGGAGCAGGCGGGTAGAAAATAATACCATCTGATGTGGTCTTATACTTCACTTCCTTACCGTTCAGCCATGCCTTCTTCACCCTAATGCCCGGGCCATCCAGAAAGATAGAATCCACCACATCCCGGATCGGAGAAAATCGATGCGTGACATCACCTATTACCAGGCCTTTCTCAGGTTCAAAGCTCACAATTAGCCGCATATGCCTAAAGTCTACATTATGGTCGCGCATCGCGCTGCCAGGGTCATATTGATAGGTAACATTAGTATGCTGAGCAGAAACCTGCATACCAGCCAGCAGCAGCGCAAAAGACAAGAATTTCTTCACCGGAGTATTATTGATTGGCGGGCAAAATAGTGAAATACAGAGAATATTAAAGAGGAAAGTGTGACGAAGGCGAATGCGGTCCGTGAGTTCAAGAATGCAAACAACCTGCAAAAGTAAAAGTACTCCATGCGAGCACTCTACAGACCTAGATCGCAAGCCACTGATGCACGGCCCTGACGAAGGGAACCTAGTTTACTCTTGTCTTGAAGATACTATGATCGGCTCTTACCATGTGATCCGTTAATCGCCGATGAGCCTGGATAACAAGGTGGATATGCGTACCGCAGCCTTCACCGTAGCTATCAACAAAGTTGGCGTTTCTTACGAAGAGCCGGGTATCTTCCCATAATTGGGTATTTAGTTAATAAGGTAATAAGTTAACAGGGCTGCCGCGAGGCGGCCCTGTTTGTATTTAAGGTGATCAAAAAAATTGCCATGCTTGATTATTTTGTGTGGTAATATGACTCGAATTACATTGGCTGGCTTTCTTCTGCTTTGGTCTTGTGCCAACCATGCTCAGACCTTGTCCGCTTTTCAGAAAGCAAAGGAGGTGATTGATCGGCACGTTTGGATAAGAAAAACAATCTGTAAAAATGACTCTTGTTATACGCCTGACAGAAGGTACTATTACGCTTCCAAATACGAGATTGATAAGAACGATGGGTGTCTGGGTGAGTTCTTTTTTGAATCAATATTTGAGATTGAAGATGTGATAGGACATTCGAACAAATGGGTACAACACTCGTGCCCGGTAATGATAACCGTATACAAGCCAGTTGATTCGACGAAAATGGAATTCCCGATTCGACACCGTAGCGAAGAAAGTAATTGTTCGATGACATTGAGTGTATCAGAACGGGAAATTGTTATTGAAGGAACTTGCCGCGCAGTAAACGTCTACAAGGAAGTGTATGTGCCGATTAATAAGATTCCCAAAGAAGTGAAGGCAATTTTAAATAGGGTTCATCATTGACGAGTCAAGCTAAACCTTTAACCCTTCAAATCAAGGTTCAAAGTAAAAGCCCCCGAAAACTCGGAGGCCTTTTACTTTTTACTTTTAAGTTTTTACTTTTTAATAGTCCATGCCCATACCGCCTGGCATGCCACCTGGTGCAGGTGCTGCAGACTTAGGTTCTGGTTTGTCAGCGATAACGCATTCTGTAGTCAGGAGCATGCTCGCGATTGAAGCGGCATTTTCCAGTGCTATGCGACTCACCTTAGTCGGGTCTATTACACCCGCAGCCAGCATGTTTTCGTACACTTCAGTGCGAGCGTTGAAGCCGAAGTCAGCCTTGCCCTCACGTACTTTCTGAACAATGATAGAACCTTCCAGGCCTGCGTTTGCAACGATCTGGCGAAGTGGCTCTTCCAGTGCACGGCGAACGATTGTGATACCTGTCTTCTCGTCGTTGTTGTCAGCAGCTACTTTCTCCAGTGCTTCAATAGCACGGATGTAAGCTACACCACCACCCGGTACGATACCTTCTTCCACCGCAGCGCGTGTTGCATGCAATGCGTCGTCTACACGGTCTTTCTTCTCTTTCATTTCTACCTCAGTAGCTGCACCGATGTACAGAACTGCAACGCCGCCACTCAGCTTAGCCAGGCGCTCCTGCAGCTTTTCGCGGTCATAATCGCTGGTAGTAGTTTCTATCTGCGACTTGATCTGGTTTACGCGAGCATCGATGTTTTCTTTTGCACCCTTACCACCTACGATAGTCGTGTTGTCTTTGTCTATTGTGATGCTTTCAGCCTGGCCCAGGTAAGCCACTGTAGCGTTTTCCAGCTTGTAGCCCTGGTCTTCGCTGATAACAGTACCACCTGTGAGAGCAGCAATGTCCTGCAGCATTTCCTTACGACGGTCGCCAAAGCCCGGAGCCTTAACAGCAGCGATCTTCAAAGAGCCGCGCAGCTTGTTCACCACCAGTGTGCTCAGCGCTTCACCGTCTACGTCTTCTGCTATTATCAGCAGTGGACGACCGCTTTGTACCACGCTTTCCAGGATTGGAAGGATGTCTTTCAGCGTGCTAACCTTCTTTTCATATATCAGGATGTACGGGTTCTGCATTTCCACGTGCATCTTTTCTGTGTTAGTTACGAAGTAAGCGCTTAGGTAACCGCGGTCGAACTGCATACCTTCTACAACTTCTACAGTTGTCTCAGTGCCCTTTGCTTCTTCTACCGTGATAACGCCTTCGTTACCCACCTTAGCCATTGCTTTGGCGATGAGTGAGCCGATCGCGTTGTCATTGTTTGCAGATATTGAAGCAACCTGCTCAATTTTCTTATTGTCGTTGCCTACTTTTTCGCTCTGAGACTTCAGGTTCTCAACAACAGCAGTTACTGCTTTGTCTATACCGCGCTTCAGGTCCATTGGGTTAGCACCTGCTGCCACGTTCTTCAGACCTTCTCCTATGATTGCCTGAGCCAGTACAGTAGCAGTAGTAGTGCCATCACCCGCAATATCTGCAGTTTTAGATGCTACTTCTTTCACCATTTGTGCACCCAGGTTCTCGATGCTGTCTTCCAGCTCTATTTCCTTAGCCACGCTCACACCGTCCTTGGTGATACCCGGAGCTCCGAACTTTTTCTCGATTACCACGTTACGGCCTTTAGGGCCCAATGTTACTTTCACGGCATCAGCCAGTGTGTCCACGCCACGCTTCATCCTGTTGCGTGCATCAATGTCGAAGAAAAGTTGTTTTGCCATAAAATTTGAAATTTGACAATTTGGCAATTAGCCAATTAGTAAATGTTGATTTGTTTTTTGTTTAATAGTTGAGCGACATGGGCAATTGTCGAATTGTCCCATTGTCGAATTGCCGAATTAGATTACGGCTAATATGTCGCTTTCGCGCATGATCAGGTAGTCTTCACCTTCCAGGCTCACTTCAGTGCCTGCATACTTGCCATAAAGTACAGTATCGCCTGATTTTACGGTCATCGGCTCGTCCTTCTTTCCTGGACCCGCAGCTACTACTGTACCACGTTGTGGTTTCTCCTTAGCTGTGTCCGGAATGATAATGCCACCTGCTGTTTTCTCTTCTGCTGGAGCTGCTTTTACGATTACCCTGTCGTGCAGCGGGGTGATGTTAACGGTTTTTGCCATAGTCTGTAAAATTTAGATTGTTATGGATGTTTGGTTTTGTCCTTTTGCTATCACATTTTGTGCCATTATGGCTAACTGCCATTTTTGTCAGTCGGCATCTGCTTTTTCGGGATAAAATGGCAGAAATGACTCAGGGCGATTTGAGCACGGAATGTATTTCTGTCAGACCTTCAGACACCTTACGGACGTTTGTAAGTTTCCTGTGTGCTCTTTGCAACTTCTGTGGCTGTAAGCTTTTGATCTCCTCATACAGTGGCCATTACACATCTACCCATTTGAAATCCGATACATAACATTTTTTTAGTATCTTTGCGTTGTCTTATTTTCTACTTTTACCATCGGCGCCCATCCTCGCCACGCTGATCCAAAACTACTACACATGAGCAAATTGTATGTTATATCTAACCGCCTGCCCCTAACTATCGAAAAAAAGGAAGGCGTTTATGTTTGCAGGCAATCCTCCGGTGGCCTCGTATCTGCAGTTGGTTCCTACCTGGATTCTGATGTAAAAGGTACCTTTTCAGACATTACGTGGGCAGGGGTACCCGACTGCTCTGAAACTGCATGGAGAACGGCAATGGCTTCAGGCCCTGAAGCCAAATACAACTACCTGCCAGTCTTCCTCAATAAAAGAAGGTACGAGTATTACTATAACGGCTTCTCAAATTCAGTTATCTGGCCTTTGTTCCACTATTTCCCATCTTTTGTCGACTATAACGCCGCCTATTATGCCGCTTACATGGAGGCAAACGAAATTTTTGCCGAATCGCTCCTTTCTGTCTTGAAGCGGGAAGACACAGTCTGGATCCATGATTATCACCTGCTGCCACTTGCCGCAATGCTACGCGAACGCATGCCGGGGCTTACCATTGGTTTCTTTCTACACGTGCCTTTCCCGTCCTACGAGATATTTCGCGTATTGCCCAAGGAATGGCAACGTACCTTACTGGAAGGAATGCTCGGGGCAGATCTCATAGGATTCCATACGCTCGACTATGCGGCTCATTTTCTTTCCTGTGTTAAGGCTGTGCTGAAGCCTGAACGCGACGGACAGTATATTTCCTGGCGAAACAGGCAAGTGAAAGCCGATGCATTTCCCATAAGCATTGACTACGACAGCTTTAATGATGCCTACGACGAGCACGAAGTGGCACAAATTCGCCGGAGTTATGTTGAAATGAAAAGCGACAAAAAGCTGCTATTTTCTGTCGACAGACTCGACTATACCAAAGGCATCTCTAACAGACTTAAAGGATATGAAAAATTCCTTGAGGAAAATCCCGACTATAGCGAGAAGGTTGTTTTTGCACTGAATATTGTTCCATCCCGGGATTCCATTTCCAAGTATGCGGAACGAAAAAAGATGATAGACGAGTATATCGGCAACATCAACAGTCGCCTGGGCAACATGAAATGGCAGCCGATTCTTTACCGCTATAAACATGTATCATTCAACGAACTTGTAGCGCTTTATACCGCATGCGACCTCGCACTCATAACTCCTCTAAGGGACGGCATGAACCTCGTGGCAAAAGAATTCGTAGCCAGCAGACGAGACAAACAGGGAGTACTGGTACTGAGCGAAATGGCAGGTGCTGCAAAAGAACTGTCAGAAGCGCTTCTGATAAACCCGAACGACACCGCAGAAATCTCCTCAATGATAAAATACGGCCTGGAGATGTCTGCCGATGAGCAGGAGCAAAGAATGACAGCAATGCAGGCTCGCATAATGGGATATGATGTGGTAGAATGGGCAAGAGACTTTTTTGAACAATTAAAAACCGTAAAAGAATTGCAATTGGAATTTGAAGTAAAGTTTATCGACAACATTACCCGCGTAGACCTGGTGGACAAATACAGTCGCGCGAATAAAGCGCTGTTCCTGCTCGACTACGATGGCTCCCTGATGCCCTTTCAGAAACTGCCCACACTGGCAAAACCCTCTGAAGAACTGCTGGAAATATTGCGACAACTGGCAGCTAACCCGCGAAACAATGTTTACATAATTAGCGGCAGAAACAGCCAGTCGCTCACTGAGTGGTTTGGCGATCTGAACCTCGGGCTGGTGGCAGAGCACGGTGCCCGAGTGCGCCATGTAGGTGGCGAATGGAAAACAGACCTCACTAACGACGATAAAAGCTGGATGGAGCAAGTGGAAAAGATAATGCTCACTTACGTTGGCAAGTGTCCACATTCATTTATAGAAAGAAAAGACTTCTCTCTGGCATGGCACTACCGCAATGCAGAACCCATGCAGGGAACCGTTCGCGCACGAGAGCTTTATGATACACTGAAAGCACTGGCGAGCCGCGGAAAACTGAATGTGCTCAACGGACACAAAGTGATAGAGGTGCGCAACAGCGGCATCAACAAAGGACTGGCTGCCGGCAAGATCTACGATAGCGGCAAATTCGACTTTGTTCTCGCAGTGGGCGACGACCAGACCGACGAAGACATGTTCCGCAGACTGGCACGTGTGCCGGACGTTTTTACCATCAAGGTAGGCGGCGAAGCATCTTATGCGCGGTACAACCTGCACAATCCGTTCATGGTACAATCGCTTCTGGAGACAATTGCGCATTACGAGAATGCTCCCACAGCGGTGAAAGCTTAGATTACCCGTGTTGCAGATTCCTGCAGCATTGTATCATTTTCAGAGCTGTCAGCGCAGCCTCTTCTCCCTTGTGCCCGTGCGGACCACCCAGGCGCTCCATAGCTTGCTGCTCGTTATCCAGCGTGAGCACGCCAAAGATGGTAGGGATGGGTAAGGTAAGGTTCAACTGTAGTATGCCTTCTGTTGCGGCCTTGCATACATATTCAAAATGCGGCGTTCCCCCACGAATCACCGCACCAAATGTGATGATGGCTTCTGGTCGGCCTGCACGCGACTCGAAATGCTGCCAGATCTGCCGGCATGCAAACGGAATCTCAAATGCGCCGGGCACGGCAACTTTAGATACCACTTTCACGCCATACTGCTCCAGCACTCTTTCACACCCTTCCAGCAATTTGCCGATGATGGCTTCATTCCATTCTGTGTACACAATTGCTACCCTGGGAGCAACAAGGCCTTCCAGTTGCGATACATTCAATAAACCACTGTTATGCTGAGACATTTTTTGAGGAATTTGTAATTTGGAATTGGGATTTAGGATTGTTATTGGGTCCCCGTAGCTATCGGGATGGAATTTGAAATTTGGAATTTGTTTTTTGGAATTTGTCCTTGTGATTGCCTACTTGTTGTATTCCATTCCGGTAACTATAAGGTTGCTGTTGGCCCTGGCCAGTATTCTGTCGTTCATATCATATACATGGCATTCTACGTTTATGATCTTCTTTCCCACACGCAGCACTTCCGATTTCGCCTTGAGTTTTTCTCCATCTCTTATAGCATAAAGGAAGTCTACATTCAGTGTAAGACTCGTGTAGTGAAGTTCCGTATCCAGGCTCACCACACCCCACCCTATCGCTTCATCTATTACCAGGCTCATCATCCCGCCATGAATATGGCCATATGGGTTGGTCATTTCTTTACGCACCATCATGGTTAGCGTGGCCTTACCCTTCTCTATATGCTCCAGCGTAAACTTAAGCCAGTTACCCGCTGCAGAGCGCGAATCCGTCACTTCCTTACCTAGGTAATTTTCCTTAATAAAATCTAACACTTTTCCCTGGGGGATGTTTCTGTAGCTCATGCACCGCTCTTGTTGCATCAAAATTACCCTAAATTCTGCTCAATGCGTTGTGCGATCGCCACAGAGAACTATTCACAAAAGTGAAAATACCCGACAATTGGTGATTTTGTAGTTAGGTTTTATTTACGGACTGTTATCCATTCCGCGGTTTTGCTACTTTAGTATTATGGAAACACAGGTTGCAACAGGGTCGTCAAAGCGCGTACAACGTGCATGGTCTATGTATGACTGGGCAAACTCGGCCTACAACCTCGTCATAACCTCCACCATCTTCCCGGCCTACTATACCGCTGTTACCACCCAAAAGGAGAATGGGCACATTATTGGCGATTCCGTTTCCTTTTTTGGTGTCAATATCAAGAACAGTACGCTATTCGACTATTCAGTTGCAGCAGCATATCTGGTCATAGCCCTGATTTCCCCTATCCTGTCGTCCATTGCCGATTATAGGGGGAATAAGAAGTTCTTCATGCAGCTTTTCTGCTATACTGGTGCAATTGCCTGCTGCAGTCTTTATTTCTTCAAAAGGGACACGGTAGAGTTAGGTGTTATCTTTTCCGCCATTGCCGCACTGGGCTACTGCGGAAGCCTTGTTTTTTACAATTCTTACCTGCCGGAGATAGCCTTGCCCGATGAGCGTGACAGGCTTAGCGCTCAGGGGTTTGCATATGGCTATATCGGCAGCGTAATACTCCAGGTCATTTGTTTTGTTTTTGTCCTCGCGCCAGATCTCTTTGGGATTACAGACGATAGCTTCCCTCCCCGCCTCTCCTTTGTACTGGTCGGGGTTTGGTGGCTGGGGTTCTCGCAAATAACGTTTCGAAATATGCCCCGAGGCGAGGCACTACCACAAAAGCCTCAGCATGGCGTGCTATGGAACGGCTTTGCGGAACTGCGTAAAGTATGGGCGCAACTCAGCCACATGCCTAAGCTGAAGACTTACCTGGCGTCTTTCTTCTTCTACAGCATGGGCGTACAGACGGTGATGCTTGCTGCTACCATTTTCGGAACAAAAGAGCTGCAACTGGAACAGGGACAACTCATTACTGCCATATTGGTCATCCAGCTGGTAGCAATTGCCGGGGCGTATATTATGGCAAAACTCTCCGACCGGTTCGGAAATCTGCGCGTGCTCCTTTTTGTTGTACTGGTATGGATAGGCGTGTGCATAGCGGCATACTACACTTATACCGCAACTCAGTTCTATGTTGTTGCGGGAATTGTAGGCCTTATTATGGGTGGCATACAGTCGCTCAGCCGTTCTACCTATGCCAAGCTAATGCCAGTCACACACGACACTACATCGTTCTTTTCGTTCTATGACGTTACCGAAAAGCTTGCCATAGTAGTAGGTATGTTCTCCTTTGGTTTCATAGATAGCATCATGAATATGCGTAGCGCCATCGTTGCATTGATAGCATTCTTTGCTATTGGTGCGGTTGTACTGGCTGTTGCACAAAGAAAAAATGAAATAGCTGCCTGATGTATCGCTTACCAATCGCCATCATGTGAAAGTCAAAACGATTTAGCCTGCAAAATGCGATGCCCGGTCTTCGTGTGCTGTAGCATCCATTGTATATTTGTAGTGCGGCATCTAAGTGCCGCACATACGTATGAGACTATTCACTGTAAATACGGGTTACTTTAAGCTGGATGGCGGTGCTATGCACGGCGTAGTACCCAAATCAATGTGGAATAAGGTAAATCCCGCCGATGACAACAACATGTGCACGTGGGCAATGCGCTGCCTCTTGATAGAACATGGCAATAATCGAATACTGGTAGATACCGGCATGGGCACCAAGCAAGACGCAAAATTCTTCAGCCATTATTATCCGCATGGCGAGGACTCACTGGAAACCAGCCTTGCTAAGCACGGTTTCACAACAGATGATATAACTGATGTATTTCTGACACACCTGCACTTCGACCACTGCGGCGGAGCTATAAAGCGCGAGGGAGATAAATTGGTCCCTACATTTAAGAATGCAGCATACTGGAGCAATAAAGCTCATTGGCAATCTGCTATAGAGCCAAACGACCGGGAAAAGGCATCTTTCCTAAAAGAAAACATTTTACCAATTCAGGAGAGCGGACAACTCCGGTTTTTAGAAACACCTGACGGTGCAGAATGGATGCCGGATATACGTATTCGCTATACACGCGGGCACACCGAGAACATGATGTTGCCACAAATAAGGTGCAACGACCGCACACTACTGTTCTGTGCCGATCTGCTGCCCAGCGTGGCCCACATTTCCATGCCATGGGTAATGGGATATGATATGCGCCCGCTGGACACGCTTGCAGAAAAGAAGAGGCTGCTATCAGAAGCTGTTGCAAACAACTGGATACTTTTCTTTGAGCACGACCCTAAAAATGAATGTTGCACCCTGGAGCATACCGAGAAGGGAATACGCGCGAAAGACACGATGACGCTTACCGGCACAGCGATCAACGGGTAGCGTAGCACTGAAATGAAATAAAACAATGAGGCAGGCCGGGTATACCCGGCCTGCCTCATAAATACAATAATATTAATTTTCGCTGTAGGTAAAAGTAATTTCCCATACACCATCTACCAGTGCCGGGCTCTCACCTAGCTGCCAGTTCCCGGTAGCCGTGCCATTCTTAGATGGCACTATGCTGATGCCGCTCGCTCCGGATACACTACATGAGAAGGCAAGCTCTGCGTCACCACTTTCAGTTGCGTAGGTCCACACTGCCATGTAGGGCGTTACTGATGCCGGGATATCTCCGGTGCCACTTCCCTGCGCTGCAAGCGATGCTGGCAGCGATAGCGACTGCGCCGAGTCCGAACCGGTGATGCTGCTACCTTTCAATTTCAGTTGCGATGCGCTACTGTTAGAGAGTGTTATGCGCATACCGGCCGTTTCGCAAGGACCGAGATACAGGTTTACGAAACCCACAACCTCGTAGTTGCCACCACCACCAGGTATTGCAGGTGGGTTTGCTGTATACCAGTAAGTATCCGGATTCATGTATCCTTGTAACCTGTCTGTAAAGCCGCTGCCGTAGGCCTCGCTGTTTTTTGCAATAGCATAGAGGTACACATCATAGTTATCACCGTTCGAGTCAAGTCCCGGGCCTATCCACTCTGTGAGTTTGCCCTGGGCACCAGCCAGCGAAAGCAGGAAGAAGAGTTCACCGGTGGAGATTCCGCTCACTGTATCCGCGCTGAACGTTACCCCGTACAGGTTAGTATTTGTGTTGGCGGCATGTGTCACAATATTCTTGCTGCTTGCAGCCCAGCCAAACACCATGCCTGCCATAAGATCGCCTACTATACGGCCGCCAAGGTCATTCACTATGCCAACAGTGGAATAAGCGGTTTGGTTAGTTCCGGTAGCAGGATACATGACTGTATAAGCAGGATTGTTACCGTAAATACCTGTACCTGCTTCCATATTCGCATTGGTAATGTAGATCGCAAAGGAGCCACTTGCAGTACCGCTACCGCTGATCACTACGCCTGCAGTTCCGTCGGTTATGCCTTGCGCCTGAAGCACTGTATTAGTGTTGCTCGGGTTCAGGTTTGTCATGAACTTAGCAGTCATTGTATAGTTCTGCATAGTTTCAAAACCAGGCGCCTGACCGCTTATAGCAGCCGCTCCGCTATAGCCAAACAGCGCACCGGCAAGAGCGAAGCTAGCCGGAATTTGTGCCGTGGGGCTGGTGTAGCTGCAAACATTAAGCGGTGTTGAAGCAGTGCTCGTCTGCAATGCGGCTATCAGGTTGCTCCAGCTATGGTAAGAAGACGGACTGGCTGCAGAAGACATGATACGTACAACGGTAGTGCCATTCAGCACCTGTGCCGCAGTCGGCACCAGCGCAGTAACGTTTGCCAGGATGTTCTTATGTGCAGTTACAGGATTTACAGAGGTAGCCTGCAGTGCCTCTCCTGTAGTTGCGTTCCTGATCATTGTACCGGCAGCACCCGACACGCCATCCACGTAAGACAGGTCCATATTGCTGGCGCTAGGCGTAGGCGCTTTTTGCGTTAGCCCGTCAACTGTCGGCTCGAATACAAGGTAGGGACTCGTACCGGGAGCACCGGGATTGGGCGCTACGGTAAGCGCGGCAGCGCCATAATTAATATAGATGCGGCCTGAAAATCCATTGAGCGAAAAGGTATAATGCGTACTTCCTTGCAGATAGGGCACATCGTTCACTACTGCCGACAATTGCGAAAGAGAGTAAGAATTCCATGTAGAACCGAAACTGGAAAACACCGAACTACCAATTGTTTGATCGACGCCCGTGTTCGTAAATGTACCTGCAAATGTGACCCATACCTGGTTTTCCGGGTAGTCTGTCTGATTGTTTGTGATGATGAACCTTGTGTTCACGTAAGTGGATGCCATAAAATTTTGTTTGAAATGGTGAGTGAATAAAAGTTGATAGCAGATTGTTTGAAAATCAAAAGTACCCACAGAGAGAGGCGCAAAACAGAGTGCAAATACCCGGTCCGGAGAACAGGTGTTTCTACCCGATTGTAGTCCCCTCTGGCACAAAACGAAACAGGGCCACCTCGCGGCAGCCCTGTCAACTTATTACCATTTTTATCTGTTACCCTACTATGGGAAGATACCCAGCTCTTCGTAAGAAACGCCAACCTTGTTGATTGCCACGGTGAAGGCTGCAGTACGCATGTCCACCTTGTTATCCAGGCTCATCAGCGCCTCGCGGATCTCGTGGTAAGAACCGATCATAGTATCCTCAAGACCAGAGTAAACCAGGTCCACTTCGTCTGGTCCGTGCAGCAGTTGCCTGCGCTCTACGTCCGTAACACGCTTGCCGGTAAGACCTTCTACAGTTGCAAGGATGCTTGTGTTCTGGTTTTCACTGAAACGTTTGTCCATACGGCCGAAACGTACGTGGCTCAGATTCTTCAGCCATTCGAAGTATGATACCGTAACACCTCCTGCATTCAGGTACATGTCTGGCACTACTATTACACCCTTCTGGTTCAGAATTTCGTCAGCCTCAGGAGTAAGAGGACCGTTAGCACCCTCACCTATGATCTTAGCCTGGATACGTGCAGCGTTACCGCCGTTGATCACATTCTCAAGTGCAGCAGGGATAAGAATATCACATGGCTGCTCCAGGGTAACTGAGCTATCAGCAATGTTGGTAGCACCCGGGTAGTTCAGGATAGAACCTGTGTTCTTGCGGTGCTCAACCACCTTATAGATGTCAAGACCCTTCTCGTCGTAGATACCACCTTCGTATTCAGCAAGGCCTACCACTTTAGCGCCATTGTCGTAGAAGAATTTTGCAGCGTGGTAACCAACATTACCAAGGCCCTGCACAATTACGCGCTTGCCTTCGATACCGGTTTCCAGACCCAGCCTCTTCATATCTTCTGCAGTGTTACAAACCTCGCGGATACCGTAGTAAACACCAAGGCCTGTTGCCTCTGTGCGGCCGCGAACACCACCCTGTGTTACAGGCTTACCGGTGATACATGCCAGTGCATCTACCTCTCCTGGCTTCAGGGAAGCGTAAGTATCCACTATCCAGCTCATCTCACGTCCGCCTGTTCCGTAGTCAGGAGCAGGAACGTCAATGCCGGGGCCAATGAAGTTCTTCTTCACCAGCTCGCTCGCATAACGACGTGTGATTTTTTCCAGTTCAAAAACAGAATAGTTCTTAGGGTTGATCTTGATGCCACCCTTTGCACCACCGAACGGAACATTTACGATAGCACACTTGTAGGTCATCAGTGCAGCAAGCGCCATTACCTCATCCTGGTTCACATCCATGCTGTAACGGATACCACCTTTACAAGGCAGTTTGTGGTGTGAGTGCTGTACTCGGTATGCTTCAATTACTTCTATTTTATCGCCGATACGTACCGGGAACTTCATGCTGTAAACTGAGTTACAAACCTTGATCTGCTGCAGTATGCCTGCCTCAAAGCGCGTAAATTTCGCTGCCTTATCAAAGTTGCGCTCAACACCCTGGAAAAAGCTGTAATGAGAATTAGTGTTACTCACCTTTTGATTGTTTTATTTGTGATTAATAGTTATTTCTAACCGTTATTTTTCTTTTTCTATCCGTGTCATTTTGCGGTCCAGGTATACCAGGTACGCAAAAATTCCCGCAAATATAGTGGCTAATACAACAACAACCACGTATATTTTACCATTCGACCTCATGGTATCCGCCATTTCCGTTTGGGCAAATGAACTTGCCGCCGTTGCCAGTACCAATACCAGAGTAAATAATGCGTTTTTATACATCAGCTTGTAGCGTATACAGTTATAGAATTGTCTCGCGATTATATTTAATTAGTGCCATGCGGATATTCAGCGTTGCTATCCAGGTACCCAGCAATATCCATCCCACATTTGCCGGCCAAAACACCATGCGCATACCGCTGTCCAGATCATATTTGGCAAATGCCGGATTTCCACCATTGCCCGGGTGCAGTGAATCTACCATCCGGGGCAGCACAAAAAGCAGCGGAACGATCATTGCAAATGCGAAAACGTTATATACCGCACTGATCTTTGCCTTCTTTTCATCGTCCCTCATACCGCTTCGAAGAATACCATACGCGAAATATATGAGCATGAGAATAGCCGTGCATAGCTGCTTGGGGTCATTGCTCCATGGCGAGCCCCACGTATAGTTTCCCCATTCCATGCCGGTGAGCATACCTAAAATGCTGAATAAAATGCCGGTATTTGTAAACTGCGACGCCGCAATATCATGCTTCAGGTCAGCGGAGCGTAGATATTTAATGGAGTACACAAATGCTGCAGTAAACAGTACTATCATAGTAAACCACATGGGCACATGAAAGTACAGGTTGCGAATGGTCTCATTCAGAATGTCAAGACGGGGAACAGGTGCGAGAAAACCCGCAACAACAGTGTAAGCAACAAACAGGCCACAGAGTATTTTCCACCACCACTTCCGCATGAGGGTCTATGAAATTTTTGGCAAAAGTAGTGGTTTTTCGGGGGTTTGACACGGACGATCACATGTAACATTAACCACATGCAAACAAAGTCTAACTAAGGTTTTTTCATTCGAAGAAATGCGTATCATACCAAATCTTTAATTTGCCTTATGAACCTTGACAAGCTCCGCAAAATATGCATGTCGTTCCCCGGCGCTACAGAAGGCCTGAAGTGGGAAGACCATATCTGCTTTATGGTGGCTGAAAAGATATTTTGCATCACTTCTGAGAGCGGGGGCGCAAACGTAAAAGTAACACCTGAACAATTTGAAGAACTGACCGAGCGCGATGGCATTTTACCCGCACCCTACATGGCACATAATAAGTGGCTGTATATTGAGAGGTTTTCAGCGCTGAAACCAAAAGAATGGGAGTTTTACTTGCGGCAGTCTTATGACATCATTGCTTCTAAGCTACCTAAGAAAACTCGTGAGAAGCTCCATTGAATCTGGCATGGTGTTAAAAATTATCTGCTATCGTTATCCAAACAGCGAGATTCGGTAAATTACAGCCTTTATGACTTCCGGTATATTTCGCAGTTTCCTTGCTGGCCTGGCCCTGTTGATCACTTGTTCGCCCTCACGAGCGAATAAGATCTTCATCCCTATGGATGCAGAAGGGCAGGTAGCCCATCTTAAGGCCTATGGAATTGCCTATGCTGCGCTACAGGGGGGACTTCAGCTCGACTGGCTGCTGAACTACAAAGGCGGCAGCTTTGGCATGGACCAGGTGGAGGGCGTGGAGCGCATGTGTAAGCTTCGTGGTGTCTCCTATGAAGTAATGAGCGACGCAGAGTATGATGGAATAGTGCAGTCAATTTTGGACCCTGACTTCAATGGCGATGTCATAAAACTGGAGAAGGCGCCAAAAATTGCAGTGTACACACCACCCAACAAAGAACCATGGGATGATGCAGTGACGCTGGTACTTACTTATGCCGAAATACCATTCGACAAGGTATATGACGACGAAGTACTGAAAGGCGACCTTGCGAAGTATGATTGGCTACATCTGCACCACGAAGACTTTACAGGACAATATGGCAAATTTTGGTACAGCTTCCACAATGAAGCATGGTACCAGCACGACCAGAAAACTGCAGAAGAATCCGCAAAAAAACATGGCTTTAAGAAGGTCTCTCAGCTCAAGCTCGCTATAGCGCAAAAGATCCGCGACTTCACTGCCGGGGGCGGGTATTTGTTTGCAATGTGTTCTGCTACTGACAGTTACGATATTGCTCTTGCGGCTGAAGGTGTAGACATCTGTGAATCCATGTTTGACGGCGATGGCATGGACCCAAATGCTCAGAAGAAGCTCGACTACAGCAAGTGCTTCGCTTTCAAAGACTTCCAGTTGGTCACCAGCCCAATGCATTATGAATACTCCACCATCGACAATACGGAGTTTCGCACAGCCATACCTATGAACATAGACTACTTCAGTCTATTTACCTTCTCCGCTAAGTTTGACCCTGTACCCGCAATGCTCTGCCAGAACCACACAACAACAATCAAAGGATTCATGGGACAGACAACGGCATTTCGCAAGGAAGTGCTGAAGTCAAGCGTATTGGTGATGGGTGAATTCAAACCATCCAACGAGGCACGGTACATACACGGCGAATATGGCAAGGGCACCTGGACATTCTACGGCGGTCACGACCCGGAAGACTATCAACACATGATTCACGATCCGGTTACAGACCTGAACCTGCACCCCACTTCGCCCGGCTATAGATTGATACTAAATAATGTACTCTTCCCAGCTGCAAAGAAGAAGCCCAGAAAAACATAGACTACCACTTCTATGTTAACATCTGCATTGCGAAAAACACTGCGCTCACACCTTAAAAGTTGTAAATACTATTTATTTTCGGGTCCTGAATGAACAATCGCGTTGGATTAGGAGTTTTTGGCACATTTGGGGAACCCCACGGCTACCAGCAAGTCCTTTATTATGACGTAAACTTTGCCGGCAGCCTGGACCTGGATGAGGACGAGATAGAATTCTACTCAGGAAATGACCTATTTGCCGTTCGCCGCGAAATCGTAGACGGGGTCTACACAATTTGCTTTTGTATCTACTCTTTTGTACGCGAACTAAATACGGAACGTTTTGGAACCTTCATAGGCACTACGATAGTACTGCAAGATGGCTATGCCGAAGCCGATTACATTTACAGAGCGCTACGAAACCTGCACGACAACGTGTTGTCTGAAAAGGCTAATATCGAAAATGATATCCTTGTAGCGCAGCAGGCGTCAGACGTGGTTGTAAAGGAGTCAGAAGATTTAGTTGCGCTGCGTGCTAACACTATACCTATCAGCAAGACGCCTTTCTTCAGCGCTGCTGTGCACGAAGGAAGGAAGTTCTTTGTAACACCCAACCCACTGAGCGAGGACACCCGGGAACAACAAGTGATCAACTTTTTTGAAAAGGCCTTAAAAGATTACAACGATACTGATAGCCTGTATTTTTCTTTTGACCGGGGTGTATACGAATTTGTCGAGAAGTCGCACACTATTGATGTGACTGATTGGGACGAGTTCATGGAATATCGCTCCCAGGCGCCCGCGGAAGCCGTGGTGCTCACCAAAAAAGGAATCCACAGACCACCTCCTGGCTTTGATACCGACGACAAGGAGGAAACAATTAAAAACACACCTGCAGCACCCATCAATACTGAGCAGTCTGAAACAAACCGCCCACAAAGCACTCTGAATACACTGCGTTCCGCTGAGCAAACTGCAGTAGATGAGGACATAGACGACGACCCTTTCAAACCATTCAACCTTTGGGACGAGCCGGTGCCGCCGCGTGGTTGGAACCAGGAGGAGGCAAAATCGCGCGCTAACGAGTATAACCGTCTTTTCAGGTACACAAATACACTGTTGGAGCATATCAACGAGCCAGCCAGCGAGAACCAACGAAAGCGAGAAAAGAGAAGAAAGCAAAGAAGCGAGCAAGTATTATCGGGAGAAGCTATTGCAGACGAAACCGGCGAGGAAAAGCCAAAACGAAAGCGTCCTCCTTTTTGGCTGCTACTTATCGGCATCCTGGTCGTAGGTGGTGCCGCGGTGTTCGTTTTTAGCGATGATGGTGAGATAGCAGCTCCTACAAAAACAACGACGATCGAAACCCCGGCAGCCGTGCAAGACCCGGCGTTAAGTCAAACAGACACCCTCCGGGCGACACCTGACAGCGTCCTGGTGGACACACCAACAGCAGCCACAACCGCCTCAGAAGACGAAATAGCACCGATGCAGCCAATAGCCCGCGTGCCAACGACTGCTTCCACTTCAACAAATACCGTCTCTCCTACTCCGGTGACGCCACAAACGGCATCGCAAGTTGTGGCCACACAAACCACACCTGCAAAGAACGCGCCTTTACTGGGCACGGTAACGGCGCCTGCGCCTCCACCGGCGAGCAATCCGCTAATGCTGAAAGAGTCGGCCATATACCAGAAAGCTAAGGACTTACATCCACGGCCAAATATGGAAATGATGCAGACGGACATTGCTATCCTTAAAGAAATGGGCGTAAAGAACAAAACACTCTCGGAGCTTACGCGCATGCTTTTTGAAAATGTCCCGTCTAATATTGGCAACATCTACAAAGGTCAGGAACTGGAATACGGAGCAGCGATCCTCAGTGCAAACAGGCAGTCCTTTAAGCTGTATGGCAGCGAGTATGTATGCGTGAATGATGCCATCGCTTTACGTATACCCGCCTACAAAAGCCCTCGACTTCCCGCCGTCTATCCTAAATAAGCAGCTGCGGAATAACTACTGCAGCTTGAATGCCGGGTAATATTGCTGAGATATCTTTTCGTACTTCCTTGCCTCTTCCATTTGCCCCATTGCCTGGTAGCAAAGAGCAATGTAGGGTATATCCTTTACGTTGTTAGGGTCAGCCTGCAGGCTCTTGTTCACCATATCTATCGTGTTCGGATAGTCCTTCATCTGGAAGTAGGCATGGGCCAGGTTCGAATAGCCATTCACATATCCGGGATTTGCCGCCACCAGTTGCTTAAAGATGTTGATAGCTTCTGGCAGGCGACCTGCATTGAGATATACAGCACCCAGGTTATTCGCAGCATTCACATCATTCGGCGTCAGTTCCAGCACCTTCTTAAAGTAAGGTTCCGCTTCAGTGTATTTATTAGCAAAGTAAAATGCCAGTCCGGCCTGCATATACGCCTCTACATAGCCCGGGTTATAGGCAAGACACTGGTTGAACGCCATAATAGCCGAGTCAAACTGGTTTACTTTGCCATAACAAGTACCAAGATTGCACCATGCTTGTACAAAATCGGCCTTGATCTGTATGGCTAGCCTATAAGCCTCTATTGCCTCGGGTATCCTGTTCTGGCGCAGGTACACAGTACCAAGATTGTTTGCCGCGATAGATTGATACGGGCTTTGTGATATTGCTATCTTGAAGTTCTTTTCTGCCGAATCATATTGTGTCAGGTTCAGGTATGCTGTACCAAGTTCCGTATAAGCATCGGTATACTTTGGAAAGATCTCTATAGCCTTTTTGAGGTGCGAAATACCCTCATTGATCACTTCCCTTCTTTTGGCTGTGTCCTGTATTGTCGGTAGCACATTCTCCACCAGCTCGTTTCCCACATAATAATTCAGACGGCCATTTTCCGGCGATTTCTCCAGGTCTTTGGTAAACAGCGTCGCATTGTCCACCCACTCCTGGTTGCGGGCATAGGTCAGGTACGAAAACAAAAGGCATACACCTGTCACCAGGCCAACAACCATCTTATTTCCTGTAAATGCACTGAAATCCGGTGCTTCTTTCAGCAGCCATTTATCAATTGCCAGGGCTACCAACATACAGAAACCCGCAGATGCAAAGAATACCAACCGCTCCCCCATGGCTGTACCCATCAGGAAGAAGATATTCGAAAACAACGCTATAGTGCCCAGGTAAAATAATATAGCAAATGCCCAGGGATCCTTACGCACCTTAACCATGCGGTAGATGCCCGTAGCTCCGGCGGCTATATAGATTATCACCGAAAGCAACACCCAGATATTACCAAATCCCACGTAGGGCACACTGTTATAGCCGTAGTCATCAATGAGCGGATGCGGCACTATCAGCAGCCGCACGTAGTAGCCCATGGTATACATAGCGGTAGCCAACCGGGTAGCCATATCAGGCGCACCCACTAGCGCATTGTCTATAAACTCAACCGCGGTAGTGCTGGCACCATAAGCGCTAAGGATATTGTGACGGATGAACAGGTAGATACCTGTCACTACAACTGTGCCGGCTGTGATAAAAATGGCACGTTTACGGTCGTCATTCAGATAAAGAAAGAATACAATTGGTATGATGCCGAGGAAAGTAACAACTGTTTCCTTGGAGAGATACGAGAGAAAAATTGATATTGTGCCTAAGATCAGATGAAGAATGTTCGCCTTCTTCATATATACGGCAAAGAAATTAAGACCAATAAAGGCAAACAGGAAGCAGAAAATTTCATCAAGGCTTTTGATGTTGGACACCACTTCTGTATGTATCGGGTGCACGGCAAACAACAAGGATGCGATAAGAGACACAGCCAGGCGACGCCCTTCAAACAGCTTGTCCAGGAAGAAGAACAACGCCAGAACACAACCCACAAAGAAAATGATATTGAAAAAATGCCCCACAGCCGGGTTAAGACCAAACATACCTACCTCAGTTGCAAACATCACGAGCGATAAGGGCCTGTAGTTTTCATTCTTCAGGTAGCCAAATCCCTTGAGGCGCGGTGTCTGAAAGAGTTCAGGTATTCCTTCAAACCCCTTGGTGACTATTGTGTTCTTCGCATAAACCATGCTATCGTCCAGCACAAAGCCATTTTGCAGCGTATTAAAGTAGATAGCAAAAGTTACCAGGCTCAAAATGAGCGCCAGCTTCAGCTTCATGGACATCTTCCATCCGCCGGATGCAGCGGCTTTGGGCACACTTTTTTCCTGCGGTGTAGCAGCGGCGGCCGGAGCAGGACGCTGGCTACGGGCTTGTTGCTTTTTCGACATATATTACGATACTAAAAGAGGCTTGAAAGTACCATTTTTTTTGCTCTTTTTGCCAGCCCCCTACTGCCACCACATCTGTCATTGACGTCCTTTGGCTACTTTTGAGCAGTAACCAACACATCGCTTCTACTTTGCTAACCACAGACGCAAATCGACCGGGACTCTCATGGCACGAGGTGGCTACGCTTCGCTTTAGTGCGCTGTCAGAAAACCAACTGATAGAGGCTCGTGCGGGAGAAAAAGTCATAGGGCTACTGAGAAAAGGTGGGCAGCTACTTGCATTCGCAGCCAAATGCCCGCATGCCGGCGCCCCATTGTGTACCGGCTGGCTCGATGCACAAGGGCGCATTGTTTGCCCGGACCACAAATATAGGTTTGACCCGGCCAATGGCAGGAACACCAGTGGCGAAGGGTACAAACTATTCACCTACCCCACCCAGGTAAAGGAAGACGTGATTTATATAGGACTCATCCAAACTAACTACTAACAAAAAGATATGCTGCCCCCATACCTCAAACAAGGCTCGCTTATAGGTATTACCTGCCCGGCAGGATATGTTTCAGAAGAACGGACGACACACGCCATAAAGGTGCTTGAAGAATGGGGCTTTCGCGTACGCAAGGGCAAAACTGTTGGCAATGAGTTCCACTACTTCTCCGGCACAGACAATGAGCGCCTTGACGACCTGCAGGAAATGATGGACGACCCTGAAATTGATGCAATAATAATGGGGCGCGGCGGGTATGGCATGAGCCGCATAATTGACGACCTGAACTTCAGGGGATTCAAAAAGCATCCAAAATGGATATGTGGCTTCAGCGACATTACTGTGCTTCACAGCCACCTTCTGCGACACACCGGCTGCGCATCGCTTCACAGCCCCATGTGTGGTGCATTCAAACCCGAAACTGACACATCCGACCATATACTCGCATTTAGAGCCGCGCTAACAGGCATGGCGTTACCAATTCAAACGGAAACATCTATATATAACAGGCAAGGCGAGGCAAAAGGAATACTTACAGGTGGCAACCTCGCGATTCTGGCACACCTCACCGGTTCAGCTTCCGAAGTGGATACAGACGGAAAGATCCTGTTTATTGAAGACATTGGTGAGCATCTGTATAATGCAGACAGGCTGCTGCTGAATCTGAAACGCGCAGGCAAGCTGGAAAACCTTGCAGCCTTGGTAGTGGGAGGCTTCACAGACATGCAGGACACAGAGCGTCCTTTTGGACAAACCATTGAGCAAATCATTGCAGACAAAGTAGCCGATTATAGTTATCCTGTATGCTTTGACCTACCGGTAGGCCACCAGGAAGTAAACTATACACTTGTGTTAGGAACAGAGTATACCCTCTCCGTTACGGGAAAAGGTGGAACACTCAAAATAGCATAAACCTAGACCGTCGTCTTCTGCTTCTTGTACTCGCCCTTGCTTTTACGGATACGGCAGGAAACCACCTTGTATTCAGGACAAAGCGCCTCAGAGTCTGATACGCTGCTAGTGATATTATTCAGCATTATCTCAGGAAAGTGGAAAGTGCTGCTCAGAATACCCGGCTTCACTTCGTCGGTGATCTTCGCTTTTATGTCCACCTTGCCACGCGGAGATTCCACACACACCATGTCACCATCGTTGATAAAGTGTTTTGCAGCATCTTCAGCGTTTATCAGCAGCACGTCTTCTTTCACTATCAGTGCGTTGTTCGTGCGCCTTGTCATAGCGCCGCAGTTATAGTGTTCAAGCTCACGGTTGGTGGTGATGATGTAAGGATAGTCTTTTTCATTCTGCACAAGCTCCACCGACTTCTTATAGTCATTGTGAACAAACTTACCCTTGCCGCGCTTGAAGCTTTCGGTATGCAGTATCTCTGTACCCGTCCCTTCCTTATTCACAGGCCACTGCTTGCCATTTTCGCCCAGCTCAGCCCATTTTACACCCTCAAAGAATGGAACAATCCGAGATACTTCCTCCAGCACCCATTCAGGGTCGTAAACAGCAGGCTGCTTGTAGCCCATACGGTTCATAATGTCTACCATTATCTGGCCATCGCTCTTCGTTCCTTCTATCGGTTCCACAACTGCGTTCACACGCTGTATGCGACGCTCACCATTGGTAAACGTTCCGCTCTTCTCTAGGAATGAAGAAGCCGGAAGCACAACTGTCGCAAGCTTGGCCGTCTCCGTCATAAACAGCTCCTGCACCACAAAAAGCTCCAACTGGCTCAGAGCGTTTACTACGTGATGTGTATTGGGGTCTGTCTGCGCCATATCCTCGCCAATTACCCACATTGCCTTCAGCTTCCCTGCAAGGGCAGCATCATACATCTGGGGTATTTTGTAGCCCGCATAGTTGGGCAGTTTGGCATCATAAAACTCTTCGTACTTCTTGTGGAACACCGGGTCTGATACATCCATATATCCTGCCCCCTGGTATGGCTGGCAACCCATGTCTGCAGAGCCTTGCACATTGTTCTGTCCACGTAGCGGATTCACACCTACACCACGACGGCCAATATTACCAGTTATCATCGCCAGGCTCGTGATCATCATAATGGTAAATGTACCTTGCGAATGCTCCGTAACACCAAGCCCGTGGAATTCCATTGCATTCGGTGCGCTTGCATATGCTATAGCAGCATCGCGTACCAGCTGCCTGTCCACACCGCATATCGCCTCAAGCTCGTCAATATTCTGGGAGAGTATTTCTTGTTTAAACTCTTCATAACCTTCTGTGCGCTGGGCTATGAAATCCTTATCCTCCATACCCTCGCTGATGATGTAGTAGAGCATCATATTGAGCACCGCCATGTTGGTGCCGGGTCGTAACTGCAGGTGATAAGTCGCGTATTTCGCCAGCTCTGTGCGGCGCGGGTCAATGACGATCGATGTGCGACCACTCATCGCTACCTGCTTCAGCTTGGCGCCGGTTACAGGGTGCCCATCCGTAGGGTTGGCGCCTATTACCAGTATGCAATCCGTATACTTCAGGTCGGCTATTGAGTTTGTAGCCGCACCGGTACCGAATGTACGCTGCATGCCTATTGCCGTTGGCGAATGGCACACCCGCGCACAACAGTCAATATTGTTTGTACCCATCACCGCGCGGATAAACTTCTGCATGAGATAGTTCTCTTCATTCGTGCCGCGTGACGATGATATGCCGGCTATAGAATCTGAACCGTACTTTTCTTTTATTTCTGTGAGCTTTCCGGCAATAAAGTCATATGCCTCATCCCAGGTAGCCTCGACGAATTCACCATTTTTCTTGATGAGCGGTGTGCGCAGGCGTTCTTTGTGATTGTAGAAGCCAAAAGCATAACGTCCCTTCAGGCAGGTATGTCCCTGATTTGTGTCCGCGGTGTACGGAGCCTGTATTGATTTGATCTTATCGCCCTTCACGGCAACCTCAAGGTTGCAGCCTACGCCGCAATATGTACAAACGGTGCGTACCTTCTTATCTACCTGTATAGACTTAGATTCAAAAATGTCTGAGATAGCAGATGTAGGACAAGCCTGTGCACAAGCGCCACAGCTCACGCAGTCGCTCTGCTCAAACGTGGTTTCCAGGCTCTTGATGATATGGCTGTCAAATCCACGACCGCCCATACTTAGTACCATCTGGCCCTGCACCTCGTCGCAGGCGCGAACGCAGCGAAAACAGTTGATGCACTTGGAGAAATCAGACGTCATGTAGGCATGACTGAGGTCTTTCTTCCTATCGAGGTGGTTCTTGCCATCCGGATAGCGCACATCGCGGATACCCACTTTCGCGGCCACCGCCTGTAGTTCACAGTTGTTATTCACCTCGCAGGTAAGACAGTCCAAAGGATGGTCTGTCAGTACAAGCTCTATGATATTCTTTCTTAGCTTCTGTATGCGGTCCGACTCTGTGTAGATATATGAGTTTGGAATAACCGGTGTGTGGCAGGATGCCATTGTCTTCACCGGACCATCCTTCACCAAAGCCACATCTACGCTACACACGCGGCAAGAGCCAAACGGAGCAAGATTTGGCGCATCACAAAGCGTGGGTATCGCGTCCTTGCCATGGTGCCGGCGCATAAGGGTAAGGATAGTATCACCGTCCTGAATTTCGTAGGGATGGTCGTTGAGGTAGGCAATTTTTGCCGTCACCTGCGATGATGCCCCACCCGATTCTTTCTTACCTTCTACAAATAGTTGCTTGCTCATGACATAACAGTTTTCCGGGCAACATACTAACCCGGCATTCGTAAATCACCTTACAGAAGAGCCACCTATCCGGCTGCCCACCACAATACTCAAATATAGCGATTAACTGCAAAACACGAGTCGCGTAAGCCATATATCCCGGATAAAACATGACGAAGATCAGTTAAATGCTCCTCCGATCATGACTCACATCATCTCTTGAACGTTTTACCGCATATATGTTTGCACACATACAAAAAGTGTCATAATCAAACATGTATTTATTAGAAAAAATAGCCCCGGAAAAGAAAGTGGCTGGCATCTATCTTTCATTCAGTCTTGTTTACATTTTCCTCTCAGATAAGTTCGTAGATTTTATATTCTTCCATAGCGGCATGCTTACTACAGCTCAGACATACAAGGGATTTGCATTCGTAACAGCCACCAGCGGCCTCATTTATTTTCTTTCAAAGGGTAAATCTGCTGCCATAAAATCGCTTGAAGAGAAAAGTGCCGGCCGGGAGGCATTTTATAAGGCATTGATAATGCAGTCGGGTGATATGACAATGCTCACAAACACCGAAGGAAAAATAATATTCACCGGGGAGAACATTGGCAACCTCCTGGGATATACACCCGAAGAGTTTACAGGTTGCAGCGCCTTCGACCTGGTACACCCCGACGAAAAGGAAAACCTGAAGGAGTTTAACAATCATGTTATAAATAATCCCGGAGTTCCATTTAACTACGAAGCGCGGGTGCGCCACAGGAACGGAAGTTACGTATGGATGGAGGGCCTAATCGTAAACCGCCTTAACGACAGCAAGATCAACGGCATCCTGACAACAGCGAGGAACACTGACAAGCGTAAGGAGGCAGAGGCGCATTTGAACCAAAGTGAACGTATGTTCCGGGCTGCCTTTGAGCAACTATCTGTGGGTATGGCCAATATCAACCTGGCAGGCGAATTTACTTTGACAAACAACTATTTATGCGATTTGACCGGCTACTCCCACGAGGAGCTGGCTGACTTAAAATGCTGGATGCTTGCAGAACCTTCCAACAGGAAACAGGCTGAACTGGACTTTGAGAGACTTCTAGCCGGCGACAAAACTGCCTGCTGCACGCAACATACAATTGCCAGAAAAAATGGTTCAGCATTGCACGTGGAGCAGATGCTGTCGCTGATAGCCGACGACAACGGCAACCCGCTATACGTGGCACTTGTAATAAAGGATATAGAAGCGGTAACGCGTGCCAAAAACGAACTGGCATATAAGAATAGAGAACTGGATACTTTCATCTACCGTTCATCTCACGACCTGCGCGGCCCAATCACAACTCTGATAGGTCTTACAGAACTGGGTATGACCGAAATTCCTGAAAGTGAATCAAAAGAATACTTCGCCAACTGTAACACCGTATCGAAACGAATGCGCAAGACCCTTGACGACCTAATGAGTGTGTCCTACATTAAGGACCTTACTGCGACTACACGGGAAGTGGACCCACAATCCATCCTGGAAAATGCACTGGCCAACGAGACACTTCACCTAAAGACATCAGAAGCTGCATTCTATCCCGAAATTGAAACCACTGCAAAATGTAACACCGATGCGAATCTGCTCTCGCTTATCATCCGGCATTTACTTGCAAATGCCTTTACTTTCAGAAGAAAGGGAGTTCAGCACAAAGTTTATCTCAACGTAAACGTGGCCGCAGACAAAACAAGCATATATGTGATGGACAATGGCACGGGAATAGCACCGGCAGAGAGGGAAGAGATATATGACCTTTACTACAACGGCAAATCGCCACTGAGAGGAAGCGGCGTGGGCCTTTATTTAGTGAAAATGGCTGTTGAAAAGCTTGGGGGCACCATCGCAATGGAAAGTGAACCGGGCTATGGAACCAGGTTTATGGTGACGCTGCCAAACGAAGCGACAGTCGTAGACAATTAGCTACCATAGCGGCATATGCCGCAGGTCCCCCCGGCGGAGAACGAATCTGGTAGGATTATATATGTCATACAACCGACGGTCACAATATATCTGGATCACCTCCTGATATTGCGGCTTCCATGTCTTTTTCATTTGAGCGTTGAAAACGAAATTTGTATCAACCACATTGAACGTTCCTGCCAGCACCGAATCATAGCCCACGTAAGAAAAAAGAACATAGTACTGCCCGGTATCAATACTATCTAATGAGTAGAAACCATCGAAGTCAGTGCTAACCTTCTTCATCAAATCAGCCTTGCACAGCAGACTTACCGATGCACCTGGCAAAGGTTCCTTCTTATCATCGCAAACACGACCATAAATGCTGTGTAGCGCCTTGCATTGCGTCGTCTGGCAGATTGCCGATTGCGCAATTGAGATGGTTGAAAACACCAGAATAAAGAAAAACGAATGCCGCGCTCCCATAAAAAGACGCCTCCTCAATAGTAAAGACGACAACAAACGACCTCACCTTGGGAATAATAGTAAATTAGTACTGCCCCGTGCTGAGCAGCACCAGTGTGCAAGCCTCCTGGGCCTTTATGCCACGCTCTTCAGCCATCTGCTCCAGCTCTTCGTTTTCTGTACCGGGATTGAAGATGATGCGCTTGGGATTGAGGGATAGAATGTAGTCGTAGTATGCTTTCTGGTGGGTGGGATTCAGGTAAAGTGTCACAGTATCCACATCAGCTTCGGCCGGTGGCGTAGCTACTATTTCCATGCCGTTCACATTACCCGGAATCTTCCCAACGGCTACAACAGGGTGCCCATGCGCCTGCAGTCTTTGCATAGCCATGTTGCTGTACCGTGATGGATTTTCTGATGCACCGAGCACTACCGTTTTCTTCTTCATAACCTTTGTCCTGAATTACAAAGTTACGACACCGCAGCCGTGGTGATTACCCAACAGAACGTTACAATTGCACAATTACAGCGACATCGCCACCATTTCGGCAATATCCAGCACCTTCACGGAGTCTTCCTTCTCCTTGTTCTTCACGCCATCCGTCAGCATAGTTGTGCAGAACGGACAATTGGCTGCAATGATAGTGGCTCCTGTTTCTAAAGCTTGCTCTGCGCGGTCAAAGTTCACGCGGGTAGTGCCTTGCTCCTCTTCTTTAAACATCTGCGCACCGCCGGCACCGCAGCACATACCGTTGCTGCGACAGCGCTTCATTTCTACCAGTTCCGTGTCAAATGCCTGCAGCACCTCGCGAGGCGCCTCATATATGCCATTACCACGACCCAGATAGCAGCTATCGTGATAAGTGATCTTTTTCCCCTTGAACGCTCCCCCATCCTTCAGCACCACCTTACCATCATTGATAAGTTGCTGCAGGAAAGTAGTATGGTGCATCACCTCGTAGTTACCACCCAGCTTGGGGTACTCATTTTTGAAGATATTAAAACAGTGAGGGCATATCGTCACCACCTTTTTTATGCCATACGCATTGAGCGTATTGATATTGTTATACGCCATCATCTGGAACAGGAACTCATTACCGGCCCTGCGCGCAGGGTCGCCGGTACACATTTCCTCCTTACCCAGTATGGCAAACTTTACGCCTACTTTTTCCAGTATCTGCGTGAACGCACGCGTAATGCGCTGTGCACGCTGGTCGAAAGAGCCTGCACAGCCCACCCAAAAGAGCACCTCTGGGGTCTCTCCATTCGCTGCATATTCGGCCATGTTTTTTATCGACATATTTCTTCTTTTTGTTGCGACCCGGTGGTTTGGTTACCAATGGAGTCTATTACTTTAGTTACGCACATGCTGCACACTCTATCCGTTCACCCACGCGTCCCTGTCATCAGGGCTAAACTTCCATGGAGCCATATTGTTCTCAACATTGCCAAACATCAGGTTCCACTCGCCGGGTGCATTGCTTTCTTCCATTACAAGGTTGCGGCGCAGCTGCATAATGATATCAAGCGGGTCTATCATCACAGGGCATGCTTCTACGCATGCCTGGCAGGTAGTACAGGCCCTTAGTTCTTCTACCGTAATATAGTTGTGCAGCAGCGACTTGCCATCGTCGGTAAAAGTTCCGTTTGCGTTGATGTTCTTGCCTACTTCCTCCAGTCGGTCGCGGGTGTCCATCATAATTTTACGTGGAGACAGCTTCTTACCCGTCATATTAGCAGGGCACGACGATGTGCATCGGCCGCACTCAGTACAGGAATACGCATCCAGCAAATTCTTCCAGGACAGATCCATAACATCCTTCGCACCAAATCGCGGAGGAGTAGCCGGCTCACCTGACGCTGCAGGCGCCTTGTCGGGCTCCATCATATACAACACTTCGTTCTGTATTTCCTTCATATTCTTCAACTCGCCCTGTGGGTTCAGCTTAGAATAGTAGGCATTAGGAAACGCCAGGATAATGTGCAGATGCTTGGAGTAAGGCAAATAGTTAAGGAATGCAAACACACCTATAATATGCAGCCACCAGCAGACGCGCTCCAGTACTATTAGCGAGCCTGCAGACATACCTGAGAACATACCTGTAAGGTGTCCCGTGATCCAGAAAGGTTCTGTTTTGGTATAGTGTTCAGCCCCCAGTTGCTGCAGAGATAGGTCGGCCGTATTCATAATAAGGAACAGCGACATCAGCACAACCTCAGTAATGAGAATAAGATTGGCGTCGTTCTTTGGCCAGCCGTCCAGCTCGTGCATCGACAGGCGGCGCACCTTGAGTACGTTACGACGAATAAGGAATATCACGCACCCGATCAATACCAATGCAGCCAGCACCTCGAAGAAGCCCACCAGGAACGAATACAACCCACCCAGTGCAGGAGCAAATATGCGATGTGCACCCGTTATGCCGTCAATGAAAATCTCTAGTATCTCTATATTAATAATAATAAAACCAGCATAGACAGCCAGGTGCAGGAAGGCTGGTATCGGCTTCTTAAACATCTTCTTCTGGCCCAGCGCCAGCAATACCATGTTCTTCCAGCGCTGGTCCTTATTTTCCGAGAGATCTTCATCCCTGCCCAGCAGCACATTGCGGCGCATCTCCTTTACTTTCTTCGTAAAGATGAAAACGGCCGCACCGGCAAGTAGGATAAATAGTATTTGTTGAACTATATGCATCAGGCCGTGCAAATTTTTCCCGAAAGTAACGGGTTTGAAGCAATTGACAAATTACATATACCCTCCCTAACCGAGGCAACAAGCGTCCGATCGTTGCGTCACAGCCACAATACATATTGTACTTGCAATCAAATGTGCGATTTTCACAACAATCGTAACGGCAAAAACTTACTCTAATTCAGTACATTGCCCCCTGATTTCACGCGCAAAACATGGCAAAAAAGCTCCTGCGACTGCTTTTTCTTTTGCTGCTAACTTATGTACCCTCTCACGCACAAGTTACGGACACCGCGAAACATGCGGATGATACCCTAATTTTCAGAACCCCGGTAATTGACACCCCCTCCATCGACACCTCCGGCCTCATTGTCCGCGAAAAAGAAAAACTAAAGGAACCGGTGCTGAGAGGTGGCCCCGAAAATGGTTACATCATTCACGGCCGGGTCACCGATGCCGGTACAGGTGAAGGCATACCATTTGCCACAGTACATTTTCCGCATAGTGGTGTTGGCAAGCCGGCAGACCTCGACGGCAATTTTATCCTCCAGACCAAAACATTACCTTCAGATACACTCGTAGTAGAAGCCATTGGCTACAAACCTGCCCGCAAGGTGCTGAAAAAGGACCGCTACGAGTATAACTACATACTGGAGCTGGAGCGCTCTCTGACCTCGCTCGATGAGGTTACGATCCACGCAGGCGAAGACCCGGCGATAGTGCTCGTAAAGAAAATACTGGAGAAAAAACCTCAAAACGATCCCGACCGCACGGAGAACTACAGTTACGAAGCATACAACCGACTTGAGGCCGACTTACAGCGACTTACGAAAGAGCAATTCGAGAAGATGCCTCTCCTTAAGAGTTACAGCTTCATCTATAACAACCTTGATACCGTCTCTGAGAGCAAACCCTACCTGCCACTATACCTCACTGAAACGATATCCGACTATTACTTCCGCAGGAAACCTAAAAAGGCCAGGGAGGTAATAAAGGCCAGCATGGTAAAGGGAGTGAACAATGAAAACGTGGTGCGCTACCTCGGCACCTTTCACCAAAGCCTGAACGTTTACAAGAACTATGTCCCGGTTTTCGACAAGAAATTTGTTAGCCCCATCAGCGACGATGCCCTTTTCTTCTACAAATACAAGATAAAGGACACTCAAGTCGCCTACGGCCACAACATTATCCTGGTTCAGTACTCGCCCAAACGCCCGATAGAAAACTGCTTTACCGGCGATTTCTGGGTTGTAGATTCCATTTACGCGATCCAACGCGTAAGCATGGAAATAGCAAAAGAAGTAAATGTGAACTGGCTGGAAAACGTGGCCCTCTACCAGGAGTTTGCACCTGTGGATAGCTTCTGGTTCTGCACAAAAGACAAGTTTATTGCCGGCTTCTCTGCTTTTAAATCTAAAAAGCTACCGGGCGTCATCGGCAGAAAAACAACCACCTATCACCACATCCGAATAAATCAGGATACAATAGACAAAGTGCTTGACAACCCTGAAGTGAAGCAGGATGTGATTGCATTAGATTCTGCTAAACGAAAATCGGACGACTGGTGGAAAAACAACAGGCCCGACACCCTTACAAAGAACGAAGTTGCCATTTATAAAATGGTAGACACCATCAACTCCATGCCGCTTACCACGGTTTACAAAAATGGGATCGACTTTCTCTCCACCGGAGTCAAGGACTTCGGCCCCATTCAACTTGGACCATATTTCTATCTTTATAGCAGGAACGTAATAGAAGGCAATAGATTCCGCCTTACAATTGGCACACCGCGCAGCCTAAAAGACCTGCATTTTACGGGCTATGTAGCCTATGGCACCCGCGACGATCGATTCAAATATGGCTTCACTGGTCTCTGGATGATCAACCGCCAGCCATGGACTTACCTGGAAGCGCTCTACTCCCACGATGTAAGCCAGACGACCAACTACTATGACCAACTCGGGGCAGACAATATCTTCAGCACCATCTTTCGTAAGCGCGGCATACCGTGGAAACTCGCATTTACCAAGGATGCACGCATTCAGTTCTACAAGCAATATTTCAACGGCTTCAGTCACAAACTCATCCTGGAGCGGCGCGACTTTACTCCTTTTGATCCGCTTCCTCAGGAGGGTATATTTTATGACGTCAATGGTCGCATGTCAAGAAATGTAGTGAGCAGCGAAGTGGGTGTAGACCTCCGCTTTGCCTATAAAGAAAAGTACCTCGAAGGCCAGTTCAAACGAGTTACCGTAAAAAGTAAGTACCCTGTCGTTTCACTTTCAGTCACCACTGGCATTAAGGGTGTGCTGGATGGAGCATACAGCTACCAGAAGGCGAGGTTTGCAATAACAGGATTTAACTATATACCTCCGTTGGGCAATTTGTATTACAACGTATTCGCAGGCAAATATTTCGGCACGCTACCCTATCCGCTGCTGGAGATACATCCCGGCAATGAGTATTACTACTACAACATGTATGCCTTCCAGATGATGAACAACTACGAATTCCTGAGCGATGAGTATGTTGGCTTCAATACTGAGCACAACTTTGGAGGGGGTATTTTCAATCGTATCCCTGTACTGAAGAAACTGAAATTCCGCCAGTTCTGGACTGCGAAAGGCGTTGTTGGCACACTTAGCTCCGCAAACCAGGCGCTCAATATGGAAAAAGGCTATCCTTTCCGCATGCTCAAGGGCTCACCCTACCTGGAGCTGGGCACAGGTGTATCTAACATTCTGCAGGTAGGCAGGATAGACTTTGTGTGGCGCGTCACGCCACAACCCCTGGCATCAGAAGCCAAGTGGCGCTACTTCGGAATATTCGGGAGTGTGAAGTTTGAATTCTAGCTGTGGTTGGAAATCCGCCCCTTACCGATAGACAATTGTAAAGTCGGTCCGCTGTAAATCACCTATTGTAAGTTTGTATCGTTTCAAAATCTTATATTTCAAATCGAGTGAATCCCAGGAACAAGCTACCTGCTCTTGAAAGCCAGCGGAATCCAATATTAAGAATTCAAGCCCGTCACCAATATTCTTTTCAATACAAGTTCTAAAAGGTTGCCAATCCTTAATGCTATCTCTTTCTAACAATTCACCATCTATTATATAGAGGCCCTTACCATACCCAAAAATGAGTCCGAACATTACTCCATTTTCGGACTCATTCTTCAAATGAACGACTGAATGACAATCTTTTGTACACCCAACGATGGCGGAACTTACAATCAATAAGACAGACAGCAGCTTTTTCATAGTAAACCTTCTCAAGTTCGAAGTAGGCATCGATTTGAATTCTATTTCTTCCCAGGCGTAGGCGTTACGCTTTTTACAGTCGCCTCCTTCGGTTTCGAAACATGCACCGGTGGCGCTCCTCCCATTACAGGTGGCGCAGCATTTTTCGTCACCGGCCCCGTAGTTTTTGACGTAGGCACTACATGCGGACTGGCCGGTGTAGCAGTTTTTGACGGCACTACAGTTGCAGCCGTTTCCGCTGCCTGCACCTTTGGCAGTGCCTTTCTTTTCTTTTTCGTTACTGGCTTTGCGGCAGGCTTGTTAGTAACCGGCACTACCCTATCGGCCTGGTTGTAGGGCAGTTCATGCCCATCCGGGTTCTGGTATACCTTTATCTCGTACACCTTTTCATCTTCCAGGTATCCTTCGAGAGTGATCTCCACATCCTGCGCACGTCCTTTATTACACACGTAGTATTCAGACTTATCAGCGGCCAGTTCTTTTGCGCAGCTGCTTGTAATCGCTGCCTTTATGTCGTTGTAGTCTTTTGCGTAGTTTGTTTGGTATATGGCATAACACTCCATCTCATTGATAACCGTAGTGGTGTAGAATTTACCATTTACTACATATCGGTGATAATACCTGTTGTCTACTCCGCGCTCAAACGAGTTGGACTGCAGAAAGTAGGTAAGCTGGTCTTCCTTATTGCATATCTTCTTGTTTTCCAGTATCTCCATGAATATACTCTTCTGTGCCAAAGCAGACAGAACACCTACACCTAGCAATGCCGTAAGGAAAACCTTTTTCATAAGCGCAATTGTTTACGTTCTCAAAGCTATAAAAGTAATTGTAGCCATACAAGTAATCCATATTTTTGACCTGTTATGCATCATTTCCCTGTAAAGCTTCAATTGCGCCTTGACTGGAGCGAGATGGACCTCTTCGGTCACATCAACAATGTTTCATACTTCAAATACATACAGGCGGCAAGAGTAAATTATTGGGAACTTACGGGTATGGCGGCAACTTTCAGCGAAACTAAGGTTGGCCCTATATTATTGTCTACCGGCTGCCAGTTTATAAAGCCACTTCATTTTCCCGGGAATATTGTCATCGAAAGCCGCATGGAATTTATGAAGAGCACCAGTTACGGCCTGCACCATCGCATTTTGTCTGAACGCGACGAGGTAGCCGCCGAGGCCCACGATGTCATCGTCAACTACGACTTTAGCAAAAACGAGAAAACAGCCATTTCCGCGGAGTTCAGGGCTGCATCCGAAAAAATTGAAGGAAAGTCTTTTTCCTGAGCCTACTCTACGTAGAGATCTTTCTGCAATTGTCCACCCGGTGTCACCGCATATAGTGACAGGTCGGTAATACCGGCTTCCGCCAGTACCTGCTCGTCTATAAACAGGTTGCCTGTGCACTCCGCAGGGTTTCTTTGTAGTATGTGCCATGCGCAGTCCGCAAGTATTTCTGGCTTGCGACTGCGAGCCATTAGCATTTCGCCACCTATAATGTTCTTAACCGCAGCCGTTGCAATGGTAGTTGCCGGCCACATAGAATTCGCAGCAATGTTATATTTCCTGAACTCTTCTGCCCACCCCAGCGTCATCATGCTCATATTGTACTTACTGATAGTATAACCAACATATGGCGCAAGCCACTTGGGCTTAATATTTAGTGGCGGCGACAAAGTAAGAATGTGAGCACCGTTTGCCTTCTTTAAAAAAGGCACACAATATTTGGTAACCATAAATGTGCCCCTGACATTGATGTCATGTATCAGGTCAAAGCGCTTCACATCCATATCCTCCGTACTGGTAAGCGCTATCGCAGAGGCATTGTTCACTAGTATGTCTATCCCGCCGAAAATGCTTACAGCCCGCTGCACTGCTGCCAGCACTTGTTCTTCGTCGCGTATATCGAGCTGCACTGCTAATCCACGCCCGCCTGCTTCATTTACCTTTTGCGCCACACTGTGTATGGTCCCTCCCAATCGCGGATCTTCCTTTACAGATTTTCCCGTTACCACCACATTCGCCCCGGCTCTTGCCATCCTCAGCGCTATTGCCTCGCCTATCCCCCGGGTCGCCCCCGTTATAAAAACAGTCTTACCGCTAAATTCCATGGTTCATCTCTTAGTAAAGCGAATTTACGGAATATTAGACTGCACCGGATTCCAGCAAGTGAAAATATCCGCCGTGAAATATAAGAGTGCCATAGTATTATAGTCTTTAATTTTGACGCGGCATGGCTCATACGGCTTGCTTCGTTTATTGATGAACATACTTATTGCTCAGCAGAATTATCACATTGGAAATTTCGAGGCAAATACTGCCAAAATACTGGATGCAATAGCCGAGGGAAAAGCAAAAGGCGCAGACCTCGTAGTGTTTTCTGAACTAGCCGTTTGCGGTTATCCACCCCGCGATTTTCTTGAGTTCAGTGATTTTATTGACCAGGCTTCAAATGCCATCGACCGTATTCGCGAAGCTGCCGATACTATTGGGGTCATTGTGGGTTACCCTTCACGCAACACAGACCCAAGAGGTAAAGACCTTTTCAACAGTGCATGCCTTCTATTCGAAAAAGAAGTAAAGGCGGTTGTCCATAAGACACTTCTTCCTAACTATGATGTTTTCGACGAGTACCGTTACTTCGAACCGGCTTTCAGCTGGCAAGTCATGGAATTCAAGGGACTGAAGCTAGCTGTTACCATTTGCGAAGATATCTGGAACCTGGATGAAAATCCGCTCTATAGAAACAACCCGATGGACGAGCTCATTCAACAGCAGCCCGATATCATGATTAACCTCAGCGCCTCCCCTTTTGATTATGAACACGCTGCCGACAGACATGAGATCGTCCGACAGAACGTGTTGCGCTACAATCTTCCAATGGTCTACTGCAATGCCGTAGGCTCACAAACAGAGATCGTATTCGACGGCGGGTCCCTTGTCATGGACCGGCACGGAAACACCGTTTCAGAGCTTCCATACTTCACGGAAGGCCTCAGGATAGTAAGTTGGAACACCAACAACACATTTACCGCCGTTGACGCTCATATCCCCAATACATCGATTCCAACACATGCACCGGACAATACCTGGCCACCATGCGCGCCATCGGCTATTGCCAATATACACCAGGCGCTCCTGCTGGGCATCCGCGACTATTTTAGCAAAATGGGTTTCACCCGGGCCATCGTAGCCTCTTCCGGCGGCATTGACAGCGCAGTGGTCCTCGCGCTCGCATGCGAGGCGTTAGGGCCGGAAAACGTGCATGCGCTGCTAATGCCGTCTCAATTTTCTACAAGTCACTCTGTCGACGACGCCGTGCAGCTCTCAAAGAACCTGGATAACAGATACGATATCATTGCAATTAAAGATGTCTTCGACACCTACGAATCGGCGCTGAAGCCAGTCTTCAAAGACCTCCCATTCAATGTGGCAGAGGAAAACCTGCAATCACGCATACGTGGCGCATTCGTGATGGCGCTCGCCAATAAGTTTGGTTACATTTTGCTAAATACATCCAATAAGAGCGAACTGGCTACAGGTTACGGCACACTTTATGGCGACATGGCGGGCGGCCTGGGGGTGCTGGGCGACCTATACAAAATGCAGGTCTACGCGCTTGCAGAGTACATCAACAGACATGGGGAAATAATACCGGAAAACATATTAACAAAAGCGCCCAGCGCCGAGTTGCGTCCGGGCCAGAAAGACAGCGACTCCCTGCCCGACTATGCTATACTCGACAAAGTACTTTATCACTATATAGAAGAGCGTAAAGGCCCTGACGAAATTGTGGCTATGGGCTTCGAAAGGGCATTGGTGACCCGCATTTTGAGACTTGTGAACATAAATGAGTATAAGCGAAACCAGTTTTGCCCCATAATCAGGGTTTCTTCAAAGGCTTTCGGAGTCGGAAGACGCATGCCTATTGTTGGCAAATATCTCGCATAACGCTCCATTTTCCGTGAATACCGGCAATAGGCGAAGTTTAACTAACTTAGCCACATATTGTTAGTGAAATTCAGCGACAGAAGGGAATGACAAACAATGGCCAGGAACGTGACGGCAGCCGGCAGTTATCTGCGCTCCGGCAGTTGCAAATATTGGACACGCAACCTGAAGCGGAGTTCGATAGCCTTGCTTTGCTCGCTGCCCGCATATGTGACTTACCTGCCGCATTCATCGGTTTCTCAGACGAGAATCGTATTTGGTTCAAAGCGAGGGTCGGAATGGCAGAATCGTCCCGTGAAATACCTGGCGGACTGAATTTTTGCAGGAACGTACACCTGAAGGATAAGGTTTTCGTCATCGAAGACACGCATCAGTCTACTGAGCTGGCTACAAACCCTGCCCTGCTGCAGCTTAATATCCGCTTTCTTGCTAGTGCAGAGATTGAAGATGAAAGTGGCCTTGTGGTGGGCTACCTTTGCGTCTTTGATACAAAGCCCGGGTCCCTCACACCCGCGCAACGAGAGTCGTTGCATATGCTCGCCATGCAGGCTTCCGCGCTCTTAAAGCTGAGAATTCAGCTAATTAAGAACAAAGAACGTGAATACCGCGAAGCTGAGAAGCAGATGCGAACCATATTCCGAAACTCTATTGACGCTGTGGTAGTTACAGACTCCGGCGACAACATCCTCCTTTGGAACGCCAAAGCGGAAGAAATTTTCGGCTGGAAAGAGTCTGAAGTTTTCGGTAAACGTTTCGGTAAGTTGTGCAATGTAAAGATATCGTTCGACGATTTCGCGGGCGAGTCTCGCACACCGCTTTTGGCGCATAAACACGACCTGGGCAGGGCAGTTGAGGCTACTGCGGCGAACAAACTTGGCGAATCCCTTGAAGTCGCGCTCAGCATTTCACCTGCTAACATCAGCGACCGCGCCTATTACATCATATTCATCAGCGACATTACCGAGCGAAAATTCGCTGCGCGGGAACTGGACCGCCAGAAGGAATTTTACGAGAATATCCTCAATAACATACCTACAGACATCGCTGTCTTCGATGCAAACCATCGGTATCTTTTTGTCAACCCCACCGCAATCAGGAACCCGGAACTCAGACGCTACATTATCGGCAAGGACGACTTTGAGTACTCGCGTTATCGTAATCGCGACATTGCCGGCGCCCAGCTTCGACGCGAAAAATTCATAGAAGCGAGGGAAAAAGCGAAGGAAATTCGCTGGGAAGACACTATTGAAACACCAGATGGCAATGCTTTCACGCACCTGCGCCGCATGTTCCCGGTCCATGATGAACAAGGAAACCTCTCGATGGTCATTGGCTTTGGGGTAGACATTACCGACCGTAAAGAACTGGAAGAAAAGCAATCAGCACTACTGAAACAGCTGTCGGTACAAAATACCCAGCTCATCGACTTCTGCAACATTGTTTCTCACAATCTCCGTGCACCGCTTGTAAACATTTCCCTGCTTGTCGACTTTATTGAAACGTGCGGCGAGCCCGATGAGCAGCGGCAATTAATTGCAAAACTGAATCCCGTGCTCGAAAATCTGAACACGACCTTCAACGAGCTCGTTGAGTCCATACAGATCAGGCAGGATGTGGAGATACAGTCAGAGAAGATTGTGCTGGAAGACTATATCCTGCGAACGTTGGAAAGCCTGGAACAGGAAATAAACAAGTCGACTGCCATTATAGAAGTTGACATCGAAAAGGCTCCGGAACTACGTTATCCACCTAAATATATTAATAGCGTACTCCAGAATCTCGTGAGCAATGCGCTGAAATATCAATCACCCGATCGAAGCCCACACATACGGATATCAACTAAAAGTGTAGGAAACAGGATAATTTTGTCAGTACAGGACAATGGGCTGGGCATAGACCTGAAACGACACAAGGATAGCCTGTTCAAGATCGGAAAAGTATTTCATCACCATCCAAACGCTAAAGGCTTTGGATTATTTATGATAAAGACCCATATTGAGTCTATGGGCGGCCGAATATGGCTGGAAAGTAAACCGGATGAAGGCACCACTTTTTTTGTAGAATTCACAAACCAACACACACGGTAATCATGAAAAACATTTACCTGGTTGATGATGACAAATTGTTCATTTTCCTCCTAAAAAAAACTATCGGACTTACCGGCATACCTACGCAAATTACCGACTTCCCGGACGGGCAGTCTGCGTTGGACTATATTAAGGCAAACGCGAGCGATGCAAGCAAGCTACCCGATGTCATTTTCCTCGATCTCAGGATGCCCATCATGGACGGATGGGAATTCCTGGAGGAATACAAGCACATCGCTGACTCGTTGGCAAAAAAGAACAGGCTATACGTGTTCTCGTCTTCCATTTCGCCTTATGATATTGAAAACGCCAAGAACAACCCATTAGTAACAGACTTTATCATAAAGCCGATATTGAAAGAAAAATTCGCCGAAATACTCAGCGATTAATTTGATTACTCTTATTAGCCCGAATGTTCGAACACAACTCCATTAATCTCGATTTACTCAGGCAACGCGCCTTTAATTTACGCTGGGCCACCGTTCCGGAAGGTGTAATTCCACTAACCGCGGCCGATCCGGATTTTCCCTGCGCACCTCAAATCGCTGAAGCCATAAATTCCTACGTCTCAGGACGGTACTTATGCTACGGTCCGCCAACGGGTCTGCCGCTGTTCAAAAATGCTATGGCCCAATGGTTCAGGGAAAAACGGAGCATACCCGCCGATCCCGATCTGCTTTTTCCTGTGGACAGCGCAGCATCAGGCATTTACATCACTTGTCGTGCTTTTTTGCAGCCCGGCGATGAAGCGATCATTTTTGACCCGGTCGATTTCCTGTTTCGCTACTCTGTAGAGGCTGTAGGTGCTGCAGCCGTTCCCTTTGCTATTCCGCAAGGCGAACCATCAGTAGACTTTGACGGTCTTGAAAAACTCATCACGGCAAAAACGCGCATGCTTTGCATTTGTAACCCCCTGAACCCAACCGGCAAGGTATTTACAAAAGCAGAACTGAAGCAGTTTGCTGCAATAGCACATAAACATGACCTGGTTATTCTCTCTGACGAGATATGGAGCGATATAGTCTACGCCCCTCATACATACACCAGCATAGCGTCGCTGGATGAAGAAACACACAAGCGAACAATAACCGTAACAGGTTTCAGCAAGTCTTACGGACTGGCCGGCCTGCGTATTGGAACACTGGAAGCAGGCACAAAAGCATACTTCGATCGTTTGCTGGACGCATCGCTGCACACCTCCACAATTCACGGGGCTAATACCATCGGCCAGGTGGCCGCTGCAACAGCACTGACTCAATGCCAGGACTGGCTGCAGCAGTTTGTCGCTCACCTCACCCGCATGCGCGATCTTTGTGTGGCGGGTCTCAACGACCTGGAAGGAGTGCGTTGCAAAGCACCGGAGGGCTGCTACGTAGCCTTTGCTGACATCACGGGCACAGGCAGGACCAGCAAAGAGATCGCCGACTTTTTTATGCTGGAAAAGAAGGTAGCCGTGGTGCCGGGGCTCAGGCAGTGGTTTGGCGATGGGGCCGAAGGTTACATCAGGCTCAGTTTTGCTACTTCAGAAGCTATTCTGGGCGATGCTTTGTCTCGCTTAAAAAAATAGTAATCTCTTGTTACTATTTTGTATCATTGAATGCATAATTTTACACGTAGAGATTTGAAGACCAATAACAAGTCGTAAACAGATAATATTTTTGGATGAAAGTAGTCGTAATAGGGGGGGGTATTGCGGGCTTATCACTTGGAATTTTCCTTGAGAAGAAGAATATAGAAGTTGTTATCTGCGAGCGTTTTGTCGGCGCCCCCACCCGTGGTCATGCCTTCCTGATGCATGAAGACGGTATTGCACCTCTGAAAAACCTGAATCCAAAGAATAAGATCATCCTTCCATCTCAGCGTGTTAATGAGTTTATTCTCAAGCGCCCTGATGACAGGGAAGTGAAAGACCTGCGACTGAGCCAGTGGCATTGTATCAAACGGTCAGATCTTATTGGCTTCCAACTTTCGCTAATACCATCCGTTCATCTTAAGGAAGGTAGGACGTTCTCTCATTTCATTATCAAGAACAATAAAGCTATCGCCGCGGTCTTCGAAAACGGAGACGTTGAGTATGGCGATGTATTTGTGGGTGCAGATGGTGCCAATTCAAAGGTGCGCCAGATTCTCTTTGACGATGTCACTTTTACACCTGTACAGGTAAAGGAGATCGTAGGGATCGTCACCAACAAGGAGATCGCATCGTCTTATCCGGCTGTGTTTACCAAGTTCCAGGACCGCACAAACGGCCGGGCATTTGGCTTCATACCTACTTCAGACAGGGAACTTGTCTGGTTCATGCAGTACGATCCGTCTATTGCAGATATTACCGGCACAACCCCTGATGCGCTGCGATCCTTTTGCTTTAAATTCATGTATGACTTCCCTGAGGTCGTACACGACATACTCAGGTCAAACGACTTCTCTACCAGCTATATCTGGGAAACGAAGGACTTCGACCTCTTACCCTCATTTCACAAACAAAACGTCGCACTCATTGGCGATGCGGCACACCTGGCTCTTCCGTTTACCAGTGCCGGCACTACAAACGCTATTGTGGATGCAGAAACGCTCGCCGAATGTCTCGTTGAGTCAAATAACGTGGAGATCGCTTTCGCCAAGTACTACGCCAAACGTGCACAGGAGGTGTCGGAGCACCTGATGAAAGGACGGGAGCTTAAGAAGCAATTCCTCGACCCCTCATCACATGCCGATGATGATATTCCCGTACCGCTAACCATTGGCGCACCCATACACTTCAAAAAAGCTAAGGGAAACAAAGCAATTCAGGTACTTTACTTCACAGACCCCATCTGCTCTACATGCTGGATCATTCAGCCTACACTACGCAAACTAAAGCTTGAGTATGACGAATACATCAACATTGAGTATTGCATGGGAGGACTGCTGCCATCCTGGGAACAGTATAACGGCAGTAAGATCACCAAGCCCGTGGATGCCGCAAAACACTGGGAAGAAGTAGGGGCTCAGCACGACATGCCGCTTGATGGCGATATTTGGTATGAGGATCCGCTTTCATCGTCTTACCCACCATCCATAGCATTCAAGGCCGCCCAGATTCAGGACCCGGAAAGAGCCATCCTCTTCCTGCGCCGCATCAAGGAAATGGTATTCACGCAAAAAAAGAATATCATCAAATGGGAGCACCTTCGTCGTGCGGCATTCGATGTGGGTCTGGACTCAGCTCGGCTTTTGCGCGATTATGAAGGAAAAGCACGCGAACTGTTCAGGCAGGATCTGCTATTATCCCAGCAACTCGGTGTTAAGGGCTTCCCCACCCTGTTTTTCTCAAACGGAGACAATAAGCAATACGTAATAAGAGGCCTGCAACCATACGAGCGCTTTGAGCAGATCATACACAAGATGATTCCCGGCGTAAAGAAGGATTCATATGTGCGCACCCCCGAAGAGCTGTTCACGTATTTCCCTACTATGACCGAAAAAGAATTTGTCTACCTCGGCAATATGTCGAAAGAAGAAGCCATGATCGTACTAAACAAAATGTACAGGCAAGGCGCTATAGACAAATACGAAAGTAAGAACGGTACCATCTGGATAAGCAGGCTAAATGCGGCTTAACAACTAATGGCAACCTCATCATCATTAACTTGCAATTAGTTATAGATTTTATCTTTTGCTTTCATTATATTTGTGTAAAGCGAAAGTAAGTTTTATGAGACTATTCATTGCGCTGTTCGGCGCGTTCCTGGTGCTCTGCACTACTCCTTCTTTAAGCAAGGCCACAGAAAAACAAAAGGTAAAAATAGCAGCTCTCAAAAAAGGTGGAGAAGGCATGGTACTGATGACAGTATCCTCGCCGAACGAATTTTATGTCGGTGGCAACAAACATGTCCTCTATATCTCAGGCAAGCACTTCGACCTCTACGACCAGGAAAACGAAGACGGTCGTGGTACGCTGAAATTTCATATTCCCCAGGCCGATTTCAACACACTTACAGATGGCGCAAAGGTTTATCTATCCTATGGCCTCATGGAAGTAGAAAATGAGCAGGAGTTGGAAGAGATGTGCAGCCAGAGCCTTAGCCCTTGCTGGCAGGTAGGCAAGCTCAATAAAAAGCAACTTAAATAAGCCGATCCGCAACAATATTCCATAACAGCATTTACCAACTCAAAATGAAGCCTATAAAGTTCATTTACACGCTTATTCTCGTAGCATTGGCAGGCTATGCTGCCCAAGCACAAACAACGCCTGACCCGGGAATACCCGGACCATATGCGGTAACCAAGGGAGAGTACAACTTTGGCGATGCCGTGGCCAACCTGGACAGCCTCGCTACTGATGCCGAGGTACGTGCTTCGGTTCACTATCCTACCGGTCTTCCCGGCGGTCCATTTCCCGTTATAGTGTTGCTGCACGGTCGTCATTCTACATGCTACCGCACTACAGCTCCTTTTAACGCTTCACTTGCATGGCCATGCCCCGTAGGCTATGCCAGCATTGAGAGCTTCCAGGGCTATGACTACCATGCCCGTTTCATGGCCAGCCACGGATACATTGTCATTTCTATTTCCTGCAATGCTATTAATGCCGTAGACGGATCGATGTCAAATTCGGGCATGCCAGCTCGCGGTCAATTGGTACAATACCACCTGGACCTTTGGAACGCCTGGAATACCAGTGGCGGCGCACCGGCTTCACTTGGCTCTCCCACAATGTGGGTTGGCAAGGTCGACCTCTCGCGCGTTGGCACTATGGGTCACTCACGTGGTGGAGAAGGCGTCGTATACCACGCTCTGCTGAACAGGTCCCTGGGTAGCCCTTACGGGGTCAAAGCAGTACTTACACTCGCACCGGTTGACTTCTTCAGGAGAAAACTCAATGGCATTCCGTTGATGAACGTAGCGCCCTACTGCGATGGTGACGTATCAAACATACAGGGAGTGCACTTCTATGACGATGTGCGATACACAGACCCAATGGATGAATCACCAAAATATAATGTGGTAATGATGGGTGGCAACCACAACTTCTACAATACCGTATGGACTCCCGGCTCTTACATTGCAGGCACTTCAGACGACTGGGGCGCTGCAAGTACAGATCCTCATTGTGGTGCCAGCGTGCCCGGCAATGGTCGCATGGACACTACTGAACAAAAGATGGCTTACAATACCTACGCTGCAGCCTTCTTCCGCCAGCACGTAGGTGGTGAGCAGCAATTTGCCCCCATTCTTGAAACGAAAGATATCGTACCACCGGCTACATCACTTGCTACTACCAGCAACCTCTATGTGTCCTACCACCCTGGCCGCACAGAGCGTCTCGATATCAACCGCACCGATGCCACCACATCTGATGTTACAAACACCATGGGCGGTGCTGTGAACATGTCCGGACTTCTTTCTACCGGCACAGGTATCTGCGGCGGCGGTGTCACCATTCCTCTCTGCAACGTAGCCACACAGCAGGCAAAAGAACCACATCGCGGCACCACCACTGTCTCCGGTCTTGCGGCAATGGGCGTGCGCTGGAATGATACCATGGACTATTACGAAAACGAGGTTCCATACATATACCAGGACATGACTTTTGTAGATGCTGTCCATTTCCGCGCTGCGCTACGCTACAACCAGGTACCTACCGGCACCCCACTCAACTTCACAGTTCAGTTGATCGACTCTGTAGGTAATATCGCAAGTGCGGTTGTTACAGATTACAGCAATGCATTGTACTATCCGCCCGGCACCAGCCCTTCGCTCCTGCCAAAAGTGATGTTCAATACCATTCGCGTACCCATTAGCAACTTCACGGGCATTGACAGAACAAAGGTTCGTACCGTGCGCTTCAGGTTCAACCAGGCCACCGCTACGGCAGGCTCTGTCCTTATTAGCGATATTGCGTTCGTAAACTCTAAGTGCGGTAAAGTAAACGGCTCTATAGGCTATACAGTTGCGGCCGGGGGCACCGTACAGTTCTTCGATACCGTCACTTCAAATTCAGGCGACGTAGTAACAAAGAAGTGGAAATTCGGCGACCCTGCGTCAGGCATTAATGACAGCAGCGTATCGCACAATCCTACACACATTTTCACTACACCGGGCGTCTATACCGTTTGTTTTTACACGACGGCAAAACGTGTGAATGGATGGGTTTGTGAAGACACTACCTGCACAACGGTTACTGTTACAGGCTCTACAACCAACGTTAGCGAGCTGAATGAAGCATTTGCAGTAACCATCATTCCAAACCCTGCAGCTGACAATGTGCGCATCTTTGGTGTGCATGCGGGCGACGAGGTGAGGATAATCAACTCCATAGGCCAGGCAGTGGTTACCGCAACAGCACAGGAAGATGGCATGAACCTACCACTTGATCTTGCAAATGGTATCTATCACGTAGTAGTCTCAAACGACCACGCACGCGTGAGCCAGAAGTTGGTGATAAGAAGATAAAGTTTCGATTTTCCCGATATTTGAAAGAGAGCTGCCCAAAGGCAGCTCTCTTTCTGTTAGCAATATAGAGTAATCTTACTAAAAGGGAAGCGCTACATCCGGCTCTGCAAACAAATTATCAGGGTCAAAAAGAGGCATCAACGTTCCAAGCAAAAAGAACAAATCGCTCACCGATACATGTGCGAACTATATTTGCCAAGCCATGAGAAGAATAATATTGCCACTGCTTTTTTGCCTCGCGTGCACACCGATTGCCGATTTCGGGCAGGTAAAGAATGTGAACAATGTGGTTTACGACACAAATTTCAAATGGACTATCACAATACCCGAGAATTTCGAAAAAGTCAGCCCTGAAGAATGGGCCAATTTGCAGCGAAAAGGACAGGCGGCCGTAGAGGAAACATACGAGAAGAAAATTGCTAACTATTCAAAGAATATTTTCGTATTCAAGAAAGACAAAGCACATTATATCGAGGCCAACTGGCAGCCATATGACACAAAGGTCGATGGAAATTACAAAGAGTCTCTAAAAGCAATTGTCTCTATCCTATATGAAACGTTTAGTACACAGGTACCGGGCATAAAGATTGACACAACATTCAACACCGAAAATATTGACGGTATGCAATTCGAAGTGGCGCACATACGAATACCCATCCCTGAAACATATACACTAAGCCTGGACATGTTTAGCAGGCTTTTCGACAATCGGGACTTCACGGTAAATATCATGTACATCGACAAAACGAAAGGAATGCAAATGCTGGATGCTCTTCGAAATTCAAAATTCAGCAAGTAATTGCTGGCCTGCATTATCGCAGCCCATCCCCCAAACACTTTTGTATTCTCCACGCTCCTTTTTGCAATTACCGAAAGTGATTCCTGTTAAACATATCGCGGCCATGACACAAAAAAAGACGTGCCTTTCGGCACGTCAGTTCGGTAAATGATATGAATTAGTTATTAGCTTGGTATCACTTTTACGTTTACTGCATTTAAACCTTTCTTACCATTTTGCACTTCAAAGGTTACCCTGTCTTTTTCGCGAATCTGATCCTTAAGACCTGATACGTGAACGAAGATGTCCGGGCCTCCGTTTGCAGGCATAATGAAACCAAATCCTTTAGTTTCATTGAAGAATTTTACTGTACCTTCTTGCATTTTGAGTTGAATAAAAAATTAATAATAAGCAAATCTACATTTTTTTTATTGACAACCAAATGGGCGCCTAACAATTTTAGATGGGGCGCCCAAACGAATTAATCTACCGCTAACCTTGTCACAACTTTCTCGTTACCTGCCGTCATAGTAAGGAAATATATACCCCTTGCAACACCTGTGGGCAAGGAAAGCTGTGCTTCTATCTTGCCATTCTTTGACTGTGCTGTTGCGCTTAATACTTGTTGCCCCAGCAGATTGCTTACTACTATGAACGCTCCGTCGCTAACACCGTTTGCCTTCACTATAAATGTCCCCTTCGTTGGGTTTGGCACTACCGACATGGACGAGATGCCTACCATATCGTTGATGCCGCTTGCCACATGTATTACGATGCCGCCACTGAGTACGGACTTAGGAGTCACACATACTTCTACGGAAGTCACCTTGCAATGCACCATCTGTCCGTCTGCAAGTTCTGTGGTAGTAAACGTGGTGTTCGTTGCACCGGGAATCAGCGTTGCATTTACGTACCACTGGTAGGTAGCAGCCGGGCCGGCATTGGGTGCAATGGCTGCAAATGTCACTGCATCGCCCGCACCAATACTCGTAGCGCTCGCGCTGATATCAACAGTATTTGTAAGTGGCGCCTGCACGGTAATGGTGATTGGAGTGCTGCTCACAGTGGCTGCACCAGAACAAGCACCTGTCGCTGTCATTTGTACAACAACCATATCGCCATTTGCAGGAGTAGTGGTAAATGTAGGTCCGGTTGCAACCGGTATACCATTTACGATCCACTGATAGGTTGCTCCGGGACCTGCACCGGCCGGCACAGCAACATACGTGATCGTTTGGCCGGTACACACCGTATCATTTGGCATTGGGTCCACACTCACAGATAGTGAACCACCAGAACCTACAGTGAAAATCACTGTGGCTGCGCTTACGCAACCTGATGCATTCGTTACTGTGTAGCTTATCGTGGTAGTACCCGCGGCAACACCTGTTACGTCACCGGTGCTGCTTATAGTTGCAACTGCCGGATTGCTGCTGCTCCACACACCGGATGGTGTAGTGTTGCCGAGTGTTGTAGAAGATCCCGGGCAAACTGATGTGGCACCCGTAATAGACGCCACCGCCGTAACAGCCCCTACTGTAACGGCATGTACTGCAGTGCCACTGCCGCAACCGTTTGTAACTGTATAACTGATATCAGCCGTACCCGGTGCCACGCCGGTCACCACACCTCCTGAGCTTACTGTAGCTACTGAAGTATTGCTGCTGCTCCATACACCGGAAGGGGTGCCATTTGTCATTGATTCAGGTGTGCCCATACATATCAGGCTGCTACCCGTGGTAGCTCCCGGTGCAGGCACAGCCAGTACTGTTACAACTGCGGTTACTGCACCGGACGCCGCTGTGTAGGTAATGGTCGAAGTACCTGCTGCAACACCGGTTACCACACCCGATGCGTTTACAGTAGCTACAGACGGTGTGCTGCTGCTCCATGTTCCAGACGGTGTAGCATCAGCCAGTGCAGTAGTACTTGTTACACACACAGTGAATGTACCCGTGATAGGCGCAGTCACTGTGCCCGGATTCACTGTAAAATTCCTTGAGTTAATATTAAAGAAGACATTACCACTACCCTTCACCTTAAAGCGGGCTGTTGTGCTGGTCGCCGCAGGATTCGGAACAGTGATAGAAGCTGTACCAGTATTGGGGAACGTACCTACTGTATATGGCCACGTGCGTCCGCCGTCTACCGACATAAAGATGTCTACATTTGCGGCACTCACAGGTGCCAGGTTGGTACCTACCACGTTCCACGTTACGGTCTGCGTGCTGCCACCTGTGTACACAATGCCTGTTGTGCCCTGGCTGGTTACAACAAAGCCAGCGTAGCCGTTAGCAGCTCCTGTAGAGCTTACATTCAGGTGCACCGTATCGTCTGGTATCAGCACTGCACCCATTCCGGCTGCTATGTTCCTGATTACGGTCTTGAAGGTCATGTAGCGCGCAGTATCTGCCATGCGCTCCCCGGCGTGGTTGTACACACCTATGATCACAGAGTCATTTGCAGGGAATACACGCGCATTGGTATATACCGGCTGGTAGCTGCGGAATAGGGGACCGAATACATGCGTCTGGTTCAGGCGCAGGCCGAAGTCGCCAAGATTATTCTGGTACCATCCATATGTAATTGCAGTATCGCCTCCGGAGCCGGTTGCTGTTGGGCCTGCCAGTTCAAACGGAGTCTTGTAGGGAATGTTGTAGGTCTGTATAAATCCACCAATTGTCACCGGTGGGTGCGTGGTTGGTGTAGAAGAGGCACACGTACCTTCCGACCCAGAAAGCAATGGCACTATCTGTTCCAGGCTGTTTGCACTGAAGTAAGGGGAGCTGTTACGCGCCACATTGTCCGGAGAGCAGATACCTGCATAGTCCATAATGGTAATGCCACTGGCCGGCTCATAGGCATGGGTCATAGACGCATTGCCGCTACATGATCCATCTACGTTGTTGTTGAACGTGTGACTGGAACCGAACTGGTGCCCCATCTCATGACACACGTAGTCAATGTCAAATGCATCGCCCACAGGCACCGAAGAACCGGTAACTCCACGTGCCTTAAAAGAGTTGTTACAAACCACACCTACACTTGCAAGTCCACCAGCACCCGTGGTGAATACATGGCCTATGTCATAGTTTGCGGAACCTATACGGGTGTCGCATTCAGTCTGGTTTTGCGTGAGACAGGAAGAGGCATTGCTGTTAATGGCATTGAACGGATCAGGACCATTAGCGCTGCCTGTAGCTGTAGGCCATATGATCAGGTTCTCAGTAGCAACAAAATTCATCTGCACAGACAACTCACGGTTATATACACCGTTCACACGGTTCATACTCGTGGTCATGGCACTAAGGCACTGGCCGATAGTAGGCGTGGGGAAACCCGTCGCAGCCTGGCAGTAAAAGTTGTTCGCAGAAAGTGCCAGATCATACCTACGGATAGGGGTTGGTGAGCTACTCGCAGTCAGTGCCATTGGCTCATCTATACTGCTAGTACCATTGAGCGATATTGCGCTGGCGTCTTCATGATTGAACACAGCCTTCAGATTCGTTGCTGGCAGACCAGAATGCAATGTCTCCATTTTCTGTCCACCGGCATGGTCATCATTGCCTATCGCACATATCATACGCGCTGCAAACGGTCTTGTTTCTGTCGCCTTGTTGTGCACCACATAGTATCCGTCATTCAGGTTGTCGTAGGGGTCTATGAAGGGCACATTGGCATCGCCCAGCACCACCGCATGAAAGCCGAGCTCTGTAAAGTCAAACTTCGCTGTGACGTTTTTGTTGTCTACCGCCTCGGCTGTAAACGTTCTGATGTCGGGGTACTGTGCCGCAAGGGATGCCGGCATCATTGGTGTTTCCCATACGCGAAATGCGCGGAACGAGCCATCCGGCATAGGCAGCTCCATTATACGTGCCTGGCTATAGTCCTGTGGCAGGGCCCACAACATAGCCTTCAGCGCCGCGACATCTGCCTTATACACCAGGTATTCTGATGGTGGCATGCGCAGCAATTCCTTAGCAGGAGCCTGTTCCTTTGCTACGCGCGTCCATACAGCATCCTTTGCACTTGCAAGCTGCACTCCCGCGGTCAATAACAATGTGATACACGTAAAGAGTTTTTTCATGTCCCTTGTCTTTAAATAGGGTCTGAAATTAACGATTTGTCGTGAGAATAGGAAAATTCAGGGCATATACCAGCCACCCAAAAACGAACATGGCCCATCCTTCCGGACGGGCCATGTAATAGATACTCGTTACGCTGAACCTTAGTTCTTCGCAAACTCTGAGCGGATAACGTTCAGGGCGCCACCGGCCTTGAACCATTCTATCTGCTGTTCGTTGTAAGTGTGGTTCACCTTTATTTCCTCGCTGGTGCCGTCTTTGTGGTTCAGCACCACAGTAAGCTGCGTACCCGGAGTGAAGCTGGTAAGACCGTTCACGTCTATGGTGTCGTCTTCCTGTATGCGGTCATAGTCTGCCTTGTCTGCAAACGTGATGGCCAGCATACCCTGCTTCTTCAGGTTTGTTTCGTGTATACGGGCAAAGCTCTTCACCAGTATCACATTTACGCCCAGGTGGCGTGGCTCCATCGCTGCGTGCTCGCGGCTGCTGCCCTCACCATAGTTTTCGTCGCCTACTACTATGCTGCCAATGCCTGCTGCCTTGTATGCGCGCTGCACTTTCGGCACCTCGTCATAGCTGCCATCCAGCTGGTTCTTCACCTTGTTAGTCTCCATGTTGTAAGCGTTTACTGCGCCTATCAGCATGTTGTTTGAGATGTTGTCCAGGTGGCCACGGAATTTCAACCATGGGCCGGCCATAGATATGTGGTCGGTAGTGCACTTGCCATATGCCTTTATCAGCAGTTTCAGACCGCTGTAGTTCATTCCGTTCCATGCGGCAAATGGTTCCAGCAGTTGCAGGCGGTCGCTTGTAGGGCTTACTATCACCTGTACTTTAGAACCGTCTGCTGCCGGTGCATCATAACCCGGATCGTCAACAGCAAAGCCACGTGGAGGCATCTCAAAGCCCTGTGGCTCATCCAGCATCACCTCTTCGCCCTGCTCGTTCTTCAGCTTATCCTTCAGCGGATTGAAAGACAGGCTGCCGGAGATAGCGAATGCGGTAACTATTTCAGGAGAGGCAACGAATGCGTGTGTAGATGACAGGCCGTCATTACGCTTAGCAAAGTTGCGGTTGAAGGAAGTAACGATCGTGTTCTTCTTGCTAGGGTCGTTTACGTGGCGCGCCCACTGGCCTATGCAAGGTCCGCAGGCATTTGCGAGCACTACACCGCCCATCTGGTCAAATGTGCCCAGGAAGCCATCGCGCTCTATAGTAAAGCGCACCATTTCCGATCCCGGAGTGATGGTGAACTCGCTCTTAGCCTTCAGGCCCTTAGCCATAGCGTTCTTAGCTATGAATGCCGAGCGGCTGATGTCTTCGTAAGAAGAGTTGGTACAAGAGCCTATCAGGGCCACTTCTACCGCATCAGGCCAGCCGTGCTCTTTTACCGCAGCAGCCATCTGGCTGATCGGTGTAGCCAGATCCGGAGTGAATGGGCCGTTTACATATGGCTCCAGCTCATCCAGGTTTATTTCTATCAGTTGGTCGTAGTACTCAGCAGGGTTGTTATACACTTCCTGGTCAGGACGCAGGTCGGTAGATACTGCATTAGCCAGCTCAGCTACATCAGCACGGTTTGTGCCACGCAGGTAGTCCGCCATCTTAGGGTCGTAGGCAAACAGCGAACATGTAGCGCCAATTTCAGCACCCATGTTACAGATAGTAGCCTTACCTGTGCAGCTAAGGCTGTCAGCGCCGTCGCCAAAGTATTCTACGATAGCGCCTGTACCACCCTTTACGGTAAGGATACCTGCTACCTTCAGAATGATGTCTTTTGCAGATGTCCAGCCACTCATTTTGCCGGTCAGCTTCACACCTATCAGTTTAGGCATTTTCAGCTCCCATGGCAGGCCTGCCATTACGTCTACCGCATCAGCGCCGCCCACGCCTATGGCTATCATGCCCAGGCCACCCGCGTTTGGAGTGTGGCTGTCTGTACCTATCATCATACCACCGGGGAAAGCATAGTTTTCAAGCACCACCTGGTGAATGATACCTGCACCTGCGCGCCAGAAGCCAATTCCGTATTTGTTAGATATTGACGCAAGGAAGTCATACACCTCTTTGTTCACGTCTACCGCTGTTGCAAGGTCGGCAGCAGCGCCTACTTTCGCCTGTATCAGGTGGTCGCAGTGCACTGTGCTCGGCACAGCCACCTTGTCGCGGCCACATGTGCTGAACTGCAGCAGCGCCATCTGCGCCGTTGCATCCTGCATTGCCACACGGTCAGGAGAGAAGTTTACGTAGTCCTTGCCACGGGTATATGCCGCGCCCGGAGTCTCGTAAGAGTGAGCGTAAAGGATTTTTTCTGCGAGCGTGAGCGGGCGCCCCAGTAGCTTACGTGCCGCGGACACCTTGCCGGGCAACTGCTCATAAATCTTGCGGATCAGTTCAATATCAAATGCCATTGTATGGAATTAAGTACTTTTTGAGGTCGCAAAATTACCGATTCTGCAACAGAAACTGAAATAATAGATGTAAATGCGCTCGCAAAAACCGTGTTACATATTCGTTTTTAACCGCAGAGGACGCAAAGGACCGCAAAGACTCGCAGAGAACCACTGTCTACCGCCGCTTTTTCTAAGCTTTGCGCCTCCTTTGCGACCTCTTCGCGCGCTTTGCGGTTAAAGCTTGCTATATTTAGTATCATGGAACCTCACATCCTCCACCTTTCCAAAGACAAAAAACTCGCTCCCATACTGGCCACTGTAGAGCCCTACCTGCTGAAGAAGCGCAAAAACGTGTGCCTGCGCCTGTGCGCCTCCATCATGAGCCAGCAACTATCTACCAAGGTGGCTGAGGTATTTTACAAACGCTTCCTTCTTCTGTTTGACGGCAAGGAACCCACACCCCAACAGATAGCCGACACACCATTTGAGACACTACGCGGCATAGGCCTCTCCAACGCCAAGGCCAGCTATGTATTGAACGTGGCCAACTACTTCATAGAGCATAGCATTACCGACAAAATGCTCTACAAAATGCAGCCCGAGGAAGTGATGGAACTGCTGCTGCCCATAAAGGGAGTGGGCCGGTGGACGGTAGAAATGCTGCTGATGTTCACCCTCGGCTTTGAAGATGTCTTCCCTCCGGACGACCTGGGCATACAGCAGGCAATGGCTAAAATCTACAAGCTGGACATTACCGACAAAAAAGCCCTCCGCGACCGCATGCTAAAAATTTCCGCCAAATGGACACCCTACCGCACACAGGCGTGTTTCTATTTGTGGAGGTATAAGGATGGTAACTAAGTCATAAGTCGCGAGTGCGCTTGGAGGTACCAGCCTAGTGTTGCACTACAAATTTGTGTGTCTCTGCAAAATCAGCGTTGGAAATATTAAGAAAATAGATGCCGTCTGCCAACTCACCTGCCAGAGCAATTTTCGTATCAATAGCTCCATCTGAAAGAGTGGCTGGGAAGCTACCCCGTACGCGACCTGTTACGTCTACAACATTTATTAGCACTTCGTCATAAGCACCATGTGTCTTTATGATTCCCTCTATTCGAAAGTTGCCATCATTTATTGTTGGCAAAACTAATATTGTGTTGCCTTTCATCACATCTGCCACAGCGGTAGCGGCTGATATTCTCCTCGTTTGGGAACATTCGCCCTCTGAGAAATAGATAACCCCTGAGCCATCAACTGCGATGCTGCCCGGCACCCACACTTGTGCTGCAGTTGCGGGGCCGCCATTTCCCGCACAGCCCGCAGTGCCAGTGCCCGCAACGGTAGTCAAAATTCCGGCTGCGTTGATCTTTCTTATCCTAAAAGTAAAATCAGCAAAAAAGATATTCCCGGAATTATCCACCGTAATGGTGTGGGGCTGTGTGATGTCTGCGGCTATTGCTGCAGTACCATCGGCAGAAGCACCTGCAGCGCCTGTACCCGCAATGGTGCTGATGATTCCAGATGGATCTATCTTTCGCACCCTGTTGTTCAACCTGTCGGCCAGCAACAGATTGCCCGACATATCTACCACCAATGATTGTACCAGATTGATAAGCGCAAGTGTAGCCGGCCCACCGTCGCCACTGTAGCCATACATGCTGCCGCCGGCCACAGTAGTTATAATACCGGATGCGCTCACTTTCCTTATTTGCGGTCCATTGCAGAAATAAACATCGCCGGCTGCTGTGGCAGCAATACCCGACATTGGCGATATCTGCGCCGCTGTTGCCGGGCCACCATCACCGGTAGTACCGGCCACCCCGGTACCGGCTATTGTAGAGATAATGCCGGAGGCGCTCACTTTCCTTAGCCTGGCAGTCGAATCGAGGAAGTAAATGTTTCCTGCCCCATCTAACGTTATTGCGCCCCGACTGTAGATCTGGGCTGCTGTTGCAGGCCCGCCGTCTCCACTATAGCCTCCGGTGCCGGTACCGGCTACGGTGGTTATTACACCGCCTGTGGTTTTCTTTTTTATAGTTGTGGCGTCGCAAAAATAAATATTGCCGGAAGCGTCTGCTGCCAACTCGGCAACGGGCAATGTGGTGCTATTAATGACCTGTGCCAGGGCAACTGATGAGCATAGTAATGATAACAGACCGGTAAGAATCTTTTTCGTGAGCATATTTTTCTGAATTAAGTTGTATTAGTTAGACCGCTGCGGCATGCCAAGGGTTGGAAAAAACTTACACTTTCTAAAAAATAGTTTTGCGAGAGAGTACTACTGAAATATCCTCGCCACTTCCGACTTCTGCTACTTGTTTGCAAACCGGAAGTCTTTGACTAACCAGTTGATTATCAACCATCATTACTTCCGACCACTTCCGTTTTACTTCCGCTTTTTGCGGGTTGCTTGCGGCTTTCAAAATTATCTGAACCAGGATTTTTAGGATTTCAGGATGATAGGATTGGGTTTACAAGGATACGAAACAACTTCCGACTTCCGGTTGTGTTTGAAGTCGGAAGCATTTAGGTAAGATGTTGAAAATCAATGACTACTACTTCTGCTACCTTCCGATTCACTTCCGACTTTTGCCGGTTGCTGCAGGTGAATTTCCGAAGGAGAAATCGCGAGTGGACACAAGGTTTGCAGTTTTCTTTAAGAACACAATGCCGGTAACCATGTGATTGCGCTACACTTTACTTCCCACTTTTTGAAAAAGTTTTTTCCAATTTCAAAATTGCGCACAAAAATTGCGCACATTGACATTGATTCACAACGGCCTGCGCAACATTCTACAACGCAAAACTTCCCAAAAACCTCCCACTTTTCTCACAGCACTTCCCGTTTTTTTTCCCGGTGGTGGGAAGTTGTCTGAAGCCCGCCTACCGGCCGGGCAGGCAGAATGGTCAGGATTTTGAGATTCACAGAATTGATCTCAAATCACCTCAACCGTTCGCCCTTCTTCCGCGCTACAAAGGTATTGCGGCCATTTAGTGGGAGCAAAAAATGGGCGGGGAAGATATCAACATTTTGAAGCGCCCTCGCGCTGCGTAATGCAGGCGTAATGCTAGTGACAGTTAGGAGTGGCTATTTGCTTGTTACGCTCATGGAATCTATATCCGATCTTTTGTAAATTCTTGTAGCTTTCTGTAGTTTATCGTAAACGAATAAAAAATTCTTAGTCTCGCCGACAAATATCCGAGTTTTATCAGTTTGAACTTTCGTAGTTCGGTATGTGAATTCAATTTGAGCAACACCGCCCTGCGCAACTGTAATTTCCATTTGCTTTCTGGACACCTGTTGAATCAAACCGACGGCCAATAAAAACCAATAACAACAAGCAAAGTATTTTACGTAAGGCAAAAGTCGCGACTCCTTTTTTTTGACAATGTCATAGATCATGAAGGTGGAGCCAAGGCCCATGAAAATAAAAAATGAGACTTCAATACGGTATTCTTGCGGCAGTTGAAACCAGGAAACGCTTAAAAGCAACAACATCACAAAAGACCGCAATATCCTAACTGACTTGGGACTAAGATCGTCGACATCAAGAAATAGAACTAAAGAGATAAATGAGAAATAGATGATGTTTGTTACACGGTCTGCAACTTTTAGAATAGACGACAGAAAACCCAACAGAATTTCGGAAGTTTCAACATAATTGTAGATATCAATGCTTAAGTTGGAATAGTAAAATGTCAAGCTACAAAAGCTCAACACAACCACGACTACATACAGAATCGGCAGCAATTCCACAACACGCTTGAACATTCGTCGAAAATTAGCAGTCCATTTATTTGATAATTAATGGGGCCAAGTGAATTTTAAGATAAAGCCATCAATTACCATATTTTCGAAAATTCTAAATCGAATTACAGTCACGAAAACTTCGCCAATCAAATATATACTACCTTCATCTTAATCCCCACTTTTGTATAATGATAGAGAAAGGAAAAAAAATTTTCGACTTATCGGTTAAGGCCTTACCTCTTATGTACATTCTGGGCTTTTGTGTTATTAATGGCCACTTAAGCAATTTCAGTTACAGTGAGTACAACATTCTAAGTGTAGCATATCTTAAAGCTGGAGTTTTCTTTGCCTGCTTCGTGCTGACCTATGTCGTCATGACCTATTATTCGTTTACGAAGGAAACCATGACTGATAATCTATTAAAAGCGTGGCCATCAATGCTGCACTCGTTGTACTACTACTTGTTCATCACCTCTTTAATTGCCGTTTTACTTCCCAAGGAAGACAACTTAACGCACCCAAACACACATAGCAGCGTTTTATTTCTTGTTGCGACGATAGGCTTCGTGCATTACTATTTTTTTATAACAGCCGGATTCGTTATTAAGAAAATTGTCCAGCGCAGCATAGTGCTTTATTATATAATGCTATGTGCTCCTTTTGGACTTTTTCTCGGCTATCAAGTTTACTATCATCCAATTGTGCGGGTCATATCACTTTTGGGATTTGCGATATACATATTTAGTTTTTTGACTTTTGGCGAAATTGGTGATGGCAACTACTCTGTCAGAGTGATTACAGATGCTTTTCTACTAATAATAATAGCATTCTTTTTTGGCAAATACGCATACTGTAAGATTCCGATGAGCTATGGCGGAGGAAAAGCACTCAAAATCGTAGGAGCAACAACGGTTGACATTTCGAAACACGATTCAGTTGCAAATCTTGACACTTTCGATCTATTACATGAGAATGAGCAGATATACCTACTTAGAACTGCCAACGGGAACATTTTGCAAGTCCAAAAATCTGAAATGCGCGTACTCATAATGTGCGTGAACAGCAACTAATAGAAGCTCACTTAGTAATGATTGTACAACCAGAATAGTCCTAATACAGCCCACTTAGTGCTAAGAGCAAATGGCGAAAACCACCACAAGAATCCTACGAAGATGCGCAACAAAACAATTGCCCCCACCTACATCACCACTACCCGCCTTGTCACACTTCCCGCCTTGCCTTGCAAGGTCACGTTATAGTTGCCTGGTGGCAGGTTGTTTACGGGCAGGTTGTGTTGCCATTGCTTGCCTGCCGACACGTCCAGGGATATCCACACCCGACCTTGCATATCAGTCACACGCAGGGTGGCAGGTTCGGAGTCTTCCCTGTTTATGGCTATCATCAGCATATCGTGGGCTGGCACCGGGTACACGTTCATATCAGCAGTAGTAGGGATCGCGTCAATTACAGCATTGGGCATTTCTTCATAGTGGAAGCGAAGGGCCTGGGCCCCGGTATCTACCTGCCATGCACTACCACTCCACGACTCATAATAAACAAACAGCGGCAGCCCATGCGCATTGTAAGTATAGTGGGCGCGATAACTTTTTTTAAATACTGTATCCTTGTATTCCATTTCTTCAATGGCCGGCAAGTGGTCGGTAATATCACTGTAAATGTACCGTTGAGACGTGTCCCAGTTACTGCCTGTCCACGACACAAATGATCGCGACACGCGGTCACCGGCAGCATCATAAGCATATATAGTGGCAGTGACAGGCACGGTCATTGAAAGTGTAGCATTGAAAGCCTCGTAATAGATAAAGGATATCCGACCCGCTGCATCATACACGTAGTGGGTGGTCGACGAATCGCCCCATGCCGTCGCCAGCACTCTATGCCCAATGGCCCTCACCTTATTATCTGCCGAATAGGAATAGGTGCTTTGAACTACCGGGTCCATAGTACCTCCTGCCGCGTTCCACATTGAGCTTAGTTCGTCGTTGACGTTGTTGTCAGCATCATAGCCATATTCGATAGCGCTCTCAGGTTGCCAACCGGGCGCCGTTGAGTTCTTGCGCGAGGTCAGTTCGCGAACGCAGTTTCCTGCCGCATCATACTCCTTGCTGTACACATACGTAGACGTCCATCCTGTGAATACCAACGGCATGCAGGTATCATAGTCCCATACCCACGCTTCGCCTGCTTCGTCATAATGTCCGGTACGGTCTCCGTGGTAGCGATAATATGTAGAGTCAGCCAGAGTATAAGATACTCCGTCGTAGAGCAGGCGCGCCATTGATAAGAGGCGAACCGGTGCTGTTCCTGCGCTACGCTGCCCCGCGGTGGGCTGGGCATAGGCGCACAAAGACATGCTTACAAGAGCTATAAGGGCAGAAGCGAAAGATATTGCGTGCTTCATACGGCGGTTCTTTTGGGTATGCTGAAAAATAAACCTTTCATTAATAAAGACGTAATACTTCGGCTATTCCTTGGCTTTTAATATCGTAGCATTTTTTTTTGCATTTCCAGCGCATACCCGCTACATGCCAGGAAAAGTACACGCAGATAGGCAAATTAGTATCTACCCAACTTCCACTGCCGCATACTTCAACCCCCAATTCGCCATAGCCTGCATCACAGGCGCCAGCTCAGTACCTGCTGGGGTGAGGCTGTAGGTAACATGTGGTGGCACCACTGGCTTTACCTCGCGGTGCACCAGGGTGTCTGCTTCAAGTTCCTTTAGCTGTTGTATCAGCATCTTCTCGGTGATGGCAGGTATCAGTTTCTTCAACGCGCCATAGCGTTGCGGGCCTGCTATGAGGTGGTATAGTATCAGCGCCTTCCAGCGGCCGCCAATACGGTCCAGCGTAAAGGTGACGGGGCATTTGCTTAGCTCGCCTTGCTTGTTGGCGTGGTTTGTTGAGGATTCTTTAACAGCATACATAGATACTTACTTTTTGGTTAGTACTTGTTGAAAAGTAAGTACAAAAATACCTTTGCCCTATCAAAAAAACAAACAGTTATGAAATACGTTATTACAGGCTCGCTGGGCCATATCAGCAAACCGGTGGCACAGCGCCTGGCAAGTGCAGGGCACGATGTAACCGTTATCAGCAGCAATGCGGACAGGGCAGCAGAAATAGAAGCCATAGGAGCAAAGGCGGCTATAGGCTCGGTAGAAGACAAGGAATTCCTGGCGCGCACGTTTGCAGGGGCAGATGTGGTGTACACCATGGTGCCACCCACCTGGAACGCCGCCGACTGGAAAGCACACATACACAATGTGGGCCGCAACTATGCCGAAGCGATTAAATCGGCCGGTGTGAAGAAGGTTGTGAACCTGAGCAGCATGGGTGCACACATGCCCGCAGGTGCGGGACCAGTAACAGGTCTCCACCGCGTAGAGGGCGAACTGAACCAACTGAACGGTGTAGACGTGAAGCACCTGCGCCCGGCATTCTTCTATCACAACTTCCTGGCCAACATTGGCATGGTGAAGCACATGAACATAATTGGCGCAAACTATGGGGAGGGTACAACAGTGCCGCTTGTGCACCCGGCAGATATTGCTGCTGCGGCAAGCGAAGAATTGCTCAATCCATCATTCACCGGCAAGAGTGTGCGCTATGTAGTAAGCGATGAACGCACCACACATGATATAGCAAAAGTATTGGGCACTGCCATCGGCAAGCCGGAACTGCCATGGGTAAACTTCCGCGACGAAGACACAATAGGAGGTATGGTACAGGCAGGGCTGAGCCAGGAGGTAGCCACCAACTATGCTGAGATGGGCACCGCTATGGCAAGCGGTGAAATGGCGGCAGACTATCGCGCAAATAAACCCGTGCTAAGCCCAACAAAGCTGGAAGACTTTGCTAAGGAGTTTGCGGCGGCGTATGCGGGGTAAGGGAAGCAATGAAGAACGGTGCTGCCCCCCTTAGGCGGCAGCACCGTTTTTTAACGACGCCAACTGCCTCGTTTTTAAGCAATACACAGTATCTTTAGAGAAATGATCGCGGTAGTAGGCACATATCAAAACGGGGTTGTGAAGCTGGAAAAGGAACTTTCCTCAGAAAATCCTCTCAGGGTGATAGTCACCTTTCTCGACGATGTGAAGATATCTTCAAAAGAACCCCTTAGCTTATCCGATTTTTCTTTTGCGCAAAGTCAGAAAAACCTGGAGGATTTTAAGGGGTCATTTAATAACACACTGATTGACGAAAGACGTAGCAAATAGCAACTCCGAGGAGGAACTGGAAGACATCCGCCTTTATGATGAAGCAAAAGCAGCGGGCGAACCTTCTATTCCCATCGACGAGGCTTTTAGAATTATGGACACGGAACGTAAGAAATCCGGGCGATAATTTCTCCGTTACATTCCTGTAAAAAACATACCGACAGCTACTGAAATGCGCCCTACCCCATCATTTCTGCCTAATTTTGCAGCCGTAGCATGCAGCTCAAGGACCACTATAAAACGCTCGGTGTTAAGCCATCAGCTCCCAATACGGAGATAAAGAAGGCTTACCGCACGCTGGCAGTGAAGTATCACCCGGATAAGAATCCGGATAGTGCGCTATGCGAGGTGCAGTTTAAAGAGGTCAATGAGGCTTACTCTATCCTGTCTGATACACAGAAACGCGCACGGTATGACGAGGAGCGCTGGCTAAACGGCATGGGCCAGAAGACCAGCTACAACGAAGGTGTAACCCCCAACTGGCTGAAGAACGTATGCGTAGAACTTAACACCAGCCTAAACCAGATGGACACACACCGCCTGAGCCAGAGCACCCTGCAGACCTACATGCTGATGATACTGGCAGATGCACACCTCGGAATCTTGCAGAGCGAAAACGATACTGAAACAAACCGCCACATAGTGAGCGAGCTGCTGAAGGCCAGCAGCAAACTGGAGCACCGCTACCTACCCGATGTGCTGAGCAGCCTGATGGTGGTGGCAGGCAGCGATAGCCATGCGAGCCAACTGATAAACCAATACAATGCCGAGCGAAACAAGCAGGAGCTACGCGAGCGAATGTTTCCCTACATAGTGCTGGGCGTTACCCTTGCTTTGTGCGCATTCATGTATTTTTACGCCGGCATGTAATCTGCCCACATAGCTTATGATCTACGCTTTCAAAGGTTTTATTCCGGTCGTTCATCCGTCATCATTTGTGCATCCGCAGGCCGCAGTGACCGGCAATGTTATCATTGGCAAAAATGTGTACATAGGCCCGGGTGCTGCTATTCGTGGCGACTGGGGCGGTATAGTAATAGAGGACGGCTGCAACGTGCAGGAAAATTGCACCATTCATATGTTTCCTGGTGTAACGGTGACACTGCGTGAGAGTGCACACATAGGCCATGGTGCCATAGTGCACGGCGCCAACGTGGGCCGCAATGTAATGGTGGGCATGAACTCTGTACTGATGGACGAAGCAGAGATAGGCGACGAGTCCATAATCGGGGCTATGACCTTTGTGCCGGCAAAGACTATTATCCCTGCGCGCTCTGTAGTAGTGGGCAATCCTGGCAAGGTAGTGAAGCAGGTAAGTGACGAGATGCTGGCCTGGAAAACCATGGGTACCAAACTATACCAGGCCCTGCCGTCAGACTGCCATGAAACATTGATCGCCTGCCAGCCATTAAGCGAGATACCGGCCAACAGGCCAACACAAGAGTCGCTGTATAGTACGTGGGAAGCTATTAAGGCAAATTCAAAGGGGTAAATCCCAAGGATTAAATTCCAAATCCCAAACGGCAGATTCCAAATTTCAGGTGCCAACTCCCGGGAAAAAATAAACACAAGGGGCACAAAGCTTGTGCGGACCAGCAATTTAGTTAACGCGGATTGTAGACTACTGCTACTTCGTAAGATTCATTCTGCAACTCAGGGGAGATGCGGCCAAGTGGAACGTCCTTGCCTTGAGGTGTGGGCTCACAAATGGTGTAGCGCTCACCATTGTAAATGATGGGCTTGCCAATGGGTTTATCAAACTTCACTGCGATCGTCACGTGCTCTGGGTATGCAAGTACCAGCATAGGCAGGTTGTATATTTCCTTAACCAGGTAGAAGAAGAGTGCTGCCCTATCCTCGCAATCACTGCCTTCGTACAGTAGAGTTTGCTCTGCCATCAGTCGTTTTTCCTTACCAAAGTTCTGCCGGTCGGGCTGGTAAAGGAATGCGTAGCGCGTAAAGCGCATGAGGTAGTCAACTCCCTGCTTTGTACCCATCTGCCGCACGTTCTCCCTCAGTTGTGGAATCAGTGACTCATAAGTTGTCTGGCTCAGCGGCATGTTGAAATAAAGCTGGTAGTCAGCCACTGGATAGTTTGCAAAAATGTTCTTCACCTTGGGATTCAGCTTCAACTTGAAGCGGTAGTCGATGTCCTGGTAGTTGAATGCCAGGTCCTTCTCTACATAGTCCTGCGAACTGAAGGAAGGCAGGTGCGTAAGCTTGTAAGAAAAGCTACCGGTAGCCTCAGGCACATCAATCTTCACCGGCTCAAACTTGTTGGCATTAAAGTCAATGCTTCCATAGTCGTGATAGTTGAGGCATACATATTGCTTGCCCTTGTTGGTGTAATATGGTATGTCATATATCTGCTCATCGCATTGCACGTAGAAGAGCAATTTATCGCCGGCCACCTTCAACGTAGCATCAAACCCGGTCTTGGACAGGAAGTACCACTTATACAGCGTATAGCGCGGATAGTTATCGCCCTTGGGGCTCAGGTATTGTGCAGTCTTGCGAATGAGTTGATAGTATAGCCAATCATCAGGCTTGCGGTCGCTGCGATAGTTGCGTAGTGCAGTCACCACCTGGTCATAGCCACCGTTTTCCATCTGCTCGTAAAATGCCCTGATGTTGATCTCTGTAAGCGGCTCATCAAAATCAACGAAAGATGCGTGAAGGCCGGTAAGTGATATGGAATCTCCGTAAAACTCAAATGCTATCTGCTGCACGGGCCTTGGGCTACCGGCTTTCACGTCTGTAAACAGAAGCGTGGCAATAGCTAATATGAGCAAACGGATTTTCATGTGTTGTTGTACCTAAAGTTACGAAACTTAACAATTACATAATATTAAGTTTTTGGAGAAAAGTTTGAGAAAACAAGTCTTTAGGAATGCATTATAACTTTTCACACGTTTCATGCCGCAAAAAACGAACTACCTTTAACCATAAATCTGCCATAGATGCTGCGTGAAACCATCCAAAACCGAGCAAAAGACCTCTTACCGTGGGCCAGGGATATAAGGCGTCACATCCATGCCCACCCCGAATTGTCGTTTTTGGAGCACAATACATCTGCATACATACATGAGCAGCTTGACGCCATGGGCATCACCGACCGCAAAACAGTGGCAGGTACCGGCATCGTGGCGCTGATAAAAGGGAAAAATGCCGACTCAAAGTGTGTGGCCCTGCGCGCGGATATGGACGCCCTGCCAATAAGGGAAGAGAACGAAGTGCCGTACAAATCGCAAAATGAAGGAGTGATGCACGCCTGCGGACATGATGTGCACACTACCTGCCTGCTGGGCGCTGCGCGTATTCTTCAGGAAAACCGTGACAACTTTAATGGCACTGTAAAGCTGCTCTTTCAGCCGGGAGAAGAAAAAGACCCGGGTGGCGCAAGCATAATGATCGCTGAGGGGGTGCTGGAAAACCCGAAGCCATCCGCCATCTTCGGGCTACATGTTTTCCCAGACCTGCCGGCAGGAACTACCGGCTTCCGGAGCGGGCAGTACATGGCCAGCGCAGATGAGATTTACATTACCATTACCGGCAAAGGCGGACATGCCGCACAGCCGCAGCGCACGGTGGACCCGATAGCCATTGCAGCACTGGTCATCACCGGATTGCAACAGGTAATCTCACGCAAGTGTGATCCACTTTCTCCATCAGTCCTCACATTTGGGAAAATAACCGGCGGCACCGCTGTAAACATTATTCCCGACCAGGTTAAAATAGAAGGCACCTTCCGCGCTATGGATGAAAAGTGGCGCCATGAAGCACACAAATGGATACGCGATTTCATAGAGCAAACATGCGCGGCCTATGGTGCACATGCCACAATTGAAATGCCTCCCGGCTACCCGGTTCTGTTTAACGACCCCGCACTTACAGCTAATGCTATTAGCTGGGCCAATGAATACATGGGCACTGACAATGTGAAACCATTGGAGATGCGCATGGGCGCTGAAGACTTTGCGTTCTATACGCATCATGTGCCTGGCTGCTTCTATCGCATTGGCACCAACAGAGATGGCAAAGAATTTACAACGTCGGTGCACAACGCACGCTTTGACGTAAATGAAGACGCGTTGCAAACAGGCATGGGTATGATGGCCTGGTGCGCAGTGAATGCGCTGTCAAACTAAGAGGCGATAATGAGCAAGGTTCTCCGATTCTTAAAAAGCAGGGAACTGTATTATGGCATGGCGCGATATTCGCTGGCTGCGCTGATGCTGAGTTTTGGTATGCTGAAGATACTGGGCATGCAGTTCAATACCATCAGACCCTTTGCCACCTGGTCACAACCTTTGGAGAAACTATCGGGCCAGCAGCTTACCTGGGCTTTTATGGGTCACTCTATGTCCCTCCAGGTAATGATGGGTTTGCTCGAATTTATCCCGGCTTGCCTGCTGCTATTTCGAAGAACCGCACTTGCCGGAGCATTTTTACTTCTGCCCATGACCATTGGGGTGTTCCTGGTCAACTTCCAAATGAACCTATGGACGAACACAAAGCTGGATGCGGCCTTCATGCTGGCGGTGAATGTTTTGATTCTACTTTTTGACAAAGCACGCCTACGGTCGATATTTAATGCATTATTCAACGGTAACAAGGCAACGGCAACCGAATTTGGAATTGCAATAGCGATCCTTGCGTTAGCAACAGTGCCCAGGTTACTTTCCCATCATTACAAGAACGACCAAAACGAGCTTACAGGAGACTGGTTCAATAATGGGCCGTATGCCTATCAACTGATCAGAGAAACATCAAAAGGGCAACCGCTATCCCAACCGAGCACAACAGTATTTTTCGGCCCTAATGGAGAGTACAGTGAAATGAATGATAGCAACAGCAAGAGCGGCAGCTACAAACTATACAGCATTGACAGTAAGAGCCACATCATCGAAATATCACCAGAAGAATACGGCCCGTGGCGCGGCAGCTATTACTCGCTGAGCGGACGACTAAACTACCTTTTTTCCCGGGACACGCTGACCATCAGCAACGATGACGGTAACACATGGACACTCACTCGTCGAGCTATTATTCGCAACCCGGATTAACTACTTCATCATTGCCATCAACTTGGCATCGCGGCCATAGATGTCGCGGGTAAAGACTATGTGATTGTTGGTAGAATCTTCGAACGTGGTTAGATAGGTGATATATACAGGGATGTGCGTTTTCAAGTTTTCCCACTTGGTTTTGTGGGTTTGTATCATGGTATCCAGCTTGCCCTGCGTAAATTCCTTTCGTCCTTCTACGGCATTTAGAATGTACAATGCCATGGGCTGTGGCTCGTGTACGCGCACACAGCCACTACTGAGGGCACGGTCCTTCTTGCCAAAGTCTTCGCGGTGAGGCGTATCATGTAGATAGATGTCCCATTTGTTAGGCATATTGAATTTTACATAGCCAAGCGAGTTGTCGTCGCCCGGTGCCTGGCGGTAAGAGAAAGTGCGATAGTTCCGCGCATTCACCTCTCGTACACTCACCTGGTTACCTTTCTTGTCGTAAATGCGTAGCCCTTTCTTAACCAGGTAATCCTTACCGTCTTTCTGTATACCAGGCAGCACATCCTTTTTCAAAATGGTAGGAGGCACACCCCATGGCGGGTTTACCACTATATGCTTCATGTCGGCATTGAGCGATGGCGTCTGGCGAATAGTGCGCCCCACCACTACACGTTTGTGCATCACATTGGTGGCATCCTTTCTAAAATATAGTTCCATCAGGGGCACATTAACCACGATGTAAAGGTCACCCGGAGTTTGTTTCATCCAGCGTAGGCGCTCCATGTTTGCAGCAAGTTGCTTCAGCGTGGTCTCCGGTGAAATAGCCAGTGTAGCCAATGTAGCTTCATCCAGCTTGCGGGTAGGTTTCAGCGAGTGATAGTTCTGGTAGGCGAGAATTAGTTGTGCCCTATCGCTTATGGTATCGCTATGCTCTATTTCCAGCCAGGGCATTTCTGATTGAATGATGTAGTCTGCGCTCACACGTGTCACTTCATCCATCTGCCCGCTCTGCTGCAGGTTGAATTTAGCGTTAAGGTAGGAGCTATCATCCTGCAGCACATAATACCTCCTGTATTCATTACGCAGCAGTGCATAAGTGGGCCACTCGCTGCGAAACTCCATTAGCGAAGGAAATTCACCCTCTGCATTTACCAGTCTTTCCGGTCCCGCCCATGCAGAGTCATTTGAATGATACCACAATGAGTCTGCTTTGCGCGGGAGAATATTCCCGAACAGCAGGAACCGGGCAGCGGCCAGGTAATCCCTGGTGAGCAAAGTATCGAACTTTAACGCGTCCTCCAGTGTATTCTTCTTTGTCGTGTCCAGCTTTTCGCGCAAAGCTTTTATCTCATCAAGCTTATACTTGTCCAGGCCTGCTCCATCCCAAAGCATGTCATCAAGCTCTTCAATAAGCCTATTTGCCGCCTGGCTGGCTTTGTAGCGCTCATTTATCCATATGGGTTGGTAATCGTCAAGTGCATAGACCAATCTCACATCATTCGACAAGGAACGTTTTACTTGCAATGCGGTGTCAGGAGAAGGCAACAAGCCACTGAGGCGATCGGCAAAGGACTCATCGGCAAAACCTGCCCGCCCCGGTCTGTTATGGCGCCGGTTACAAGAGGCAGCAAAAAATGTGAGGAAAACTAATACTGCAAATGTCAGTGATGTGGTGAAACAGGTCTTACGAAGCATAATGTACGGTATATCCGCAATTTTTAATGTTTGCCGTAATATCGGTTACCGGCAACACGCCAAAAATACTGAAAATGAATACGATAATTGTTTTTGAACTGTTGCACGATTCCGAGTATTGCTGATAAAGTGCTGTTAAACGCTGCAGCCCGGGGTTTTATCAGTATTGCTAATACTCACATAGCCGTCATTTTGCTTTTGCCATGATTTTCAGCGGTTATTACATCGTACCTTTGCACGCAACCTGCGGGGAACTAGACTTGCAGACATTTGAATATGCTGGATACGATTGAATCAGCCCTTGAAGACCTGAGGCAGGGCAAGTTACTGATAGTAGTGGATGACGAAGACCGCGAGAACGAAGGCGATTTTATAGCTGCCGCCGATACTGTGACACCCGAAATCATCAATTTCATGTCGAAACACGGACGCGGACTCATCTGCGCTCCTGTTACCGAGCAGCGCTGTAATGAGCTAAGGCTGAACCTGATGGTGGAAGACAATACTGTTCTTCACCAAACACCTTTTACTGTTTCTGTAGACCTGATAGGTAATGGCTGCACCACTGGCATTTCTGCCCATGACCGTGCCAAAACGGTACAGGCGCTGGTGGACCCAAATACGAAACCTGAAGACCTGGGCCGCCCGGGGCATATCTTCCCGCTACGCGCACGCAATGAAGGTGTGCTGCGCCGCGCAGGTCATACAGAGGCAACGGTGGACCTTGCCCGCCTGGCAGGCATGTCGCCCGCAGGTGTGCTCGTGGAGATAATGAATGATGATGGCACCATGGCGCGTATGCCGCAGCTACAAGAAATAGCTAAGAAATTCGACCTGAAGATCATCTCGATAAAGGACCTTATCTCTTACCGCCTACAAAAAGAAACGCTGATAACTGAGGAGGTGCGCGTGCACCTGCCCACTAAGTTTGGCAACTTTGAGTTGGTAGCATTCAAGCAGACGAACACCGGCGAAAACCACCTCGCATTGGTGAAAGGCACTTGGGAAAAAGACGAACCTGTTTTAGTGCGCGTGCATAGCTCATGCGTAACCGGTGATATTCTGCACAGCCTTCGCTGCGACTGCGGCGACCAGCTGGATGCTGCCATGAAGATGGTAGAAGAAGCCGGCAAGGGAGTGATTCTGTATATGAACCAGGAAGGACGCGGGATAGGCCTGATGAACAAACTGAAGGCATACAAGCTGCAGGAAGAGGGCAAAGACACCGTGGAGGCAAACCTGGCACTAGGCTTTAAGAATGACCAGCGCGACTATGGCGTAGGTGCACAGATTCTGCGCCACCTGGGCATTTCAAAAATGAAATTGCTTAGCAATAATCCACGCAAACGCGCTGGCATGCTGGGATATGGACTGGAGATTGTTGAGAACGTAGCGATAGAAATAACGCCCAATCAGCATAACGAGTTCTACCTTAAGACAAAGCGTGATAAACTGGGCCATGAGATATTGAAGTGAACCAGCCCACATTCTTAATTGCTATTTATTACCGTTAAGTAACTTGCGAGTCCTTATGAGATATTTTGGACTCGCTTTTGTTATTCTCTTCAGCATCTCGTGCAGCGCACAAAAGAAATCGCGGATCGTATTCTTCAGGATGGACGTGCCCATTGGGCCGGAGTCTTCCGCATTTAAAGAGGTACGCAACTTTTCGGACGAGCTAAAGAGAAATGAAGAGACAATAGCTTCACTACGCTCACCCTCGGTATATATCTACGAGACTGACTCCTTAACGGGCAGCTACTACCTTGCTGCAAAGCCCGGGCGAAACCCCGACGTGCAGAAGGCAGAACTGAAAGGAGAACCCGGCAGTATCACATTTGTTCGCATCTCCATAGGCGATGTAGAAGAAGCCACATGCCATGCGGAAATTCTCGATGTGGCGGAATTCCACGACTATTATGATAATGCGATGTGGCTTAGGAAGAAGCTATCAGCCAAGGGATTCAAGTCTGTGGAACAACTTACAAAGGGGTATGAGTTGATGCCGTTGAAGCCAATGGGCAGCGAGCATTTTAATCTTTACGTGAAAATCAGGCGAAGCCTCACCGACACTGCCTTCCTTGGCGTCTTCGATATTCCTGTCAAACGAGACTCGGCAAGGATTTTCAGCGTAGCAACAGAAGACCCCGACGGGCAAATACTGGTAACAAATTACTTTGCAAAAACAGGCAAAATAGAATCAAAATGCCATTATCTGTCGCTGGACTCCGAGAGCAAGACCGGTCACTATGAAGAATATTTTGAAAGCGGGAACCTGGAGAGCTCCGGGACGTGTAAAAACAACAAGCGAGACGGGCACTGGGAATACTACTATGACACTGCTACCAAGGCACTGTGGTATGAATGCACGTATAAGGAAGGATACGAAGAAGGCGTACTAAAAAGCTACTACCCCAGCGGCAAGCTAAAACGCGAGGAATTTCACCACTGTTTTATAGATACAGTTGAATATGGCCCCAGAAAAGCCAGAAAAACCTACGTAAAGCGAACCGACTCAATTATGAGTGGAAAACGCTTTGACGAGAGCGGCCAACCCATAACCTTTACACCATTTGAGATCATGTCCAAACCCTCCTATGACCTGAATGCGTTCCTGGCAAAAAATATCAAATACCCTGATTCCGCCCGTGAAAACGATATCGAAGGTCGGGTTATGTTAAGATTCCTCATAGACAAGAAAGGCGAAATGCACGACCTTACCATAATGCAAGGAGTATCGGCAGACATAAACCGCGAAGCCATAAAGGCAGTGCACGCACTACCACCGTGGAATGCCGCCATTAGAGACGACGAACCCGTAAGCGTCATTTTTACCTTGCCGATTCAGTTCAGACTTGAATAGCGCTACTACGCATTTGCTTTTTCACTTACCGCATCAGCGTCACATTACCCTGGCGCTTTTCTACCTGACCATCAAGGAAAGTGGCGTCTATAGTATAGACATACACACCTTCCGGTTGGGCATTGCCGTGGAATGACCCATCCCAGCCGCTACCTTCTACTTTCTCTGTTTCAAACAGCAACTGACCCCAGCGATTAAATATCTGCAACTTGAAGGATGAAAGTCCCTTGCCGGCGAGTGGGCGTGGCAGGAAGTAGTCATTTACACCATCTCCATTGGGTGTAAATGCGTTAGGAACATGCAGGTAGCAATCCTGGTCTACCGTCAACGTATCTACAGCCGTGCAGCCATCTACTATCATACGCACCCAGTAGTGCCCCGCGGAACCCACTTTAATAGTGCTTGTCTTTTCGCCTGTGCTCCATGACCAGCGAATACCGGGCACACCATCGTAGCGGCTATCGCCAATGGTTATAGGGTTACTGCCCGGGCAGATAGTAGTATCATTGCCCAGCATCGTTTGCGGATTAGAGAATATCCAAACCGTGCGCGAAGCCGATGTGTCAGGACATGCCCGATAGTCTGCATTGAACTTCACGCTTAGCGCTCCGCTCGCATTGAATGAATGCACAACCGGATTCTGGTCAAAAATGCTTGTGCCATCTCCGAAAGTCCAACGAACGCCCGTGCATCCCTGCTGTGCATAGATGCCGGTGAATGTAACTACCCTGCCGCTACACAAAACTGAGTCTGTGAGGTCTATGCGCACGGCACTGATAGAGTCTACGATCATTGATGAACGTGCGGTATCGCGACAAGGACCATCGTTGGATACCACAAGCCTTATGGGGAATATGCCGGTACGTTCATAAACATGTACGGGAGAAGCGATCGTGCTAGTGCTCCCGTCACCGAACGTCCAGGCATATTTCAACCCAATACCTAAGGAGGTATTAGTGAATACCACATCACTCCCGGTACAGATAAAGCTATCCGGCGTTTGTGTGTAGCCTGCCTTTAGGATATTATGGATTGCTATGGTTTTTGAAATGCTATCAGTGCAACGGGAGTTGGTAATGGTAAGGGTAGTAGGATAGTCGCCGGGCGTGTCGAATATGTGCACAGGGTGTGTGGCTGTGCTCGTATTGCCATCGCCAAACGTCCATGTGTAAGTAAGGTCGGCAGCCGGTATGGAGCCATTTGTATAGTACACAGTGTCTGCCTTGCACGTTTGTTTCATCACGAAATCAAATGCGGGAATAATTGGAGGGTCAACAAGCGTAACGGGCCCAAGGATATTAGACACACAAACGCCACCGGTACGAGCCACAAAGTCTGAGTAGGTGCCATCGCAAAGTCCGTTTATGTATACAATGCTATCTGCACCGATCGTGGCGACCACAGGCGTTTGTGGGACCCCGTTCCGTTTAAAAGTGATAGTGTCCGTCTGCCCGGGATACAATCCGTACAACCTGATCCTTCCATCACACCATCCGCATTTAGTCGCATTCTGGTAGGTGATAGCCCGCATGGTAAATGGCGGCACCGTAAGGTTAGCAGGGCCCAATGTATTTGACACACAAACACCACCGGTGCGGGCTACAAAGTTGTCATACAAACCGGCACACAGACCGGCGAGGTAGATATTGCTATCGGCACCCACCAGTTGCACTATGGGTGTCTGCGCCACACCATCTTTGGTATAAGAGAGCGTATCAAGGTTGCCGGGATGTGCTCCGTGAATCGTGATGGTTCCGGTGCAAATGCCACAATACGGCGGATTGGTAAACGTGATCCTATCAATGAGGAATGGTGGCACCGTGAGTATCACAGGCCCCAATGTGTTTGACACACAAACACCTCCGGTACGGGCTATGAAGTTATCATAAACACCCGCGCATAAACTCGTGAGATAAATATTGCTATCCGCCCCAACAAGTTGTATGATGGGAGGCTGAGGAATTCCATCCTTGGTATAGCTTACGGTATCCAGGTTGCCGGGATGCGCACCGTGAATGGTAATGGTGCCGGTGCAGAGACCGCAGTAAGGCGGATTGGTGAATGTGAGCCGGTCAATAGTAAACGGAGGCACTGCAAGCGTAACCGGCCCCAATGTGTTTGACACACAAACACCACCTGTGCGCGCTATGAAATTGTCATATACGCCCGCGCACAAGCCTGTCAGGTATATATTACTATCAGCACCCACCAACTGCACTATTGGTGGCTGGGCAATCCCATCCCTGGTGTAGCTAACTGTATCGAGATTTCCCGGATGCGCTCCATGTATAGTAATAGTTCCGGTGCAAATGCCGCAGTATGGTGGATTAGTAAAGGTGAGCCTGTCTATCGTAAACGGAGGAACCGTAAGCGTAACAGGCCCAAGAGTATTTGACACACAAACGCCGGCAGTACGAGCTATGAAGTTATCATAAACACCAGCACACAACCCTGTGATATAAATATTGCTATCTGCCCCTACCAACTGTACGATCGGTGGCTGGGCTATACCGTCTTTGGTAAAGTTTACGGTATCAAGATTTCCGGGATGTGCACCGTGAATAGTGATAGTTCCCGTACAGATACCGCAATACGGCGGATTAGTGAACATGAGCCTATCAATCGTAAACGGCGGCACAATGAGCGTTACCGGGCCCAACATGTTTGAAACACATATCCCTCCGGTGCGCGCTACAAAATTGTCATACACACCAGCACACAGCCCTGTAATGGTTATGGTACTGTCAGTAGCTACCGTTGCTATATGGGTCTGTGGCACACCACCCTTTGTGTAAGAAATAGTATCGAGCTGGCCCGGGTACAAACCATGTAAAGTGATGGAACCATTGCACATTCCGCAATAGTCAGGATTAACCGAGGTGAGCCCGCTCATGGTAAACGGTGGCACAGTGAGCGTATCCGGCCCCAGTATGTTAGACACACAAATACCTCCTGTCCTTACCACAATGTTGCTGTAAACACCCGCACACAATCCTGTAAGCACAGCAGTACTGTCGGCGCCTATAGTGCGCACAACATAAGGTTGCGGCACACCGTCCTTGTTGTAGGTAATGGTATCGGTCATGAAGGGGCGCAGACCATAAATGGTAATAGTGCCAGTGCAAATACCACAATATGGCGGGTTGGTGTGCGACGTGGTGCGAGCGGTGAATGGCGGTGTAGCTATGGTCACCGGCCCAAGAACGTTTGACACGCACACGCCCGCTGTGCGCGCCTGAAAGTTGTGATAATATCCCGGGCAGAGACCGGTTATGGTCACAGTGCTGTCGGCTCCGATTACCGTCACTATTTCCGGTTGCAGCACTCCGCTTTTGAAATACGTAATGGTATCGAGCATGCCGGGTCGCAATCCCCAAAGTTTCACTACCCCATCGCATGCACCACAATAGGTGGGGTCTGTCTTCACGATAGTGTACATCAGGAAAGCCGGATTCACCAGCGTATAAGGCCCAACCGGAGTAGCTGTACAGTACCGCCCATTAGACACCGTGATACCGGAATATGTTCCTGCCGTTAACCCGGTAAGTGTTATAGAGCCGTCACCCGCCACAGTTAGCAGCAGTGCAGGCTGCAGCACGCCGTTCTTGAAATACCTGACAGTGTCAGCCGCCCCCGACACAAGGCCAGACAGTTTTATCCAGCCATCAGTGGCACTGCAATAAGTAGGATTGCTGAACGTGACCGTGGGAGGCGGAAATGATGGTGCGGTTAGGGTGATACTCGCTGTTGATTTGCACCCGCTGGCCGGCGATACCACCGTAAAATTGTATGAGCCGGGGAGTAGGCTATCGATGAATGTTGCTGAAACCCCGGTGAACGTGTGGATGGTATCAAATGGAGTTACCGCCCTTGAAACCTTTACCGTCCATGGCGAACCACCGCCGCCAAGATTCACAGATACTGCGGCCTGTGCATTGCAGGATGCTGCCGATGCCAGCGAAACAGTAATAGTAGGCTGTGGAAGCACATTGATGGTATATGCAATAGTTTGCTTACCCGCGAGTGGACAATTGTCGTCGGTATAAGTGCCGTAGAAAGTGTACGAACCCGGGGTGACACTTGACGTAGACCAACTTATAAGACAATCCGGCGAGGGCGTACCATTGCCGGTAGTCGTAAACGAAAGCCCTGCGGGGAGACCGGATGTAGTTACAAAGATGTTGGTAGAAGAAGTAGAAGCAGCAGGGTAAATATGCATCGAATAGGAGCCAACACCCTGGCATATCCGGAAGTGAGTAGGATCTGTGATCGTGCCTGCTGTAGCTGTAGAAAGCGCACCGGTAGGGGGCGACGAAGTACACGTCTGCACTAGGAATGTCATCTCGCGCTGGCAGGAGCCAACGAATTGCCCTCCGCGATATTCACGGATATTATAAACCACCAGCGAGCGTTGTAATGCGCTGGGTGTAAAAGCTATCTGCCCCGTAGCAGGATCAAAAGACATGCTGCTCACTGCAAGTGGCGATGTGCCGCTATACGGCGCTATGTATGTAACACTGCCGCCCGTAGTGGCAAAGGTTGTACCGGCTATTCCGGGAACGAGTGCAAAATTCAACAGGTCTCCGTCGGCATCTACCGCACCGGGATTGTAGTTGTTTGCGGCAGAAAGGCAGAAGTAAGGCGTAGGTACATTCGTGAGCGTGGGACTGGAGTTGGGCGAGACAAGATTGTTCAGCGTATCAATGAGCTGCGTATTTGTGCCGGGTGTAGTGAAAATATTGGTGATTGAAAGTGCACGGCCTGCAGTGGAGCCAACTAACTGACCGGAGAATAAAAATCGCCACACGGCTGAGGGACCCGGAAGGGTATAATTTGCGCTATACACAAACTTCTTGATGCCTGGCGTAGGATTAGTAAGACTGCTACACTGGGTCAGCGAAAGGAATGCCGGGCAAACAGGCGTTATCTCTACCCCCGCCGTGGGCGGCTGAATGGCGAGATTGAATGAATCAAGATAGGAACTGCCGTTGTATATGTGGATCTTTGGCGAGTTTGTAGACAGTGCGGCAAATGCTGAAGTAGTACTTGCTGATCCGCAGTCAGCATAGGCAATCAATGTGACACGATAAGTGTTTCCGCTAACGTGGGTATAGAATAGATCCATCCCCACCAGGTGGTTGGCGCCGGCAGTGAAACTGTTGAGAATCACGACTACCAGCAGGAGGAGTTTATAGTGCCAAAAATTACCGGCCTTCATAAGATCGCAGGTGAATACGTTACGTAGTCAAACAACGCTAAAATTATCAAAAATTCATCTCTTAAAAAAATTGCTATTTATTAAAAAAGCCGTTCCGGGATGGAACGGCTTTTTGTTGAAGTGGTTTCGTTACTTGAGCAACGTAATGTTGCCCTTATGTTGTTCTATCATGCCATCCTTGAATGTTACGTCTATTGAATAGATGTACACTCCTGAAGGCTGTGGTTGACCGTTCAAGGTACCGTCCCAGCCCTGGCCGCTGATCTTATCTGTGCGATATACCTGCTGACCCCAGCGGTTGTAAACTGCCATGTCAAACTTCACCACACTCTTTGTGAGCAACTCACGCGGGAAGAAGTAGTCGTTTATACCATCGCCGTTTGGTGTGAAGACATTCGGAACATCTACGTAGCAATCCTTACGGATGTAGACAGTATCTGTAGCTGAGCAACCATCAATAGTTACAGTAGCTGCGTAAGCGCCAGGCTTCTTCACTACCATCCTGTTCGATTTGTTCATCTCATCTGTGTTCCAGCTCCATGTAGCGCCTGCTGTTTTTGCATTGCGGTTATCTACCAGTGTTATCGGGCTGCTGCCTTCGCAAATAGCTGTGTCCGGACCAAGGTAGATTCCCGGTGCATCAAACACCTTGAAGGTCTTCGTTTTGATGCGTTCTGGACAAGCCCTGAACTTCACGTCGAAGGTAATCGAAGCATCCATTGGATCTTCAAATGCATGCATCAGCGGGTTTGTGTTAACCATCTTGAACCCATCATTCACATCCCACGAATTTCCCAACTCTCCGATGGTTGAATAATCAGCCAGTATCGTAATGGCCTGCCCTTTACATACGGCATTCACGTCTCCTGAAACAATGAGATTTACGTCGGTGTTGGAGTCTACAGTAATGTATTTGTAAACTGAGTCATAACAGTCTGCACCAAATACGTTGTGATGTGCTATCAACGTTGTCTTCACATTGCCTACCCTTGAGTACAGGTGCGCTATATCTGTAAGCGTACCCATATCACCATCACCGAACTTCCATGTGTAGTCCGCAGTCGGCTTGCTGTTGGTCGCATTCACGAAACGAACACTATCAATCTGACAGGTTATCTCAGCAGGGCTTTGAACGAAACCTGCGGTGATATAGTGATCAAGTGTGAGATCCAGCGCAGTATCCCTGATGCACTTACTGTTAGTGCCGGTCAGCTTAATCGTGTAAGTGGCCCCGACGTGATTAGTGTAGACATGCACCGGAGACGGACCGCTTGTTGAATGCCCATCGCCAAATTCCCATTTGTAATCAAGATCTGTAAGCGGTGTTGAAAGGTTGATAACATTGAGCGTGTCGCCCTTACAGCCATATTTAATAACAGTGTCAAAGGCAACTTTGATTTCGGGATGTGTAATTGGCACGACCGTAGAAATTGTAGCTACACAATTACCAGCAGTCCGCACAGTAAACGGTGCATAATTTGCTTTACAAAGTCCTGTCAGCTTTATGACGCTATCTCCAGGCACGTAGAATGCCATAGAAGGTTGGACTATGCCATCTTTAGAGAAGGTCACAGTGTCCAATTGGTCGGGGTGCAAACCATGTAGTTTTATCCAGCCATCGCAATAGCCGCATTTGGTTGCATCCTGATGGGAAGTACCCGTGAGTGTAAACGGCGGATTTACCAGGTTAAATGGCCCTTGCGATAAGGAGGTACAATAACCATATTTAACGACGATGTTATTATAAGTCCCATCGCGCAAGCCAGGAATAATCATAATGCCGGTTGCAGAGACAATGCCGATAATCGGTGGCTGTGGCCCGGCACCTACTTTATCGTAAGTAATGGTATCAATTCCACCGGCATTGAGACCGCTTATAACAAGCTGGCCGTCTGCGGCGCCGCAAAAAGTTGGGTTAACCGGGGAAATAACAGGAACGAGACGAAGTGGCGCCACAACTGTGTCCGTATCGGCAAGTGCACATTGGGTTGTAATATCCGTAACAATTTTATATATCCATATTCCGGGGCCTCGCCAATCTACCACAGGAACCGTAGTACCAGAAGTGATCGTATCCGGAGGGAGAACCCCAGCGAGATCTTGTACAATTATTTTCCACGGACTTCCTTGCCCTCCTGGTGTTGCAGTTATCTGTGCTTTTTGTATGCACTGGATCGGAATGGTGGTGCTGGCATTGATAGCAGGGACAGGATAGATGTTAATCGTATAGGCTACGTTGCTAATGCCATTCAACGGGCAGGCATCATCGCGCATGTTCATGAAAAATGTGTAGCTGCCGGGAGCCATCAAAGAAGCGTCTCCTGAGAATAACACTGTAGGAGCTGCAGTGCCGTTGCCTAGTACCGTAAACGTGATGCCCGCCGGTACGCCAGATGCCGTGACTGTTAGGTGCAAGGTCGGGTTATCAGGTGTAGGATTAGCCATAAGCAGGAATCTTCCCGTATTACCGCACACGTGGTATGTATTTACACCATCAGGCTGCAACACACCTGTATCTACTACTACACCCGGCGATGGTGGCTGAATGGGACAATCCTGAACAAGGAACGTCATCTCGCGCTGGCAGGTGCCCACCAGAACGCCTCCACGATATTCACTCACACGATAAACAACAATTGATCGCTGCAGGAAGTTAGGACTGAAGCAAATCTGACCGCTTGCCGGATCGAAGTTGTAGCTGCCGGCCGCAACCCTGAGAGGGGTTGTTGCTGAAACCGGAGTAGCACCCCATGCAGTACCTGTATAGGTAACCGGAGTACCAAGGCCGCAAGAGCCACTAGCTACAGTTGTATTGATTGCAGGAATAAGGTCGAACCTCAGACTGTCGCCCTCCGCGTCAATAGCGCCGGGTGTATAACATGTAGGCGTGTTCAAACAAAAGAATGGAGTAGGGACAACAGTAAGATTAGGTGAACTATTGTCATAAACAGAGTTGTCAAGTGTAGCCGTAAGCTCCATCAATGTACTACCCGGGGTAACAATGTTAGTAATCGCGGCTGCGCGACCAGCAGAGCTCGGTCCGTAGTTTGAGTTAAAGACAAACTTCCAATTAGTAGATGTGTGGGGAAGCGTATATATTGCCGAATAGGTGAATTTTTTGATACCTGGAATTGCAAAGGATGGGTTAGTACACTGTGTCAGCGCTAATGATGCGGGACAAACAGGTGTAATTTCTACTCCTGGTGGCTGGAAATTCAATCGAAAAGGCATACCAGGCTCCAACACAGTGTTGTCATAGATGCAAATCTGGGGCGCTGCTGGTGTCGGTGGACCATCATCAAGGGTTGCGAACGCACCAGAACTTGCCGGACCACAGTCTCCGTAAAGAACAACAGTAATACGGTACTGAAGACCAGTAATATGTGTGTAGAAAATATCGCCGCCAACCACGTGCGAGGCAAACGAAGCAATAGAGCCCATTACAAGCAAAATACTCAGAGCAAGACTGCGAAAAACGACAGGTAGTGTTCTTTTCATAAATACGCGAATATGAATGTTTTTCAAGGCACGAAAATGCCTAACCTATTAGACAGCAAAATACCTAAAATAGTTTGCCTCGTGTAAAAATAAATTATTTGTATCAATAAAAATCAAAAGCCAAGCATTTTCGTATTTCTAAACTAAAATTCAGCACGATACGTATGAAACAGACGCATATTTTTGCAAATCAGAATATATAACAGATACTTAAAATATCGCATTTTCGGGACAGGTGTAACCTATTTGCCGGGCGACCGTGACAGATCTCTGAGGTAGAAAGCAATTGTACCGGAGACTACGATACATAGCGCAAAAAGCTGATACTTCAATTCATTACTTAGGAATATAAAGACCCAGATGGCAATACTCAGCAAAGCCGGGAAAGGAAATAGCGGCATGCGGAAAGGCCTCGGTGATATTTTGCTGCGATATCGCAACATTACCAGCCCAATGGCCTGGGACACAAACTGCACAAGCATCCGCATCATCAAAATGGCCGTAATTACCTCGCCCAACCTGAACAAGAGGCTGAACAGGAACCCCGCCCCACCTAGAAGCAGCAACGACACATGCGGAAATTTGTGCTTTGGATGAACATCGCCGAATATTTCAAAGAAATCCCCTTTCAATGCGGCTGCATATGGTATGCGCGAATAGCCAAGGATACCGGCAAAAAGTGCCGAAGCGGCAATAAATAATATGAGCACTGTTGCTATTTGCCCCACCAGGTGGCTGCCGTATATTCGCTCGAAGTAAACACTGACCACAAAATCTGAACCTGCTATCTCCTGCCAGGGCAGCACACCCAGCACCACCGTTTGCATACCCAGGTACAATATCGCAATACCGGTTATGGACATCACTATGCTCCGAGGGATGTTCTTCGACGGTTCTTTGATCTCGCCACCAAGATGACATACGTTGTAGTAGCCAAGGTAGGAATACACCGCATTGAGCGACGCCTGGCCAAGTGCGGCGAATAGCAAAGTAGAACTATCGAAACTTTCAAAGCTCCAGTTAAAAGCCTGCGAAGGCTGAAAAGAACCAATGCCGGAAAGTATGAGCCACACAATTGTGCCGCCGGTTACCACCCACATTGCTACGGATATTTTTCCGATGCTCTTGATGTTGCGATACAAGAGCGCGATAAGCAATAGCACCAATGAGCCACTGACAACCTTCTTACCAACAACGCTAAGCGGCACAAGAAAAGAAAAGTACTTAGCGAAGCCAATTGCACCACTGGCTATCACCAGGGGCGCCTGTATGGTCGTTTGCCAGATAAAGAGAAAGGGCAACAATTTCCCAAGACGCTTACCCTCAAATAGCTTTCCCAGGAAGACATAACTACCACCTGCCTCGGGCCATGCAGCACCGAGCTCTGCCCATACCATACCATCGGCATAGGCAAGCAGTGCGCCCACCAGCCATGCGAGTATTGCCTGGGGGCCATGCATCAACGAAACGATGATAGGCAGCGTAACAAAGGGACCAATGCCCACCATATCTATCATATTGATAGCTGTGGCCTGCCATAAGGAAAGTCCTCTTTCGAGATGCGCGTTATTGTCGGATTGCAAGTGTGTGATTGTGCCTCCTAAAGTAAACAACTATGGCGGGATTTTCTAAGAGCCTAGCGGCTGTAAGCACTATTTAGGCCGGTGTCCAGACTATATGCCTAAAATGAAATCTTCGTTTAATCCTTGTTAAGTTGTCGGTAGGCCTTAATAAATATCACACCGAGATTGCGATGAGGCGGAATGTAATCCGCAAACTTCTCTGAAAGCAGCGGCACTTTGGAGAAATAGGTTTCAAGTTCCTGCCATATGCTTACCCAGTTCACATCTTTACCATCCAGCAGTTGTGTATTGATAGCACGAATAATGGGCTCATTGATGGCCCCTACCCCCGTTTGCTTAGAGGAAATTATATGTGCTCCATGCGACTTCTGCAACACTGTAGCAACATTGTGATAGCCACCACATGAGCCCAGCACCACGATGCGGGCATTGGTATCTATCCGCTCCAGGGTAGTCTTTACATGATAGCTATGCCCCCGGTGTATAATAACAGTCGGCTTTATGCCGGATTTGAAAAGATGATCGTCGAGCGAATCTATGGCGGCATCGTCCAGAGGTTCTTTCAGGGGCTTGTTGGCAAATATCTTTATCCCCTTGCCTGCCGCCGATGTTACTGTGGACCAATAGGTACCTGTAGTATCAACGATCCACTTATTGTCATGCAGACGATCGTCAATGAAGTTGGCATAAGCCGTCCGTCCATCTTCATCTCCATAGAAGAACACCCGCTCGAAGATAGCGCCTGTATCGTTCGCAAGCATGTTTGCCGCTACCACGTTCACAGGTGGAATTTTCAAACGTGCAGAAATGGCGGCAGAACCAGTATCCGTCGCCTGTGCATTACTACTATTGATAATTGCACCAAGTAAGTGGTAAACGATCTGCCCCTTGCGGCTCTCCATCTTCCGGCTCCGCTCATAATTCTCCCGCACTTTGCCTTCAAGAAATGTCAATAGGTTCGCGTCTTTTATGGAGCCAAACGCATCAGCAACGTTCACTGCGTCTTCCAGGTCGTCCGGTCCACCCTTCTCCAGTCCGCCAATAAAGCGATTCATGACGGAGGTTTTTGCGGTATCGGCCATTGACCCCAGGAATTCAGACAGGGTATTGTAGCCCGCACATAAACGGATGAATGACCGAAACTGGTCGTAACCCAACGATGCCAGCAATTCATTGCCTCGTTGCGGTGGCATTCGCTCCATCATTCGCTTGAATGTTCCCAGGAAACTACTCGTATAAATCTCCTCACGCCCGTAAACCATGATGTAGTAGAGGGCAGCCGGCGACAAACTATCTATGCATCTGAAGCGCACATCGTCCGTTGTGTCGTGCAGTTCATTCATCTGCCGCACAAAATTCTTCAGCGTGGCATACTCCAGTTCTTCAGTATACAGTTCTTTTGTCAGGGGCTCGTTGGCAATACGCAACTTCACTATTTCGGCAAAGGAACGTGCAGGATCAGCAGCCACACTATCTGTGTGCTCCACTGTCCAGGTACCCTTAAATATGTAAGAAAGAAATGGCAACGCCTTTAGTGGGGCATCAGACTCAGCTGCGAGCTGCACGATTGCCTGAACATATGGATCTGAGGTGCGGTACACGGCCTTCTTCAGTAACATGTTACTGGATAGCGCATAGCTAAATATCAGCTTAGGCTCCTGCCGCGCGGCCGCAGATATAATGGCAGGTGCAAAGGTGTCTTTTGAAAACTCTTCAAGTCTTTTGAGCATTAACACGGGATCTTTCCTACCCATCCACGAATAAATGTACGCACGCGCGTCGGACTGCCCCTCAAGCAGAAATTTGGCATTGTCAAGCGTAGCCAGGGAGGGATTCGCCACTACAAAGTCTAGCGACTTCCATTCGTTTGCAGCCACTATCATGTCGTGCATATTGTCTACCAGCTGCACATAATAGCCAGCATCCGGGCGAGGGTCTCCATTATACTGGCGTAGCAGTTCCCATATGGCACGAAGGCTCTGGATCTTCTGCTGGTTGGCAGCAACTGAGTCCCTGCCATTATCAGGCATGTTCTCGACCATTACACGCATCGCATTTACCCTGCCTACAAGGGCCGCCGTCAGATGTTTTGAGAGTTTTGGATTACCGAAAGCAGTTACCCAATTGTCAGGGAAGCCGTCGGCTACGTCAGCCTTCGTCTGCTCCTTTGTGATCTTATCGTGAAACAAGGTGCGTGCCAGGGGTATGGGATTCACCAGCGTATCTACCAGGTATGGGCTTACACGAAACCAGCGACTCTGCTCATTATTTCCCGCACGCGAGGCCGACATGGCAAAAGCCATGCAACTGAGAAGCATAAGAAGGCGGTATAAGCGCGTTGACATTAATATCTGCCGTAGATGCAAGTGATTAACGTCAAATATACCTTTTTAAGTGTGAAGGAAACGGCAAAACCAGCTATATCTCCTGCACCTTTTCCAGTGCCTTCAATATTCGCTGCCATAAGTTTCTGTCCGTATATTCAGCCAATATGCGGTTAGTCCGGGTTATATATTCTATCTTAAATAGTCCATCATCCGTGCCCCATGACTGAAGGCCTACAAGTTCCCTTACCTTCAGAGACAAGTGCAGGTAGCCGTTGATAAAAATTCGAAGACTAAGCATATTGTGCTTTACCTCTACATTTCCATTTTTCTCAGAGTTACTCATAAACGGCGGTTTAGAGCTTCTGATTCAGCTTTGCCTTATCGTTCCGGTCATGCCCCTCGATCTTTACAATTTTATTATATATCCCAATAGCAAACAGGGGTGCTGCCCACTGCCCCACAAAAAGTGCCAGGTGTTTCTGGCGCAGCACGCCTAACATAAGAGCGAGCCCCATGGACCCCAGGGCCGCGAATAGCCATAGATCAGATGGCAGTTTTGCAGTTTGCTTTTCCAGTTCTTCAGTCAGGAATCCTTCATTATAAGCCGCATTGTTTTCCATAAGAAAGGTGTTTTTGTCTGTTGCAAAGCTACTCGCGGCGCCAGTGTCATTTGTTACATCGGAACCATTCAGATTTACAGGCTTCGCCCCCGCGCAATGACTATTTACAGGAATACGCCTGACCAAAGTCATTTTTTACGGCTACCCCTGCTTATACATTTGTATAAATGAGTAGTGACATGACCATAGGCACACATGAGTATTTCCGGGAGACAGGGCTTGTACCATTTGCCGACCAGTTGAAGTCAAAATACTATGCGGCAGCCGAGGATATCAACAATAAAGCTCGCCGTCAAACCGAGAAGATAAAACGCCTGGAGATGGCCGAAGCGCCACTGCAGTATGTGAGCCTGTGCGAAAGGGTGCTTACAGAAACCGATTCTTACATCAGGAACCGCCAGTCGGTTTATCTGCCTTACGTACTGAAACTTTCAGACAAAGTAGCGGACGACCACAATTGCGCTAACTGCACCGGTAACTGCAAGTTGGAGCATGATTCGCATGTGATGGAACTCAATGCTACTAACGACCTCATTCGCCAGGTGCTGAGCAGGCTAAAAATGGCCTCTCTTCCGCTCTACTCTGAAACCACTTTCCCGGACGAGTTCCGTGTGCTTCGCGCACACATGACACTGCTAGAAAATCACCTTACAGAGCTGGTATTTCTTGAAAACAACTACCTTATTCCTAAAATAAGGGAGGCTCAAAAAAGCATCAATGCCCTTAACAAATGAGGCTGAAGTCATAGCCCGGCCGCAAAACCGAAAGAAAACTGCAACTGCCTGCTACCACTGCGGTCAGCCATGCCTTACTGACAAAATAGCAATTGCTGACAAGCTTTTTTGCTGCGATGGTTGCAAACTGGTTTACGAAATACTAAATGAGAAAGACCTCTGTGACTATTACAAATTGCAGCAACATCCCGGCCTGTCGCAGATCAAAGCCATAAGAAAAGACAAGTATGCCTACCTGGACGATGAAACAATTGCCACAAAGCTCTTGCGTTTCACCGATGGAGAATTAGGCATCGTTACGCTATACATTCCATCAATACACTGCAGCTCATGTATGTGGCTGCTTGAACACCTGGACAGGATCAATGCAGGTGTGCGCGAAAGCCGCGTAAACTTCTCTGCCAAAGAGATCACAATACACTTCTACCGAAAAAAAGTAAGCCTGCGTTCGATAGTAGAACTGCTTACAACCATAGGCTACGAGCCTTACATAAGCCTCGAAGATATAAACGAAAAGGCGGCAAAGTCGCTGAACAAACAGCGCATCATAAAGCTGGGCATTGCAGGATTTTGCTTTGGCAACATTATGATGATGAGCTTCCCTGAATATCTCTCTGAGAAGACAGGGATCGAAGAACAATACACCTACCTGTTCCGTTACCTTAACCTTGGACTGTCGCTACCTGTGTTCTTCTATGCAGCATCAGAGTTCTTCCATACTGCATGGACTGGTCTGAAACAGAAAATTCTGAACATCGATGCGCCTATCGTACTTGCACTCATCATCACCTTTGCCCGCAGCATATATGAGATACTGAGTGGAACGGGAGCAGGCTACCTGGACAGTATGAGTGGCATTGTATTCTTTATGCTGGCAGGTCGCATTGTGCAGGAACGCACATACAAATCTCTGTCCTTTACACGCGATTACAAATCCTACTTCCCTATTGCGGTGAATGTAAAAACGGTCAACGGTATAGTAAGCACACAACTGAGCGATCTGAAGAAAGACGACATAGTAGTGCTGCACCACGATGAGATAATACCCGCTGACTCGGTAGTGCTTAACGAAAATGCGTTTGTGGACTACAGCTTTGTGACAGGCGAGGCAGAACCGGTGCGCGTAAACGTGGGCGAGAAGGTATATGCCGGAGGTAGACAAACAGGTGAAGAGCTCTTGATAAAAGTAGAAAAGCCTATTGCGGGCAGCTACCTCACTTCGCTCTGGAATCACTTTGCCTTCCGTCGCAACAAGGAAGCAAACAACGACAAAGACAGCGTCATCCACCTGCTGAGCAAATATTTCACTGTCATTCTATTTACGCTGGCAGCGGGCACAGCCACATACTGGTATTTCAACGATCCTTCAAAGATCATCAACGCAGTTTCTGCCATGCTGATCGTTGCATGCCCATGTGCATTGCTACTTTCAGCAACATTTACCAATAGCAACATCCTGCGAATCCTTAGTCTCAACGGACTGTTCCTGCGAGATGCAACCGTCATTGAGCAAATAGCGGCCACAGACCATATAGTATTTGACAAAACAGGAACATTGACCAAGGGCAACACCTCAGTTACTACCAGTGGTCACCAGCTCACAGACGCTGAAAGGGACATGGTTTACTCCGTGGCTCGCCAGAGTAACCACCCCAACAGCAAGGCACTGACAGCATGGCTGGAAGGTAGCGCTGCCGTGGCGCTAGACTCATGGAAGGAGACACCGGGACAAGGCCTACAGGCAACCATTGGCAACACGCGTATCATCGTCGGCTCGGCGCTTCTTGCAGATGCGCCTGCTGACATTATGGACGAGAAAGCAAGCCTGTATATAAGAATCAACGACAAGCTCACGTCAGTTCACCTTAACGCTGACGTACGCGAAGGCATACCCGGCCTTACGGCACAGCTACGTGACCGCTACAAGCTTTCCTTGCTATCTGGCGACAATGACAAACAAAGAAGCCATTTCGCAACGCTATTGGGTGGGAAAAGCGAGCTACTCTTTAACCAGAAGCCGCTGGATAAGCTATCCTATATAGAGAAGCTACAAGAAAAAGGCGAGAAGGTAATGATGATAGGCGATGGCCTGAATGATGCCGGCGCACTGCAACAGGCTAATGTAGGCATAACCCTTGCCGACGATGTAAACAACTTTACACCTGCATGTGACGCGATATTCAACGCAGAGAAACTAAGTTCATTTGCCAGGCTGATTCAAATGGCTAAGCATGGTGGACATATCATCAACATAAGCTTCGTTATATCCATCGTTTACAACTTTGTAGGTTTGTGGTTTGCCATGAATGGGATGATGAAACCGGTGACGGCAGCTATCCTTATGCCATGCAGCACGCTGAGCATTGTGATAATCTCCAGTGGATTGAGCAACCTGATTGCGTGGAAAAACGGATTGCGGATCCGCTCATAGTGTGCACTACAATTTCTTAGGAGTCCAGCCGAGACGCGTAAACACCTTACGGCGTAGCGCAAAATAATCCCAAACAATACTACGACGATAAATGCCCTCCTCGTTACGGGTGGTGATCATTGCCTGGTTCTCTCGACGGAGTGCAAACCACTTGCCTATCTCGCGATAGCAATGGAAATGAGCCTTGATAATGGTAAGCGTTTGCTTGGGGTTGCCTGTTAGCAGCAGGCGCAAACCAGCCACACCATCCAGCACCAACCTGAGTGGGAACAGCCAAACCAGCTTGTGTCCTTTCTCATTTTTTATCAGCAGTATCAGGTTATTACGAAAGTTGTAGTAGAGCTTCTGCGTGCTACCATAGCTTATGACGCTACCGCCCACATGATACACAGTTGAAGAACCTATGTACCCAATTTTGTACCCGGCATTCTTCAGCCTCCAGCATACGTCCACTTCCTCCATGTGGGCATACAGTTCATTGTCCAGACCGCCCACTTTGTGATAGAGGTCTGCACGCACCATAAAGCAGCCGCCGGATGCCCAGAATACCTCTATGTCGTCGTCATACTGGCCATTGTCTTTTTCTATGTCAAAGAAGATGCGGCCACGGCAAAACAGGTAGCCATATTTGTCCATGAAGCCACCACCCGCACCAGCGTATTCAAACTTATCGCGCTCGCGATAGTAGCGTATCTTGGGCTGGCAGGCGGCAAGCATAGCATCGGCCTCCATAGCCCTGTGCAGCGGCGGAAACCATCCCTGCGTGACCTCGAAATCGGCACTAAGAAGAATGTAATACTTAGCTTTTATACGCTTTAGCGCCTCATAATATCCGTTGGCGAACCCAAAGTTTCTTTCTATGCGCAGCGTCTTTACTGTGGGAAAGTTTTGCTGCACGTATTCCAGCGTATTATCCGTAGAGGCATTATCTGCCAGCACTACGTCATAGCCGGTATGCGCTTCTGCCACTATCAGTGGCAAAAACAGTTCATGCCACTTGGTACCGTTATAGCTGAGTATTACAACGGCAGTATCCTGTTGGCATTCTATCATTATAGGTAGCTTGTTAGGTTAGGTAGGCACCGGGGTGCTCACCATCGCAGACCATTGTGGTCGCCAGGGTTATTTGTATTTGGGGTCGTACAGCGTATTGTCCGGCACTTTTACATCTGCATTCTTCTGGTATTTGTGCTCCCATAGGTTATAGCAGCCCGACCATGCAAAAATGAAAAAGCCGAAGAACGACAGCAAGAACAGAAAACGAGACTTATTAGGCTTATTGAGCTCGATATCATTAGGGTTATCTATCTCTCCGCCGTGGTTTGTATGATGCGTATTCATTGAATGTATTAACGTTTCCATCGCAAAAATAATGGTAATTCCCTCAAAATCATAATATTTTTACCCCGCATTCGTTATACGCGTGAATTATGCGTCAGTACCTGAATTGGAAGTCATATCTGGCAATTGTAGCTGCTTTAATAGTGGGTGCGTCGCTTTATTATACCAGCAACCTGGCCGGGCGACTGGCAAGCGAGGAACGCCGGAAGGTATTGGCAATAGGTGAAGCCGTAAAAGTGCTAAGTAGCCCTAACGTGACCGAGGGCCCGAAAACGGACGAAGCACTGTACATGATGAAGCAAAACAAAACGATTCCGCTCATCATAGCAGATGCCAAAGATTCCGTAATAGACAAAAAGAACATAGACAGCACCAGCGTCTTTGCCCGCCTGGGCGAAAAAGACCAGATAGCAAATTTCCGTAACCAGCACGCACCAATAGAAGTAGATTATGGTACCGGAAAGAACTACATATACTATGGAGAATCCTATCTGCTAAGGCAACTCCGCTTCTTCCCCTACGTTCAGCTTGCCATCATCGTAATCTTTCTGGCAGTGGTGCTACTAGCCTTAAATGCCGCCCACACCAGCCTGCAAAACCAGGTATGGGTGGGCCTATCGAAGGAAACAGCACACCAACTGGGAACTCCGCTTAGCTCCATAGAGGCCTGGCTGGAACTGCTGCGCGATAACGACAGCAACAATGAGGCTGTAGTAGAAATGCAAAAAGACCTGGACAGGCTGAAGCTGGTTGCTGATCGATTTAGCAAGGTGGGCAGTGCACCGCAACTGGAAGAGGAGAACCTTGTGGAGCGGCTGGGCAACATTGTAGAATATATGCAAAAGCGCAGCCCTAAAAAAGTGGCGATCACGCTGCATTCGCCTGAAAAAGAGATTCCTGTGTACATCAGTGGCTCATTGCTTGACTGGGTCATGGAAAACCTGATACGCAATGCGCTGGATGCAATGGCCGGTGAAGGAAAAATAGACATCACAGTCACCAACTCACCGCAACAAGTGTGGATAGATGTGCAGGATAATGGAAAGGGAATCCCTTCCCACCAGGTGAAAGACGTTTTCAAACCGGGATTTACCACTAAGAAGCGCGGCTGGGGCCTGGGTCTATCGCTCGCACGGCGAATTATCACTAAATATCACCATGGGTCTATTTTTGTAAAAAATAGTGAAGTAGGTAAGGGTACTACTTTTCGCATCATTCTGCGCCGGTAATTACATTGTCATTTAACGACAGAAATTGCCACCTTTACCCCCACACTTTTTAGTTTTTAGTTTTCAGGTTAATTTTGCTTTAAACTACCAATTGCAAATGCAGAAAATCAACGCTGCCATCACGGCCGTAGGAGGATATGTTCCTGAGTACAGGCTCACCAATGCTGAGCTGGAAACAATGATGGACACCTCTGACGAGTGGATACAAACGCGCACAGGGATCAAAGAACGTAGAATACTGAAGGGAGAAGGGAAGGGCAGCAGCGACATGGCCGTGGAAGCGGTAAAAAACCTGCTAGAAAAGCGTGGCATCAGCCCGCTGGAGATAGAAATGGTGATATGTGCCACTACTACTCCCGACATGCAATTTCCTGCCACTGCAAACGTAATTTGCGACAAAGCAGGCATGACCAATGCCTGGGGATATGATGTAAACGCTGCCTGCAGCGGCTTCATCTTTGCACTTACAGTAGGTGCACAGTTTATAGAAACCGGCCGCCACAAGAAAGTACTTGTGGTGGGTGTGGACAAGATGAGTTCCATCATGAATTACGAAGACCGCACCACTTCCATCATCTTTGGTGATGGTGGGGGCGCTGTGCTGCTGGAGCCTAACACAGATGGCTATGGCGTCATAGACTCTATACTACGCACAGACGGCAGTGGCCGCGTATTCCTGCACCAGAAAGCGGGCGGATCTGTAAAGCCTGCAAGTATGGAGACCGTTATGAATAAAGAACACTATGTGTACCAGGAGGGCCAGGCCGTTTTCAAATTTGCTGTAAAGAACATGGCTGATGTGGCTGCCGAGATAATGGAGCGCAACAACCTGACGGCTGAAAACGTGGCATGGCTGGTACCTCACCAGGCCAATAAACGCATTATCACTGCAACTGCCGACCGGATGAACCTACCGGCCGAAAAAGTGATGGTGAACATAGAGCGCTACGGCAACACTACCAATGGCACCCTACCCCTTTGCCTGTGGGAATGGGAAAGCAAGCTGCATAAAGGAGACAACATCGTACTGGCTGCATTTGGCGGCGGTTTCACATGGGGAGCCACCTACATTCGCTGGGCATATGATGGCGCTAAATAAATATGTAGCGCCCATTGGCAGAATGAATTTTTTACTAAATTTGCCACCCTAAGGTCGGATGGCCGAGTGGCTAGGCTCAGCTCTGCAAAAGCTGCTACAGCGGTTCGAATCCGCTTTCGACCTCGAATAAAAGCGTCACATTTGTGGCGCTTTTTTCGTTTGGAGAACTTAAGCCTGTCCAATAAATGACACGTCACGGTAAGCCTGAGCCTACTCGTCCTCGTTTGAAACGAGGATGCAATTGGCGGGGCGTTTGTAACGCCCGTCAGTCAACCCACTCGTCCTCATTTGCAACGAGGATGCAACGGCAGGGCGTTTGTAACGCTCATCACTCAACTCACCACTACATCTACGAGCCCCTTCCCGCCACAATAGTCAATGGCGCTGCTGTATAGGTAATGCTCCGGTTGGGCTACGATCATTTGTCGCACCGGATTGTTGTGGATATATTCAATTCGCTGTCGCAGCCGAATACCCCCGCCTTCCAGGCAAACGCCATGGTAGCCATCCTGCCACAGTTTATATTGCTCTGCCCTACCAGTACTTTGCGCTGCGTAGCGAAATTTGTGCAGCAACCACTCCCGCCTGCTTTCGGGTATAGAAGTTATTGCCTCAAGCATCTCCTTAGACGTAAACTTCTTAAAATCGCGTACTACATCTGACAATCTAAATGGCGGAGTGCTACGACACACGACGTGTATATGGTTACTCATCACTACCCACGCATAGCATTCAAGCCCCTTTGCTTTTATACAATAATTGAGTGAAGAGACCACGATGTCTTTATATACCGGACGAGTGAACACATCGATCCAATCCACCACAGTAAAAGTGAGAAAATGAATGTGATGCTGATCCTGTATTATATATCTATCGCCAGACATTATTGCCAATATATGGTTATTATTCGGGCGTTACAAACGCCAAGCCAGCGCATCCTCGTTGCAAACGAGGACGAGTGGGTCCTTATAAAAAATGAGAACGAGTGAAGCCTTATTTGTTTTGTGCCTTTACCAAAAATCCGTTTGCCTTAAACTGTCTTTGAGTCTTGATCCAAGTTCACTTACTTCATAATAATGGTCGTTAGTAGAGTCTGTATAAAATAATTCAGATTGCGGCTCGCCCCTTGCGGGAAAGTAAAAGCAAAAATAGGCATGTGGCGTATCCGTTGCACCAATTGCCACATGTTCCATCAGCTTTGAAATGTCATTACCGCGTTTGTCATAAACATGAAAAACTATGTCATTCTTTTCTTTTACAACAATTCGTCTAAATCGCTCATCACGCCCAAAATTCAAATCCATTGATCCCGTGCTGCCACGTACACGATCTACCTTGACGCGAATTATGTACCAACCATTAGAAGATTCGTCAATTTTAAGATTTACTGACTTATCGCCGTAACGTGTACATCCGATGACTAACATAGCGATGAAAATAGCTTTCGTAATCACTCGTTTGCCATTATTCCTTCCCTTTCCGCCGCCATTGGTGTTATTCACCAGCATCCAAACGGCTTTACTGCCCATACTCAGGCTTAATAATATGCCTCCTTACATTGTCACCAAAGTAGGCACCGGCGTCTACCAGCTCTCCAAATAGTTCATCTATCTTCTCTTTAGTACCGTCGGAGTGTACTGTGGCCAGGAACTTCATCATTGCATGCTGGTTGCCTATGATGGTGGCAAGATGGTACTTCATTTCAGTGTCTGTCATGTTAGTTCGTTTATTCAAATATAATGATCTTATTTCCTGCAAAATCAAGGCTGTGGCACGTTGAAAAAAGTTTTATCACAGAACGCCGGCGTCTTATCATGTCCCTCAAATTGCGGTGCCATGGAAATACGCTTTGGAATACATACCGGCCTTTAGCACCTTTGTACCGGCTTAGTAGCTTCTTGTGTCTTTTGTACATAAAAACGATTTGCCATTTCTGCAAATCCTCTATTGCTCACGCTTCTGATTCCGACATTACTTCCGGCACCGGAAATCGGAAGTAGGCCAGAGAAAACAATTGATTTTCAGGAAGTTAAAATCACTTCCCGCTTTTTCCGGTCGGCAAAAAGCGGAAGCAAACCGGAAGTGACCAAGTAGCGTAGCCAATTGGATTACTGTTGAAAAACTTCCACAGTGTCGATCCGCATTTCATATAACCGCACAAAAAATACTGTATTCTTTTTAAGTGCCTAAGGTTTATGATTATGAGAAACTTGTCCGCGCACTTAAGCGCTTTATGTAAAAGCTCACCGGGGAACTGGCATACCCTTTGTGCCTTTTAATGCAACAAACTTTTTGTGGAATTTTAAAAACCTCGAGCTATGAAAAAAGGACTTTGGGCCGTTGTTGTTATTCTCTTCTGTATTCCTTTCTTCTCCTATGCGCAGCGTGGTCGCGATGACATAAGGAGAAAACCCATAAAAGTGGAAACCGGTAAACACCCGACCCCCAAGTGGGCTGAAGCGCATGGCTACAAAAACGACAAGTTTGTGTACTTCCCTGATTATTACTTGTTTTACACACCAGTTCGCGGATATGTGTACTGGAGCAACAACGACTGGACGTCGTCGCAGGCAATGCCTGCCTATGTAAACGATATGAACCTGATAGGTGCACGTGCAGAAATATTGAATGTGCCGGTGGCCGCCACACCCGAGCAGGACTTCAAACGCTACTACAAGGAATTTCCGTCTGAACCTTCGCCGCGCTCCGGTATACCCGTCCCCCCTATGAAATAAACGATGGCAGAAATGTGGCAATTATGATAGCGTGATGCGGAAATGCGTAAGGATCGCTTCCATCACCACCGGTAACTTTACAATATGGGGCTACTCTTCAGCACCTGTCCCTTTCATTGTTTCACCCACCTGAAAACGAAAATACTATGAGTAGTTACAACCAATACCAGTCCTGCATTGAAGCATGCCTCAAATGTGTATCGGCATGCAATAATTGTGCTGCCTCATGTCTGAGAGAAGATCATGTTCAGAAAATGGCAAGGTGCATTCGCCTGGATATGGAATGTGCTGCAATTTGCTATTCGGCGGCACAGATGATGAGCCTGGGTAGCGACAAAGCCAAATCGCTCTGTGCAATATGTGCAGAGATATGCGATGCCTGCAGCGTAGAATGCGGGGAACATAACGATGACCATTGCCGGAAATGTGCAGAGATGTGTAGGAAGTGTGCGGAAGAATGCCGGAAGATGGCAGCCTAAAACAAAACGCCAATGGCCTACCAGCCTATTGCCAATTACGGGATTATTGGCGACCTGAACACCGTAGCACTCTCAGGCCTCAACGGCCGTATAGACTTCATGTGCTTCCCCCATTTTGACTCTCCTTCGGTATTTGCAGCCCTGCTCGATGATGAAAGAGGAGGCCGGTTCGAGATTGTGCCACTTTTTGCGGAAATGAAAAGCAAGCAAATGTACCTGCCGGATACCAATGTGCTGCTTACCCGCTTCCTGTCGTCAGAGGGTGTGGGAGAAATAACTGACTTTATGCCGGTAGAGGAGCAGTACGAAGGCAACCAACTGGTGCGCCGCGTCACCACTGTGCGCGGAGAGGTTACTTACGAGATGTCCTGCATGCCCAGGTTTAATTATGGCCGTAGCGGGCACAACGTAACCCTGGAATCTGAGACGTCTGCACTATTTATAAGCGAGGGCGACGATGGCCTTTCTCTGCGTTTGACAAGTTCCGTGCCGCTTCAGATACGAAACGGCGACGTTGTGGCAAAGTTCACACTGGCAGCCGGGAAGGCAGCAGACTTTCTGCTGGCGCATGCAGAGACAGCTCCACCACCCGAGGCTTTCAGCGATTTCATTACAGGCAGCCTTTTCCGTACCGTAAATTACTGGAAGGCATGGGTGGCCAGCTCCACCTACAGGGGCAGATGGATGGAAACAGTGAATCGTTCGGCCCTTGTTCTGAAACTGCTTACCAGTTTCCGCTTCGGGGCTATCATTGCTGCACCCACCTTCGGGCTGCCGGAGAGTATAGGCGGCAAGCGCAATTGGGACTACCGTTACACATGGATACGGGACGCAGCCTTCACCGTTTATGCCTTTATGTGTATGGGCTACGCGAAAGAAGCCGGCTCCTTTATGCAGTGGGTAGAAAAAATGTGCCAGGATGTAAAAGGCCGAAGCAGGCTGGGCATCATGTATGGCATAGATGGCACAAGACAACTCGAGGAATATAACCTGGAGCACTTTGAGGGGTATTGCAAATCTTCGCCGGTGCGCATCGGCAATGACGCTTATGGCCAACTGCAACTCGACATCTTTGGCGAGCTTATGGACGCAGTCTATATCTTCAACAAACATGGAGAGCCTATCTCTTACGACTTCTGGAAAGACCTGGAACGCCAGGTAGACTGGCTGGCTGAAAACTGGCAGCAGCCGGACGAAAGCATATGGGAGGTACGCGGTGGGCGCCGCGATTTTCTGTATTCACGTCTCCAGTGCTGGGTAGCTTTTGACAGGAGCATTAAGATAGCAGAGCAGCGCTCTTTCCCTATCAATGGCAAATGGCGTTCAGAACGCGACACCATCTTCAAAAGCATTTACGAGCAATACTGGGACAATGATCGGCAGGCGTTCATGCAATATCCTGGTGCATCTACTGTCGATGCCTCATCGCTGGTAATGCCGCTCATGCGCTTCATAAGCCCCAAGGACCCGCGCTGGCTATCTACATTGAGGCGGATCGAAGACGAGCTGGTCTCAGATTCACTTGTATACCGCTACAGACCGGAGGTAGCCGCACCAGACGGACTTATTGGACGAGAAGGCACCTTCTCCATGTGCTCGTTTTGGTATGTGGAGTGTCTCTCCCGCTCCGGCCAGTTGGAAAAAGCGCGCTTCTATTTTGAAAAGATGCTGGGCTATGCCAATCACCTCGGGCTCTACTCTGAGCAACTGGGTTTTGAAGGCGAGCACTTGGGCAATTTTCCGCAGGCATTTACCCACCTGGGGCTCATAAGCGCAGCGCTGAACCTGGACCAGCAACTAAATGATGTAAGAAACAAAGACGTAAACTACCACTCATGAAAGCAATAACCACTATGCCGGGAACTGGCCGGGTGTTCCTGGCCGACAGGGAGGAACCACACATCGCGGCACCAGACCACGTGAAGCTGCGCGTGCTGCAGGTGGGCATTTGCGGTACTGACCGCGAAGAAGCGGCAGGGGGCAGAGCAACTGCCCCGGCAGGAAAAGAAGACCTGGTGATAGGCCATGAGATGCTGGGGCAGGTGGTAGAAACAGGCGAAAACGTAACCTCTGTGAAGCCGGGCGATTTCGGGGTATTTATGGTGCGACGCGGATGTGGTGAGTGTGCAGCATGCCTCAACAACCGCAGTGACATGTGTTACACAGGCGCATATACAGAGCGCGGTATAAAGGGAGCAGACGGCTACCAGGCGGCTTATGTTGTGGATGCTGAGCAATACCTGGTAAAAGTGCCGGCAGCCACTGCAGATATAGGTGTACTTACAGAACCAATGTCTGTAGCCGCAAAAGCAATTGATGAATCGATGCACATTCAGGCGGCCAGACTGCGTGACATTGACGACCCGGGAAGCTGGATGAAAGGCAAGCGTGCACTTATAGCGGGCATCGGGCCGATAGGGTTGTTAGCAGCGGTCGCATTGCGCCTGCGTGGCGCAGACGTTACCGGCCTTGACGTAGTACATGAAGATAGCGTGCGCCCGGAAGTGCTGCGCATGATAGGCGGCAGGTACATGCACGGCGATCTGGTAGGCCCGGATAATATAAGGGCATTAGTGGGGCCCATAGATTTTGTATTCGAAGCCACAGGCATCGCGACGATGCAGTTTGAGTTGATGGACTTGCTGGCAGTAAACGCCATCTATGTAGCTACTGGCATTCCGGCGGCGGGACGCCCGGTGACAATACCGGGCTCAGCGCTCATGCAGCAACTTGTACTTAATAACCAGGTAGTGTTAGGTAGCGTGAACGCAAGCATATATCATTACCGGCAAGCAGTAGAATATCTCGCAGCCGCATTTGAAAGATGGCCAAAAGCAATGAGCAAGATCATAACACACCGCTATGCGCCTGGCGATTTTGACAATGCACTGCACCTGCACGGAGCCGATGAAATAAAGGTGGTAATTGAGTGGTCGAGGCCGGATTAAAACTTATTCCTTTTCTTCAACTTCCTCTTCTTTTTCATCCTTACCCACGGTTTCCTCCAGGTAGTGATTTTTCAACTGTTCGTAGAAAGAATGCTGATCGACGGCAGTGGCCGCGAGACCCGACACAAGCGCCGCTAACATGAGGTGAAACACAACACTGTGCCGGTCTGTCATCTCCAGCACCAGGATGGCTGATGTAACAGGCGTGCGGGTAACACCGGTAAGAAAACCCACCATGCCGGCCAGCACCAGCATGTTGCTGTTTGCTCCTACCATACCTGCAAGCCCCGAAATAAATGAGCCGATTGCAGCCCCACTTGCGAGTGCCGGCGCAAATACACCGCCCGCAGCACCCACATTGAAAGACAGAACCGGCCCGATAACGCGGGAGAGCATAGTGGCCAAGGTCACATGTTTATCAGAGCTAAAAAGTACAGTGTTCATCAACTCCTTGCCCGAGCCGAGAATGCTATCATCAAAAAAGAAAGCAATAGTTGCGGTAATAAGCCCTGCCACAATGGCAAAGAGCAGAGTCTTACCTCCGGAGAACTTTCGTTTCCAGGCTATAATACGCAAGATGAGTTTGGCAACGGCTGCTCCGGTCACGCCCGCAATGATAGCTGTGGCAGCCACACCCAGGAAAATAAAGCTCTGCAACCCTTTCACCTCAGGATAGCCAAGGTATAGATAAGGGCCCAACATACCCTGTGCTGTGAGGCCGGCTATGATTACGGCAGAGAAAAGCGCTGTCCGGAAAAAGCTAACGTGCACACGTGCCAGCTCCTCTATAGCAAAAACCACTCCACCCAACGGGGTATTGAATGCAGCCGCAAGGCCTGCCGCCGCACCCGTAATGAAATAGCTCTTCTTGGATAGTTTAGACCAGGATGATGGCAACCACTTATTGATAAGGTAAAATACTGACCCGGCTATTTGAATAGTAGGGCCCTCCCTACCTATGGCACCACCTCCAAACACCATAAGCACGCTGGAAATTATCTTAACGATCATGATCCGCAGGCCCAGTAGCTTAGGCACTGCCGTATCATGCTTTGAAGCAGGCATTTCTATGGTAGCCATTACCTGGGGAATACCGCTACCACGCGCACCCGGCGCAAAGCGTGCAACTATCCACCAGGCGAGGGCAAAGCTTGCCGGCGCTATTATGAATATCAGGTATTTATTATAGTGAATACTGGCAGCAAGCCATGACTCGGACAGGTTGAACAGGCGGGTATAAAGCACTGATACAAGGCCGGTAGCGATAGATGCTACCCAAAAAGGCACGGCCTGGATTACGTTCTCCCTTAGCCAATCCCTGTCAATTATTTTTGAGAATTGTGAGGTTTTATTGGTCAAAACAATATGCTGCGTCGGTGGGCAAATGTAACCCATATGCGGCATAAATGTTACCGGATAATATTGCTAATACACAAGCAGCAGAATTAGAGCGCATTACTCCTGTATCACCTTTACTTTTTCTTTTTTCGTACGGCTCTGCAAGAACTCTTTGAGCTTTGTCGACTCGCGACTTGAAAGTCGCGGTTTGAAAGAACCAACAAAAATTACGGCGGTGTCGGGAGCTGTAGTGTCCATGTGCCTGATAACCGACATTCCCAGGCTGTATTCCTTCAGTTGCGGATATAGCGCCTTCAGCTCACTTTTTATTTCCGGCAGCATTGCCTTCTTTGCGGCCTCTTCCCTTTCCTGGGCCGCAACCTGCGCTGTGTCCAGTTCGTGCTGTTTACTAAAGACATCGGAAAGGATACTGGCTTTGACAGCAGCAAAATCTATGTTCTGTTTTGAATTCAGCCCCTGGTGCACGTCAAGTTTGGCATCTTCAAGGTTATATTGTGCCATTCGCTGCCTCAGGCTGTCAATAGCACCGGACGAAAGTTCATCTCCAATCAGTAACAGATCTATTCCTCGGTTACCATCGTCAGTGGTAAACGTCTTATTTACCACATAGGTGTTGGGGAACACTACCTCATTGCGCACGAACGCTGCGGCATTTGACTCAAAGATGCTTTTGCGCACAATGCGATAAGCAAGGTATATACTTGGCAATGAGGTGGCTATCACTGCAATCCATATATAGCGTGTCATGCGCCTTTTTAGCTCGGGAGTTTCAAATTGGGTCTTATGAAAATGCAGGTACCTGACGATGATGTAACTACTGAGACATATAAAAACCGAGTTGATAAAGAATAGATAGATCGCTCCGAGGAAATAATAAATATTGCCGGAGGCAAGTCCAAAGCCGGCCGTACACAATGGAGGCATGAGAGCGGTCGCAATTGCCACACCCGGCACCACGTTGCTTTTTTCCTTCCTTGTACCGGCTACAATGCCCGCCAGACCACCGAAAAACGCAATAAACACATCCCAGATAGTAGGCGTGGTGCGCGCAAGCAACTCTGACTGAGCGTCGTGAAGCGGCGTGACCCAGAAATAGAATGTGGAAACGCAAATGCTGATGAAAGCAGCAATGGCAAGGTTTTTGGACGCGCGGCGTATTAAGCCGAAGTCATTGATACCTATTCCCAGGCCTATTCCCATTATTGGGCCCATGATGGGAGAAATAAGCATTGCACCTATAATGACCGCCGTTGAGTTGACATTTAAACCTATCGACGCGATAAAAATGGCAAATATGAGCACCCAGAGGTTTGTACCCCTAAATTCGATTCCCCGTTTAATGGAATCAATGATCTCCTGCTCCTCAGCGCTGTCGTCGTGCAGGCTAAAGCGGTCGTGTAGAAACCTGCTTATGGCTATGTATATCTGGCGCATGTAGTAGTGTTTGGTGCTCGCCTGTGCCGGCAATTGGTAAAATACACAAAAAACAGCGTCACCGCAATACGCAGCCACCCGGCAAAATATCTTTTCTCATAGCTTTAAGAGTTGGGTGAGTATTTTTGAAAGCATAACAGAAAATGAAACAAGTACTTTGCGTGTTACTATTACTTCCATTATTTACGCAGGCACAGCCTGAGCAGTGGGATACCTACATGACTCAGCTTGGCGGCAAACCTGGTTCGATACTGGTGGATTTGGCGCAGGTGATCAATGCGCCCGACAAACTGCTGCCCTACCTGGTAGTGACGGGGCCACGAAGCGCAAGGTGCAACAGCAAAACCGGGTTACCAGGGCCAGAGGAGATTAACAAAATGGAACAGGCACTTGAACTCACCAGTGCATTCCTTACCGGTGTAACTGCCAGAAAGCTTACCGGCACACTTACCTATAATTGTGAACGACTGAACTATTACTATGTTAAAGACACCTTTGCGGTGCGCACTGCACTGGTGAGGATGTATGCAAAGAACTATCCCGACTATGAGTATAGCGTAAAAATAAAGTACGAGCCTCAGTGGATTACCTACCGCACATTCTTATACCCCGACAGTGTAGCCGTTGCATGGATCAATACCAATAAGCAAATGACTGCTATGCTCGATGCCGGAGACGACCTCTCACAACCGCGGGACATTATACACACAGTCTATTTCACCTCCGACAGCGGACGTACAGCTTTCCTGAAGCAAACTAAGGAAATGGGCTACACTTTCGATAAGAGCTTTGATGCCGGCACCGTCGCTCTTCCTTACGAGCTCACCATAAAGCGAACAAGCAAAGTGATCATGGACAGCCTGATGAAGATGGAACACGAACTGGCAGACCTCGCAAAAGCGTACAACGGGTATTACAAAAAATGGGAAGCGCCACTAAACCGGTAGCTACTTCATCTGGCGCCTGTAGAGAACAAATGCGAACACCCCAAAGATCATGTTGGGTATCCACATTGCAATGGTAGGATCCAGGTTAGCCTTTGTAGCAAAAGTTGATGATAGCTGCAGGAACATTATATAAATGGCGCTAATAGCAATACCCAACGCAAGGTGCAATCCACTACCCCCACGTATTTTGCGACATGCAATGCAGGCACCAATGATAGTGAGAATAAAGCCGGCAAATGGCTGTGCCGAGCGCCGCTCCTTCTCTATGTAGAAACTGCTAAGGTTTTCTGTTCCGCGCATCGTCTCTTCTTCTATATAATCATTTAGCTGCGGAGTAGTGAGCGCCTCTCTTATGGCATCGCCCCTATTGAGATCGTGGGGAGAGAATGAATAACGCATGGACATTGTGTCCAGCTTGGTAAGTTTCTCCTTCAACCCATCATTCTTACGAACCACAACATTATGCAGTTCCCATATTTTGGTTACAGTGTCATAATGCACATAGTCTGCCATCAGTTTTTCTTTCAGCAATGTCCCATCTACCTTTTCTATACAAAATCGATTGCCGATGTAGTTGTTGAAATTAAAGTTCTGCAGATACACGTAGGTGCCCTTTGAAACACCCAGGTGCATATTGTCGGCAGCATAACGGAAGTTGGCATCATTTATGTACGTGTTCTCGAAGTCTATTCGCTGCTTATTTGCCACCGGTATCACCCAGTGGTTCAGCAACAATGACATAAGGCACAAGAAGCCACCACCAACAGCATAAGGACGCAGGAAACGGGTAAAAGACACGCCTGACGAGAGAATGGCTATTATCTCTGACTTGTAGGCCATCTTCGACGTAAAGAAAATGGTGGCAATGAATATGAACAGCGGGAAAAGCAAAGCTGTGATGTGCGGTACAAAATTCTTGTAGTAGTTAAGCACTACCAGAAAAGGCGCATGCTTTTGCACAATATTATCTACCTTTTCCGAGTAGTCGATGACACATGAGATCACGGCCAGAACCAGGATGGCGAAGAAGAAAGTGCTCAGAAACTTCCGGATGATATACCAGTCCAGTTTTTTCATAAAGACGGAGCCAGGCGTAGATTTTGCCGAAACTCCTATAAATAGAATTGGTGCAAAAATGCGTCTTTTTGGCGACTATGCTTCTGCACAGACGTTGCTATTTTCCTAAAAGGCAGTCAAAAAAAATGTGCGACTCTCGCCGCACACTATCCTCAAAATCAATTCATTTTACTTACCCTCGGTACCATCTACCTCACGACTTGCCCAATGCTTAGGGAAGCGCCATGCAACACCACCGTGGAAAATGCCTTTATAACCATAACCCAGCTCCATAAACCATGCAAACTGGTGGCCCATACGAATACCTATCGGGCTGCAGTGAAAGCCCCAGGGCTTTGCGCCTGACTCGTCATATTGACCCGGCCCGGTTGTACGGTCTGTCAAAGCCGTGATTCCATAGGAAACAGAGCCATACAGACGTATGCGCCTGTAGGTGTCTTTAGTGTCGAGATACTTAACTGTTACTTCCGGGGCAAATGTGGCAAAACCGGCCCAATTGCTGATGCGCTCCTGTGCAAACGTAAGACCTACCGTAACGTCTTTAGAAACGTAGTAGCGATATGTAAGGCTGAAAGTACCGTTAGAAGTATTGTAAGGCGGACGGTTAGCAAACTGAAAAGAACTGAATCGTCCGTAGCCCAGAGCAAATTCACTTTTACCCCTCTGCGCAAAACCCGTAGAAGCTGAAAGAATCAAGAGTGCGCTGAGACAAAAAAGGTAGAGCTTTCTATACATGAAGAAATTGTTTTTACCGTCGGAAATCTAATGAATGGTTATTGGGGTTAAAGATATACCAATCTTTGATTTTTGCAAAACATAGGAATTAACGTAAGATAGGATAAAAACCTACTTTTGCGCCCATGTTTCAACCACTTACCAACGAACAGCTTGTAGCTGTTGCCAATGATTTCGGTACACCAGTATATGTGTACCATGCCGAACAGATAGCGGAAAGATACAATAAGCTCACTGATGCGTTTAAGGGACACCCTACAAAGTTCTTCTACGCATGCAAAGCACTAACAAACATAAATATACTAAAATATATAAAACAGCTCGGCGGACTACTGGACTGTGTGAGCATAAACGAAGTGAAATTGGGTCTGCTTGCCGGGTTTGCACCTGACCAGATCCTCTTTACACCAAACTGCGTAGATTTTAAGGAGATAACTGACTGTGTGGATCTGGGTGTACGTATCAATATCGATAACATTTCGGTGCTGGAGCGTTTTGGCAACCAATACGGTAGCAGCTATCCGGTATGTATCCGTATAAACCCGCACATAGTGGCCGGCGGCAACTATAAAATATCGACAGGTCATATTGACAGTAAATTCGGGATCTCGATACACCAGCTTCGCCATATAGAGCGCATAGTAAAAACTACAGGACTGCACGTAAAGGGTCTCCACATGCATACTGGCAGTGAAATAAAGGACATCGACGTCTTTATACAAGGGCTGGACATCATGTTCGGAATAGCGGAGCATTTCAACGAGCTTGAGTTCATTGACCTTGGCAGCGGCTTTAAAGTGCCTTACAAAGACGACGAAAAAGAAACCGATGTGTACCTGCTGGGTAAACGTGTAGCCGAAGCGGCGCAACAGTTTGAAAAAGACTATGGCAAAACGTTCGAAATATGGTTTGAACCGGGCAAGTACCTTGTGAGTGAATGCGGATTCCTTGTTGTGAAGGCTAATGTGATAAAACATACGACAGCGACCGTATTCGTGGGCGTGAATTCAGGTTTCAATCATCTGATACGTCCCATGTTCTATGACTCGTATCACCGCATCAGCAACATATCTAACCCCCAGGGCGCACAACGCATCTATACCGTAGTGGGCAATATTTGCGAAACAGACACATTTGCCTGGGACAGGGTGCTGAATGAGGTACGCGAAGGCGACTTCCTTGCATTCCACAATGCCGGCGCTTACGGCTTTGAGATGAGTAGCAACTTTAATTCGCGCCTGAAACCGGCCGAAGTGATGATTGAAAAAGGGCAGGCCAGGTTGATTCGCAAAGCCGATGTGTTTGAGGACTTACTTAGGGGGCAAACCCTCCCGGCCTCCCTAAAGGGAGGTGAGGCCGAATGAGCAGAATGAACATTCCTGCAATAGAAAAGAGCGCATAGGTAGTACCAATGCGCTCTTTGTATGTATTTGAAAATATTCTGCGAGACTATATCACCAACATGGCGTCGCCATAGCTGAAGAAGCGATATTTTTCCTTGATAGCTGTCTCATAGGCAGTCATCATCAGATCATATCCTGCGAATGCACAAGCCATGATCATCAGGCTTGTCTTAGGCAAGTGGAAGTTGGTGATAAGCGAATCTGCAATAGAGAACTGGTAAGGTGGGTGAATAAATACATTCGTCCAGCCTTCTTCCGGCTTTAGAAGTCCCTGTGCTGTTACAGAGCTTTCCAGTGCACGCATTGTAGTGGTGCCTATAGAGCATATACGGCGTTTTTCCGTCTTTGCACGGTTCACCATATTGGCAGCGTAGTCGTCAACCTTAAAGTACTCTGCGTCCATTTTATGCTTAGAAAGGTCTTCAACCTCGATGGGGCGGAAAGTACCGAGCCCCGTATGGAGGGTTACTTCGGCAAACTTTACACCTACGATCTCGAGACGCTTAATGAGTTCACGGCTGAAGTGCATGCCTGCTGTGGGAGCTGCAACCGCGCCTTCGTACTTAGCGTATACAGTCTGGTAGCGTTCCTTGTCTTCTTCTTCCGGCTTGCGCTTAATGTACTTTGGCAATGGAGTTTCGCCCAGTAAATCAAGCATACCGCGGAACTCCTGCTCATTGCCATCAAAAAGAAAGCGAATAGTACGTCCACGAGAAGTTGTGTTATCGATTACTTCTGCCACCAGCTCGTCATTATCACCAAAATAGAGCTTGTTACCAACCCTTATCTTACGAGCCGGGTCTACGATAACATCCCAAAGATGATTAGGCTTGTTTAATTCACGAAGCAGGAACACTTCTATCTTGGCACCGGTCTTCTCCTTGCGGCCATAAAGACGCGCGGGAAACACCTTAGTGTTATTAGCGATCATCACATCCTTGTCGTGGAAGTAGCCGAGAACATCCTTGAATATCTTATGTTCTATTTTGCCTGTATCGCGGTGAATGACCATTAGGCGGCTCTCGTCGCGTTTTTTAGCAGGGTGCTGTGCAATGAGATTTAATGGTAAGTCGAACTTAAACTGCGACAACTTCATAATTAGAGGAGCGATTGAAATTGAAAAGTGTGCAAAGTTAATCAAAAGTAGCGATAACATATAATGTACCGGGGTGGCATTATGACAAATATGTTAAAATACACATAAATAAGGTGGCGGGAGAAAGATTACATTGGCTACTTTTGGCACCTTTCAAAGAAAATTATGCAGGCAAACTTTAACGAAGCGGTTCTGAAGAAAATATCGGTTCATTATGTGGGCAACAAGGGCAACGGCCAGGATGTGAATACCACCAAAAAGCCCCTGGCGCTTGAAAATGAAGAAAAAGCCGTTATCGCAACCGCGTTTTTCAGCAAATTCAACCTCGGATCAGATAAATATAGATTTAGCCATGGCGCCTCACTAGACTTTAATGAGGTATATAATTTTTGCCTGGAAACCCTGGCCGAGGAGAGCTCTTTTCACAAAAACTCGGTAAACATTGCCAAACATTTGCATGAGAACACCACCCATCCCAAAGTGAAAGCGGGCGAACTGTACGTGTGCTATTTCGGTAACTGCCTGGTGGATGGTGCTTTTGTAGAGGCTCTAGGCATGTTCAAGACTGAAACGAAAAGCAACTTCCTTGATGTTGCAATTGACGGAAAAGACGCAGAACTGGCGTTGAGAAGCGGAGCAGAGGTGACACGCTTTGACAAAGCCTGCCTGGTACTACCAACCAATGCGGAACAGGGATTTGACGTGCTGATCTATGACAGCAACGGCAACCGCGGTGATGAGGCCACCTTCTGGCGCGAAGGCTTCCTGGGATTGGTGCCGCAGGCAACTGAATATTATCATACCAACCAGTTCATGGGTATGGCAAAGGAATTTATTACCGCCCAGCTCCCCCACGAATACGAGATTGAGAAAGCTGACCAGATAGACCTCCTCAATAAGTCTCTTGAATATTTCCGGGCCAATGAATCCTTTGACAGGAAAGGATTTGCGAAAGAAGTGTTTGAAGACAAACGAATTATCAAGGCATTTGATGAGTTTGAGACCAACTATGTGGAGATGAACGAGATGGAAATGCCCGACTCTTTTGGCATATCTACCCAGGCGGTGAAGAAACAGGGGCGCGTATTTAAGAGCGTGCTGAAACTGGATAAGAACTTCCATATCTACATACATGGAGATAAGAGCCTGATAGAGCGCGGATATGACGAACACACGGGCAAGAAGTACTATAAAATCTACTATGAAGAAGAAAATTAGTAGGCTGGTGTGCCCCTGTTTTAGTTAATTTCGCCCTCGCAGCCGGCACGCCGGCACCAACCCGAAATCAATGACAAAACGCTTCATAGCCATATCAATTCTTTCAGTTTGGGCCCTTTCGGGCTGTAATAAGGAGAAGAAACAAGACCCTTACATTACGGCGAAAGCGGGTGTGGAAGATTTTTACGCATCCGGCGGCCGTGTTACACGCAATACGCAGAAAAACAGCAGCTACACGTCGGCAATAGTAGAAGGGACTGCGGGCAACGGCGCAACAATAAGGCTGTGGATCAAAGATTTTACCGGCAAACTCGAAGCCTATCAACTAGATAGTACTGAAGGGGCGGCCACCTATCTGCCCCCCACCCCGAGTGTAGAGAAACCAAGCGCACGGGGATTTGTGTATATACAAACTGTAACTCCACGGCTTACCGGATTCTTCTTCTTTAAATGCGTAGATTCTACCGAAGTTGCGGGGATGTTTGGCGTGGACGCCATCTAAGTATTGAAATGCCCCCGAACCGGCTGTTCAATTAACGCTTCTATCTGCTATTTTTGCAGCCATGCAATCTACTCTTAGCGAACAGGAAATTGTGCGTCGCGAAAAACTGCGCGAACTCACGGAAATGGGAATTGACGCCTACCCCGCGCCATTATTCGAGATAACACACTCTGCAAAGTTTATCAAGGATAACTATACCGCAGAAAACGCAGATTCTTTCAAAGAGATTTCATTTGCCGGTCGCATAATGAGTGTCAGGGACATGGGCAAAGCAAATTTCGCTGTGTTGCAAGACGGCTCAGGAAGAATGCAGATCTACGTGAAGCGAGATGAGATATGCCCGGGAGAGGACAAGTCAATGTATGACGTAGTATGGAAGAAGCTTCTGGATATTGGTGACATCATTGGTGTAAAGGGCTATGCATTCATTACACGTACCGGAGAGCTATCGATTCACGTTATGTCCTTTACGCTGCTCTCAAAGAGCCTGCGCCCATTACCCGTAGTAAAGGAAAAAGACGGTGAACAGTTTGACGTGGTAACGGACCTGGAATTCAAATACAGGCAGCGCTATGCCGACCTGATTGTGAACCCGGGCGTACGCGATACTTTCGTGAAGATCACAAAGATGAAGAACGCCATCCGCAACTTCCTGAATGAAAGAGGAGCTCTGGAAGTAGACACCCCGGTGCTACAGAGCATACCAGGTGGCGCCACGGCAAGACCGTTTATCACACACCACAATGCGCTGGACATACCCCTTTATCTGCGTATTGCCAATGAACTGTACCTGAAGCGCCTGATAGTAGGAGGATTTGAATGGGTGTACGAGTTCAGCAGGAACTTCCGCAATGAAGGTATGGACCGGACGCATAATCCGGAGTTTACGATACTCGAGTTTTACGTAGCCTACAAAGACTACCTGTGGATGATGGATACTACCGAGCAAATGCTCGAACAAACTGCAATTGCTGCCAACGGAACTACCACAACCAGTGTAAATGGCAACACAATAGATTTCAAGGCGCCGTACAAGCGCATAAGTATCTACGATGCGATAAAAGAACATACCGGCTTTGATATAGGCGATATGGACGAGGCAGGTCTGCGCGACGTGTGTAAGAAGCTGAACATAGAAGTAGACCCGTCTATGGGTAAGGGAAAGCTGATCGACGAGATATTCGGCGGCAAATGTGAGGCACATTACATTCAGCCAACGTTTATCACCGACTACCCGATAGAAATGAGTCCGTTGACGAAGAAACACCGTCATAAGCAGGGCCTCGTGGAGCGATTTGAGCTAATAGTGAATGGCAAGGAGATAGCGAATGCCTATAGCGAGCTGAACGATCCGATAGACCAACGCGAACGATTTGAAGATCAGGTGAAATTGATGGAGCGCGGCGACGATGAAGCGATGTTCATTGACCATGACTTCCTGCGTGCATTGGAATATGGCATGCCGCCCACTGCTGGTATTGGTTTTGGAATAGAGCGCCTGGCCATGCTGCTTACCGGGCAGGTGTCTATACAAGATGTTCTCTTCTTCCCGCAAATGAGACCTGAAAAGGTGGCAACTGCCAAAGACGATGAAATAACCGTGTAAATGAGGTTTCCTGTATTAGTATCGTTCATAGTGTTCTTTCTCGCAACGGCAAACGGCAGCAACCGAGCCGGCGCACAGAGCTATGCAGACTCGATAAAGGCGTTCCGGGATAACTACGTAAGGGAACTATTGGAAGACGAACGTGCGCCCATAAAGAAGAAGGATGTATCAAAACTGAGCTTCTTTACACCAAATGAAAAGTATAGGGTCTGGGCGGACGTACGCGAAACTCCGGGCAGCACGCCTTTCATGATCCCGACCCATAGTGGCAAGAACAAGCCCTACCGGGTATATGCGGTTCTGACGTTTATGATTGACGGCGAAAGGTACGGACTACGCGTGTACCAGGGTATAGACCTAATGAAAAACGACAAATACAAAGACTACTTGTTCCTTCCATTCAACGACCAAACCAATTACAACACAACCTATGGTGGCGGGAGGTATATAGACCTTTCTATCGTTGACATAAGGGACCACAAGATCCTACTGGATTTCAACAAGGCTTATAATCCTTACTGTGCCTATGCCGATGGTTTCAACTGCCCCATACCTCCCAGCGAAAATAGAATGCCAATAGAAATACCGGCAGGAGAAAAGACGTTTCCACACTAAATTGATTTTCTATGAGTATGAAAGAAGCTTTTGAGAAAGCTGTTGCTGAAAGCAAGCTGCTGCCTGCCAGACCGGATAATGATACACTGCTAAGGCTATACTCCTATTTCAAACAAGCTACAGAAGGAAACGCACCGGACAATGCGCCCTCTAATCCCTTTGACATTGTGGCACGGGCCAAATACCAGGCATGGGAGGCACTATATGGCATGGATACCGAAACAGCGATGAAGGAGTACACCGAATTGGTGAATAAACTGAAAGGATAAGAAAAGGCCGGCAATTCGCCGGCCTCTTGCATTAATATCATTTCCTCAGGATCATGGTATTGATGTCACCTTGCCATACCACTTACCGCGCCTTGAAACGGCATAGATGTAGTAGTTGCCCGGAACACCGAAAGCGATCTTTTTGTACATATTTGTAGGGAGAATGGATTCACTTACAATCCTACCCTCTGTGTTAATAATAAATACGTGCGCAACTTCCTCATATTGGGACGGAAGGAAAATGCTGGTATTGCCCCTTCCCGGGTTCGGGAAGATAGTGATCTTATCTTCAGCGAAAGGCTCATTCAGATAGATGTAGCGCACCCTGTTGGATTTCTCACCTACAAACAGATTGCCTGTCGTGTCCAGTGCAACACATAGTGGGCGATCTATTGTGGCATCTACTGCCGGGCCACCATCGCCATAACCATTCTGGTCCTGATTGCCATTGCCGGCAACAGTGTTAATCTTACCGTCAGTACCCACTTTCCGAACCCTGAAATTGCCGCCGTCAGAAATGAATATATTTCCTTGCTTATCTACTGCCACAGAATTAGGAGCATTGAGACGAGCATTGACTGCCGGGCCATCATCACCCGCAAATCCGGGAATGTTTGGCGTACCAGCTACTTTCGTGATGATGCCATCTGAACTTATCTTTCTAACGACAAGGTTACCGCCGTCAACAAAAATCACGCTACCATCAGGCGCTACGTCAATGCCCGAAGGTGTATAAAGTATCGCCTGAACTGCAGGTATACCGTCGCCCACGTAAGCATGCAACGAAGTGTCGCGACCTGCAACCGTTGAAATGATGCCGGAGGGGTCTACCTTACGGATCTTATGATTCTTTGTGTCAGAGATGAAAAGGTTACCGGCCTTGTCAATTGCAACGCCCGCAGGTTCATATAATTTCGCATTTACCGCTGCCGAATCATCACCAGAGAATCCGGGTATGCCATTTCCTGCAACAGTTGAAATGATCCCCGCAGTGTCAACTTTGCGAATCCTGTTGTTCCTGGTGTCTGCAAAGTAAAGGTTGCCAGCTGCGTCGAAGGCCATTCCATTGGGATAATTGATCTTAGCATTTGTGGCCGGACCATTGTCGCCAGCCATACCTGGAGAGCCAGAGCCAACAACCGTAGTAATGATACCATAGGCATTGACCATACGAATGCGGCCATAAACCCTATCAGCGATATAAAGATTGCCCTTGTTGTCAAAACGAAGACCGGAGGGGTAATGTACGTTGGCAAGGATGGCAAAATTGCCGTCACCAGCAACACCAGGCTCCCCGTTACCAGCATAGGTTGTAATTATCTGTCCATGAGAAATAGCCGGCAACCCAACTGCCAACAGTACGGAATACGCAATTCTGCGGGTAAGTGCTTTGTACTTTTTCATGAATACAGCCATTTGCGTCGACATATGTGATATTAATTTGTATAACTATTTTCCAAACAACACCTTTACCATTTGCACAATATGCATCAGATGGGTTGTATGGAAAAAAATCAGTGCAATTTACTGCTTATTTTTTGATTTTAAAACCCTTGTTAATTTGATGATATAGCGATGCATTGTACCACCCACGATATTCTGCACGTCGCAAAACGCCATTTTTTGGGTGAGGCGGTGGTTTAGGATAGATTTGCTAAAAATTTCATTTGCGCGTCAAAGTATTTTTAGCGACTCCGCCGTTCACCCAGCTGAACACGCCCTACCCCGCCACGGCCTACCTGTCCGGGTTTCTGAAAGAGCGAGGAATAGGGTACGCGCAGGCGGATCTTGGCATCGAAACTATTCTCCGGATCTTCTGCCGTAGTGGGCTTGCCGCGATTTTTGACGAGATTGGCGCAAATGTGACGGGGTATTCGGAAAATGCCGCAAGAATGATAGCACTCCGGGATCGGTATATACAAACAGTGGACCCGGTTGTGCATTTCCTGCAAGGTAAAAACCCCACACTGGCGAGGCTCATCGTTCAGAGAAACTATCTGCCCGAAGGTGATCGATTCAGAAACGCGCAAGATCTTGGCTGGGCTTTCGGGACAATGGGGCAGCAGGATCATGCCAAGCACCTGGCCACGCTATATCTTGAAGATCTTTCTGACCTGGTGAAGGAATGTGTGGACCCTGAATTCGGTTTCAGCCGATATGCCGAACGCCTGGGGCGCAGTGCAAATTCATTTGATGAGCTCCAAAACGCACTGCAGCGCCCGCTGAGCTACACAGACAAGGTACTGATAAACCTACTGGAGGAAAAAATCAATAAGGAGAACCCCAATATAGTTGCGCTCTCGGTGCCATTTCCGGGGAACCTGTTTGCGGCCTTCAGGTGCGCTCAATGGCTGCGCCAGCACAAGCCGGAGATCACCGTTGTGATGGGGGGCGGCTTCCCGAATACTGAATTAAGATCGCTGGCAGACCCTCGCGTGTTTGACTTCTTCCACTTCGTAACACTTGATGATGGGGAACGTCCGATTGAGCAAATAGTGCGTTTTAAAGAAGGCAAATGTGGGTTCGAAGGGCTGAAACGGACCTGGGCTATGGAAAACGGCGCTGTACGATGGTACGATTGCGACCTACCCGACTATAGATTTATGGAAAGTGGCATACCCCATTATGAGGGATTGCCGCTGCACGACTACATCTCTGCCATAGAGGTAACAAACCCCATGCACAGCTTATGGAGCGATGGGAGATGGAATAAGCTTACTATGGCGCATGGATGCTACTGGGGCAAGTGCACATTCTGCGACACCACCCTCGATTACATACAGCGATATGAGCCGCTTACCGCGGCTGGCATTTGTGACAGAATCGAGGATCTGATTGCGCAAACCGGAGAAACAGGATTCCATTTTGTAGATGAGGCCGCTCCGCCGGCACTTATGCGCTCGGTAGCACTGGAAATACTGCGGCGCGGACTTACAATTAGCTGGTGGACGAATGTAAGATTTGAAAAGAGCTTTACACGCGACCTGTGCATCCTGCTGCGAGCATCGGGCTGCATTGCCGTTTCCGGGGGACTGGAAGTAGCATCTGACCGGCTGCTGGCGCTGATAAAAAAAGGTATTACTGTGGCACAGGTGGCACAGGTAAACAGGCACTTCACAGAGGCGGGCATTATGGTGCATGCCTACCTGATGTATGGCTTTCCGACACAAACTGCACAAGAGACTGTTGACTCGCTGGAAGTAGTGCGGCAGATGTTTACTGCCGGGATCCTGAAATCCGGATTCTGGCACAGGTTTGCCATGACGGCTCATAGCCCCGTGGGTGTAAATCCCGCAGAGTTCAAGGTTACAATTACGCAAGGGGCAGCCGGGACCTTTGCCAATAATGATGTAGAATATAAAGACCCAACCGGAGCTGACCACGATAGCTTTTCAGAGGGTTTGCGAGTTTCGCTTCACAATTACATGAATGCTGCGGGACTTGACTGGCCCCTGCATAAATGGTTTGACTTCAAGATCCCGAAATCAACTATTAAGCCAACCCTCATCAGCGATCTGCTCGACAATCGTGAATATGCCAGCCTGCGCCCAGAGGCACGCGTAGTGTGGCTTGGCTATCCTTTCACAACCAGCTATTCAACAAAGACGCACAAAGGCGAGCAATGGGAGACATGCCAACTGACCATACAATGCCTTAACGGCCCCTACATCCTGAAATTGACAAAAGAGCAAGGCGAATGGCTTGCAGCAATTTTACCGTCTCTATCAGTGCAGCATGTAAAACTTAAGACGATTAAGGAAGTGCAGGAGAGCTATGAAGCTTCCGGGCTCGACAACTTTGAACTATTCTGGGAAAACAAACCCATGAACGCCATGTACAAAGCAGGGCTACTCGTAATCTAAATCAATACTATTTGGCATTCTGCTCACCACTTTCCGATAGTACACGTTCCAACATTTCATCCAGGTCGCTACCACGAAGGTTTCGTGCTATCACCTTTCCGTCGGGGCCAATGAGCACGTTACTAGGAATAGACTGGATAGAGTAAATGGTTGCAGCAACAGAGGACCAGCCTTTGAGGTCGCTTACCTGTGTCCAGGAAAGGCCGTCATCTTTTATTGCTTGTTCCCATTTTTCCTTATTATGATCAAGCGACACTCCGTAGACAGTGAAATTCTTGTCTTTGAATTTATTAAAGGCTGCAACCACGTTGGGGTTTTCGGCACGACACGGCCCACACCACGAAGCCCAAAAATCGAGCAATACGAATTTGCCACGTAGCGACGACAAGGAAATATTGTTGCCGTCGGGAGCAGGCAAATTAACCTCCGGTGCCATCATTCCGGCTTCAATGTTCTGCGCTTTTACGTGTTCAGAATTAGGGTTTTTCAGGTTGGTACGATTAAAGTATTCCTGGAACTCGCGCGTAAGGCGTGTGCCGGGAAATCGCTTATTGAGGCTCTGCGTGAAAGCACCCAGAAATACGGCCTCGCTCGAGGGGTTAAGGATGCGAGCAGCAAAAACAGCATTAGGCTCGAAAGAAGCCGTGTCAGCATAGGTTTCTATGAGTTGGGTGAACTCCTGGTTCATCTCCTGGTAGTTCTTCTGGGCCTGTGCCAGCAGGCTGTCGTTGCCCCGGGCACGCAGCGTGTCCAGCACAATGTTCATTGTGTTAAAGTCTCTTACTTTTTCGCGGAAAAACTTCAGGAACTGCTTAAGATGTTCTGAAGCCGGGGAACCCGCCACCGTATAATTCTCTATGGAAGACCAATCGCCCGTAACCTTCACATTACCCTTGTCAAGAGAAAGTAGTATAAACTTATTATCGCTGAAATGAACGCGGTACAAACCCGGTTCAGCACCGGCGCCGGACAGCTCAAAATGGCCATCTTCCGACGAATTTACAGAATCGACCAGTGCAACAATGTCGTTGGCGCCCAATTGCTCCAATAGTACCGTCTGCTTTGGCATTCCCGTAATATCGCCGATCACCACAAACTTGTTGCTTTTGCTGCTGCAAGCTGCAAGCGCGGTTACTGCAATAAGAAAGAAGAGTAAATGTTTTGACTTCATCCAGGGGCATTTATGTCCAAGAAAAACCTTACCAACTTCAAATGTAGGCCCTGAAATGTCAACAAATACATAAAATTGTATCAAATAAGTTGACTATCAATCGGGCTGACGTCAGAAGGATTGTCCGCAAAACGCGTAAATTAGCCACTACAATCTTCAACATAAATGAAATCGTTGCTTATCCTGGCACCGGCACTGGTGCTATCGCTGCAGAGTAATGCGCAGAAAACCTACTTCCCCTCATCAAGCGCCGAAGCCATCGCCAATAAGATGGAGGAAAAATGTGGCGACAAATCCTGGTCGGCTGTGAATGGCAAAGTAATGCGGAAGTATGACAACGGGCAGATGTACGAACTAATTGACACTGCAGGCTTGCTGATCTATGTGCGCGTTGTGGCGGAAGAAGTGACGCCAACAAATAAGAACAAGGCCAGGTACAAGGAAGTAACAGAAGGCTACTTCAGCAAAAAAGGATGCTCTGAGATATACCGTCTGAATTACGGCTCTATCAGGAAGTTCATGAAAGATTACACCGATTTTACGGCTGCTGCCAAGGCAACTGCTGACGCAAACTACCTGGCACCCGGTAATGATGGAAAATCTACTACCATCAACAGTCTTTACCGGAAATACTGCAGGTAACAACGCAGAACAAATCATGCATTAACAAAAATTTGGGTGCGGCACTTATGGATAGAGGTGCCGATAATCGTCTTTATTTGTACAAACCAAACCTAAGCGTATGTACAAGTATGGTCTTTCTATTGCATTGCTGCTGACTACCGTTATCGCAAATGCACAAACCAACTACAAACTCAATATCGAACAAGCTACGGTGTTCCTTCATGGGGCACAACTTACCGGTAGCACCAAGGTCCATTTCAGCAAAGGCGAAAACGAGATCATCTTCACCAATGTGGCCGGCGACATAAACACGCAGAGCCTGACCGTGAACGCGGGTCCCGGTGTAGCCGTGGAATCAGCGGTTTTCAGCAATGACTACCTGGCTACAGAGGTACTTTCACCGAAGGCTAAGGAAATTAAGGACAGTATAGAAATCCTTACCGACGAGCGCACATTAACTGCAAACAAGATAGCTGTATTAAACGAGCAGGTAGCAGCGCTGCAGACAAACAAAAAAGTTGGCGGCGAAAACAGTGGACTTTCTGTGGCTGAGCTTACAAAACTACTGGATCTGATAGGCAGCAAAATGGAGGGATACCTGAATCAGAAACACAAACTGGATGGTGTACTCAAGAAAACTGATGAGCGCATCGCGCTGCTGCGCAAACAACTAGAAGAGGAAAATAAGAAAGGCTTCCAACCCGGTGGGCAGATAAGGATAAAGGTGTTTGCAAAAGACGCGGTTACTAACCCGGTAGTGGTGAGCTATGTACTAAACAACGCAGGGTGGTCGCCGTCGTATGATCTTCGGGTAGATGACATTTCAAAACCGGCAAGTCTGTATTACAAAGCCGACATCTACCAGAATAGCGGCATAAGCTGGAACAATGTGCACCTAACGCTTTCTACAGGCAATCCTAATGAAGGGGCGCAGGCACCTACGCCTGTGCCTTGGTACCTGTCGTTTTATGAAGCCGGTGTGGCAAACAGCGGAGGATACAACCGACAAAACTATTCTATGGCACCGGTTGTAAAGGCATATAAGAAACCTTTGGTGGCGGAAGATGCCTCACCCTCTTCCATGAATGAATACGTAACAGTTGACAACGGGGGCATAAGCACCCAGTTTGATATTGAGCTACCATATACTATCCCTACCGATGGCAAGCAACACAACGTTGCCATCAAGAAATATGACCTGAATGCTACGTACAGGTACTTCGCGGTACCACGCATGGACAAAGACGCCTTTCTGCAGGCGCAGATAACCAACTGGGAAGACATGAACCTAATGCCGGGCCAGACCAACATTTTCTACGAGGGCACTTTCGTTGGCCAGGGTTATATTGATATACGCAACACCTCTGATACACTTACCTTCTCCCTGGGTAGGGATAAAAAGGTTGTAGTGAAGCGGGAACAAGACAAAAAGAAACGTGCAGTCAGGACTATAGGCTCGAATGTGCGTGAGACTTTCGCATACACAATCTCTGTTCGCAACACCCGTAGGGATAACATTACCCTGGTGCTTGAAGACCAACTACCTGTAAGCAATGACAAGGATATTGTGATTGAAGATACGGAGACAGGGAACGCTGAAATAGTAGAAAACACAGGAATGCTGAAATGGACATTCAACCTGAAGCCGAATGAAGTAAGCGAAGCAAGATTTGGATATACTGTCAAGTATCCGAAAGGGAAGCAGGTGAGCGGCCTACGCTAAGGAGTCTCATGCCGGGGCATTTTAATTAGTAAGGATGTGTTAGTATCTTGCAGAAGAACAACACAGTTTGCTGATGAAAGTAGCCCCGGTACCGGCTAAGGAAAGAGAGAGGCTAAAGGCGCTGAACGAATATGCCATTCTTAATACCGAACATGAGACCGCGTACGACTTTATTACAGAGCTGGCTTCGAAAGCTTGCGGTATGCCTGTATCTGCACTATCGTTTATTGATAGTCACCGGCAATGGTTCAAGTCGTGTAATGGCGTAGAGATAGCCGAAACGACCGCATTTAGTTTACTATGCTCTCAGGCCATAGATCAGCCAGACAAGGTGCTGGTTGTTAAAGACCTGTCTGAAAGCGATTGGTTTGGCGAAAATCCATTTGTTCATAAAGGACAGCCGCTTGTCTTCTATGCTGCTGCACCGATTGTTACACCTGAAGGATATGTTGTAGGGCTCCTCGCTGTGTTTGACACTAAACCCAACAACATTTCGCTGGAGCACAAACAGCAATTGCTTTTGCTGGCCGCAGAGGTAGTGACACTCCTGGAACTAAGAAAGAAGACAAGGCTGCTTAAGCAAAGAGAAGATGATATCAAGATGGCATATACGGACCTTGAGAATATTGCCCACCTTGCATCGCACGACCTGAGAACCCCACTTAACAATATCATCTCCCTGGCACAACTAATAAATGAAGAATTCGGCGAAAAGATTGGCACAGACGGTGGAGAATACGTGAAGTTTATCACAGAAACAGCCTATTACATGTCTGACCTCGTAAGTAGTATACATAGCTACTCAAAGGCGTCAAAACTGGCCGTAGATCAGCACGACAGAATAAACACGTTGGAGCTGCTGATGGAGATAAAGCCCCTGTTGAAAATTCCGCCACATATTCGATTCGACTATCACCTTGACTGCTATGAGATCACAGCCCCTTCGCTAGCGCTAAAGCAGGTGTTGTTCCATCTCTTGCTAAATGCTGTTCAATATTGTGACAAGGAAGCGGGCATAATAGACTTTACGATCTCAGAAAACAATACCGCATGGACGTTTGTCATTAAGGATAATGGCGAAGGCATCGCGGAAGAGGACAAGGAGAAAATGTACTACCTCTTTAAAAGGCTGCGCAACCGGGAAAAGAACGGAGAAAACATGGGCATAGGCCTGGCAATTGTGAAACGCCTGATAGAGAAGATGCACGGAGAACTTATAGCTACATCTATACCAGGTAAGGGAAGTACCTTTAGCTTTTCTATCCCCAAATAGTTACTCGTCAAAAATAGGCCCTGTGCAGCAGGTAATTGCTCACGTAATCTTTCACTCCTTCTTCCAGAGACCAAAAGGGCTTGGTGTACCCTGCTGCCCTTAGTTTGGACATGTCCGCCTCCGTGAAATACTGGTATTTATCGCGGATGTCAATAGGTGTGTCTATATATTCAATTTCAGGCTGCCTCTCCAACGCCGCGTAAATTGCCTTTACAAGGTCGTTGAAGGTACGCGCCTGACCGGTGCCTGTATTATAGAGACCACTGCGTGGATGAATTTCCATGAGCCAATAGCAGATGTTAACTACGTCCTTGACATAGATAAAATCACGCCTCTGCTCGCCATCTCTGTAAGCGGGATTATGAGACCTGAACAGGCGCACCGGCTTACCAGACTGAATAGTGTTAAACGCGTGGAATATTACTGACGCCATACGCCCCTTATGATATTCCCCGGGACCATAAACATTGAAGAACTTTAGACCTGCCCAGAATGGCGGGCTTGTTTTCTGCGCTAAAGCCCATTTGTCAAATTCATTCTTGGAAACGCCATAAGGATTCAGTGGTTCGAGTTGCTCCACGATTTCGTGGCTGTCAACGTATCCGTGTTCACCATTACCGTAAGTTGCAGCAGAGGAAGCATAAACAAGCGGGATGCCCGAGGAAGTGCAGAGATTCCACACCTTTTTAGAATACTCGAGATTGAGGCGACGATGCACCTCATAATCCATCTCGGTGGTATCAGTACGTGCACCTAAATGGAAGAAACAGTCGATGGCAAGCTTTTCGGCATCTACAATCTCAAATAAATGCTCTCTTTCGATGAGCCTCGCATATTTTCTGCTTTTGAGATTAAGAGACTTCCGGGCATCTGAAAAATCATCAACAAGAAGAAGATTTTCAAATCCATGTTGATTCAAATACCCTACCAATACACTGCCGATAAATCCGGCAGCACCGGTAACTACTATTAAGTCGCTGGCCTTCATGAAATACCTTAGTGATGAGCGGGTTGCTCCTCATTTGCAGCTTCAGCGGCCGGAGCCGCCTCTTCTGTTGCGGGTACAGCGGGTGCTTCGGCTGCAGGTGCCGCCTCGTGTGCTTCCGCTTTTGCTGCGTGATGCGCATCTTCATGCATCATCTCGTGGCCATGAGCCTCTTCTGCTTCAGGCTTACTTTCAACCTGCACAAAGTTCAGGGCTGCAACAAACAAACCTACCAGTATCACTACCAGCCAAAAAGCATTTTTGAAGGAAATAATCGTTTTGTTTTCAGTGCTGTGTCCGTGATGCGTATCGTGGCTCATTTTTTAAATTTTATACCTCGCAAATGTAACTCATTGCCGTAAAATCTGCAAGGCAGACATCCAGACTTTTGATGGGGTGACTGAGTCTGCTTACATTTATGCCGGATTCCCAAAATGAATAAGAAGAACAAAAAATACATACGCATTGCGTTACGCGCGATCCTGATACTATTTTTATCATCCACGCTATATGCAATTGTATGCCGGTTTGTGATGCCACCCATCACCATAACCCAATTGGGGGCAGTACTGGGAGGGTATGGACTAAAGCGCGACTACATAACCTGGGAAGAAATGCCCCGCTCAATAAAACTAGCAGCAATAGCAAGCGAAGACCAGCTATTCCCAAGCCATGGAGGCTTCGACTGGAAAGCAATGGACAAAAGCATAAATGGCACTACAAAGAGAAGGAAGAGAAAACGAATACGTGGTGCCGGAGCCAGTACAATAAGCCAACAAACTGCAAAGAATGTATTCTTATGGCAGGGCAGCGGCTGGAGCCGATACGTGAGGAAGGTCCCTGAGTTCTATTTCACCCAACTAATAGAGCTTACATGGGGCAAGAAACGTATCCTGGAAGTGTATTTGAACACTATAGAAATGGGTCCTGGTATCTTTGGCGTGGAAGCCGCGTCCCGGGCATATTTCCACAAACCAGCCAAAAGATTAACAGCCGCCGAATCTGCAATGATCATCGCTTGTCTCCCTAACCCAAAGAAATTTACTGTAGCCCCTATGAGTCGCAGGGTTCAGTGGAGGTATCCGCAAATAGCCTCACAAATGAACAACCTCAGTGGGAATCCAGACCTTGAGGAATTACTTAACGAGTAAGATTTTATGAATATCGCCAATAAGAAAAGAGCTACCAGATGGTAGCTCTTTCAATTTCTATTTTCCTAAACCACTAGTATTCTGCAGGATGCATAATGTAGAACCGGAAGCCAAGCGACATCACAGTATACACATCATTCTTTTTGTTCGCAGCATAACGCGGCTTATACCCGTCGATATAATCTGACATTGTGGAAGTGTATTGAAAATTCGCATTCAGCACACAACCCTTAAAAATCCAAAACTTTGGTATGTGCAAGTTATAACCTGCATTGATCGGGATATAGAGTGCTACGGAGTTGGTAAGCGTAGTGGGAGAAACATTAGGAGTTTGCCCCGGAAGATCCTCGTTAAACTGAGCGATACGCTTTATATCATTGTTAATAATACCAACACCGGTTCCTCCATAGATACCACCAATTAAGCGTAGTAACGGATTCTCGTAATACTCACGATCTACCACAGCAAACACAGTACCCAGTTCCACTGTAATGTGCTGGTCAACAGAAGTAAAGTGATTGAAACTACGCATCTGAACATATGGATCACGCGTAGACAAATCGCCTACAGAAACTGTCCAACCATAACTGATCGTCGGCGTAATGTTCTTTTCAAAATAACCCATGTATGCAGGCTGAGGCTTTGAATAAGACCAGTCCCCGTACATTTTAGTAGAACCCACGCCAAAACCAACACTAAAGTTATGGGCATTGTATCCCTGCTCACCAACGTCATAGGAAGTGTTATTACGCTCCCTGACGCTAATGTCTGTGCGCACCTGTGCAAGCACAGATGACGCAGTAAACAGACCTAGAGACAGTAATAAAGCAACTCTCGTTTTCATAATCAACATTTGGGAGATACGATATGAATTCCTCTTTAGTATTTCCAAAGATTCCTCTTGTAGTTCTGTATTTCACGCTCGATACGCTCAGACTCTTTCTTCTGCCTGGCTTCGTCGTTAGGATATTTGTCCTTAATACGAAGATCTGCAGGGTTTGATTCCTTCACGATCCTGGAACGGAAACGACGCTGAACAAACATATCGTCGTAGCTCTCATTGTAGATGTCCTGTTGTGGGTCTATCACTTCACGAGCGGCAAACAGGTTGCGGCACTGATTGTAATATAACCAGAATGGGTGCTGCTCTCCAAGGTATTCACCAGCACTAGATTTCAGCCTACGAACAGGAGAAAGACCGATAACCTGAGTGATAACACGACCACGTGTCTTATCAAAATAGATATCCTCCTTGATCTCGAACTTAGTTACAGAGTCAGCATTGAAGTCATTGAACACGGTCTTTGTACCTGTCTGCTCACCTGTAATTGAGTCGAATATTGGAACGATTGCACTATCCGTGAATATTTTCAACACCTTATCGTAAGTAAGCTGCTTCTTGAAGTGCTCATCCTGGTATGCTATCAACTTCTTGTACTTAATAGCGTCCATGATCAATTGCATGAGTGTCTCACCAGGCATTGCGAAAATCTTGTTCGCTGAGTCGGTAAGATCTATCTCCCTCCAAATCCTTTTGTAGAACTTGATGTTATTCTTGTTCTCTTTAGGAAATGCGAAAGGTTTTGCACCACGCAGATTTGTTTGCTTGTAATAGCCATCTACCGGCCTTGATGTATCCAGTTCAAAGTCGTTGGCGAATGAAGAATCTGATGCTACCAGATCAGCGAAAGGATTTTCTTCTTCCGGTGGTGGAGGTGGCGTTGCAGCAGCAATAGCAGCAAGGCTATCGGCAGCGCGAGCGGCTGCGAGGCTGTCAGCGTTGATCTTATTCTCCGTTTTCTTCTTCTTCTTTTTCTTGGAAGTTGTCTGTGCACCAAGGTACGTGGTCATACCCAGGGAACACATAACGAACATAGCAAACAAAGTGTTCTTTTTCATAGACTTTCTAATAATTTAGTTTTCAAGTTTATTCTACCGTGAAGGTTATAGGGTCAAGCTGACGCTTCATGCCATCAGGACCAGTTGCAAAAACGTTATCTATTGTTACACGTGAACCTGACACTATACCGTTCATTGCTGCAGTCATAGCAGGAGTGAAGGCATTGCTGTTAGCTTCAAAAACCTGTGGTTCGCTACGTGGCTTCATCACATACATCGTAAAATGCTGTATGGAGAATGGAGCATCAAAGTCGAAATCTTCCAGAACCGCGAAAATCCTGTTTTGAGCTTTCATAGCACCTGTTCCAAGCCTACCACCTGACTTGCCACCCATCTTAACACGTGGAGGAGGGATACGCTTGATGCGGAATTCGTTAGTACCAAGTGTAGTGGTCTTGCCACCATCAAGCATACCAAGAACGGTAACTGTAACCTTACCAGGTGCGTTAACTTCCACAGTATAAGCACCGTTAGTACCTTTGATCGCTCCAGCGCTTATGCTTACTTTGATTTTATCCTTAGAAAAACCAGGAGCCGATACTGATACCGGGTTAGGAACACCAATGTAGAATACGTTCATCTTATCTGGAGAAACAACCGCCGAAGGACGTGCCACAGTATATGTCTGCTCCTTCGTCTTGTACTCCTTCATTGTACCGTCAGCCTGCTTTACGCGAACTGTACCTACCCACTTGAAGTCTCCTTCTTTAGATGCAGTCACAGTATAAAGCCCCTTACCGTCAACAACTTTCAGTGTTTGGCCACCCACAGTAACTTCTGGATTTGCCTTAGAGTCTGATGCAGTCAGGAACACTTCTGCCTGATATTGCTGACCAGTAAGAATGTAGGACGTAGGCGCAACAGCTACCGCATCGAAACGGTCAAGGTTGATTACAGCCTTATCCACATCACCAAGAATCCTTTTGATCGCTTCAGCCTCAGAGTTACGCATGTCAGCCTGGATCTTTGTAAGAGCAGTGATAGCGGCAGTCAAAGGAATACCTTCACCGAAGTTTGCTTCTTCCCAGCTCTGCTTGATACCACCTTTGCGCTTTGGAGGATCTTCCGCACTCAGCGCCATGTTTACTGTCTTACCATCTTTGTTTCCTGGCATGTTCTCGAGAATCACTTTACGTGTTTCGTCAATCTTCGCCTTAAGCTTTTTCGCCTTTCCCTTACGCACCATGATGCGCGGAGAGATATCGATGTCTTCACGACTATTGATGTCATCGTTTTCTTTGTCGATACCACCACCAGCTTTTATCAATTCATCCTTTGCTTCTGTAATGAACTTATCTAGTTCAGCAACTGATGCTTTAACCTTATTTGCTTTTTCCCAAACCGGGCGAGCACGTTCTGGCTCGTTTTTCAATTTTGAAGCTTCAAATGCAGACATTGCATTATCAACTGTTTCTTTTACATTTTCAGATGATGTCCTGAGGCTTACTGTCAGGTTCCTGAAGGCATCCAGTACGTGGTCTGTAACCGTAGTGGCTGCCAGGCCCAACAGCACCAGGTATAGGATACCCATCATCTTTTGCCGGGGGGTTTCATTTGCTCCTGCCATGCGATTGTGAGTTTTTTAATTGCTTAATGGGTGATTAAGTAAAATAGTTTTATCAATACAGTAGATGCTCAAAAGAGAATTAACCCTTTTTGAAAGCGTCCACCTGAGCCTGGTAAATGCGAGCCAGATCAGAAAGGTTCTTGTTGTAAACCTTAATGCCCTGAGTTGTTGCTTCAAATTCCTTAACCATGCTCTGAGAAGCTGCTGACATCTGGTTGATTGAGGCAAGCGTCTTATTGAACTGGTCGAACTGAGAATTCATGTCTCCAATGTTCTTAGAGAAAGACTTCATACCTGCACCGGCAGCTTCGAATTCCTTCATCATTGAAACAGAGATACCTGACATTTGGCTAACAGCCTGAAGTGACTTATTAAATGAATCGAAGCCACCAGAAACTGACTGCATGTTGTCGCGGAATTTCTTCACGTCGCCTGTAGCAACTTCGATTTCCTTAACAAAATTTGTAGCGGTGCTAGCTGAACCAACTATAGAGTTTACAGACTGAACAGTAGTTGTAAACTGTTGGAAACCCTTAGTAAGGCCTTCAACAACTTTTGGAGTTACCGCTGAGCTAAGCAGCTCATTGAGGTTAGCGCCTCCATTTTCAGCAGCTTTCTTTTCATCAGCTGACTCCATTGATGCAAAACCGAGTACGGCAAACAGTATTGCCTCCGTGATAAGACCGGCGCCGATCATTATTTCTGCACCTTTCCAGTGGAGGATTTTGAACATCAGACCAAGAATTACGACGCTCGCGCCGAAGGAGATGATGGAGTTAAGACCGATCTTCTTTTTTGAATTGCTCATATTAATTGGGATTTGTGAGTTGAGAATACTTGTTGAGTTAGTTAACGAGTTAATGTTTCAATTGGATGATTAAAATTTAAGACTATGGCGTAATCTTATTTTTTTGCTTTTGGTTTTGGTGCAGAAGAAGTGTTAGAAGGCTTCTTTGCTGTCGAAGGTTTCTGAGAATAAGTTTCTTTCCTGCGTGTAGCAACCTTCTTCGAAAGAATTTCAGGTGCAGACATTACGCAACGGAAACCAATATAGCAGTGTACATTCTCCTGCAGTTCGAAGTCGCGGGTAAATGGACTCAATGCCTTCGCGTTGCTCACGAATGAACCACCACGAACCACTTTTCTCCTCATCGCATCGCCATCGCGTGCCTCTGCATCATAAAGAAGTACAGGGTTTACGTCAGAAACGAAAGCGAAAGCTGATGGACTGTACGCATCGAGTACCCACTCAGCAACGTTACCTATCATGTTGTATATGCCAAACTCATTTGGAGCATATGACATTACAGGCAATGTGAAGTTAGCACCGTCTTCTGTATAGTCGCCTTCTTCCTGCTTGAAGTTTACGAGCAAGCTACCTGTACGGTCTTTGTCAACCGGAGTAGCATCCTTGTCAGGTGTAGTTGGGGCTGCTGCAACAGCTGTCTCTTCACCTTCTTCGTCGTTTTCTTCGTCGCTATTCTTCTTTTTCTTTTTCTTCTTTTTCTTCTTACCACCGTCGCTGTCATTGTCTTCGTCGTTTGTAGTAGAAGACGCTGTAGCATCAGTAGCGGCAGTGATAGCAGAAAGTGCCGCGCTATCAGTAGAAGGCATAGTACCATCTGCGTTAGGAACTACAGCAGTTGCAGTAGTATCGGCAGTTGGCTCCGGAGTTGCTTCTGGTTCCGGCTCATGTGCCATTTGTGGCTGCTTTTGATCTTTGATGTCTTTTCCGGCAGCGTATACCCACTGTGCTTCCGAAGGCAAACTATATTGTAACTTATAGTACTTCAGATAGTCTGCGATGTTGGCATAGTCGAAATTTGTGTGGCTTCTCCATGAAGCAAATGCACGCGCCTGCTTCCAGGTCACACCAACAACCGGATAGTCGTCAAATGGAGGTTGAGTGAAATAGTTCTCTACAAGAATTTCAACCTGGGAGTTATTCAGATCCTTAAACCAGATCTTTTCGTCAGGGTAGATATTTATAGCCTCTGTTGCATATTCGCCCATCTTAACGCCCTTGTTGGTACCGGTCGCTTTAAGATAAGTGAAGTTATATACATAAAGCTCTTCCTTGATTTTGCCTGTTACAGGGTCGAACATAGGAGCGATCTTTGCTTTGATCTCGTCGTCATTGCTTTCGAAGATATCCTTATGCTTCACCTGCGACCAGTCTATCCTCCTGCGAACAACTTTTCCGTTGCTGTCTGTAACAGCTGAAGAAGTTGCAGGCGCAGCTGACGCTGTAGCGGGAGCCGGGGTTGGTGCAGCAGCGGCTGCAGCCAGGGCTGCTGAGTCGCTCATAGAACCGCCAAGTGAACTCAACAGGGTGTCTTTCACCGTAGTTGTATCAGCCGTGGCCATCTCCATCTTCTGGGCATCATCCTTCCAGCCTCCCGGAGGCGGATCAAGGAAATACTTGTCGTCTTTCAGGTAGTTAACAATTGCCAGAGAGTCGATCACCCACTCGCAGAACATGCGGTACTGCTGGTTTGTAACTTCAGTCTTATCCATGTAGAAAGAACTGAGGCTTACTCGCTTTTTGCTGTTTGTATCTGTCGACGACTGGCTATATTTAATGGTCACTGAACCACCCGGTACATAAACCATTCCGGGAGGAGCAGCCAGCGTTAAGTGCCTGTAGGGTATGACCGGACGCGTGCGAGTCTTGTGGTAGTTCGGATTGTCTTGGGCGATAGAAATCGTTGATAAAGAGGATGCAGCGATAAATAGAACTCCAGTGTACAACAAGGATCTCTTTATGGACATACGTAAAATTTTTATTAATTTAAAAATATGCGTTAAAATAGTGCTTTTTAAATAAAAAATTGATCGAAAAACCTTATTTTCTATCGGCTTACAGAGTGCAAATATATTCTAAAAACTTTCACCAAGCACATTCCTGTGCTAATTAATTAATAACAAACCGGCCGCTGGTGAGATTCCCGTCTACAGCACAATACACCTTCAGCCAGACACAAAATGCCCTCAAATGTGCGTAAAGATAGTTAAGTTATTGTAAAAGCAAAATGTTTTCCGAAAAATTGCGCACGAAGAAAGATTGAAAACATTTGATTTAATAATTCTTAATAATTATTTTTTGCGCTGATAACTTACTAAACACGATAACGACAAAATTTTAACCGCCCATTAAAGCCTTTTAAATTGCTTGTTAATGACTCGATTGGGCATTCGGCGATTGTCGAACTACAATGCCGTTCTTCGATACGCGCTATTATTTAGTATCTTGCACGCACCTTTAGGAATTCTATTAATCTCTTCAAACGACAAATGCTTAAAGTCGGAGTTTTTGGCGCTGGCCATCTCGGAAAAATTCACATTGCTCAATGGCAACAAATCTCAGGAATTCAACTCGTCGGCTTTTTTGACCCGGACAATGCCCAGGCAACCAGCGTATCGCGGGATCTCGGCGTGCAGCGGTTCGAAGACATGAATGAGCTGCTTAGCATCATAGATGTCGCTGATATAGTATCCCCCACCACAACCCATTACGATATCGCAAAGCGATGCTTGCTTGCAGGCAAACACCTTTTTATCGAAAAGCCGCTGGCCAATACTCTTGAACAGGGGCTTGAACTAATAAACCTGGTAAAGGAATCGAATGTTAAGTGCCAGGTAGGCCATGTAGAACGGTACAATCCGGCGTTCGTTGCGCTCGCTGATCAAGAATTGCAGCCGATGTTCATAGAAGCCCATCGGCTGGCTCAGTTCAACCCGCGGGGCACAGACGTGTCCGTGATACTTGACCTAATGATACACGACATTGACATAGTGCTGAGCATGGTGAAGTCGCCGGTGAAACGCATTTCGGCAAGTGGCGTGGCGGTACTTAGTGAAACAGCTGACATTGCCAATGCCCGAATTGAATTTGATAACGGCTGTGTTGCAAACCTAACTTCCAGCAGAATTTCGTTGAAGAAGATGCGAAAGATGCGCATTTTTCAGCGAGATGCATATATTGGTGTTGACTTCCTGGATAAGAAGACTGAGGTGATTCGCCTAAAAGACGGAGATAGTACAGAAGAGATGCTTGACCTGCCCATTGACCTACCGAATGGTGAGCGCAAAATAATCTCTGTAAGCATGCCTGAAATTGAATCGACAAACGCGATCAAGGCAGAATTAGCCGAGTTTATCTCCTCCATACAAAATGACAAACCAACCCGCGTAACCGCCTACGACGGATACCAGGCAATGGATGTGGCCCACCAGGTGCTGAAGAAGATGAGCTTGCACAATGAGGCACACAATGTTTAACAGAAATTTTCGTTAATAGAGAGGAATAGGCGAAATGGCAAAAAGAAACCTAAGCAGGCTTGCTCTTATCAGCATCACATTGATATCTGTGTTGGCAACACGCTGCAACATTATTAACCCGAAGGAAAAAGTGCCAACCTATGTTCGTATCGATTCTTTTAGTTTTGAAACGCCGGACCTTTATGATATCAGGTATGCGTGGGTTTACTATAACAACAATCCAATCGGCGCCTTTGACCTGCCGGCAACTGTGCCCGTAATGGCATCGGGCACTGGTGAAATCAAAGTATTACCGGGCATACCCATCAACGGCCGGGGAGAGCGACCTGTCGCCTACCCTTTTTATAAAGGCTACAGTACAACGCTTACCGAATCACCGGGCCAGATCGTGACCCTTTCACCCACTACGCGTTATTTCGACTCAACTAAATTTTCTGTTATTTCCGAGTTTGAAGCGGGAATCACAAAATTTTCCAAGGTATCCGGAACCACTACAATTATTTCGGTTTCTGACCCTAGTCTGGTATTTCAGGGCACGGGCACAGGAGCAGTTTTTTTGAATTCGGCCACCGACAGTACAGTCGACAGTACAAGGTCATCTTTTAAAGTAGGGCTTTCTGCGGCATTCATTGAATTTGACTACAAGAGCAGTGTGAACGCAGTATTCGGAATGAAGGGTGTGCTAGGCGGTGTTGTGACTACTGATGTAGAAGCTATAGCAGGAGTATTACCCAATACCAAATGGAGCAAATTCTACCTGAACATTACGTCATTTGTAAACAAGTATCAGGGCGGCGACTATTACCTCTTTATCAAGACAAACGTGCCGGCAGGCCAGAAGGATGGCCAACTTTTGATAGACAATATAAAACTGGTAACCTTCTAGGTGCGCTTAGATAGCAGGAAGCGGAATGCCATTAGGCAATTGGTAGTGCTCGACTATATAGCATCGGCACTCGCATGGTTTTGTTTCTGGATGTACCGGCAGCATTTCCTCACCGGGATATCCTATGCCGAAACGCTGAACCGACTTCACCTGCGCGATTATGTAAATGTACTCGTAGTGATTCCCTGCGGATGGGTGGTAGCCTATTTGTTGTCTGGCACCTATTTTGACTTGTACCGAAAATCCAGGCTGAATGAAATAAACCGAACACTCATATCCTGCATTCTCGGTTGCACCGCGGTATCTGTAATTGTGTTTGGAAATGATACGGGGAATTACTCTTACTTCATGAACACAATAAGCAGGTACCTGCTTATACATACATCCTTTGCTCTCACGTTCAGACTGGCGATATTATATGCAGTGAAACGCAATCTTGTAAAAGGCAAAGTCGGATTTAACACCCTGATCATAGGTGGCAACCAGCAAGCTATTAACATCTATAAGGAGGTAAAGGACAACCCGAAAGTACTTGGCAACATTTTTACAGGGTTTATCTACAGCAGCAAGGAGGCAAGTAATGGTATGAGCCAATATCTGCCGCAACTAGGTCACATATCACAACTTGAGGAGATTATAGACCGGCACAACATAGAGGAAGTGATAGTGGCAGTAGACTCTTCTGAACACCACCTGCTCGAGAACATTCTAACGAGGCTCTGCTATAGGCCGGTGGTAGTAAAAGTACTGCCCGACTACTACGATATCCTATCGGGATCGGTAAAGACAAGCAATGTCTACGACGCAGTGCTCATACACATACACCCGGACCTGATGCCTGATTGGCAACGAGTATGTAAACGCCTCATTGATATCATAATTTCCGGCACTTCACTTATACTACTGCTACCATTCCTGCTGATAACGGCCATAATGGTGAAGCTGTCGTCGAGAGGGGGAGTGATCTACAAGCAGCAGCGGATAGGGTTGTTTGGCAAACCGTTTTACATACTCAAGTTCCGCTCCATGTTTGTGGAAGCAGAAAAAGGCGGCCCTGCTCTTTCAAGCAAGATGGACCCTCGTATCACTACATGGGGACGCTTCATGCGGAAATGGAGAATTGATGAACTGCCACAATTCGTAAACATCCTGAAGGGAGACATGTCGTTAGTGGGGCCACGACCCGAGCGTAAGCACTACATCGACATAATAAGCACCACGCACCCGCAATATAAATATCTGCACAAAGTAAAACCAGGGCTCACGTCATGGGGCATGGTACAGTTTGGCTACGCCGAGAACGTGGGTGAAATGATAGAGCGCATGAAATATGATCTGCTCTATATAGAAAACTGCTCGCTGGCGCTGGATGTGAAGATCATACTCTACACATTCATGGTGATATTCCAGGGTCGGGGTAAATAACAAGTATTTCATGGAGCAGTGTCCGAAAATAGACCTGAAGGCTAATTCGCGCGACAAATTCGTTTCAGCTGCAGGGCTGGCATCGTTTCTGGCGACGTGGACAATCCCTATAGCATTTTACTCACAACTACCAGACCGGGTACCTACACATTTCGACGCTACAAACCATGTAGACAATTATGGCAGCAAGGCAACGTTGCTAATCCACCCGACCTTAGCAACATTCATATTTGGCCTGCTAACACTGGCAAAAAAGCGACCGGAGGCGCTGAATTATCCTGTTCAAATTACTGCCGAAAACGCGGCCAGGCAATACGCTGTTGCTGTACGCGTGCTTGCCCTACTACGTGTGATAACCATGTTGATTTTCGCGACAATTGAGTTTCAAACGGTGAGCCCGGCCTTTCATAATAATGCCGGCGCTTTGTTACTTCCGCTTACGGTGGCTTCCATTTTTGCACCGGTAACATTTCTTATCTTAAAATCGCGCAGCTACCGTTAAGCATTTTATTATTGGTTAAGAACCATAAATTGTCCCGATGCTTTTGCAACACCATTCACCACGACTGCAATGGTATGTGCCCCTGCATAGTGCTTTCGGGTAGTCATATCTGCAAACGACTGCCGACGCGTAAAGGAAATCTCTGCTCCCGCCCCTATTTCGCGCTCTGATATTTTGAATATCTTTCTGCCTGTTTTGCCGCCAGCTTTAGCATAGACTATTTCGTACTCAATACGCACTGCGGCATCGACATCACCCATATTTACGATACTAAACGAAAACTCCAGTTGACCGCCAATTATTACCGAAGGTGTGGCGACCTCGAATTGCGATACTCTGCACGCAGCATTATCTGCAACGCCGAACAAGCTAAGAACTTCCGCATCCCCTTTCTTCAGCAATGTGCGACAACCGTGTTTCAGAATTTTGTCGCGCTCCCGGCTGTGCCCGGCCCATCTAGCTGCTATCGACTTTACCACTGAAGGGTTGTCTTTCGCGATGTCGTTAAGATTGTTGGCGACGCTACGCCTCACAAATTCAGACTCGTCATCTTTCAGTGCCTCGAGTATGGGCAAGACTGGTGCAGGCTGTTTCTTTAGCGAGGGCAATGCAATGCCCCATGGCAAGCGCGGTCGGCAACCCTCACTCGCCAACCTGCGAACAGAGGCGTGCGGATGCCTGGTCCATTCATTCATTCTTGCAAGTGAAGAAGCCTGGTCTGCCATGATGTAGGGCCGGACAGCATACTCGCAACTAGCCAGGACGGTTATGCGCTCCATGGCATCAAATGCCAGTTTGGGATGTCCCAGTCCATACTGCTCCACATAGTCTGCCAGAAAGATGTATTCAAATGTATTGTCTCGTCCTGCGTAAGTATGCAATGCTTCTGTAATGCGGAGCAGAGTGGAAATATCATCCGCAAACTTACCCGGCATCTGCTGATGAAGCGAGTTGCTGATGCGACGCACGCGTTGCTTCAATTCAAGTTTATCCCAATTGTCTGCTAAAACATCCTTAACGAATTTCCTTTCACTAAACCCAGCGAATGTGTTCTCTATTACCATGCCTACCTGCTTCAGCATGGCTGGGTGGTACATGTTTTTAAGTGGCTCCATACACTGCAAAGAAATTACTGTTAGCGTAAGGACGCTTCATACCGCTTCTTCAACTTATCCACAAATTCCGGTGAAGCATTGTAACCCAGTTCCATCGACCTGGAAAGATACTTCCATGCCATTTGCGGATTGTGCAACGAATCATAGGCTACACTGAGATTGTAGTTTGAAGACTGCTGCACATCTTTTGAGTTCATTTTTGCCGCCCGTTCCCAATCTATTATCGCTGACTGCATCTCTCCAACTCCAAACAAAGCACAACCACGCAGAAAATAATAAAACGGATTGGTGGTATTTATCTTTGTAAGCATGTTATACTGGACAATTGCCTGGCGATAATGCTGTGTCTGCACCAGTTCGTTGCTGCTAACTGCCAATGTCCGCTCAGCCAGCGATGCATTTGCAGCCAGAGCATGTACATATTTACGAAAGGCCGCCACCGTATCCCCTTTGGCGGCAAAGAATATTGCCGAGTCGATACTTGATTTGAATTCCTGGCTGTCGCTTGCGTTTTGCGATGGCTCCATTGGAGATGCCCCGCCACTCTGCATTATCTTCATTGCCGTAATGCGCTCCATGTTGGCCTTTACTTTGTCATCCGCAGCACGTATGGAGGCGAGAAGTTCATAATCCTTCATGGCTTTGTCGAATTCGCCAATACTCATATAATAGTTGCCACGCCACTTATAAGACAGCAATGCCCGGTAAGGATACTTCTCAATAGCGTCGGTAAGCAGGGTTTCGGAGTCGTGCCATACATGCGTTCTTTGCGCACACAACGCGGCAAGCGCTGTAGAGAACAAGAGCGAAAGACCCAATATCCCAACTTTAGCCGCGGGCCACTTTTGTATTGCAGCGTTAAGACCATATGCGACCAGGAACAGCAAACCTATATAGGCAACGTAAGAATACCTATCGGACATAATAGCCGAACCCACCGATACAAACTGAAGCACAAAAATGACATTGGCGAGGAAGAAGCCCATGCCAAAAAGGTGAATTTTGAAAAAAGAACTTCTCCTTTTATAGAGTATCCAGGTAGGCAAAAGCAATATGACTAGCGCAATGAACGGTGCGAGGTAGTATATCGCAGGTAAGTACCCGGATATATACCTGTAGGGATAGGGATATAATGTGGATAGATTAGTAGGTACTAGTAGCTTCCACACGTACATTATGAAGCCATAAGAAGCGTACAGAATACGCTCGCCGATCGTAAGCGCTCCAAAAGATGCTACGGCTCCGGCACGATTTTGAGAGTAAAAAGCAAAACCACCACATAGAAGAGACCCGACAAAGAAAATAGTCTTATTGAGTACCATTCTCTTATTGAGCGGCAAGCCATAAAAGAGATCAAGACAGATAAGCGACAAGGGAAAAACGACGGCCATCGGCTTGGAAAGGCATGAAAGGACGAAGAGAAAAAAGGAAATCCAATACCACCTCCTATGCCCCGCTTCCAGATAGCTGCAGTAAGATAGCAACCCTAACAGGTAAAAGAATGCATAGAGCACATCCTTCCGCTCAGCTATCCAGGCTACAGACTCAACGTGCATCGGGTGGATCGCAAACCAAAGCGCGCCAAACCCGGAAACAAACGCTATTGACTGAGAATTCAAATCCAGCTTCCTGCAAAGCCGTAAAAAGAGAAAGAAGACCAGGACTGCATTCGCAATATGTATGACAATATTTGTGAGGTAATATGACCAGGGCTCAAGACCGGCAAAATGGTAGTTAACGGCCAGGGATAATAAGCAAAGTGGGTGGTAATTGTTCTTTGTAATGTCCTGTGTAAACAACACTTTCAGATTCTCTGCTGTGAATGCTCGTATATACTGGTTGTTTGTGACATAATAATCGTCATCCCAAAGCGTGAATTGATTGCCCAGCGTATACCGAAAGCAAAAAAACGTGATGATACCAATAGCTGCAATGATGGTGCCGTAACGTGCAGAGTGCTTCATAATTGCCTTAAATAATCTTATTCATTCAAATTAACTCATTTTTTATCATTGATTAGATGCAGGCCATTCAAAATATTTTTGAGTCAATTAAACTCTACCAGTTAAGCCGTGTCTTAGTATTTGTAACCAAAACATGATACCTATGAATACGAGAATAGTTTTGAGCATAACGCTGGCACTGGTGATGATGATGGGCGCCATTTCAGAAGCTTCCGCGAAAGGGGGACCAGGATGCCGCCCGAGAGTTGTGGTAAGGATTACGCCTCCCCCACCCCGCTATTGCGCACCTGCGCCGGTAGTCGTTTATCGCAGGCCTGCCTGCAGGAGACCTGTGATGCGCCATCGTTATTACAGCTACAATTACCATAACGGCCATAATAACCATTATTATCACCACAATCCCAATACCGGACACGGATACTACCACCATAGGTAGACTATGAACATACCTCTTGCACGGGCTGCTCAAAAATGGGCAGCCCTTATTTATTTCCTCAAACACAATGTGTATTCTATTGAAAAACTGAACCCTTGCAACAATTGTGCATGAATTCGCAACATTTGTGAACGGCTGCATCGTACACGCGTCGCTATTTTTGCGTCAACTCAAAAAACAAAAAAGGATGAAAAGCAGAAAAGTCACCGTGGCTTTGATTTCGGCCTGCATACTACTACTGGCAGCATGCAAAAAGAAGAATGATGACACAAAGAATTCCGGCGGCAATGGCTCGGCGGAGGCATCAGCACTTGTAATAAAAACAGGAGCACAGAGCATATCGCCAGACGACAAACTAACTTATGAAGCTGTTGTAGTAGATTCAAAAGGAAATACGACACCCGCAACCGGCGTAACCTGGACCGCAAGCAACTCAGTTGGCTCCTTCTCTGGTAACATATTCACACCCTCCGCGTCCGGCAATGGCATCATCAGCGGCTCAGTAACGGTAAATGGCAAGACACTTACGGCTTCCGTTCCGGTGGGAATATATTTACCTGCTGTTTTTTCTGTTGTGCCGTCAGCCATTATCTGGAGCACCAATGCAGGAACAATTCCGTTGACACCGGTTTACCTGGGAACCGGCTCCATAAGTGGCTACACCTACGCTTCGAGCAACAGCAGCGTAGCCACGGTTGATGCCAGCGGCACGGTATCTTTTGCAGGTACCGGCGAGTGTGTCATCACAGTTACTGCAAATGGCATCTCCGGCAACAATAAAGTTTACATACCCGTATTGGTTGTTGGTATGCCGACGGCACCATTGCCGGTAGTACGGGTTGTCGTGAATCCCGCCGGAAAAGAGCTCTTCAGGAATGAGAATGCTACTTTTACTGCGAAGGCTTATAACAGTGCAAACACTGAAGTGAGCGGAACATTTGAATGGGCATCGCTGGATCCCAATATTGCCTCTGTAGACGCGAACGGCGTTGTTACAGCAAAGGCGCTGGGGCACACTGTTATCACTGCCACGCAAAGCGGCATCTCCGGGCAGGCTGAGGTCAATGTGCTTCCGGATACGACTATTATCGTGACACCTATACTGGCATCAATTTCACCAGGTGGCACAAAACAGTTTAGCGCTCAGGCATTTGCTGTTAATAAATCTACTAAATCGCTTTCTGCGATCGCTATGCCTCCGGGCCTCACCTGGGAAGTTCCCACGACCGGCATATCAATCTTTGACATTGCCACAGTAAGTTCTACTGGCCTCGTAAGCATGAAGTCGTCAGCTACTACCGGCCTCTCTACGGTCGTAATAGCACATGTATCTTCCCCTACCATTGAAGAGGGAGCCGGGCTGGTAATGGTGAGTGACTGCAACTGCGGTACTACTACTCCGGGAGTAGACCATATCGAAGTAGCCGGAGGTACAACTAAGAATATCAGCCTGATGGGAGGCCCGATAACAATTTCTGCACAAGCAGTCGACGCTGGTGGCAACCCTGTGGTGGGTGCTACAGTGAGCATGTGTTCTGACAATATCTCAGTATGCAGCGTCGATGCGACAAGCATGACGATCATTCCATCTGGCCCCGGCACTGCTATCGTAACTGTCTGTAACGGTACTAAGACAGTGGAAATTACAATAAATGTAAGTTTGTAGATTTGTTAACAGAGTTTTAATGCCGTGGTTCATATGGGCCACGGCTCTTTTTTTTAGATTTGCCGGTGTATCAACACTGGAGAATGAAGAATCACTTGCTCATATTTGCCTGGGAGTACAATGGCTACCACTCTATAAGAGGCACAGCACTCTCAAAGCGTCCCCGGCAACTAGCAGAATCCTTTATTAAACACGGCTGGGACGTTACCGTCATTCATAAGGACCAAAAAGGAGAAAGTGGTGAAAATCCGTATTACACGTCGATAGAGCAAAGCGGTGTACATCGGATAGCTATTAAGGCGACCGATGAAACTGAAGTGACCCGATCCAATGCGCTGGTACGCAGGCTTGAAACACTCTATTACGTTTCTTTTCGTGGAGACAGGACTTACCGGTGGAGCGAAGATGTAATCAGGAACTTCGACAAGTTGCCATTTCATACCAAGCCGACGTATATAATAGGTATGTTTTCTCCAAGGGTACCTCTTTTTCTTGCAGACCATTTTTCGCGCAAACTAAACGTTCCCTGGATAGCAGACATACAGGATCCAATCTATGAAGGGGTGGACCGAAAGATGTGGCCCATGCTGAACAAATGGACGCGAAATGTGCTAAAATCTGCAAATGCCATAAGCCACATTTCACCCACATGGGCCGCGATAGATGCGGCACGGCTGGATAGAAAGATTGACACCATTCGCCATGCTATACCCAAGCCGGTGACACTACCCCAGGTTACTCCCCCCGGAGGAAACAAAATTTTCCGTGTTTTTTACGGCGGCTCAATAGCAGAAGATATTCAGTCTCTTGATGTAGTAAAGCAAGTAATTGATCGCCTTGCAGCCGAAGGAATTACGCTTCGGATTGTACTTGCCGGTAATGAAAATGCACTTAAGATATTCACGGAAGGAATCGGGGAGGCCAACCTGGAATATAAGGGTTGGCTTGCCCCGGATGCGATGTATCGGGAAATAGCCGGATGCCAGTGTACACTTGTGGTTCCATGGTCAAAAGAGCGTATAGGGATTCCTTCAAAGTTTTATGAGTTGTGCGCATATCCCAAACCGATATGGATTGCCGGGCATGACCTCGGAGCCTTCAAATCGCTACTTATCGAATGGGGGCACCCCGCTATTGAAACATCTGATATTTCATGGCAATCAACTGCTGTGACCCAAGCAATACAAGGCGATTTTTCACGACTATTTCAAGTAAATGCATGTACTGAACCAATGTTAACCGAAGACGGCCTTGCAACTGCTTTTGAAGCTCTGATGGTAAAATAGTCACTATCAAATTCTAAACATAAAAAAGCCCGGAACGTTTCTTGTCCGGGCTTTAATATTCAATGCCACAAAATTACGGGCAAGTAACGAGTGGGCTGTAGCTTGTAAGTGTTGAGTTAGTAGCGGAATATGTGGGATCCGTACTGAACGTCATACCTGACGAACCTGACGGAGCATACGAAGATGTTGGTTGCACATTGATCATAGTAACGTGCGGTGTCCAGCTACCTGCACAAGCCGGATTTTCCTGAGCATGTAGCCAGGTAGCAAGAAGGACAGGCTGATTGAACATTGCCGGATCAAAGACATATGCTTTGGGGCCGGTTGGAGTCTGCACTGTTACAAGTGGTGCCACATGATACCACCAGCGGATGCAGCAGCCACCCCACTTCTGTGCCTGAACACACAACTTGTCCGAGCCAGCATTAGCAAAGCTGAAAATTTTCTTGGTGCCGTATTTATACTTGTTGTTGATGACCCAGCACATTTTATGCGCCCTTGCATAGCACCCATCCTGGCAGTACTGAAACGATATACAATGGTCTATAGTATACGGACCAGGTAATGCGCAGCACTGCTTTGTAATGTAATCGAACATTAGCTGAGCGGTTGTAAAATCCGGTATAACATTATTCAGACCCGGATCTGTAGTATTCATTACGCCAAGGCCGGCCGGATGATTAATTACATCATCAGAAATTTTAGTAAAGTCGATTTTCATTGGAGTACCTGCTACAGGCGCTATACCACGAGATTTTGCGTCCGCCAGCTCTTCTGAAGAAACACTTGTAGCGCTGACCAGCTCTCCTCTCCACGGATCAAAAGACACTTTCAGTGGTTTTCCATCAGCGAGGGCCTGTTTAATCACCGTCACAAGGCCAGCATCGGTAACTGTGAAAAACTCAGCGTTTTCGTTAAAGAAAGCTTCTATCTGTCCATTGTCGCCCATGGGTCTGGTGCCGGCTACGGTAAGAACCTGTGTAAGCACCTGGCGGGGGCCAGCCTTACCTGTCGACGACTCTATAGCGGCAGCGGCTGTCTCAACAGCGCCAGACGAAGATGCAACCGGGTTACCAGGAGCAGCGGTGTGTTTTCCGCACGAGTTAAGAAATAGAACTGCGACGGTTGCTACTGTTCCGATAGCGCCAAAATAGACTTGACGAATGCTAGTAATTCTCCGATTCATGGACCGAATATTTTAATGTAAACAATACTGCAAAGTCTAAAGTAAGCGTTTTTGTTTTATTGAACAAATATTTATGCATATTCACCTACATACCCAAAGGCCTACTGCTTTGTAACCGAATTTTCAGTAACTTTCCGTATTAACCTATTAAGATACTTGTTATGAGGTATGTCTATTCGCTAGTCCTTGCAGTGATTTCTGTATCGTCCGCTTTTGCACAATTTGCACAAAACCACAAAAAGCAGACAATGCTTCACAACCAAATAATAGGTGCGCTACTCCAGTCGGCTAAGTATTCTGGCCCAATGGCTGCTGCGAAAACAACCGCAGGTGTGCCTACGCAGAGGGTAATTGCCCAGAGCACGGTGGATAATGGAACGAGCTTATATACTGACTCGGTTACTTGTTCCTATTCAGACATGAATCACTCGACGTTTGACTATAACACTATTATCTACCCATATAATTATACGTATGGCACTTCTCCGATGTTTGAGCTCAATGGAATTTTTACGGAGCCACAAGTAAAATATGATACCTATGTGCACTGGACTATCAATCCGTTCACGATGCCCACTTTTACACTCTACGAAGGGAATTTCGCCACCTATGACACTAATAGCAATCAAACACATTTTGTCAAACTGTTCGTCGACTCAACGACAAATGATAACATGAGCTATGCTAACAGCTTTGATACAGTTGGCAATATTACGAGGGGGGTTACATTTAATCTGAATGCAGGAGTTGAAGACTCTGCCTTTAAGCAGTTCTTTGCTTACGATACTGCTCACAGACTAATCAGGGATAGTGTTTATGAACTGCACCTTGGCGTGTGGCGAATAGCGGCCCGTACGTTCTACACTTACAATGCTTCGGGTTACCTGGCACAGATCGACCATTTTTCCAACCAAACAGACACATCATTTCTCCTCCCTCTTGTACAACAATCAAAGTATGCAAACACATATGACGCATCCGGCAGACTCATTGCAGTAGTCACCAGCCTGTTTGATGGTTCGTCACTCGTTAACTATGTGAAAGATACATTCGACTATACCGGAACTGCTAGTTATCATAGTTCGTGGCGTCAGCATCAGTTCGACCCAATACATGGAACATGGTGGCCACAATACAAGATGAGCAAGCATATTAACGCATTAGGGAAGCCAGACACGGTGTATCACCAGGGCTGGGACAGCATAGCGAATTCCTGGACACCGATATCGAAGGACGTCATAACTTATACAACTTATGACAACCCGGCAAAGGTCTATAACTACGAATACAACTGGACCTCCTATTCCACAACACCCGACTACACAACAACCTACCATTACGAGATCTTTCTTCTTGACGAACCAACAGGAACGATCTTGCCAAAAACTACAGAGGGTTTAACAATTTACCCTAATCCGGTAAAGGATTTTCTTCATTTTGCAACGGAAACACCCAATGGAATTGGCACGGAAATCTCCCTGGTAGACATGACGGGAAGAATCATCCTTCGTCAATCTTTAGCAAAAGATAAGACAGCCAATGTTGATGTACAATTGCTACCTCCGGGAAACTACATCCTGAATATGCATGACAAAAAGGGCAGGGTGATAAATAAAGCACAGTTCATCAAAGAGTAAAAAAGCAATGAAATTCCTTCTGTTCTTAGCCGCAAGCCTATTGAGCTTTTGTACAAGTGTGTCCGCGCAAAACCGTAAACCGCCGCCACCACCGCCACCACCTAACTTCAACCGGGATAGCCTTCCTTATAAGTTGAACCCGGACTTGCCGGTTTTCAACATTTTGTTGAAAGACAGCGTTACTACTTTTAATTCGTTTAACATACCCAAAGGGCGCCCAATTGCGCTCATGCTGTTTTCGCCAGATTGCAAGCACTGCAGCGACGCTATGGATGCAATTGAACGAGGCATGGATTCACTTAGAAATGTTCGATTTTACCTCATGACGCTATCTTCTGACATGACCGGCATTCGCAAATTCTACAATGACCATGGCTTGGAAAAATTTGAAAATATTGAAGTAGTGGGGTGTGACTATGACTTCTTCTATCTGACGTTTTTTGGCGCTATGCAAGTACCTGACATAGCCCTCTATGACAGTCATAAGAAACTGGTGCATTTCTTCGAACCTCCTTTCACTGTGCGTCAAATCTACGAGAAGCTTATGCAACTACATTAATGAAGAGCCGCTAGATCATTTCCCCTTGACTGGCCACTTTTGTTTACCCTTGTAAACTTCACCTGCATACTCTTGTATTCATCTCCACCTTCAGGAGTTTGGTACATCTCCAATAATTGGGTGTTTTCGTCGATATTAGTTGTCACCTGCCTCATTCCGCGCTGCCTGCAGCTGGCAACTTCTGTACATTGCCCTACCATTTCCGTTGTAGCATCTGCTTTGTCGTATCCCCCTTCCAGGTATACAACTCCTGTGCCTGTGTTATCCATCCAAGTGCTTATATACATCCGGCGTGCATTATCGTACGCTATATAACCAATACCTTCAAAAGGGACACCATTTGATTCAGATTTGTATATCGACTGCTGGTAACGCCCTCCGAGAACCATTTTGATATCGCACGTTCCAAGCACCTTAGCTGGCTTGGCCCCTGGACCTGTCCAATATACCATCTCCGTGCGCCATAGTCCCGCAGATGCAGCTAGCTGCCGATGCTGCTCTGCTGGCATCGCATAAACGGCCGCAAGCCCGGGGTCTACAGGCGTGTTATTAAGTCTCCCATCTGCATTCATTGTCCCATTCTGTTCCTTGCTACCATTGTTGTCCGACGGTCTGTTCACAACTTCAAATGCGAGAGGCTTCTTGTTCTTTCCTTCTACTTTTTCATTTGTGTTACAGGCCATTAATAGAATGACCGGGAATAACACCAGGATACCTTGTTTCATGATAGTTGATTTTTCACAAAGCTACCATCGGCATGTAACTCAACTGTTATACGATTGTAGACCCGGTTTGCACTTTTTCCATTTAATTATATGGAAGATTACAGCCCATTTTTAAAATGCAAAGCATTTGGATGCCCGACCAATTACTGTGACAGTCAGATGAATGGTCTCAATCTTCCCTTTATTGATCAGATTTAGCTTCTGTATTCAAAAAGCGCATCGAATAAGCGGCACCGCGGTAACTTTTGCCGGCCTATGGCCACTATCGCATAGCCCGTATCCCACCGCAAAAAAGCCCGGCGCGTATGCGCCGGGCTTTTTGTTTTATCTCAGAACTGATGCTTACTGCTGCAGTACGAAGTGGAACACCTTAGCTTCTGAACCGCTGCGAAGCGTCAGCATGTACATGCCGTTCGCAAGGCCGCTGTTCAGCTCTATGCGGCTGTTGATATCTCCGTTCTTCACGTTGATCGCTCCACGGTATACTACCTGGCCCAGCATGTCTGTTACATCTACATGCAGCTCCTGGTCTTCTGTT